>NZ_JBFBGU010000015.1:0-244835 GCF_040684855.1 Actinoplanes sp. NPDC089786
ATCTTCGCGGGCTTGCTTGAGCCGGATGCATGGAAACGTGCACGTCCGGTTCTGAGGGGGCGGCGGCGCAGCAATGCGCCGTCGCTACCCGGCCGGACATGACGAGATGCGGTCTGATCAGACCGTCGCGGTCGCTTGTTCGGCTTGGCTGGTGATCTGGGCCAGGAACTCTGTCATGAAGCGCTCGGTGACCTCGGGGTGGCGGGCCGAGATGAGGTTACCGTCGATCACCAGGTCGGCGGTCGAGCGGCCGTCGTACTCGACGATGCCGCCGGCGTTCTCGACGTCGCAGACGATGTTGTGGGCGCACGTGACCCGGCGCCCGCGCAGCAGGTCCGGGTCGGCGCAGAACAGCCACAGCGAGTGGCAGATCGTGCCGATCGGCACGCCCGGCGCCGCCACCGCGCGGCGGAGGAACTCGACCGCGGGCGCGGTGTTGCGCGCGCCCGGGCCGACGATCTCCGTCTGGTAGCGCAGCCGGTCCATCGCGTACGCGCCGATCAGGATGATGCCGGCGTAGTCGGCGGGGTCCGCGGTGGCCACCTCGGCGGTGACGGTGACGTGCTCCTCGACCGTGCCGTCGTCGGGGTTGCTGCCGAAGGTGAGGGACGGCTGGTCCCACAGGTGCGACAGGTACTCGACCTCGACGCCCTGCGACGGGAACCAGCGGTTGAACGCGCGGTACTCGGTCTGGTCGAAGTGGTCCTCGATCAGGACACCGATCTTCATGATTCCCCCAGCCACTCGGCGGCCCGCTCGCCGATGACGAAGCAGGTCAGGTTCGGATTGGCGCTGACGTGGTCCGGCATGACGGAGGCGTCCGCCACGCTCAGGTTGTCCAGGCCGTGCACCGCGAAACGCTGGTCCACAACCGAGTCGGAGTCGGTGCCCATCCGGCAGGTGCCGACCGGATGCCACAGGGTCGCGGAGTGCTGCTTGATGTAGCGCAACAGCGTCTCGTCGTCGTCGAGCTGTTTCTCGGTGAGGCTGTCGGCCAGGCCGGCGGACAGCTCGGCGATCGGCTTCGAGGTGGCGATCTCCCAGCACAGCCGGACACCGTCGATGGCGATGCGACGGTCGGCCTCCTCGCCGTACGAGTTGAGGAAGATCTCCGGCTGGATGTGCGGGTCGCTCGTGGTCAGCGAGACCTGGCCGCGGCCGGCCGGCTTCTGCAGCACGCTCATCACGCTGATCGGCCGGTGGGTGATCGGCACGTACCGGCTGACGAAGTAGAGCTGCATGTTGTTGAACTGCTCGGTGCCTGGAGCGGTGTACCGGGTGATCACCTGGACGTCAGGGTCGGACAGTTGCGTGACGCCGTCCTTCGGGATGATCCCGACGGTGATCTGCTGGTGCTCGATGAGGTTCGCGCCGACGCCGGGCCGGTCCAGCACCACCGGGATGCCGAGCTCCTCGAGCTGCGTGGCCGGGCCGACGCCGGAGCGCAGCAGGATCGCCGGCGTGTTGATCGCACCGGCCGACAGGGTGACGTTGCGGGCGTAGACCTTCTGCACCTGCCCGTCGATCTCCGCCTCCACGCCGACGGCCTTGGTGCCTTCGAAAAGGACCCGTTGCACCAGCGTCCCCGGTCGGATCGTCAGGTTGAGGCGGTGGCGGGCCTGGCTCAGGTACGAGATGGCGGTCGAGACGCGCAACGGGCCGCGCCGGTTCATCGGGATCGGGCCGACGCCGGTGCTGTGCGGATCGTTGTGGTCGGCCACGTAGTCGAATCCGTGGTCCAGGTTCGCGTCCAGGAAGGCTTTCTGCAACGGCACCAGGTCGTCGTGCTTCGTGCGTACGACCGGAGTGGGTCCTTCTTTGCCGTGCAGCGGGCCTTCCACGTCCTGGTCGTTCTCGATCCGGATGTAGTACGGCAGAACCTGGTCCCAGGTCCACGCGTCGTTGCCGAGCCGGGCCCACTCCTCGAAGTCGGCGGGCAAGCCACGCAGCGCGATCGCCCCGTTCACCGCCGAGCAGCCACCGGTGACCTTGCCTCTGGCGTACTCGATGGAACGGCCCGGCACCGCGTCGGCCCGGTAGCCCCAGTCGTGGTCCACCACCGAGACCGTGGCCGCGGTGGCGAGGTCCGCCGGCAGCTGGTCGAGCTCGGGGAAGTCCGGGCCGGCCTCGAGCAGCAGCACCGAGCGGCCCGGGTCCTCGGACAGCCGGGTGGCGAGAATGGTGCCGGCGGACCCTGATCCGACGACGATGTGGTCGTAGTTCACGACGCGTTCCTGACGAGTTCCTGGTCGAGCTCGCTGGACGCCAGCTCGGCGGCGACCTGGCCCTGCGCCCCGGTGACGGTGAGCTGGAAGTCGCGATGCTGCTTGGCGGTGGCGAGGTAGCGGACCGCCTCCGGGTCGAGGTAGATGAGGCCGGCGGTTTCCAGGACCACCGAGCGGACGCCGCCGTCGAGCACCCCGTCAAGCTCCCGGCGCAGCACGTCGACCTGGGTGGCGCCGAGCGAGCCGGCCAGGCTGATCCGGGCGACGACGCCGGACACCTCGAGCACGTCGGCGCTGAACGCGCAGGCGGCGCCGACCAGCCGGACGCGTACCTCCTGCGGCTCGGTGCTGTGCGGCAGCGTCACGGTCAGCGCGTCGGCGTCGAAGTCGGCGTGCTCGTGCCCGTTGATCCAGACCTGCATGATCTTGTTGGTCTTCGGCGGCAGCAGGTCCGGCGCGACCCGCAGGACGCCGCCGAACGCGCCCGCGCCGGGCGAGAAGAACAGGTCCATCGGTTGCTGGCGGCCTTCCAGGTTGGAGTAGACCGCGGCCAGGTAACACAGCTCGGCGCTGTGGTACATGGCCATCGAGTGCGAGCCCTTGCTGCGTTCGCCGCCGAGCATGAACGGGTTGCCGTTGGCCAGCACGTTGAAGTAGACGCCGCCGGCCTGCGTGTCGAGCATCCAGGCGTTGTAGAACGCGGCGCTCTCCCGGGCGTACTTGGCGTACTGCGGGTCGCCGTAGACCGCGTCGAGGATCTGGTAGGCCAGGATGCCCTGTTCCTGTTGCCACCACGCCTTGCGGTCGTGCCAGACGAGGCGGTGGAAGCGCTCGCCGGGGCCGGTGTGGCGTTCCATCATGTCGTACCAGCCGCCGCGCTGCGGGTCCATGCCGACCGTCGGCATCAGCCCGGCGATCTTCTTGGCGAGCGACACGTACTCCGCCTTCGGCCGCACGTTGTTCACCCGGGTCAGGTTCCACGCGATCTTCAGGTTGTGCCCGATGATCGCCCGGTCCTGCTGCTGCCCGTAGGCGCGGTCCGCGCTCCAGTCGCCGAAGAACTTCTCCTGTACGAACGGGCTGCTGTCGTAGTCCGGGAAGTGCTCGGTGATCTGGTCGCAGAGCGACTCCAGCTCGTCGGCGTACTTCTGCTCGCCGGTGGCCAGGAACAGATTGATGAGGTACGCCGGGATGTGGTCGCCGACCGAGTTCCAGTTCTTGCGGTCTCGGTTGGTGCGGATCCCGTCGTCCAGGGCCGGGCTCAGCGGGTCGAAGGTCACCGGGTCGACGTGCGAGTAGTAGCCTCGCCGGGGCGTACCGTCGGGATAATTGGTCTTGTCCTCGAAGTAGCGATGGAACATGTTGATGGTCAGGTCGATGATCTCCCGCAGCCTCGGATCGCCGGTGATCCGGTAGACCTGGGTCAGGCCGGCCAGCGCGTAAATCTGTTCGTAGCACGGGATCGCGTCGTAGTCGTCGCCGAACTCGGAGGCGAAGATCTTGAGTTCGCTGCCGTCCGGGCGCAGCACGAGCGCGTGGTACCAGTAGGCGATCTGCTCGGCGCGGTCAACCGAGCACAGATGGTCGATCAGGTAGTCGGCGCCGGCCACCGCCGCGTCGCGGTACCGCTGGTTGCCGTGCATCAGGTACGCGGTGGCCAGCCCGTACACCAGACGGGAGATGGTGTCGGTCTCCTGCCGGACGGTCGTGGTCTTCGCGCCCTCCATCGTCAGATCGGTGCGGTACAGCCGGTAGTCGAAGGTCGTCGACCCGACGCCGAACTCGCTGTCCAGGTAGAAGTCGGCGATCTTCCGGACCTGCTGGCCCCACCAGCTCGGCGACTCGAACTTGTGCTCGTCGGCCGCCTTGCCGAACAGCAGCACGTGCTTGGCCTCGAAGGCGGTGCCCGCTCCTGAGTCCGACGGGTAGAACACGCCGTAGACGTGCAGCAGGCGGCCGTGCTCCAGCATCGCGGACAGCTGCGCGGTGGCGTCGACGTACGCGTCGCCCAGGTTGCGCAGCATCTCCGCCGTGGTCGTCGGGGTGAGCTGCACGACAAAGGGCCGGCCGTCGGAGGTGTTCATCTCGAAGCGCCCGGCCTGCGGGTCGGCGCTGATGACGTAGCCGGCGACGAGATCCGAGAAGGTGAAGTCGAGTTGGTTCGGCACGATGGCCTCTTTCTCTTCAGGACGGGCGGGAGATCAGGACGATGACGCTGCGTCCGGGAGCGGAGATGGTCGCGGTGTCCACAAACGTTTCGGCGTCATCCGGTGACGAGGTGTCGACGGCTCGCGCCCAGACCCGCCCCGGCACCGCCGGAAGCTCGAAGTCCAGCGGCGCCCAGTACATGTTCGCGATGATGTGCAGGTCGTCGATGGTGCAGGCCAGGGTCCGGGCGTCCGGGTCGGTCCATCCGGGCCGGCCCAGCCGGGTGCCGTGCCAGGCGATCCCGGGCCCTTCGTAGGTCGGCTGCCGCAGGCTCGGATGAGCCTTCCGGAACGCGATCATGCGTTGCCAGAACGACAGGACCTCGGCGTGGTCGTCGACCAGTGACCAGTCCAGCCAGCTGATCTCGTTGTCCTGGCGGTAGGCGTTGTTGTTGCCCTGCTGGGTGCGGCCGATCTCGTCGCCACCGAGCATCATCGGGACGCCCCGCGACAGCAGCAGCAACGCGGCGAAATTCTTGATCTGGCGTACGCGCAGCGCTTTGACCTCAGGATCGGTGGTCGGCCCCTCGGCGCCGCAGTTCCAGCTCATGTTGTCGTCGTTGCCGTCGCGGTTGCCCTCGCCGTTGGCCTCGTTGTGCTTCTCGTCGTAGGAGACGAGATCCGCGAGCGTGAAGCCGTCGTGGCAAGTGATGAAGTTGACGCTGTTGATCGGGCGGTGCCCGCGCGCCTGGTAGAGGTCGGCGCTGCCGGTCAGCCGCTCGGCCACGTCGCCGACGATGCCCGGCTCGCCGCGGACGAAGCGGCGCATGGTGTCCCGGTATCGGCCGTTCCATTCGGCCCAGCGATACCCCGGATAGCGGCCCACCTCGTACGCGCCGGCGGCGTCCCACGCCTCCGCGATGATCTTCGTGTCGGCGAGGGTGTCGGACAGCTCGATCTGCCACACCACCGGCGGCTCGTCGAGGACCTCACCACGGGCGCCGCGGGTCAGCACGGCGGCCTCGTCGAACCGGAACCCGTCGACGTGCATCTCCCGCACCCAGAACTCCAGGCACTCCACGATCATCTTGGTGACGATCGGGTGGTTCGCCATCAGCGTGTTCCCGCAGCCCGAGTAGTCGTAGTAGTGCCGCCGGTCGTTCGGGTCCAGGTAGTAGTAGTTCGGGTTGTCCAGGCCGGCGAAGGCGAACAGCGGCCCGAGGTGGTTGCCCTCGTCGGTGTGGTTGAAGACGACGTCCAGGATCACCTCGATGCCCGCGGCGTGCAGGGCCTTCACCATGTCGCGGAACTCCCGCAGGTGCCCGCCCTCGTCCGGGGCCACGCAGTAACCGGCGTGCGGGGCGAAGTAGGCGGCGGTGCTGTAGCCCCAGAAGTTGGCCTCGCCGTCGTCGAAGTCGAAGACCGGCAACAGCTCGACCGCGTTGACGCCGAGCTTCGTCAGGTGCGGGATCTTCTCCACCAGCCCGGCGAACGTGCCCGGCCGGCCCACCCCCGAACTCGGCGACCGGGTGAACCCGCCGACGTGCGCCTCGTAGATGATGAGGTCATCCATCGTCCGGCGCAGCGGCTCGTCGCCCTCCCAGTCGTACCCGTCGGTGTCCACCACCACGGACCGCAGCGAGACGGCCGTGTTGTCGCCGGGCCGGCAGGCGGCGCCCCGGTCCCACAGCGCGCGGTCCACCCCGCGGGCGTACGGATCGAGAAGCACCTTGTCCGGATCGAACCGCAGACCCGGGACGTCCTCCGGGCCGAAGGCCCGCAGACCGTAGAAGGCCGGGGCCTCAGCCCTTCGACCCGCACGTGCCAGACCGCGAAGGTGCGGTTGGTCTCCGGGTCGAGGGTGATGATCTGGTACGGGGCAGGGGAATCGTGGTGCTCGAAGAGAAGCAGCTGCATCGCGGTGGCGTGCTCGGAGAAGACGGCGAAGTTGACCCCGCCGTCGTCCGGGCGGGCGCCCAGCGGATGGGATCGTCCCCTGCTGGTGCGGTGGCGTTCGGTCTCGCTCAGGTCCAAGCCTGTCATCTGCACGCTCATCGTTGCCCCTTCCGGCGACCCCGACAGAACGTAACAACGAGTTCACGTTCCGATCGTCGTTTCCGGTATTCGGCCATCGCACTCCCCGCGCTGCCTAGGGTGGACGGCGTGGAACTCTGGCTCGTACGGGACGTGTCGGTGTGGCTGGTGGGGGCCGTGCTGATCATCGGAGTCCCGGCCGTCACCCTTGGGCTGGACATCCTCATCCACCGCACCCTGCCGCACCGGCGGCTCAATCAGCACAACGACGTCACCGGTGTCATCGTCTCGCTGGTGGGCGTGGCGTACGCGATCGTGATCGGACTGTGCGTGGTCTCCCTGTGGGAGGGCTACACCGACGCGAAGGAAGCCGTGCGCGAGGAGGCGGCGAGCATGACCACCCTCATCCCCGGCAGCGTGGTCTTCGACGACCAAACCCGGCTGATGCTCACCGACGGCGTCATCCGCTACGAGTCCGCTCTGGTCACCGACTGGGAGGCCCGGCACGAGCAGGGCACCGAGCGGGAGCGCTCCGCCGACCTGAGCGAGCTCGCCACCCTCGTCGGGTCGTTACGGCCGACGACAGACGCGCAACGGTTCTTCATCAACCACGCCATCGACGAGATCGGCCGCGCCGAGCAGTACCACCACGCCTCGGACGCCGAGGCCGACGACAGCCGGATGTCACCGGTGATGTGGTTCGGGGTGCTGGTCTCGACCGGCGCGGTCCTCACGATGTGCCTGTTCTTCGGCCTCGACGACGGCCTCGTGCGCCGCGCCCTGCTCACCATGGCCAGCACGGTCATCGCGACGAACCTGTTCCTCGTCGTCGAGATGAACTACCCCTACTACGGCTCCTTCGCCGTGACGCCCGACGCTTACCAGAGCGTCGTCGACGACCTCCGACAGGACCGCTGACGCGGGTCACGGCGTTCGGAGCTGGCGAAACCGGCCGCCCGGCTGTTCTCCCAGGCCCAACCGTCGGCCTGGTGGTAGAGATCCCCGCAAGGTCGCCGTGCAGTGCTCCGGCCGCAAGACGCGGAGCGCCAGGACCGCGGCCACCGCCAGAACGACACCGCGGCCACGCCGATCGCTGGACAGGTTGTCCCTTGCCGCGAGGGGTCAGCGCTTGTTCGCGTTCGTGCACCCGCCGGGAACGGCGGCGCCGCAGACGCGTCAGCGCTGCGCGAGAACCATCGGCCTCCCCAATCAAGCAGCACATATCGGTCAGCGCCGGTGTCCAGCGACCGGAATATCTCCCGGACGTCCGGGCGAGGGCGTCAGCCGGTTCTTGACCGACGGTCGTGCGCAGCGACCGCACCGCCTCCGACAGGAGGTCGCGCAGGGTTCGCGTCTCGCCCGGCCGGGTCCATTTCGGGAACGCCGCCTGCTGCGCGAGCAACACCGTCTGGCTGCAACTCGCCCTGACCGGCATCGACCTGCTCAGCTGGACCCAGCACCTGCTCCTGGACGGGCCACTCGCGGCCGCCGAGCCGAAGAAACTGCGCTACCGGCTGCTGCACATCACGGCGAAACTGACCCGCACCGCCCGGACCACCACACTGCGCCTCGCCGCCGGCTGGCCCTGGACCAACCACCTCGTCCAAGCCTTCGAACGCCTCGCCGCGCTACCCGAACCCGTTACCTGACAACGAAATCCGCCGCAACAACAACCAGGACCCACGGAGAAACCCGGCCTCCGGCCGGGCAATAAAGCCTGCCCACCACCAGCATCATCAACAACGAACCGGTCACGACCCGGACCCTGGCCAAGCACCGATGCTCAATGTAGGGTCGGGCGCTGGCGCGGTGACACAGTTCTGGGGTTAGGTCCGGCAGCCTTCATGCCGACGGTTTCCCGTTCGGTTGTCCCGCTGCGGTGACCTTGTCCAGGGTGTTCCGTTTCCAGCACCCGCCCATCGAACCGTGCATGCGGCTTTCCCGCACACGGCTCACCGACGTCGTTCACCGCCGGCATTCGGCTTGTCCTCCGCCAGGGCTTGAAGGGCCTTGGCGAGACGACGGTTCCCATGAGCTCGACCAGTCCGAGCTGGTTGTCGGACTGGAAGACCAGTACCTGCAACCCGAATGCTCGGCTGCGCTTATGCCGTTTGGCGATCACGATCGCCAGCCGCATCAACGCATATGCCCTGATCTTGCTGAAGTGGCGGGCCGAGTTTCCGTACTTGAAGTACCCGGCCCAGCCGCGCAGGAACTGGTTGAGGTCCTGCACGATCCACTCCACCGGCAGCAGCAACCGGGACCGGTCCGTGAACCGCCGGATCCGATCACGGGCGTGCTGCATGGCCTTGTTCGCGGGCCAGCGCGCCAGGAAGGTGACCTGCTTGGTCCCAGTCCGCGCCCAGGCACGCACCAGCCGGTGGTGAAAGCCGAGGAAGTCCACGCCTTCACCGCCGACCTGCAGATGCACGATGCGTGTCTTGGCCTGTTTGGGTTCCAGCCCCAGCTCGGACAGCAGCTCTTTCAGCCGCCCGAGGGCGGCCTCGGCCTGCTGCCGGGACCTGCACATCACGATCGCGTCGTCGGCGTAACGCACCAGAACCCCGTGCTCACGAGTCGACCATGCCCGATCGATCCGGTGCAGATAGACATTCGCAAGCAACGGCGAAACCACACCGCCCTGTGGAGTACCGGTCACCTCTCGCCGGACCACGCCGTTGTCCATCACCCCGGCGGACAACATCGCCCGCAGAAGCTTCAGCACGGCCTGGTCACAGACGCGTTCCTCGACTGCTTGCATCAACTTGTCATGCGGAATCGCCGAGAAACAATTGGCGATGTCCGTCTCGACCACCCACCGCCTGCCCCGCCAGGACTCATCGACGAGGACCTGCAAGGCATCGTGCGCCGAACGCTTCGGGCGGAACCCGAAGCTGCACGGCAACATGTCGGCCTCGAAGACCGGCTCGAGCACGATCTTCACCGCGGCCTGCACGACACGGTCCCGAACCGCAGGAATCGACAACGGCCTGCGCTCGGCTGTGCCCGGCTTCGGGATCAACACCCGACGCGTCGGCACCGGCCGATAGCGGCCATCCCGCAACTCGACGGTCAACTCGGTGAGCAACCGGTCAACGCCGTACTCCTCGACCTGACCCAGGGTGGTCTTGTCGATGCCCGGAGCGCCATCGTTGCGACGCACCGCGACCCACGCCCGCCACAAGACGTCCCTGCGGAAGACTTTGTCTCGCAACGCATGGAACCGACGTCCGGGATCGGCCTTGGCCGCCCGGTAAAGCGCATGCTGCAAGGCACGAACCGGGTCCAACGAGGACCCCAACACGGCGGGACTAGCCGAAACGGCACTCACCGGGCACCACCTTCATCAGCAGATACGCGTCGACGAAGTAGCGGCCCCTCCCTCACTACACCGCTTCCATGGCCTTCACCCTGAATTCGGGGGCTCGGCACTCCCTCTGCCCCACCCCAACAGGTGAGACCTCTAACGACGCCGCAGGCTTCGCGTGATGCTACGGACCGCTCAGTCGCTCCCCCATCAGGGCTTTCGACACTGGGCTTCGACCCGACCCGTTTCCAGACCGAGCCGCCAGCCTGCTACCGGGCCTCCTGGCAGCTACCCGGACCGGACTCCCACCGGCAAGCGACGACGAGCTTACGACCCAAGATCGACTACACCAGTCCACCTCCAGGTCTGCTGGACGCACGAAGGACGGAGGCTAGTTCCTACCCGGCAAGTTGGTCGAGCGCGTCCTGGAGATCCTGACGACATCCGAGTCAAGGGCGGCCGCAGGCACTCAGTCCGCCCCGGTGATGCAACCGAGTGGAACCTGGTCCTGGTCCACACGCTGCACCCCGGCACCGACGTCGCCTGGATGAAGACTGCCCCGGCTGTCTTGGACACCACCTACCGCCCGCAGGAGATATCCAACCGCGCGATCCTCTGAGTAAGACCCAGCTACAAAGAGTCCGGCTGCGCGGCCTGAGTCGAGTGGCCGGACTCTTCCCGTTCGGCCCCGCATGATGCCACGCAGCCGCAGTCCGCGTCCATGCCGCACCGGTGCGGCATAGACGCCACTACATGGACCGTCCAGGCTGTCGGTAGGGAGCCGAGACGGTAGGAGTACGCCTGTGTCATCGCCGAGCGAAGGACCACGTCTGCTCTCGCTTGCTGCCACGATCGCCCATCAGGCGGTCATGGCGATGGAGCGCGGTGAGGCAGGCACCGACGGCGCGTTGATCGTGCAGGTCATTGCGTTTGCCCGGCACAGCGCGGATCTCGGCGTACTCGATGAGGTCTTGATTGAGACCCGGGACCGGCTCAGCCGGCCCGATCGCGGTCCGGCCGACCGCGCTCGATCCACCCTGGACTGGATCGACCTGCTCTACCCGGTGCTGCTCGCCGGCCACCCCGTTCCGCCTCGGCTTGGTGCCCTGCTGGCGGCCCCTGACCCGGCAGCCGAGGCAGACGCGGCACGCCGTGAGGCGCTCGGTGAGGCTGCGTACCGACAGGCAGTCACCGCGCTACGCCGGGGCGACAATGAAACTGCGCTCGCGTGGCAAAGGCTGGCGCACGAGAACGGCCACCCGCTGGCCACGGCGGTTTCCGCTCAGCAACACCCGATCATCGACCTGCCCGTTCGGCGCCGCGATCCCCGGATCGCGGCGTTGCTGAACGTGAGCGGCCTTGCCGCCGGCTACCTCTACCTGGGCCGATGGAAAAGGGCAGCGGTAGTACTCCTGGGAACTTCCCTCGTGCTCTGGTTCGCGGCTGCCCACAGCGCTTCACAGAGTCCCGGTCTCTGGCTCACGGTCGCCGCGCTCGGCATCGGCGCCGCGACCTTCGACGCGTGGCGGTTGGCCCGGCGGCAGCACGGCGTGGCCGTCCGCGGCTCGATGCCACGGCGGCCGTTGGTGACCGCAGTGGCGATGGTGCTGCTGATGGTCGCGGGGTTCGTCGGCTACCAGGCGGCCGGCCGGTCAGCTCTGGCCGATGCGCGCGCCGCGCATGCGGCGGGCGACTGCCCGGTGGCGTTGGACAGGTACGCGAGCGTCCAGTCCCGCTACGAACTCACCCTCACCTCCGTCACCGCCGTCGCTCGCGCGGACCAGCGCGAGTGCCAGGACCTGCTGGACGCCGAGGCTTCCTTGGCTCCCGAGGCGTTCGACGCGCAGCTGGACCAGTATCCGAATGGGTTGCTGGTCGCGCGGGCTCGAGCCGGTCGCGCGGAGGCGTACTGGCAACGCGGCAAGTCCTACAGCAAGCGGGCGGCCGACCTGACCGACGGGATTGAGGCGGCGAACACGCGACGCCAAGCCGTCACCGACTACCAGGTGGTCGTCACCGACCATCCAGGCACCCCCCAGGCTGCCGCAGTCCGGTCCGACCTGGACAACGCCTACGCCTCGGTGATCGCCAAAGCTCTCGGCCGGCCTTGTGACGCCCTTACGGAGCTGACATACCTCAGCACGGTGTCCCTGCCGGAGGCGAAGGCTGGGGCGGCCCGGGCCCGCGCCGCTCGTCCCGGCACGCTGTACAACTGCGCGTTGAAGGAAATCGGCAGCGGCGAGTACGACTCGGCCATCGAGCATCTGGATGAGTTCATCGCCGACTACCCGCGCGACGCCCGGGCTGCGCAGGCCCGGCAGAAGCGGATCGCCGCCGAGGTCGCCAAGGTCAAGGCCGGCGCGACCGGCGACATCGCCCCGCTGGAACGTACCGGTAACGGCCCTTCCGGCACCGCCATCGTGCAGGTGGTCAACGACTCGCCGTACGCGCTGGAGATCCTGTACAGCGGACCGGTCGCCGATCGACTTACCGTCCCGGCCTGTGCATCCTGCCAGGTGCGCTCATCGCCCCTGCTGAGTCGATACTTCGCCCCGACGTGCGGCGGTACCGGCGTGCCCGCCAGGACCGTACGGCTCAAGCCCGGCAACTACCAGGTCGTCGTCCGGGCCTCCGCCAGCGATGGCCCGAGACCGTACTCCGGATCGTGGAAGTTGGCGGGTGGAGCACGCTACGACAACTGCTACTACGCCAGCAGGGCCTTCTGAAGCGGCCCCGGTTGTCCGTTTCAGGTCACCGTGCTGCTTCAAGACGGAGATCGAGGACGACCATGCGGTGGTCCGCGAGGGACTGAACGCGCTCCTCAGCACCTATCCCGAGATGGAGGTCGCCGACCTGGTCGCGACCGGCGAGGACGCGATTGAGCGAGCCCTCGAGGTTCGGCCGAACGTCGTCCTGATGGCCCTGCTAATGCCCGGGTGTGGCGGCGTGGAGGCGACACAGCGGATCCACGAGAGCACTCCCGAGGTCGCCGTCGTGCTCACCATGGTCGACGAGGACGAGGACGAGGACGAGGACGAGGCCGTCCGCCGTATGCGCACTCTGAGTGCGCACCGGTGCCCCACGATGAGGGCCGTCTCCCGGGAACCGTGCCCCCTGTGGCAACGACTGACAAGACACAGTCGTCAATGTCGGGAGTGAGTCGTGAATCGCAGAACAGTACTGACCGCCGCAGTTGGTGCCACGACCGGAGCCACGGCCGTGGGCGGGTTCACAAACCCGGCCGCCGCAGCGGCAGCGCAACCTAGCAGCGAGCGCCCGTTGCGGGTGCAGATCGTGCTGTTCGATGGGGTCGAGGAGCAGGACTTCGCAGGCCCGTACGAGGTGTTCTCCTACGCCGGCCGGCTCAGCGGCGGCGCCGCCCAGGTCGCCTTCGTCAGCGCTGCCGAGCCACGAGTCGTCACGGCAGCGTTCGGTACCCGCGTCGCTGTCGCGCAGGGTTGGTCGCCGGCCGAGGCCGATGTGATTGTCGTGCCCGGAGGCGGCTTCGGCCGCCCGGACGGGCCTGGGATCTGGGCCGAGATCAACGCCGGGCTCCTGCCGGACAAACTGGCGGCCGCAGCGCGGGCCGGTGTGCTCGTCACCTCACTGTGCACCGGCACGATCCTGCTCGCAGCGGCCGGGCTGACCGCCGGCCGTCCATGCACGACCCACCACGGCGCCAAGGCCGAGCTGGCCAAGCGGGGCGGTGTCGTCAAGGACGCCCGAGTGGTCGACGACGGTGACCTCGTCACCGCTGCGGGGATCGTTTCCGGCCTGGACCTCGCTTTGCACCTGGTGCGCCGGGAACTCAGCGCCGACCTCGCCGTAGCCATTGAGAACGTTCTGGAATACCAGGCCCGGGGCACTGTCTGGGTACGGTGACCGTACAGTCGCGGACGCCACCTGCGCCGTTCGTCAGACAAGGCCAAAATCTTGACACGCTCCATCAGAACCGGCTCGGTTTCACTGCCGATCTCGAGACGCTGACCGTGCCTCCCAATCTCGGGCTCACGGCCTGCGTAGCTCACAAGAGCGCGGCCCGTCGACCGACCTGATCTCGGGATAGACGTCGTCGCCAGGAGATCGGGCCGCATGGCCCCACACCTGACCGACCACCTGGACGACGGCGGACCGGCCCAACCCTTGTCCGATCCGCCCAGTTCAGGCTCAACTCAATAACTTTGATACGACCCGGGTCGTCAGTGGCGGGCGGTAAGGCCTTCCGCGTAGACCTTTATCTTCTGAAAGGCTTCGAGGCCGTGCGGGCCGACCAGGCCGAGTCCGCTCTGCTTCCAGCCGGCTGTCTCGAACTCGTCAGTGAGTCGGCCCCAGGTGTTCAGCCACATGCCGCCAACCTGGATGGCGCGGCCGACACGTCGGGCACGGGCGCGGTCTTGGGTGAAGACGGCGGCGGCGAGTCCGTACTCCGTGGCGTTGGCGCGCCGGACCGCATCGTGCTCGTCGTCGAATACCTCCAGGACCTGAACGGGCCCGAACACCTCCTGCTGCACGATCGGCACGTCCGGCTGGTCGACCTCGAGCAGTGCTGGGCGGAAGAATGCGCCGTTGGAAAGCGGTCCGTCGGTGATGGGACCGCCACGGACGAGGACCTTGGCGTAGCTGGTCGCGTCGGCGACTATCTGCTCGATTCGGTCGACACTGCCGCGATCGACGACCGGGCCGAGTTCGCTCGCGGGGTCGTCGGCCGGGCCAACGCGCACCGCCTCGAACGCGCGGGTCAGGCGGTCACGGACCTCCTGGGCGACATCGCGATGCACGAGCACCCGGGAACCGGTGCAGCAGAACTGACCGTTCATCAGCGTCAGAGCCATCACAATCGTCGGCACAGCGACGTCGAGGTCGGCGTCCTCGAATACGACCAGCGGAGTCTTGCCGCCCAATTCCAACACCGCCGGCTTCAAAGCGGCGGCGCAGGCAGCGGCGATCGAACGACCGACGCCGGTACTGCCGGTGAAGGCGACGACGTCCGTGTCGCGCGAATCGACCAGGTGCACCGCACCATCGCGGTGCGACTCAGTGAACAGGTTCACTGCCCCGGCTGGGAGAGACCGGGCTTCGGCGATGACCTGAGCGAGCAAATTGTTAGTCAGAGCGGTCTGCGCCGGCAGCTTCGCAACAACGGTGCAACCGGCGGCGAGCGCCGGACCGATTGCCCGGATCGTGAGGTAGATCGGGCTGTTCCAGGGACTGATCACTGCAGCTACCCCGCGGGCCTCGGGCTCGGAGTCGATCAGCATGCCTGAGGTATTGGTGGACGCCCGACCGCCGGAATCGACGAGCGCGGAGGCGGCGGAATGCCGCAGCATCGTCGCCGCCGCTCCGACTTCCCAGGTCGTCTCGAGGAGCCGTTTGCCGTTTTCCCACGCGAGCATCAACGCGACCTCGTGCTGCCGTGCCTCCAGCCGCTCAGCAATCTCGATCAGCGCCCGGGATCGCACCTCCGGCGTCACCGACCAATCCGTGTCGTCGAAGACCGATCGAGCTGCCTCGATCCCGGCTTGGGCCTGCTCGACTCCGCCGACGTCGTAGCGCCCAAGCACCTCACCGTTTGAGGGGTTGCGCGACTCGTCGACGGACCCCGACCCCGACCATCGGCCGCCGATCCAGTGCAGCGCTGGCTGCTGCCGCTCAGCCGCTTTTCGCTCGTCGTGGTTTCGTTCGATCTGTGGTGTGGACATGCGTGAAGCTCCTTTGACCATGGGCGTCCCTTCGGTGGCGGGACGGAGGTTTCGGAATGCCTGACTGGGGCGCGGGTCGCGGTCAGGCGTGGTGCGCTGCGGTGCTCCGGTCGCCGCTCTCGGCCGGGTAGTGCTTGCGCAGGTCGGAGTTCGTCATCCGGTCGAGCAGCCGGTCAGGGAGGAAGCGGGAGGCGCGGATGAGGAAACCGGCCATGGCGCCGATGATGTATCGGGTGCGGGGCCTGCGGTCGATCACCGCCCTGGCGATCGTCTTGGCCGCGACGTCGGAGGTCACGCCGGCTTTGGTGAATGCGGCGACGTGGGAGGGCAACCCCTGCACCAGGGCGCCGTAGCGGGCGTTCTGCTCCGGTGTCATGCCGGCGCTGAGCTGGCTCAGTCTGGCGAGGCCGGTACCGGCCATCTCGGTTTTGACGCCGCCCGGTTCGACGACGACCACCTGCACGCCGTCAGGGGCCAACTCGTTGCGCAGTGCGTCGCTCACGGCTTCCATCGCGTGCTTGCTGGCGGCGTACGGGCCGTAGCCGGCCATGGAGAGTTTGCCGTTCACCGAACTGATGTTGACGATGCGGCCCTTGCTGCGCAGCAGCGCAGGTAGCAGGGCTTGGGTGACGGCGATATGGCCGAAGAGGTTCACCTCGAAGATGCGCCGCCACTCGTCGAGCGGCGTGACTTCGATCGGGCCGGCGGCGGGGATGCCGGCGTTGTTGACCAGCGCCCGCAACGGCCGCCGTTGCGGGTCGCCGTCGACGCGGGCCACCAGCGCCGCGAGGTGTTGCTGGTTGGTGATGTCGAGGATCACCGGCTCGATGCCCGCGGCGCGGAGAGCCGCGCCGTCGCTGTCACGCCGGACCCCGGCGAGGACGTGGAAGCCGCGGCGAGCCAGTTCGCGTGCGGTGGCTGCGCCCATCCCGGTTGATGCGCCGGTCACGATCACGAGTTCCAAATTTTCGGTTGACGTTGTCATGAGAACTACGGTCACAGGTTCGGATGACATTGTCAAGTCAGTGGGGTGACTCCGTCATCTGAGCTGCGGTAGCATGCCCGGTGTGACCAGTCGCGCCGAGTCCGCTGCCGCCACGCGCCGAGCCTTGATCGAAGCGGCGGCCGAGCTTCTCGATCTCGGGGGCCTCGATGCCGTGACGCTTCGGGCGGTCGGGGCACGTGCCGGGGTGACCCGCGGAGCGCCTTACACCCATTTCGCCGACAAGGAGAGCCTGCTGATCGAGATCGGGACGCGAGCATGGGAGCGGCTCGCGGATCAGTCGGCGGCTCTACGCGCGAACACCGGCATGTCATCCGCCGACAAACTCGGCAGTCTCGTCACCGCGTTCCTCGACCTCGGCCGCAGACAGCCCCACCTCTACCGGCTGATGTACAGCAACCCGGCCGGCGACCCGACCGCCATGGCCCGTGCTGCCCAGCGCAGCCAAGACGAGTTCCTGGCGATCGTCGCCGACCTGGTCGGCGAGCAGAACGCTCGCCGATACGGAGCCCTCCTCATCGGCACCGTGAACGGGATCACCGGCATGGAGGTCAGCAACCAGCTCGCTGACCCGAAGTGGGGCGTCAAGGCAGAAGAACTCGTCAACACCCTCATCGACATGATCGCCAACGTGAATCAGCGCGCAGACAAAGGTTGAAGGACTGACATTGGCTTCGTTCATGACAGTTCGGGTCAAGGTCATGACAGCGCACCCGGCAAAGCGCAGCCACGTCGATGAACCTCGTGACCGTCGCCAGGCCGGGCCGAGCTCCGACACCAAATAGGTTGATGCCGCACGCCGCATCTCGTTGACCCGGGGCAGCTCAGCAACCTCCGGCGAGACCGTAGTCTGTGCGGACTCGGCGTTCTACGCCAAAACCGTGATCAACACCTGCTTACTGACCTGCGACTTCCGCGGTCGGCTTCGTCAGCTCACGGCGATCGTGAAGGCCGCCCAGGGCCCGGCGCCGCAAACGGCGTCCCCCGCGATCAGCCATGACGTGGTGACCTGTTCCTGCTTCAGCCTCGCCGCCTCGCGGCAGCGCCTCAGCTCCGTCCCGAGCCGGCGGCGCCGCAGCACGGGTCCCTCATCGCCGGCCAACCGGACCTCAGGAAAGCTCGACCTGCCGGGGCCGGTGTTCGAGATCTGACAGCGTGTTCAGCTTGTCGCGCCCGTGTAGCGGCGCAGGCCCAGGCGCCAGGCCGTGATGGCCAGGGCCGTCGCGGTGGCCGCGGCCACAGCGGCGGTGAGCAGGGCGGCCGGCTGGGGTCCTCGCAGCAACGCGGCGACCGGTGTCGTCGCGATCAGGGCGAGCGGGATGACGTAGGTGAGCAGCAGCCGGAGCGGGCGGCGGTAGATGCCGACCGGGTAGCGGGCCAGCTGCCAGATGGCGTTGTAGAAGACGTCGAGCTCGAGCCGCGGCGCCCAGAAGGCCAGGCAGGCGAGCAGCACGCCGAGGGCCCAGGTGACGGCGGCGCCGGCCAGCACCAGCAGCAGCCACGCCGCGACGCCGAGGGGGCTGGGCGGGTGGCCGTACGCGCCGAGACCGAGGACGCCGAGGCCGAGCACCGCCTGGACGAGGGCGAGGGGGGCCGCGGTGGCGAGGCTGGCGAGGAAGAGGCTGGGTGCGGGCTGCAGCAGGTAGGTGTCGAGGGTGCCCTCGCGGATGCCGCGGCTGGGGAACCAGGCCAGATTGGGATCGAGGAACGCGGCCTTGACGCCGGTGAGCAACTCGTAGGTGCCGACGAGCATGAACGTCTCGGGACGGGTCCAGCCGGCCAGGTGGTCGGTGTGGGTGAAGACGAGCAGCACGGTCGCGAGCGAGGACAGCAGGCCGGCGACGGCGAGCGCGACGTCGAAGAGCAGGTTCGTGCGAAAGGTCAGGGTACGCCGCAGCGACATCGAGAAGCCGGCGGCGAACAGGCGGGCGAGTTTCCGCACGGGTCACGCGCCGACGACGGTGTAGCGACGGGCGCCGGAGCGCCACACCACGGCGGCGAGCACGGTGAACGCCGCGATCCAGGCCAGGCCGCGGCCGAGGGCGGCGACGGCGGCCGGCCCGGTGACCGCGCCGGTTGCGATGTCGGCGGGCAGGCCCAGCATGGCGTGGAAGGGCAGCGCCTGCGCGACCGTGCGCCACGGACCGGGCAGCAGGGAGACGGGAGCGACGGCCCCGCCGAGCAGGGCCATCAGCATCCCGCCGAAGGTGACGACGGCGTGCACCCGTTCGGTCCAGAAGGCGGTGAGCGCGAGGATCCAGGTGTACAGGAACCGCAGGACGGCCGCGCCCGCCAGCGCGGGCAGTGCGAGCAGCAGGTCCGCCGGGCGGTAGGTGGCGCCGAGCAGGAACCCGGCCAGCACGGCCGGAGGCAGCCCGAACAGCGTCATCCAGAGCCGGATGGCCAGGTTCTCGCCGATCGGGCCGATGACGACGGGCTGCGGCCGGAGCAGTTCGTGGCTGACGGTGCCCTGGTAGACGGTCTCGGAGAAGGTGTGGTTCTCGTACGACGCGGTCATGATCTGCACGGCGATCAGCGCGGCGAAGTAGGAGACGACGCGCGGGTCGCCCGGGAACACGGCCGACCACACGAACAGGCCGGCCAGCGGGACGAGGGACTCGTTGGCGACCAGCGTGATCGTGAACCACCAGGTGCCCGACCAGTCCAGGAACTGGCGGCGCACGCGCAGTGCGGTCAGCCGGAGGATCCGCCTCACGCCAGGCCGTCGCGGTAGGCGCGGTCGATGACGTTCTCCAGCGGGGGCTCCTCGACCGCCAGGTCCGCCACGTCCAGGCTGGTCAGCAGGGCGGCGGTGACCCGGGCGACCCGCTCCCGCGGCACCCGTAGCACCCACCTGCCGTCGGCGTGCTCCACGATCTCGCCGGCCGCGGCGAAATCGGGTCTCGTCGCGCCGGCCACGCTGACCCGGACCAGCTTGTACGGCGTCAGGCGGGCGGCCAGCTCGCGCAGCGGCCCGTCGTAGCGCACCCGGCCGTGGTCGATGAGGATCAGCCGGCGGCACAGTGACTCGACGTCGGCCATGTAGTGGCTGGTGAGCAGGATCGTGGCGCCGGTCTGGGCGGCGTGCCCGGCGAGGAAGCGGCGGATCACGGCGGTGGCGGTCACGTCGAGGCCCAGGGTCGGCTCGTCGAGGAACAGCACCCGCGGCCGGTAGAGCAGGGCCAGCGCGAGGCCGGTGCGCATCCGCTCGCCGAGGCTGAGCGCCCGCAGCTGGCGCTCCAGCAGCGGCCCGAGGTCGAGCAGGCCGGTCAGCTCGGCCAAGGTCTGCCGGTAGTCGCCGGGCGCGACGTCGTAGAGCAGCCGCTGGTAGTCGAGCGCGTCGAGCACGGTCAGCTCCTGCGACCCGCCGACCGGCTGGCTGCCGCGGATCAGGGCGATCTGCTTCAGGAACGGCGCCTTGCGCTGCCCGGGGGTGAAGCCGAGCACGCGCAGCTCGCCCGAGGTGGGATGGAGCAGGCCGGAGAGCATCTTCAAGGTGGTGGTCTTGCCGGCGCCGTTGGGCCCGATGAACCCGACGACCTCGCCGGGCGCGATCTCGAAGGACACCTGCCGGACGGCGTCGACGTCGCGGTACCGGCGGCGCACCACGGACGCGAGCGCGGCGGCCAGGCCGCCGGCCCGGACCGGCACCCGGTACCGCATGGTCAGGTCTTCTGCGACGACGACAGCCACACCCCACCTCCAGGCATTGAAAGCTATCATTGAACCTCCGCTTGATGGTTCTGTCGCGAAGGGTGCCGGGTGACCTCAGCAGTGACCGGAAAAGACTCCAATGCTGGTGGAAGGCTACGGATCACCGAGCTGGCCCGGGCGAGCGGCCTGTCGGTCCAACAGATCCGCAATTACGTCGAGTTGGGGCTGCTGCCGCCCACCAAGCGCGCCGCCAACGGCTACCGCATCTTCACCGCCGCGCACGCCGAGGCGCTCCGCACCGCACGCACCCTCATGGCCGGCTACGGCTGGCAGACCGCGCTGACCGTGCTGCGCGCCGTCCACGCAGGCGATCTGCACATGGCCCTGGCCACTGTCGACCGCAGCCACGCCGCACTCGCCGAGGAACGCACGCAGGTGGCGGAGACGCTGGAGGCGTTCGACGGCGAGCTACCCCCACGGCTACGCGTGCAACGCCCGCTGCACATCGGCGACGCCGCCGCGACTGCCGGGGTACGGCCGTCCACGCTGCGGCTGTGGGAGCGGCGAGGCCTGCTCTCGCCGGGCCGCGAACGCGGCACCGGCTACCGCGTCTACGACCACGCCCAGTTGATCCGGGCCCGGATCATCACCATGCTGCGCCGCTCCCGGTACTCCGTCGCGGCCGTCCACGAGGTCATGGCCGCCATGATCGCCGGCGATCCGGCCCGCACCCGCACGGCGCTCACCGCCCGCCAGCGCGAACTCGACCAGGCAAGCCTCCACCGCCTTCGCGCGACCGCCGCACTCCACAACTACCTCGAGTCAAACCCTCTTGCGAGTACGGCGTAGAGCAGTCCCGTGGCGCACGGCCGGCTCACTGCCCGGTCACCTCCGTCACCGGGCTGCCGAGTTGTCCCGTCGCCCGGCCCGGACTCGCGGGCTCCGCCCGTCCTCGCCCGCCGCCGACCAGGCGCCGATCCGGGAGTCGCCCGCAGGCCGGTCGAGCGGGTCGGCGGCGCCAGCAGATAAGAGCGCAGCCGAGTTTGAGCAGGGTTTCGTGGATGTCGGCGCGGATCTCCCGGCGGATGCGTGGGCGGCGGAGCCAGTGCAGCAGAGCGAAGCTCTGCTCGACGACCCAGCGCAGCCTGCCCAGCCCGGACCCGTGCTCGGCGCCGCGACGGGCGATGCACCCGATTGAGTTAGGAGTTCCAAGCGGCAGCGCCGCATTAACGGTTATCTAAGGTTCGCTCGGTATGAACTGCGTCAGATAAGCGATGTAACCCATATGTAGGAGTTTATTGATGGCAATACATGCAGAGCCGTCCGGGCAAGCGTGGAGGTTCGGGGCGGCCGCCATGGCGCTGGCGACGGCGTTCGCTGTCGCCGCCTGCGGGTCGGACGCCGACAACAGTGCGGCGCCCGCCGCGCCTCCCGCGGCCGGCTCGCACGGCGCGCACGCGGGCGCGTCGGTGGGCCCACCGCAGCCGCTGCGCGCCGGCGAGCGGTTCGTCGATCTGAAGATGCCCGAGGCGTACACGCCCGCACCGCCGGAGGGTGGCGGCACGGACGAGTACCGGTGCCAGGTGATCGATCCGGGCCTGACCAAGGCACAGTTCCTGACCGGGACCCAGGTCATGCCGGAGAACATCGCCCTCGCGCACCACGCCATCGTGTACGCGGTGCGGCCGGACAAAGCTGCCCTGGTGCGCGAGCACGACGCGAAGACCCCCGGTATCGGCTGGCAGTGTTTCGGCGGGACCGGCGTGAAGGGCGCCGACGTGGAGGACGACGAACCGGGCGCGGCGTGGGTGGACACCTGGGCGCCGGGCGCCACGGAGACGCTGCTCGACCAGGACGTCGGCTTCAAGCTGGAGCCGGGCGGCCTGGTCGTTCTCCAGATGCACTACAACCTGCTCGCGACCGACGGCAAGCCGGGCGGGTCGGACCGCACGGCGGTGCGGCTGCGGTTGACCGACGGCACGCCGAAGACCCGGGAACTCGAGACGTGGTCGCTCGACGCGCCGACGGAGCTGCCCTGCGCCACCGACGAGTCGGGTCCGCTCTGCGACCGGGCGGCCTCGATCGCGGACGTGACGAAGCGGTTCGGGGCGGACGTCGGCGGAATGGCGGACGAGCAGGTGGAGGAGTGCAGCGGGGGTAAGCCGAAGCCCGGTAACACCCAGACCTGCGACCACGAGGTGGAGGCGCCGGCGACGCTGTTCGCCGGTTTCGGCCACATGCACATGCTCGGGCGGGCCTTGAAGGTCGAACTCAACCCGGGCACGCCGAAGGCCAAGGTGGTGCTGGACGTGCCGCAGTTCGACTTCGACAACCAGCGGCTGGTGAAGCTGCCGGCGCCGGTGGAGGTTGGTCCGGGGGACACGCTGCGGACGACGTGTACGCACGACGCGGGGCTGCGCAAGCAAGTGCCGCAGCTGAAGAAGCTGCCGCCGCGCTACGTAGTGTGGGGCGACGGCACCAGCGACGAGATGTGCATCGGCATCATGGCGGTCTCCCCTCGCGCGTCCTGACGAAGCGTCGAACGTGTGTGAGCTCACTGAGGCTGACTGAAAGACAGCTCTGAGCTCACACACGTCCGCACTGAACTCACACCCCGTGCGGCGTCGTGGCGGTCGGTCGGTGACGTGGGAGACGCCGGCGCGACAACGACTCAGGTCGGCGCAGATCGGTCGGAACTATTCCGCCGGAAGCAACAACCAAGAGTCCGTAGAACTCAGTCCAGATCGCGTGGGTGTCCACGAGGGAGGCCGGATGCCGCCGGAAGTGGCGATCTCGGTGCCCACCGCCACCCACCCTTGCCGCGAAGGAACGGATGCCATGCCCGCTGTTCTCACGCCCCGCGCCACGAAGGCGGCGACTCTCCCCCGCTTCGGGCGCGCTGCCCTCGCGCTGACCGTCGCTGCCACACTTGTCGGCGCCGGCACGACTCCCGCACCCGCCGCCGGGCCGTCCCCTGATCCCACCATGCGCGACGTCGCCAGCCAGGTGCTGGACAGCGGGGTGCCCGGATATGCCGCACGAGTCGACGACGGCCGACGCACAACCGTCACCGCCGCGGGGGTGGCGGACCGGGCCACCGGACGACCGATGACCGGCCGCGATCAATTCGAGATCGGCAGCGTCACCAAGGCTTTCACCGCAACGCTCGTGCTGCAACAGGTCGACCGCGGGCGAGTCGACCTCGACGCTCCCATCGATCGTTACCTGCCAGGCGTCGTGCCCGGCGGCAGCGAGATCACGGTGCGGATGCTGCTCAACCACACCAGCGGCCTGTTCCAGTACGTCGCTGACCCCGGCTACTTCACCCGGATGGAACAAGACCCCTATCACGTTGCCACCGAGCGGGAACTGCTCGACATCGCCTTCGCCCATGGGCCCGAGTTCCCACCCGGGCAAGGTTGGAGCTACTCCAACACCAATTACATCCTGCTCGGTATGCTGCTGCGGAAGGTGACCGGCAGGACCATGCCTGACCTCGTTCGCCGGCACATCGCCGTCCCTCTCGGCCTCACGCGTACCTACTACCCCGACCCGTACGCCAGAATTACCGGCCCCGGGTACGCCCACGGCTATTCCGTCTCGTTCGGCGATCCCGCTCCCACCTATGTAGACGTGTCCGACCGGCCGCTCGGCGGTTGGGCCGGAGCCGGCGGCGCAATCATCTCCACCCCCGACGAGGTGTCCCGCTTCCTGTCCGCGGTGCTGCGTGGCCGGCTGTTCTCATCGGCGGCGCTGACCCAGATGAAGACCACAGTCCCACTCCCGGACGAGGTCGGGGTTCAGGGCGGCTACGGCCTCGGCCTGTTCCGTCTCGACACGGTGTGCGGCACCGTCTGGGCCCACGCCGGCACCACCAGAGGCCATCAGACCAGAGCCACCGCCACCGAGGACGGCAAACGCACCGCCGTCGCCGATATAACCGCCACCCCCGGCATCACCGCGACACCCGGAGGCCAAACCCGCTACGCCCAGGTCGTATCCGCCGCCGACACCGCCCTCACCTGCCGGATGCTCAATCGCCCGGTTCCCCCCACCGTGACTCGATCGCTCACCAGCTGAACCTGGATCGGTCGACCGGAAGGCGGCCGAGGCCGTGGCATCTCCCGCCCTCTCCACCCCCTGTCCGCTTGAACAGCACGTGGAACCTAGAACCCTTTCGGCGCCTCTCTGCCCGGCTGTGGACCCCACAGCCGGGCAGCGGCGGCGTGGTGACGCATGATCTCGGTGTTCAGGCCATGACCCTCGGCCCCCGATGTACGGGGTGAGCTTGTGCCGACGGCGACATCGCGACCATCGCCGACGTGGAGGGCAGCACGCTTCTCCGCCGCGTCGGTTCCGGGTGGGTCAGTCCGGCGCGGGTGAGGTGGTCTCGCGCAGGGCGACGCGGCCCTGCTTCACGTGCTGCCTCAGTCTTGACGAGGGAGACAGCTTCCCGCGGTGACCTTCGCGCCGCCGCTCCATTTCTCTCCCAAGGCGAACATGGCGGCCAGGATCGCACCGAGCACCATCGCGCAGCCGGCGCCCAGCAACGGCGAGCCGGCGAAGGTCGCCCCGCCCAGTCGGCCCACGCCGATCGCATACGCCGCCCAGGCCACGCTCGCCAGCGCGGTGAAGAGCCGGAACCGGCTCAGCGGAACGGACGTCGAGCCCGCCGTCAGGGCGGTGGCGGTACGCCCGTACGGCAGGAACCGGCCGACCAGGATCACTACTCCGCCGTACCGCATCAGCGCACGCTCCGCCTTCTTCTTGACCACCGCGAGCTTGCCGTCGGTGACCCGGCCGCCGGCCTTCCGACCGAGCAGGTACGAGACCTGGTCGCCGGCGATCCCGCCGGCCACCACGGCGGCGGCCAGGGCGACAAGGTTCGGCGAGCCGGTCGCCGACAGCGCGCCCAGGCCGATGACGGCGACGTCGGTCGGCACGACCGGGATGAACCCGTCGATGGCCATGGCCGCGAAGACGATGACGTAGAGCCAGGGCGAGGAGAGCAGCGGTGTCAGGTGGTCGAGCATCGTCGTTCTTCTCCTACGTGCTGCTGACGTCGGTCGTCCGGCTCATGCAGGTGCCGACGATGTCCGGAACCGCCGATGGCGGATGAGGAGCCACTACGGCGGGTAGGCGATGTCGTGGGCGCGAACCGGCCTGCTGGGAAGCGGACGTCGGGACGGATGCCAGGCACCGCGGTCAGCTCATGTGGGATAGCGGAAGGTCAGGGGCCGACGGCAGCAGAACCGCGGCTGAGCAGCCACCGAAAGAAATCAACGCCCCTGAGGCCCCGCCGCATAGGTTAAAGATCGAGCTAGTACTGGCCCCAGACCGCCGTGGCGCCCGAGTCACCAGTCCGGTAAACGTAATAGCCGGTGATCGCGGCCAGCGCCACCGTCACCACGGCCAGCACCAGGTCGACCACCCGCGACAGCGAACCGGGCCGGCGCTGGGTGGCCAGGACCAGGACCAGCGTGACCACACCCAGGGCCAGCGAGAACGAGAACGTCCTCGTACCGAAGCCCATGTGATCGTTGATGATCTCCGCACCGCGCCCCTTGAGGCCCTGCTCGAGCAGCCGCTCATGCAGTTTGTTGCCGGACAGCATGGCGACCAACGCGGTGATCGGCGCTATCACGGCGAGCAGCAGAACCGCCCAGCCGATCTTGGCGCGCCACAGTCCGACCAGGGCGTACACGATGGCCCCGAGCGCCAGCAGCGGCACGAACACGACGGCGGCGTGCAGCACGAGAGCGTGCACCGGCAGGCCGTTCACCTGGTCGAACACGGAGCGCCTCCTTGATCATGGGCCGGGCGACCGGCCGAGAGCCGGCCGGGCGCCGCGAACAGGCCTGCCAACCGACCGGCCGGCGCTTTCCCGGACGGCTCTGCGTTGACTGCCATCAATAGCCTCTACATACGGTTACGTCGCTTGTCTGACGTCTACTTCGTACCGGGTGAACCTGAGACGACCGTTAATACGGCGCTCAGCCGGTTGGCCGAACCAGGTGCCGTCGATCACCGACCGCGCGGAACAACTCGAGTGCGCGCTGGTGCCGTTTCTCGGCGTCCGAGTACCCCTCGCGGCGCCGTGCCTACGGTGACGGGGTGCGAACAGTGATCGGTATCGTTCTGGCCGTTGTGATCCTCTGCTGCGGTGGCGGCGCCCTGTGGGTCGGTCTGCAAGCCCGTGTCGAGCAGACCGCCTATCCCGGCGGCACCACCGGCACCGCACGGGTCGTCAGCGTCGCCGAAGAGCTCACCAGCCGGGCCCGGCAACCCGCGTCGACCTCGTACCGGCCCACGTACGAGTTCACCACCACGTCCGGCCGGACCGTTACCTTCACCGACATGGTGTCCGCCAACCAACCTCCGGAGATCGGCAGCACCGTCACCATCTCCTACCAGGAGAGCAATCCGCAGGGTGCCAGGGTGGTGCGCGGCTGGCACGGCTGGACCGACGCCTCCGTCTTCTGGACGTTCCTGGCGGCCCTCGTCATCGGAGCGGCCGGCTTCGGGTTCTACAAGGTGGTCATCCGCCGGAGCCGGCCCGCGACGACGTGATCGGTAGCCGGCCGAGTTAGAAGGCGGCCGCGCGGGTGCCGGCCGCCGCCAGTCCGGCGCAGATCGCGTCCTGCTACCCCGTAGCGGCGACCGGCGCCGCACAGCAATGCTCCGAGGTTTGATTTTTGTGAATTGGGCGCCGATGGCGACCGCTAGCTCGTACTCTCAAGATCCTCGCAGGGACTGACGTCGACGGGCGAAGACCATGGCACCGCCGGATCCTTATCACCTCGCCGAAATCTTGCAGGAGCTGTTGCATCGGGCGCCTACCGATGTGCGGCAGAGTTTGACCGGCTGGAAGACGATGGGCGTCTTTCATGTCCGGGTTTCCCGCGGCTACGACTCGCTCCTGTACTCGGTGAACGACAACTGGTCGCATCCGTGGCTGATCCGGGAGGCCGACCGTATGGGGTTGAGCCGGTGGGATCCGACACCGGACGTCACCAGCCGGCAGCGGATAGGCACGCAAGGCGCTGCCTGGCACGCCGAGCAGCTCATCCTGCAGGCGCGACGGGTGTTGGCCGGTGCGGTGTCCCGAGTAATTTGCGTGGACTGCCGCCTTGAGCTGGCGGGCCGGCGCCGGGCCATACAGCTCGTCGAGCTGGCCGAGGGCAGACCACGTGGCGTCAATCTGGCGGCGGAAGTGAGCGAGCTGAGCGCAACGATCTCGCGCCGGGCCGGTCTGGGCAGCGTCGCCGGTTTTGGGGTCGGGGTGGCGCTCGAGTTGTTCCGTCAAGAGCGGGAGATGCGCGAAAACGGGTTCGTGTCGCGTGATGAGCCGTCGCACGGGCTGGAACGGGCCGCCCGGGTGCTGACTGGAACAGCCCGCATCGACCTCGAAAACAAGCAGCGCACCGCCGATGACATGAACATCCCGGTATGGCGGGACACGATTCGGCGAGAGTTCCAGGCGGGGCAGGCCAGCGGCGAGGTCGTCCTGTGGTACGAAGCCCAGCATCCACCCGGCCCCGGCAGTGAGTACCAGCATCCGCAGGGCGTTGACAACCACGGTCCGTTCTCCGTCACCTTTCAGCAGCAGGTCGACGGCCGGTGGGTCGCGGTGTCCAGCGACGGTGCTCCTGCCGGAATCACCGTCCCTGACCCGAACGTGGTGATCGGGCCCGCTCCCGACGCCGACGTCCTTGCCCTGCTCACGCAGCGTCCCGCCGACAGCGACGCGGCCGGCTATGCTCGCCCGGACCTGCGGATCGAGGTCCCTCCGCCGGCCGACTTGGATGCCACGGTTCCGGCGGGGGCACCTGACATCATGCACACGGGCGGGTATGCCGATTCGGGCGTGTATCCGCCCGTGGCGGGCGTCCCGGACACGGCATTGCCGCCGGTCCAGGAAGATCCAGCGCCGGCGAAGGACTACTCCGACCCTCACCACAAGGTGCTGCTGGGTGAGCATGACCCACACGCCGACATCGTCCTGTCCACTCACTCCGAGACCCATCCGGATCCGGTTGGCGAGCACTTCCACCAGAAGCAGGCCGTCGGAGCCGAGGCGCACGGCCACTACACCGATCTGGTGGACGGTAACCCCTACGGACACACGGATCAGATTTCCGGCAAACAGGAGCAAGCGGCGAAACACGAGGTCGATGACTGTGGCTACTGAACAGGAAGCGCTCAGCGACGAACAGGTCCTCGCCCGGGCGCGGCAGATCCAGAACACCGATCCGGACGGCGCGGCCGCGTTGTACCGGCAACTGCGCGGCGGTCCGTTGGCTGGCCCGGCCAACCTGGCTCTGGGCGCGATGTTCCTGCGCCGTGGCCTGCTCGACGGCGCGCAGTTCTATCTGCAGGCCGCCCTGACTGATCCCACGGTCAAGGCCGACGCGTTCGCCGCGCTGGCGGACGTCGAACGCCGCCGAACCGCCGAACCAGTCGCCGCCGCCCCGGCCGCCGCCGCGACCGGCCTGGAGCCGGCGGCCCAGGATCCGGGTGAGCGGCCGTTACCCTCGTCGGTCGCGGACGTGCTGGCGAAGAAGGACCTCACCGATGAAGAGCTGCGGCAGTCACCCGGCGAGGTGAAGTGGGCCCGCCGGCCGGTCTGGTGGAGCCTGCCTCCGATCGGCGGCGGCGGGCTCCGCACGCTGATCATCGCTGGCATTTTCACTGTGGTAGTCGTGTGGACCGAGGGCAGCGACGCCCAGCATGGGATGTGGCTGGGCCAATTGCAGCGTCTGGCGTGGGCGGCGTGGCCGTCAGCGCTGCTGCTCGGTATGACGTACGCGTGGCTACGCTGGTGGACCACCCGCTACACCGTGTACGAGCGGCGCGTCGAGGTGCAGGCCGGCGTCCTGTTCCGAGTGCAGCGCGGCATCTGGCTCTACGACGTAGAGCGTCCGGTCTATCTGACCAGTGATCCGTGGCAAACCCTGACCGGCACCGCGACCGTGGTCATCGAGTCCGAACGGCTACCCGCCCGCTCGCTCGGATTCTTCTTCCAGTACCAGAAAGCAGGCACGTGGGGACAGCTCAAGCTCGCCGGGTTCGGCGTCCGCGGCCAAGCGGACGAGGCCGTCGCCTACCTGACGCGGCAGATCCTGCGCGAACGTCGCGCATTGAAAGACCGCTTCGTCTGACGCGGTCAGTCCGTGTCGCCGCCAGTGGGGTCCGGGCTCGCAGTCACCGGCTCCCCAGTCGAGACCGACACCTTCACGACGCCGCCCGTCTCGATCCGCTCGCCCTCGGCGGGATCCACGGTTACGACCGTTCCAGGCGGCTCGGTAGCCGCAACATAGACAATCTCCCACCCCAAGCCTCGCCGGGTCAACGCGTTTCGCAACTCTTCCTCGGCGAGGCCCACGGCCACGGGAATGGTGACCTGTTCGACCGGGGGCGGCGAGCTGGTGGCCGGATGGGAGCGGCTGCGTCGTGGCTCCCGAGGGGTGTCGCGACGCTCCGGCTCACGCGTCAAGGTGGGTGCTGCGGTGCGAGGGGTGCTGCTGTTGGGTGGTGTCGGTGATGCGCTCGGGACCGCGGACCCAGCAGGCACCAGCGGCGCCGGCGCCGCGCGATCCACGAACCGTATCGCAGCCGGGCTGGTGAACCGGTCGTGCGCCCAGAACCCGGCCGCAACCGTTACCGCCAGCAGAACCAGCGCCGGCAGGGAGCGGTTCGTCCCGCCACGCTCCGAATCCATGATTGGACGGTACTCCGCCTGTACCGGCTAGAAACCGTGAACGGACTAGAGGGTCTCGCACAACCAATTACAGCGGTGTCATTTACTCCGCCCGTTGATCCGGAGTCCGCGTGGTTTCCGACCGGCCGCGCAGTCTGTTCCTGGTTCGCTGTTTGGCCGTCTTGGCGCGCTGGACAAATCCGGCGTCTGCACAGCCATAAGCCACTCCTGTCTGCCTACCGTCGACCTGCCGAGCAGGAACGGAGGGTTGTGGTGTTGCGGTGGCCTGTCGAGCCGATGCGGGCGGTTTCCGCGCGGGAACTCCCGCCAAGCAGCAGCACCGTCGGCTGGTGTTCGAGCCGAAATGGGACGGTTCTCCGGAGACACTTACGTGTCTCAGCTGATCGACGCGTATCGGTCGGTCTCGGCCCTCGACCGTTGAGTGATTGGCATGCTCGTCGATCGCTCGCGGGGTTCCGATGTAATTGTTCTTCGCTGACGCGCCGAAGGTCCATCGGGTCGGCGCTGTTGCGGGTTTGGGTGGGTCGGAGTTGGCCGGGTCGTTGGCGCGTTGGTGGCCGGCGGCGGGTACACCGATCGTGTTGTCGGAGTCGATGACGCCGCTGGAGCCGCTGTCCGGCTGGTTCCGGGGGTTGAGGCTGGATCGGCGTAGTGCGAAGACGATGCGGGCGACCGCCGCCTTTTGTGCCTCGCCGGTCGCTCATTCGCGGCGGATAACGCCGCTGCGGCCCGGAACCGGGACCGTCGAGACATGATCGCTGCTCTTACTCCGGAACAGCTCGTCACCACGCTCGCCGCCAGCTCGCCGGACGATCCCGGCCGCCCGGCCCTGCGGGAACCGGCAGCTCGGCGATCCGCGGATACCGCTCACGGGTCGCGCCGGAGTCCAGTCCGCCCTTCTCGGCCAGAACCACGAGCGCGCCCTCGGTGGGGTCGCCGATGAGTCGTCCGTCGCCGACAACGGCGTCCGAGGCGAGCACCATGGGCAGCAGGAACTGCTCGAGCGGCACGTCCGGTTCCCCGGCGACCCGTTTGATGACGCCTTCCGTGGCGTATCCGCCGCCGGAGACCACGTACCGCCGCCCAGGGACGGTCATCTCGGTCGCCGTCATCTGGTTGAGGGTCAGCGTCCCAGTCTTGTCGGAGTTGATGGCCGAGGTCGAGCCGAGCGTCTCGGTCGACCGCAGCCGCTTCACGATGGCGTTCGACTGGGCGAGCAGCTGGGTGCCGAGCGACAGGATCGTCGTTACCACCGCCGGCAGACCGGTCGGGATCGCCGAGATCGCGAATGCGACGGCCGCGGCGAAGACCACGTTGAACGAGTTGCCCCGGGCGAGGTTGATCAGCACGGAGGCCAGCAGGGCGATGCCCGCGACGACCAGGATCTGGTTGGTCAGCCTGCTCAACTGCCGGGTCAACGGCGTCTCGGCGTCCTTCTCCCCGTGCAGCATGCCCGAGATGCGGCCCACCTCGGTGGTCATACCCGTCGCCGTGACGACCAGCTCACCCGACCCGCGGGTGACGTTCGTGTTCATGTATGCCATGTCGGCGCGGTCACCCAGGTCGGTGTCCACGCTCGCGACCGCGTCGAGGATCGCACCGGCGATTCATCCGGAACGCGTCATGCGAGTCGGCACGGACCTTCCTAGCGTCGAAGAAGCGGCGCGGTGGTCGCGAACGACCAGTTCATCGCCGAGCCGGCCGCCGACGGCGCCGACGTGATGTTCGGCGGCGACGGGACGGACGGCGTGTCGTACAGCCTGCGGACGGTCGCGGTCGCCGTGACCCCGGACGACCGCGTGGACGACGGCGCGTTTCTGGAGCGCGACAACGTCGGCGGCGACGTGGAGAACCTCACCGGCGGTCAGGGCGGTGACTTCCTGTTCGGCAACGCCTCGGCGAACCGGCAGTTCCGGCGCGGCGGTCCGGCCGCCGGCCTTCGCCCGCGCATGGCGGGATGGATCGGTATTCTCGCGCCGCCGCGGGCCCGGCGGTCAGGCCGGCTGGATCGTGAACTCCGCGACCAGCCCGTGCAGGGTGTCCGCCGTCGCCGCGAGCGTGCGGGCCGACTCGGCCGAGTCGGTGGTGACCTTTGTCATCGTGCCGGCGGCGTCGGCCACGGCGGCCACACTCCGGGAGATCTCGGCGGTCGTGGCGGTCTGCTCGTCGACCGCGCTGGCGATCGTTGTCGTGATGTCGTTGACCTGCTGGACGATCTCCACGATCTGGGACACCGCCGCCGCGGCGGCCGAGGAGCCGGCCTGGATGCTCTCGACGTGGCTGGTGATGGCCGTCGTCGCCTGCGCGGTCTGCTGCGCCAGCTCCTTTACCTCCCCGGCGACCACGCCGAAGCCCTTACCCGCGTCGCCGGCACGGGCGGCTTCGATTGTCGCGTTCAGAGCCAAGAGGTTCGTCTGGGAGGCGATCGCCTGGATCAGCCCCACCACGCCGTTAATCTTGTCGCTCGCATCCGACAACGTGGCGATCACCTCACCGGCGCGTGCGGCGGTGGTCACGGCGTCGACGGCCACGCCGGCCGCGTGACTGGTGCTGCGCGAGATCTCGGCGATGCTGGCGATCAGCTCCTCGCTGGCCACCGATACGGAGTCGGCCTTGGCCGCGGTGCCGTGGGAGTTCTCGACGAGCACCGCGTTGCCGCCGAGCAGTTGTTTGGAGGAGTGGGACAGCTCCGCGCCGCAGGCGTGGATCTGACCCACGGTCGAGTTGAGGCGGGCGACGGTGTCGCGCATCGCGTTGCCGAGCAGGTCGCGGTCGCCGTGCGGCTGGACGGTACGGGTGAGGTCGCCGTGGGCGAGGGCGGCCGTCGACTCCGCCGATTCGCGCATGTACGCGCCGAGACGCCGGAACGATTCCGCGAGCTGGCCCAGTTCGTCGCGGGATTCGTAGTCCACCACCTGAGAGACGTCGCCGGTGGCCATCTTCTCGGCGACGGCGGCCACCTGGCGAAGTGGCCGGGCGATCGAGATGACCACCAGGACGGCCATTCCGAAGGTCAGCGTCAGCAGGACGCCGGTCAGGGCGATCACCATGGTCGCGGTCCGGCTCGCCTCGCGCGTGGCCGCGTGGGCCAGCGTCTGGATCGCGCCGGCCTGGTAGTTCTCCAAACCTTTGTAGAGGTCGATCTTCTTGGTGACGACGTCGAACCAGTCGCCGGCGATCACCCCGAACCCGCCCGTGGCCGCCTTGTCGAGGGCGGTCTTCTCCATCTCCGCGACCTTGGCGAAGATGTCGGACACCTGGATGTCCGACCACCGCTGGAGGACTTCGGGGCCGGCCGCCCGCTCGAACACGGTGAGGTACGCGCGCTGCGACGCGATGAGCGAGACGACGGTCGCCTGCTGGCCGGGTGCGAACCCGTCCGTGGTGAACACCGTCGCGAGCTGGGCCCGCTCCAGCCCGGTGTCTTCCTTGGCGCTCAGCAGCGCCAGGTATGCCTGGAGCCGAATGCTGATCGAGGGATCGCGGCTCTGTCTGACGGCGATCGCGATCGAGTCGAGCAGGGTGCGGTTGATTGCGGTGTACCCGGCGATGATCGGCCCGGGCGCCTGCAGCGCGGCGGCCCGCGACCGCAGACCGGCCAGGCCGGCCAGCGTTCGGCGCAGGTCGGCTAGGGAAGCCCGGACCGCAGCCGATACGTCCCCGGCCTGGGCGCCGATGAAGGTGGTGAGGTCGGCCAGCCGTGCGTCGGTGGCTGCTTGCTGGGCCTTCAGCTCCGGGCCGGACGCGGCGCCCTTGGAGCTGGTGAACTGGGCGGTCCGGCCGCGCTCGCGCTGGGTCTCGTGCAGGAGGTTGCCCATCCGTACCGACAGGCCGGCCAGTCGTCCGGCGCCGGCCGACTCGGCCGCCCGCCGCTGATTGTCAACGATCAGTGTGGTGGCAAAGCAAGCGAGCCCCGCGGTGGCCACCAGCAGGCCCGCGATGACCTTGATGCGAATCTTCGCGTTACGCCACAATCGCATCCAGACTCCCACATGGAGGACTCCGGGCAGGGAAAGTCGGCCCCGGATCCACCTGATCATCCTTCGGCGACAGCGACTCCGTACGGGTATTGGCGAGACCCGCTCCGAGTCACCGAGATCGACGAAGGTGCGCCATCGTGACCAGCCGGCAGGAGAGCGAAGTAGTGCGCGGCAGGTGGGAACGCCAGGACGAGCGCGAATGCTGCGAACAGGCACAGTACAAGGCGGGCCGGGCGGGTGTCCTTGACCGGCTGAGTCCAGCCGGCGAAGAAACGCCGCGGAGGCGCCAGGAAAAGGATCAGGATGAACGCCGTGACGGCGGTGAAGGTCGACAACGCGGTCTGCGCGGTGACGGTGGCTGCCGCGTCGGCGAATCCGGCCTCAGAGCCATCGACGCCAGTGTATTCGCTGAACCTCTGCAGGACGTTGGAAGGCACTTCGCCGCGGCCGATGCCCACGTCTACCAGTTGGTACACCACGACGTAGATGGCGGCCACGAAGGCCGCTGTGACCAGAGACGCCGGTCCGACGAAGCGGGCAAGGTTGCCCACGTCCCCGACGAGCGTCTGCTCGGCGGCAACGTGGGCGGCAAGCCGGTTGTCGTGAAGGCCTATCGCGCGAGCTCGACGGCCGGGGCGTTGTCCTCCTCCTCGACGGTGGGCGGAGTGGAGGTGTGCAGGGTGCTGCCCTCGACGTCGAGGTTCGGCAGGATCTTGTCGAGCCAGGCCGGCAGGGCCCACGCCGATCGTCCCAGCAGGGCGAGCACAGCCGGCACGATCGTCATCCGGACCAGGAAGGCGTCGACCAGTACCGCGGTGGCCAGCCCGAGACCGGGCATCTTGATCTGCAGGTCCGGAGAGAGCATGAACCCGGAGAAGATGCTGATCATGATGACCGCGGCGGCGGTCACCACCCTGGCGCTGGCGGAGAACCCGTCGATGATCGCGGCCCGCGGTTCGGCGCCGGCGACGTGTTCCTCCCGCATGCGGGTCACCAGGAACACCTCGTAGTCCATGGCGAGGCCGAACGCGATCCCGATGATGAAGATCGGCATCATGCTCACGATCGGTCCGGTTGCGGGCACCCCGAGCAATCCGTTGAGCCAGCCCCACTGGAACACCGCGACCATCGTGCCGAACGTCGCCCCGATCGTCAGCAGGAAGCCCAGCGTCGCCTTGATCGGCACCAGGATCGACCGGAAGACTACCAACAGCAACAGGAACGCCAGCCCGACGATCAGAGCCAGATATGGCAACAGCGAATCGCTGATCGTCGCCGACGCGTCGATGTTCACCGCCGTGATACCGGTGACCGAAACTTCTGCGCCGGGCACATCTGAGGTCGCCGACCGGATCGCGTTCACCAGATCCGTGGTCGCCGGATCGTTCGGGCCGGTCGAGGGAATCACCTGGAAGATCGACACCGTGCCCGATTCGGAGGCTCGGGCCGGGCTCACCCCGGCCACCCCCGGCAGGGCGGCAACCGTCGCGCTGACCGCATCCGCGTCCGCGCCCGCGCCGTCCACCACGATGGTCAGCTGGCCGTTGTAGCCCGGCCCGAACCCCTGCGCGGTCAGGTCGTACGCCTTGCGCGGTGACGAATCCACCGCCGCCGTGCCGTCATCGGGCAGGCCCAGCCGCAGATCCATCGCCGGGATTGCCGCGATACCCAGCACAGCAACGCCCGCCACCATCGCGATCACCGGACGGCGCAGCACCAGCATCACCCAGCGACGCCCCAGCGTCATCTTCTGCTCACCCGCCGCGACAGCAGGGGCGCGGCGGGCGCGGCGGCCCACAATCCGGCGACCCGCGAAACCGAGGAGCGCCGGCAGCAGCGTCAGCGCGATCAACACGGCCACGGCCACCACACCCGCGGAGCCCAGGCCCATCACGGTCAGGAACGGAACGTTGACCACCATCAGTCCGACCAGTGCGATGATCACCGTCAGGCCGGCGAAGACCACCGCCGAACCCGCCGTCCCCACCGCCCGGCCGGCGGCCTCTTCGGGGTCATAACCCTTCGCCAGCTCCGACCGGTAGCGCGAGGTGATGAACAAGGCATAGTCGATCCCGACCGCCAGGCCGAGCATCAAGGCGAGCGTGCTCACCGCCGACGGCATGTCGACCACTGCCGACACCAGGCCGATCCCCGTGAAGCCGATCACGACACCCAGGATGGCGGTCAGCAGCGGCAGACCGGCAGCCACCATCGAACCGAACGTCAGCAGGAGAACCAGGGCCGCGACGATCACGCCGATGATCTCCGCGTTACCCAGTTCGGGTTGCCCGCCGTCGACGGCGTTGCCGCCCGCTTCGGCGGCCAGCCCGGCCGTGCGGGCGCCCTCCAGCGCCGCCGTCAGACCGTCCTGCGCTGCGGTGGTGAGCTCATCACCGTCCACACCGTAGGAAACGTCGATGATCCCGAATCGGCCGTCCGGACTGGTCGATCGTTCGTCCAACGGTGCGACGTCCACCACCTGCGGCGACCCACCGAGACGAGACACCAGCTCGGACACCGCCGCTGCGTTCGCCGGATCGGCAAGCTTCTGTCCCTCAGGCGCAGCGATCACCACCTGCGCCGACGCGCCATCGCCTCCCGCCTGCGGGAACTCCCGTTGCAGGGTGTCGATCGCGACCTGCGCCTCGGTGCCCGGCACCTCCAGGCCATTGGTCGGCGTGCCCGACCACATGATGAACCCGCCGACCGACAGACCTACGGCCAGCAACCAGCCCACCAGAACGAATCCACGCCGGCGAAACGAGAACCGGCCCACGCGATACAGGAAGCCAGCCATCAGATATCAATCTCCTAGAATGTGGTGTTACCGATCAAAAGAATCGTTGAGAACAATCGGCGAGTGGGTCAGCGCCCACCCGATGTGACCGTGCCGCCGAGTAGTCGTCCGATGAACTCGAGCAGGCCGTCACGGCGGATCCATGCGATGACGGCGACGAGGACTGTCAGGACGAGCGACTCTGACGGTCGTTCCCGTGGAGGGCACAGCCGGTGTTCGGTTCACGGATTACTCCCGTTCTGTGAGGTGGCGGCCGGTGGTCGCAACGGCGGGGATGCGGCCGGAGACTCGAGGGACGAGTCGGCGTCGGGCGCCGCGCCGTTCATCGAGTTTGCTGGGCCTCGATCGCTGCCAGACAAACAGTCGTCGTGCGAGCCGTACGGCGCGTCCTCCAGCTGGGGACAATGCGGGCTACCACCGCTGTAGTAGCGCGGCGGGCTGAGGCGCTATGCCACCTACCACCGTTGTAGAGACGAACGGGAACACGTGTCGGCAGGTTCGTCCTCGACACGGCGATGTCTTCCGGGGGCACGGCCCGCAGTCGAGAAGGTTCAGCGCACAGTTGCTGCGCGGAATGGCCACGAGTGAGCGCACTCGCCTAACGGCTGTCGCGGTCGTCGGCGAGCAGTGTCAGGGAACCGCCGCTTACCTTTACGGCGATTTCGGAGCAGTCGACGTGAAATACTCCCGCAGCTTGTCGGAATACGGCAGCCGCTGCTCGGCCGGAGCGAAGTCCCGCTCCGGCCGGGTGAAATAGAGATCGTCGCCGACGTAACGCGGGAAGACGTGCATGTGGTAGTGCCATCGGTCTTGGTTGCCGGCGGGTTCGTTGTGCTGGCGCAACGAAGTCCCGTCGCAGCCGTAGGTCCGCCGGATGGCGATCGCGACCTCGCGCGCCAGGTCGTGGATCGCGTGTCCGTAGCGAGACGGCAGGTCATACAGGTTCTCGTAGTGAGCGTTCGGCACGACCATCACGTGGCCGTGATTCCTCGGCCACCATCGAGGCGAGACGAACGCGGTAGCCAACTCGTCACGCCTCACGACGTCATGCTGCTTGCGGTGTTCGTCTTCGCCGCCCCCCACCAGCCGGCAGAAGGGACACACATAGTCAGTCGGCGCGTGGTTGAACATCACACCCCTCGGGTCAAAGCGAACGACGGCGAATTCTGTGCCGGACCGTTGCATCGGCCGGGTTCACCCGCGGATCAGGCCGGCTGCCTGATATCCGACGACTACGCACGGCGCCATCATATTGCCGGACGTCACGCGAGGCAGGACCGACGCGTCCGCGACCCGCAGGTTCTCGAATCCCCTGACGCGCAGCTCCGCATCGACGACGGCGTTCTCGTCGAGACCTATCCGGGCTGTTCCGCACTGATGCCAGAAGGTGCCGGCGGCGGACCTGATGTACGCCGCGACGTCGTCGTCGGAAACGTCGCCGGGGATGGAGCGGATGCCCCGGTAAGGATCCATGGCCTTGGAGTGTGCGATCGATTCGGCGAAGCGGTATGCCTCGACGGCATCTCGGAGGTCATCGGGTTCGTCGAAGAATCCGGTCTCGATCAGAGGCGCGCTCGACGGGTCGGTGTCGGCGAGTCGCACGGATCCACGTGATCGCAGCCGCATGCCGAGCAGCAAAGTGAAGCTGACTCTGGTCGGCCGTAGCGTGCTTGCGCCTCAGGGCTCATGAAGGCGTCGGCCCCGGAGTACATGAGGAATTTCGGCGAATCAGCACCGCCGTCGCTGCCCCAGAAAGACACCGCTTGAGCGCGTGGCGGCGGAGGCATCTTTTCTGCGCCGGCCTCCCAAACACAGCCAAGGTCCTGCCAGGCCGGACGAGCACTGCTCAGCGACTGACGGGAAGGAGATGCAGCTTGCGCAGCGTCTTGACGGACTGGTCGCGGCGGAGCCAGGCGATCGCCAGGGCGAGCAGCCCGAAGATGATCGGGATGACCGCATTGCCATCGTCGACGAAGACGAACTGGGTGATGGTCGCGCCGACCATCTGCGCCGCCAGGGCAGCAGCGGCCAGACCCGCCAGCGGCAGGTAGAGCAAGGCGAGGCCGCCGAGGATCTCCGTTGCTCCGGTGAAGTAGCGCAGCCACTGGCCGGCGCCGATCTCTTCGTAGGACGCGACAATCTCTGCGCCGCCGGTGTATTTCGTGATGCCGAAGTAGAGAAATCCCACGGCCAGGAGCCCTTGCAGGGACCAGGCAACGATGGATTGGGCGCGCGACGGGGACATGGCAAGAGAAGACATGCGCTACTCCTAGGGTGGAAGGGTGAGACCTTGCCGACTGCCGGCTCACCGCAGCGGTCGGCAGGCGGTCAGTCGGCGTTGTCCTCGATGACCGTGGCGCTGTAATCCCCGGTCCAGGACGCCCGCGCGCCGGAGTCGCCGATGAGGTAGACGTCGTAGAGCGCGGCGCCTGCGATGAGGGAGGCGACGACACCGACGACCACGGTCACGCCGGTGTTACGCGGGGCCAGGAAGGTTCGCTTGGCTCCGGAAGGCACACCACTGACCCGCAGTGCCTCGCGATGGCGCCACCAGGTGACCAGCGCCATGACGGTCACGGCGAAGGCTGCGTACAACGCCGTGTCACCGAGTTGGGTGTGGTCCTGCAGGAGAGGAGTGTCCGGAACCCGATCTTGCAGCCATTGGCCGGCATCCATGGTGATCGGCACCAGCACAAGCGTTGCTGCCGACAGGAGGACGTTGGGCCCGGCCAGGCGGCGACGCGCCGCCGGCCACCAAGCGGTGAGAACGAGGAGCACCGCCGCCAAGGGAAGCAGCACCACGATGGCGTGCACCAGCAGGATGTGGGCGGGCAGCCCGTTGACGGTGCCCATGAGAGTCCTCCGGAGTCATGTGACAAAGCTCGGTCCTCGTGACCGCGGTCACGGTCTAACAATCGTCGGGTGAGGCCGTGCTTCGCGTCCTACAGCCATGGACATTGCGAGGTACCACGGTTGCAGTACGTTGCTTCCGAGTTCAGGCGTCTTTGCGCATGAGCCGCCACGCCGCAGCGCCGCCGACCACAACGAGATAGGCGAGGAAAACCAGCATCCCGGCCCAGGGGGCAAGGCCGTTGTCGCCCCGGGTGAGCGAACCCATGGCCGCTCCGGCCGACTCCGGCAGGTACGGGCCGACGTCGTCGCGCCAGCTCGCTGGTAGCAGCAGGCCCGCGATTCCGGAGAGCAGGAACATGGCGCCGAAGTAGGTGCTCAGGGCGGCCGGGGTGGAGCGCAGCAACGTTCCCAGTGCCAGACCGAGCAGTCCCGCGCCAGTGAGATAGCCGGCCGAGCCGAGGATGACCCGGACGACGCCCGGGTCCGCCAGGGAGACGCCGCTGTCGCCGAGGATCGCTTGGCCGCCGAGGAAAGCGATGAATGCTGAGACGGCCATCAGGCCGAAGGTCACGCCGGAGAACACCACAACTTTGCCCGTTGAGTGACGCGCAGGCCGAGAGTGCTCATCAGGCGGCCTTTCCTTCCGCGCCGGCGAGCGGGGCCCGCGCGGCGGTGGCGGTGTATTCCACGGCGTCGCGGGTGAGGGCCATGAAGGCTTCCTCGAGCGATGGCTGCTGAGGGGTCAGCTCGTGCAGAACGAGCCGGGCGTCGGCCGCGAGGTTCCCGATCTGGTCGGCGCTGAGACCTGAGACCTCCAGGACGCCGCGGCAGACGGTGGTGATCGAGATGTTTGGTCCGACCAGAAGGTCGTGCAGGGCGGCTGCCTGCGGAGAGCGCACCCGGACCGTCTTCAGCGAGGCTCGTTCGATGAAATCGTTGACGGATACATCAGCGATCAGCGCGCCACGCCCCGATGATGACCAGGTGTTCCGCGGTCACTCGAGAAGGGCGCCCACCTCTTTCAGCGGGGCGGAATGTGGGGCGTACGACCGGCCGTTGACCGTCGCCGTGCCTGAGGTGGGACGGTCCAAGCCCAGGATCATCCGCATCGTGGTGGATTTCCCGGCGCCGTTGGGTCCGAGGAAACCGGTGACAATGCCCGGCCGGACGGTGAAAGAGAGCCCGTCGACGGCGGTTTTGTCGCCGTAGCGCTTGGTGAGATCGTGTACCTCAATCATCTGACCACAATGAATGCGGCGAGCGCTGACCGCGTCTTCTGCATGTGGACATCTCCGACTACCACCGCTGTAGTAGTGCGGTCGGATCGGCCGTCAGTCGTGGCCAAGGCTCGTGGGGCAGCACTACAGGCCGGCCAGGCCGCTGATCTGCCTGATGGCTTGCGCCACCTCTTCTGGGGGACATGAAACGTCGTCGGGGCCCAGCATCCACCGCACGTCGCCGCGGCCGTCAGCTCGCCGCCGTGCCGTCAACCAGCCGACCGGTTGCCCGCAGCGATACAACGGCACGCGAAGCACAGTGGTGGCCGTGATCCGCTCACGGGCCAGATCGAGGAACCTGAGATCGGTCCCCAGCTGCAGCACCAGGTTAGGTCGTTGGTACATCACGCCATGGACGAAAGTGATCTGGGCGTGCTCAGCGTCCCAGTCGATCCGCTGGATCTGGTCCCAGCCCAGCCGGCACCAAGGCTCCAGCTCCCACGGGGAACTCTGGTAATAGACCGCGTGCCGGGTCGCCAGGACCTGACGGTTTCTCGGCGTGTCGTGCTCACTGATCAGGACCCACTCACCTCGGGGCAGATGTGGGCGCGGAGATGCGGCCGTCCGCCGCCGGAGGCCTGCGACGACGCGAACCAGCGAACCAGCCAGCAGCGCATGAGGTCGCGGCATCGGGGCTTTGCGTTCATCGAACATGTCTTCACGATGGTCCGCCGGGGTGCGGTCCCGCGTCCTCCTACGGTGGTCATCGCGGACTACCGCCGCCGTAGTAGCGGTGGCGTGCGCGGCCGTACGACACGTGCACGACGTCAGCGAGGCCTCGGTTGCGTACGGTCACTGGCATGGTCCTGTTGAACACCCGATTCCCGCGCATCCGGGCTGCCGCGGTGCGCCGTCCCCAGGTGGTGGACGCGCTGCTGGGAGTGCTCATCGGCGTGTTGTCCCTGCTGTCGGTGCTGGAGGGTCCCCGCGGCATTCCGGGCCGTGACCTGACAACGCTGGATTTCGTCATCGCCGCGGCGGCTGCCCTGCTGATCACGCTGCGCCGCCGGTGGCCGGTGGCGGTCCTGGCGGTCGTAACCATCGCGGCGGCCTGGGCGGTGGCCGCACGAGGCGAGAGTTACACACTGACCACGGTGTCGGTGATCTGTGCGTACACCCTTGCCTCCCACCGCAGGCGGACGACCGCGTGGATTGCCGGTGCGGGCGCCGCGTTGGTCGTCTTCCTCGCCGCAGTGGGGTTCGATGGACAGGTGTGGGACTCCGCCGAAACGCTGGAGGATTTGGCCTGGATGGGGATGGCAATTGCGCTCGGTGACGCATTACGAACCCGGCGGGCGTACGTCGCGGCGGTCGAAGAGCGGGCCGAGCGGGCCGAGCAGAGCCGCGACCAGGAAGCCCGCCGCCGGGTGGCCGAAGAACGACTACACATCGCCCGCGAACTGCACGACGTCGTGGCACACCACATCGCCCTGATCAACGTACAGACCGAAGTGGCATCACACCTACTACGGCTACAACCGGACCAAGCCGAAGAAGCCCTCACCCACATCCGGCAAGCCGTCAGCACCGTACTCGAAGAACTCTCCACCGTACTGACCGTGCTCCGCCACGCCGACGACCCCGAAACAACCACTGAACCCACACCCGGCCTCAATCGGCTCGGCGGCCTGCTCGACTCCGTCGCCGCCACCGGCCTGCAAGTCGCACACCAGCAAGACGGCGAACCCCGACCCCTACCCTCCGCCGTCGACCTCGCCGCCTACCGCATCGTCCAGGAATCACTGACCAACGTCCGCAAACACGGCGGCGAACCCACCGCCCACCTACGACTCAGCTACACCCCCACCGGACTCACCATCGCCGTCAACAACCGCACCCGCCCCACAACCAGCCCACACCCCAACCCCGGACACGGCCTCACCGGAATGCGAGAACGAGCCACCTCCGTAGGCGGCACACTGGACGCCGGCCCCGACACCAACGGCCACTTCGCCGTACGAGCTTTCCTGCCCGCCGCGCTCATCAGGAAGGTGTAGACGTGACCAAACGAATTCGACCGGGCGGTTCACCAGTGACTTCCACCATCCGGTGCACGTACATCTCGCGCAGTTCCAGGTGTTGACTCGCGGGGGGACGCTGCCCGGCGCCGTGGGAGTCGGGATGGAAGGACACGGTGGACGTGCGACCGTACGAACCGGTGGAAGTTCTGGTGAGGTTCGCGGGATATCGCGGCCGTTACATGATGCACTGCCACAGCCTCGAACACGAGGACATGGGGATGATGGCCAACTTCGATGTGGTTTGAGAAACCGGATGCCTGCCCGCGCCCGCCCGGATCGGTGCCGCTGGAAGATGCGCCTGTGGTCGCAACGCCGGGCCGAACTCCAGTTCTCCTAGGTTCCAGGGCCGGCCGCGAATGCGACCGGCAGATGCGCGACGCCGGAGAAGATCGTCGTGTGCCGAACCGGCTCTCCCGCCAGCCGCAATCCCCGCAGCCTGCGGCACAGCGTCGTGATGACCACCTCCGCCTCCAGCTGGGCGAGGGAGGCGCCGAGGCAATAGTGCGGGCCGCGGCCGAACGAGAAGTGGCCTGCCGGTTCACGCGCGAGGTCCAACCGGTCAGGGCCGGGGTACCGGCGCGGGTCGCGGTTCGCGTTCCCCAGCCCCAGCGGTCTCGACCACCTCGCGCTCGCTCAGGTCATCCGCGGCGGCAAGGGCGCCCAGCAGGCTGTCCTCGACCTGCTCGCCGCGGACCAGATCCGGCTGTCCTGCCGCCCCCGTCATCCCGCGCCGACCCGACCGCGAGCTCGGCATAGCACTGCACGCGATCCAGGACGACGATCGGCGCGTCGACCTTCCGCGCCAGCTCGATGGCTCGGTCGGTCTTGCCCACCCCGGTCGGACCGACGATGAGGATCAGGTTGAGCCGCCGGTCGTGATGGACGATGGCTTCTGGCGCGCCCGAGTCCTGATCAAGCGCGCGGGGGTGGATGCCGACACCACCGATTTCCCTCACCAAGCCGAGTTCCGCCTTGGCCGGAAGAATGTCGACGGCGCTTTCGACGCTCTGCCGGCGTGGGACTTCGTTCACCACGATCATGAGACAACGATTGCCTGATCGCCGGAATCCTGCGTCCTCCGGACATAGACATTGCCGCCTACCACGGCCGCGGTAGCACGGTTGCGCGTCAGCCGCTGTGGGCGACCGGACATCTGCCCGCCGGTCGCTGCTGCGCCGGCGACGCTGTGCTCGTCATGGGCGATTCGTGGCCAACGCTGCGGTTCGGCGAGGGCGTGCCGGAGAACGTTTCCGAGCGCCCCGGCCGTTGACTCCCAGCCGGCGCCGACGCCGGGCACGCGTGGGACTCGACTTCAGTGGTACCGCAACAGCGGTACCAGCACCGATACCACCGCTGCCAGATGGCGGACGGACCGTCGGCTGAAACGCTTTGCGAACTAGGCCTCCGGCGCGTTGCGCACTCGGCCGGCGGGCGGGAGGTTCCGCCGCGGGGTTTCCATCGGTGGCGCGGACGATCCACGGGCGCGACGCCAGGCCGCTCGTGCGCGCGGGTGGTAGCGCCACTCGAACGGCACGAACCGCCAGCCGAACGCGACCGCGCCACCGACCATCCGCAGCGCGAGGGCGCTGCGGCGCGACCACCGATAACCCAGCCTGGCCCGCACCGCCGGCGGGTACATACCGATGGTCAACCACACGACGAACCGCGCCATCGGCGCTCGGAGCACGCTCCACGCCGCGTCCGGCAGCCACCGCAACAGCGGCGGCCTGCCGATCCGCCGCAGATCCAGCACCGCCCGGGTCGCCCAGTTGTCCTCCAGAACCTCTGCGCACATCCGGTCGAAGTACGCCTCGAAGCCGCGCCAGTCGGCCGGTGCCGGGCGGTCACTCACCCCGTACATCCGGTACCACCGCAGGGTCTCGGCGTACAGCTGCTCCTTTTGCGGCTCGGTGAGCGGCCGGCCGAAGTGCCGGCACATCACCACCGGAACCATCGCGAAGGTGGCGTGCGCCCAGAAGAAGGTGTCCGGGTCGAGCGCGTGGTAGCGACGGCCCCGCTCGTCCACGCCTTTGATGGCGAGGTGGTAATCGCGGACCTGCCGGGCGGTGCGCGCCGCTTGAGGGCCGTCGTAGACCATGCCGGCGAGCGGGTAGAGCGAGCGGAACAGCCGCTCCCAGCGCTCGTCGAAGAACTGCGAGTGGTCGCGAACCGCGGCGCCCAAGGCAGGATGCATGTTCTGCAGCGAACCGGCCCACAGACCGACCAGCATCCCCCGCCAGTCGCTGAGGTACAGCCACCCCAGCGAATCCGGGCCCAGCGAATCCGGGCCCAGCGGCTCCGAGCCCGGCGGCTCGGCGGTCACACCGGCATCGGGTGGGTGAGGCCGTGCAGGTCGAATTCGCCGCTGAGCGCCCGGCCGAGGTTGGCCGGGACCGGATTGGTGAGGGCTGGATAGCCGGGGAAGAACGCGAGCGCCGGCCGGCGCGCGTCGCCCCGGGTGAAGACTTGCGGGGCGACGCCGTGCTCGGTCCGCCGGGCGCTGTCGAAGGTCGGCAGGCCGTACGAGGCGAGGTAGCGAAGTGCCATCGCCTCTGGGGCGCCCTGCCGGCGAAGGACCTGGTGATAGATCGCGGTGAACCGGTTGGAGGCGCCGGGCTGCGCCCGGGGCAGGTCCGAGGAGAGACCCGCGTACACATGAGCGTCAGGTCCCGGTACCCCTCCCAAGACGCGGCCGACTGTCAAAGACGTCACGGCGGGGTCGTCAGGTCGCTCGGTGACATGTCATCGGGCAGGAGTCGGAGCTGAGGACACGTTCTGCTGGCCGGCCCCCACAGCAAGCTCGACGTAGTCGCCGTGCAGGCTGGCTGAATACACCCCGGGGTTTGCGCCTGTCGCTCGCCCTCGGCGCCAGACCGAACGCCCGTTGACCTTGATGTCGATGGAACGTCCGAACGTTGGAACCGCAACGGTGCCTGAGGTTCCACTCGGTGCCTGAACACGCATGGTGAACTGCCCGGAGGCGCTGTTGTGGCTCCACGCCACGGCGAGCGGCCCGTGCGGCGTGGGCGCCTGACCCTTGGTCCAGGCAAGGTCGCCCGGCTGCGGCCGCACCAGCCACGTCCGGTAGCCGGGCTCGACCGGCTGGATTCCGAGGACGTACTTCGACAAGGCGGAAGTCGGCATCGCCGACCAGCCGTGCGCCATGCTGGTCTGGTTTGATGCCTGAGTCCCGTTGATGCTTTCGTTCTCCCAGAACGTCCCGGTGTAGAGATCACCTGGGGCGATCATCTGGCTCCACGTGTTGGTGAGCAGGCGCAGGGCGTTGGTTGTGTCGCCGGCGCGGAAGCGTGCGTTGAGCTCGAATCCGGAGATGAACGGGCTGATCGTGTCCTGGTACCCGCTGGAGAAGGGCAGCGGGCCGGCGGGTGTCCACAGCTCATTCTTGATCTTCGCGAGGATGCCCGGCACCTTGTCAGCCGGCGCGACCCCGAACTCGATCGCGAGCACGTTGGCATCTTGGGCGACCACTCCCCTGACCGTGTCGCTCAGCTCGTAGATGCCTGTTTCGGCGTTGAACAATCGTGCGTTGATCGCCGTTCTCAGCGCCGCGGCCCGGGCCGCGTACTGGTTTGCGACATCGGGGTGGCCGGCGGCATTCGCCAGGTGGACACCGTCGAGCAGGGTCCGGTAGTAGAGGGCGTTGTAAGCGGTCACTTCGCCAGTCTTCGGGCCATCGTAGTAGTCCCAGTCCGCGCCGTTGCCGCTGGTCGTGACGAACAGCCCGTTCGCGCCGACCTGAGCGGCGCTCCATGCCAGCTCCTTGGCCACCAGGGGCCACTGCCTCAGCACGAATTCACGATCAGCGGTGTGCTGGTAATACTCGGCCAGGACGCGGACGAAATACATCGAGTACGAAGCCGAGTAGCCGTTCCTGGTGCTTCCGGGCGGGCCGGTGTTGATCGGTGTCTGCGGTGGCATGGAGCCCGAAACGTACCCGTCGCTTCCTGCCCAGCTTCCCAGCAGCTCGAGCGAACCACGCACGTACTCAGTCGCGTTGGAGGAGTAGAACACGGTTGGTCCTTCGACGGCGAGGTCGCCGGACCACACGGCGCGGTCACGCTTGGCACCGTCGAGGATCAGCGGGACGGTGTTTCTGCCGGGGATGGTGAAGTCCGCGATCGCGGCGGAGTTCGACAGCGAGTTCTGGTAGAGCAAGCCATCCGGTGAGGTGATCGACAGCCTGCGGAAGCTGGCTTGTTCGCCGGTGAATTGACGGAATCCGAAGGAGCCGGTCGCGTAAGCCGCGGTGCCGGGGGCGAAAGCGGCCGAGTCGAAGCTTGCGATCCGGCGGCCGTCGAGGTACGTCGTCACCGTCGTTCCGCTGACGACCTCCTTGACCGTGTGCCACGTTCCCGGCAGCACCGGAGCCGGGAGCGGCACGTTCGCGATTGTCTTGTAGGTGCCGCCGGACTGCGATATCTGCTGCAGGACGTTCGGGCCTCCGCCAGGGACCGTGTCGTCGGCGGCGTCGAGGATGAGCAGGTATCCGTGCTGAGCGTCCTGCCCGCGCAGCATCCACCCGGCCTGATTCGCCGTGGTCTTCGTCTGGAAGGTGACCGTGTAATCGGTCCAGGCGGTTCCAGCGGTCAGCAGTCCAGCGCCTTCGGCCGAGCCGGGAACGTCAAGAGACCGGTCGTCGGTGTTCCACCGAGGTCCGGTGGTGCCGACTGGCAGCTGGTTGACTTCCGTGGTGTAGACACCGTTGTGCCAGTAGCGGTTCAGCTCGTCAGAGCTGGAGATGAAGTAGCCGCTGTTGCGATCCAGCCGTGGCCGGAAGGCGGTGTATCGGATGGCGACCGAGCGGAACGAGATGCTTCCGGGAGTCGTCAGCGATATCTGTTGGTAGCGTTGCCCTCCCTGGATCTCTGGATTGGTTATCCGTCCGGGCCGGCTGACTTGGTAGATGTTGTATCGGTTCGGATCGCCACTGGCCCAGGGCGGCACGCCGTCGCCCCGTGGACCGATCTGCGTGCGGGTCTCGCTGTAGCCGGCCTGCAGCGTTGGTGAGCCGGATACCGCACTGACGTCGAAGGTCGGGAACCCGCCGACCTCGTGTCCGTAGTCCAGGATGATCGAGGCACCGCCAATGGTCGTCGGCACTGGCGGATTGGACTGCCCGGTAACAGTCGCCCGCGTCTCGGAGTCGGGCGGTTGGCCGTCTGTCGCGCTGGTCCGGATCGAGTAGTCGACCGGGAAGGAAGCAGTCCGCCCGTCCGGCGACAGGGTGTCCGTGCGCGGCCAGAGCACGACGCGGCTCACTGTGCTGATCGAACCGAGGTCGATCGTCACCCATACCGGGGAGGCGCTCGTGTCGGTCGAGCCACGGGCCGTCGATGTCCATCCGTGGGCGGAGCCGTTCTGCGTGTCGGTGACACCGTCGGTGAGGAAGCTCCGGCCCCAGCCGGCCGCCTCGATGGTGTCGGAGGCAGCGACGGGTTTTCCTGCCGCGAGATTCGAGCTCGGGTCGTCACCGAAGACCTGAAGCTCGGCCAGCTGGACGTAGGTTCCCGCGGGGTCTCCGGCGGGGGTCAGGCCCAGTCTCGTGACGTGCAGTTGGACATAGCGGGTACGCGCGTCCGCGAACGTCAGCGTCACCGGGCTGGACGACAATCTCTGGGGCGTCGTCGCGGTGAGGGTCGTGACCTCGCCGGCGCGGGGGTTGGTAAGCCCCTGCGGGTTGGCCACGTCCCCGGACGTTCCCACCACGCCGACCGGATGCACGTCCGGTGTCGATGGGGTCTGCACGTAGCGGCGCCAATTTGGGTTTGCCGGCCAGCCGGGTGATTCGGTTCGCAGATCTGCGGAGGCAGCCGGAGTGCCGACCGGCACCACGGAAGACATCACGGCCGCCATGACCAGGGCCAGCCCTTGCTTGATACGGACGGGGCCGGCGCGTCTCATGACAGTCTCCCGGGTGCACAACCGCTGATTGAAACCTTTCAATACAAAATAGGCCAGCTGCTGGTCGACCGTCAAGACGGCTGAACCAACTCTGCCCCGAAGTACACGCGTTCGTCGATGTGGCTATCGGACAGTGTCGAGTGACCGCCGCCCGGGAACCGCCGCGGCGCCGCGCAAAGGCCTAGCCGGCGGTTCTTACGAAATCTTCAGCGGTACGGCGCGCGGAACCTCTCACCGCTACGTCGTGAGTTCCCCGACGTAACTCAGATCGCCACCAGCGTCGGCGCCGGCGTCGGCGCCGGCGCCGACGGCATGCTCCCCAAACCGATCGGCCCCTCCCAGCTCTACAACTGCCTGTTGGAAGTCCTCATCCCGGACGTAGCCCAGGCAGCCGAACACGGCACCATCGCACCAGTTCCCCCCGCCGACATCGGCAGCCACGGCACGATCCTGCTCGTCGAAGACAACCTCATCAACCAGATGGTCGCCGTCGACACCCTGGCCTCCCTCGGCTACGAAGTCGACATCGCCGGCAACGGCCTGGAGGCTCTCGACCTCGCCGCCGCGAAGCCCTACCAAGCCATCCTCATGGACTGCCAAATGCCCAGAATGGACGGCTACACCGCCACCACCGAACTTCGCCACCACGAAGGCACGAACCAACACACCCCCATCATCGCCATGACCGCCGCCGCCCTCGCCGAAGACCGGCAACGCTGCTACGCCGCCGGAATGGACGACTACCTCGCCAAACCCATCGACCCAGACCAACTCCAAGCCGCCCTCGACCGATGGTCCACCGACGCAGACACCCCGACGACCTCCGCCCCACGTACCTCAGGAATGATTCGGCCGGATTCCGTCGAAGGTTGCACCTAACCCGCACCGGGCGGCGTGGACCTTCGTAGGCTCGACGAAGTAGACCCAGCCGCCTGATCCGGTGCCCACCAGCTCGCGCCTTGCGTCCAACACGCCACCGCCCCGCAGCCGCAGATATGGGCTTGACGCGCGCGTTGGCGACCTCGGTCGGGTCGTGGCACCACCAAACCGGGCAACGCCTCAGACACCCCCACGCCGGCCAACGTAAGACGCAACGCCGGGTGGGGCTACGAAAACGGGCTCGCCGACCGTTGTGGAACGCCTGAAGCACCCCGGTCAGGATGCAGGCCGAGCCGTGCGCGGCCGAGACGAGAGACGGGCGCCGGCGCAGATGGGTGCGGATGACCTTCATTGCCGCGCCCAGGTCCGGACGCCCGCTATCAATGTGAGTTCTCAACGAACCTGATCCGACCGACATAGCCTGAGCTGTAGCGGATCAGGTCGAATGAGAGAAGTCGGGCCTAGTTCGTCTCATCGAATCTGCTCCGCTGGGCCAAGGCCGCGACGGACAAGATGAGTTTCGCCAGGAGGAGGACAACCCGCCGCGGCCCCATCTTGTAGAGAATCAAATGACCGTATGTGATGGCAAGACTGGTTAGACCTCGGCCCGGCGTAAGCTGATTTGCCGAGAAGCGCGCACTCGATCATGCGGAATTGGTACATCTCCGTGGCGATGAAGGTTGCCCTGTTCAAAGTCATACTATTAGGTTGAACGAAATCTATTTTGTTGGGAGCATCATTTCGGAGCGCAAAATCGAAAAGATCGACTACGCAGGGTCGTTCTTCCAGACCCCCTGGTGCCGTGTGCGGCTGGCAGTGGACTGCTACACCGTGCTGGAATCACTGCAACGGCTTCTGCGGCGGCGTGTAGCCCAGGAACACAGGAATGCGGCATAGCTCCAGCACCTTGTCGAGGCATGGTGCCGCTGCGGTGATGCGAGTGCGGTACCACCTTTTCGTGGCGGTTTCCGCCACCGCGTGGACGGCGCGCCGTCCGGCCAGGTCACAGAAGTCGAGACGGGAGAAGTCCAGTTCCAGTTCGCCGCCGTATTGGCCGTGGAGGAGCCCGCAGATCTGCCGGTACAAGGTGGACGCAGTGCCGAAATCGAGTTCTCCGGCCACCGTGACGGTGAGAGTGCCGCAGGGCCGCTGGGTGGCGGATATGGTGATGGGCGGGGCTGTGTTCACGGGGATGACGGGCTTGGCGATACCAAGGATCGCTTCGCGGATTTGGTTGGCGCCATCGGAATTCGGGGGCATGGTTACGCCTTGGCGGGCTTGTAGCATGCCGGGGTCCTAGGCAACGGTTCGTCAAGAGAACCGCACCTTGCATTCTACGGGGGTCGCGGCTCGGACCGGCTTGTTGTTTGGGCGCCCGGCGGGTTGATTCCTGGAGATTCTGTTCGTGCGGCCCGGTCTGCGGCGGTCGCCCGTAACGGGGCCGAGCGGCGTGGCCAGGCGATACCCAGATCATTTCCCTTCACACTGCTTTTGTTGTGTGCTGTCGTACTTGCGGGTCGTGGTCAGCGGGATAAGTGTGGTTCACCCTTGAGAGTGCTGGTGGTGTCGCGCTGGCCGCCGACTTCCCGCACCGATCGTGGCGAAACTGGCCGGGCAGAGCACCTTCGTCGTACTGCCGGTGGACCCTCGAGCACCCTGTGCTGGATCGACCGGTGCCGGCGCACCGTCCACGACTACGAATACCTGCCACACCATCACGCCGCGATGGTCCAATGGACATGATCATCGTGATACCCCGACGGTCGGCCCGCCACCAACCCCTGAAACCCCTCTTGGCCAGCGCCTCAGAGGTCCGGCATTGTGCTGGTGACGGTGCGATGGTCGAGGCGGTAGCCGAGCAGCAGGCGGGTGCCGGTGGCGTCGGTGGTCACCTTACAACTGGTGCATATCCGCCTGATGAGCCACAACCCACGCTGGTCGAGCCGGCTGGTGTCGGGCTGTCGGGCCGGCAGGTAGGTACTGGGGATACCGGGACCGTGGTCGGCGATTTCACACCACAGGTGGTCAGCGTGCCACCAGAGCACCAGTTGGCCGCGACCGCCGCCGTGGCGTGCGACGTTGGTCATCGCCTCGTGTACGGCCAGAACGAACAGGTACAGGTCGTCGCCTGTCAGGCCGTGGCTGGCACAATAAGCTCGTACCTGCGCGCGTACCTCGGACAGCGTCGTGGCGTCGAACCAGCAGACCAACGGCACCGCCGGCGGGCCTGCTGCGGCGCTGGACCCGGCGACGGCCGGCGTGCACCTGCCCCGGCCGTTAGTGAAGGCTTCGGTTAGTTTCAGACCCAGCTCGTCCAGGGTGAGCAGTTCCGCGGCCGCCGCGGCGAAGATTGACGCCGCTGTCCGTTGGGTGCCGTCCAGCGCGCCCGGGTAACGGCGATACAGGTCCAGTGCCCCGTCGTGGCGGACTCCGCCGGCGTGCAACGGCAGTGCGGCCACCGCCCGTATCCCGGCTTTCAGGGCGGCTTTGGTGAACCGCGGCCACCGCTGCCGCCAGGATCCGGTCCCCAGGTCAGCGGCCATCACGGGCCGCCGCGTGGCGGCGGCGTCCTGGCAGGGGCCTTCGCTCAGGGTCTGCTGGAGGTCTTCGATCAGGAAGCTGGCGTCGTCGCTGGCGAACCGGAGCAGCGGGCCAGACGCCCGGCTGCCGGCTGACAAGCCGATCCCGTCGATGCCGGGCACTAGCCTGCCAACGACCTGACACAAGCCGACCGGCTCGGGACCGTACGCGCTGACCAGGTCCCATACCCGATCCGGAGGTCCGGGGTGGCTCGGGGAAGGACCTGATTGCCGTGCAGCAGAGTGTTCGTCGGCCATCGGCCAGGACCTCGTGTTCCGCATCGCGAAGCCGCGACGACAGATCGGGCTCCGTGATCGCCTGAGTTCAGGAAGACGGGCTGCTCCGCCGTTGGCGGATTCGCGACCAAGCTACCGCGGGCCGGCGCTCCGGCGAAAGCCTCTAAAGCGTGACAAGGCACTGTTCGTACGATTATCCGGTCTGGGCACGAGTGTCGAGGGCGACGGTCAAGACCGACGTGGCGCTGGTCGAGCGGGGTAAGCCGGGGCGAGGTCTGTCTGTGACGGGCCTACGACTGGCAGCGGATCGCGCGCAGGTTTCCCCCTGCCCGGGCCGAGTCCTTCATGGATCTCCCACTGGTCTGCCCACCGCGTTGTCCCCGTCCGGCATCCGATAGATGCCAGCCTCCGGTTTCAGGAGGCGGGGGTAGGGGTTCGTAGCGCGCTCCAGCCGAGCACCCCGGTGACTGATTCCAGGGGACCGCTGACGGTCAGACCGTCCGCGGCGACGGTGAAGCAGTAAACGTCTTTGCTGTGGTCGCTGTTGCGCATCTTCACGATGTTCAGCGCTCGGCCGGTGGAAGACTTCATCTCGATGTAGCGCAACAGGATCACGTTGTGGAACAAGAACGTGACTCCGCCGATAGGTTCTTGGCTGGGTCCCAGGGCGGCGGTTTCGCTGGTGATGACCAGGGTGGCGCCGGCGGCGCGGATGATCCCGGTCAGGCTGCGGGCGTAGGCGGGGAACCGGTCGGTTTCGCGGGCGGCCAAGACCATCTCGGCGAGGCTGTCGATCACGACGCGGTGGATCGGGCCGCCGAGGAGTTCTTGACGGATGCGCTCGGCGAGCAGGTCCAGGTCGAGTTCGCCGAGCGGCACGTGGTGCACGATGAGGTGTCCCTGGTCGCGGGCGGTGCCGAGTTCCCAGCCGAAGGTGGCGGCCATCTTGACGAGTTGGTCGGCGGTGTCCTGGAAGGTGACGTAGAGGCAGCGTTCGTTCTTGCTGATGCCTTCGGTGACGAACCCGAGCCCGGCGATGGTCTTGCCGATTCCGGACGGCCCGAGGATGACGGTGGCCTCGCCGGCGCCGATCCCGCCGCCCATGAGGACGTCGAGGCCGGGAATCCCGCTGTGGATCCGGCCGGTGACCTCTTGCGCCGGCCCGGTGTCGAGGGTTTCGATGCGGGGGAACACCTCGAACCCGCGTGCACTGATGCGGAAGGTGTGTTTGCCTTCGAGGTGGTGGGTGCCGCGCATTTTCACGACCCGCAGCCAGCGCCGGTCGATCGGTTCGCGGGGTTCGTATGCGAGGTGGATGATCGTGTCGGCCAGGGAGAATTCAACCCCTGCGGCCATCTCGGCTGGGGTGTACTCGCCGAGCAGAAGGAGCGCGGCATCGGCGTGGGCCATTCGGCTGGTCAGGTCGTAGAAGGCCATCCGTAGTTCGCGTTCGCCGGTGAAGTCCCGCAACGCCTTCGCGCTGTCGATCACCACCAGGACGGGATGTTCGTCCATCGTCTTACGTGCTACCTCGTCGACCAGTGGTTCCATCCGGCCGGGCCGGTCACCGCGGATGAGATCACCCAGGTGTAGGTACTCCACCCGCGGGCCCAACGCTTGGAGGACGAAGAAGTCGAACGGGTCCAGGTGGCGGACCAGTTTGGAATGTGGCTCCGATAGGGTCGTGTAGTAGACGGCCTTGTGTTCCGGTGTGGCGTTGGCGAAGCACATCTGTTGGGCCAGGATCGTCTTGCCGGCCCCGGGGGCGCCGGCAAGCACGGTGACCGAACCGGGCTCGAGCCCACCGCCGAGCACGGCATCAAGTCCGGGAACACCTGTTGCCAGTCGTTTCACGTTCGATCCGCCTTCTCTGCCATGAGCGCGGTCACCGCAGCCAACAGCAGTTGCGATGTCCAGGGTTTGGCCAGCACCGCGTCGGCGCCAACTGCCAGGTGCGCGTCGCCGGTAACGGCGAGGATCGGTATCTGCGCGGTGACCGCGTCGGCGCGTAGCTTGCGGATGAGTTCAGCCCCGCCCATCACTGGCATCATCATGTCGGTCACTACCAGATCCGGTGGCGATCGACGCGCGGTCTCCAGCGCCGTCGCGCCGTTACCGCAGTCCGCCACCTCATAACCGGCCCGCTCGAAGACCCGCCGCAGGAGGTAGCGCAGGTCCGGCTCGTCATCGACCACCAAGATCTTGAACAACGAGACCCCACCCGCCTTGAACGTGACTGGGCCACGACGTCAGCCGATTGGTCGACCGGACACGTCAGCCCACCCGGGGTCTGGGGGTGGGGAGCGAGCGGCCAGGAAGCCCTGATGCCCCTGAACCACGACAGAACAAGATAACTTTATACCTTTGGCCCCGACTTAGGGCGACTTACTGGTAGTTGCCAGACCGTAGTCAAGCCGTTTCGCCAGATCGCGAACGAAGATCACGCGGCCTTTACCCACCCCAAACCACGGAGCCACCGCCGCGGAGCTCACGCCGGCGTCAGCGCTGGTCAACCAGATACCAGGCGCCGGTGCTAGTCCTGACGCCATACGCATGCGACTCGAAGGCCGGCACCCGACCCGCCGCCGCCTGAGCACGCAGATCCATGACGCGACGCTGAGCGGCTTCGGACGCCAGATCCGTTGGCGCCACGCCAGCGTTGAAATCTGCCGGCGCCGCTGTCGTCCACGCGTACGCCACATCGCCCCCGCTTCGCGGGAGCCGGGAGGCTACCTGAGGCCCGACCGAGATGTGGCTTTTACTGGTTCTGGACAGCAATCAGACTGAAGAGCGGCTAATGCGCGGATCAGCGCTAGTTTGATCCGGATTCACAGTCGACTGCCCGGCAATTCATCAGACAGAAACGGGGACCATCATCATGTTTTCGCTAACGCGTCTCGTCAGCCTGGCGGCGACCGCCGCCGTCACGATGATCGTGCAGATTCCGGCCACCTCGGCGTCGGCCGCGCCGCCGCCCGGGGGCGGGTTCAGCGGTGTCGCCGGGGATTTCAACGGTGATGGGCGCGATGACATCGTGACCTTCACCCGCGGCCCGGCTGCCGACGTCTACGTCGCGCTCTCCACCGGCACCTCCTTCTCCGGCACCGGCGTGAAATGGCATGACCATTTCGCCACCGGCACGGAGACACCAATGGTCGGTGACTTCAACGGTGACGGGCGCGATGACATCGCCACATTCACCCGCGGCCCGGCTGCCGACGTCTACGTCGCGCTCTCCACCGGCACCTCCTTCTCCGGCACCGGCTGGAAGTGGCACAACTACTTCGCCGCCGGTAACGAGATCCCGGCCGTCGGCGACTTCAACGGTGACGGCCGCGACGACATCGCCACATTCACCCGCGGCCCGGCTGCCGACGTCTACGTCGCCCTCTCCACCGGCACCTCCTTCTCCGGCACCGGCTGGAAGTGGCACAACTACTTCGCCGTCGGCACCGAACTGCCGTCGGTGGGTGACTTCAACCGCGACGGCCGCGACGACATCGTGACGTTCACCCGCGGCGCGGCCGCCGACGTCTACGTCGCCCTCTCCACCGGCACCTCCTTCTCCGGCACCGGCTGGAAGTGGCACAACTACTTCGCCGCCGGATCCGAGATCCCTGGCACGGGTGATTTCAACGGCGACGGGCGCGACGACATCGTGACGTTCACCCGCGGCGCGGCCGCCGACGTCTACGTGGCCCGCTCCACCGGCACCTCCTTCTCCGGCACCGGCTGGAAGTGGCACAACTACTTCGCCGCCGGCTCGGAGATTCCGCAGCCCGGCATCCTCTGGTAGCCCACAGAACCGCGATCTCCTCCGGCGCCGCCCCTCGACGGGGCGGCGCCGGTCGCTCATACCCCCGGCCAGGCGCACGGCCAATTCGGCCGTGAAGGCGTCGTCGGCGGCGAGGCCCGGGCCGAGCAGACTCAGCATCCGGTAGGCGGCCTCCCGCGGCGCCCCGCCGGCCGAGACCTCGCCCCGAGACGACGAATGCCCGCACTGAATCGGTGTGGGCCTCGACCGCTCTGAGAACGGTTGAGAGTTTCCGATGGTTCGTCACCCAACAGAACCCGAAAGGTCCTCGAGGCAGCGGCGGCGGTTACTGGGTACGGCTCGACCACGGCGGCCGGTGGCAGACGCAATACCTGCACCTGCTGGAGCCACCGATGGTCGAGCAGGGGCAGCGCGTGCAGATCGGTCAGCAGATCGGCAAGGTCGGCAGCACCGGCCGGTCCGGCGCCGCGCACCTGCACTACGAGCAGAGGATCGGCCGGCAGAAGGTGGAGGCGTACTTCGCCGGCCGGCCATCGGGCATCACCACCGACGACCGCGAGTATGAGGTCCGGCACGTCAGCGAGAACTGCCCGGCACCGAGCCCAGCTCGCAGCGGAACTTCCTCCTGACACCAGAGCCCAACCTCTCCAGGACGGCGTTCGATGATCCGACTGTACGGCCGGTATCTCGTCATTAGGCATCGACAGCTGCGGGGTCAGGTGGTGACGACGCGGTTGCGACCGGCTCGCTTGGCGTCGTACAAGGCCTCGTCGGCCAGCTTGATCAGGCTGTCCGGCTGGGCGCCGGTCGCCGGAGCGGCCGCGGTGACGCCCGCGCTGATCGTGACGATGCCTCGGTCGGCCAGCGCGTGCGGTTCGCGGAGCTCGGCCACCGCTTGGCAGGCCCGTTCGGCGACCTGACCGGCGCGTGCGAGGGTGGTCCCGGGCATGATGATCGAGAACTCCTCGCCGCCGTATCGGGCCACCACGTCGGTGCCGCGTACGCTGGCGGCCAAGGCCCTCGCTACACGCCGCAGGCACTCATCGCCGCCCTGGTGGCCGTAGCGGTCGTTGTACTTCTTGAAATTGTCGATGTCGATCATCGCCAGGCCGATCGGCTCGCCGGATCGCAGGGCTCGCACCCACTCGGCCTCGAGCGCCTCGGTGAGCCGCCGGCGGTTGGCCAAGCCGGTCAGCGGGTCCGTCAGAGTCAGCTGCTCGAGCCGGCAGTTCGCCTCCGCCAGCTCCTCGGTGCGCTCGGCGACCTTGCGCTCCAGCGAGGCGTAGACCAGCGCGTTGTCGAGCGAGACGGTGAGCTGACCGGCGACGAGCAGCACCGCGTCCAACCGGGCGGTGGTGAAGGCCTGCCGGGTCAGCCTGTTCTCCAGGACCAACATCGCCTTGGGTACGCCCTGGCTCAGCACCGGGACGACGAGGAGTGAGCAGTGGTCGAGGCCGGCGAAGTACGGGTCGCGGGCGACCCGGTCGTCGCGCGAGGCATCCTCGACCAGCATCGGCTCACCGGTGCGCTCCGCGTAACGCACGGCGGTGAGCGGCAGCAAGCCGGCAGCCTCGGCCGCGGGGAGCGCGGGACGGCCGACGATCGCGTCGGCGGGCAGGATCCACCCGCCGCCCGCCTCGTCCCGCAGCAGCACCCGTACCGCGGTGGCGCCGGTCATCGCACTGAGCACCTGCTCGACCCGCAGGCGCAGCCGGTCGAGGTCGGTCTCCGAGCTCAGCGCCCGGGCGGCCTCCAGCACGGCGAGCAGGTCGATCACCCCCGTGGAGACGTTGAGACTGCTCGACGTGGTCAGCGCGCCGGGGTTGCCGGTCCGGGCGGGCGCCGCTGCCAGGAATCCGTTGTCGCGCTCCAGCTGGCGGGTCTTACCGATCGCGCCCCATCGGGCGTACGCACCCCACGCATCCGACAGCAGCCGATCGCCCGTGTGCTCCATGGCGTTGGCATGGAAGAAGCTCGCGGCCCGCTCACAGATCAGGCCGGCGTGCCAGGCACGGCGGGCCACCGAGGCGTCCGCCACGGCGGCGTCGTAGGCGGCCGCCGCGGCGGCGAAGTCCCCGGCCAGCACCGCTTCCTCGGCCGAGGCGAGACGCAGCAGATGCCGGAAGTTCCCGGGCTGGTCGGCCGCCCTGGCGGCCAGGAAGTCCCGGCTCACACGAAGGTCGGCGAGCGCCGCCTCCCGCTCGGCGCCGCTCGCCGTGCGGGCCCGGTGCGCGGCCCCGAGCACAGCCAGGATGTGCGCCGTCGCGTTGCCGTAGGTCGCGGTGATGACCGGCAGCAGCGGCACCGCCGCCGCCGCGTGGCGGGCCAGTGCCGCGTCGTCGCCGAAGACCGCCGCGGCCAAGGCCCGCACGATGTGGAAGTTCACCAGCGCGGTCGGGTTCGTGGCCGCCGACTCGAGGTGGGACCCCTCGTCGAAGGCGTCGTCGGTGAACCGGCCCGGGCCGGCGGTCTCGCCGCGCAGGGCCCGACACAGCTGACGGTACGAGACGAAGGCCGCGCCGGCGTGGTCGTAGCCGATCCGATCGCACAGTGCCAGGGCCGCGTCCGCCTCGGTGCCGAGCACGTCCAGGTCGGGACCGCAGTCGACCAGCTGGGGCAGCGTCACGTAGTAGGTGGAAGCCGCGTTCTGGAGGTCGCCGCCGCGCAGCAGCCCGTCGTGAGCCTCGTGCCCCAGGCGCACGCCGTGCTCGACAGGCTCGAACCACGCGATCGTGCTGAGGGCGTGCAGGAACTTCGCCTGCGACGTGTCCGGCTCGTACCCGCGGGCCGCGCTGACCGCGATCACCCGGCGCGTGGCCTGGTATCCCGCCGCGTAGTCGCCGCGCACCGGGATCGTGACGAAGCCGACGTGGGCGAACGGCCCGACGAGCTCGGCCGCGGCGCCGTGCCGGATCCACACCTCGCCCGCCCTCATCACCAGCCAGGCGAAGGTCACCTTGTCCGAGAAGAACGCGGGCGGCATCAGCCGGTTGATCACCCGGGCGACGGCGAGCAGGCGGGGGTCGGTGAAGTCGGGCCGGCGCAGGTCGTCCTCGGCGTCGCCGTCGGCCAGCCACGCGTACAGCGTCTCCACGCCCGCGCCGATCTCCGCGCCCATCTCGGCGGGCGGCGGCACCGGCACGCCGAGCCGAGGGAGCAGGCCGAGCCCGAGGCGGACCGCCTCCACGACCATCCCGCGGTTGGTGTAGCCGACGATCTGCGCGCAGACCGTTCCGGCGTGCCGCACCGGATCCTGTCCGGCCGCCTCCAGCGTCTCGAACACGACGTCGGCCTCGGCGAACCGGCCGAGTCCGCACAGCGCGACGTGCCACTCCGCCTGGACGGCACGGTAGTTGTCGTCGGACGGGTCGAGGAGGTCGAGAGCCGCGGCGAGGAACGTCTCGGCGGCGACGTGGTTGCTGACCATCCGGGCGGTGGCGGCGGCGCTGCGCAGCAGGCCGGCAACGGTGTGCCGCTCGGCCGGGTCGGTGAGCACGTCGAGGGCCGGCAGGTACTGCTGGGCGGCGGCCGCCGCGTATCGCGGATCGGCCGCGAGTCGGCGAGCGACATCGAGGCCGAGCCGTGCCCGGGCGGGCGCGCTCAGCCGCCCGTACGCGGCCTGCTGCACCCGATCGTGCCGGAAGCTCACCACCGGGATCCCCTCCCGGCTCACCACCACCAGGCCGTCCTCGGCCGCTGGCAGCAGGCCGAGGCCGACGGCGCCGGCCGGCAGACCGGACGCCATCCGCAGCAGCTCGACCTCGACCTCGCCGCCGAGGCAGGCCATCACCTCGAGCAGCTCGCGGCTCGCCGGCGGCAGCTGCTCGATCCGGCTGCTGAGCAGGTCGACCACGTCACCGCGCCCCACGAACCGGCGCAGCGTACCCGGATCCCACCGCCAGCCCTCCCCCTCGGGCACCAGGGCGCCCTCCCGACGCAGGGCGTTGACCAGCTCGACCGTGTCGAACGGGTTCCCCGCGGTGCGGGCCGCCAACAGCTCCGCCAGCGGCGCCGCCTCGGGGCCTGGCAGCCGCAGCATCTCGGCGAGCAGCTTGCCGAGGTCGCCCGGCGGCAGGTTGTCCAGCCGAACCTCCCGGCCGGCCTGCCGGAGCCTGTTGTGGATGGGCGTGAGCGGGTGCGCCTCGTCCACCTCCGCCTCGCGGAACGCACCGAGCACCAGCACGCCGGGCAGGTCGGGCTCGTCGAGCACGGCGTCGAGGAAGGCGAACGCGGTCGGCGCGGCCCACTGCAGGTCGTCGAGGAAGAACACGACCGGATGCGCGCTGCTGGCGATGGCCCGCAGCAGGCCCAGGCCCATCTGGCGAATCCGGGCCCCGACCGTCCGAGTGTCGTCGGCCTCCTCCTCGGCCGGCACGCCCAGCAGCGCCGCGAACGGCGGGAACAGAGCGGCGGCCAGCCCGGCGGTGGCACCGAGATCCACGAGCAGGCGCGCGCGCAGCCGGGCCACCTCTTCCTCGGGCTCGGCGAGCAGCTGGACGCCGAGCGCCGTGAACGCCTGCCCGACGGCGTCCGCACCCAGGTCGCGACGGTACTGGTCGAACTTGCCGCTGACGAACCGGCCGCCGGCCGCCGCCGCGGCAGGGCGGAGCCGGGCGATGAGTGCGGTCTTGCCGACCCCGGGCGGACCGGTGACGAGGGCTACGCCTCGGTGGCCGGTGACCGCCTCGGCGAACAGGGCGCGCAGGGTCGCGAGCGGCTCGTCGCGGCCGATGAGCCGGCTCGGCGGTGCCAGCCGCATCGGGAAGTCCCGCTCGCCGAGCGGGAACCCGCCGGCGCCGTCGCGCAGCCGGCCCAGGTCGTAGGCGAGCCCTTCACCGCTTTGGTACCGCCGATCCGGTTCCTTCGCGAGCAGTCGCATCGTGATCTCGGACAGCAGAGCCGGGACGTCGGGATTCAGCTCGGCGGGCGGCACCGGCATGCGGGCAAGATGATCATGCACAAGGCGTAGCGGATCGCCGTCCCGGCCGAACGGCGGCCGGCCGGTCTCGAGCTCGTACAGGGTCGCGCCGAGCGCGTAGAGATCGGCCCGGTGGTCGACCGGCCGGCCGGTGCGCCCGGTCTGTTCGGGTGCCAGATAGGGCAGCGTCCCGGCCAGTCCCTCCTCGAGAACCGCCGCGAACCGATCCTCGGCCATCGTGGTAGACAGCTCGAAGTCGATCAGCATGGGCTGCCCCTCGGGCGCCGGCCGCCCGTCCACCAGCGGGACCAGGATGTTCGCGGGGCTCACGTCGCGGTGCACCACGCCCTGCCGGTGGACCGCCGCGAGCGTGGTCGCCAGCCGGTGAGCGAGGAGGAGCAAAGGTCCCACGTCCCACGGCGAGGGCAACGCGGCCAGCGGCCCGACCGGCGTGTCGGCGTAGGCGAGCGTGCCGTCCGGCGTCTGCGGAACCAACCGCGGAATGCCGTCGACCCCGTCGAGACGGCGCAGCATCGCCAGCTCGTTGCGGAGCCGTCCGGCCGCGCCGGGCCCGAGGGGCTCCTTACGGATGATCGGGGCGGAGCCGTCGGCGGGATGGATCCGGACGACCCTAGTGCGCTTGCTGTCGTGCAGCACTTCCTCGATGGCCCTCACAAGGCACTGTTCGGCCGGGTGGGCGGTTCGGCTGAGCCGCCCCCGAGAGGTCCGCGATGGGGTCGTGCCAGCTGCGGCCGCGCACCGTGACCTAGTGCACTACCCGCCGGAGCTTCCCGCCGACCAGCTCGCCCAGCTGCGCACCTTCGTGCAGGACCCGGCATCCGGGCGGGTCGTCGGCAGCGCCGTCGCCGGACAGACCGACGCCATCAAGCTGGTCAACGGGTACGACACTGCGGTCCAAGCCGTCCGGTTAGGCCCGGCCGGGGCGGACCAGCCCGGTCTCGTACGCGATGACGACGAGCTGGGCGCGGTCGTGCGCGCCGAGCTTGGCCATTGTGCGGTTGACGTGGGTCTTCACGGTGTGCGGGCTGAGCGTGAGCCGGTCGGCGATCTCGTCGTTGGTCAGGCCGGTGGCGACCACGGCGAGGATCTCGCGTTCCCGGTCGGTCAGCGCGGCCAGCCGGGCGGTGTCCGGCGGGTCGGCCCGCTCGGGCCGGGCGAGGTAGCGGGCGATCAGGCTGCGTGTCGCGGCCGGGGTGAGCAGGGCTTCGCCCCGGTGCACGATCCGGACGGCGTCGAGCAGGTCGGCGGGGTCGGCGCTCTTGCCGAGGAAGCCGCTGGCGCCGCCACGAAGCGCGGCGAAGACGTACTCGTCGATCTCGAAGGTGGTCAGCACCAGCACGCGCACCGCGGCGAGGCGGGGGTCCGCGGTGATCCGGCGGGTGGTCTCCAGCCCGTCCATCCCGGGCATCCGGATGTCCATCAGCACGACGTCCACCGGCGTCGCGCGGACGAGGGCGAGCACGTCGTCGCCGTGGCCGGCCTCGCCGACGACGCACAGGTCGGGCGCGGAACCGATCAGGGTGGCGAAACCCGCGCGTAGCAACGGCTGGTCGTCAGCCACGACGACGCGGATCATCTGAGCACCGGAATCACGGCGGCGACCCGGAACCCGCCGTCCGGCCGTGGGCCGGCCAGCAACGTGCCGCCGAGCGCGGTGACCCGTTCCCGCATGCCGGTGATGCCGTGCCCGTCCCGGCCGGGCCGGACCGGGCCGTCGTTGTCGATGATGACGGTCACCGCCTCCGGGTCGTGGCGCAGCGACACGGTGACCGCCACCGGGCCTACGTGTTTACGGGCGTTGGTCAGAGCTTCCTGCACGATCCGGTACGCGGTGTGATCGCTCGCCCAGGGCAGACGCCCGCCGTCACCGCCGAGGTGGCAGGCGATGTCCAGCCCCGCGCCACGGAAGCGGTCGAGCAGATCGTCGAGCTCGTCCAGCCCGGCGGCGGGCTGCCGCGGCACCGGGTCGTCACCCGGCCCGCGCAGCAGCCCGACCGACTCGCGGAGTTCCTCGAGGGCGGCCTTGCTGCTCTGCCGGATGCCGGTCAGGGTCTGGCGCATGGCCGGATCGGCGCCGGTCGCGGTGTGCTGGGCGACCCCGGCCTGCACGGTGATCAGCGCGAGGTGGTGACCGACGCTGTCGTGCAGGTCCCGGGCGATCCGCAGCCGTTCCTCGGTGAGCCGGCGGCGCGTCTCGGTGCCCCGGTCTCGTTCGGCGTCGCGGGCCCGCCGCTCCACCTCGGCCAGGTAGAGCCGCCGGTGTCGGGCCGCCGTGCCGGCCGCGACCGCCAGCGCGCCGAGCGCGGCCAGGGCCAGATTCTCCGGGCCGAGGACCCGCGAGGGCACGCCGACCGTGTGGAACATCCCGACGCCCAGCACCAGCAGGATCCCGGCCAGCAGCGCCCACCGGCGCTCGGACAGCTCCGCCACGGTGTAGAGCGCGAACAGCGGCGCGGCCAGGATCAGCATGCCGTTCAGATTCTGGTACCACGCCAGATACACCTCGGCGGCCACCGTGCTGACCACCAGCGTGGCGTACGGCAGCCGCTGCCGCACCAGCAGGGCACCGCAGGCGATCGCGGCGGCGGCCAGGGCCGGCCCGTCGCGCAGATGGCCCGGCGCGGTCGTGGTCAGCAACGTCACCAGCAGCACGGTCATGGCCACGACCAGGTCGGCCAGGTGCGGCCGGTAGCGAGCGCGGTGGCGGAGTCGGCCGATGACGTTCACACCGAACACCGTATGGCCGGAGCGCGGGCCGCGGCGTACCGCGACCGCGGTATCTTCACGATGCCCCAGGCAGGTGACGACACCGGGCGGCCCGGCCCGCGAGGGTGAGCGTCATGACCGACATCGCGATACGCGACCTCACCAAACGATTCGGGCCGGTGACCGCCGTCGACCGGCTCACCGTCGACCTGACACCGGGCGTCACCGGCTTCCTCGGTCCCAACGGCGCCGGGAAGTCCACCACCCTGCGCATGATCCTCGGCCTGATCCGGCCGTCCGGCGGCACCGCGCTGATCGGCGGGCGCCACTACGCCGACCTCGACCATCCCCGCCGTACGGTCGGCGCCATGCTCGAAGCGTCCGGCGCGCACCCCGGCCGCACCGGTCGCCAGCACCTGCGCGTCGCCGCCCGCCTCGCCGACCTCCCTGACGCCCGGGTCGGCGTCGTCCTCGACCAGGTCGGCCTCAGCGCCGCCGCCGACCGGCGCGTCGGCGGCTATTCGCTGGGCATGCGGCAGCGCCTCGGCCTGGCCGCCGCGCTGCTGGGCGACCCACCCGTACTCGTCCTCGACGAACCCGCCAACGGCCTCGATCCCGCCGGCATGGCCTGGCTGCGCGGTCTGCTGCGCGACCTGGCCGCCCAGGGCCGCACCATCGTCGTCTCCAGCCACGTCCTGGCCGAGGTCGCCCAGACCGCCGACCGGGTCGTCATCGTCCACGACGGCACCGTCCGCTACGCCGGCCCGCTCACCGACCTGTCCGGACCCGCCGGCCTCGAGAGCGAATTCCTGCGCCTCACCACCGGGAGCACCCGATGACCGCGATCCTGGCCGCCGAATGGCTCCGGCTGCGCACCACCCGCGGTGCCTGGCTGCTGCTCGCCGCCGCACAGCTGATCATCGTGCTCGGCGTCAGCGGGCTGATGCTGCGTGGCGACAATCTCGCCGACCCGGTCGTCCAGCAGCAGGCCGTCGCCCATCTCGGCCTGGTGTCGCTGTTCACGCTGGTCCTCGGCATCACCGCGGTGGCCGGCGAGCACCGGCACCGCACCGTCTCCGACACCTACCTCGCAGTCCCCCGCCGTGCCCGCGTCGTGCTGGCCAAACTCGCCGTCTACACCGCGGCCGGCCTGGGGTTCGGCCTCGCCGCCGCGATCAGCGCGCTCAGCTCGACCGCGGTGTGGCTGACGGTGCGCGGTGAGACCATCCAGTTCGACAACACCGATCTCTGGCGTACGGTGGCCGGCGGCATCGCCTGGAACGCTGTCTTCGCCGCTCTCGGGCTCGGCGTCGGCGCCCTGATCACCAACCAGATCGGTGCCATCGCCACCGCCCTGGCCTGGCTCGCCCTCATCGAAGGACTCGTCGGACAGCTCATCGGCGACGCCCGGAAATGGCTGCCGTTCGCTCTCGGCTCCGCCCTCGACCGGCTGCCCACCGCCACCGACGGTCCGGCTCAGTGGGTGGCCGGGCTCGTTCTCCTGGGGTACGCGGCCGCGTTCACCGCCGCGGCCGTACTGACCACGACCCGCCGCGACGTCACATGATCAGCGGATCGGCCATCGGAAGCCGCGATCAGCGCGGGCGAGCACTCCCAAGGCCACCGCCACGCCGCCGCCATGGACGCCGAGGCCGGCGAACAGGCCCGCTTCGGCGCCGACCGGCGCTAGCGATCGGCGACGTGCTGCCGATGCTCGTGCGACAGCGCCACGTGGTGCCCGTCGCCGGCGTAGGTGTCCGGATCGACATGCACGGTCACCCCGGCCAGCCGCGGGATCCGGTGGGTCAGCTGATGTTCGGCGTCGGCGGCGATCCGGTGCGCCGACAGCAGACTCAGGCCGGCATCGACCACGATGGACGCCTCAGCGTGCATGCGGTGGCCGATCCAGCGCAGCTTCAGCCCCGAGACGTCGCGGACCTCCTCGAGCCCACGCAGTTCCCGCTCGGTCCGGTCGACGATCTCCGGGTCGACCCGGTCCATCAGCCGGTGATAGACCTCGCGCGCGGCATCCTTGAGGACGACCAGGATCGCGACCGTGATGGCCAGGCCGACCACCGGGTCCGCCCACGACCAGCCCAGCCACGCGCCACCGGCGGCCAGCACCACGGCCAGCGACGTGAACCCGTCGGTCCGCGCGTGCAGCCCGTCGGCCACCAGCGCCGCCGATCCGATCCGCCGTCCGACGGTGATCCGGTAGCGGGCCACCACTTCGTTGCCGACGAAGCCGATCACCCCGGCCGCCAGCACCCACGGGATGTGGGTCATCGGCTCCGGGTCGAGCAGCCTCGCCACCGCGGTCCACCCGGCCAGCACGGCCGAGCCGACGATCACCAGGACGATGACGACGCCGGCCAGGTCTTCGGCACGACCGAAACCATAGGTGTACGCCCGGGTCGCCGCCCGCCGCCCCAGCAGGAACGCGATTCCCAACGGCACCGCCGTCAACGCGTCCGCCACGTTGTGCAGCGTGTCCCCCAGCAGCGCGACAGACCCCGAGAACACCACGATCGCCGCCTGCGTCACCGCGGTGATTCCCAGCACCACCAGGGAGATCCACAACGCCCGCAGGCCCTCACGGGAGGATTCGAGCGCGGAGTCCACCTTGTCGGCGGAGTCGTGCGAGTGTGGCGTCACGGCGTGCCGGAGCCGGTGCCGCCATCCGTGCTCGTGGTCATGGTCGGTCATACCTTGACGGTAGCGGCGCGACCACCCGCGCGACAACGCTGTAAATGCCTCTGACGTGCAGTAACGCAAGTCTTCCATCTGCAGTGGTCAGTGCGGAAGCAGCGACAGCGCCAGCCCCGCGGTGACCAGCCCGCCGAACAGCACCGGCTCGGCCCGCCGCCACCGCCGGGGTTCGCCTCACGTCACCCAGCAGGTACAACAGATAAAGGCAGAGGAACTGGCCGAGCTCCACCCCGACGTTGAAGGCCACCAGCCGTCCGATCATGTCGCCCGGCGGAACCTCCACATCCTGAAAGCGGCATGCGACCGACACGACGCCTTCCCCGCAGCGCAGCTGCTGCTCGCCCGGATGCGCCGCCCGCACTGCCCTCTGCCTCACGACCGGCGGTCGCGAACGCCCCGCGAGGTGTGCTTATGCCCCCACTAAGGGGTGACACGGTCGCGGATGCCGTCGAGCACCGCCTCCGCCGCCCACGCGGCGGCGTCGGCGATGTCTCGCTGGTCCATACCGAACTCGCGGCGGAGCGTCACCCAGGTCCCGACGGAGTCGAGGTGTGACAGCGCCGCGATGACCGCCCTGCGCTGCGCCGCGTCGAGGGATGGCACCTCGGCATCCAGCAGCCGCTCGAGCTGCGCCCGGCCGGGCGACGGCGACGCGCCGCTCACGCCGCGCATCGCCGTCTCGGCGACGACGTGCGCGAGCTCCGGCCGCGCGTCGTAACGCTGCATCGCGTCACGGATCGCGAGGGGAATGTCGAAGATCGAATGCGACTCCTCGCGGGCGAACAGCGTCGCCTCGATCCACGCCGCGGTCGCCAGCAGCAGGTCGACGCGCGTGGGATAGTTGCGGAACACCGTGCGTTCGGCGATGCCGGCCCGGCGCGCGATGACCCGGTACGACACGTCGTCGCTGCCGACCTCCTCGATCAGTTCGGCGTAGGCGCCGAGGATCGCCGCTTGCGTGCCGCTCAGCGCCGGGACGGCCATCGACCCGGTCACGGCTTCGCCCAGGTCGCGTCGGGCAGCCTCGCGAGCACGGTGCTCACGGCGCGGTCGAACGCGTCGCATATCTCGCCGGCGTCCAGGTCGAAGCCCGTGCGCAGCCGCGCCCAGAACATCGCCGAGGAGAAGTAGCGCAGGGCTGCCGCGACCCGCCGCCGGTCCCGTCGGTTGAGCGTCGGCGCCGCCACGTCGAGCATCGCCTCGATCGCACGCGTGATGTAGGCCGGCTCGGCGTCGAGCGTCGGCGAGATCGCGGACGCCCGTGCGCCGACGTACGCGTACGCGGGCGACGCGTCGAAGGCCCGGAAACGCTCGTGCACGGCGGCGCAGAAGTCGGCCACGGTCACGAACGGCGGCAGCGGGAAGCAGGTCTGCTCGATCCAGTTCGAGAGGGCGGCGAGCAGGTGAGCGCGCGTGGGGTACTGGCGGTAGATCGTGCGCTCCGAGATGCCGACCTCATCGGCGAGGGCCCGATAGGAGATGTCGTCGAACGTACGCTCGCGCAGCAGCACCGCGGCGCTCGCGAGAATCGCGGTCGCGGTGTCGACCGGCTCCTCCATCATTTCTCCCTCTTTCGGGCGGCCGCTCAGTGCGGGGGCCCGGTGACTTCCGGCGGGAGCACGTAGCGATCGGAGTCGTCGAGCGCGAGCGCCAGCGACGAGACGTACTGGACCTCGCCGTGCGGTCCTCTCTCGGCCGAGGCCAGCATATCCGGCCGTTCGAAGGTGTACCCGGTGACGTGGCAGCGGAGTCGCTCGCCCGAGGGGTTGCCGTGTTCGTCGAACCGGGGGGACTCGATGCCGTCGGAGCGGCGGCGCAGGTAGTAGCGCCCCCGTGTGGCGAGGGCCGTGACCGGCGTGGCCACGATCGCGACGCCGATCGCGATGAGCACCGAGAACGGCTTGACGGCGGCGCCGAGCAGCCCGGCGAACGCGAGCAGCGACAGCACCGAGGCGAGCCCGACCGACACGAGCCCGACCGGATTCCAGTCGTGCAGCATGCCGCGGCGGAACTCGGGGAAACGCGGCGAGATGCGCAGCACCCACTTGTTGATCGCGATGTCGGTGGCGATCGTCACGAGCCACGCCATGACGACGTTCGCGTAGAGACTCAGCACGAAGGAGATGAGGGTGAAGACGTCCAGCATCATGAGCGCGTACGCGATCACGAGGTTGAACAGGACGAAGATCGTACGACCCGGGTAGTGCTTCGCCATCCGGGTGAAGACGTTCGACCACGCGAGCGAGCCCGAGTACGCGTTCGTCACGTTGATCTTCACCTGCGCGACCAGGATGAGCACCAGGGCGAGAACGATCGCGAGCCAGTCGGGGACGAGGGTCCGGTACATCTCGACGAACTGCCTGACCGGTTCGGCCGTCTGGTGTCCGAGAGCGGGATCGATCTTCACCAGGAGATAGACGGCGAGAAACACGCCGATCACCTGCTTGATGCCGCTGAAGACGACCCAGCCCGGGCCGGCGAACACGAACGACGTCCACCACGACCGAGCGTTCGACGGCGTGCGCGGCGGCATGGCACGGATGTAGTCGATCTGCTCCGCCAGCTGCGGGGTAAGTGCAAAGCACACGGCCGCACTCGAAACTGTTGCGCTGAGGCTGATCGAGCCGTCGGAGTTGCCGGTGAACGATGTGAAGGCGCGCACCGCCTCCGGGTCGGAGACGACGATCCACAGCAGTGGCAGCAGGGCGAGGGCGAGCCACAGCGGCGTGGTCCAGAACTGCAGGCGCTCCAGCGCACGCATGCCGTAGATGACGATCGGGATCACGACGACGGTCGAGATGAGATAGCCGAGCCACAGCGGCGTCCCCGTCGCCACCCGCAGGCCCTGCGCCATGATGGCGCCCTCCAGGGCGAAGAAGATGCAGGTGAAGCCGGCGAAGACAACGGTCGTGATGATCGAGCCGTAGTAGCCGAATCCCGAGCCGCGGGCGATGAGGTCGAGGTCGAGGTTGTAGCGGGCGGCGTAGTAGGCGACGGGCACGCCGACGATGAAGATGATGACCGACGCGAACACGATACCGAGCACGGCGTTTGAGGTGCCGTGATCGATGCCGATGCTCGCGCCGATCGAGAAGTCGGCGAGGAACGCGATGGACCCGAGGGCGGTCGCACCGACGGAGGCCGCGCTCCAGCGCCGGAACGTTCGCGGCACATAGCGGAAGGCGTAGTCCTCCAGGCTGTCCTCTGCGGCCGCGCGAGCGTTGTCCGTCGACACAGTGGCATCCCCTAAGGCACCTTGCGTTGGGGAATCGTCGCTGTCCGGTGTTACGAGGGCATTGCGGGCATGGGTCATGCCGGCTCAGATCACCATGGCGGCTCGCACGGTGGAGGTGGCGGCCTTGCCGCCCTCTCCGGTCTGTGTGACGAGGCCCGAGGCGAGCACGACGTAGTGGTCGGCGGCCTCCAGGGCGAAGCCGATGTGCTGCTCGACGAGCAACACGTTGATGCCCTCTTCGGCCAGCTGCATGATGGTGTGCTCGATCTCGGCGACGATCGTGGGCTGGATGCCCTCGGTCGGCTCGTCAAGTATCAGCAACTTCGGGACGGTGATGAGGGCGCGGGCGATCGCGAGTTGCTGCCGCTGCCCGCCCGAGAGCAGGCCCGCCTTCCGGGCGGCGAACTGCTCCAGCGCGGGGAAGCGAGCCATCTGCGCGTCGATGAGGGCCTTGCCGCCCCGGCGTCCGTCGGCGGCGAGTTGCAGATTCTCCAGCGTGGTGAGCTGGCCGAACGACTGCTGACCCTGCGGTACGTACGCCATGCCGCGGGCGACGCGCTGGTTGGGGGCGAGCGACGTGACGTCCTCGCCGTCGAACACCACGCGGCCCTTCGACGGCTTGATGAGGCCGATCGCGAGACGCAGCAGGGTCGTCTTGCCGGCCCCGTTGTGGCCGAGCACGGCCACAACGTTGCCGGACGGCACCGTCACGCCGTGCAGCACCCGCGTGCGCCCGTAGCCGGCCTCGATGTCGGTGAGCTCCAGCATGTCAGTCCTCCCTCGGCTTCTGCGTCACGCCAAGCGGTTCGGGTACGACCGACATGGCGGCTGTGGTGGCGGCGCCCGCGGTGCCGAGGTAGACCTCCTGCACGTGGGGATCGGCCTGAACCTCGGCCACCGTGCCCTGCGAGAGCACCTTGCCCTGGTGCAGCACTGTCACGCGCGTGGCAAAGCGGCGCATGAAGTCCATGTCGTGCTCGACCACGAGCACGATCCGCTTCGCCGCGATGCGCTGCAGAAGCTCGCCGGTCGCGGTGCGCTCGTCCTGGGTCATGCCGGCGACGGGCTCGTCGAGCAGCAGCACCTTCGCGTCCTGCACGAGCAACATCGCGATCTCCAGCCACTGCTTCTGGCCGTGCGACAGGATGCCGGCCGGCGTGGCGAGCTCGCCGCCGAGTCCGGTCTCCTCCAGCGCATGCTCGATCGACACGTCGGTGCCACGACGGGCCCTCAGCAGCGAGGCCGAGGAGCGATGAAGTCCGGCGGCGATGTCGAGGTTCTGGAGCACGGTGAGCTCCTCGAAGACGCTCGCCGTCTGGAAGGTGCGGCCGACGCCGAGGCGGACGACCTTGTGCACCTGCTTTCCGAGCAGCTCACTCTCGCCGAGCCTGGCCGACCCGGTGGCCGGGACCAGCCCGGTGATGGCGTCGATGCAGGTCGTCTTGCCGGCGCCGTTCGGGCCGATGAGGAACCGGACCTCGCCGCGGTGCGCGTCGAAGGAGACGCCGCCGACCGCGACGAAGCCCGAGAACTCGACATGGAGGTCCGTGACAACAAGCGAGGCGTCGGTCATGACCTCACCTCTTCGAGCTCTGCGGCGGCGATCGCCGGGGCGGGCTGCCGCTCAGGGCTCCGGCGCATTGCGGCGAACCTGGCCGGCAGCGACGACAGCCCGTTGGGCAGGAGGAGAATGACGACGATGAACAGCAGACCGAGGATGTAGACCCATCCTTCGGGCCAGGTCGAACCGAGGCTCGACTGCCCCCATCCGACCGCCATCGCGCCGAGCGCGGGGCCGAAGAGCGAGGCACGGCCGCCGAAGGCAACACCCGCGATCATGAGGATCGAGGCGGCGGCGCCGATCTCGGCCGGAGTGATGATGCCGACGATGGGCACGAACATCGCTCCCCCGATGCTTGCCATCAGCGCGGAGACGACGAAGGCGACGAGCTTCACGTTGGCCGGGTCATAGCCGAGGAAACGCACGCGCTCCTCGGCGTCCCGGGTCGCGACGAGAAGCTCACCGAAGCGGCTGCGGTAGAACTGCCACACCGCGAGCAGGCAGACGATGAGCAACGCGGCGGCGATGACGTACACCATGATCTTGTTTGCCGGGTCGTTCAGCACGAAGCCGAAGAAGTACTTGAAGTCGCTGAGCCCGGTGTCGCCGCCGGTCTCACGGATCGTGGAGCTGATCAGGGTGGCCAGCGCGACGGCGAGCGCCTGCGACAGGATCGCGAAGTACGCGCCCTTCACGCCGCGCTTGAACAGCGCGTAGCCGAGGATGCCGGCCAGGATCACCGGGAGCAGCACGATCGCCAGCAGGGTGAACACGTCGCTGCGAAACGGCTCCCAGAACACCGGGAGCGGCGCGAGCGGGTCGTAGAGCACCATGAAACCCGGGACCCGGTCGCCGGCGGTCTCCAGCGTGAGGTGCATGGCCATCGCGTAGGCGCCGACGGCGAAGAACACCCCCTGCCCCATCACGAGCATTCCGCCTCGGCCCCACGCCAGGCCGATGCCGACGGCGGCGATGGCCCAGCAGCAGTACTTGCCGAGGTTGCTGAGCCAGTGATCGGTGAGCACGAGGGGAGCGACCGCGAGGAGCAGCACGGCGAACACCCCGATGCCGCCGAGGGAAAGCCATGGTTTCAGCTTGGTCATACCAGACTCCTGGTTCGCACCGTGAACAGGCCCTGCGGGCGCAGCTGCAGGAAGACGATCACGAGGATGAAGGCGAGCACCTGCGCCAAGCTGCCGGTCGTCCAGTAGGCGAAGCACGAGAGGACGACGCCCACCGCCCACGCGGCGATGATGGTGCCCTTGAGCTGGCCGATGCCGCCGGCGGCGACGACGAGAAAGGCCGGGATGATGTACTGCGCGCCCATCTGGGAGTTCGTGCCGCCGATCAGCGACGCGGCCACGCCGGCGACCCCGGCCAGACCCGACCCGACGAAGAAGGTCAGGCGGTCAACGGTGCGTGTGGAGATCCCCGTCGTCTCGGCAAGGTCCCGGTTGTGCACGGTCGCCCGGATGCGGCGGCCGAACGAGGTGTACTTGAGCCAGGCCGCCAGCGCGGCAACGCAGACGGCCGCGAGCAGGATGGTGAACAGCTGCCGCAGCGGCCAGTTGTAGCCGAAGCTGTTCAGCTGCCCGTCGAGCCAGCCGGGCTTCTCCACCGGGACGCCCTGGGACGGGAAGATCTGCAGCGCCGCCTGCTGCAGGATCAGGCCGACACCGACGGTGACGAGCAGGGTGTCGAGGGGCCTGCGGTACATCCACCGGATGATGGTGACCTCGAGCAGGAGGCCGAACAGGCCGGCGACGACGAACGCGACCGGCAGCGCGACCGGGATCGACAGGTCGCTGGAGGCAATGACCTGCTGGACGAGGTAGGCGGTGAAGGCGCCGATCATGAGGAACTCGCCGTGGGCCATGTTGATCACGCCCATCTGGCCGAAGGTGAGTGACAGGCCCAGCGCGGCGAGCAGGAGCAGCGCACCTTGCGCGCTGCCGTTCAGCAGCTGTGGGATCAGTACGTCCACGTGCGTTCGCTCTCTGTAAAAGGGGCGGGCAGTGCGGGGTCGCATGCCACGGGCGACACGCGACCCCGCGTCCGTGTGGGGGTCGGGCGATCAGCCGGCCGCGCCCACGAGCTGCTTGCGGATGTCCGCCGGGAACCAGTCGTAGCCCTCGAGGTACGGGTCGGGCTCGATGAATGTGTCGGAGGCCCAGACGATGTCGAACTGGTTGTCGGCGTTGATCCGGCCGATGTGGCCCGGCTTGGAGATGTGGTGATTCTCGCCGTCGAGCGTGACCTTGCCCTCCGGTGCGTCGAACGTGATGGTGTTCTTCTTCGCGGCGGCGTTCACCGCGTTGACGTCGAACGAGCCGGCCGCCTCGACGAGTGCCTTGTACAGGTAGAGCGAGATGTATGCGGCCTCCATCGGGTCCGAGGTGACGCCGCTGCTCTTGGGGTAGGCCTTCCAGCTCTTGATGAACTTGGGGTTGGTGTCGGTCTTGAGCGACTGGAAGTAGTTCCAGGACGCGTAGTTGCCGGTGACCTCGTGGCCCATGGCCGGCGCCTCCTCCTCGGCGATCGACACCGAGATGATCGGCGTCGTCGCGGGGGTGAGGCCGGCGTCGTAGTACGCCTTGACGAAGCCGACGTTCGACGAGCCGTTGATGGTGTTGAAGACGAAATCGGGTTTGGCCGCCACGATCTTCGCCACCTGGCTGGTCCAGTCGTCCTTGTCGAGGGGCACGTACTCCTCACCGACGATCTGGATGCCGAGCTTGGCCGCGTAGAGCTTGATGATCGCGTTCGCGGTGCGGGGGAAGACGTAATCGCTGCCGGCGAGGAACAGCTTCTTCACCCCCTTGGAGGCGAGGAAGTCCATCGCCGGGATGATCTGCTGGTTGGTGGTCGCACCGGTGTAGTAGATGTTCGGCGACGACTCGAGACCCTCGTACTGCACCGGGTAGAAGAAGAGCCCGTTGAGCTTCTCGACGACCGGCTTCACGGCCTTGCGAGAGGACGACGTCCAGCCGCCGAAGATCGCGGCCACGCAGTCCTGGGTGAGCAGCTTCTCAGTCTTCTCCGCGAAGGTGGGCCAGTCGGTGGCGCCGTCTTCCTGGACGTACTCGATCTTCTTGCCGAGGATGCCGCCGCCGGTGTTGATCTCGTCGACGGCCATGTGCAGCACATTGGAGACGGTCTTCTCAGAGATCGCCATGCCGCCGGTGAGGGAGTTGAGGAAGCCGAGCTTAATGGTGCTGCCGGAGGAGTCGACGCAGCTGGCCGCCGCAGCCGACCCGCCGCCGGGCGTGTCGTCGCCGGCTCGGGCGCCACAGCCGGTGAGCACGAGGGCCATGGTCATCCCGATGGTGCCCGTGACCACGAGCGCGCGTAGCCGCTTGCTGGTGATGGACATATGTGAGAACTCCGTTCCGGGGAAGGGGTGTGACGCCGGGGTAGTGCGGATGCAGGTGTCCCGAGCTCCCGCCCCCTGCTGCCGGCAGGGGGTGCAACCAACTGACGAGGTGAGAGCAGATTGACTCAAAGTCATTGCTCTGACATTTCTCAGATGTTCCAACTCTGTAGCCGCCGGACCAGGCGAGGAGCATTTTCCCTGAAAGCTGGCGGCAATACATCGGCATGGCGACGTCAGAGTTCTGCCAACCTTCGTAGTGGCTCGATGAAGGTGGCATACTTCTGACATCGAGCAGATGCCCGGCGAGTGACCCCGGCCGTGCGGCCGGCCAACGCTCCAAACCGGATGGTTCGCAGCCGGCTGGTCACTCTTGGAGCTGGGCCTCTCCGTGGTGTCCGGACCGGAAAACCCGTGGGACGTCCCGACCAGGCACTTCGCCGGCCGACCACGGGCATCGCCGTTCGTCCCTGTTTGCGGTCCGTGGCCGTCCGTATCGTGATTCGTGTTCAGGTTCCGAGGTGGATGTGATCGGAATCTGTCGATGTCGCGCGCATCGGAAATCTGGCTGGCTCACCTTGGTCCGGGAGGCGACGTCGTGTTGCGTACGGTCACCGCTTTGGTAGTTTCCACGCTCCTTTCCTCCGTGATGTCTCCGGTGGATCCCAGTGCCCCTGGGCGCCCGGACGGCTCGCCCGAGCGGCGCGAACCGGCGCGGCTGGAGCCGAGGCGCGGTCCGGACCAACTGCCGTGGACGGCGTCGTCGGTGGCGCCGGTGGCCCGGCCGGTCGGTGAAAGGCCGGCGACGGTCGATTTCCCCGAGCCCGGTCGCTGGGAGGTGGACCTGCGGGCGGCAGGCCGGTCCGCCGCCGTGACCGGGGGCCGGGCGGGCCCGGTCGGGGTCACCGACGCCCGCGACGCGGGCGCGAAGGCCGCGGGTGGGCTGTTGCGGATCGAGATCCACGCCGAGGCCACGGCCGATCGGCTCGGGATGTCGGGCTTCGTCTTCACCGTGTCGGATCCCTCGACGGGTGGCAACGGCGTGATGGCCAAGGGGGCCGGGCCGGTCGATCTCGCGATCGACTACTCGGGGTTCGAGAACGCGTACGGCGGAGGCTACGCCGACCGCCTGCGGGTGGTGGCGTTACCGGACTGCGCGGTGCTCGACCCGGTGCCGCGGGGCTGCGACGTCCGGGGCGTCCCGTTGACGACGCGCAACAACCGTGACACGGACACGCTGACCGCCCGGCTCGACAACCTGGCGGCGCCGGCGACGACCACCCCGGTGCCGCCCGGCGGAAATGCATCGGTGCCGCCCGGCGGCGCCGGCCGGCAGGCGGGATCCGACGACCGGTCGGCGGTCTTCGCGGTGACGGCCGATGTCGCGGGCGAGACCGGCACGTACGGTGCGACGCCGTTGTCGGTCGTAGGTGAGTGGCAGGTGGCGCCCGGGTCCGGGGAGTTCAATTGGAGCTATCCCTTGTCGCTGCCCGCGCCACCCAGCGGCAGTGCGCCGCAGTTGGGGTTGAGCTACTCCTCGGGTTCGATCGACGGCCTGACCAACGCGACCAACCCGCAGGGCAGCCCGGTCGGTCTGGGATGGGGCGACATTGCCGGCGGGTTCATCGAGCGCCGGTACGAGCCGTGCATCAACGCCCAGCACGTACCGACGCGGGACCTGTGTTGGAAGGGCCAGAACGGAACGATCTCCCTCGCCGGCGTGAGCGGTGCGATGTTCCCGTTGGACGGTGCGGCGTCGCGGTGGGCGGTCCAGTACGACGAGGGCTGGCGGGTCGAGCGGTTGACCGGCGCCTCGGGCAACGGCGACAACGACGGGGAGTACTGGAAGGTGACCGCCGTCGACGGCACGCAGTACTTCTTCGGGCAGCGCATCGACGCGTCGTTGCTCGTGCCGGTGGTCGCCGACTCGCCGGGCGAGCCCTGCTACGCCACGTCGTCGTGCAAGCAGACCTGGCGCTGGATGCTGGACCGGGTGGTCGATCCGAACGGAAACACCGCAACGTACCGGTACGAAAAGTACGGCAACCGGTACCGGTCGGTCGAGGGGCTGGGTGTCGACGAGTCCTACAACCCGAGCGCCATCCTCACGAGCATCGAGTACGGCAGCCGGGGCGGCATCGCGGCGCCCGCGCGCATCGTGTTCGAACACGCGTACCGGTGTGCGGCGCTGGGCGACTCGTGCACCAGCGCGCCGAACAAGAACAACGGCGAATCGTTTCCGGACACGCCCAACGACCTGATCTGCTCCAGCGCCTGCACGACGTACTCGCCGACGTTCTTCAACCCCTGGCGCTACCTCTACGCGTACTCCGAGGTCCGGCTCGGCCAGACGTACAAGCCCGTCATGCGATGGAACCTGACGCACGGATGGGGTAAGGACAGCACCAACGCCTATCCCAAGCTGCTGGTGACGAACATCCAGGCGGTGGGGCTGGCCGACGCCGACGGGGACGGCGATCTCAGCCTGCTGCCCAGACCGGCGGTTGACCTCGTCTACGGCCGGTACGCCAACCGGGTCGACGCCGACCGGGCCGCCGGGCGGGACCCGATGGAGAACTGGCGGCTGACCCGCATCGTCAACGAGTTGCGGGGTGAGACGCGGGTCAGCTACGGCCACAGCCGGCCCTGCCCGGCCAACTACACCGCTCCGGCGGACCGGTGGGACCTGCACGCCATGGACTGCTTCCCGCAGTCGGTCAAGGAGGGCAACCCGCCGACCACGCGGCGGGGGGTGTTCCACAAGTACCTGGTGGGCTCGGTCACGGACATGCCCATGGATGGTGGTGCGAACATACGCACCGACTACACCTACGAGGACGCCCCGGCGTGGTCCTACGTGCTCGACGCCTGGACCGGGTACGACGCGACGTGGGCGTGGGCCAACTGGCGGGGCTACGCGACCGTGCTGACGGTCAAGGGCACCTCGAGGACGAGGACGCGGGTGTTCCGCGGGATGCACAAGGACAAGGTCCTGCGTCCGGTCGGCGGGGGCGGCTATGAACTCGACGAACGCGACGTTCCGATCAACGACCTGGACGGCAACAGCTTCTGGGACGAGCGCACGCTGGCCGGCCGGGTCCTGCAGCAGGAGAGGTTGAGTCCGCTGCCCGGTGCAGCCGAGGAACGGTCGCAGTCGACCTCGTACGGGTACGAGGTGCGGGTCACCCAGCCGGACCTTCCCGGCGGTGTCGCCGAGCATCGGTGGCCCCGGTGGGCGGGTGTGGTCAGCACAGTCGAGAAGGTGTACAGCGCACCCGGTCAGTTCCGGGAGCGCCGCGGCGAGACGACGTACACCGCGCGCCTCCAGCCGGCGACGAGCACCGAGCACGGCTGGGCCGACGTCGGCGGCGACGAACGCTGCACGGCGACCTCCTACGCCGAGAATCCGGCGGCCGGGATGTTCAACTATCCCGCGACGAACAAGGTCGTCGCGGGCACCGACTGCGCCGGCACGGACCCGGCGAAGGTCGTGTCGTACTCGGAGACGGCGTACGACGGCCTGGCGGTGGGTGCCGCACCGACGAGAGGCAACCCCACCCTCCAGCGCACCCGCATCAGCGGGACCAGGTTCGCCGAGACCCGGACCGGGTTCGACGACTGGGGCCGCCCCACCCAGGTCACCGATCCGAACGGCGGCATCACGCGGACCGTCTACAAGGCGTGCCGCAACACCGACTGCACCGTGCAGGAGTTGGGCCTGATCCCCAACCGGATCGAGGTGACCAACGCGCTGGGCCACACGACCGTCACCGACTACCTCCAGCAGTACGGCGTCCCGACCAAGATCACCGACCCGAACGGCACCGTGACGCGGTACGGCTACGACGGGCTCGGCCGTATGGAGACCGTGTCGCTGCCGGACGCGCCGTTGGCGTTCGCCGAGCCGTCGTTCCGCTACAGCTATGACATGCCGAACCGTTCGGTGCGCACACGTCAGCTGGTCTCCGCGGCCCGGACCGGCGCCGACGTGCGGTTCATCGACACGTGGACGGTCTACGACGGCCTCGGCCGCGAACGGCAGGCCCAGTCCCAGTCGCCCGCCGCCGGGAAGGTGCTGGTCGGTGAGACCACCTACGACGGACGCGGCCTGACGCTCGCGGAGACGGCGCCCCAGGCCGTGACCGGGACTCCCGGCACCCTGCTGACGGTGGCCGCCTGGGCCAACCGCACCCAATACGGCTACGACGTCCTGGGCCGCAAGACCACCGAGGACCGGTACCGGTCCACCGACCTCGTCCACACCACGACCACCGGATACGCGGTCGACACGGTCACCGTCACCGGTCCGGAGGGCAACCGCGTGCGGCAGACCGTCGACGGGCTCGGACGCACAGTCGGGGTCGCCGAACACGACGGCACCGGGTGGGTCTCCACGAGCTACGCCTACGACCTCGCCGACCGGCCGACCCGGGTGACGGACCCGGCCGGAAACGTCGTCACCTACACCTACGACCTCGCCGGCCGGCGTGTCGGCCAGGCCGATCCCGACCGAGGCGCCGCTACGTTCACCTATGACGACGCCGGCAACCAGACGGCCGGCACCGACGGGAACGGCACCACCGTCTCGACTGTCTACGACCCGCTCAACCGGGCCCGCGAGCGCTGGATCGGCGCGCCGTCGACCGGCACCAGGACGGCGTCGTGGTTCTTCGACGCTCCGGGGCAACTCGGGCTGTTCGACAAGGAGGTCCGCCACACCGCGACCGGCGACTGGGTCTCCGACGTGACCGGCTACGACGTGAAGAACCGCGTCACGTCGAGGACGTTGACCGTTCCGGCGGGCATTCCGGGGCTGTCCGGCACCTACCCGCTGGCCCAGACCTACAACCGCGCCGACCAGGTCGTGACCACGACCCTTCCGGCCGTCGGCGGCCTTCCGGCCGAGACCGTGACCGCGACGTACGACAGCCTGGGCCTGCCCAGCACGATGACCAGCGGCCTGGAGGCCTATGTCCGGGGCGAGGTCTACGACGACCGCGGACGCCTGACGCAGTCCACCCGCGGCCCCGACCAGCCCGGCACCACCCACCTGGTGTTGCGCGCCTACAGCTACAACGCCGACCAGCAACGCGACGGCATCGCGACCTACGTCCGCACCGCCCAGGCGGGCTGGAACCACAGCCTCGTCAGCGCCGACCGGCTCAGCTACGACAAGGCCGGACGGCTGGCCGAGCGCGAGGTCTGGCAGGGCGACGTCGCCGCGGCGTCCTGGAGCGAGTGCTACCGGTACGACGCACGCCAGCGGCTCGTCGCCGCCCACACCATTGCCGGCGCCGCCGTGTCGGGATCGGCCGACTGTGCCACGGCCACGCCCGGCGGCGGCTCGCGGCCCTACGTCCACCAGTACGCGTACACCGTCGACGGGCGGTTCGACACACGTACCGAGGACGGCACGCAGACCCGGTACGAGTATCCCGTGGCCGGCCGGCCACGGGCGCACGCGCCGACGTCCGTCGGCGGCGACACCTACGGGTGGAACGACACGGGCAACCTGGTCTCCCGCGGCACCGGCGCCACCGCCGAGACATTCACGTGGGACGCCGAGCAGCGCCTGACGTCGGTCGAACACGCCGGGCAGACCACGAGCTTCGTCTACGATCCCGCCGGACAGCGCCTCCTGCGGCGCACGGCCGGGGAAGCGACGCTGTACTGGGCCGGCCACGAGATCACCGCCAACGCCGACGGCACGCGGGTGACGGCGGTGCGCCCGTACGGGCTCAACGGAGAGACGATCGCGACCCGCTCGCCGGCGGGGGTGCAATACCTCGCCGCCAACGAAGCCGGATCGGTCGAGGCCGCCGTCACCGCTCCCGGACAGCCGGCCACGGCGCAGCGCGAGTACGGGCCCTACGGCGCGGTCCGGCACGAGACCGGCACGTTCCAGACCGATCGCGGCTTCCTCGGCCAGGTCGAGGACGCCTCGACGGACCTCTCCTATCTCAACGCCCGCTACTACGACGCCGCCGCCGGAATCTTCATCTCACCCGACCCGCTCTACGACACCAGCGAACCCAAGACGCTCAATCCCTATGCGTACGGCCTGGGCAACCCGACCACGCTCAGCGACCCGTCCGGCCTCTCCCCCCTCGACACCTCCGTTCTCGAGGGTCAGGTCAACTCTCTGGTCAGCGCCAACACCCGGCTCGTCAACGAGGTCAAGCGTCTCGGCGGCATCATCGGTGACCTTCAGAACGTCATCCTGGAGAACCAGAACGCGATCAAGCAACTGCTGACGTACATCGGCTCATTGGAAAGCTTCATCCGCCAGCAGCAGAGCATCATCGACCAGCTCGAGGTCCGGGTCGCGTCCCTGACCCGCCAGGTCAACTACTGGCGCAATCAGGCCAACTACTGGCGTGGGCAGGCCATGTACTGGCGCGGCCAGGCGATGTACTGGAAGGGCCAGGCCACGTACTGGCGCGGCAAGGCCGTGTACTACCGCGGGGTCATCGACAAGCTGGTGCGGCACGCCTTCCAGCCCGGGTACGCCGACAAGGTTCTCGGTGGCATCGACGCGGGGAAGGGCGTGCGCTCCTGGGCCGGGTCGAACGTGGTCGAGCTGCTGGGCTACGTCGACGGTCAGAACGGCGTGATCGACGGCCTGATCAAGGACAAGCTGAAGCTGAGCGGCCAGGTCTCCAACCTGAAGGCCGGCAACGAAGCGGCCATGGAACTGGCGATCGGCCAGGCCAGCCGGATCGACGAACTCGAATGGGAAATAGAATACGGGTACCTGAAGAACGGCAAGACCTACTTCTGCGCCATGGCCGGCGGCAGCATCCCCTACGACCACGATCCGGTCGCATCCACCCTCGGCAGGCTCAACCAGGTCTCGCCCACCTCGTGGATTAGCTCACTCACGTGCCAGTTCTTGCTGAGAGAGTGACGGTGTAGGCCGCGACCGGATCGGCAGGTCATGAGTATGAAGCAGCGGGAGACGTTCGCCGATCGATTCGCGCTGCTCTACGCCGAGGCGGGCAACCCACCGCTCAAGCGGGTGACGGCGTCGGTCGCCGGCGCCGGGCGGACCGACGAGCGGGGCCAGGGCGTGCGGGTGTCGGCGCAGCGGGTCAGCGACTGGAGAAGCGGCCGGAACGTTCCCGCCCGGTTCACCGTTCTGGCCACGGTGCTGCACTTCCTGATCGGGCAGGCCCGCGAGCGGCGGGCCCGCCCGGTCGTCACCGGCCTTTACGACCTCGATGCGTGGCGCACACTGTGGACGGAGGCCCTGGCGAGCCCGGCCGGCGACACCTCGCCCGGCGAGCCGTCCGGTGACGACGACGCGGGCCTGTGCCCGTACCAGGGGCTTGCCGCGTACGGCACCGACGACGCCGGACGCTTCTTCGGCCGGGAGCGGGCCACGCGGGATCTCGTGGCCCGGCTGGGCGACGCCCTGACGACCGGCGGGATCGTGGCGCTGGTCGGAGCGTCCGGCTCGGGAAAGTCCTCCCTGCTGCGCGCCGGACTCGTCCCCGCGCTGGCCCGTGGGACGCTGCCGGCCGACGGATCGGCGAACTGGCCGGCCGTGCTGCTGGTCCCGGGTACGGATCCGGTGAAGGCTCTCGCCGGTCAGATCCCGGACCTGTCGCGAGCCCTCGACGAGACGATCGACACGCCGGGAGAGAAGTTCGCCGCCGGCGTACGCGCGGCGTGTGCGGCGTACGCCGAGCGGCTCGCCGGGCCAGGAGCGCGCCTGGTGCTCGTCGCCGACCAGTTCGAGGAGGCGTTCACCCTCTGCCGCGACGACGCCCGCCGGTCGACGTTCATCCGCGCTCTGCACGCGGCGTGCACTCCCCCGGGTCCGGGCGTATCGGCGCCCGCCGTGGTGGTCCTGGGCCTGCGAGCCGACTTCTACGCCCGCTGCCTGGAGTACGCCGAGCTGGCCGGCGCGCTGCAGGACCGCCAGATGGTGCTCGGTCCGATGACCTCGGCCGAGCTGCGGGACGCGATCACCTGCCCGGCGAAGGCGGTGGGCGTGCGCCCGGAGGCCGGACTCGTGGAGGTGCTGCTACGAGATCTCGGCGGCGGGGACGCCTACGAGCCGGGCGCCCTGCCGCTGCTGTCACACACGCTGCTCGCCCTGTGGCAACGCCGGCAGGCGGGCCGGCTCACCGTAGCCGGATACCGGGCGACCGGAGGCATCCAGGGCGCCGTGGCGGCGACCGGCGAGCGGGCCTGGGAACAGCTCGGCCCGGACGCGCAGGCGGCCGCGCGCCGGCTGCTCCTGCGTCTCGTCCGGGTCGGCGAGGACACGCGCGACACGCGCCGGCGGACCTCGTCGGCGGACCTGGCCAAACCCGCCGACGGGGCCGTTGCGGAAGCACTGGAGGTACTGGCCCGGGAACGCCTGATCACCCTCGACGACGGGTGTGTCGAGATCAGCCACGAGGCGCTGCTGCGCGCCTGGCCACGGCTGCGGCGGTGGATCGACCAGGACCGCGCCGGAAGCCTGGCCCGCCAACGCCTGGAGGAAGACGCCGCGGCCTGGCGGCGGACGGGCCGGGACCCCTCACAGCTCTACCGCGGCGCACGCCTCGAGGCCGCGCGGTACCAGGTCACCCCGGCGACACAAGACGAGCTGACCATCGCGGCCCGCGACTTCCTCGCCGCGTCCACCCGCCAGAGGCGCCGGGCGACGTGGGCCCGGCGCTGCGCCGCGACCGCGCTGGCGGTCGCCACGATCGCCGCCGTGGCCGCCGCGGTGCTCGCGGTCCGGCAACGCGACGAGGCGGTGTTCCGGCAGGTCCTTTCCGAGGCGGACCGGCTGCAGGCGACCGACCAGTCCCTGTCGGCCCAGCTGAACCTGGTCGCGCACCGGCTGCGCCGAGACGACCGGGACGTATACGCGCGGCTGATCTCCTCGACGAACACGCCCCTCGCCACGCCGCTGCCCGGGCACTCCGGAGCCGTGTACCTGACCTCGTTCAGCCCCGACGGGCGGGTTCTGGCCACCGCGAGCTACGACAACACCGTCCGCCTCTGGGATCTGCGCGACCCGACCCGCCCGGCGCCGCTCGGCAAACCCTTGACCGGCCACACCAGCTGGGTCACGTCGGCCGTCTTCAGCCCGGACGGGCGCGTTCTGGCCACGGCCGGGAACGACCGGACCATCCGTCTGTGGAACGTCGACGACCCGGCGAACCCGTCACCCGTCGGCGCGCCGTTCGGCGGAGCCGGCGGCACCGTCTACTCGGTGGCGTTCAGCCCCGACGGGCAGACCCTGGCCACCGCCAACGAGAACCACACCGTCGGATGGTGGGACCTGCGCGACCCGGCCCGCCCGGTGCCACGGGCCACTCCGCTGGCCGGACACACCGCGGCCGTACGGTCGGTGGCGTTCAGCCCCGGCGGACGGCTGCTGGCCACCGCGGGAGACGACCGCACCGTCCGGCTGTGGAACGTCACCGACCTACGCCGTCCCACAGCCGTGGGCCGACCGCTCACCGGCCACGGCGAGCTCATCCACACGACGGCGTTCAGCCCCGACGGCCGCATCCTCGCCACCGGCAGCAAGGACAAGACCATCCGTCTGTGGGACGTCACCGCACCGGCCCGTCCGGTGCCGCTGGGCGCACCGCTCATCGGGCATACCGGACCGGTATGGTCGGTCGCCTTCAGCCCGGACGGGCGCGTGCTCGCCTCGGGAAGCGTCGACAGCACGACCCAGCTCTGGAACCTGGCCGACCCATCCGCCGTCACCCAGCTCGGCCCACCCCTGACGGCGAACACCGGCATCGTGTTCGCCGTGGCGTTCAGCCCCGACGGGCGCACAGTCGCCACCGGCAGCGCCGACGGTGTCACCCGCATCTGGTCGCTTCCCCCCGGCATCCTCGCCGGTCACCGGGCCAGCGTCGTCCGGGTGGCCACCGACCCGACCGGAGACACCCTCGCCTCCGCGAGCGACGACCAGACCGTCCGCCTGTGGGGCATTGCCGACCCGGGCCGCCCGGTGACCCTGGGCCGGCCCCTCACCGAACACCGCGGCATGGTGTTCGCCGCGGCGTTCAGCCCGGACGGACACACCCTCGCCACGACAAGCAACGACGGGACCGTCCGCCTGTGGAACGTCACCGACCGGGCCGACCCCGTTCCGTTCCGGCAGCCGATCACCACCCGGAACCGGTACACCGCGCCGGTGGCTTTCAGCCCCGACGGGCACACCCTCGCCACGACCGGTGACGACCAGACAGTCCAGCTGTGGAACATCGACAACCCCGACCGCCCGACCGCCCTCGGCACCCTCCTCCCCCGCCACGCCGGCTACGTCAACTCCGTCGCGTTCAGCCCGGACGGACGGTTGCTGGTCACCGCGAGCAGCGACAAGACCGTCCGCCTGTGGGACGTCCGCGACCCGGCCGACCCCGTGCCGTTCGCGAACACGCTGTCCAGTCACCACGGCCCGGTCACCCAGGCCGTGTTCGCGCCCGGCACCCGGAGACTCGCGACCGCGAGCGACGACCGAACCGTCCGCCTGTGGGACCTGAGCGACCCGAACCGGCCGACCGCGCTCGGCCGCCCCCTCACCGGCCACACGGAGCCCATCAACGCGATCGCGTTCAGCCCGGACGGGCGGCTGCTGGTCACCGCGAGCAGCGACAAGACCGTCCGCCTGTGGAACGTCCGCGACCCGGCTGACCCCCGCGCCGCGGGAGAGATCGCGACCGGACACCGCGCAGGCATCCTCTCCCTGGTGTTCGCCGGCGGCGGCTACACCCTGGCCACGGCAAGCACCGACAACACCGTCCGCCTGTGGAACCTGGACGCCGAGGCCGCCATCACCCGGATCTGCGCGAGGACGCGCAACGTTGTGACGCCGGAGGTGTGGCACCGGTACATCCCACAACTTCCCTACGACCCACCCTGCCGCTGACCACGAAGTCACCGTGCAGGTTGGCGATGAGCTGAGTCATCCCCGTTGTGCTGGCGTACAACCCGGCGACCTGCTGGCGGCGGTCCTGCGGGCGCCGGCCGAGTTCTGGTCCGGGCACCTCGATCTCGCGGCACGGCTGCGCAGGCTGCTGCTGGACGCCCAGGAGCCGGTGGCCGTGCTGGTGCCGCAGGTCCGGACGTTCCTCGATCAGCAGCCATGACGGGCGTACTCAATCGAGGAGGGTCCAGACGTCGGCGATCGACGGATCGTAGAAGGCCGGGTCGCCCTGGTTCTCGAAGCGGACCCGGACGGTGCCGTCGGCGGCGGCGAGCGCGGCGGGCGCCACGAACTCGTGGGTCTCCGTCCCGGCCCCGCCGCCGTGGTCGAAGGTGCGGAGCAGCACCTCGGCGCCGTCGACGTACACCTTGTAGCGCTTGATCTGTGCCCTGTCGTAGGTCTCGACCGCCCGGACCACGAACGGCCGGCCGGGCGTCACCGCCATGTCGAACTCGAACTGCGAGAACGGGGTCAGATGGCCGGCGTATCGGCGGGTCAGGCCGGACTCCACGCTGGTGCCCGAGGAGGGCGACGCGGTCAGGCGGTGCGCCTGCTCCGACGCGGACTCGCCCAGGTCGATGTGGTCGATCGCGTCGGCCACGCTCGGCACGATGGCAACCTGGAGGGTGCCGGCGCCGGTGGCGAGAGTCGCGCCGCCGACGAGTACGCGCGCCGTCAGCGTCACGTCCTCGACCGCCTGCCGGGCGTCGCGTGGCACTCCAACCGTCCAGGTCACGGTCCGGGACTGCCCGGCCGGCACGGTCGTCGTCGACGGTGCCGACACGCTCCAGCCGGGCGGCGCGTCGAGCTCGGCCCGGCCCTCGACGGCGGCGCGTCCGACGTTGCGGAGGACGGCGCTCACGGTGACCGGCTGTCCGGGGCGGGTCTGAGCCGGCGTGGGCGTCACGGAGTCGATGACCATCGGCGAACCGACGGTCAGCGTGACGGGTTTCGCCAGCGAGAACGTCGCGTCCTCGAAGACGTACGTGGCCACGGCGGCGCCGCCGGCCGGACCGGGCCGCTGCCCTATCGGGACACCGACGGCGAAGTTCCCCGCGGCCGATCCGCCGGGACGCAGGCGGTCGGTGAGCCGCGCGCCGGCCGGGTCGACCGTCCAGCCGTCGGGCAGCCCGCTGACGGCGGCGCGCACGTCGTCGAGGCGGCCGCGGCCCCGGTTCGCGACCGTGACCGTCACCGTGGCGGTGTCGTCGGGCAGGACGGCGCCGGAGGAGGTGACGGTGAGGTCGAGCGCGAGAAGGCCGGCGACGGCTGCGCCGAGCGCTTCACGGACGGCGGTCACCGCGGCGTCCAGCCGTTCCTGTGCGGGCGCGGCCGCGTCGAACGCCTCGATCTGCCGCTGCGCCGCGGCCAGGTCCCGGGCGGCGGCGAGACCGGTGCGCTCGAGCGACCCGACGGCCTGCCCGCGCGCCGCCGTGGCGTGGCGGCGCAGCTTCCGCGCCTGCTCGTCACTCAACGTCCCGGCGGCGCGGAGCTCGTCGACGACCGCGGTCAGCTCGTCGGTGCGGTCGATCACGGCGCCCGCCGGCTCGTGCCGCTCGTCGACGATGAACGTGTAGCGGCCGGAACCGACCTCGACGGAAACCGTGCCGTCACCCTGCCGTACGGTCCGGACGCCCTCCGCCTTCCCGACCGGTCCCCCGCTCTCGGTGACCGCCCACACGTTCCGCGCGGGCAGCTCGACGGTGGCCCGGGCGCCGACCGGCACTGTCACGGCGAGCCGCAGCGTACGGCCGGTGCGTTTCCAATCGCTGGTCACCGGACCGTACGGGGTCTGCGTGGTCGCCTTCGCCCAGTCGAGTTGCCCGGTCACCTGGGGCGCGATGGTGAGGTCGCGATATCCGGTCTCCTTCGATGCCCGGATGCCGGCCACCGAGTGGAAGAACCAGTCGTCGACGGTGCCGAGGAAGTAGTGGCCACGTGACCGTGCCTCGAGCGCCCAGTGCTCCCACATCGTGGTGGCGCCGTTCTCGATCATGTAGCCCCAGGACGGGTAGGTCGTCTGCCGGGCCAGCTGCAACGCGACGTCGGCGTAGCCCGCGTCGGTCAGCACCGGCAGGAGGTACTTCGTGCCCAGGACGCCGGTGTTCAGGTGCGTACCCTTGGCCCTGATGTCCGCGACGATGCTGTCGGCCACCCGCCTCGCCGTGGCGTCGTCGGGTGTCAGCCCGAAGGCGAGCGCCAGCACGTTGTGCGTCTGCCGGTAACCGCGATCGCCGTTGCCGCGGTAATAGCCCTCGGCGCGGTTCAGGAAGGTGTTGTTGAACGCGGTCTTCACGACGGCGGCGTGGCCGGCGAACGCGGCGGCATCGGCCGACCGGCCGAGATGGCGGGCGGAACGCTCCATCGTGGACAACATCGCGTACAGGTACGCCGTGCCGGAGACGCGGACGTCCTCCGGGGCGTTGCCGCCGTCCGGGCTGGCCTCCGGGCTGACCCAGTCACCCAGCCGCGGATTGGCCACGATGCCGTCCGACGACCGGCCGAACTCGAGGTCGACGTACCCCTTCATGCCGTCGTAGAGCTCGGTCAGCACGCGCTCGTCGCCGCCGTACTGATAGAGCAACCAGGGGATCATCACGTACGCCGAATGCCAGGGCGGGTTCACGCCCCACTGACCCCAGTCACCCGAGCTGGGCGCGATCACCAGCGGCGCGCCGTTGGAGTCACGGGTCTCGTGGACGTCGCGCATCCACTTCGCGAACAGCTCATGCACGTCGAGGTTCATCATGAACATCTCGGCGCCGACCGCCGCGTCGCCGGTCCAGCCGTTCTTCTCGAACATCGGGGTGTCGGTCGGGATGCCGTGGATGTTGTTCTTCAGCGTGTCCACGACCGCGCGGTGGGTCTGGTTCATGGTCGCGTCCGAGCTGGCGAACGAGCCGGTCTCGGCCGCGTCGGTGTGCACCGCCTGGGCGGTGAACGCGTGCAGCGGCGGCGGGCCGCCGCCGGGCCAGCCGGTCACCTCGATGTACTGGAAACCCTTGTAGGAGAAGCGGGACTGCCACGACTCCGGGACGCCGGCACCGGCCAGGACGAACCGGTCGGTCTGGAAGCCGGACCCGAAGTTGCCGTTGTTGGAGAAGTTCACCCGGCCGTTGGCGAGCAGCTTCTCGCCGTACTGCGCGCGGATGGTCACGCCGGCCGGGCCCTGGGCGGTGAACCTCACCCAGCCGGCGAGCACCCGCGGGAACTTCACCACCCAGACACCGGACGCCGGCTGCGTGACCTCGACGGCGGGCAGCGACTCGGTCACCCGGATCGGCTGCTGACGCTGATGGACGAGCACGCCCTTCGGCCCGCCGACCTCGCTCGCCGCCGCCCAGGACCGGTCGTCGAAGCCGGCCGTGTCGTAGCCGTTCTGGGCCTTGCGGGCGTCGTACGTCTCGCCGGCATAGAGATCGTCGAAGACCGTGGGCCCGTCGGCGATGGACCACGAGTCGTCCGTGACGATGTTCTCGGTGCGGCCGTCGGCGTACTCCAGGTGAAGGACGGCGCGGACCACCGGCTCGTCGTGCCACGGCGGCGACTGCCATCGCCACACGTTGCCGCCGGTCATGCCGTAGAACCCGCGGCCGAGCTCCATGCCGATCGCGTTGGCGCCCCGCACGACCTGTTTGGTGACGTCGACGGCGGCGTACTGGACGGTGTCGTCGTAGTCGGTGAAGCCCGGCGAGAGCACCCCGTCGTCGATCGCGGCGCCGTTGAGGGCCACCTCGGCGTAGCCGCCGGCGGCGTAGTAGAGGGTCGCGTCGGCGAGTTTGCCGTCGACCGCGAACTCTTTGCGCAGCAACGGCGCCGGGCGCACCTCCGCCTGCGGCGCGCGCACATTGCCGCCCCACGGGCCCTGGCCGTACGGCGCCTGGACTACCGCGGCGCCCCAGGCGCTGTCGTCGAACGACGGCGCCTCGAACCCGGCCGGAGCGGTCCTGCTCGCCACCCAGTCCGTGCCGGTGGTGAACACCGACGTGCTGCCGTCGGTGTAGGTGATCCGGACCTTGGCCACCAGGCCGGCCGGCGATCCGGCGCCGTTGTCGGTGCGGATCGCGAACACGTTGCGGGACGCGTCGAGGCCGACCCGGAACAGCCGCGACTGCTGCCACTCGTTCACGGCGCCCTGGGTCTCGCCGACCAGCGAGCCGTTGACCCACAGCCGATACAGGTCGTCTGCGGTGATCAGAATTTCGGCCGTCCGGGCGGCCCGGCCCGCCGGTGAGACGCGTACGGTGCGGAACGCGCGCGGTTCCGCGGGCGCGACCGGCGTCGTCGCCTCCGGTGTCCAGATCCAGGAAGCCCCGCCGAGGTCCAGTTGGTCGGTGTCGCCGGCGCGGGCGTTGCCGATCCAGGAGCTGCCGGCCCAGTCCCCCAGGTCGTACAGTCCGGTGCGGAACCGGCTGACGGCGCTCGCGGCGCCCTTGGTGGTGGTGACGTCCACGCGCCAGACGTAGTCGGTGGCGGCGGCGAGGGCGGGCCCGGCGTACGCCACGTCGAAGGACCGGGCTGAGACCGTCCGGCCGCTGTCCCACACCAGCCGGCCGGCGTCGAGGCGGGACCTGCTGGTCGCCACACGCACCCGCCAAGACACCTGCTCGACACCGCGGCGATCGGACTTCACGATCCACGAGAACCGCGGCTGCGCGACGTCGATACCCACCGGCTGCGTCTTGCGCTCCACCTGCAACAACGCAAGGTGGACCGCCGGCCCTCCGGCGGCCGCCGCCACAGCGGCGACCGGAACGCCGGCGACGGAGATCAGCAGGCTGACAGCGACGACGAGGAGCGATCGGATGGCCCGAGCGGGTGCAGGCATGGGGGGATCCTTCCACGCTTGGAACGTTTCAGGAATTCAACCACGATCGATGTACGCACGCCATGCCTTGTGGAAGATCAGGCGCTTCGAAGTTGGGCAGGTTGAGGTGTCAGCGTACGGGGAAGCGCTTCGTGAGGATCTCGACCTGGGTGGAGGGTCCGAGACCGAAGGCCTCGGGAACGGTCTCGGTCGATTTCGCAAATCCTTGCCGTAGCAGCATGGCTTCGATCTCGGAATTGACGATGGCCGCCCCGAACATTTCGTACTCGGGAACCTGGAGGGCTCGAGCAGCAGCGCGGGCGGGTCCGCGGAAAGAGGCGAAGCCGCGAACGGCGGCCGCCGGGTCGTTCTTGATGTTGATGCTGAAGATGCCGACTCGAAGCCGTCCTTGGACGATCTGGGCGATACAGATCACGCCATTCGCTGTCTCGTACATGACGGAGGCGCCAGCCAGCAGCGCATCTTGTCTCGCGGCGTCCATGCCCATGGCGGCGAGGGAAGGCCGGGCGGCCTCGGCGGTGGCCGTGTAGACGCCTGAGCCGGTGGTCTGGTGCGTGGTTTCCGCAGCCGGTGAGGGTTTGAAGCGTTCGGCTGGGGCCTGCACGAAGCGGGGTGTTCCGTCCCCGGCCACAGCTAGGGCAGGTGTCAGCCCACCGGCGGGTGGGTCTTTGGGGCCCTTCAGGAAATCGACGGCGCTCTTGGCGCCGGCCTGGATCTTCGGGGTCGCCGCCTTCGTGGGTTTGTGCAGGAGCACTGCGATGAGGATGTCCACGCTGATGGAGATCGCGGCTCGGGCGAAGAACTGGCCGGCCCGGTCGAGGTCGGTCTCGTCGCGGGCACCGAGAGCGGTACTGAGAAATCCGTTGATGTCGTTGGCGACCTGAAGGACTGCTGGCCCGATCAGCAGCGCAGACAGCGCGACGAGGGCGACGCCGGCGGCGCCGGCCGTGGATCCTTCCAACACCGCGAATATGATCATGGTAGCCGCCATGAACGCGAGTGACGACGGCGTGAGGAGTTCGGCGAGTTTGCCTTGGAGTTCTTCTCCGCCAAACTTCTCCGCACGCCGGATCGCCTCGGCCAGCTTGTCCATCGCGGACATCCCGGCGACGTCTAGTCCCGCCGTGGCGGTGGCCTTGGGCCATGGCGCTTCCGCCATCGGAAACCGCTGCCGCCACGTCGAGTCGAGGGACTGTTTGATGCGCTCGCCGTCGTAGCGGTCGGCCGCGCGGTTATTGGTGATCAGGAAGCGCAACTGTGCCTGTTCCAACTGTCTCAGAACCAGACTGAGTTGCTGGTCCGGTGCGAAGTCCAGGATGCGGAAGGCGGCATCCGCGGCCGGCAGGTCGAGGAACGGGCCGTAACGAGTCATTCCGAGTTGCGCCTGAACCGCAGTCTCCCATCCGCCCGGCGGGACCGGTACGTGGCGACGCAGCGCCTCGAGCTGATCGGAGATCTTCCGGACGCCGGACCTGCCCATGGCGTCGAGCATGGGGGTGAGCAACTCCCCGCTGGTGCCGGTGGACCGCAGTCCGATGGCTCGGATCGCGGTCTCCAGCCGAGCCGTTGACGCCGGCCCAAGCCCTGCCGCCGCTCCGAGGTTGGCCAGCAGATAGCTGAGGTCAGCGAAGCCCAGGGCGCCGAGCCGTTCAAGCATGTCCGCCATCGATCGCCCGTTGAGGTACTCGAGCGCAGGCCGGAACTCGCCGTGGCTGATCTGGCTCTTCAGCGTCGTCGTCGGGTCTTCTGGTTTGTCCTGCCGCTGCACAATCGCCGTGTCGCTGATACCCGGTGGATCCGACGACCCCTGTGATGATGGTGGTTTGACAAGTCTGGAGACAGCGAGGTTTCCGGCCGTCCGCTGAAGATTCAAAAGCAACCCCGGAGTGTGCGGCGCTCCAGCGGATTGGACTTCAAGTCGATTCTCGATGCTCTGCGAAGGTGCGCGTTCAGGAGGCCGGCGCTTGGGCGGTGGCGCCGAGCGGGCCGCGTCCATCCGTCACCTCCGATCGGAGAATGCGAACTGCCATCCCGATCAACGCCGGTCGTCGATGCTTCGAGCTTTGCCCCATCTCGTAGCCTCGATTCACCCTCGCGCTCACGTTGCCGCGCTGTTCACCCAGAGTCGAAGGCTCGGATGCCCTCCGCAGGAGCCTCTGAGTCAGGCTTTCGGGCAGAGTTGTCTGCTCCTTCGCGCGCAACACGTCCGAGGCCCGCCGCTACGCGCCACCCGGGTCTTTTGCACCGCGACGGAATCCATGCTGATGCCCTGACGGTGACCAGGGCGTCAACGCTGCTGGCTGTTCCTGGATTCAGGCTTCCATCAGAGTGGTCAGGTTTTCAAGGCTGGTGATGAGGGCGCCGGTGTAGCCGAAGATACGGCCGCACCACTTGGCCACCGCCGCGATGATCTGCGCCGCGACCACCGGGATGGTGACGATCAGGAGGGCCTCGGCCGCCCACACGATCACCCGGGCCACCAGGTCGCAGATCAGATCGCGGACGATGTCTCTGGTGAATTGGACCAGGTTGCCCGCAGCCTGGGTGGCGGCCGACATGGTGTCGGCCAGCACCGCCAGACCGCCCAGGCCATCCACATTGTTGGTCATCATCGAGCGGTACGCGCCGGCCGCGGTGCCGCCCCAGTCGGGCAGGTCGGCGGCGAGACCCGCCCGCAGGTCTTCGGCCATGTTCTGGAGTGCGCCGGCCATGTTGGCCCACGTCTGTGCATGAGCCGTGACCTTGTCGGGGATGCCGGCGAGCTTGTCGAGAATCTCACGCAGCGGCTCGAAGTGTTCCATCGCCCAGCCCAGCCCGTTGGCCAGCAGCGCGCTGAAGGGGTCGATGACGGTCGCCGCGGCGTCACCAACGAAGGCGCCGCCGGCAAGCAGGCCGTCGACCCAGCTTCCACCCTGCACCGCCTGCTGAAGGCCCTGGAAGCCATCGACGAGCGAGATGCCGGTGTACGCGGTCCGGGTGGTCGTCGACGAGGCAACCAAGGAGGAGTTCGACACCATGGTCAGCTCAGGCCGCCCGCGACCCTGATGGTGTTCTTCGCATTGTGATCGGCGGCGTCATAGTCCTGGGCGGTCGCGTCGAGGGCATCGGCCAGGAGTCGCAGGTTCTCCCCCACGTACGAGTAAAGATCGTCCTGACCCGCATGCCGGCGCTCGAGAATCGCCGAGATCCAGCCGCACAGCAGGCCGTAGGCGCTGTCGTCCTGCGAGATGGCGCTGCTCGCGCTCTTGATCGCCGCGAGCTGGTCGCTCACCGATCGCACGTTGTTGGCGTGCCGGAGCAGTTGGGACGAGTCCACCTGCAAGTCATCCGACATGTCAGCGCCCCCTCTGGTTCGGCTCGTCCTCGTCGGTCGGCGGGACGGCACCGGGCCGCTCCAGGGCTTGGCGCATCCTGTCCGCGGTGGTGCGCGCCGAGAGCGAGTCGGGTCCCATCGTTTCCACCGCGATGTCGTGTGCCCGGTCGGCGGCTCTGGCCCGGGCCCCGCTCAGCGCGCTCATCACGCCCTGGGCCACCACTTCCGGCGCCAGCCGGTTGATGCGGCTGGTCAGCTTCAGGTCGACCATCACCCCGGCGGAGTTGATGGTGACCTCGGCCAGGCCGTTGGCGTCCTTCGCGGTGACGCGCAGCCGTTCCATCTGCTCGGCCATGGCTGCGGCCCGCGCGGCTGCCCGGTCGACGTTCTCCTTCCACGACCGCAGATACTCGCGGGACACGTCCGGATCCAGGAACGCCTGGGTGTCGGAAACCTCGGACATGTGTCGAATCCTACAACGAGCAGCACAAATGGCTCACGTCATGAATACGACCGCCCGGGCGTCGAGGTTGACGATGTGACCATCGCCGAGGGCGGCCACCGGATCGGTCCAGTGCACATGTCCGCAGAGCGTCAGCGCCGGCGCTCGCCGTTCCAGTGCACTGCGCACCGCCGCCCGGCCGCGCTGGCCGGCCCGGTCCCCCGTTGGTCCTTCGTGCAGGAGCAGCACGTCCGGAAGCGGTGTGGTGAGCTTCCTGACAAGATCAAGAAAGTCTTTTTCCGTACGCCGCAGAGCACGCTCGGGGTCACCGATGATCCCCGACACCCCGGCGACCGTGACACCGCCGACGTCACGACGTTCTCCGTCCAGCAACGCCACGTCCGGGCCGAGATCCGCCACCTCGGCGGCGGTCACCTCGTCGTGGTTGCCGGCCACACCCAGCACCACGGGGCAGCCGGCGGCGGCGAAGGCCAGCCAGACATCGAGGACCGCGCCGGAGACGCCGCGCCGGTCGGCGCCGGGCGCCGAGTACAGATCGCCGGTGAGCAGGACGCCCACCCGGTCGGCCGGTGGCAGCAGCTCGCTTTCTGCCCACACGGCCAGGTAATCGGCGAGCGAGATGCCGAGCAACACCGGGTCGCCGCCCAGTGGCGACGGCGCCACTCCCTGCAGATCCCCGGCGGCGACCAGCGCATCACAGCCATCCGGAAGCTTGTCGACCCTCAGCCGCTCGACGCCGAGCTGCACATGCTGCGGGACGCCGCCGGGACCTGCCGCCCGGTAGGAAACCGTTGCCAGCCGTTGCGGCCGGGTGTCGATCAGCCGCATCAGCTACTACTCCACGACGCTGCGATAGAGGAACCGCCATTGCGGGAGAGAACTCAACTTGGTCCTCACCTCGTCGGGGCGGTCGAACTTGTCGACGAACAACAGGTAGCGGTACTCCGGAAAGTCCGGTTCCTGATGGTATTCGTAGTCGCCGTCGCGCAGGTCGTTGGACTGGAGCCGGAGCTTGCCGGTGCCGGTGTGCGGGCGTGCGGCGAAGTAGCTGCCACGATAGTCGCTGTCGTGCAGGACCCACTCGATCCCGAGGGCCTCAGCAAGCTGGCCTGGCTGGTCACCGAGGCTGGGCTCGCCGTATCCGTACACGTCGTAGATCATTGTGTGTTTTCCATTCAGAACCAGACCTTGATGGTCGGCTTGCGGTCGGCGGCCTCTTCGATCGTACGGAAAATCATGATGTGAACCACTCGTTGCGTCTCGGCCGACGCGCTTTCGACCATGTCGTCAAGCCCGAGCCGTTCGAGATCGCGCTCGCTGAGCGGCCCCGTTGACACTTGGTCGCCGCGGAACTCCACGCCATTGTCACGAGCGGCCTGGTTGACCGACTCACCGCTGATCGCGATGTCGTAGTCGCTGACCCTGCCGTCGTCGAACGGCGACCCGTCTTCAGCACTGCGTCCGGTGACCGAACTGCCCTGAAATCCCATGTCAAGGTCGGGGTAGACCTCACGAATCCGATCCCGGAACCGGGTCGCGAACTCGCGGAACTGCCCGAAGTCCCGGAAACCGTAGGGGACACCCTTGGGCTGGCCGGGCGCGGACGAGTGCGACCCCGAGGCAGGCGACGATCCGCCGCCGGCGGCCGTGGGGCGCCCACGCTGGAACGTCTCTCGGGCACGGCCCTCACCCTGCTGCACACTGCCCGGCCGACCACCCCGGCCTCGGCCCCCACGACCGTGGGCGGGCGGGTCGGAGCCGTCACCGCTCCCCCGACCGCGGGATCTTGGAGTCAACGTCCACCTCCGTCGATATCGGGACCGACCCTATCGCCGCCGTCGACACTCCACATCGGCTGTGGAACCGGGTGAATCCGTCCGCCGCCGACCTGGTCACGCAGGACAGATTCCGACGCATGTCAGATCGCTGAACAGGACACGTCGGCCGAGCGGGGTCTGCAGTCGCATGCCAGTTCCTTCCGCGCGAGCACCGTGGGTGCATCTACCCTGTTGGGCCTCGGACACTCAAAATCCGCACGGGTGCGTAGAAACCTGTCCGTTCAGAAACCGAAGCTCCGCGTCCCAGCCAGCAAGATCCACAACCGTCACTGCCTCAACCATGTTGGGTCGACGACCAAGCGCGCCATCAGTCACGAAGATCTTGAAATGCGGTACAGGTCACCCAGGTAGGTGGGCGCTATTACTCGTGCGTCTTCGGCCAGTGCGGGAAGGCGTGTCGCCGACCGGCAATGGTCGTGAGCACGGTGGGAATCGTGATGGCAAGGGCAACCCAGGGAATGGAGGTGACGCCGATCCCGTCCAGTAGTAGGCCACCGAACACGCCGCCGGCCGCGATGCTGAGGTTGAAGACCGTGACGATGATGGCCTGGATTGCGTCCGTCCCGGCGGCGCGCACCCCGGCCGTGACGAAGAGTGTCGCGGAGCCGCCGAATCCGAAGCCCCACACAGCCACGCCGAGGTAGAGGATCACGGGGCTTACGTTGGCGAAGCCGAGGACGATTGCTCCGAAGCCGAGTGCGACGGTGCTCATGATGATCAGGTGGCGGTGGTGCGGGTCAACCAGTGTTCCGGTGGCCCAGATGCTGAGCAGCGCCGCGAGCCCGAAGACCAGCAGGACCCATTCGATCTGGTTGCCCACGTCGGAGGCGACCGCCAGCGGTCCGATGTACGTGTACACGATGTTGTGGGCCACGATGAATCCCGCGACGACCCCGAGGATCGAGGGGACGCCGGGACGGCGCAGGATGGCGGTGAGCGGCACGTGTCCGCCCTCGGGCGTACCGGAAAGGTTGGGCAACGATACGAAAGCCCAGACGATCACGATGCCACTGGCGATCGCCACGACCCCGAAGGTCGCCTGCCACCCGGTCGCGTCACCCAAGAAGGTGCCGGCCGGAAGGCCGAGTGAGAGAGCAACCGGCGTGCCGGCCATGGCGACGGCGATCGCCCGCCCCTGCAGTTTCGCCGGGGCGATCCGGGCGGCGTAACCGCCGAGGTTCGACCAGATCAGTCCGGCACCGACACCGCCGACGAAACGGGCGATGAGCAGCACGGCGAAGCTACTGACGAGTGCGGCCACGGCGTTGGCCACAGCGAAAATGACCAGGGCGGATACGAGGACGGTACGCCGTGGCCAATTCTTGAGGAGTGCGTTGAGCGGAATCGCTGTCAGCGCTGTCGCCAACGCGTACACCGTCACGGTCTGCCCCACGACCGATTCCGAGAGTCCCAGGCTCTTCGACATTTCCGGCAGCAGACCCGCGGGAATCGTCTCGTTGATGATCCCCAGAAAGCCCGCCGTGAACAGGGCCAGCAGACCGGACATGGGGAGCTTGGCCGTTACCCCGGCCTGAGGTTCAGCGGTCGTCGCTGTGGACATGGTTGGACCCTCCGGAACTGAACGCCTCATTCAGTTCTCGTCCAACTGAGCTGTCCGGGTGACGATTCCGGAGGTGACCGTCGTTTCGTCTGGGTCCGCCCCTCATGGATTCGATGGGTCGCCGGCGAGCTGGGCGCGCACGTCAGCGGGCACGGGAACCCCGTGCCGGTTGAGGCTGGTGATGAACCGGGCGACGAGCGGGTCCGGCTCGGCTGACGTCACCGCGCTCAGCTGCCGGACCCACCGCGGCGAGAACGAGCGGACGGCACCGGCGAAGCCGGCGCTGATCGCGCTGATCGGGCAGACCGCGATCCCGAGACCGGCGGCGGCCAGTTGGGGCGCCGAGGATGTCACCGCGGTCCTCATGACTGCTTCCGGCCGGATCCCGGCCGCGCTGAACGATCGGTCCAGCCAAGTGCTGAGGCCGTTCTCCGGGGCGTAATGGACCAGACGTTCGCCGTCGAGTTCCTGTATCCGTACGGATGACCGACGAGTCAGGGCGTGATCGGCCGGTGTGACCACCACGACTTCCTCATCGGCGACGACCGTGTTGGTGAAGCGCTCGGGAACGACGGCCTCGGGCATCAGCACGACGTCGGCCTCGTCGGAATCGATGAGCGCGTGCAACTGGAGTGCCGACGTGGATTCGCGCAGGTCGATCGCCACCTCCGGATAACGGCGGTGCCACTCGTGGATGACGGGGGCGAGCACGGACACCAGGCTCTGCGCACAGCCCAGCCGGAGCCTTCCCCCGCTCGCCGAACCGACGGCACGCGCCGACCTGATGGCGGCTGCGGCCGCGTCCACGGCTCGCCGGGCATCGGCGACGGCGGCCCGTCCCGCGGGAGTCAGTTTGACTCCCCGGGCTTCGCGACGGAGCAGGGCCGTTCCCGCTTCGCGTTCCAACGCCGCGAGTTGGTGGGAGACGGCCGGCTGCGACGAATGCAGCAGCGCCGCCGCCTGCGTGATCGACCCAGAAGCCGCGACGGCGACGAGGCACTCCAGCGCCCTCAACGATGCCATTCGGAAAGCTTATACGAGTCCCTTGATCTATGAGTGTCTTGGAGGGAAGGCTGACGGCCCGGAGGTGCTTCACCATTGACGAGGACCTGGGCTCTCGCCTTGGGAGCCGGGGCGAACATCTACCGGAGGTAGTAAATGACTCAGGCATTTGTCACGGGCGGGTCAGGTTTCATCGGCCAGGCTCTGGTGCGACGACTGCTCGATGAGGGGCATACCGTCCGGGCGCTGGTCCGCAGCGAGGAGTCGGCGGCCACGGTGGCCGCTCTGGGCGCCGAACCGGTACACGGCGAATTGAGCGACGCGAGCACCTGGCGGGAAGCGGTGTCCGGCAGCGAGGTCTTGTTCCACCTGGCCGCCGAGACTGACATCGAAGCCCCCCGCGAGCAGCACGAACGCACAACTGTCGGCGGCACCCGAGCCGCTCTTGAGGCGGCACGCTTCGCCGCGGTCAGCCGATTCGTCCTCTGCGGCAGCGAAGCCGCGCTTCTGGCCGGGGAGCCACTCATCGAGGTCGATGAAACCGCACCACTGCGACCGGACTCGTCGGCCGCTTACTGCGCGGTGAAGGCCGTCTCCGAGAAGTTGGCGCTCGACGCGAACTCACCGGAACTGGCGACGGTATCCATCCGTCCGAGGTTTGTCTGGGGCCCGAACGCTTTCCTCGTCGAGGGCTTGGTGGCGGCGGCCCGGGCCGGCCGGTTCGCCTGGATCGACGGCGCTCACATCTCGAACGTCACGCACGTCGCCAACGCGGTGGAGGGTCTGATGCTCGGCTGGCGGCGAGGCCGGCCAGGGCAGGCCTATTTCGTCACCGACGAGCGCCGCGTCGTCCTGCGTGACTTCCTCCAAACCCTGTTCGACATGTACGGCGTCGACACGCCGATCCCGGAAATGGATGCCGAGACGGCGGCCCGTGAGGTTCCCGTGCCGGCCCGGTGGTTCCTCGGCCAGCCCTGCCTGCTGCGAACCGACAAGGCTCGGGTCGAACTCGGCTACCTGCCGGTCATCTCACTGGACGACGGCCTGGACACCGTGCGGGCCGCCCTCGCCGTCAGCAGCACGTGAGGTGGCACTGCTCGCCTTCACCGGAGGCCAGGAGACCAGATGAGGATCGCGCCGATCGGGCGGGACAGGCCGGCATCCGTACGAGATGAAGTCACCTCGCAGCGGCAGTGGGCACAAGTTCCGGTCCAGGGCTCAGACATGGCCGGGACCGGTCGAAGGTTCATAGGAAAGCTCACAGCCCTGGTCGCTGAGGAGTGCGAGTGTTTGGACGTCGAACGCCTCGGCCGACATCGGCTAGTGATGGAGCATCGCCCGGGGGCGCTCTCCCTTCTCCCAGCGGCGCCATGGCGGCGCTTGCAGCCGCGGTACCCCACGGCACCTGGGTCACATCTGTCACGGGCGACATCGTCTATACCAATGCGCCCGCCCTGCAATACATCGGCCGGCAGGGCTCTCCCTGGGAATCAATGGTCCATCCGGACGACATCGAGACAGTGCGGTGCGACTCTGCGGCCGCTTGTCTCGAGCCGGCGGCGTATCTCGCCGAGTGCCGGATCGAGCGTACGGACAGGTCCTATCGTCGGCACAGCGTGAGCTTCACGCCGGTGTGCGCGGACGACGGCCGGCTCGAGCACTGGATCGTTATCGCCACAGACATCGAGAAGGATGCAGAGGTACGACGGGCCGAGGTCGAGGCCAGTCACGCTCTGAAATTGGAATCGTTGGGTCGCCTTTCCGCCGGCCTGGCCCACGAGATCAACACACCCATCCAGTTCGTCGGGGACAACACCCGGTTCCTGGCCGAGGCTTACCGGGACATGCTGGACCTGCTGCTGGTGTATCGCGCGTGCATGGCGCCCACCACGGGTGAGGTGAACTGGGACGAGCGGATCCGGCGGGCGCAGGAGGCTGAGCTCAAGGCGGACATCGAATACCTCGCCATCGAGATTCCGAATGCGGTCAGCCAGAGCCTGGAGGGCACCGAGCGGGTGGCGTCGCTGGTGCGGTCGATGAAGTCGTTCAGCTACAAGGACTCCACCGAGCCGGCTTACGCGGACCTGAACGAGGCGATTCGGACCACCGTCACCGTCGCGCGCAACGAGGTCAAGTATGTCGCCGATGTGGCGTTGCACCTGGGTGAGCTGCCGGACGTACGGTGTCATCTCGGCGATCTGAACCAGGTCTTCCTCAACCTTCTGGTGAACGCCGCCGACGCCTTGACGGACAAGGATGAACGGGGCGAGATCCGGATCAGTTCGGAGACGGACGGCCCCGCCGCGGTCATCAGATTCTCCGACAACGGGCCGGGCATTCCGGAGGACATCCAGCAGTCGATCTTCGAGCCCTTCTTCACCACCAAGGAGATCGGCAAGGGCACCGGGCAGGGGCTCGCGCTTGCCCGCGCGGTGATGGAGAAACACGGCGGATCGATCGGGGTGCGATCGGTGATCGGCGAGGGTACCGAGTTCATCCTGCGGCTTCCGATCGACGGCAAGCAGAACGTTTCGGTATGAGCAAGCCCTCAGTCCTGTTCGTCGATGACGAGCCATCCATCCTGGACGGACTTCGTCGCTCGCTGCGTGGTAAACGTGGCGCGTGGGAGATGTCGTTCGCCCCCGGTGGCGCGGAGGCCCTCGAACTGCTCGCGACGTCGCCGTGCGACGTGGTCGTGTCCGACATGCGGATGCCGGGCATGGACGGCGCCGAGTTGCTCAGCCACGTCAGCGAACGTCACCCGCAGGTCGGCCGGGTCGTGTTGTCCGGGCACATCGAACCGGACGCGACGATTCGCGTGTCGGTCGCCGGCCATCGCTTCCTCACCAAGCCGTCCGCGACCGAGGACGTGGTCGCCGTTATCGAGCAACTGCTGGTCCGGACGTCCCATGGCCATGAGAGAGCGGCCCGGCGTATCGCGGGCGGTGTCCGTGCCATTCCCGCCCTGCCGGCGCACGCTGAACGAGTCGTCGCCCTTCTCGGACCGGACGTCGACCTGCAGCTCGCCGCGCGGACGGCGATGCACGATGTCGGACTGACCGCCAAGCTGCTTCAGCTCTCGAATTCTCGGTTCTTCGGTTCCCGGCCACGCAACTCCTCGGTCGAGTCGATCGCCCACTCGATGGGCCTCCCGATGGTGCAAGCGGTGGTCGGCGCCGTGTGCGCGTTACAGCCCACCACAGCCTGGGACCCCACGATCGAGCGGCACCTCGAGACCGCTTGGCGGCATGCGGTGGCGACGGCGTGCCTGGTCGAGGTCGTCGCCTCACCGGCCAACCGGCCGCATGCGCAGGCCGCGGCTCTTCTGCAGGACGTGGGGCGGCTGATCTGCCTGGCCGCGGTGGCCGACGCCCGGGGCGCGGGGGTGGACCTCGCCGCTCAGACGCGCGACGGCGTTCCGTTCCGCGACGTCGGCGTGGAACTGCTGCATCTGTGGGGTCTGCACCCGCCGATCATCGCCGCGGTGGCGCATCGCGACACACCGCAATCGCCGGACGCTTCCGGGCTGGGGGTGGCCGCATCGGTACGGACCGCTCATCTGCTGCTCCAGGAGACCGAGTCGGCGTGCCCGGGCGCCGGCGCCCACGGTGAGGAACTGGCTCACCTGCTGTCCCATCCGCAACTGCGGGCCCAGGGCATCGACTGGCGCGCGGCCGCCGACGACGCTTCACGCCACGCCGGCCAGCGGGACGACGACCGCGGGCGATGATCATCGGCGCCGCTGCGGCGGCTCGATCTGGGAGGAGGAGTCATGGCACGCATCCTGGTGGTCGACGACGACCCGGCGATCCGGCAACTTCTGATCGACGTGCTGGAGATGGATGGGTACGAGGTCAGCGTCGCCGTGGACGGGTTGGCTGCTGTTCGTGCGGTGGAGGCGTCCAGCCCGGACTTCGTGGTGCTGGATGTGATGATGCCGGGACTCGACGGTTTCGGGGTGCTGAGCGCGATCCGTGCCCAACCTGGCGAACCGGTGCCCGTGCTCATGCTGACCGCCGCGGCCGAAGCGGATGCCGACGCGCGTGCTTGGGCGAGCGGTGTGGACTACTACCTCGCCAAGCCGTTCACCCCGGACGCTGTGCTGGACCTGATCGACGGCGTGCTGAACGACCAGGCGGGCGCCAACGACCGATGACGACGGCCGACCGGGAACCGGGAGGCGATCCTGCTCAAGACGGCCGCGGAGCAACCGATATAGGTCTCCCGAGACAGCAGCCGTTCGCGCTACTTCTCCACGCCCCCCTCGACTACTGAACGTGACTGGGAGATTGCAGCATGAGACTGAGCTGCCTATCAATGACCGCTGGAAACCGCCGGCGCATGGCCACGATCATCACTGCCGCGCTGGCCGTCACCGGCCTCCCGGTCGCCGCCGGCGCGCATCCGGTCGCCGCCGCGTGGCGGGATGTGGTGGTCACCGGCTCGGACGCCGACGGGGCCGCACGTGCGGTCGAGGCGGCCGGCGGCCGAGTGGTGGCCAAGCTGCCGGTCGTCCGCGGCGTTGCCGCTCAACTGGCGCAGGACAGCACCCTCGACCCGGCGTGGTCGATCGCCCCCGAGCGTGAGATCGCCGTGGCCGAAGCGGCGACACCAGACGGTACCGCCGGCGGGGTGGCCGTACGCCAGATGCTCGGTCTGCCCGCGGACGGCGACGAAGGACGTGGGGTGACGGTGGCCGTGGTGGACACCGGCATCGCCGCCGTGCCCGACCTCGCCGGGCAGGTGGCCGACCGGGTCGACCTGACCGATACCGGCACCGGTGACGGCTACGGCCACGGAACGTTCATGGCCGGCCTGATCGCCGCCTCGGGCAGGGCCTCGGGAGGCGCCTACCGCGGAGTCGCGCCCGGCGCGAAGCTGATCGACGTCAAGGTCGCGGACGCCGACGGGCGCACCGACCTCACCACCGTGCTGCGCGGCCTGCAGTGGGTCAGCGACCATCGCGAGGACGTGCAGGTCGTCAACCTGTCGCTGTCCTCGAACAGCCCACTGCCGTACCAGATCGACCCGTTGACGCAGGCGCTCGAATCGCTGTGGCACCAGGGCGTCATGGTGGTCGTGCCGTCGGGGAACGACGGCCCGGGCACCGGCTCGGTGACGTCCCCTGGCAACGACCCGCTGCTGCTGACCACGGGCGGCCTCGATGCCGAGGGAACGGCCGACCATGGCGACGACGTGGTCGGTACCTGGTCGGGGCGCGGCCCCACCTGGCAGGGCGACGCCAAGCCCGACCTGGTCGCCGTCGGCGGTCATGTGGTGAGCCTGCGCTCGCCGGGCAGCGTGGTCGACAAGGGCAACCCTCAGGCCCGGGTCGGCAACGGCTACTTCCGCGGTTCCGGGACGTCGATGGCCGCGGCGGTGACCTCCGGCGTTGCCGCGGGCGCGCTCGCCCTGCAGCCCCGGCTGCGGCCGGACGCGATGAAGAACCTGCTCACCACCACGACCTACGCCAGTGCCGGACTGAGCCGGGCGGCCGGCGGCGGCGCGGGCGGCCTGGACGCGGCCCGGGTGCTCAAGTCCGCGTCCGGCTGGCGCGTCAGCAAGGCGCAGAAACAGTACGACGACGACACCGCCACGATCGGGCGCGACGCGAGCCGCTGGGCGGCATTCTCGAAGGCCGTCGTGGACGGCGACCAGGACGCTGCCGAACGGGCGTGGACAAAGCTGACCCCGGCGTCGCGGGACTGGGCTGCCCGGGCCTGGGCACAACTCGACCCGGCCGCACGCGCCTGGGCGGCACGGGCCTGGGCAGCGCGGGCCTGGGCCGGCGCCGCCGGTGAGTGGGCGGCCCGGGCCTGGGCGGCCCGGGCGTGGGCCGCTCGAGCCTGGGCGTCGGACGACTGGGCGGCCCGCGCCTGGGCCGGCTCCGATTGGACCGCCCGAGCCTGGGCCGCCGACGACTGGACGGCACGGGCCTGGGCGGCCGACCGATGGGCCGCCCGCGCCTGGGCCTGGATGCCCCTGTCGTGAGCACGGCTCCGTCACGCGCCGGCCGCCCGGGTCTGTCCCGGGCGGCCGGCGCCGTGCGTTCACAGCTGGGCGATCCGATCCTGCGCCGGGTGGTGGCGGTCGTCCTGCTGGGCTCCGGGCTGGCCACCGTGGTGATCCTGGGATTTCCGGGGCACGGCAGCGTCTTGCGCGGAATCGGTGTGCCGACGGCGTTGCTGCTGCCCGGCCTGACGGTGCTGACCTGCCTCGCCGAGATAGCCGTGGTGCGACTACGGCACGGGGAAGCCGTCGAGGAGCTCAGCCTCTACGAGGTCGCCCTGATCATCGACGTCCTGCTCCTGTCGCCCCGGGACGCCCTGATCGCCACCGTCGGCGGGCTGGTGTTCGCCAGCGGATTGCAGCGGCGGCCCGTCGTGAAGGCGCTCTTCAACGTCGGCACCTACACGGCCGCCACCTCGGTACTGATCATCATCGTGCATCTGGTGGCCGGCACGCCCGGCGTGATGACCCTGCACGTGCTCGCCGGCGTGGTGCTAGCAACGATCGCCTTCACGATGGTGAACCTCTGCTGCCTGGCTCAGGTCCTGGGCGTCATCAACTCCCAGCCGCCCTGGCTGATCGTCCGCTCGGAGGCCCGGCTGTCCGGATACATGGCCGTCGGGACGGTCGCGACCGGGCTGACCACCACGGAAATCGCGCTGCATGCACCGTTGCTGCTGCCGTTCATGGCGATGCCCGCGCTCGCGGTCACCTACGCGTACCGGGCGGCGGCACGGGAAGCCGAGGAGCGTTCGCGGTCCGGCTGCCTGCTTCAGCTTTCACACGCGCTCGCCGAGCGCGAGGACGTGGTGCGTCACTTCGTCGTCCTGGTTCGGGAGGCCTTCGGCGCCGACCTGGCCGTCGTGATGCTGGAGAACGACGACGTGGCGCTTTCGGTGGAGGGTGCCGCACCTGGTTCGCTGCGGCACGGCCCGATTCCGCGCCACCTCGCTGCTCTGCGGCGGATCGACGGTCCGGTGGATCTGTCCGAGGACCTGCCGGCAGGCCTGCGCCGGATGGTGGTCGTCCCGATCCAGGGCGGCGGCCGCCGGTTCGGTACGGCGGCGTTCGCCGTCCATCGCCGCGATCGTGGATGGATGACGACCGGTGACATCAGCTTGCTGGCCTCACTGGCCAGCGCTCTCGCCGTGGCCATGCGCGGCGCCGAGCACCTGGACCGGCTCGTGGACGAGACCAGCAAGCTGCAGGCCGTCGTCGAGCAGTCCGCCGAAGGCATCATGGTGATCGACGGCGACGGGTTGGTCCAGATGTGGAGCCGGGCGCTGGCCGAGATCACCGGTATTGACGCGGCCGACGCCGCCGGCCGGCCGGTCATAGATGTCCTCGACGTGCCCGTCGAGGACGAACAGATGCTGCTCATGCCGGTGTCGGTGGCGCAACCGAAGGCGGTCTCCGAACTCACCGTCCGTCGCCCCGACGGGGAGCAACGCCGCCTGCGTCTAGCCCATTCGGCGATCTTCACCCTCACCGCTCTCGTCCGCGACGTGGTGGTGATCAGCGACCTGACCCGCGAATACCGCACCGACCGGCTCAAATCCGACTTCATCGCCATGGTGTCGCACGAGCTGCGGACGCCGCTGACGCCGATCATCGGCTATGTCGATCTGCTGCGTAAACGGGGGGAGCGGATGACTCCCCAGAAGCGACTGGATGCGTTGAACCTGATCGGGGACCGCGCCGGACATCTCTCCCGGCTGGTGGAGGATCTCCTGCTCGCCTCGCGGATCGGTGACAACCCGGACGACATCTCCCTGCGCGTGTCCTCAGCGACTCACGACCTGTGCGCGCTGGTCACTCAAGCCGCCCGGGATCTGGGTTCGGCCCGCGTCCGGGTGGACCTGCCGTCGGTACCCGTTTTTGCCCATTGCGATGCGGAGCGCACGTTGCAGGTGCTCGCCAACCTGATCGGCAACGGTCTCAAGTACTCCGCGGAGGAGACCGAGGTGCGGGTCGGCCTGCGGTTCGACGAGACCCGCCTGCACGTCGACGTCCGGGACCAGGGCTACGGTATTCCGACCGACCAGCTCGACAAGGTCTTCGAGAAGTTCCACCGCGTAGAAGATCCGATGACGATGAGCACCAGCGGCACCGGCCTGGGACTGTTCATCGCCCGCAGGCTGGCCCGCGCGATGGACGGAGACATCAGCGTCACCTCGACCCTGAACACCGGATCGACGTTTACCCTGTCCCTCACGTACGGAGAACACCGACTGGAGTAATCGCCTGGCTGGTTCTGAGCGTCAGTAGCGGGGTCCTGCAGTCACATCGATCTGGAGATCAATCCCGCGGTCGCTGTGATGGATCAGGTCGCCGTCACGGACGTCGCGTGACCAGATGCCGTACTCGAGCGCGGCCAGGATCAGATCGGTGTCACATCGATTCGAGGTCTTCCACCCGACGATGCGGCGGGCGTTTCCTACTCAGGTAGCGCCGATCACCACCGTGACCGCGGCGCTGACACTGAACCTTTTTCAACCTGGCGACCGGCCGGAGGCTTCAGCGCCGTTGACCGGCGCCGCTCCGTACGGCCCTGGCCACGTTGAAAAAGGTTCACTGACGATGGCACTGCTGAAGACCGAGCCGACAGGCTGACGCGAACACTGACGGAGGCGTCCTGCGGGCCGGCATCCCTCCGACGACGGCCCGCAGGACTACCCGACTACCGAGAAAGTTGGCCGCTGTCACCGGTTCCATCGCGCCGTACGCAGCGGGGCACCGACCTCGTGCAGGTGACGCAGCGCCTGCCGGTACGACTCGACCAGGCTCGTCTCCACGTAGGGCACACCGGCACGCAGGCAGTACGCCTCGACGAGGGGCTGGGCCTTCTTCAGGTTCGGGGTGGGCATCGCCGGGAACAGGTGATGTTCGATCTGGTAGTTCAGGCCGCCCAGGGCCGCGTCGATCAGCCGGCCCCCGGCGACGTTGCGTGAGGTCACCACCTGCTTGCGTAAGTAGTCCTCGTCGCCGGTCGGGTGCGGCATGCCCTTGTGGTTCGGCGCGAACGTCATTCCCAGGTAGACGCCGAACACCGCGTGGTGCACGAGGAAGAACACGAGCGCCTGCAGCGGGGACAGCACGACGAGCAACGCGGTCACATAGGCGACCAGATGCAACGCCATCAAGCCGGCTTCCAAGCCGCGGCGCTTCATGCCCGGCCGCCGCAGCGCCTTGAAGCTGGAGATACGCAGATCGATGCTGAGCAGCGTCAGCAGGGGGAAGAACAACCCGGCCTGATGACGGGTGATGAAGCCCTTCAAACCACGCCGGCCCCACGCGGACTCGGTGGCCCAGATCAGCACCTCAGGTCGTACGTCAGGATCGAGATCGTCGTGGTTGGGGTTGTTGTGGTGGCGGGTGTGCTTGTCCATCCACCAGCCGTAGCTCATCCCGACCGCCACGTTCGCGGCGATCCGACCGGCCAGCTCGCTGGGCCTCTTCGTACGGAACACCTGTCGGTGGGCCACGTCGTGCGCCAATAGCGCCGCCTGTGAGAAGGCGATCCCGAGGAACACCGCGACGGCCACGGTCCACCAGGAAGAGCCGATCAGGAAGAAAGCCACCCACCCGCCGGCGAGCATCGCGGCCACGACACTCGACCGCGCGGCGTAGTAGGCGGGACGTCGTTCGAGCAGTCCGGCGTTGACGATCTGACGATTCAGCACGGCGAAATCGCTGCCGGCCGTCCGCGGCCGCTGCGTAACAGATGCGCTCATCGCGCGACTCCTAGAAATCTGACGGCCAGACACGACGTCTCTGTCGGGCGGGCCGGCGTGAGCTGATGACAGGGCCGCGGAGTCTGGGCGGCCGCCGCGTCACCGCCCCAGGGCGACGACTGCAGTTCTCAACGACTACCCGCTCGGCAAGGCCGTAAACGGTAGGCAAGCGGTATGGGCGTTCATCGGTTGCGCGTGAGCCGGCGGGACCGGTGACGAACCTGCGGGAGCATTCCTGTTTGTGCCCGGACGGCCCGGGTATCCGCTGAATCGACGGTGACAAACAGTTGTCATCGGGAAGCCGCTTCTTCGGCTCATTCGCCTTTAACCAGCCGCAGCAATGCGAGGCACGACATGCTGGCCGGGCATTGATCGCACCTGGAGAATTTCTTGACCCGCTCCAACCTGGAAACTTCTCGGCACGACGTGACTCCCACCGACCGGGTTCCGCGTAGCCGCTCGGCCGAGACGAAGGCCGCCTTCAAGACCACGGAGTTCATCGCGTATGTCGTCATCACCGTGGGGATCCTGATCGCGTCCGTGGCGGTCGACGGCAACGGCAACGGTGACAACGGCGCCGCTGGCGACTACTTCCGCGCCGACCGGGCCTGGCTCTACATCACCCTGCTGACCATCGGCTACATGGTCAGCCGAGGGCTGGCCAAGGCCGGCAGCCGCGACTCCGACGTCTGATCAGTTCCCACGACCGCCGCCGCCCGGGACATCGACGTCCGGGGTGGCGGCGGTTTCATGTGCTGCTTCGCCGCCAGAAAATTCGAGGACTCCCCGTGGACGCTCCCACCAAGCCCGTCGCATCACCGACCGCCGCTCTGCGATCAGCCGTCGTCGTCAATCCGGTGAAGGTGCCCGACCTGCCCCAGCTCCGCCGCACCATCACGGCCACTCTGACCGCCGCTGGGTGGCCGAAGCCCATGTGGCTGGAGACCACAGTCGACGACCCGGGATCCGGCCAGGCCTCTCAGGCGGTGCGTGACGGCGCCGAACTCGTCTTCGCCTGCGGCGGTGACGGCACCGTCATGGCATGTGTGACCGCCCTGGCCGGAACCGACGTCGCTCTCGCCGTGCTGCCCGCGGGCACGGGCAACCTGCTGGCCGCCAACCTCGGACTCACCGGCGACCTCGCTACCGGGCTCGAGGTCGTTCTGCAGGGCGGACGCCGGCGCATCGACGTCGGCGCCGTCGGCGAGCAGAGTTTCGCCGTGATGGCCGGGATGGGCTTCGACGCCCACATGCTCGACGCGACCAACGACACCGCGAAGAAGCACATCGGCTGGCTCGCCTACGCCGCCGGAGCAGCGCGGCACCTGCGAGACCGGCCCATGAGGGTCCGCGTCACCCTCGACGACCGGCCGTCGTTCGCCTGCCGCCCCCGCACTGTGATCGTCGGCAACGTCGGACGGCTCAGCGGCGGAATGCGGCTGCTCGCCGACGCCCGGCCCGACGACGGGCTGCTCGATGTCGCCATCCTCAGTCCGCGTACTCTGCGGCACTGGCTGGCACTGGGCTGGGGAGTCATCCGACGCAAGGAAACGGTCTCGAACATGAAGACCTTCACAGCCACCCGGGTGGAGATCAACAGCAAGCGGATCCAGCCACGCCAGCTCGACGGCGACCTCATCGAGGCCGGCAAACAACTGCTGATCACCGTACGGCCGAAAGCGCTTCTGCTCTGCGTGCCCCAGCCCGCCACCGACCCCGACCTCGCCCACGACGCCGCCGCGACCGACCGCCAGGCGGACGAGATCCGTGCAGCCGTCGACGCAAGTGCTTCGGCGAGCTGACGCGTGGGGACCGCTGCTCCCTCAGCAGCAAGGCCATCTCGGAGAGCTTGAAGAATTCGCCGTGGCCACCACGGATGGGGTGCCGCCGTTCGGGTCGGCACCCGCGGTGAGCAGCGCCTCCACTGTCGCGGCGTTCGGACCGATATTTGCGGAGCGCTCGGTGGCCACCCTCGCTTGAGGTCGACAAACGTTTCGCCACAGAAACAGCGATCGCCGCCGGCCCGGAATCAATGTGGGCCGGCGGCGGTCGCTGAATTCGTCAGGCGTCGTACGAGGTGCGGCTTCCGGACTTGGCCAGTCGTGGTGCCGGGGAAAATGGACCAAGCAGAGCAGGACCCTGATCATTCCGTACGACGACGACGTGCGCATCCAACTCCGGCCGGACGCGAGCACGGTCAGGTGACCAGGGCCGGGACCTTCCCTGAAGGCAACCAGCGGGTGTTCCCATCACCGCTGTTCTGAGCCGTTGTCGTCGAGGGCGGCGAGGTAGGCGTGGATCTGGTCGACCTCCGGCACGCCGAGGTCGATGTAGAGGGTCAGGGCGTGCCGGTAGTGCTGGCTGGCTTGGCCGGGGTGGTTGAGGGTGTGGTGGGCGTGGCCGAGGCCGATGAGGGCGCGGGCCTGCTGGCGGCGGTCGCCGGTGTCGGCGGCGATGGTGTGGGCGGCGGTGTGGTGGGTGAGGGCGTCGGAGGGGTGGCTGGCGGTGTGTGCGGCTTCGCCGAGGCCGTTGAGCGCGCAGGCTTCGCCGTACGGGTTGCCGGTCTCGCGGTGGATGACGGCGGCCTGCAGGAGGTGTTCGGTGGCCTGGGCAGGCTGGCCGAGGCGGGTGTATAGCTTGCCAAGGCTGTCGAGCGTCCAGGCTTCGCCGATGCGATTGCCGGCCTGCCGGCACAGACGCAGGGCCTGCTGAAGATGGTCGACGGCCGGCCCCGGCCGACCTATTCGTATCTCAAGCTCGCTAAGGCCGTTCAGCGCGTAGGCTTGCGCGACCCGTTCACCGTCCGGTCCGAACAGGATGAGGCCCTGCTCGTAGTGGTCGGCGGCTGGCCGGTAATGGCCCAGGTACGTCTCGACGGTGCCGAGGTTGATCAGCGTATTTGCTTCGCCGAGTCGGTCGCCGGCCTGCTGGTACAGCGTCAGGGCTTTCTTGATTCGGCGGGCGGCTGGCCGGTAGTGGCCCAGGTACGTCTCGGCGATGCCGAGGGTACGCAATGCGCGAGCCTGACCAACCGGGGAGGCGGCCTGCTCGAACAGATTCAAGGCATTTTGGAGGCACTCGACAGCCGCCTCGAACCGGCCAAGCCGCAGGTGGGTGTCGCCGAAGTTGGTCAGGGCGTGGGCTTGTCCGATCGGGTCGCGGCCGTGGCAGGCGGCTTGGTAGGCGTGGCCGTGCACGGCCACGGCGTCGACGAGGTGTCCACCGCCGAGGTAGCAGAACAGGGTCATGGACAGTCGGACGGTGTGGGTGGGCCAGCCGTACGTACTGGTGTGTGCGGCAACCGCGACCAGAGTGGGCCGTTCGGTATCCAGCCAGGCAAGGGCGGCGCCGCGGTCGGTCAGATCCGGCACGGGCATGCCCGGTCGGGGAATGCGGGGCGGAGGGGTATGGGGTCGGTGGTGGACTTCGGCGGGGTGCAGGGTGTTCATGGCGGCGGCGGCCGTGGCCAGGTAGTAGTCGAACAGGCGGGTCAGGGCGGTGCGGCGCTCGGGCGGGCGGTCTTCGTCGTGGGCGCGGGTGTTGGCGTAGCCGCGGACCAGGTCGTGGAAGGTGTACCGGCCGGGGGTGCTCTGTTGCAGTAGGTGGTCGCCGCACAGGTGGTGCAGGCGGGTCTGGGCGGTGTGAAGGCCGGTGTCGGCCAGCGCGGCGGCGGCGTAGGCGTCGAAGTCCTGGCCCGGGTGCAGCGCCAGTAGTCGCAGTAGTCGTTGCCGGTCGGCTGGTAGGTGTTGGTAGGACAGGTCGAGGGCGAGTTCGACGCCGGTGTCCAGGCGCCGCTGCTGGTGGCGTTCGTCGAGCCGGTCGGCGTGATCGGTCAGCGTCCAGCCCGGTTGGGCCCGCATGTGCCCGGCAACCAGCCCGAGCGCCAGCGGTAGATAGCCGCAACGTGCGGCTATCCGGGCCGCCGCGTCGGGATCGTCACCGATCGGAACGTGGGGTGCGGCTCGGGTCAGAAATTGCCGGGCCTCGTCCGCCGTGAACACGTCCACCGTGAGCTGTGTCGCCGCGTCCAGGTCGGCGAGGCTTCGCCTACTGGTGACCAGGGTGAGGCAACCCGGGGTCTCCGGTAGCAGCGGCCAGACCTGATCGGCGTCGGCGGCATTGTCCAGGACGACCAAGGCACGGACGCCGGCAAGCTGGCCACGATAGACCGTGGTGCGGGCGTCCAGGTCGTGCGGGATCTGCTGGCCGGGCACGCCGAGCAGGCGCAGGAAGCCGTCGAGGACGGCGGCCGGATCGGCGGGTGGCTGGGCCGGGTCGGGGTGGAACCCGCGCAGGTTGACGAACAGCACCCGGTCGAACGGCCTCTCGCCGGTGAGGAGGTGCCCGGCGTGGATGGCGAGTTGGGTCTTGCCGATTCCGGCCATCCCCGCGATCGCGGAGATCACCACCGCACCACCATTTTGCTGGCTGTGGTGCAGGGCCTGGCGGAGCTGGTTGAGTTCGGTGCTGCGGCCGGTGAAGCCGACCAGGTCCGGCGGCAGCCGGTCCTGGGTCCGCACCTGCGCCGCTGCCCGGGTCTCCCCACCGATTACTCGTAGCGCTTGGCGCCACTGGGTCACGTATCCCACGTCAGGGTGCAGGGCCTGCACGATCGCGATGACGAGGTCGGTGTTCAGCCGTCGCCGGCCGGGTTTGAAACAATCCCCGACTGTGGGCCTCTTGGCCGACTCCCCGGCCGGGCGACCGGCGGCGGTCCACGCGTCGTTGATCTCGCTGGTGATCCACTCGTAGGACGGGTCCCCGGCCCACACCTTCAACGACCGCAGTTCGTCGATCAGCTCATCGAGAGTGCGGGCCCGGCCCGGGTCCGGAATCGCGGCGAACGCATCATCCGGCCGCACAGCATCCATAGATCATCCCTAGGCATAGGTGACCGTCGAGAACGCTCGTTCAGCGTATCGACGCGGCAGGTGAGGTCGGGCTCGTGTCCACGATCTGCCACTCGGACATGATCGGGACAAGTGGATGTTCCCTGCTGGATTTGTCTGGGATTTCCCCACGCGGCAAGCCGCCACGGAAACCTCGTCGGTAAGCCAACCCCAGCCGGCCGGGACTTCCCGCCGACGACATCGTGATCGAGGAGACTCGCAGTGCGCCATCAACTCAGGCACCGACAGCCCGCCCTTCGCCGCCTGGCACTCATGCTTACCTCGGCCGCCATGACTCTCGGAGTGCTTCCCGCGGCCGCTGCCGCCACTGAGGGCCGGACCGCGTCGCAGCAAAGGCAGATCGAATCCGCCCCGGACGCCGCGTGGTCGTTGGCCGCCACACTCGACCCAGCTCACGTGCAGACCCCCAACAGCGTATTGACGCTCTACGGCGTCTACGCGTTCACCCCGATCCTGGTCAACTTCAACCCGAAGGTGTTGGACCCGTCCATCAATCAGAGCGCCGTGCCCATGTACGCGGTCCCGGACGACAGGCCACACACCTACAAGGTGGTCTTTCATCTGACCACCGACGTCACCGCGACCACCCGCTACAAGCTCAACGACCGTACGCCGGTCACGGTCGCCGCCGGCGACGCGGACCTGGAATTCACCGAAACCATCACCAAACAAGGCTGGCACCCCTGGGCCCTGCGCAACGCCAACAACGATCACTGGCTGTTCTACTCCGTCAAGGTCTACGAACAGATCGGATGAGCGGACGACCGCCGCAGCAAGCACGTTCGAGACCGAGGCGCACCACCACCAAGCGGTACGTATGGAGGACCACGCCATGACCGACTCGAAAGACGCCACCGCCGCAATCAACGATGATGAGCACCCCCACACGCATGCGCCAGCATCCGGCGTCGCGCTGAGCGAAACCGTGATAGACATCCCGGCCAGTGCGACGCTTGCGACGCTGTCGTTCTCCTGGCCGAGGCTGTTCTCAGGGGGATGCACGCTGGGCGGAAACCGGTTGGACATTTTCGATGACGGAACCGCCCGATGGCAGGCGACCGTGATGTCGAGGAACGTCGGAGAAGACTCCTGGGGATCAAGGTTCCTATTCCTCGACAACCACGACGTTCCGCTGTGGCAGCACGGATGGATCTGGTCACCGACCCTGAGCCCGACCCCCATCGAATGGATCAGCGCCAACCAGATCTTCTTCGGCGCCTACATCTTCCCGCACATCGCCCGGGTATCGATGTCTTTTCACTGTTGAGGGTCTCGCAACAGCGACGAGCCGGCGGCAACAACAGCGGCCGGCTAGCCCAAATGCCGGGTAGTTAAGGGCTCGGGCTGGGTTGTCAAGCGTGTCGTGGAGACGAAGGCGGCGGGGTCTTGGCATAGAGGTTTGTCACTCAAAGTACGTACCGAAGCGGCGCGGATACGTACTCGGAGCGGCATGGATGCGTAGTTCAGCGGATGCCGGCCGGCCCGAAGTCGCCGCATCGTGTTAGAGAGAACCCGGAGTTCACGTAGGCGATCCGGACAGCGGGGTTTTTTTGGACGTCGGCAACGTGCACCTATCAGCTACTCCGCGGAGACTCTACGGCATGCGTTAAGAACTCACTTGTTCGAGTCAACGGCACCCCAGAAACCACATACGACGCCTGATCCACCACCACTGATGCATGTGACGAGCCGTGCCCGGAATGCTCAACGTTTCCAGAGAGCCTCCGATTCGGAGGCTGTGGTCGTAAAAATTACGCCTGAACTTCAACGACACCGGCTAAAACGAACCGGAGGTACCAGAAATGCAGCCCGAGAGTCAGGTGCACTTTTCAAGCACGGCGTCCGACGAGACTCGGCGTGTTCTATTCGATCTGGCCGAAAGCGTGACCTCGCATGTCGCCGCTCTCCAAGCGGCTGGCCGCGATCTCCTGATGCGTCGCGCCAACGCCGGTATGCCGGTCCCGACGGAGATCAAATTCGAGATCAAGGTCGGGCCAGGCGGCGACCAAACCACAACGGATCCCCTCTTGCGCCAGTCGGTCGAGTGTTGGGACCACACTTACGCCTGCGGCAAGAGCGAGTCGGGATACGTCATGTGCACTGCTCACGTCTGCATGATTACTTAGCAAATCGTAGCTCGACCTGCCTACTGGGCGTCGGCCGGCGGTCCGCTCAGCCGAGGCGTACGAAGCCAAGGATCAACACGTTGATTCCGACGAAAGTCAGTACGCCCAACGCGGACAGGAGAAATCCGATACGCAGGGCCGCCAAGCCGATCCGTTCATAGGCGTTGGCATCATTCGGAGTTGATCCCAGATATCCGCGCTCTCGACCGAGGAACACGGCTCGGACGCGCTCGGCCGGCGTCGTTCCGGTGGCGGCCTGCTGGAAGGAAGACTGGGCGATATTGAGTGCCACGTGAACGAAGAACAAGAACACGACGATCAGCAGACATGACGTCACTATCGCCAGGAGCCACGGTGCGGGCCGAACAATCAGCCCGAGCAGGGCCACGATGAAGCCGATCAGCGAGGCCAGCAGAAACGGAAGTCCAGTGGCTAGTTGGACAGCAGTCGAAAGATCCGTGGCAGGGATGAACTCGACGGGATCCGAGTTGCGCTGGCGGTAGGTGCCGGGCCGGCCCCGCCGGTTGCTCTCCTCCGGTGACTCGCCCGCGGGTGGCGGCTCGATCAGGGGAATCCGGAGCTTGTCGCGCTCGCTGACGAGGAACGCGAGCGCGAACACGGGAATGACGGTCAGCCCGATCTCACACACCTTGCGCGCCGCGTCCACGGACAGCGTCGTCATGATGTTGGGCACCTCCGCATCGGGGTGCGTCAATCTTGCTGCTCCGCCGAGTGCCGTGTCCAGCAGGGGCGAGAAGGTCGTCGTCATGTGGTTCGAGTCTCGATAGACGCAACACCGCACGCATCTGCCGATGAGCGTGCACCCGATCATCGACTGCGAGAGCTTCCGGTGGTCGCGCCAGAAGGCGGATGTGGACTATGCGAACCGTTGCCGCGGCGGCGCCGATCGGTTGGCGGATCGGCGCAGCCGGGCGCGAAGAACGCGCCTATCCCGCCCGCGAACGATGGCATGCGGAAGATCCCTGGCCTGTTCGGCCCGCTCGGCGAGGGCATACACGCGTTGGCGTACAACCCTCGCTTCTCCGAAAGTCCCATCGTGACAGCCTTCGATGCCGTTTCGATGTAAATCGAATGGCATGCCCGGGTGCGATCCACACTGGGTGTAATCGGACTCCTCAGCAGCCACCAGCGCCCTGACGGGCGTGCGAGCAAGGGGAGAACAGTCATGCGCGTTGTCAAGGCCGCCGCAGCCGCGGTCACCGCTCTGGCCCTCAGCCTGGGTCTGCCGGCCGGCGCGGCAACAGCCGCGCCGGCCCAGCCACAGATCCAGCAGACCGGCCCGGAGGGCATCGACGTGTCGCACTACCAGACGGTCGTCGTCTGGGCGACCGTCGCGCTCAACGGCAAACGCTTCGCCTACATCAAGGCCACCGAGGGAACGACCATCAAGGACACCTACTTCGACGTCAACTACCTGCAGGCCTACCTCGTCGGGATGATCCGCGGGGCGTACCACTTCGCCCGGCCGGCCCGGTCGAACGGCATGGTCCAGGCCGACTACTTCCTCGCCAACGGCGGCGGCTGGTCGGCCGACGGCCGGACCCTGCCGGGCGCACTCGACCTCGAGGGCGACTGCGCCGGCCTGTCACCGGCGGCGATGGTGCAGTGGATCCACCAGTTCGCCGACCGCTACCGCGAACGCACCGGCCGGCACGTCGTGATCTACACCAACCGCAGCTGGTGGAACAGCTGCACCGGCGGCAACGGCGAGTTCGCCGCGAACAACCCCCTCTGGTACGCCGAACCCGACCCTCAGCCGCAGCTGCCCAACGGCTGGAGCCGCTACACCTTCTGGCAATACAGCCAGTCCGGCTCCGTACCGGGCATCAACGGCGAGGTCGACCTCAACGTCTTCAACGGCAGCCAGGAACAGCTGACCAGGTTCGCCACGGTCGGCTGACCAGCTGACGGGCGGCGGCCGGGCGACATCGCCGCGGTCTCGCGAGACGGGCGGCCGGCGCAGATGGACGCGGGTGACCTCCATTGCCGCACCCAGGTCCGGGCGCCCGTCCGTGCGACAAGGGCGGACCGTTCGGCAACGCTAACCACTCGCTGACATGCCGCTGCGATCTTCGTCGGCATGACATTCAGCAGAGTGCCCCTCCTCCTCGCGGCGACCGCCGCCGTCTTGGCCGTCACGGCCTGCGGGGGCGAGGCCGGGCCGCGGACCGCCGGCAAGAGCAGTGACGAGGTCGCCACCCTGCAGAGCGCGCCGCCCAGCGTTTCCGCGCCGGCCTCCGCGCCGGCCTCCGCGCCGGCCGGGCCGGAGATCGGTGCGATCATCCGGCCCGACGCCGGCAGCGAGGAGATCCGCGACCTCGAACGCATCTACTTCAAGTGCCTTCGCGACAACGGAGCACCGTCGTCGAAGGACGGCGAGACCAAGGCGGGGCAGCCCTCGCCCTCCCCCGAGAAGGTCCGGGCCGCGAAGACCGCCTGCGCCGGCAAGGAGCCGATGAGCTGGCTGGAGGTGGAGCGGCGCACCAACCCGGAGTTCGCCGACCTGCTGCGGAGCGCGGCCAAGTGCCTCAAGAAGAAGGGGTTCGAGGCCCGGGTCGTCCAAGAGCCCGAGTTGCGGCTCGCCTACCGGGACTCCGGCGAGTTCATGCGGGCCGGCGACACCGAGGACAAGTGCATCGACGAGGCGTTCGCCGAGCGGATCAAGACGTACCGCTGAGGGGCCGGGCGGGGACGCGTACGGTGACGGTCGTTCCGGCGTCGAGCGCGCTCACCGCCTCGACCGTCCCGCCGTGCGCCTCCGCGAGATCGCGCACGATGGCCAGGCCCAGGCCGCTCCCGCCGGTGTTGCGCCCGCGGGAGCGGTCGGCCCGCCAGAACCGGTCGAAGATGTGCGGCAGGTCGTCCGGCGCGATGCCCGTACCCGTGTCGGAGACCTCGATGAGCAGGGCCGGGCCGGTCACGCCGGCCCGCAGCGCGACCGTGCCGCCGGGTGGCGTGTGCCGGACGGCGTTGGAGAGCAGGTTGCCCACGACCTGGCGCATCCGGACCGGGTCGGCCACGACCGGCTCGCGCGGGTCGAAGGATGTCGTCAGCCGCACCCGGCCCGCCTCCGCGGTGCCCCGGTGCGCGTCCGCCGCGACCCCCAGCACGTCGCCGAGCCGGAAAGGTTCCGGGTGGATGCGCAGCGTGCCCGCGTCCGCGGCGGCCAGGTCCCGCAGGTCGTCGAGGATGCGGGACAGCTGCGAGGTCTCGTCGAGGAGCAGCGCCAGCAGCTGCCCATCGGTGGGCGTCACGCCGTCCTCGGCCGCCTCCAGCCAGCTCCGGATGTTCGTCATGGGGCTGCGCAGCTCGTGCGCGATGTCACTGATCATGGCCTTGCGCTGCTGCTCGGAGCGGTCGCGGCGCTCCGACAGGTCGTTGAGAACCATGGAGAGATGGCCGATCTCGTCCCGGCGGGCGACCGGCATCGGCTCCCGGGCGCCCGCCGCGGCGGCGAGTGCCCGCAGCGGCCGGACCAGGCGCAGTCCCGCGACGACCGTGAACGCCACGGTCAGCGCGAGGACCACGCCGGTGACCCAGGCGATCCGGCCGACGTTGTCACCGGACAGGCTGAACACCTCGGGCTCGCCCGGCGCGACCGGATCGCCGACGTACAGCAGCGCGGGCGGGGCCACGTACGGTCGCAGCTGGGCCCGGCGCGCGCTCATGACGCACGCGTCGAGCTTCGGCGACGAGATCTCCTTCGTGACGAAGCCCGGCCCGATGGTGATCGGCGGGTCCGCGCCCATGCACCGGGTGATCCGGCGCCCCAGGTCGTCCAGCGCCCTGGACTCGGTCCGGATGAGATTCGGGAACCGGACGCCGCCGCAGCTCTCGGCGGCGACGTCCCCGACGGTGGCGGGCCGCGGCCGCACGACCAACTGCCCGGTCGGCTCCTCGACCGCCTCGCCGCGAACGCCGTTGTTCCGCATGCAGCCGAGTACGCCGTCGGCCCACTTGCGCATGATCGCCCGCTCGTCCTTCGCCAGCCGATAAGGCCCGACCGCCCTGGGGTCCGGGCCGACCAGCGGATCGATCGTCGCGGTCGGCCGGCGGTCCGTGGGCGACGGTCCGGGGTGCGTGTCCGCGATCGGCTGCCGGTCCGCGGTCAGCAGCGTGATGCGCTGCCCGGTCCGCCGCGCCAGCCCGTCCAGCACCGGGGCGACCCCTTCCCAGCCGCGGTGAGTGGCGGCGAAGCCGGTCAGGACGTCGTACACATGCTGATCGTCGGCGAGCGAGCGGCCCTGCTCCTGGCGGATCGCCTGGGTCGTCGTCTCGACCGCGAGCCACGCCGTGCCGACGACCGCGCAGATCGCCACGAGGATCGAGGTCGCCAGGAGCCGCACCACGATGCTGCGGTGCACCGGAACGCCGCGGGAGGCCATCACGCGCCGCCGGTGAGCTTGTATCCGACGCCGTACACGGTGACCAGCAGTTCGGGCCGATGCGGATCCGCTTCGATCTTCCGGCGCAGGTTGAGGACGTGGACGTCGATCGCCCGGCGCGTGGAGGTGCGGTCCAGGCCGTTGATGACTTCCAGCAGCTGGAGGCGGGTGAAGACCCGCTCGGGCTGCGCGCTCATCGCGTCGATCAGAGCGAACTCGGCCCGCGTGCACTCGATCCGCCGCCCGGCCACGGTCACCTCGTGCCGCCCGGGGTCCACGGTCAGCTGCCCGACGTGGCGGATCCCGCCGGGGTCCGGCGTCGCCGCGGCGCGGCGGAGCAGGCTGCGGACCCGCGCGGCGAGGACCCGGGGGCTGTACGGCTTGGTCAGGTAGTCGTCGGCGCCCAGCTCCAGCCCGACGAGTTGATCCTCCTCCTCGGTGCGCGCGGTCAGCATGAGCACCGGCACCGACGAACCCTCCCGCAGCCGCCGGCACACCTGCAGCCCGTTCATGACCGGGAGCATCACGTCGAGCACGAGCAGATCCGGCGCCGACCGCAGCGCGTGATCGAGCGCCGACTGCCCGTCGTGCACCACTACCGCCCGGTGGCCATCGGCCTCCAGGTACTGCCGCAGCGCCTCAGCCTGGCGCTCGTTGTCCTCGGCGATCAGCACGTATGCGCACACGGGCGGCACTATAGGCAGACGAGGCGAGCGATTTCGCCGTACGGATCGTTGCTCCGGGCTAACAGGTTCCTGACCGACTAACCGAAGATGCCGGGCACGCCGTTGGCGAGACCGTCCCGGCCGGCGGCGGTTCGCTGTGGTGGGGCGTGGGGAAGCGTCAGGTCGAAGACAGCCCCGTGGGGGTGGTTGGGTCGGTAGTCGATGGTCAGACCGCTGGCGTTGGCCAATTGGCGGACGAAGTACAGGCCTAGGCCGGTGCCGGGTTTGGTGGTGGCTATGCCGGTCCCGGCGCGGCTGAACCGGTCGAACAGGTGGGGCAGGAACGCTTCGGGTATTCCTTCGCCGTGGTCGGCGACGTGGATGCGGACGTGGTCCGGATCGTTGACCACGGTGACGGTGACCGGTGGGGCACCGTATTTGGTGGCGTTGCCGAGCAAGTTGCCGAGGATCAGTTGCAGGAGGGCCGGGTCGGCCAGTGCGGTGCATTGGTCGGGTGCTACCACGATGATCGGCTGTTCGAGGGTGGTGTTGTGGGCGCCGGCTGCTTCCCGGGCGGCGTGTGCGATGTCGAGCCGGACGGGGCGGGCGACCAGGGCGCCGGCGTCGAGTTGGGCGAGGGTGAGGATTTCCCCGACCAGGTCGCTGGCGCGGTGGCCGGCGTGGATCATGCGCCGTAGGTAGTGATGTTTGGTGTCCTGGTCGATCTCTTCCCAGTCGGCCAGGACGAGTTCGCCGGTGGCGACCACGTTGGCCAGGGGCTGCCTGACGTCGTGGGTGAGCATGGCGAGGAAGTCCGACATCTGGGCGTTGGCCTGTTGCAGTTGTTCGGCGCGTTGGGCTAGTTCGGCTTCGTTGCGTTGCAGGTCGCGGCGGTTGCGGCGGCTGCGGGCGACGGCGGCGACGACGATCAGCCCGACGACCGCGGCGGCGGTCAGGGCGAGGCTGCCGGCGAGCTGGCTATCGGCACTGGCGGCGCCCAGGACGTCTTCGCGCACGGTGGCGGAGAGCCGCCATGGTGTGCCAGGGATGGCTTCGGAGGCGTAGCGCCAGGTGTTGCCGTCCTGCTCGTAGCGGCCGGTCGGCTGGTGCCGCAGGGCGGCGGCCAGGGTGGGGTCGTCGCCCGTGAAGTTTGGTATCGCGTCGTACAAGGGCCGGTTGGCGGCCACGATGGCGCCGGAGGAGTCGACCAGTTGGATGCGTACCCCGGACAGCGACAGTGCGGTGGATACGTAGGACGACAGCTGGTTGTGGCGGATGTCGATGGCGCCGGAGAACACCCGAGGCCCGGAAGCGGTGTCGAACGGGACCGCGAACGCGACCACCGGCGTGCCGCGGGCGGCGGACGGCACCACCGTCGACACCGCCGGGCGCCGTTGTTTCACCGCGGTGCGCAGGTGCGCGTACCGATCGGTGAGGTCCGTGCCGTCGATCGCGGGATTGTCCGGGGCGACGTGCAGAACCCGGCCGCTTTCGTCGAGCAGGACAGCCGCCGGATAGCCGAATCCGGACACCATCCGGTTGAAGTCGTGTCTGCTCACCGCGGGTCCGGTCAGGACCGCGAGTGCGACGGCCCGTTCCCGCTCGATCAGATCGGTGACGTAGCTGGTGACGAAGTCGCCCATCAGCGCGACCCGCAGCTCGAAAAGCTGGACCTGCCGTTCGCGACTGTTGTGCTGAGCATGCAAAAGGCCCGCCGCGCCGATCGTGGTCAGCACCAGCCAGATGACCACCGGGACGGCCACGAACCGCCACCGCAGCCAGGACGGCCGATACTCTCGCAGCCCACGCACGACTCGATGATCGCTCGTGCAAGTTGCAACAGGAACCGATCGCGGGCACCGCCGACCCGGCCCCAGGCGCCCGCCCACCGCGAGTGCCGGCTCGTCCCGTTTCCGCCCGCAACAGGGCCGATGCAAGCCAAGGCGCCTAACGGGCGACCAGGGGGCCTGCGCCCGGTTGCCCATCGCAGGCTCGCCGCGTTGGCCGAGATCGATCTTCGCGCTCCATCGGCAGCAGCCGTCGCATCCGTCGGGCGAGACGTCGCCGGCCGGCTCAGCCGAACTCCATTTCCGCGTTTTCCGTCACGCCACCGGACGTGATGGCATGATCGCAGTGGGCGGACGGGTAGTTGCCTGAGTGAATTGATTTAAACTGGCTATGATGCGCTCTGCTGACGATTAACATTGACTTATGGACCATCAGCAACAGGTGGAAACGGCGCGACTGCCGGTGACTCATGTGGGCCGTCAGGCGATCTACGACCGCGACGGCGCCCTCGTTGCATACGAGCTGCTCTTCCGGGATGCCGAGAACGCGACCAGCGCCACACTGCGTTCCGCCGCGGCGACGAGCCGGGTGATCGTTGCTGCTTTCACCGAGTTCGGAATAGAACAATTGGTGGGCGGTCGCTCTTGTTTCGTCAATGTCACCCGGGAGTTCCTGGTCGGCGAGCTGCCCGTTCCCTTCGGCCCTGACGATGCGGTGATCGAGGTGGTAGAAACCGTCGACATCGACGATGAGGTCGTCGGCGGTGTGACGCGGCTGGTCGACGATGGTTATACCGTTGCGCTCGACGACTTCATGATCGGCCGCCATGAAAGGCTTCTGAGTTTGGCGACCTACGTGAAAGTCGTCGTACGCGAGCTGGACGAGACGACGCTCGATCGCGTTGTCGAAGTCTGCCGGGAACATCCTCAACTTCAGCTCGTCGCCGAACAGCTGGAGACCGAAGATGACCTCCGGCGGGCATATGACCGCGGTTTCGAGTTCTTCCAGGGCCACATCCTTGGCCGTACGCACGTCGCCTCGACGACCAGCATCGCCCCGGGCCGGTTGCACCGTTTGCAGCTTCTCGGCGCGCTCAACGCAGCGGAGGCCGACTTCGACGAGGTCGTTGGGCTGATTGCGCGCGATGCCGCCATCGCCTACCGGTTGCTACAGGCATGCAACGCCGCGGCGTCGGGCTTGACCGCACGGGTGTCCACCATCAAGCAGGCCGCCGCCCTTCTCGGTCTCGACAAGATCCGGCAGTGGGTGACACTCATGGTGTTGAGCGACGTCGCGGAGGCTACCGAGGAACAGCTCACCAACACCATGGCCAGGGCGAGGATGTGCGAGACCGTTGCTCACCACCGCAGCTTGCCGGCGGATGCCGCGTTCACGACGGGCCTGCTGTCCGGCGTCGCCGACCTCATCGGTCACCGACCGTCCGACCTGGCCAGCCGTCTGCCCTTGACAGATGACGTCAGGCGGGCGCTTGTCGATGGTTCGGGTGAACTCGGGGAGGTCCTGGTTGCTGTACGCAGCTTCGAGCAGGGGGCAGGCGAACGGCTCGCGGCGTTGATCAGTCCGGAGAAGGCACTGCACAGTTTCCTCGAGGCTATGGCGTGGTCGACAAAGCTGACAAGCCACTCCGGTGAGGGATCCCGAGGCGCCCAGCTGTCGTCGAGCCAATTCGCTGACCTGCTCGGCGCTTACCACTTCTGAAACGCGCCACCGGCGAGATCTCACTGTTCGCGCGGATCCCAAACCTACTCGCTGAACTCTTGGTTGCCGCCGGTCAGAAGCGGAATCGGCCGACCAGCGTACGCAGATCGCCGGACACCTGGTTCAGCTCACCGGCGGCCCCGCGGATCGCCGACACGCCGGCCGTGGTCGCGCCCGCGGTCGTGGCCACGGCCGTCACGTCGGAGCTGATGCCGGCCGAGCCGGTGGCCACGTCGCCGATGCTGCGGGTCATCTCCTCGGTGGTGGCGGTCTGCTCCTCGATGGCCGAGGCGATGGTGATCTGCAGCGCGTTGATGCGGTCGATGACGTCGGTGATCTGAGCGATCGCGTTGACCGCGTCGGCGGTGTCGGTCTGGATGGCGGCGATGCGCGTGTCGATGTCGGCGGTGGCGCGGGCCGTCTCCGAGGCCAGTTCCTTCACCTCACCGGCGACCACGGCGAAGCCCTTGCCCTGTTCGCCGGCGCGGGCCGCCTCGATCGTGGCGTTGAGGGCGAGCAGGTTGGTCTGCTCGGCGATGGCGCTGATCACCTTGGCGATCTCGCCGATCTGCCGGCTGGAGTCGCCCAGCTTGCCGACCGTGCCGGTGACCGTGGCCGAGACGGTGGCGGCGTCCGAGGCGACCCGGGCGGCCTCGCCGGCGCTGCGCGCGATCTCGCCGATCGACGCGCCCATCTCCTCGGCGCCGGCGGCGACGGCCTGCACGCTCGCGGTGATCTGTTCCGACGCGCTGCTGGCCGCCTCGGCCCGCCGGCTGGTCTCCTCGGCCGAGGCCGAGAGGTCGCCGGACACCGTGGTCAGCTGCTGCGAGTTGCCGGCCAGCAGCTGGGACCGCTCGTGGACGGCCCGCATGGCGTCGGCGATCGTGGCCACGAACTGGTTGAAGGACCGCGCCACGCTGGTCAGTTCGTCGTTGCCGGCCTCAGGCACCCGCGCCCGCAGGTCGCCCTCGCCCTCGGCGATGTCGGCCAGCCGCAGCCGCAACGCCTGCATCGGCCCGTTGATGCTGCGGATCACGACCAGCGAGATCAGCACGGACAGCAGCAGTCCGGCGATCCCGGTGATGATCATGGTCTGGCGGCCGTCCCGGGCCGCGGCGGCGGCTTCCCGCGCGGCCCGGGCGCCCTCGGCGCTGACGTTGTCGGCGAGCGTGCTGGTGGCGGTGGAAGCCTGGCCGAAGGCGTCGAGCGACTCCCCGGAGGCCAGGTCGTTGGCCGCCTCGACGGACGCCGTCGTGCCGGTGCGGTAGCCCTGCACGATGCGCTGATCGATCTCCAGGAACGTCGTGAAGGACTGGCGGGCCTGGTCCAGCAGCCGACGTTCGTCGCCGTCGAGGTCACCCTGGGCCAGCTTCTCGTACAGCTCGTTGAGGGCGGCGGCCGACGCCAGGAACTCCTTACGCTGCCCGGCGTTGTCGGACAACGCGTCGGGGACGCCGCGGGTGAAGTCGAAGGCGTAGCCGGTCTGCCAGCCGGCCACGTCGGCGGTGCGGAACTTGGCCTCCAGGGCCTGACGGGTCAGTTCCATGACCTGCTGCGTCTTTTCCCCGGCCCGCAGCTGGGTACGGAATCCGGACACCGCGGTCAGAAGCAGGACGGCCGAGACGGCCACGCCCAGCACCGCGATCAGCACGACCCGCGTGGCGATCCGCCAGCGCCGCATGGTTCCCGTCATAGTCCGGACCTTAGTGTCAGTCGCCGCGCGTCGAAGAGCTTCTCGATTACCGGCGCCGCTGATACCGATCAGTGCACTCGTAGCCGCCAGTCACCGGGAGTTTCCGCCGGGCGGGCGGCCGACGTTTCGGCGCACACGGTCACCAGCGTGGCGCAGGCCCGGAAACGGCTGCCGGAATCCTCAAGTCTCAACGCGGCTGGACGATGCTCGCACTTGCGTCACTGGGATCTCTGTGGGCTCCCGGGCGGGTGGAAGAGGAGCGAGATGGCGACATCAAATCTGCGGCGGCCGGCCGGGCGAGTGGTGGCCGGGCTGATCGGGTTGCTGGTCGGCGTGACAACGATCGGGGCGCCGGCATCAGCGGATGGCCGGTCCGGCCCGCTGGTCGACGTGATCGTGCGGGCCGACTCGGGTCGGGATTCCGGTCGGGTGGAAGCGGCCATCCGGCAGGTGGGCGGCACGGTGGATGGGTCCCTTCCGTTGATCTCGGCATTTTCCGCGACGGTCCCTTCGGAAGCGCTCGCGGGGCTGCGCGCCACGCGCGGGGTGGCCGAGGTGACCGCGGACGGGTCCGTCCGGATGAAGGCGGACAAGTGGATCGACGACGGCGGGACCAATATCACCGTGCCGGCGGTCAAGAAGGCCGCCGGCGGCAAGAAGAAGGACAGCACCGTCGATACGGCCTCGCTGACCGGCGCCGGGATCGGTGTGGCCCTGATCGACTCCGGTGTCGCCCCGGTGACCGGGCTCAATCAGCCTGGCAAGGTGGTCAACGGCCCTGACCTGTCGTTCGAGTCGCAGACCCCCGGCCTGGCCAACATCGATACCTATGGGCACGGGACGCACATGGCGGGCATCATCGCCGGAAGCGATCCGGCCGGTGCGAGCGGTTCCACCGGCTTCGAGGGCATCGCCCCGGGCGCGAAACTGATCAGTCTCAAGGTGGCGGCCGCGGACGGCGCCGCCGACGTCTCGCAGGTGGTGGCGGCCATCGACTGGGCGGTGCAGCACCGCAACGACCCGGGACTCAACATCCGCGTGCTCAATCTGTCGTTCGGCACCGACTCGATCCAGGACGAGAAGCTCGATCCCCTCTCGTACGCGGTCGAGGCGGCTTGGAAGAACGGCATTGTGGTGGTCGTCGCTGTCGGCAACGACGGTCCGACCGCGACGCGGGTCACCATGCCCGCCGCCAACCCGTACGTCATCGCCGTGGGCGCCGCCGACCCCAACGGCACCGATGTGCGTACCGACGACAAGGTGGCCACTTTCAGCACCCGCGGCAGCGCCACCCGGCACGCCGACCTGCTGGCGGCCGGCCGGTCCGTGGTGTCACTGCGGGTGCCCGGCTCGTACATCGACACGACCTATCCCGGCGCCCGGGTCGCCGACGCCGCCGGAACCGTCCGGTTCTTCCGCGGCAGCGGCACCTCACAAGCCACCGCGGTGATCTCCGGATCGGTGGCGCTGCTGCTCCAGCAGCGCCCCGGCCTGAACCCCGACCAGGTCAAGAAGCTTCTCGTGCAGACGGCCGACCCGCTCAGCGGGGCCGACCCGATCGCGGCCGGCGCCGGCCAGCTCGACATCGCCGAGGCCGCCACGGTCTCCATCCCGATGAACGCCACACAGACCTTCACCGCGGCGACCGGCCTGGGCACCCTCGAACGCGCCCGCGGCAGCTCGCATGTCGTCGACGCCGCAACCGGGGTCACCCTGGCCGGGGAGAAGGACATTTTCGGCGCCCCGTGGGCTCCGGCGACGTGGACCGCGGCAGCGAAGAACGGCAGAGCATGGACCGGCGGAACCTGGAACGGCCGGGTCTGGACCGGCACGGCCTTCACCGGTACGTCGTGGGCCTCACTCACCTGGAGTCCGGTCATCTGGACCTCGCCCACCTGGACGGGCCGGTCGTGGACCGGCGGCACCTGGACCGGCCGCTCCTGGACCGGCGGCACCTGGACCGGCCGCTCCTGGACCGGCCGCAGCTGGACCTGACCCGGCGGCGCCACTGGACAAGGCTCAAGTGCGCCGACGGACAGCCGACTGGGATGGAGTCGGATACCGCGAAGGGGGTGGGCTCATGCAAGACGCGCCTGCCCCCGTCTCGGCTGTACACCGCGTGCGCGGCTGGTGCCGTAACCCGGACGCCAGGGTGAACGCCCTGAGCGCCGGCCTGGTGGGCACCGTCGTCGCCGCGCAGGCCCTGTGGTTCACCGACGTCCCTCCGGTGGCCGGTGGGGAACTTGTCAAGCTGATCGCCGTGGCGGTGCTCTTCGCGCTCGCCGACCGGTTCGTCGTCGTCTTCCCGGTTCGCCGGGGCGCGCACACGCTCAGCCTCAGCGAAGTACCGCTCGTGTTGGGTCTGGTGATGCTCTCGCCGGCTCTGCTGGTCCTCGTGCGGCTCGTCGGCGGCCTGGTCGGGCTGACCGTCTTCCGCCGCCAGCGAGGCAGCAAACTCGTCTTCAACCTCGCCCTGTACGCCGCCCAGGTGACCCTGGCGGCTGGTGTCTTCCACCTGGTGAACGGCTCGTCGGACCCGCTCGGCCCGGTCGGCTGGACGGCCGCGTTCGCTGCGGCGTTCGCCGCCGACCTGCTGTCCGTCGTCGCGATCAGCGCGGTGATCGCGATCCACGACGACAGCCAGGAGTTGCGGCGGCTGCTCAGCGCCGACATCCGGGGGCTGTTCCAGCTGCCGTTGGTGGCCGTGACCACGGCCTTGGGCCTGGTCACCGCGATCGTCGTCCGCGACCAGCTGCCGGCGGCCGTGCTGCTCGCTGTGCTCGCCCTGGCGATCCACCGGGTGTTCCAGCGCTACGCCCAGCAGACCCAAGGCCACGCCCAGGTCGAGGCGTTGTACCAGTTCACCCGCACGCTGAGCGGCTCCCAGGATGCCGACGACGTGGCCCGCACCGTGCTGAGGCAGGTCCGTGACCTGGTCCGGGCGGAATCCGCCGAGTTGCTGGTCGATGGTGCCGCCCGGTTGCGGATGAGCGGGCAGGACGACTTCCAGTCCACGGCCTTCGAGCCGGGGTCGGACGACTGGTGGCGGCCGGCCCTCGACGGTACGCCGGTATTGCTGCCGGCCGGCGAGCACCGCGACGCGATGGCGGTGCCGGTCGCGCTGGAAGGCGCCACCGGTGTGCTGGCCGTCAGCGGGAACCTCGCCGACACCGCGGCCTTCACCGCCGAACACCTGCGCCTGCTGCAGGCGCTGGCCGCCCACGCCGGGGTGGCGCTCACCAACGCCCGGCTGGTGGATCGCCTGCGGCACACCGGATCCCACGACGCCCTCACCGACCTGCCCAACCGGTCGCGCCTGCTCGACGATCTGAGCCGGGGCATCCAGCGGCCCGGCGTCGTCGGCGTCCTGCTCCTCGACCTGGACCGCTTCAAGGAGATCAACGACGCGCTCGGCCACGCCGTCGGTGACCGGGTGCTCCGCGAGATCGGCGCCCGCCTGCGCCACCGGTTCGGCGACCGTGCCACCGTCGCCAGACTCGGAGGAGACGAGTTCGCCCTGGTCATCCCCCAGGCCGACTCGACCGGCGAGATCCTCGCCATCGCCCAGGACGTACGCCGGTCCGCCGCGGAACTCATCGAGGTCGATGGCCTCACGTTGAGTACGCCGGCCAGCATCGGCGTCTGCTATTCACCCGAGCACGGCACCGACGCGGACCAGTTGTTGCAACGCGCCGACGTCGCCATGTACGCCGCCAAGGACGCACGAACCGGTGTACACGTCTACCGGCCGGACGACGACCAGAACACGCCGCGGCGCCTCACCCTGCTCTCGGACCTCCGCAGCACCATCGAGCAACGCGGGATCGAAGTCGTCTACCAGCCGAAGGTCGATCCGCGATCCGGCGAGGTCGTCGGGGCCGAGGCCCTCAGCCGCTGGCACCGCCCCGACGGAAGCGTGCCACCCGAAGAGTTCATCCCGCTCGCCGAACGCTCCGGCCTCATCCGCTCGCTGACCCGCCTGGTGCTCGACACCGCGCTCGAGGCGTGCGCCTCGTGGCGGCACGCCGGGCACGACATCACCGTGGCAGTGAACCTGTCCCCGCAGATGGTCACCGACCAGACCCTGGTCGAGGATGTCCGGACCGCCTTGAACCGGTATCGGCTGCCGGCGAACGCCCTCACCCTGGAGATCACCGAGACCGGCATCATCGCCGACCCCACCCACAGCCTCCTCACCCTGGAGGCCCTCCACACGCTGGGAGTCAAGCTCTCGATCGACGACTTCGGCACCGGGCACTCGTCGCTGGGCCGGATCGCCGAGCTGCCGATCCAGGAAGTCAAGATCGACAAGAGTTTCGTACGCGACCTCACCACCAAGCGAGACCGGCAGGCGGTCACCGACGCAATCCTGCACCTGGGCCGCACCCTCGACCTCACGATCGTCGCCGAGGGCGTCGAGACCCAAGCGGAGTTCGAGTACCTGCGGGAGCGCGGCTGCGACACCATCCAGGGCTACTACATCGCCAGGCCGTTGCCGGCGGGGCAGTTCACGACCTGGCTCGCCTCGCCCCATCGACTCCGGCCGGATCGCGCCGCCGCGAGTGCCTGATCCACGCTGCGCCCGGACCGGCCGGTAACAGGACGGTGGTGGACGGGTCGCAAATTGCGGTCGTTGCGGCTTGATCCGGGCGATTCCGCGCCGATGGGGGAATCAGGAGTGGTGCTGGGGCCGTGATTGCTGAGGTGTGGGTGCATGGCTTTGACTGGGGTGAGTTCTCGTCGCGTCGCCGTGGTGATGGTGATCCTGGTCCCGGTGGTGGCCGGTCAGATCGTGGTCTTGGTACACCGAGGCCTGCAGAACGATGTCACCGTCACGACCATGGTCGGTCTCGACCTGCTCGGCGCGGCCTTCAGCTGGCGGGCGTCGCGCACCGGTTTGCACCGCCGGGCCTGGCAGTTCACCGCCGTGGGCAGAGGGCTTTCGGCCGTGGCCGACGTCGGGCTGGCCGCCGCCGGGCCGCGGACATTCTGGTGGTGGATCACAGCGGCGGCCGCCGTGCTCACCTTCGTGCTTCTGGCGCTGGCCACGGTCACCTTTCCCGCGGTGCATCTGACGAGCCGGCAGCAGTGGGCCTTGGCCGGAGAAACGGTCGCGGTGCTGGGCTGCGGGTTCATGTTCGTATGGGACTTCGCGGTGCAACCACACATCGCCGCCGGCGCGAGCTGGTCGACCGCGCTGACCTGGATCGGGTTCCCGATCGGTGACCTGCTGCTGCTCACTGGCATCAGCGTCTACCTGCTGCGCGGCGGCGTACGGGAATCCTCGCCGCCGACCTGGTTGCTGATCGCCGGAATGGGCGGTTACCTGCTCGCCGACGCCGGGTTCAACGCCATCGGTGATGACGGCAACTACGCCACCGGCCCGTTGCCGGCCACCATGACCTTCGTCGCCGCGCTGTCTGCCATGACCATCGCCGCTGTGCTGGAAACGTCGCGGACCGACCGGCCGAGCCAGGCCGCAACACCGACCGGCGTACCACTGTCACCCTGGCTGGCCTACTTCCCGTACGTCGCCGTGGGTGCGGGATTGGTGTTGATGATCACCACCACCATCACCGGCGGCGAGTTGCGCACCTCGGGCGGCCTCGTCCTGGGCCTGGTCGTCATGGCCGCCGGCGTCGCGATCCGGCAGCTCGTGTCGCTGCGTGACAGCCGCCAGTATCAGCTCACCGACAACCTCACCGGTCTGTCCAACCGGGCCGGCCTGCAACACGCGCTCGACCGGGCACTACGGCGCGGCGAGCACGTCGCGGTGATGGCCGTCGACCTGGACGGCTTCAAAAGCGTCAACGACACCTACGGGCACTCCGCCGGCGACGTCGTACTCATGGAATTCGCTCACCTGCTGCGCGCCTGCGTCCGCGCGGGTGATACCGCCGCGCGAGTCGGCGGCGACGAGTTCCTCGTGCTGCTGCGCCACCTGACCCAGCCCGAGGACGCCACCCAGATCGCCGATCGCCTGCAGAGTGCCGCCCATGCCCGGCCGGTGCGGCTCGGCGCCGACACCATCGCGCACCGATGCAGCATCGGCGTCGCCACCGACGCGCCCGGCGACACCGGCGACACCGTGGTGCGCCACGCCGACATGGCGATGTACCACGCCAAACGGGCCGGCACCCACGGCGTCGCCGTCTACCACCCCGACATGATCGACCGCCGCCGCGACGACACCACCTTGAGCAACGACCTCGAGGACGCCGTGGCCAGCGGTCAGCTGCGCGTGCTGTTCCAGCCGATGATCGACCTGGTCACCGGTCGCCCGGTCGGCGCCGAAGCCCTCGTCCGCTGGCACCACCCCACCCGCGGCCTGGTCAGCCCGCTCGACTTCATCCCCGTCGCGGAACGCACCGGCGCCATCACCGGCATCGGCCGCTACGTGCTCGAACAAGCCTGCCGCGAAGTACACGCCTGGCAGCAACCCCAACCCGCAACCCCACACCGGCTGTACGCCTCAGTCAATCTCTCACCCCGCCAGCTGCAGGACAGCACCCTGGTCGCCGACGTCCTCGACGTGCTCAACCACACCGGCCTCGACCCGCACGACCTCGTCCTGGAAATCACCGAGTCCGCCATCATCGACGAACGCGTCGCCATCCCCACCCTGGAAAACCTGCGTTCCCACGGCGTGCGCATCGCCGTCGACGACTTCGGTACCGGCTATTCCTCCCTGCACTACCTCACCCGCCTGCCCGTCGACATCCTGAAGATCGACCGCAGCTTCGTCGCCGAACTCGACGGCACCAGCCACGGCTCAGCCATCACCGAGGCCGTCATCCGACTCAGCCAAGTCCTGCACCTGAGCACCGTCGCCGAAGGCGTCGAAACCCCCGAACAGGCCGCCGAACTGGCCATGCTCGGCTGCGACACCGGCCAGGGCTACCTGTTCGCCAAACCCATGACCGCAACCGACGCCGCGGCCTTCATCCACAACCGATCGACAGCCACAACAATCCCGGAACCAGCCGCCGACCGCCCCGACACCACGCCTAGCACCTGACCGGGCCGCGTATATGGACGACCCTGACCTGCCCGCCTCGGCGTCGTCATCACGGCGCCCGACCTCGACGTGCACGGCGATCAGATTCGGTGTTTCGGCTTGCTCACGGGAAGCCCTGGCTGCCGCCATTCCGGGCGCGGTATTGCCGATCGTGCCCCGGATGGGCCATGTCATGACTTCACGCGGCCTGCCTGAGGACGTCGCCGGCCTGATCCGCTGTAATCGTCGCGGGGTACGCCGATTGGCAGCCCGCGTGGGTGAACCGCCACCTCGATGGCGGCGAGACCTGAGGAGGATTCGCTGGCTGCTCGCATCAGCCTGGCCACGATCCTGCACTAGTGACGAACCCCCCGAAGCGGTCGCGGACACCCTGCTGGTGATCACCCAGTTGGTGCAGAACGTCGTGCAGCACACCGGCGACGGCGGTCAGAGCGGGCGGAGGCGTTCCTGGGTGTCCAGGTCCCAGAACTGCACGTCGTTGCCCCTGTCGCAGGAAGCGACGATGGTGCGTCCGGCGACATCGGCGGTGGCCACGCAGTCCACGAAAGCGTTGTGCCCGGCGTACTCGAATTCCTCGATGTCGGGTCCGCCCATGTCGTACGGGTTCATGACGGCGACCCAGTTCTCCGCCGCGACGAGCACAACGGTGCCGCCGGCGGAGCGGGCGATGGTTGCGTGGTAACTCCATCCGCGTTTGTGCCGATGCCGGCCGAGCACCCTGCGGGTGGCGACGTCGATCACCTGGACGTCGGTGGCCTGCTCCGGGTGGTGGTTTTCGCCGGCGTCGATGCCGTGGATGACCGCGAGCCGTCCGTCCAGCATGGTGAGGGTGCCCACCTCGCACTCCTCGGGCACCGTCATGGGTTCGTACAACGGTTCGCCGGCCGACACGTCCCACAGGGTCAGCGTCGGGCTCTCGCAGTCGCCGGAGCGATCGTCCGCGATCGTCAGCGCGACCGGGCGTCCGTCCAGCACGCCAAGGTCAGCGCGGCGAACCGCCATGTCGGCGCCGATGTGCAGTTCGGCGTGGGGCTCGCTCGTCACGGCATCCCAGATCCGGAAGGTTCCGTCCTCGGTCGCGACCCCCACCAGCGTCCGATCGTCCAGATCGGCCGTACCGATTCCGGCGATCCTGCTTTCCAGCCGAGTCAGCGGTTCGCTGCGCGGAGTACCGGCGCGGAACTGCCGGCGCAGCACGACACCGCTGCCGTCGCCGGGCCGGACCACACTGACCCGCTCGCCGGTCTCGACCACGACGCCCGCCCCCTCGTGGCCGAGCACCACCGGCAGCGGGCAGACCAGGTCGCCGGTCAGGTAGTGGCGGGTCGCTGTGGCAGACCCCGGCGGCGTCGATGCGGACCACCACCTCGGTCGGGCCGGGCTCGGCGAGGGTGACGTCCTCGACGACCATGCCGCCGCCGACCGTGCCGCAGACGGCCGCTCGCATGAGCCTACTCATCGACGTACGCCGACGCGCTGGCCTGCCCGGGGCGAATGGTGAACGGGGTTCCGGCGACCGTGTAGTCGCCGTGGAACCCCCGCACGACGACCGTGCCGTCGGGTCCGGTTCGCATCTCGGTCGGTGGCAGCCACCACTCCCCCTTGATCAGGCTTTCCAGCGCGTCGTACGACGGCTTGCGGCTGCCGTCCGCGCGGACCAGCCCGACCGGGGCGCCCAGCCAGGCGCCGTCGTCGGTGAGCCCCCAGTAGTTGATCGATTCGACGGCGGGGTGCGCCATCAGCGTCCGGTAGTGCCGCACGATCTCGTCGGCCTGGCGGGCCTCGCCCTCCGGGGTCGTCGGCCAGTCCGGGATCTGATAGTCGTTGAGATCCGTGATGTCGGGCGGCATGAGGTGCCCGGACACCAGGGTGCTCTCGGTCAGATGCAGCGGCAGGCCGTAACGGGCGAACCGGTCCAGCACGTCCCGCAGGTACTCCTCGCCGCGGAACCCCTGGTGCATGTGGGTCTGCAGCCCGATCACGTCGACCCGGATGCCGGCTTCGAGAACCCCTTCGATCAGGCATTCGTACGCCGAACTGAGGTCGAAGTCGTTGAGCACCAGGGTCACCGCGGGATTGGCCGCTCGTGCCTCCTCGAACGCCATCCGCACCATGGCGATGCGGCCCCGGGCCCGGGCGAGCCGGGTGATGGCGTTGTCCCCGTTCGCGAAGACCGGCATGATCACGGCCTCGTTGATGGCGTCCCAGAGGTCGATCACGCCGGCGAATCCGCCGGTCAGTTCGCGGATCCGGTTGCGCTGCAACCGTTCGACCTCGTCGTTGTCGAGATCGAGCAGCCATGCCGGCTGCACCGTGTGCCAGACGAGCGGGTGACCCTTGACGGTGACGCCGCGGGCGGCGAGCCAGTGCGCGGTCCTGGTCAGGCGTTCGACGTCGGTGGCGCCCTGTCGCGGCTCGTAGGGCCCCCAGTAGAACGGGAGGGTCGCGGTGTTGAACAGGTTGAGCCACAGGTCGCCCAGCCGGTCCAGGTCCAGGCCGGTGGCGCCGCCGAACGCCGGAGCGGCCGCCTCGGGCGGCGGGCCACCGACGAGGCTGACGAAGTCGAAGCCGATGTTGCCGAAGGCGAACGTGTGCCGTTGCTGGGCCACGGTGACGACCCGGTCGGTCAGCGGCCGCCGGTCCGGCCCGAGCACGGTGAGGGTGACCTCGCCGATCCGGTGTCGCAGGCTCTCGTCAGGCACGGCGGCATTCCTCGGATTCGAGGTCGTCACCCGGTCACCCTCTTAGAAAGTTTCGCTAGACGTTGCGAAATTGTCGGGATGAACGGCAGCATAGGATCGGCCGGGCCGGGCGGTCAAGAAGCCCGGCGACACCTAGATTGGCTGATGCGCATGCCCAGCGAGCCCGCCGCGGACGACATCGGTTCCCGCGCCACCTTGTCCGAGGTGGCGGCGCGGGCCAACGTTTCGGTCTCCACGGTTTCCAAGGTGCTCAACGGTCGCTCTGGGGTGTCCAGCGAGACCCGGCAGCGCATCGAGGAACTGCTCCAGGACCACCGGTACAACCGCCGCGGCGGCAAGCAGCAGCCCGCGCCGTTGCTCGAGGTGCTCTGCTATGAGATCGACAGCCCGTTCGCCAGCGATCTGCTGGCGAACATCGACCAGGTCGCGCGCCGGCGGCGGATCGGCATGGTGCTGACCGGGGCCACCGAGCGGCACCTGCCCGAGCCGTCCTGGGTCGACGACGTGCTGCGGCGCCGGCCGGTCGGGATCATCCTGGTCGCCTGTGTGCTCCCGGCCAAGGACAAGCAGCGGCTGCGTTCCCGCAACATCCCGCTCGTGATGCTCGACCCGGCCGGCAACCCCGGGCCGGACGTGCCGTCGATCGGCTCCGCCGACTGGAACGGCGGCTACCTGGCCACCCGCCATCTGATCGAGCTGGGCCACCGCCGGATCGGCATCATCACCGGACCGCAGGACATGCTCGCCTCCACGGCCCGGCTCTCCGGGTACCGCGCGGCCCTGGATTCCGCCGGGATCGCCGGCGATCCAGAACTGATCCGGCCGGGCGAGTTCCACCACGCCGACGGACTGGCCGAGGGCCGGGCGCTGTTGTCGCTGCCGGATCGGCCGACGGCCATCTTCGCCTCCTCCGATCTGTACGCCCTGGGCGTCTACGAGGCGGCCCGGTCGCTCGGTCACACCATCCCGGGCGACCTCTCCGTGGTGGGTTACGACGATCTGCGGATCGCGCAGTGGGCCGGCCCGCCGCTGACCACGATCCACGTCCCTCTGCTCGCGATGGCCGAGCAGGCGGTGGAACTCGTCACCCGCCTGGCCGACGAGCCCGACTTGACGTTCACCCGGCTCGACATCGACACGTCGCTCGTGGTGCGGGCCAGCACCGGCGCACCAGTGCGGCGCACCTCCCGTACGAAAGTTTCCAACTCGTAAGGAAACGTTGACGGGAAAGTTGCGATCGGCCTAGCCTGTGATCCACCCGTAACGACGCCGAATCGACCTTCGTTCGCAGCGGCTTCAGGCGATCATCACCCCTTCACAGCGAGCGCTGGCATCGAGAACGCCTGGGTATACGGCGCCCGTCGGGGCGCGAAACATTTCTTAGCTCCATGGAGAATGGAGAGGGATACATGCGACTCTTGCTGACGCAGAAGGCACGACTGCGGCCGCTGTCCATCCTTGCCGCCGCGACGCTCGCCGTCACCACGCTGGCTGCCTGCGGCGGGGATTCCGGAGATTCGTCGAACGCCGGGAGCGCGACCTCCGGCACGGTCAACTGGTGGGGCTGGACGCCGACCGACACCGCGACCGCCAACACCTACATCGCAGCCTTCAACAAGCAGTATCCGAACATCAAGATCAATTACAAGCTGGTCAACATCTCCGACTGGGTGGCCGCGCTGCGCCCGGCCCTCGCCTCCGGCAAGGGCCCGGACGTCTTCGACATGCAGCCCGGCGCCTACGTCACGCAGTTCAAATCGTTCGCCGTCGACCAGACCGCACTCGCCGGGCAGGCGCTGGGCAGTGACTGGAAGACGAAGGTCGCCCCGATCGGCATCAGCGGCCTGAGCGCCGACGGCAAGCTCACCGCGCTGTCGGTCGGCCAGGTCTACGCCGGGACGCTGTGGATCAACGCGGACATCTTCAAGAAGTTCAACCTGCGGCCACCCACGACGCTGTCCGAGTGGAAGCAGGTCTGCCAGGTGCTCAAACGGAACAAGGTGGGCTGCTTCGTCCAGGGCGCCGCTCAGGAGGGCTTCGACCAGGACACCCTGCAGTCCATCGCGAACTCCGTCCAGCCCGGCCTGTGGACCAAGGTGTCCAACGGCGAGGCCAGGTGGACCGACCCCGGCATCGTGCGGACGCTGGCCATCTGGAAGGACCTGTTCGACAGCGGGATCATGCAGCCCGGCGCGGTCGGCTATCAGCAGTACCCGGATTCCAACAACGACTTCCTCACCGGGAAGTACGGCATGGTCATGATGGGCACCTGGTACACGCAGTACACCACGACCAAGGCGATGACCGCGGCGCTCTCGGCGGCCGGGGTCAGCGGCGCCAAGCCGTTCCCGATCCTGCCGGTCGCCTTCCCCGATGTTGCCGGCGCCGGCAACATCAGTGAGATGTACGGCGACGCCGACTTCGGCCTGGCCATCTCGACGAAGTCGAAGGCCCGGGCCGCCGCGGAGACGTTCGTCAAGTGGATGGCGACCTCGGCCGAGGGCCAGCAGGTGATCGCCGACCAGCTCAACGACCTGCCGTCGCTCACCTCCGTGACACCGAACTTCGACAACGTCGAACTCGTCGACCCGGCGATCCAGAAGGGCCCGGTACGGCAGCTCATCACGAAGGCCAGCGCCGTGACCGAGCCGCGTCAGGCACTGCTGAGCGCGGATGTGCAGAACGGCATCCTCGCGGCGGCGACCTCCGTGGCCACCGGAAAGGCGTCTCCGCAGGACGCGGCCAAGACCCTGCAGCAGGCGGCCGAGGCGGCCGGAGTGACCTTCAAGTGACCGGCAGTCCGATGAATGCGGCCGGACCCACGGAGTCGTGATGACCGAGACATCGACGCGCAAGCGGGAGATCGGCAAGGAGAGGTCCGGGGCTGCGGGCAGCGGTGGACGCGGCCGCCCGCGACGCCCTCCGGGCCTGCCCTGGATCCTGCCCGCCCTGGTCCTCAGCGTGGGACTGATCTACTACGCCATCGGGTACACGGCGTACATCTCGACGCTGAACTGGGACGGGATCAGCCCGGACCCGCTTCACGTCGGTGGACAGAACTACACGCGCATCATCCGCGACCCGGTCTTCTGGGCCACGGTGCGCCACACAGCCGTCTTCTTCGTGGTCACGTTCGTGGTTCAGACGCTGCTGGGTCTGGTCTTCGCGGTCCTGATGCACGCGCGGCTGCGGCTGGCGGCGCTGTACAAGGTGATCATCTTCATTCCGGTGGTGCTCGCGCCGGCCATCATGGCGCCGGTGTTCCGGCACATGTTCGCCCCGGACGGCGAGCTCAACTCCGTCCTGCAGCACGTGGGCCTCGGAGCGCTCGCGCAGCCCTGGATCGGACAGACCAGCACCGCGTTGCCGGTCATCATGTTCATCACGATCTGGGAGTGGACCGGTGTCACGTTCGTCCTTTACTTCGCCGCGATGACCCAGATCGATCCGTCGGTCCTGGAGGCGGCGCGGATGGACGGCGCGAGCAACCTCCGGACGCTGCTGAGCATCATCTGGCCGGAGATGCGCGGAACCACGATCGCGTTGGGGATTCTGGGCGCCATCGGGGCGCTGAAGACGTTCGACGTGCCGTATCTGGTCACCATCGGCGGACCCAACTATGCGACCGAGTTCCTCGGCACCTACATCTACCGCCAGACGATCCCGCTCGGCCACGTCGGATACGGCGGCGCGCTGTCCGTCATCCTGCTCGTGGTCGCGCTGATCGTGGCGGTGATCCTGCAGCTCGTGGGGCGCGGACGGGAGGCGAGGTAGACGATGTTCGAGATCCGCAGCCGGCGGGGCCGCATCCTGCTGCAGCTCGTCGCCACAATCCTCATCATTCCGTTCCTGTTCCCCCTCGTGGTGATGGTCAAGGGCGCGTTCGCGGGCGAAGGGCCGAAGAACTTCACCGCGGTACTGCAGGTGCCCGGCTTCGGGCGGTTCTTCCTGAACAGCCTCATCATCGCCGGGGTCGTCATCGCGCTGGTGTACGCGGTGACGATGATGGCCGCGTTCGGCTTCGCGAAACTGCACCTCCGGTTCCGCGAGGTCTACTTCTGGCTGCTGCTCGCCTGCTTGACGCTGCCCGAGGTCGTGCTGCTCGCGCCGCTGTTCGCCACGGCCACCCGGCTGGGGCTGTACGACACATACTGGGCGGTGGTCCTCCCACTGGCCGCGCTGCAGGTGCCGTTCGCCGTGCTGCTCACCCGCAACTTCATCAACGGCCTGCCGGACGAGCTGTTCGAGGCGGCGCGGGTGGACGGCGCGAACTCGTACCGTGGCTTCATCCATCTGGTCCTGCCGCTGACCCGGCCGATCGCCGCGGCGGTCATCATCTTCACCCTCGTGGCGGCCTGGAACAACTACCTCTTCCCGCTGGTCTTCCTGCAATCACCGGATATGCAGACGATCACGCTGGTGCCGCAGTTCTTCGTCGGGCAGTTCAGCAACGACCAGACGAAGATCCTCGCCTCGGCGGTCATCACCGCGATCCCCGAGGTCATCGCCTACCTCAGTCTCCAGCGGCTGTTCGAGCGCGGCCTGTCGGCCGGCGCCATCAAATGATCTTTACCTGAAGGGTGACCATCGTGCCGCTTATCCACGTACACCTCGATCGGCAGGTGTTCGACAAGTCCCACGAGGACATCGGGAACGCGATCCACGACGCGCAGATCGAGGCCCTGGGGATCCCCGCCGACGACCGGTTCCAGATCTTCCAGGCGCACGACGCCGGCGAGCTCAAGTTCGACGCCGGGTACAACGGCGTCGAACGGCGCAACCTGCTCGTCATCCGGGTCACCGCGGTGCACATGTACCCCGCGGCGACCAAGCAGGCCTTCTTCAAGGCAGTGGTGGACAAGCTCGAGCCGCTCGGCATCCGCCCGCAGGACGTTCTCATCAGCCTGACCGAGAACGGGTTCGAAGACTGGTACGCCGGCAAGATCTGAGCACCGAGGAGAAACACATGTTGCACCACGACGCCGCGCATCTGAGCGTGCTTTACCTCGGCGGAACCGGAACGATCAGCGCGTCCTGCGTGCGCTTGTCGGTCGAGACCGGCATGCGCGTCACGGTGGTCAACCGCGGCCGCAACGACCAGGATCGGAGCCTGCCCGACGGCGTCGAGACGCTGATCGCCGACGTCGGCGACAGTGCCGCGCTGGCCGCCGCGATCGGCGACCGCACGTTCAACGCCGTCGTCAACTTTCTGTCGTACGACATCGACGACGCACGCCGAATGGTGACGTTGTTCGGCCGGCGGGCCCGTCAGTACGTACACATCAGCTCTGCCTCGATCTACGCCAAGCCGGTGCGGCAGATACCGATTTCCGAGTCGACGCCGACCGCGCCGAACCCGCACCTCGCGTACGCCACCGCCAAATGGCGCGCCGAGCAGGTGCTCCAGGACGCACATGTGACGCAGGGCTTTCCGCTCACCGTGGTCCGGCCGTCGCACACCTACGACGACGCCAACCCGCCGCTGCCCGGCGGTTGGACGGTGGTCGACCGAATCGCGCGGGGCGCTGAGATTCCGGTGCACGGCGACGGCACGTCGCTGTGGACACTCACGCACGCCGAGGACTTCGCGCAGGGCCTGGTCGGTCTGCTCGGCAACCCCCGCGCGATCGGCGAGACGTTCAACATCACCGGCTCCGACGTCTACACCTGGGACCAGATCTACACGATCGTCGGGGAGGCGCTGGGAGTGACGGCGCGGCTGGTCCACGTCGCCTCGGAGATGTACCCGCTGGTGGCGCCCGGCTGGTTCTGGTCAGGCGAGATGCTCGGCGACATCGGGCACAGCGCGGTGTTCGACACCACGAAGATCCGTACCTTCGTGCCGGGCTTCTCCCCCCGGCTGACCTTCCATCGCGCGGCATCCCGGATGGTCGGGTGGCGACGGGACCACCCCGACACCACCAAGCCCGATGCGGACACCGAGGCGGTCCTCACCCGGATCGTCGGCGCCTACCACGCCGCCCGGGACGTCTTCGCCGCACGGGGCGCCGCATGACCGCCCGCCCGCTCGGCGGCACCGGCCTGGCCGTGACCGCGCTCTGCGTCGGCACCAGCCCGCTGGCGAACATGCCGCACCTGTACGGGTACGAGGTGAGCGAGGAACGGGCGGTCGCCACAGTCGGCGCGGCACTGGACAGCCCAGCCGTCAACTTCATCGACACCTCGAACGGATACGGCGTGGACGGCACGGCCGAACGCCGCATCGGAATCGCCCTGCGCGACCGGGGCGGTCTGCCCACCGGCACGGTTCTGGCCACCAAGGTCGACCCGGATCCGCGTACCGGCGAATTCTCCGGCCGGCGGGCACGGACATCACTCGAGGAGAGCCTGCAGCGCCTCGGCGTCGACCACATCCAGCTGCTGCACCTGCACGACCCCGAACGGATCAGTTTCGACGAGGCAACCGCACCGGGCGGCCCGGTGGAGGCGCTCGCAGACCTGAAACGACAGGGAGTGGTGGCGCATCTCGGCGTGGCCGGCGGCCCGGTCGCCCTGATGCAGCAGTACCTCGACACCGGCGTGTTCGAGGTGGTGCTCACGCACAACCGGTACACGTTGCTCGACCGGTCGGCCGAGGAGCTGTTCCGGGTCGCGCACGAACGCGGCATCGGGGTCCTGAACGCGGCACCGTACGGCGGCGGCATGCTCGCCAGAGGACCTGCCACCCAAGGGAAGTACGCCTACCGGGAACGCAACGACGCGATCGCCGCGGCGGCAATCGCGATGGCGGCGGCCGCGGACCGGTTCGGGGTACCGCTCGCCGCGGCCGCGTTGCAGTTCTCGCTGCGCGCGCCGTTCATCGACTCAACGGTCGTCGGAGTGTCCTCGCCGGAGCGGGTGCAGCAGACGCTCGACCTGACCGGCACACCGATCCCCGACGAGCTCTGGGCGGACCTGGAGGCGTTGGTCCCCGGCCCGGACCTGTGGCTCGATCCGCCTTCGCGCTGAGAGGAACTCGCTTCATGACCGGCTACGCGAGCTACCCGTCGCTCGACGGACGGGTCGCGTTCGTCAGCGGCGGCTCGTCGGGACTCGGCGCCGAGTTCGTCCGCCACCTCGCGGCCCAAGGTTCCCGAGTGGCCTTCGCCGACGTGGACATCGAGCGCGGCGCGGCCCTGCAACGCGAACTCGGCGACGACACGCTCTTCCTTCCCTGCGACGTCCGGGACATCCCCGCGCTGCGTGACGCCATCGCCCGCACCGCGGACCGGTTCGGGCCGGTCCGAACACTCGTCAACAACGCCGCCGATGACCGGCGGTACCGGGTCGAGGAGTTCGACGTCGCGCTGTGGGACGACCGGATGGCCGTGAACGTCCGGCACCACTTCTTCGCCGCCCAGGCGGTCACCCCGATGATGCGGGCCGCCGGCGGCGGGTCGATCATCAACCTCGGCTCCATCAGCGCGCACATCGACCTGCTCGACCTGCCCGCGTACATCACCGCCAAGGCCGGCATCGAAGGGCTCACCCGGACACTGGCACGGGAACTCGGTCCGTTCCAGATCCGGGTCAACTGCCTCATCCCCGGCTGGATCATGACGGAGAAGCAACTCACCGAATGGGTGACGCCCGAGGCCGAGGCATCCATCGCGCGCAACCAGTGCCTGCCTGGCAAACTTTTCCCGCACGACGTGGCCCGGATGATGCTGTGGCTGGCCGCGGACGACTCACGCTCGTGCACCGCCCAGAACTGGATCGTCGACAGCGGCTGGATGTGACCGCCCTCGCCGCCGGAGCTCCCCGTCCGCCAGGCGCCCTCCCCGGGTCCCCGGCGGCGCAGTCCAGAGGGGTCACGAGCGCAAGCTCACCGCGCCGTAGGTTGCCGACGCTACGGCACCGGCGACCGCTCCCGCTGTGGCGACGGTTTCGCCCGTACCCCAAGCCCACCAGGCGATCGCGCCCAGCGCCAGCGCGTCGCCCAGCGCGGCCACCCCGAACCAGGTTACGTAGTTGCTGGTCGCGAACGCGACCCCGCCCGCCACCACCGCGACCGCGCCGCCCGACATCGCCACCCACTCACCGGCCGCGATGCCGCCGACCAGCGCGACCCACCCGACACCCCAGACCGCGGCCGCGAACAGCGTGATCCGCCCGGCCAGGACGGCGAAGCCGGCGGCGAGCGTGAGCACGGCCACGGCGATCGCCGTGATCCGGCCCTCCGGCCACGCGAACCCGCCGGCCAAGAGCGTGGCTCCCACGGCGAGCAGCAGAATGCCCGTGACCACCCTCATGACCGGGCGTCCCAGCTGACCTCGCGCGGGCCCTCGAATCGTCCCTCCGTCACCGACATCAGCACCTCCGTCCGCACCGACGCCCCGCAGGCCGGGCAGGCGCCGATCAGTGTGGCCGCGTAACCGTCCTCGAACGCGCGCACCCGGTCCTCGTCGCGATACGTCCACGCGGGTGGACCCTGCACCCGCGTGGATGTGCCGCAATCCGTGCACTGCACGTGCAGCAACGCGTTCGCCGGTTCGAGGCGCGGGCCGACGGCAGCCGATCCGTGCAGCCGGAGGACGACGGTGCGGCCCCTTTGAAAGCGCACGCGCAGCAGGTCGGGGCCTTCGGTCAACAGGCGACTCAGCGGTCTCGGCGGCAGCGGGTCGAGACCGGCGCGGATCTGCCGGGCCGTGAACAGGTGGGCCAGGCGCAGCAGATCCGAGCCGAGGTCGACGCCCAGCGCGCGCCGCAGGTCGCCGTCGACGGCCGCGTGCAGCAGGTCGGCGGCCGGCCCGGTGCCGAACCAGTCGTGCTCGGTGATCCACTCCGCAGCGGTGTGGTCGTCCGGCGCCGCCAGCCACGCCGCCAGGCCATCCGATTCCACGACGCTGTGGGCCCAACCCAGGACGGCGCGGAGAAGCCGCGCTTGCTGCACCGGGTCCAGGCCGTCCGCCGGATCTTCCAGGGGGTACGCGGACCGCTCCCAACGCGGCAGCCGATCCAGAATGCCGAACAGCTCGGCGTCCGTCGCGCTGCGGCGCAGACACTGGAGTGGCTCCAACAGTTCCGGCGCGTATTCGAGCAGGTGGGGGAACTCGGCCAAGGTCGACAGGTGCGCCTCGTCGTCGACGACCAGGATCCGGGAAGCGACCGCCGCAACGACCCCGGGGCTGTCGATCAGGCGCAGGCGCCGGGCCGCCATGCGCCCGACCCAGCCGTCGTCGGCAAGGTATCCCAGGAGCGCCCGGAACACATCGTCGGTCAGCGGGCGGTCGACCAGCGCCTGGACATACTGCTCCCGGACCTCGCGTACCGTCTCGACGCGCGCTGCGGCGGCAAACGCCGACGTGTCCCGCCACTGCAACTTCCGCACTGCGGCCAGCCGCACCTCCACGCTCACATCGGTCAGCGCCCGGTGCGCGTCCTCCGGGCCGAACCGGGAACTTCCGCGCAGCGCCTCGAGCCGGACGATCGGCGAGGGGTCGGCGAGAAAGCGGCGGTTGAGCTCCACGGGACGGTCGACGGGACGGACCGCCCGCAGCGCCCGCATACGAAGCCGTTCCTCGCTGCTCGTCTCCAGCTCGCGGCGCACCGGCTCGGCGTCGGGGCCGAGGACGTGCAGCAGCCGGGCGACGCGGTCGTCGTTCTCGGCCAGGTCGACGACGGCCCGGCCGATCCGTCGGTCGACCGTCGCATGCCGGCGGAGGACGGCTGCCAGGGCTCCGGCCGCGGCGTCGCTCACGTTATCCCAGCGCTCGGCCACGCCACCCGCCGTCTGCACCTCGGCACCGTCGTGCAGCGCCATGTCGAGCAGCTTGCCGATGACCTCGGGCCCACCGTCCCGCGCGGCTCTCCCGACGGCCAGCAACCGGGTCATGTCATCCGGGTCGTTCAGGTCTTCGGCGAGCGACACCCCACGACGATAGGTCACGCCAGACTCGAGGAGAACGCCAAGAACGGCGGTGTCGCATGGGGAGGTCTTCGTCCGGCAGCGGATCGGGCGGCGCCCGTCACAGCTGCGGTATCACCCGCAGGACGGCGCCGGTGGCGGTATCGATGACCACCAGGAGCCCGCCACCGCGGGCGTACCGTGGGTCGCTCAGCAGAACCTCCGCCTCCGGCCCGTGGACTTCCACCGCGGCGTCGCGCAAGGACAGGCGACGTAGCTCGGCCGCTTGCGCCCGCGCGATGGCGATGAGCTCAGCATCCGTCACGGGTCCAGTCTAGTTGCCCGGCAGCGACGCCTTCCGCCTTGCGTGCCCTGAACGCGGCACCCAGCCGATCATCCCGCGCCGCAAGATCACTCGGATCAAGGGCCTGGGCAAGCTGCGCTACTGCACCAGTTCCGCCGCTTGGCCGTACGCTGGGAACGGCGTCTCGACATCCATGACGGCTTCGTCAGTCTCGCCTGCGCGCTGATCTGCTGGCGTCGACTGACAGCCGATCACCGGCACGCGTTTGACAGGTCCGTCAAGGCTCCATCAGGGTCGTAGACGATGCGATGCCCATCGTTGATCACCCGAAAGGTTCCGGCGTCGACCGGGTTGGTGTTGGCCCAGCTCAGCGGCACAACACCCACCTCTACCTCGAAACCCGATGGTCGAACGAGCCGGATCTCACGAAGCGGCCCCCAATCCCGCTCGCGGATGACGCGTCCCGCGAGTAGGAGCGACCACATGTCCGGATCGACGTGTGCAAGGCCATCGGTGAGCACAACGATATCGACGTCGGAGTCCATCCGGGCGGCGTTTCTCGCCCAGGAGCCGACAACGACAACCCCTCGTACATCCTGGTGCTCGGTCGCCCACCGAACGACCTCGCCCACGACCGACTGAACCTCGTCAGTTCGCTGCTGTGTTACCACACTGCGAGTCTGGCATGCCGTATGACGAGGCGATCCACATCCTGATGTGACTCATGATGGTCGAAGGTGAGCCGACTTCACGGTGGCGGCGTCACACCGTGATCGCACTGGCCTGCCGGATGGCCTCGGCCGCCGATCCCGCGAATCCGGCCTCGCCCACCACGAGCGTGCGCCTGCGCCCCGGTGTGACGGGGACGGGTCGTGGCACTGTGCCCTGGGACACCACGATCGGGCCGGCGACGTCGAGCCACCCGCGGTCACCGGCGTGGCCGAGCAGGAGCCGGCGCGGTTCGACGGCTTCGACCGTGGTGCCGTGCTTGATCTCCACGTCCGGATGGTCGGCCAGCCGGCGGAGCATCATGCTCTTCTCCCGTGGTCCGGCCTCGGGCGCGAGCTCCTCGCCGGCCGCGAGAAGCAGCACCCGGTGACCGGCGGCCGCGGCGGCGTCGGCCGCGGCGACTCCGGCGCGGTCGGCTCCCCAGATCGTGACGACGCTGTCCGGTCGTGGTGGATCCGGGTGCCGTAGCCGGTCACGCAGGTCGACGACGCGCGACCGGCGACGCCCGCCCCGGCGACGAGAACGCGGCGGCGCCCGGGTGACGCCCCGCGACCGGCGCCGCGTGACGCCTCGCGACCGGCGCCGGGATTGACCAGGCACCAGATCGGCTGCTGGGTGTGCAGCACGTCGATGCATCCCTGGTTGCAGCCGATGCACGGGCGGGGCAGCACGCCCGCGAGAGTGGCGGCCGTCCATCCGGGGTCGGCGTGCAGGGCCCGGCCCACGGCCACGAAGTCGGCGGCGCCGGACGCCAGAATCTCCTCGGCGGTGTCCCCGGTAACGATCCGCCCAGCCACGCCGACCGGCTTGCCGAACACCCGGAACATGGCGGCGTACGGGGCGAGGACGCCTCGATCGACCTCGCCCGGCTGCACGATCCACTCCCCCGCCTCGTAGCAACCGGCCGAGATGTCGAGGGCATCGACCAGGTGCAGCGGCAGCCTCCCGGTCAGCGCAAGCGTCGCGATCGCGTCGAGACCATCGGGAACCCCCTCGAACGCGGACAGGCGCAGAACCACCGCGGCGTGCGGCGCTACGGCCCGGACCTGCTGGAGGACGTCGGCGAGAAACCGGACCGGGTCGGCGTAGCGGTCGGTGCGCCGGTTCGTTCGCGGCGACAGGAACTGGTGGATGAGGTAACCGTGGGCGGCGTGCACCTCGATGACGTCGACCGCGGCCTCGGCACAGCGCCGGGCCGCGGCCCCGAAGGCCACGGTGAGCTCCTCGACGTCGGCGATGGTCAATTCGCGCGGCGTACGCCCCCGGAAGGGCACCGGCGAGGGGGCCACCGGCTGGAAGCCGGAAACGGCGGGATCGGCCACCCGGCCGTCGGGTGTGCCGTAGTTGCGCTCCATCGGCGGGCTGACCACCCGGTTGCGGAGCCGGTGCCCGCCGAGTTGAAGCGGTTGGCCGAGTTTCACAGGCCCAGGTAGATGCGGCGCACCTGCGGGTCGTGGCGCAGGTCGGCGGAGGTCCCGCTCATCGCCACCTCGCCGTTCTCCACGACCAGGCAGCTGCTGGTGGCCTCGAAGGTCAGCTTGGCGTTCTGCTCGACCAGCAGCAGGCTGAGCCCCTCGGCGCGCAGCCGCTGCAGCACGGCGAGGATGTCCTCGACCAGCTTCGGCGAGAGTCCCATGGACGGCTCGTCGAGCAGCAGCAGCCGGGGACGGGACATCAGCGCACGCCCGATGGCGAGCATCTGCTGCTGGCCACCGGACAGCGCCCCGGCCAGCCGGTGCCGCATCTCGCCGAGCACGGGGAACAGCTCGTACACCTGCCCGAGGGTGGCGTGGGTCTCGGCGTTCCACTTGCGGGCGTAGGCGCCGAGCAGAAGGTTCTTCTCGACGGGCAGACCGGCGAAGACGTGGCGGCCTTCCGGCACGTACCCGATGCCGTGGCGGACCATCGAACGGGCGTTCACCCGGCTCAGGTCGATGTCGCCGAAGCGCAACGTGGCGACCCGGCGTGGGATGAGGCCCATGACGGCCTTGAGGGTTGATGTCTTTCCGGCGCCGTTGGCGCCGATGACACCGATGGCCTCACCCGCCGGGACCGAGAAGCTGAGCTCGCGTACGGCGCAGACGCCGCCGTAGTGGACGGTGAGCCCTTCGACGGTGAGGGCCTGGCTGGTGCTGGTCGCCGGCTCGGACAGTGCGGTCATGCGGTCACCTCCGGGACGGACGGCAGGTCCTCGGTGCTCATCGAGTCGCCGAGGTAGGCCTCGATGACGGCGGGGGTCGCGGCGACGTCGGCGGGCTCGCCCTCGGCGATGATGCGGCCGCCGGCCAGGACGGTGACCCGTTCGCACAGGGACATGACCAGGCCCATGTTGTGTTCGATGATGATGACGGTGATGCCGCTGTCGCGGATGGATCGGACGATCTCGCTGAGCTGGCGTACCTCCTCGCCGTTGAGGCCGGCGGCCGGCTCGTCCAGCAGCAGCAGCGACGGGGCGGCCGCCACCGCGCGGGCGATCTCCACCCGCCGTTGGATGCCGTACGGCAGCGATCGGGGCCGGGACTGCGCGAACTCGGTGAGCCCGTACCGGTCGAGCACCTCACCGGCCTGTCGCCGCAGGGTCCGGTCCTGCCGCAGGATGCTGATCGGCCCGAGCAGGTAACGCCAGCTGGCGAGGGTGGGACTGCGGTCGAGCGCGACAAGGATGTTCTCCTCGACGGTGAGGTCGCCGAACAGGCGCAGGTTCTGGAAGGTGCGCGACATCCCGGCCCGGGCCAGCCGGTACGGGCGGCTGCCGGTCATGTCCTGGCCGCGGAACCGCACTTGTCCCGCCGTTGGCCGGTACAGCCCGCTGACGACGTTGAAGAGCGTGGTCTTGCCGGAGCCGTTCGGTCCGACGATGCCGCGGATCTCGCCTTCGGACGCGGTCAGCGCCACCTCGTCCAGGGCCCTGATCCCCCGGAACTGCATCGTCAACCCGGTTACCTCCAGGACCGGACGACCGGAAGGCGCGATGCCCGCAGCCGGGTAGGGCTGGAACGGGCCGAGCCGGGCGGCGGCGCTCTGCTGCCGGCGGCGGCGGGCCAGTGCGGCGCGTACGCGGGCGGGCAGGCCGGCGAGGCCGGTGGGCGCGAAGACCACCACGAGCACCACCACCGCGCCGTATGCGACCTGGGCGACCGTCGGGTGGTCGGTCAGTCCCTCGCGCACGAGGGCGAGGCTCACGGCCCCGACGACACAGCCGATCAGGCTCTGCCGGCCGCCGATGATCACCATGCCGAGCAGCAGGAACATGTTGGCGATGCCGAAGGACTCCGGGGCGACGTAGCGGATGAGCCCGGCGTAGAGCACGCCGCCTACGCCGCCGTAGACGCTGGCCAGGAGGAACGCCGTCATGCGGAGCTGAGGCACCTCGGCGCCCAGGGCGCCGGCGGCGAGTGAGTCGTCGCGCATGGCCCGCATGCGCCGGCCCAGCCGGGTCCGGACCAGGAACAGCCCGAATGCGAGGGCAAGGGCGAAGACGATCAGTTCCAGGTAGTAGTACAGGTATTCGCTGTCCAGATCGACGCCGGGCAGGGTGGGCCCCGGTATCGACGAGATTCCCTCCGCGCCGCCGGAGACCTGCGCGTTGGTGACCCAGTTGGTGAAGGCCAGCGCGAGGCCGAGGGTGACGATGCCGAGGTAGTGCGATTGGACGCGTAGCGCGGGAGTGCCGACGACCAGGCCGACCGCAACGGTAGCGGCGACGGCGAGCAGTGCGGCGACCCAGAAGCCGAGGCCGGCCTTGGTGGTGAGGATGGCGGTGGCGTATGCCCCGACGCCGAAGAAGGCGACCTGGGCCAGGTTGACCTGTCCCGCCACGCCCATGCAGAGCCCGAGGCCGATGGCGAGGACGGCGAAGATGAGGATGACGTTGGCGACGTGGATGGCGTACGAGTCGAGACCGTACGGCAACAACCAAGCGCCGGCACCGACCAGCGCGACCGTCGCGAGTTTCTTTCTCATGCCCGGTTCACCGTCCGCTCGCCGAAGATGCCGGTCGGCCGCACCATGATGATCACCGTGAAGATCAGGAAGGTGAACAGCTCGCCGTAGCCCTGGAAGTGGCCGGCCATGAAGGAGTCGAGGATGCCGATCGCGAGCCCGCCGACGATCGCGCCGGGGATGCTGCCGAAGCCGCCCAGGATGGCGGCCGCGAACCCTTTGATGCCGAGCGTCCCGCCGAGCGCCGGGCTGACGTAGAGGAGCGGCCCGACCAGCCCGCCGGCCAGTGCGGCGAGGCCGGCGCCGATCATGAACGCGATGGCGTTGCTACGCCCGACGTGGATGCCGACCGCGGTGGCCGCCTCGTGGTCCATGGCGACCGCCTGCATCGCCGCCCCGCGTTTGGTACGGGAGAGGAAGAGCACCAGCAGCACCGTGGCGGCGGCCGCGATGGCGAGCACGACCAGGTCGTAGGTGCGGATGCGCAGGCCGAGGAAGTCGAGCGGCGCGGACGGCACGGGCGAGGGGACGGCCCGGCCGGTGGCGCCCCAGATCATGATGATCAGCGCGTCGAGGACGATGCCGAAGCCGATCGTCCCGATCAGCATGAGGTCGAAGTCCCGGTTCTCCAACGGCCGCAGGACACGCTCGATGACCAGGCCGATGACGCCGGTCAGCCCGATCGCGACCACCATGGCCAAGGCGAACGGCAGTTTGGTGGACAGGTAGAAGGTGGAGGCGAGGTAGGCGCCGACGGTCACGACGTTGCCGTGGGCGAAGTTGACCAGGCCCATGGTGCGGTAGACCAATGAGAAGCCCAGCGCGACCAAGGCGTAGACGGCGCCGAGACTGACGCCGCCCACGATCGTCTGCAGAAAGACCTGCATGGTTCTCCTTGTGCCCGTCAGCTCGCGGCGGCGACGAGCTTGCCGTTCTGGATGGTGCCGATCGACGTGACGAAGATGCCGACGCCGGTCTTGTCGTACGCGAAGTCGCCCAGCAGGCCCTGGTACCTGGTCCCGCGGATCGCCTCGGCGAGTTCCTTGCCGGTGGCCACGTTGCTGCTCTTGAGTGCGGTGAGCAGGATCTGGGTGCCGTCGTAGGCTTTTGCGCCGTGCAGCTCGGCGTCCTCGTTGAACTTCGCCTTGTAGTCGGTGGCGAACTTCTTGGCGGCGTCGTTGATGTCGTTGCTCAGGTAGGGGGAGCTGACGATCGTGCCCTCGGCGTTCTTCGCGCCGGCGGTGTCGAGGAAGACCGGTGTGCCCTGCGGCGCGGCCCCGGCGAAGGTGGCGGTGATGCCGAGGTCGCGGGCCTGTTTGACGATCAGGCCGGATTCGACCTCCTCGGCGCCCAAGAAGATCACCTTGGGGTTCTTCTGCCGGATCCCGGTGAGAACGGCGCTGAAGTCTTTCTGGTCGGTGGTGACCACCTGGTCGACCACCGGTGTGACGCCGCGGCTCGTCAAGGCCTTGAGGAACGCGTCGTGCTCGCCCTTGCCGTACCCGCCGTTGTTGCTGATCATGGCGATGCTCTTGATGCCCTGCTGATCCACGATGTGCTTGGCCAGGGTCTCGTCGTACGTGGTGCTGGTCGGGCCGTTGAGGAAGAGGAAATCGCTGCCGGCCGCGACCAGTCCCGGTGACTGCCCGGAGGTGATGTTGGGGATCTCGGCCTGTTTGAGGATGGGCGCCATGGCGATGGTGACCGCGCTCTCAGCGGTGCCGATCATCGCGATGTAGCCCTCGCTGTCGATCTTGCGGGCGAGGTTGGTGCCGACGGTCGGGTCGCCCTGGTCGTCGAAGACGCCGAGTTCGATCTGGCGGCCGTCGATCCCGCCCTGGGCGTTCCACTCGTCGATGGCGAGGCGGGCGCCCTTGAGCTCCCACCCGCCGAGCGAGCTGAGCTGTCCGCTCTGGGCGTCGACCAGTGCGATCTTGATGGGTCCGGACTTGTCGCCGGACGACTCGGAGTCCGAGCCGGGGGCGCTGCATCCGGTGGCGAGGGTAACGGCGAGGACGGCGATGGCGAATATGGCGGTGGCGCGGCGTCGGAGCATGGGCGGGTCACCTTCTGTCAGGAGGTATCAGTCGAATTTGCCCTGGTAGATGTCTTTGATGTTCCAGTGGCCGGGGGTGGGGACCGGCTCGTTGACCATGGGGACGTCGATCACCGCGGGGCGTCGGCGTTCCACTGCCGTCTTGAGGGCGGTCATCAGTTCGCCGGGCTCGGCGATGGCGTAGCCGTCGGCGCCACAGGCGCGGCCGAGCGCGGCGAAGTCAGGGCTGTAGGGGTTGCCGTCCGGGTCGGTGAAGTCGCAGCCGTAGCTCTGGCCGAAGGCGCCTGCCTGCAGGTCGGAGATGGTGCCGTGGGCACGGTTGTTCATCACCAGGAAGATGACCGGCAGCCCCTGCTCGACGGCGAGGGGCAGGGCGGGCAACTGGGCGCTCATGCCGCCGTCGCCGATCAGGGCGACCACCACCCGGCCCGGCTCGGCGACCTGGACGCCCAGCGCGGCGGCCGGTCCGAACCCCATGGTGGAGGCGCCGCCGGGCGTGATGAATCGGCCGCCCTCCGGCAACGGGTAGCACTGGGCCACCCCGTTCTTGTTCCAGCCGACATCGGTGACCAGCACGGCGTCGTCCGGCAGGGCGGCTCGGACGTCGGCGAGGATGCGTTCGGGCCGCAGCGGGAACTGATCGCTGCGGCCACGGTCGGCGCTTGCGGCGAACAACTCCGACCGTGCGGCTCGGATGTCCTCCCTCATCCGCGGGCGGTCTGTGCCGGCCGGTAGGTGACTACGCACCGCGGCGAGAATCTGCCGCACCGCGCGGCCGGCGTCGGCGACGGCGCCGATCTCGACCGGGTAGTTGCGGCCGATCTCGGCGGGGTCGATGTCGATCTGGATGAGCCGGCTCGGCGGGAAGCGCCAGGTGTGGTCCGGATCCCATGAGCTGGCGTCGGTCTCGGCGAACCGGGTCGCGACGGCGAGCACGACGTCGGCGTCCCGGGCGTACGCGTTGGTCTCGGCCAGTCCCCAGAAGCCGGTCATGCCCAGCAGAAGCGGGTGGTTGTCGGGCAGGGCGCCCTTGGCCATCAACGAATGCGCGACCGGGATGTCGAGGTGCTCGGCGAGGTCACGCAGCGCGGTACGGCCGTCGGGTCCGCCGAGCCCACCTCCGAGGTAGATCAGCGGCCGCTCGGCGGTGGCCAGGGCTGCCGCGATGCGGTCGGCGTCGTCCGCGGCGAGGTCCGGGCGGGCCGGGTGCGGCAGGGGATAGGCCGGCACGGTGCCGGGCAGTTCCCGGGAGAACATGTCCATCGGTACGTTGAGCAGGACGGCGCCGGGACGGCCGGAGGTGGCTGTCCAGAACGCCCGCTCGGTGAAGCGGGGCAGGTCCTCGACCCGGTGCACGTGCCACGCCCGCTTGACGAACGGCCGGTAGATGGCCGTCTGGTCGGCATCGGCGTGCAGATTCACCTCTTGGTGCGGATGGCGGCCGTACAGGTAGGAGGGAATGTCACCGGAGATGGCGATCAGCGGCACCGAGTCGAGCGCGGCCGTGGCCACGCCGGTGACCCCGTTCATCATGCCGGGGCCGACGTGCATGAGGACCACGCCGGGTTTGCCGCTGGCGCGGGCGTACCCGTCGGCGGCATGCGCGGCGGTCTGCTCGTGCCGGGCGATGACGAACTCGATCGGGCTGCGCCCGATGGCGTCGAGCAGGGCGATGTTGGTGTGGCCACAGGTGCCGAAGATGTACTCGACCCCGTAGTCGGCCAGTTGAGCGACCAGAGCGTCCGCGGCGGTCATCAGTTCTCTCCCCAGATCGACAGGTCTCGCAGCAGGAGCGTCTTGACCACCGTGTAGTCCTCGACCATGTGATGGGGGGACTCGCGACCGAAACCGGAGTCCTTCACGCCGCCGAAGGGCACGTGGTCGAGCCGGAAGTTGGACGAGCCGTTGACCACCAGGCCCCCGACCTCGAGTTCACGCCACGCGGTGAGGATGCGGCCGATGTCGTTGGTGAAGAGCCCGGCCTGAAGCCCGAACCGGCTGGTGTTGCAGGTCTGCAGGACGGTGTCGAAGTCGTCGAACGGCAGGACCGTGACCAGCGCGCCGAAGACCTCTCGGACGACGATCGAGGCGTCGGCGGCCGGGTCGGCGACGACGGTCGGGGTCAGCGTGGCGCCGTCGCGGGTGCCTCCGACGGTGATCCGGGCGCCGCCGTCGACCGCCTCGGTCGCCCAGGACAGGACACGTTCGGCGGCTTCGTCGTCGACCATGGATCCGACGTCGGTCGACGGGTCGAGCGGGTCGCCGACCTTCAGGGCCTGTACCTCGGCGGTGAGCAGGTCGACGAATTCGGCGAAGCGCGACCGTTGCACGTAGATCCGTTGTACGGAGATGCAGCTCTGCCCCGAGTTGGTGTAACCGGTACGGGCGCAGTTGCGGGCCGCGGCGGGTAGGAAGGCGTCGGCGCAGACGATGGTGGCGGCGTTGCCGCCCAGCTCGAGCACGAGTCGCTTGGCGCCGGCGGCCCGGGCCACCGCGGCTCCGGTCTCCGCGCTGCCGGTGAAGCTGATGACCGCGACCTCCGGCGCCGCACAGAGCGCGGCGCCGATGTCACCGCCGCCGTGCAGCAACTGGATCGCCTCGACCGGCGCTCCGGCCTCCAGCAGCAGCGCCACGACGGCGGCCGAGACCGCCGGGGCCTGCGGTGGCGCCTTGACGATGGTGCTGTTGCCGGCGGCGAACGACGCTCCCAGCTTGTGGGCCAGCAGGTTGGCCGGTGCGTTGAACGGTGTGATCGCCAGGGCCACGCCGGCCGGAGCGCGATAGGTCAGGGCGGTGTTGCCGATCCCCCGCTCCCAGCCGGCCACCGGCAGCACGTCGCCGCCGATCCGGCGGGCCTCGGCGGCACAGACCGCGAACGTGTCGGCGACCCGGTCCAGCTCGCCGAGACCGTCCTTGATCGGCTTGCCCAGTTCCAAGGCGATGAGCCGGGCGATGTCCTCCCGGCGCTCGGTCGCCAGGGCGGCGGCCCGGTCAAGAGTCGCGGCCCGGGTGGCCGGGGCCAGCTTCGCGACCGAACGGGCCGCGGACCGGGCGTACTCGGCTGCTGCGACAGCGTCGGCGCGGTCAGCGGTTCGCGCCCGGCTGACCACCGTACGGACGAACGGGCCCACCCGCTCGGCGACCGGTCCGTCGTCGATCCACTTGCCGCCTAGCAGCGCCGGCGCCGGCGCCACGCCGATCGAGTCGAGCATGTGTTCCTCCTCTGAGGTCCGCTAGATGGATCGCGATGGGCGGTTATGGACCGCTGTGCGGACTACGGTGTAACGTACGGGCGGCCGCAAGGTCCTGGCAATAGGCCGGGTCGGGAAAGTTACGGAGCGATGAACCCGCCCTTCGGGCGGCAGAATCGGGGAGTCCGCGACACCGGGGCTCCCGGTGCGACCGAAAGAGAGTGAGCCGCCGTGACACCCGCTTCCCAGCGCCCGACCCCCACCACCGCTCCGGAGGAGCCGCCCGCGGAAGCCGGCGGCGTGCGCAGCGTCCAGCGGGCTCTCGACATCCTGGCCTTGCTGACCGAGGACCGCCCGCTGATCGCCATCCGGGACATCGTGGCCGCGACGGGCCTGGCCAAGACCACCGTGATCCGCATGGTGCAGACGCTGGAGCAGAGCGGTCTGCTCTGGGCGACCAGTTCCGGGTACATGGCCGGTCCCGGCCTCTGGCGCTGGGCCCACCTCGCCCGCCGGAGCTGGGAGCTCCCACCGGAGACCCAGCGGATGATGCGGGAACTCGCCGCTCGTGAGCGGGAGACGGTCAACGTCTACGTCGTCCGCGACATCGTCCGGATCTGCATCGCCCAGCAGGAGAGCCCGCAACCGCTGCGCCACGTGGTGCATGTCGGTGACGAGCTGCCGTTGTGGGGTGGCGCCTCGGCGAAGGTGCTGCTGCGCAACGCCTCCGACCCGCTGCTGGAACGCGTCGCCCGTTCCTCGCCCGCTGGCGAGGGGCACGTCCGGCAGCTGCGGGAGTGGATCGACGCCGCCACCGAGCAGGGCTACGCGGTCAGTCACGGCGAGCGCGAGGAGGGCCTGTCCGCGGTGGCCGTACCGATCCTGGGTCGCTCCGGCACCGTGGTCGCCGCGCTCTCGCTGAGCGGGCCGACGGTCCGGTTCACCGAGGACCGGGTCGCCACGTTCGTCAAGGAACTCCAGGCCGCGGCCGCGCAGATGAACGAGCGTGGCTTCGAGCATCCCCTGGGCTCGTCCTACTGAACACATGAAGGAGCGTCGCGCATGCAAGATCGTCCACTCGACGGTGTCCGCGTCCTCGACCTGACCAATGTCCTCGCCGGGCCGTACTGCACCTACCACCTGATGCTGCTCGGCGCCGAGGTCGTCAAGGTCGAGATGCCCGGCCGCGGCGACCTGGCCCGCCAGCTCGGCCCCGTACCGGAGCTGAACGAGGCCGGGCTCGGGGCGTCGTTCCTGGCCCAGAACGCCGGCAAGAAGTCGGTCGAGCTGGACCTCAAGTCGCCCGCGGGTCGCGCCACGTTCGAGGAGCTGCTCGACTGCGCCGACGTCCTGGTCGACAACTACCGGGCCGGAGTGCTGGCCCGCATCGGATATCCGTGGGAGCGGCTGCGCGAGCTCAACCCGGCGTTGATCTACTGCGCCATCAGCGGGTTCGGGCAGATCGGCCCGATGAGTCAATCGCCGGCGTACGACCAGATCATTCAGGGACTGTCCGGGATGATGAGCGTGACGGGTACGCCGGAGACAGCGCCGCTGCGGGTCGGCTTTCCGGTGGCCGACACGGTCGGCGGGCTGACCGCGGCGCTGTCCATCGCCGCCGCGCTCGCCGGGCGGCAGCGTGACGGCCGGGGCCGTTTCCTCGACGTCTCGATGCTCGAGGCCGCCATGTCGGCGATGGGCTGGGCGGTCTCCAACTACCTCGTCGGCGGGGTCGAGCCGGCCCCGATGGGCGACCAGAACGCCACCGCGGCGCCGTCCGGGACGTTCGAGACCGCCGACGGCCCGCTGAACATCGCGGCGAACCGGCAGGAACAGTTCGAGTCGTTGTGCCGCCTGGTCGGCCGGCCGGAGTTGATCACCGACGCCCGGTTCGCCGAACGGGAGGCCCGCAAGGCGCACCGCCACGAGCTCAACGACCTGCTCAACGAAGCCCTGCGGGCCCGTCCGGCGCTGGAGTGGGAGCGGAGGCTCTCCGCAGCCGGTGTGCCCGCCGCACGCATCCTCACCGTGGCCCAGGCGGTCGCCTTGGAGCAGCTCGGCGGCCGTGGTTTTGTCACCGATCTGCCGTTCCCGTCCGGCGCGCCCGGTGACGCCACCAGGGCCTTGCGGGTCAGCGGCAGCGGGGTCCTGTTCGACGAGGTTCCGCTCGCGCCGGACTCCGCGCCTCCGGTGCTCGGCGAGCACAACAGCGAGCTGCCCGATGTGCTGCGCCGGTGGCGGGCCCGGGGCGCCCGCTTGCTGGCCGAGGACGCGGGCCGCTGACGGATCATTCATCGCCGGCTCCGGTCAGCTCTGCGAAGTCACGGTGCATCCGGTCACCGTCCGGACGGTGGTCGGTAGACGACATCGGCGACCGCTGGTCACGCTCTCGACCTCCCGGCGGCTTTGTACGGACTGGTACGTTAGTTATTGACCTCGACACATGCCGATGTCAAGACCGTCATCGGTCAGCGGACCGGAAGCGTCAGCCCGTCCTCGGCGATGTCCTCACCGATCGCCGGGTTCGTGTTGTTGAGATGGCCGTAGCGGAACCGGGTGCCCGGGTGCCGGGCATGGTGCTTCCGCGTCACCTCGATGGGCAGGTGACCCATCGAGGCCGCGCTGCCGAGCCGACCGGTCGTGCGGGTCAGTTCGTCGTCATGACCGAAGGTGCCGTCCAGGAGCGCCTCGTCGGCGCCGGCCAGGAACTCGTCGAACTCCCCGGTCCAGGCCGGCAGGCACGTGGCGTAGACGAACGACGAGCCGGTCCGCGTGTCGGTCAGGCGGAGAGCCGACATCCAGTCCACCCCGGGCCGGCCGTCGGCGTAGCGCGGGCGTTTGGAACCGACCGTGAGACGCCGCACGGTCAATCCGCCGTCCAGGGTCGGCTCGATCGGCCGAAAATCGGTCCTGGTGTAGGCGGCCAGCATGCACCGCATCGGTTCCAGCGCGGCGCGTACCGGCTCGGTCGCGTACACGGTGAGCTCGGCCGTCTCCCGCAGGCTCATCAGGCCGAGGGTGTGGTCCAGCTCGGCCGTGGTCAGCAGCACACCGCGCAGCGGGGTCTGGCGCGGGCCGGGTCCGGGGGTCAGCTCGGGTGCGGCGAGGATCTGGGTACGGATGTCCGGCGACGCGTTCAGCAGGTACCAGGCTGCTCCGTCGCCGCTGACCGCCACCGAGTCCTGGCTCCGCGGCCGGCCGGATCGGCGCGCGGTCGTGCAGACCGGGCAGGCGCAGTTCCACTGCGGGCAGCCGCCACCGGCCGCGCTGCCGAGAATCCGTACCTTCACCGATACCACCGCGGTACGGCCGGTGGCCGCGGGTCGGAGCCGGCGGTCCGGATCACCGCGGCGAGGTCGCGGTGCCGTGGGGACAGCGAGCACGCCGGGTCGGTGGCGGCCGGATCGCCGGTCAGGGCGAATGCCTGGCAGCGGCATCCGCCGTGGTCGAGTTCACGCAGCGCGCAGTCGCGGCAGGGCGCGGCCATCCAGTGGGTGCCGCGGAACCGGTTGAACAGCTCCGACCGTCGCCAGATGTCGGCCATCGGCTGCTCGCGCAGCTGCGGCGCCGCCGGACCGGGCAGTTGCTGGGCGGCCAGGCACGGCAGCATCGCGCCGGTCGGCGTGATGGAGAACTGCCGGGCGCCCCACCCGTTCATGCACGGTTTCGCCCGGCCGGTGTGGTAGTCCGGCTCCACGTACACGATCTCGGTCTGTTCGCCGTAGCGGGCGTGCACCTCCGCGGCGGCCTCGCCGGCCCGCTCGATCTGCTCGGATGTCGGCATCAACGCGGCCCGGTTGACCAGACCCCAGCCGTAGAACTGGGTGTGCGCCAGTTCGAGCCGGTCCGCTCCCAGGCCGACCGCGAAGTCGGCGATCGGGCCGAGACGGTCGACGTTCCCAGCGTGCAGCACGACGTTCACCGTCAGCGGCAGGCCCGCGCCACGGACGACGGCGGCGGCGCGGATCTTCCTCTCATGTGCGCGGACTCCGGCGACCGCGTCCGCCTGGGCCGCGACCGAGTCCTGGATGGAGAGCTGGACGTGGTCGACGCCGGTCAGGCGCGCCGTGGTCAGCCCCGAGCCGCTGGTGATCAGATTGGTGTACATGCCCAGCCGCTGCGCCTGCACGGCCAGCTCGCTCAGGTCGCGGCGCAGCAGCGGCTCGCCCCCGGAGAAGTGCACCTGCAGGACGCCCAGATCGCGGGCCTGCTCCAGCGCGTCGCACCACTCGGTGTTGGTCAGCTCCTGGTCCTGCGGTGCGATCTGCACCGGGTTCGAGCAGTAGGTGCAGCGCAGGGGGCAGCGGTAGGTCAGCTCGGCGACCATGCCGTCGGCGAGACCGCCGTCCGGATCGGGACGCCCAGCCGCGTCGGAGCATCGGGCCGGCGTTCCTCCGTCGGTCAGCAACCGGCGTCCGACCAGGTCGCCGACCAGCTCCGCCACGTCCGACAGGACCACGTCGTCGTAGTCACGGGCCAGCATCTCGGCCACCGCCGGCAGATCGCGGTCGCCGTCGCAGGCGCGCACCACGTCGGCCGCCGGTCCGTCCAGCACCAGGCTGCCCTCCGGGTAGAGCAGCGCGTCGGCGTCGCGGACGGGATCGTGGACCAGCCGGACACCGTTCACGAGGCCCGGTCTCACGCCACCCCGCCCTGATAGTCGATGGCATCCAGCATCGCGCCGAGCACATCGCACTTGAAGGCGAGCGCGCGAACGGCGGCTTCCTGCTGGTCGGCGGTCGCACAGTGGGTCAGCACCAGGTCGAGGGTGTAGCTCGCGTCGTCGCGTACGACCGGGATCCGCTTCTCGAAGTAGGCGTAGCCGTCGGGTTTGATCCAGTCGTAGTGGGTGCGCCAAGCGAGCACCCGCTCGGTCATGAGGTCGGGCGAGAACAACTCGGTCAGGGCGGCGGCCGCCGCTTCGGTCCAGGGCCGGGTCTGGCAGAAGTGCAGATAGCCGTCGACCGCGAACCGGGTTCCCCGGGCGACGTGCCGCTCGCCGGTCAGCTCGCCGCGGTCGAGCCCGACAGCGTCGGCCAGCACCAGCCAGTCGGTCAGACCGCCATCGCCATCGACGAGGCCGTCGTGGAAGACGATCCGCCGCAACCACCGCCGGCGCACTTCGGGCAACGGGCAGCCGGCGATCACCGCGGCGTTCTTCCGCGCCAGGATCTTCTGGTAGTACCAGCGGTTGGCCACCCACGACCGCACCTCGGCCGGCGTACACCGTCCGGCGTGCAGCCGCAGGTGGAACGGGTGCCGGTCCCAGTAGCGGACCGACAGCCCGCGCAGGGCCGCGGCGAACTCGTCGCGGGTCAGCGCCGCTTGCGCCACGGCTCGCCGACCCCGGCGTAGGCGGAGATCTCGGCGCGCGACTCGAGGCACTCGATCTGCGGCTTGGTCCAGGTCTTCTTCTTCATCAACCCTCCGATCACGGTCCGCCAGGCGGACCACTTGCACCACTGTGAGGTCCGGCCCAATATAAAGACCGGATTTCGGGTGGCGCAAGGGGCCGCCGTATCGAGGAGGTCTTCCATGGAGGTTCCCCGCCGGAACGTTCTGAAGGGCGCGCTCGCGGCGACCGCCGCGGCCCCGCTCAGCCGGATTCCCGCGCCCCCGAAGCTCGCGCCGGCGTCCTGCGCCACGCCCGGTGGTCGCGACTTTCCCCAGGTTGGCGGCAACTACGGCAATCAGAACTACTCGGCGCTCTCCCGGATCGACCAGGCGAACGTCCGACGGCTGGGCGGCGCGTGGGTCAACCGGATCGAGGGCGGCCTCACCACCGGCACGAATCAGAGCACCGCGGTCGCCGTCGACGGGGTGCTCTTCATCGAGTCGGCGCTGGGCAACGTCCACGCGGTCGACGGCCGCACCGGCGTCACCACATGGACCTACACCCAGACGCGCGGCCCGCTCACCCGCCGCGGGGTCGCGGTCGGCGCCGGCAAGGTCTTCACCCACGGCAAAGGGAACTGGATCATCGCCCTGGACCAGGGCACCGGTGCCGTGCTGTGGGAACGGCAGATCAACGGCTACGGCAACATGGAGAAGGTCGCCGTCACGTATCACGACAACCTGCTGCACGTCGGCACGCACGACGGCGACCGCGCCGCCGCACTGGCGCTGAGCGCGGCCGACGGCTCGGTCGTGTGGCACTTCTGGGGCGCCCCCGGCCCGGGCGAACTCGGACACGACACCTGGGAAGGCGACTCGTGGCAGACCGGCGGGGCGACGCCGTGGATGCACCCGGCCCTGGACCCGGAGCTCGGACTCGTCTACTGGACCTTCGGCAACGCCCGCGGCAGCAACTCGTCGCAGGACGGCTCCGGACGCGGCGGGCAGAACCTGTTCTCCAGCTCCATCGTGGCCATGGAGATCAGGACGGGGAGGTATCGCTGGCACTTCCAGTCGATCCACCACGGCATCTGGGACATGGACAACGTCATGGCGCCGGTCCTGGCCGACGTCCGCATCCGCGGCCGGCTGCGCAAGGTCGTCGTGTACGGCAGCAAGTCCGGCATGTACTTCATCCTCGACCGCGTCGACGGCTCGGCGCCGCTGGGCATCGACGAGGTGCCGGTGCCCCAGGACCCTCGCCAGAAGACCTGGCCCACGCAGCCGTTCCCCCGTCAAGGTGGCTGGACCGAGAACCGGGTGGTGGACCAGCCGCTCGGCACCTCCGTACCGGGCGACCCCAACCGGGCCGTGCCCAACTATGTCCAGGCGGGCATCTACACCCCGCACTGGGATGTGCCGGTGCTGTCGATCCCGGGCCATGGCGGAGGGGCATGCTGGAACGCGCACTCGTTCAGCCACCGCACCGGGCTGGTCTACACCGGCTTCGGGTACGTGGCCGCCGCGCACTCGCTCACCGAGTCCAGCAACGGGCTCCGGCCGCCGGGCGAGTACCAGACCGGCGGCGTCGTGGCGGTCGACCCCAGCACGAACCTGGTCCGCTGGAAGCGCCGGCTGCCGTACTCGATGGCGCACGGCAACGGTGTCCTGAGCACCGCCGGGAACGTCATCTACATCGGGCAGCCGGACGGGAACCTGCTCGCCCTGGACGCCGCCAGCGGACGTGAGCTCTGGCGCTGGCAGTGCGGCGCCGCGATCAGCAGCAGCCCCATCATGTACGAGGTCGACGGCGAGCAGTATCTGGCCGTCTACGCCGGCGGCACCGGCATCCCCTACGGCGACTCCGCGCCCCGGGGCGACTTCCTCTGGGCGTTCAAACTCGGCGGCACGGTCGCCCCGGCGCCCGCCCCGACGCCGCCCACCGTGCGCCGGCCGGTGTCCGGCGCCGCCGTCGAGGGCAGCGCCGTCAACAACACCGTGGTGCTCGCCCGCACCTACGACCGGGCCACCGGCACCGTCGGCGGCACCGAGTCGACCGCCGTCAACGGGATGGCGCCGACCTGGCTGCGGATCCCGGCCGGCACCACCGTCACGTTCGTCAATCCGCCGGACAACGTGCACGAGCATGGCGCCACACAGTTCTTCGAAGGGCTCTTCGACGTACGACTGCAGCCGGGCGAGTCCTTCTCCTACACCTTCCACCGGCGCGGTGAGTACTTCTACAACGACTGCTACAGCCCCCGTCCGACCGGGAAGGTCGAGGTTTACTGATCCCGGTCAGGTGACGACGATCTTGCCGGTGTTCTGCGGGTAGATGGCGTCGTTGTAGAAGTAGGTTCCGGGCTTGCCGAAGGTGTGCGACCAGCTCCGGCCCGGCATCAGCACGCCGGTGTCGAACTCGTCGTCGAAGAACGACACCGCCGCGTGCGCGGAGGCGTTGCCGGCCGGGTTGACGAACGTGACCGTCGTCCCGGCCGGGATCGTCAGGTGTTGGGGCGACATCGCGTTCTGGGCGACCGTGTTCTCGGTCGCGCCGGGAGCGCCCTTGGCCGCGTCCCAGACCCGGCCGATCGTCACGGTGTTGTTCGCCGCCGTACCGGTGACCGGCGCGCTGCGTACGTCGTTGCGTTTCGAGGGCGGGACCGGCGCGGGGGCCGGCGCCACCGTGCCGCCCAGCTTGAACGCCCACAGGTGGTCGCCCTTGGGGATGTCCGGGTACGGCAGGCCGTTGCCTCCGGCGAACACGGCGATGTACTGCTCACCTCCGATCTCGTACGAGATCGGGCTGGTGTGCACGCCGGCGCCGGTCTGGAAGCTCCAGAGGCCCTCGCCGTTCGTGTCGTCCATGGCGTGCAGGACTCCGTCGGGGCCGCCCTGGAACATCACGCGGCCCGCGGTGGTGAGGATGCCGTTGCCGTGGGCGAGCGACCACTCGCCATCCTTGGTCCAGACCGGGGTGTTCGTGACCGGGTCGACCGCGGCGATGCCGCCGGCGAAGTACTCCCCCAGCGGCCGGGACGTGTTGACCCGGCCGTCGCGGGCGTTGGAGAACCCGGAGTTGATCAGGCCGTACCCCACGTAGATCCAGCCGGTGTGCGGGTTGAACGACAGATGTGACCAGTCGGCGCCGCCACCCGCCCCGGGGAAGATGATCACCGGCCGGTCCCAGTGCGGTGTGTAGAGCCCGCCGGTCTCGTAGAACGGCACCGGCCGGGTCGCCTTGTCGATGCGCGGCTCCTGCGGCACGAACGGTTCCCCGCCGGGGAACGGCTGCGTGGCCGCGGTCTTCTGGCGTACCTCCTGCGGCACCGGCCGCTCCGTCATGCCGTGCACCGCCTCACCGGTGCGGCGGTCGAGGATGTGGTACATGCCGACCTTGCTGCCGTAGACGACGACCTTGCGCGGCTTGCCGCCGATCCGCAGATCGACCAGTACCGGGGCCATGACGTTGTCCATGTCCCAGATGTCGTGGTGCACGGACTGGAAGTGCCAGCGCCGCCGGCCGGTCTTCGCGTCCAGGGCGACGATCGAGTTGGCGAACAGGTTGTCTCCGCCGCGCGACGAGCCGTCGGTGCGCGGGTACGGACCGCTGAACGTCCAGTAGACCAGGCCGAGCTCGGGGTCGATGGCGGGATGGATCCATGGCACCGCACCGCCGGTCCTCCACGATTCACCCTCCCAGGTGTCGTGCCCGAACTCGCCCGGGCCCGGCGCCGACCAGAAGGTCCAGGCGATCTCGCCGGTCGCGGCTCTCAGCGCGTACGCCCGGCCACGGGCGCCGCCGGTGCTGCCCTGCATGCCGACGTAGAGGAGCCCGTCGAAGTAGACGACGGCGCCGGCGAGCGTGCCGGCCAGTCCTCCGCACTGCCCGTTGGCCGGATCGCAGCCGCTGTCGGAGCCGCCCTCGTCCGCGGTGATCAGGGCTTTCTGCCAGACCACGGCGCCGGTGCGCTGGTCCAGGGCGTACACGACGTTGGAACCGGAACTGGAGAAGACCTTGCCCTCGCCCAACGCCACGCCGCGCATGTTGGTGCTCTTGTCGCCGAGGTTGGTCCGCCATTTGACGGCCCCGGTGCGGCCGTCGACGGCGAACACGTTCTGCTGGGTCGTCTGCACGTAGAGGATGCCGTCCTGGACCACCGCGGTGCTCTGCTGCGCGCTGCTGGTGCTCCCGCCCTCGAGGTTGGTGTGCCACGCTCCGCCGAGGCGATGGACGGTTCGCCTGGTGATCCGGCCCAGGTTCGAGTGGTTGGTGTTACCCAGGTCGCCACCGACCTTGGGGAAGTTCCGGCCCGGCCGCCCGAAGGCTTGCGGCTGTGCGGGCATGGCCGGAGTCGCCTCGGCGGGCGTACCCGTCAGAGCTGTCGCCCCGACCGCACCGGCCGCGCCCGCCAGGAATTTACGTCTCTCCACTGCGGTCTCTCATTCTCTCGGCGGCTCAGACGCAGAACGCTCACGGCGGCTCAGACGTATAACGCTCACGGCGGCTCAGACGCAGAACGGGAGCTTGCCCATGGCGGACAGGATCCCGTTGACGATGTGCTTCTTGAAGAAGGCCTGTCCGACGAAGCCGGAGCCGTCGGTCCAGGCGGCGGAGTCGTGGCCGAGGGCGGTCACCCAGGAACGGCCGCCGTCGTAGTACTGGCACCACGAGATGGGATGGAATCGCCCATGGCCGGGATGGGTGCTCGACCTGGTGGCGAGGGTCGACTCGTCGACGCCGAGCAGGAACTTGACCCGCTCGGGGAAGGGCATCCAGTTGTACCACTCGTCCTTGAACTGCCACCGCTGCGGCAGTCCCTCGGTGGACGAGTCCTTGGCGTAGGTGACCACGGTGCCCTCCTGATTGGCGCCGTGGTCGTAGTACTGGGTTCCGCCGCACAGGCCCTCGTAGTACGGCCAGTTGTACTCGGTGCCACCGATGGCGTTGTGAATGCCGACAAAGCCACCGCCGGCCCGCATGTACTGCCGCAGAGCGGTCTTGGCGGCGTCGAGGTGGGCGCCGGTCGTCGTGTTCACCGCGGCGGCCGGCAGCACCGCGGTGCCGTGCTTCCACAACGTGTCGCGGCTGGTGCTGCCGAAGACGACCGCCTTGTAGGTGCTGCCGATCCCCGGCATCTGGGTGACGTCCTCGGTCCAGTCCACCTGGACACCGACCTCGCCCATCCAGGTGATGACGGCGTTCTGCAGGACATGGGCGGCGGTCAGCGCCGGGTTCAGACCGGCCGGCAGCGCCGGGCCGAGGTGGGCGTGGCGCGGACCCGCGGTCCGCGTGTAGAGCAGGATGCGGTCCTGCCGGTCGGCCACCCACGGGTGGTACGACGCCGGAACCTGGCCCCGCACGACGTTGTAGTAGGGGTCGAAGTACTCGTCCAGACCGCGCGGGACTCGGCTGGTGATCGGTTGTTTGGTCCTCGGTTCGGTGCCGCCGCCGTGCCCGGGGCCGGCCGCCGCCGGTTGGCCCCCGGCCGTCGCCGCTGCCGCGGTCGCCGCTGCCGTGACCGCTGCCCCTCGCAGGACCGCCCGCCGTGGAAATTCGGTCATCTTTCACCTCTTGAGGTCCACTGGACGGACCATACGGTCCGCTGTAAGGTCCGGCTCAATATAAAGACGACGTTTCGTGCCGCACAACCAGAGGTTTCCCGAAATTCTGATCCACCCTGCGGTCCCTATGGACCACAGCTCGGACCGGCGGCTAATGTCACGCCATGAGCGATGCGGCGGCGGCCGACTGGTGGGGCACCGCGGTGTCCCGCATCGAGCCCGATCATGTCGAACTGCGCGGGATCCCGGTTCAGGAGCTGATCGGCACCATCGGGTTCGGTTCGATGATCTGGTTGATGCTGCGTGGCGAACGACCCAGCGACGCGCAGGCGAGCCTGCTCGAGGCGGCCCTGGTCGCCGGCGTGGACCACGGCCCGCACGCCCCTTCCATCGCGGTCGCGAGGATGGCCGCCACCTGCGGCGTCGGCCTGAACAACGCGATGGCCAGCGCGATCAACACGCTCGGCGACTCACACGGCGGCGCCGGGCAGGAGTGCGTGACGCTGCTCGACGAGATCTGCGAGCGGGTGACGGCCGGAACGGCGTTGCCACAGGCAGCCGAGGACGTCATCGGCGCGTGGCGGACCCGGGGCATCAAGTACCTTCCCGGCTTCGGGCATCGTTTCCACACCCACGACCCTCGTCGCGATCCATTACTGGACCTGGTCGAGAAGGCGGCCGCGGCGGGGGTGGTGGGCGGCGCTCACCGGCAAGCCGCCCTGGCGGTCGAGGCCGTGCTGAATCGCGGTCGCATCAAGCCCGTACCGATGAACATCGACGGCGCCACCGCCGTCGTCTATGCCGAACTGGGATTCCCGGCACCGCTGGCCCGCGGGTTGTTCGTCCTCAGCCGCAGCGTCGGCATCCTCGCTCACGCCTGGGAGGAGACCGGCCAGGGCCGCCGCAACAAGGGACCGATCCCGCCGTCCATCCGCCCGACCTACCTGGGCTGAGGGTTCAATGCTGGGCCGGTAATGAACTATCTAGTACGTCCTTAGGTCGAGGAGGACATCCATGACCGGATTCCAGCTCTCCGTCGGCACGACATGTCTCTCCGGCACCCTCGAGGACAAACTCGCCGCCGCGGCGGCCGCACGGTTCCACGGCATCACCCTCGCCGGCAGCGATCTCGCCACCACATCCTGGTCGCCGCACCGCATCCGCGGCGAATGCGCCCGGCGTGGACTCACCGTCGACGCCTACCAGGCCCTGCCCGACGTCGAGGCGGTGGCGCCGGACACCTTCGCCGCCAACCTGCGGCGGGCCGAACGTACCTTCGACGTCCTCGAGCAGATCGGCGTGCGGACGGTCGTCGTCTGCTCCTCGATGTCGGCCGAGGCCGTGGACGACGACGATCTCGCCGCCGAACAGCTGAGCGTGCTGGCCACCCGCGCCGAGACCCGCGGGCTGCGCCTCGCCTACGAGGCTCTCGCCTGGGGCCGCTTCGTCAACACCGTCCCGCACGCCTGGCGGATCGTCCGCCGGGCCGGCCACGCCGCACTCGGCCTGTGCCTGGACAGCTTCCACGTCCTGTCGCGCGGCGAGGCGCCGGCCGGCATCCGGGTGATCCCCGGCGACAAGATCTTCCAGCTCGAGCTCGCCGACGCGGCCACCTCCACCATGGACGTGGCCGAACGGAGCCGGCATCAGCGCCTCTTCCCCGGACTGGGGTCGTTCGATCTGACCGCCTTCGTCGGGCATGTTCTCAGTACCGGATACGCCGGCCCCCTGGTGCTCGAGGTCTCGGACGACGTCTATCGGCAAGCCGATCCACGTCACGCCGCCATCAACGGCATGCGGTCGCTGCTCAGCCTGCGGGAGGCGGTCGCCGTGGCGGCCGCTCCCCCGGTCCGGGACAAGCTCCGGGTGCACGGTCTGCCACCCGCGCCCGGCGTCAGCGGCATCGTCTTCACCGAACTCGCGGTCGACACCGTCTCAGGCCCGGTGCTGGAACGCGCTCTGACGGCACTCGGCTTCCGGCACGCCGGCCAGCACCGCTCCAAGCCGGTGCAACTGTGGCAACAGGACAAGGCCCGCGTACTGCTGAACTTCGCCGCCGAACGTACGGTCACCCCCGGCACGGCCACGGTCTGCGCGCTGGCCGTCGAGAGCACGGATCCGCTGCGGTCCACCCAACGGGCCGAACGACTGCTCTCGCCCGTACTCCCGCGCCTGCGCGAGCCGGCCGAGGCGGATCTGGCCTCGATCGCGGCACCCGACGGCACCTCGGTCTTTCTGGTACGCACCGGCGCCGATGCCGGCAACTGGTTGCAGGACTTCGAACCCCGCGACGAGCCTGTTTCCGACGCCGGCCACATCACGGGTACGGACCACATCTCCCTCACCGGCTCGGTCGACGATTTCGACGAGGCCGCCCTCTTCTACGAAGCGGTGCTGGGCCTGCAGGCGGGTGTGAGCTCCGAGGTGGCAGCACCGTTCGGGATGATCCGCTCCCGGGCGGTCGGCGATGCGGGCCGCCACGTGCGGATCTCGCTCAACACCGCGCCGCTCCGCCGAGGCGACTGGGCGCCGGTGATCCCGAACCCCCAGCACGTCGCCTTCCGCACCATGGACGCCATAGCCAGCGCTCGCTCGATGCGTGCGCGCGGCGCGCCCTTGCTCAAGATCCCGGACAACTACTACAGCGACCTCGACGCCCGTCTCGCCCTGCCGCCCGAGCTGCTGGCCGAGCTGCGCGCCAACTCGATCCTGTACGACTGTGACGACACCGGCGCCTACCTGCACTTCTACACCGAGATGCTCGGTCACCGCGTCTTCTTCGCGGTGGTGCAGCGCGTCGATCGGTACGACGGGTACGGCGGGCCGGTCAGCGCCCCGGTCCGGATGGCCGCCCACCGCGAACGCCGCCTGCTCAGCCTCCGGCACCCCTCACCCACCGCCCCGGACCAGCAACCCGACTTCTCGCTCGCCCATCTGACCGCGCTCAGCCTCTCCCCACCCGAGCTCGTCGACGCCGCCGCCGAGGCCGGATACCGATACGTCGGCCTGCGGCTGACCCGAGTCACCCCGCAGGAACCGCACTACCCCCTCGCGACCGACCCCGCCCTGATGCGTACGACCAAGGTCCGGCTCGCCGCGACCGGCGTCGAGGTCCTCGACATCGAACTGGCCCGGATCAGCCCCGACGAGGACCCACGTGACTTCCAGCGGTTCCTCGAGGCGGGGGCCGAGCTGGGGGCACGCCACGTCATCGCGCAGCTGCCCGATCCCGATCGCGCCCGCAAGACCGATCGGTTCGCGCTGCTGTGCGAGATGGCCCGGCCGCTCGGGCTCACGGTCGACCTCGAATTCCCGTCCTGGACCGAGACCCCCGACCTGAACTCGGCCGTCCGGGTGCTCCGCGGCGCCGGCGCGTCCAACGCGGGCATCCTGGTCGACCTGTTGCACTTCGCCCGCTCCGGGTCGAGCGTCGCCGACCTTCGCGAGCTGCCGGCGGAGTGGTTCCACTTCGTACACCTCTGCGACGCACCGCCCGCCGTGCCGGACACCAACGAGGGTCTCATCCACACCGCCCGGTTCGAACGGCTCTTTCCCGGCGAGGGCGGCATCGACATCCACGGCATCCTCGGCGCGCTGCCGCCCGGCCTGCCGTACGCGCTGGAAATCCCGAAGGCGCGCCTGGTCGCCCAGGTCGGCGGCAAGGAACACGCACGTCTCGCCATCGCCGCTTCGCGCGCCCACCTCGCGAACCGAAAGGCCATCTCATGACCGCCATCGACCGCCGCAGTCTGCTGCAAGGCACCGCCGCGCTCGCGACGACCGCCGCCCTCCTGCCGCAGACCGCCGCGTCGGCATCGCCGCCTCGATCCCTGGACGACCGCCCGTTCCCCGCCTACGACTACGCCCGCGCCAACAAGCTGCCCCGCGAGATGACCGGGTACTGGACCAGGACGTTCGACATCGGCGGCACGACCCGGACGGCCAAGGTGTACATCTCGCCGCGGACTCCCATCCGCTCGTACTTCACCGTGATCGCGGTGCCCGACCACACCGGCACCGCCGAGTTCCTGCGGTCCTCGTCCTGGCGGGAGGTCGCCGACCGCCGGGAGGAGGGGCTTTTCCTCCTGGAGCCCGGACCGGACGGGTGGGGCAGCCCCGGCGACGAGGCCGCCTACGTCGAAGCGGCGATGGCCTTCCACCAGAACAACCGCTACTTCTCGATCTTCGGGCTGCACTACCTCGTCGGGTACGGCCGGGGCGCCCCCGCCCTGGAGGCGTGGGCCGTCGCGCATCCGCTCCGCGTCATCGGCCAGGTGTACGTTGACTCCGCCGGCCTGAACGCCGGCTATCTAGCCTCCTACGCCGCGCGGGAGTTCGGTGGCGAGACCGACGGCTACACACCGGTCGACTTCCCGCCCGGCTTCGACCTGATCCGGTACGACGAGACGGTCCTGCCCACCTGCTCGACAGCTGGGCGCGGTACCACCTGCGGGTCGACGGGATCACCCTGAACGACGTGGACACCGTCGCCGGGCGGCGCAGCGGCCACCGGAACCGCTTCCAGACGTGGACCTGGAACGACACCCGCACCGGCCGTCCCATCCTGAAGCTGACCAAGAACCTCTATCGATCGCACAACACGATGGCCGAGGAGTCCCCGATGCTGTGGGACTTCCTCAAGCACTACAGCCGCGAGACCGACACCAACGGCAACGTCACCCGCTACTACAGCGCGAGCGCCTTCCGCCGGCCCGGCGATCGGCAACGTCTCTCCAATTAAGCCGTCTGGCCGTCGCTGAGCGGGGTTCGGCGACCTCGGCGGCGTGCCTCATGCGAGTTGCGCAGCCGTCGGTGTCCCAGCAGATCCGCTCCTTGGAGCGGGAGCTCGGCATGCAGCTTGTTCACCCGTACTCGTCCGGGCGGGTGCCCACCGTCGTCCGTGCGTTTCTGAGAGACGGTCGGGCTGCGATGCATTGGTGAGTCAGCTGGTGGAAGCGGTGCAGATGGGGTTCGTTACACGCCAGCTTCCGGTGCGCTGATTGAGCTTCGCCGTCGTTTCCCGCGGCTGGAGGTGACGGTCTTCGAGGAGCCCCGCTCGGCTGAGCGTGAGCGGTTGCCGCGCGGGCGCATGCGGCGGGTCTGCTCATCTGCGGCTGGCTGCGCGCGGGTTGATGCTGTACTGGTCGGTGGCGGCACGCTGTCGCGGTCACCGAATCGAGGCATCGATGCAGCGGGGAAACATGTTGGGCGGCATGCTCGCACATCGTGGGCAGTGGCCGCTGCGAACGTACCTGGCCGGTTTGATGGGGCTGTTCGTGTTGGCGGGCGTGATCTCGCTTGGCTCCGGTTGGGCCCTTGCCGAGCGAGACGGGATGTCGGCCGCCCGCGCGGACGCGAGGTACGGCGCCCGACAGGCGGCCGACAAGATCGGGGAAAATCTCACGGTCGTCCGGTCGAGTGTCGATGCGGTGGCGTCGAGCCCGGGCGCCGGGCAGGTGTTCGCGGATCCGGCCTCCTGCCGGCTGTCGTTCTCCCTGGGCGGCCCCGACGACGGCCATCTGGATCTGTTGCGCCCGGACGGCACGGTCGCATGCTCGTCGCATCAACTGACGGGTGACGACGCCGCCGTGTACCGGAGGGCGCCATGGCTGCCGGCCGCGACCCGGGCGCAACAGGTGCTGGGCCCGGTGGCGGATGGCCGTACCGGTCGCCCGGCTGTGCTGGTCAGCGCCCCGATACCTGGTCTGGGGGTGGTGGTGGCGTTCGTGGACCTGGTCGGGCTCGGTGCGACGGTCGCAGACCTGTTCGGCGGTACGCGTGGGCTCGAGTTCCTGGTCACGACCGGCGACGGCGGGACCGTTCTGACTCGATGGCCCGATGGCCCGCGGTGGGCCGGCACAGCGGTGCGTGCCAGCCGCTTCGGTGCGCCGGGCGCTGCCGGTGAAGGGGTGGATGTTTCGGGCTTGCGCCGGGTATATGAGCAGGCCGACGTCGCCGGGGCCGGCTGGCATGTGTTCGCCGGCGCGGAGCGGTCGGCGGCACTGACCGCGGGGCACCGGCTGGCGCAACGGCAGGCGGTGATCGCCGCGGTCGGTCTGCTCGCCGGACTACTGGCGACGCTGCTGGTGTATCGGCGTATTACCCGGCCCATCGGGCGGTTGCGCGCGGCGGTACACGTCGCGGCCAGGACCGGTGACCTGGACAGGGCCGTCACCGTTTCCGGGCCGCAAGAGGTCAGCGGCCTCGGAGCGGAGTTCGCCGCCCTGCTCGCCACGGTCGACAGCGAGCTGGGAGAGCGTCGCAAGGCCGAGGAAGTCGCGCGGGAGCACGAGCGCAACTACCGGCAGATGTTCGACGCCAGTCCGTACCCGGTCTATCTGTTCGACGTCGAGACACTGCACATCGTGGCGGTGAATGATGCCGCCGTCCGCTATTTCGGGCACACTCGGGACGAACTACTCAGCATGGCGGTCACCGACCTGTGCCCAGTCGACGACGCCGCGCTTGTGGCGCAGGCAGTATCCACGGCAGCACCGGTGGAACGCGGCCGCCGGCTGCGTCACGTCAAGCATGACGGCACGGTTACCGACGTCGATGTGACCTCACACCTCACCGTCTTCGCCGGGCGCACGGTGCGCTGCGCGATTCTCGACGACATCACCGAGCGGGAGCAGCTGCAACGACGCCTGCGGCAGTCCGAGCGGCTGGAGAGCCTCGGCCAGCTCGCCGGCGGCATCGCTCATGACTTCAACAACCTCCTCGGCATCATCAACGGGTACGCCAGCATGTCCGCCGCGGATGTGGAGGTGATGACCGCCGGTGACCCAGCCTGGAGCCGTCTGCACGCGGACCTTCTGGAGATCGTCGCAGCCGGGGATCGGGCCGCCGGCCTGACCCGGCAGCTGCTGGCATTCGCCCGCGCCGACGCCGTCACCGAGATGCGGGTGCTGGACCTCAACAGCGTCGTCGTGGACGTGGAGAAACTGCTGCGCCGCACCCTCGGCGCGGACATCATCCTGGTCACCCGTCTGACCCCCGAGTCGCGCCCCGTCAAAGCCGACGTCGGCCGGCTGGAGCAGGTGCTGGTAAACCTGGCCGTCAACGCCCGCGACGCCATGCCCGACGGCGGCACGCTGACCATCGACACCGACGCGGTGACGGTGGATGAGCACTACACGGCTCAGCACCCCGGCCTGCGTCCCGGCCGCTACATGCGGCTGCAGGTCAGCGACACGGGCACCGGAATGAGCAAAGCCACGCTGGAACGCGCCTTCGAACCGTTCTTCACCACCAAGCCGACCGGCCAGGGCACCGGACTCGGCTTGGCCACCATCTACGGCATCATCACCCAGGCCGGTGGCCACGCCCAGATCTACTCCGAGCTGGGCCACGGCACGACCGTCGCTACCCTCCTGCCGATCACCACCGACCACGCCGAGACAGCCGAGAAGACGGAACCCGTACCGGTGTCCGGCACCGGGCAGACGATCCTGCTCGTCGAGGACGACGAAGGCCTGCGCGCACTCACCGAACGAATCCTGCACCGCAACGGATACACCGTCCGATCGGCGGCCACAGCCGCTGAGGCCCGCGAACTGGCCGACGCGGGGGACGGTATCAACCTGCTGCTGAGCGACGTGGTGATGCCTGGCACCCACGGGCCGGACCTTGCTCGGGACCTGCGCCTCGACCGGCCGTCCCTACCGGTGGTCTTCATGTCCGGCTATGCCGAGTCCGTCCTCGCCGCGCGAAGCGCCCTTCCCCCCGGGGCGGTGCTGCTGAACAAACCTGTCAGCTCCTATCAGTTGCTCAGCACCATTTCGCGGGTACTCGAGGCGGGCGACCGCATCGCGGCTCCATAACCGTGCCACCATTCGACCCACCGCATGTCCCCTTGGCCAACTCACGCCGCGTTTACCGCCTTGGGACTAGGCCCGCGTGTAGGTGACGTCGAAGTCGTGGATCCACTCGCCGCCCTCGACGAGGTAACAGGAGCTGTCGATCGTCTTGCCGTCTGCCGAGAGCGTGCCTTCGAAGCGCTGATCGAAATCGTCAGGGCCGCTCGCGTGGCGCCACCACTTCCAGACACCGGCCTGGAAGCTCATGTGGAGTACGCGCGAGACCGCACGGGAGTCGAAGTAGTGCGCGGTGAAGTCGCCCTCGGCGTCGTCATCGGCGGACATGATCAGAACCACGCCCTCGGGAAACATCGGGTTCTCGGCGATCGAGCGCTGGAGAATCACCTTCTCGTCCCGGAGCCACTCCAGCGTCATCTCGCCCGCAACCTTTTCCTCGACGTGCCGCGGCGCGTCGACGAGCTGGCTCCAGCGACCGATCAGCGGCTCGAGGTCCTTGATGTCCGGCATGAGGCCGAGCCTACTGGCGCCGTTTTGGCTCCGCAGGCAGGCGCACCGTCGAAGTGCATCCTCTTCTGCCGCGGACCGCGCGTCGGTCGGTGGTGAGCCGTCACGCGGGGTGACGCACGCCGGGAGCCGGCCCGACGCACGACTCGTGCCGATGACAGTGAGGTGCTGCTCTCTTCGCAGCGTTGGTCGTAGTCATTTCTTCGTCGGCAACGTCGCGTCCCATCCCGGCGCGACTACATCCGGTTTGGCTTGCGGAATGCCGCAACGTTCAAGAAGAGTGCGGGCGACCGTGTTGCTGTTCGGCCCCAACGGGGAGTAGGCGATGCACGCGGCGTCGATGTCACGGAGATGACCCAGCAGGCAGGCATCCTTGTCATTCGCGGCTTGGCCTCGAACCGCGGTGACGGAGGGAGCGTTCGGGTCCCAGTCGATGAAGCGGTCGTTGTAGGGGCCGTGATCCTCCATGATCGACGGCGCCCCGTCGGGACGGGGCCCGTCGGGACAGACACCTGGGCCGGCGCGGTAGGCCGTTTTGTTGTCTGCGTCGCTGGTGTGGACGATGAAGAGGTGCTTGACCCCGCCGGGAATGCCGCCGATGTGCGTGGCCAATACCTCAACCTTGGCGGTGCTGCGCGGGAACTCACCGCCGCGCTTGCGCCGGTCGGGCGGATTTTGCCGTCGCCCCGAGAACAGCTGATCGAGCCGGCGCATAGTACCGGGACCGACGTCACCGTATTCGGCGAAGCCGAGGCTTTCATCCTTTTTGAAGTTCTTCACGGCGGTGACGGTCATCGGACCGTGAACGCCGTCCGCGCCCGCCGGCCCAAGGTCGTAGGCCAGATCGAGCAGTGCTTGCTGAACTTTCCGGACCGACTCGTTGGTCATACCGATCGCCAGCCGTCCGCGGTCCTGGTAGCAGGCTTCGAGAAGATCGTCGGCGGCGAACCGCGGCGAGGACAAATGGGTCTCAGGTCCTGCGCCGATCGGGCCCGGACCCGGTGACCCGTCGGCTCGTGCAACGGACAAGGTGCGCTGCACGTCCTCCTCAGGCACAACGTCCGCGCATGGGCAGCCGGCGTTCTGCTCGGCGCCGCAACGCTGCACCGGCAGCGGGGCCTGTCCCTCGCGCGGGGCTGACTCCGGTCCGGGTGCGGCTGTGCCCGCAGGGCTCGCCGCAGGAGCTGACGACGTCGGTCTTTGACGCTGAACCGGGGCCAGAAGCGCGGATACGACCGCCCGGTTTCCCGCGGCGGCTTGCAGCGCGAGCATCTGACGCGCGGAACCCACGCCGCGTGTCGGGGCCAGTCGGCGACCGCCACTGAGTTCTGCGGAAGAGCAATGATGATCAGCAGACGAGACGGCCTCGTGGCGCGTTTCGGCTGAACGGCGGAATGTGGGCTCGGGCTGGGCCAATGACTCGGGCACGGTCAACACGATCCCTTGGTCAGTTGTCGAGCGCTGTGGTCATGGCGAGACTCCTGGCGTTCCAGGTGTGGACCGATTCGTCATTGCCGACCCAGGATCGCCGGACAAGGGCGATTCCGGCAGGTGGCCGAAGAGCCACCTTGACAAGTCGCCTGCTTCCATCCACACGGAAGAGGTGCAAACCGCTGGCGGGACGTCAGAGTCAGTTCTGACGGAGCCACCACGCGACCGCAGCGACGCGGTTGGAGACGCCAACCTTGGGGAAAACCGCTTCCAGGTGCTTACGGACGGTCCGAGGACTGACGCCGAGCCGGCGGGCAACCTGGTCATTGGTGTGCCCGGCGGCCACCAATGCGAGCACTTGATCTTCCCGCTGGGTCAGGGTCAGCCGACGTGGATCAACGTCGACCGGTACGGTGCGGAGTTCAGCCCGAATCTTGCTGACCAACTGCTGATAATCAAACGCCGCGGAAAGTAGGTGGCGTAGCGGGTGCAAAGCCCGGGCTTCCACATCCGAGAAGTCGTGCAGCCTGCGGGTCAGACCGACAATCACCATGTCGTGGTCGGTGATGCGCGGGGCCATCGCCACCAAGTAACGCATCTCAAATCCGGCGTAGATCTCACGGTAGACCGACGTCCGGCGGAAGCGACTGAGCGTCGTCAGGTCGCTGACGCGATAGGGAAGAGGATCACGAGTCGCCACCAGGTTCATTATGTATGGATCATCGACAGCCGACAGCTGCATCCAATCATCGGTCTCAGACGCAGTCAGATCACCAGGCTCCCCCGCCAGAGTTACCACCGGAGTCTCCTCTGGCCAGCCGCGACAAACGTCTATACAAACACAGTCGGCGCCCACAACGCCGCGTAGGCCTTCAGCCAAGTCGGTAACGAACGGCTTCTCGTCCACGATCGAGCGTGCCGCCCGCAATCCCAGTTGCAGTAGTTTCGAGTCGTCCACACTGCCCTCCGAGTCCGCCCACCGACAAAGTATGGGCCCTCAACGACTCATAGGAGCGTCGATGAAGCGACGCCCGGCATAGCGGCCGATAAAGACGGGTGGGCTGTGTGGATCATTATCGGTGGGCACAGATGCGACCGAATGCCGAGCCGGCCTGCGGCGGTAACGGCCGTCCTGGCCCCCGAGCGGGCAATCTCGTGCCGCGATCCGCGCCCAGGTCAGAGCTTTCAGGCTTCATCGTCGTCGAGCTGCGCGCGGCGCCTCGATCGGGCCGTTCACCAGCGAGCAGGCACCGGACTGCCCGCGGCCGCGGGCAGCACCGGCGCCCACCGTCTCAACCTCGAACTCAAGCCATGATCACGAACGACGGCTGCCGTACTGGGCCATGTCTCGTGGATCAGCCAGGGGCTGCGGCGTTGGGTCAGTTGGCGATCATGCTGTATCTGTCGGTGGTCACCTCCCCGACCTTGTCCAGCGTCAGGCCGAACGTCACGGCTCTGGTCCCGGCCGGCACGGCGGGCGTCGTCCAGGTCGCGGTGGTGTATGCCGCCGAGACCGGGAAGTACGGGCTCTGCGTCCAGTAGGCCCAGTTGCCCGCGGCGTCCTGCCGGTACAGGGTCAGGAACGTGGTCGCGGTCGACTTGTACGACAGCGCCAGCGTGTACGTGCTGCCGACGGTCACCAGCGGCGCGCAGTTGGCGCTGTCCCACGACGGGATCAGCTTGGCGTCGCCGTCGGTCCAGGCCGTGAGTTCCAGCTTCTCGGCGTACGTGCCGTCGGCGGCGTCGGTGACCCGCGACCAGACCGGCGTGTTCGTCCCGAATCCCGTACCGGTCCAGCATTGGGGGAAGCCGTCGGCCCCGTCGGTCTCGAGCGACGCGTTCGTCAGCGCGTTGGCCCCCGGCGGCGCCGGACCCACCGCCGTGTCGGCGAACCCGTAGTCATCGGTGGTCAGGGTGCCGACGCTGTCGATGGTGAGGCCGAAGCTCACGGCCAGCGCGTCGGCCGGCGGCGCCGGGGTGATCCAGGTGGCCTGGGTCCACGTGCCGGCCGGCGCCATCCGCGGGCTCTGCGTCCAGTAACTCCACTGTCCGAGCGCGTTGCGCTTGTACATCGTGAAAAAGACCTGGACGTCGGATTTGTACCAGACGCTGGCCTGGTACGTGCGGCCCTGCGCCACGGACGACGAGCACTGGCCCAGATCGAACCGGGGCAGCAGTTTCGCATCCCCGTCGGTCCGGCTGCTCACCGTGATGCGCGAGGCGTAGGTGCCGCTGTGCGCGTCGGTGACCCGGGTCTGGGTGGTCGTGTTGGCGCCGTAGCCGGCGGAGTTGAAGCAGTCCGGCAGGTTCGGGTCGGGCGCATAGGCGGTTTCGAGCGACGCGTTGCGCACCGTGTTGACGCCGGGCGCGCCGGGCGCGGGCGCCGGAACCGCCGCGACGGCCGGCTGGACGGACCCACCGAGCGCCTGTTGCACCGTCTTCACGGTGGTCCGGATGGTTGGCGACGAGCGCGGCCGGAGCCAGTTGAGGAACTGGCCCAAGACGGCCGGGGAGATGGACTCGGCGGGACATCCTGTGCTGCACACGTGGTGCAGGTTCAGTGGCAGCCAGCCGCCGGTGGTCTCGGCCCGGGTGACGAGGTTCTGCAGATTGGCCAGCGTCCAGTTGGACTCGACGTCATCCGGGGTGCGGATCTCGAACCGGTCGGCCGGCGGGATGGTCTCGGTGGCCGGGCAGTCCGAGCAGCTGTACGGCGAGCGCAGGTCGCCCACCGCCCGGGCGCTGTTGTAGCCGCAGTGCTGGGCGATCGTTTTGGTGGTGGCGCTGAACTCGGCGAACGGGTAGGCGAACGAGGTCACGGCGTATCCCCAGGAAAGCAGCACATTGCGGTCCTGACAGATCTGCCGGTCCTGCTCGTCGGCGGACAACGTGGTGAGCGGCTGGTGCGAGACCGTATGGCCGCCGATCTCGTGCCCGTGTGCGGCGACGTCCGCCAACTGCGCCCGAGTCATGTAACCCGGGAGCCCGATGAACGAGGAATTGATGTAGAAGGTTCCGCGCATGCCGTACTGCTGCAATAATTGCTGCGCGGCAAGTTCATCCGCGAATCCGTCGTCGAAGGTGAGCGTCACGGACAATGGCCGCAACGCAGAGGCATGAGCCGCAACAGGTATCGATATAATGAACAGCGCGGCGGTGGACAGCGCCGCCAGTACGGTGAGAAGCCGCAGGCCAAGGGCAGGTTTTGTGCCCTGGCGCGACATCGGCTCGACGGTCACGTGACCTCCTCGGGTGGACATTGAACGGACTATCCCACGATGGCTGCCCGATCATCACTGAACGATTAGCTGATTTACTGAGGCGTTCGAAATGCGGACACCAGGCACGGCGGCGCATGTTACGGGCAGATTTCATGACCAGGTCGGGCGAGTGTGTTTATAGACCGGGAATGAAAAGTACGCGGCGTGCCTATACCGCCCAAACCAAAATGTCGCCTCTTTTCGTTTGACCGAATGGCCCACGTTGCATCCAACGGAAGGTCTCTTCACCCCGGGCACGAAAGCCTCGAATACTCCGGTACGGAGCGCCCTCGGTGAGGCGGCTCCCATAGGGTGAGGGCGGCGGAAGATGGGTTCAGATCAGGAGTTGTCCGGTCCGGACGGCGGAACCGGGAGCCGGCCGCCGCGGCCGGCTGGTGTACGGGTCGGCGTGCTCGGTGTGGGTTACTGGGGTTCCAAGCAACTTCGCGTGATGCGGTCCACGCCGGGCATCGCCCGTGCGGTGGCGATCGACGCACGACTCCCTCTGCTGTCGGGAATGGCCCATCTGCTGGCCACCGGCGACGGCTTCACCTCGCTGCAGGCCGCGCTGCCGCACATCGACGCGCTGGTCATCGCGACACCGCCGGCGACCCACGTGCCGCTCGGGCTGGAGGCGATCCGGGCCGGCAAACACGTGCTGATCGAGAAGCCGCTGGCCACCACCGCGGCCGGCGCCCGGGAGCTCATCGCCGCCGCCGAGATTGCGGGCGTGACGCTCATGGTCGGCCACACGTTCGAATACAACGGCGCGGTCTGGATGCTGCGCGAGCTCGTGCAGACCCAGGAACTCGGCGATCTGTACTACATGGACAGCTCACGGCTCAACCTCGGGCTGTACCAGACCGACGTCAACGTGATCTTCGATCTTGCCCCGCACGACATCTCGATCACCAACCACGTGCTCGGTTCCACCCCGACATCCGTGCAGGCCTGGGGTTCTCACCACGTCGACCCGATCTTCGAGGACGTCGCCTTCCTCAAGCTCGGGTACGACGACATCGGCGTGCAGGCGCACATCCATCTCAGCTGGCTCGATCCGCGCAAGGTGCGCCTGATCACCGCGGTCGGCTCGAAGAAGATGGCGGTCTACGACGACACGAACGTCGAGGAGCGGGTCCGCATCCACGACAAGGCGGCGCTGCGCGGAGCGCCCGGCAACGGGTCCGCCGAAGGAATCAGCTACCACCACGGCGCGGTCACGTCTCCGGTCGTGGCGTTCGAGGAACCTCTCGCGGTGCAGGCGAGACACTTCGTCGAGTGCTTGACGACCGGGGCCCGCCCACGGACCGACGGCGCCAACGGCCTGGCCGTCGTCGAGGTCATCCAGGCGGCGCAGCTGTCCCTGGCCGAGGACCGCAAGGTCCTGCTGAGGGAGATCGCCGAGGAGCCGCGGGGGCCGCGTCCGGGTCTCATCCCGGCTCCGCGGCGCGCTACCACCGCCACCGCGGTCTGATCCGCGCCACTCCTTGACGTCGACTTCGACTCCAGCGAGGAACCCATGCCACCCTTCATCGAAGTTCCGTTCACCGACCTGAGCATGATGGCCCGCGAGGTGTGGCCCGAGGTCGAAACCGCGTTCACCGAGGCCCTTCTGCAGGGCCGCTATATCGGCGGCCCGGCGGTCGCGGCGTTCGAGGAGGAGTTCGCCCGCTACTGCGACTCCAGCCACGCCGTGGGCGTCGCCAACGGCACCGACGCCCTTCAACTCACGTTGCAGGCCCTCGGTGTCGGCGAGGGCGACGAGGTCGTCATCCCGTCGAACACGTTCATCGCGACCGCCGCGGCGGTCGTCCGGGCGGGCGCCAGCCCCGTGTTCGTCGACGTCTGCGCCGACACCCTCCTGATCACGCCGGAGATCCTGGCCGCCGCGATCACGCCGCGCACCCGCGCGGTCATGGTGGTCCATCTGTACGGCAACATGCCGGACATGGACGGCTTGCGGGCCGTCGCCGGGCAGGCCGGGATTCACCTGATCGAGGACGCCGCCCAGGCGCACGGCGGCGAATGGGCGGACCGGCGGGCCGGCTCGTTCGGCGTCGCCGGGTGTTTCAGCTTCTACCCCGGCAAGAACCTGGGCGCCTTCGGCGACGCCGGCGCGGTGGTCACCTCCGACCCCGAACTCGCGGACCGGATACGAAGCCTGGCCAACCACGGGCGCAGCGGCGGGGCGGCGCACTACGAGCACCGGTACGTCGGCACGAACAGCCGGCTCGACACGTTGCAGGCTATCGCCCTGACGGCCAAGCTGGCCCGCAACGAGCGCTGGACCGAAGCGCGTATCGCGCTCGCCCACCGGTACCGCAAGCGGCTCGCCGGCTCCGGCGTCCGGCTGGTCGAGTCGGCACCGCAGGCGCGGCACGTCTATCACCTCATGGTGATCCGGGTGCCGGACCGGGACCGGATCCGGACCGCAATGGCGGAGCGTGGCGTGCAGACGGGGGTGCACTACCCGGTGCCCTGTCATGTCCAGCCGCCGCTGCGCCGCTATGCGACCGGAGCGCTGCCGGTCTGCGAGCAGGCCGCCGGCGAGCTGCTCTCGCTGCCGTTGTTCCCGCATCTGACCCGGAATCAGGTCGATCGGGTCTGCGAGGCGCTGGAGGAATCCCTCGCGGCGGTCCCGGCTCCGGACGGACCGGTCTCGTGACCTCCCCCCGGCAGCGCCCCGAGGCACGGGGCTGGACCGCCGACGAGGGTGTGATCATCGGATATCCGGTGAGCCGTCGCCCCGACCGCCCGCTCGTGCTGGGAACGGGGGCACGGCTGCGCAGCGGCACCGTCCTCTACGACTCGAGCCGGATCGGCCCGGATTTCGAGACCGGCCACGGCGTGGTGGTGCGCGAGGACTGTGTGATCGGTGCGCGGGTGAACATCTGGAGCAACTCGGTGGTTGACTACGGCTGCCGGATCGGCGACCGGGTGAAGATCCACGCGAACTGCTACATCGCGCAGTTCACCCTTCTCGAGGACGACGCGTTCCTGGCGCCCGGCGTGACCATCGCCAACGATCTGTATCCCGGGGACGAGCGGTCCGCGAAGCTGATGACCGGCCCGCACATCGGGGCCGGTGCCCAGATCGGCGTCAACGTGACGATCCTGCCGTTCGTCCGGATCGGGGCGGGCGCGATGATCGGCTCCGGCTCGGTGGTGACCCGGAACATTCCACCCGGCATGGTCGCGTACGGCAACCCGGCGGTGCCCCGTCGCCGCGTCGCGGACCTGCCCGGCATCGAGGCCCGGGTCGCGACCATGACCGCCGAGGCCTCCTCATGATCAAGCGTGCTTTCGACATGCTTCTGGCCGTATGCGGTCTCGTCGTGCTGTCTCCCCTGCTGGCGGTGATCTGGCTGGCGGTCCGGCTGTCGTCGCCCGGTCCGGCGGTGTTCTGTCAGGAGCGGCTCGGCCGCGACGAACGGCCGTTCGTCATGTACAAGTTCCGCTCGATGTCGACCGGAGCGGGGGACGACATCCATCGCGCCTACGTGCGGCGGATGCTCACCGGCGAGGGCGGCCCGGCCGTGGCCACGAACGGCCTCTACAAGCTGGCCGGCGATCCCCGGGTCACGCCGCTGGGCAAGTGGCTGCGCAGGACCAGCCTGGACGAGCTCCCCCAGCTTGTGAACGTGGTCCGCGGCGAGATGTCGCTGGTCGGGCCGCGCCCCGTGCTGGCCTGGGAGGCAGAGCTGTTCGCCCCCGAGGCGCGGGCCCGCTTCGGGACCCGGCCCGGCCTGACCGGGCTGTGGCAGGTGAGCGGGCGTAATGCCCTCACGATGAACCAGGCGCTGGCCCTCGACGTCGAGTACGTACACCGGCAAAGCTTGTGGCTCGACCTCACCATCCTCGCCCGTACCCTCCCCGCCCAGCTCAGGCGCGGTACGGCGTGACCGTGACACCGGTCCGCCCCGACGACGACCTGCCGATCCTGGCGGCGGAACCGGCCCTGGCCCACGAGTCGCCGGCGGCCGCCGTCGGCGACTCGATGACCGTCGCGGTGTGGACGGCGATCAGCCGGATCACCGGCGTGGTCCGCGGCGTCGTCATCGCGGCCGTCCTGGGCGCCACGCTGTTCGCGAACACCTACCAGTTCACCAACTCGCTGCCGAACCTGGTCTTCTACGGTCTGCTCGGCGGGTCGATGCTGTCGTCCCTGGTGATCCCGGCGCTGGTCCGGCACGTGGACACCGGCGACCGGCGCGCGGCGGAGCGGGTCGCCGGCGGATATCTCGGCATCATCGCGCTGGGCTCCGCCGTGCTCACCCCGCTCGCGGTTCTCGCCGCGCCGCTGGCCCTCGCGGCGGCCACGCCGGGCGCGGGCGGACCGGCCCGGGACGGGATCCTGCTGGTCCTCATGCTGCTCCCCCAGATCCCGCTGTACGGCCTGGTGGCGACCGCCGGCGCCGCCATGAACGCGCACGGCAGGTTCGCGCTCGCCGCCGCCGCGCCCGCGCTGGAGAACATCGGGACGATCGTGGTGCTCGGGTTGGTGGCGGCGATCCATCCCGGCCTCGGTGGCCGCCCGGACGCACCGGTGAGCGCGCTGGTCCTGCTCGGCCTGGGTACCACCGGCGCGGTCGGCGCACACGCCGCGCTGCAGTGGTACGGCGCACGCCGGGCCGGCGTACGGCTGCGGCCGCGGGCCGGCTGGCGGGACGCCGAAGTGCGCCGGGTGCTCCGCCGGGCGCTCCCGTCGCTGGCTCAGGCCGCCCTGGCCGCGGCGCAGCTGCTCATCCTGCTGATCCTCGCGAACCGGGTGGCCGGCGGCGTTGTCGCCTTCCAGCTGGCGCTCAACTTCTATTTCCTGCCGATCGCGCTCGGCGCGACGCCGGTGGCGCTCGCGCTCGCTCCCCGGCTGTCCCGGATGCGGGCGGCCAGGGATGCGCCGGCGTTCCGCGACACGTTCGTCCGCGGGCTCGTCTTCGCGCTCTTCCTCGCCGTGCCGGCGGCCGCCGGATACCTCGCCATCGCCGGCCCGATCGCTCAGGCCGTCGCCTTCGGTGGATTCGACACCGACGCGGGCACCACGCTGATCACCACGGCGCTCGGCACGCTGGCGCTCGGCATCGGCGGGGAAACCGCGTTCCTGGTGGCGACCTACGCCTGCCTGGCCCGCGAGGACACCCGCACGCCGATGCGCGCGATGCTGCTGCAGCTCGGCGTCTGCCTGGCCGGAGCGAGCCTCGCGCCGGCCGTGGACGGGCCGGCCGTACTCGCCGTGCTCGGCCTGTCGATGTCGGCCGGCGCGCTGATCAGCGCCGGATATCTCGTCGTGGCGCTCCTGCGCGGCCTCGGCGGCGGGACCGAGTCACTGGGCCGGCCGGTGCTGCGCATTCTCGGCGTCGCGGTCCTGATGGCATTGCCCGCGCACCTGGTGGCCGGATTCGTCGCGGATCGGGCCGGCGCGGTGGCCGGCGTCGCCGCGGCCGCGCTGATCGGCGTCGCGATCTACTTCGGGGCGCAGAAAGCGTTGCGGGCGCCGGAGATGGCCTGGGTCACCGATGCCGCCCGGAACAAGGTGGGGATGACGGCCGGCGGCGGGAAGCCCCGCCGGCGCCGCGCCCGGCGGCTCGGCCGCGGTCCGGGGGCAACGGCGAACCTCGTCCTGCTGGCCGGCGCGGCGGGAGCCGGGGCGCTGCTCGGACTCAACCCGCTCGCGGCGGTCATGGCGCTGGGGGCGATCGGCGTCGGCGCCTGGGTGTTCGCCCGCCCGGCCGTGGCGGCGTACCTGCTGATCTTCCTGACGCCGCTGACCGCCGGCATCGACCGTGGCACGGTGCTGCCGGTGCTGCGGCCCAACGAGGCGCTCGCCGTTCTGGTCGGCGCCGCCCTTGTCGTCCGCTGGGTCGTCCGGGTGCGCACCGGCGGCGTCCGGATTCCAAGGATGAACTCACTCGACGGAGCCTTCATCGGCCTTGCCGTGTTCAGCTCGATCGTGCCGCTGCTGATGATGCTGGCCCGGCATCGGGAGATCACCGCCGACGACCTGCAGCACGCCATCGTGCTGTGGAAGTACCTTGCCGTGTACTTCATCATCCGGTTCAGCATCAGCAGCGTGAAGCAGGCGTACCGGTGCATCGCGCTCTCCATGGCCACCGCCTGCATCGTCAGCGTCCTCGGCGTGCTGCAGTCGCTCGACCTGTTCGGGGTGCCGAAGCTGCTGGGCACGCTGTGGGCGCCGTTCGGGGTCGAGCGGACGCTGGCGATCGGCCGGGGCAGTTCGACGCTGGCCCTCGCGGCCGCGGTCGCCGACCTGGCCGTGCTGAACCTCGCGCTCGCGGTCGGCCTGCTGCTGCGCGGCGCACGGCATCGCGTGCTGCTCGGCGGCGTCATCTTGATCTGCCTGTTCGGCACGCTCGGCGCCGGTGAGTTCTCCACCGTGCTCGGCCTGTTCGTCGCGGTGGCCATGATCGTCGTGGTCTCCCGCGCCACCCGGCTGATCGGGTACGCCGTACCGCTGCTGCTGCTCGGCGGGGTGGTGATGTGGCCGGTCATCCAGACGCGACTGCTCGGGTTCCAGAGCGCCTCCGGGCTGCCGGACAGCTGGATCGTCCGGTTGCGCAACCTGAACACGTACTTCTGGCCCGAACTCGGCTCGCACGGCAACTGGCTGCTGGGCGTGCGGCCGTCGGCGCGGGTGCCGGCCGCACACGAGGAGTTCGGCTGGGTCTGGATCGAGAGCGGCTACACGTGGCTGCTCTGGGGCGGCGGTGTTCCGCTGCTGGGCGCTTACCTGTGCTGGGTCGTGGTGTCCCTGCGCCGGGCGACGGCGGCGGCCCGGCATGCGACGGGCGCGGTGGCCGCGATCGGCCTGGCGGTCAGCGCCGCGGTCGCGGCGGACGTCGTCCTCATGCTCTTCGACCCGCACCTGACCTACCGCGGCGCCGCCGACGCGCTGTTCGGGCTGCTGGCCATCCTCCGGTCGCTCACCGAGCCGCCCGGACCCGACGACAAGCCGCCCGGCGCCGGACACCAGCCGCGCGACACAGAAGCCGCCCCTCCCGCCACAGAACAGGTAGCGACATGACCATGCCGACCAGGAAACCGATCCGCGTCCTGCTGATGGTGGAGAACGTCTCGATCGCCCGGGACCACAGGCTTCGCAAGCACGCCGCGGCGCTGGTCCGGGCCGGCATGACGGTGACCGTCATCTGCCGGCGGGACCCGGAGAACCGCGCCGTGCCCGGCATCCGTGTGCTCGACTACCGTCCGCCGACGGACGGCACGACCAAGCAGGGCTTCGTGCGGGAGTACTCCTACTCGCTGGTCATGGCCGCGGTGCTGACCGTACGAGCACTGCTGTCCCCCGGCGTCGACGTGGTGCAGGTGTCCAGCACACCGGACATCTACTTCCTGCTCGCCGCGCCGCTGCGGCTGCTCGGCCGGAAGACCGTCTTCGACTTCAAAGACCTGTCCCCCGAGATGTACGCGGCCCGATACCGCAGCCGGGAGGGCCTGATGTACCGGCTGCTCGGTCGCTTCGAACGGGCCAGTCTGCGGACGGTCGATCGGGTCGTCGCGGTCAACGCGTCGGTGCGTGACATCGCGGTGCGGCGCGGCGGCATCGGCCCGGCGCGCGTGACCGTGGTCGGCAACGGCCCGTGGCTGCACGAGATGCGGCGGGGCGAGCCCCGGCCGGCATTACGCCGCGGGCGCCGCCATCTCGCCGTCCTGATCGGGATGATGGGTCCACAGGACAGCATCGACCTCGCCGTCGAGGCCATCGGCCACCTGGTGCACGGGATGGGCCGGACGGACTGCGCGTTCACGTTCGTCGGCGTGGGGGACGCCATTCCGGACGCCGAACGCCTGGTCCGTGAGCGCGGGCTGGAGCCGTGGGTGACGTTCCCCGGCTGGGCCACCCGGGAACAGGTCGCGGAATATCTGTCCACCGCGGACATCGGCATCGAACCCAACATCGAGGGATTCGTGACTCCCGTCAAGGCGATGGAGTACATGGCCTTCGGCCTGCCGTTCGTGGCGTTCGACGTGGCGGAGACGCGGCTCATCGGCGCGGACGCCGCGGCGCTGGCGCCGGTCGGCGACGTGGTCGCGTTCGCGGCGCGGATGGAGGAGTTGCTGCTGGACGCGGATCGGCGCGCCGACCTGGGCGATGCCGGGCGCCGTGCGGTGGAGCGGGAGCTGGCCTGGGACCACCAGCAGGTGCCGTATGTCGCGATGGTCGCGGAACTCGCCGCCGGGCGGCGGCCGGCACACCGGTCGGTGGAGGCCGGCAGCGACATGGGTGCGGGAGGTATCCGAGAATGAGTGTCAACGGAGGTCCGGGGCGGCTGTTGCGCGTGTACGGCCCGTGGATCGTCCTGGTGACGGCGGTGGTGATGGCGGCCGCGTTCGGCGCGAGCCGGACCGCGCCGGTGGAGTACCGGTCCACGGCCGTCGTCGTCGTCGAGGCACGGGTCCGGTCCAACACCACGCCGGTGCCGCCGGACATGGGCACCGAGAAGGAGCTGGCCAGCTCCGGCGTGGTCGTCGACCCGGCCGCGTGGTCGCTGGGCGTCGACCCGGGCGTGCTGCTGACCGGACTCACGATCAGCGTCGCGCCGGACGCGAACGTGCTGACCTTCGCGTACACGAGCACGGAAGCGGCGATCGCACGGCAGCGTGCCGGGGCGCTGGCCGAGGCGTACGTCGCCTATCGCAACGCGGGCGAGGCGAAAGAGCCGGCCGGCACCGCGAAGACCCCCGTCGCGACCACGTCGACCCAGCATGCCACGCTCGTCACGCCGGCCGGGCTCCCGGACGGCCCGGTCTCCCGTCCGGTCTGGATCGACCTCGCCATCGGGCTGGTCGCCGGGCTGGTGCTCGGCGTGGGCAGCGCACTGATCCGCGACCGGCTCGACGACCGGATCCGCGGCCGCGCCGACTTCGAACGAGTCGCCCGGGCAACCGTGCTGGCGACCGTTCCGCGAGTGCGCGGGCGCCGGGGCGGTTCGCCGTCGCCGGTGACGTTGCGCGCGCCGGAGTCACCGGCCGCCGAGGCCTACCGTTACCTGCGGTCCCGGCTTCAGCCGCTGCTGAGCGAGCGGGACAGAACGATCCTGGTGACCAGCGCGGACGACGGGGAAGGCCGGACCACGACCGCGGCGAACCTGGCCGCGGCGCTGGCGATGGCCGGTCGTACGGTGATCCTCGTCGACGCCGATCTGCGCCGGCCGGGCCTGCACACGGTGTTCGACATGGCCAACGGCGCCGGGCTGACCACCATCCTGGCCGGCGACGCGGCCCCGGCGGACGTGGTGCAAGCCGGCCCGGTGCCGCGTCTGCGCCTGGTCACGGCCGGCCCCGCCGCCGGCGCCGCGGCGGACCTGCTGGAGGGCTCACGGCTGGACCGGACCCTGCGCGGCCTGCACCAGCTCTGCGACATCGTCGTGCTCGATTCCGGCCCGGTGCTCAGCGTCTCGGACGGCATCGCGCTTGCCGCGGTGAGCGACCACGTCCTCCTGGTCGGCGACTACCGGCGAACCACCCGGGGACACGTCGTCCGTGCGCTCGCGGAGCTGGCCGAGGTGGTCGACGGCAACATCAGCGGCGTACTGCTGAACGCGCCTAAGAGTGCCGGTGGCCTCACCCCGCGCGGACGCGAGCACACTCCCGTCGTGCGGGCGCAGACCGACGCCACGGCCGTGCTTCCGGCCGTCGCCGCGGAGCCGGGACGCGGCGCCGCCCGCAACGGCGCGGCCGCGCCGACAACCGTTCCGGTATCCCCCGGCCCGGCCTCGACGCTCTACACGTCGGCGGCGGCCGCTCCACTGACGCCGCCGGACGAACCGCGCCTTCCGCGCCGGCGCGGCGAAATGGAACGCCGTACCTGACCGGCCCTCGCCTCCCTCAGCCCGCGGCGAGCCGGCGCCGTACCTGATCACCCCACACCGCCGTCGGCTCGCCGTCCCAGCCTCGCACCAGCGACCAGCAATCGCCCCACGGGTTCCAGCTCCACGGCGTGTAGCTGGCGCCGTGCCGATCCAGCCAGTCGAACGTGGCCGTGGCGAAGCCGCCCGGGCGCATGACCGACGCGGGACACGACTCGTCGACGTCGGCGCCGGGCGCGACCGCCAGCCGCGGGCCGATCTCGCTCACGAACAACGGCACCGCCGCGGCGATGGGTGCCAGGTCACGGTCATAGCAGCGGACGTCCGCGCACTCGTTGAACGAGTACGCGTGAAACGAGGCGGCGAGCTGACCCAGCGGATCGGCCGGGCGATAGCGCAGCCATCGGGTCATGCCCTCGGCCCAGTAGATCCCGCCGGCCAGGACGACGGTCCGGGAGCCGGTGCCCCGGACCGCGGCGACCAGCTCGCTCATGCCCGCGGCGACGTACGGCTCGCCGGAATTGGTGGAGGTGAGCGTGCACCCGCCGGCCCGCCAGCAGGCCCAGGCCCGGTCGGTGTCCGGCTCGGCGTACGGAAAAGGCTCGTTGAAGAGGTCGAACACGACGGCGCCGGAGGTGAACGTCGCAGCGACCGACCGCCAGAAGTCGATGCTGTGGTCGCGGTCGGGCATCTGCTCCTGCTCGTGCGGCACGGCGTCGCCGGGAGCGCTGCGGTGCAGGTCGAGGACGGCGGTGAAGCCCTGCGCGTTGAGCCTGGTGACGAACGTGCGAATCGCGCGACGATAGGGTTCCCCGGCGTATTCCGCGGGCACCGAGGGCAGACCGAGCCAGCACTGCTCGTTGAGCGGTACGCGCACCGCGCCCGCGCCGCGCCAGCCGCGCATCGCCTTGACCACCGCGACCGAGGGGGCCGCCCCGTCCGGGGTGTCGAACACGCCGGTGCCCTCGACGCACGAGTACTCGGCCCCGGCATGGTTGAAGCCGCGCAGTCGCACCGGCCGGCCACGGCCGTCGACGAACTGGTTCCCGGCCACCGCGATCCGGGTCGCCGGACCGCCGGCCGGAGCCCCGCCTCGCGATGGCATCGCGGTGACCAGCGGTGACGGCGCAGCGCTCGACGATGGCAGAGTTTCGGCCGGCGACGGCGGGGCGGCGGTCGGTGACGGCGCCGGGTCGGGAGCCGCGTGGCCGCACGCCGCCGCCGTCACCACCACGGCGACGGCCAGAGCAAGACGCGGCGACCGGCGGTTCACGTCCCGTACTGTGCCTCCCCGCGGGGGGCAAGGAGTATCGGTTGCTCGGCTGTTTCGCCGGGACAGGGCGGGCCGGCGATCCGCTGACCGATCTGCGGGCGCTGACCGTGGTGAACGCCGTTTCCGGGCCGGCGTGCGGGTGCGATGATCCCGCTCGGCCGGCGGCCGCCGCTGAACGTCCGCTTCACCGGACCCGGATGACCCGACCGGGTGATCGATGGTCGTCTGACCAGCCCTGCGGGCTTAGCCCCCTCGGCTGCGGCCGGAAGCAGGTGTACCGTCCTGGCCCTGCCGGTCGCAACAGGGTCCGCGTGTTCAAGGGGTCGAGGATTCAGCGTGTCAGGTGACGACGAACTCGCCCGGGCGTTGATCGCCGCGGCCGGCGGGGACGAGGCGGGCTTCGCCATCCTGTGGCGCTCGCTGCAGCCCGCCCTGCTGCGGTACCTGCGCGTCGCGGTCGGCGACGCGGCCGAGGATGTCGCCTCCGAGACGTGGTTGCAGGCCGCGCGCGACCTGGAGCGCTTCGACGGTGACCCGGCCGGCTTCCGGGCGTGGCTGTTCCGGATTGCCCGTCACCGCGCGATCGACAACCGGCGCTCGGCGGCCCGGCGGCCGGAGGAGCCCACCGACTCCTTCGCCGGCCAGATGCCCGCCGCCCGGGACGCCGCCTCCGACGCGCTCGAGCAGGCGGACACCGCATGGGCCCTGCGGCTGGTCGCCACCCTGCCGCGGGATCAGGCGGAGACCGTCATGTTGCGGGTCGTGGCCGGACTGGACGTCGCCAGCACCGCGCGGGTGCTGGGCAAACGTCCCGGCGCCGTGCGCGTGGCAACGATGCGTGGCCTGCGGAAACTTGCCTCGATGTCCGCGGTTCAGGAACGGAGTCCGCAGCCGGACCGGTCGCGCGGAGCGATCGACCCCGCTTCCGGCCAGGCCCGGCCGGGCGAGGTGTAACGCTGTGGACCTCCTCGACGCTCTTCATGGTGCGATGCGCAGACGACGAAATCCTCGGATCAGCACCGCGGACCTCGACCGGTTACTCGCCGGTGGCTCTCCCGGTCCCGGCCAGCAGGAGCTGGCCGCGCTGCTCGACGCCATGCGGGCCCCTGCCTCGTCGCGGGAGCTGGCGGGCGAACGAGCGGCGGTGGCGGCGTTCGTGGCGGCGCAACGCGGTGCCGTGCCGACCGCAACGCTGAAGAGGAGTAGCCGTGTACGCATACTGTCGCTCGCCAGGGCGGCCACGATGAAGGTGGCGGCCGGCGTGGTCGTCCTGGCGGTCGGCGGCACCGCGGTTGCCGCCGAGAGGGGCGCTCTTCCGCGTGCCGCCCAACAACAGGCGCACGGGTGGTTCTCCGCGCTGGGTGTCCCGCCGCCGGGTGCCTCGCTGGCCGAGGCGCCACCCAGCAGTTCCGCGACCCCCGAACCCACCCGATCGTCGGACCCGGCCCCGACCCCACCCGTGCGCGGGGAGAACAGCTCCGAGCCGGTCGCGCCGAAGGAACGCGGGCTGTGCCGTGCCTGGCAGGCCACCCGCGGCACCAAGCACGGCAAACCGATGACGGCCGAGTCCCGCCGCACGCTTGCCGCCCTGGCCGGCGGCGCGGCGAACATCGCCGCCTTCTGCGCCCCGCACCTCACCGCCTCCTCGGCCGATCCGGCCCCGAGCGCCACTGCCGGCCCGGCACACCCCGGCAACGGGAACGGCAATGGGAACGGGAACCAGAACGGCAACGGCAACGGCAACGGCAACGGGAACGGGAACGGGAACCAGAACGGCAACGGCAACGGCGGCCCGAAAGACAAGGGCAACCACGGCAGAGCCGGGCCGCCCAAGTAACTCCCCCTCCCCCGAGTGGGTTCCGGTCCGGTGCGGCGTCCAGCCGCGCCGGGCCGGGATCCGATGGCGCGCGCCACCGACCAGTTCCGACAGACAGGCAAGGACTGACGTGGAGAGAAAACGCGGTGTTGACCCGGTCTTCGTGGACCGCACCGGACGCCGCCGCCAGCTGATCACGATCGCTGGTTCCGTGGGCGGACTCGTGCTCGCCTTCGTCGTCCTGGCGTTCGTCGCCGGGTTCACCGGCGCCGGGCCCGCTTCGGCGCCGGGATGGCCGGATGCCGCCGCGGGCAGGGTGCGCGATCGAGGGCCAGAGCCCTCGCCGTCGCGTACCCTCGCCCCCACGCGGCCCCAACCGCGGAACACCGGAACCGAACCACTCAGGCCGGCCACCTCGAGTCCTGGGACCGGCAGCGCGACAACCAGCGCGGCGCCGACCCCATCGCCGCCCGCCGCGGTCGCACCGGCACCCTCGGTCGGCGCCTCGGCGACGGCGAAGAACAACGGGCGCAGACCCAGCCACGCGCCGAACCCGAACTCGTCGAAGAAGCGCTGAACGTGGGCAAGCGGGTGCTCCGGCGCGAGCCACGCGCGCACTGGGTGCTGATGGCGGCCTTCTTGCTCGTCGTGCTGGGCGAGCTCTGCTTCAACGGGTACGTCTCGCACGCCGGCTCGGAACACTCGGGCGCCGCGCCGCGCCCGGCGAACCCCGAGGCGGCTCCGGCCGCGGTGACCAGCGCCGCGGCGGTCCTGCGCGTCGGACCCGAGGCGGCGGTGAGCAGCCGCCGGATGCCGCCGAGAACGATCGCGCTCACCTTCGACGACGGCCCGGACCCGGTCTGGACGCCGCGGATCCTCGACGTCCTGGCCCGGCACCGGGCGCACGCCACGTTCTTCCAGGTCGGGTCCCGGGTGAATCAGTACCCCGGCCTCTCTCGCCGGGTGCTCGCCGAGGGACACGAGATCGGTTCGCACACCTTCAGCCACGTGGACATCGCCGCCACGCCGGCGTGGCGGCTCGCGGCGGAACTGACCCTGACGGACAACGCCGTCGCCGCGGCGACCGGCCGGCGGCCGCAGCTGATGCGACCGCCCTACTCCTCCACACCGAGCGCGATCACCCGCGCGGACTTCGCCTCTCTCCGCCAGGTCGGCGAGTCCGGGCACCTCGTCGTGCTGTCCGACTTCGACACCCAGGACTGGCGCAGCCCCGGCGCCGAAGCCGTCGCGGCCGCCGTCCGGCCCGCGTCACGCGCCGGCGGGGTGGTGATGATGCACGACTCCGGCGGTGACCGATCCCAGACCGTACGCGCCCTGACGCTCCTCCTGCCCCGTCTGCAGGCCCAGGGGTACCGGTTCGTCACCGTCTCCGAGGCACTCGGCCTGCCCGGCGCACCCCGGGCCGCCCCGGAACAGCGATGGCGTGGTCAGGCTCTGCGCATCGCCCAGCTCGGCGGCGCCGGGCTCGCCCGGATCATGACCGTCCTGATGATCCTCGCCGTCGTCCTGGCCGGGCTGCGGCTGCTGGTCCAGGTCGTCTGCGCCGAGATCCACCGGCGTCGCATCCGGCGTCTGCACGCGGCGCCGCTGACGTACCTCGGCCCGGTCTCGGTGATCGTCCCCGCCTACAACGAGGCCGCCAACATCGCCGCGACGGTCCGGTCACTCGCCCTGAACGACTACCCGCGGCTGGAGGTGATCGTCGTCGACGACGGGTCCACCGACGGCACGGCCGACATCGTCGAAGCTCTCGGCCTGCCCGGCGTCTTCGTCCTCCGCCAGGCCAACGCCGGCAAGCCGGCCGCCCTCAACGCCGGCATCCGCTATGCCCGGCACGATCTCCTGGTCCTGGTCGACGGCGACACCGTCTTCGAGATCGATGCCGTCGGCCGGCTGCTGCAGCAGATGCGGGACCCGGCGGTAGGCGCGGTCTCCGGCAACGCCAAGGTCGCCAACCGCACCGGGTTGCTGGGGCGCTGGCAGCACCTGGAGTACGTGATCGGGTTCAACCTGGACCGCCGCATGTTCGACCTCGGCCGCTGCATGCCCACCGTGCCCGGTGCCATCGGCGCCTTCCGGCGATCGGCGATCCAGGACGTCGACGGAGTCTCGGCGCAGACGCTGGCCGAGGACACCGATTTCACCATGGCCGTCATCCGCGCCGACTGGCGAGTGGTCCACGAACCGGGCGCCGTCGCCTGGACCGAGGCGCCCACCTCGCTACGGCAGCTGTGGCGCCAGCGATACCGCTGGTGCTACGGCACGATGCAGGCGATGTGGAAGCACCGCCGCGCGCTGACCCAGCGCGGCGCCGCCGGTCGGCTCGGCCGCCGCGGGCTCGTCTACCTCCTGTTGTTCCAGGTTCTTCTCCCGCTCACCGCTCCCGTCGTCGACATCTATGCCGTCTACGGCCTGATATTTCTCCCCCCGGCCAAGGTCGCGGCCGTCTGGCTCGGCTTCACCGCGCTGCAGGTCGCCACGGCCGCCTACGCGTTACGCCTCGACGGCGAACGGTACGGACCGCTGTGGAGCCTTCCCCTGCAGCAGATCGTCTACCGCCAACTCATGTACCTCGTCGTGTGCCAGGCCACCGTCATGGCGCTCGGGGGCAGCCGCTTGCGGTGGCACACCATGGTCCGCACGGGCGCCGCCACCGCCCACGCGCACAACGCGATCCGCTACGCGCCCGCGAACGCCTGCGCCACGCAGCACGGCCGAGTCCCCGGCAGAACGAACCTCCGGCACTCGATGGCGTCACACAGCCGGCCACCGCACTCGCCGGCGGCCGACCGGCGCTTCGACGACATCCGGGCCGCGGGGCGCCGGCCCAACCGGCGGTGGCCGGACAACTGACCGGGTCGGTCAGGGCCGGGTGGATGCAGGGGCGGCCACCGCGTGAGCGGAGCCGCGCTGTGGGCTGCGGCGGGGTGATTCGTCAGGCAGGACGCGTTCGTAGCAGACCGAGTGGTCGGAGCCCACGTACGCGCCGAACAGCGGGATCTCGCGGTAGCCCTCGCGCTCGTAGAAGCGCATCGCGTCCGGCTGGCCCGGGCCGGTCTCCAGCCGGATGGTCGTCCAACCGCGCTCCCGTGCGGCCTCCTCCAGCTCTCGGAGCAAGTCGGTCGCCACCCCCGAGCCGCGGCTCTTCGGTACCACGTACATCCGCTTCACCTCGACGGTGACCGGGCCGAGGCGGCGCAGCGCGGCGCAGCCGAGCGGTTGGCCGGTGGCTTCGTCGACCGCGACCAGGAACAGGTCGATGTTGTCGGCCGTCGGCGGCGTGCCGGGCTCATGGTCGTCGGTGCCGTAGCGGAGGTCGAGTTCGGCTTTCTGCGCCACGCGTAACGCCTCGCCCACCGGGTCGGTCCACGGCCGCTGCGCGATGATCCAGGTCATGCCGCTCCTCACCTGCCTCGGTAACAAACGTTACGGTAACATTCGTTACGAGCATGGAGGTGAGGGTCGTGTCACTGCCTGCGGACCGCTCGGCCCAGGGCGAGGCGCTGTCGCGCGCGGTCTGGGCCGTGCTCGCGCACCAGGGCCTGGAAAAGCTGACAGTGCGCGCGGTCGCCGCGGCGGCCGGCTGCACGACGGGCCTGGTTATGCACCGCTTCCCGAATCGCCGAGCGCTGCTGCTGCACGCCCGGCAACTGCTGCACGACACCACCCGGCAGCGGGTCGAGGAACTCGAGGCCGCGGCCACCTCGCCGCGGGCAGCGCTGGGCGCGGTCCTCCGCCAGGGCATGGCGATCGATCCGGAGACGACCAACTGGAGCATCGTCTGGTTGGGCTTCCTGGCTGCGGCAGTGGCGGACGCCGAACTGATCGGCATGCACCGCCGCAACAACCGAGCGTGGCGGCAACGGGTCGAGCGGCTGGTCGCCGCGGCTGCCCCGGACTGGCCGGTCGATCAGGTCGGCGCGGTCGCCCTGGGGCTGATCGCCATGACCGAGGGTGTCGCGGCTCTCGCCGCCGCGGATCCCGCTGCCTACCCGGCGGATCAGCAGGAACGCATGCTCGACGCCGCCTTAGTGGCCTACGGCCTCGGCTGCTCCGGTAGCGGCCGTTCGTGATCAAAGCTGAAGGCCGAGGTTAAGGCGACCTCTGTAGTGGCATCGCCGGTCGATCAGCGTGTTCCCGCCCGAGGCGGCATAGCCCAGGAACACTTCGACCTGGCTGTTCTCGATCCGCCCGGCGGTGCCCGTGTACTGCCGCCGCATTCCACCTCAGTGGTGGTCATCAGCGCGCCACCGAACTGCACGCCCTCGATGACCAGCGGCTCGAGGTGGCCAGGTCAGTTCTTGCAGGGTGAGGTGCTGGGTCGTCGAGTGGGTGCGGTGGCGCCCTGGTGCCGCCGCTGAGGGGCAGCGGCAGTGCCCGCGCGTATTTCATGGACGGCGCCAGGTTCGATGCCGCATCATCGTTCGGTGACCGGCTCCGAGCGTGACCTGTTCGCATCCCTTGCGCCGGACGAACGCGCGCTGCTGGGCTGGGTGGCCCCGCAGTTGGACGCCGCTGCGCTCGACGAGATCGCCGCGGCCGACTATGGCGCCGGGGTGCAGGAGCATCGTCGGGAGCTGGCCGAGCTGGTGCACAGTCCCTGGCTGCCCGACCAACTCGCATGGCATCCCGGCGAGGTTCTGGCCTTGACACGGTGGGCGAGGCCAGCCGGACGGCGCGACCACCTGAAGCGGTTGTTCGCCTGTATGTTCCTGGTCCGGGCGGTGAACGCCGGGGGTGATCCGGTGGACTCCCTCGCCCCGTTGGTGGATTCGGCGCTGAAACTCGGCGAGCCGGCCCACGGTGTCGCAGTGCGCTTTCTGGCCTGGTGCCGGCTGAACCTCCCGGGTGACTGGCGCGACGATCTGCCCTCGCAGATGTTCCTGACCCTGGCGGTGCTGCTGCTGTCGGCGGAAACGGCGGTCGCGCCGGCGTTGGCCGCCGTCATGGTCGAGGAACTGGACGAGGTGCTGGCCGACGCGGAACTGCCGTGGCGGCGGCGTCCCGGGTCGCCATTGTTCACCCGCCGCACCGGCGGCCTCGGCACCACCCGCCGGCTCTGGTCAGCCCTCGTGACCCACTGCCTGGTAGACAACCCCTCAGTCGTCGATCCCCGCCTGACCGCGCTGGGTAGAGCCCTCGGCGGCGACACCGCCACCTCGATGGACGAACTCCGCGCACTGTTCACCGCCACGAGGTAGTACGAGTCCGAACAGCGCGAGGCCAGCCAGACCCTGACCCGCCTCCGGGTATCAGACGGAGCGGTAGTCCCTTCTTCACCCAGTCGCAGGTGCGTTCCCGTGGGACAAGGGCCTGCGCACCGACCTTCGCTTCGGGCGGCACCGAAGCGTGCATGCCGTGTACGTCGATCAGCCGGTCGTAGATCCGCTTCGCGGTTGCCGCTGTTTGCGGGGCGCGTCCAGGCATGCCCGCCCGCGAGTCCCTGCGGGTCGCCGCGAACAGCTCGACGCTCGACATCCGCGGCATCGGCGGACCTCCGTCGCGACCCGCCGACGATCCCACCGCCGCCGGTGGCTCCAAAACTCGCCGACATCCGCTCAACTCAGTAATAAACCCGAGGTCAGTAACACAAGGAAAGATCAACAAAGCCATATGACTCCGTGACGGTCTGGTGTTGAGCCATCGATGGCCTACCGGCGGAACGCGGCTCGGGTTGCGGCTGCGGTGGAGCGGAAGTATTCGGGTGGTTGGATGAACCACCACTCGTCGAACGGGGAGCCGTTGAGGATCGCGCGTCGGTAGCCGAAGCAGGTCAGGTAGAGCGTGCGGATATACATGAGTGCTTCGAGACGGTCGAGTTCGTCGTCGGTCGGCTCGATGTGCCGGCGGTAGGCGCCCACGGCAGCGTCGATACGTTCCTGGTCCGGTCGCCTCGGGTTCCATGAGCCGGTGCCCCAGATCAGGTAAGCGAAATCGGCGAGGCGTGGTCCACGACCCGATGCCTTCCAGTTGATCGCGACCGGCCCTCGCTCACTCAGGATGACGTGATCGGGGGCGTGGAGCAGGTTCCCGTGCAGCAGCCCCTCGGGAAGACCGTCGCCGTCATCGGCCGAGCGCACCTTGTCCCTGAGCCGCTCGAAACGTTCGCGTTCGGCGGCCGGCACTTTGGTATCCACGGAGTCGAGGAACGCGAGCGCGGCGAGCAGGTCCTGACGCGGTGCGCCCTCACGGCTCGGGTCCTCCCCGCTCGCTCCACCCAATCGCTCAACGGACTCGTCTTGCGGCAGGGCGTGCAGTCGTCCGAGCAGCTCACCCATCATCGCGAACTTCTCCGTGCTGTCGGGAAGCTGGCCGCCTTGGACGAACCGGGTCACGAGCACTGAGCTGCCGTCGAAGTCGGATACGGCGGCGTCGACCGCAAGGCGCTCCGCGGGATAGTCCTGTCGCTCCAGAAACCGCAGGATCGCCGCGTCCCCTTCGACACCCGCCCTGGGGCGGGCCGGCGGAAAGGCTCGCGCGACCCACGGCTCGCCGTCCCTGCGATCGATGCGAAAGACGTAGGTCTTGTGCACACTCAGCTTCGTCGCCGCGATGGGGTCGATGTCGTAGCGAGCCCGTAGATGGGCGAGCAGCCGCTCTCCAGCGGGCTCGTGATCCATCCGCGCGCCGAGACCCTTCAGATCGGTCAGCGCTTCGGTGTAGCGCTGACCGGTGTCCTGCGCGTGGTGGCGAACCACCTTCTTGAAACTGCCGTCCTTCGTCATGACAAACCTCCTCTTGACACCCTCGCCCCCCAGCGGCGCAGTGTGCAGAGATGGCCTGTGACGTTCGACGACCGTGAGGGCAACTTCCCCTTCGCCCTTGGAACCCCGGCTGGGGCGGACGTTCCATGGCTAGGCGTCCGGTCGACGCCGTCCGGAGCAGTCTATCAACCTTGGACAGCCGCGTACGGCCCGCTTGGTTCGAACGTTACGGTAAGCCTGCGTGCTTCAACCAGAAGCTGCGTTCGATGCATCCGACTTTTGAGGCGGCAGTGACACCGGCAGGCAACAGCCCTGCGAGCTGCGGTACGTTGCTGCCGCGCGGATGAGCCAGTCGAGTTGTGGCCACGGCCGCCAATGCGCTACCGCGACGCGTTCGTCGACCAGCAATGTCACAGCGGCCGCCATCTGCTGAAGCGGATGGTGCCACCTTTCCAGCACCCACCGCCGGGAAACCACGCCCTTGCGTGCGTAGTGGGCCAAGAGGTCGAGCATGCCCAGCGTTCGGTTGATGAGGTAGTAGTCAGCTGAGCCTTGGTCGGGAAGCCGGCCCGCGCCGGCGATGTCCCACATCAGCCACCGGCCGCGCTGGTGCTCCGGAGTCATGAGGACATCGTGGATCTGCTGGAAGGCGTGCTGTCGCTGCTGTCGCCGCTGGACCATCACCGTGACCAGGGAGAGGATAATGGCGATAACCGCGAGGGCGATCGCGATGAGGTCCTTCGACCGTGCGAAGAAGTCCATGCCAGTCAAGCTATCGATCGGTGGGTCGACGACCTGCCCAGTGCCGGCAAACCGACTGATCGACCGCCCTCATCTGCCGCGATTATCTCGTTGCGGTTTGGATCCCGGTGGCGCTTGGCGGCGGGATTCGCGCTCGGCCACACTGCGCCTCATCCCCGTCTCGGCATGGCGCGGGGCGGCAACGGCGGGTCGGCCTCGGTGGCGGCGTCATTGCGCCGGGGATACCAGCAAACCGCACACGGTGTCGCCCACGTAGGCCTTCGTACGACCGCGGGCGTCCAGCACCACGGTATCGGCGCTGGGCTCGGCGGTCGCGAAGTCGAGCGCGGTTCCGTCGGCCGGGTCATAGAGGGTGATCAGACACTTCGGGTTGCCATGGAAGTCCCGCACCTCTACCGACACCCGCGCCGGCGCCGCGAAGACGTCGCTGTCGCCGGTCGAGTTCACCGTGAATGGAAGGGTCGCGGCACCCGATCCGGCCAGCGGGATCATCCGGCAGGCCGGCATGTTCGCCTCCCACCGGAACGATCCGGCGCGGGATATCTGGAACGTACGCGGGCTCCAGATGTCGTCCGGCAACGAAATCTCCGAGCCGGACCGGACATCGGTAAGCGTGACCTTGCACGGGACATTCGAGCCGACCTGGTGGTTCTCGATGCGCAACCGCCACGGTGCGGTGGCCGAATGGTCCACCCGCCCCGGCGCCGTCTCGTCAGGACGTACCGCCCTGGCCCGGCGACGGTGTCCGGCACGTCGCCGCCGCGGAACGCGCCGGCGTGGCAGCAGTCCAGGACGATCACGACGTTGCGGGCCCGCGATGCGTCGGCGAACTCGTTGATCCGGGCGCTGCTGACCGCCGTGGCCAGCAGGTCGGCCGAGTCGGTGTCCTGCATACACAGATGCAGCCGCCCGTTCTGGTCCAGCTTGCCGTGCCCGCTGAAGAACAACAGCAGCACGTCGCCGCGTTCCGCAGCGCCGAAGAACCGGCCCAGCGCCCGGATCGCCCGGCCGGACGTCGCCTCCGGCAGCAGTGTCACCTCAACGTCGGCGAACATTCCGGTCTGCTCGTCCACCAACGCGCGGTTGAGCGCGGCGATGTCCTTGACCGGCCCTCTGAGCGTCTGGAGGTTGTGCTCGTCGGACGGGTAGGTCGAGTTGCCGATCAGCAGGGCTCGGTATCGGCCGGCCATTCCGGCCCTCCCCGCCGCTGGGACACCGCCCGGGAGATCTCCCGGACCGTCTCCACATCCACGCCCTCCCCGGTCAGCGTGACGAACCGCTCAACATCGTCATTCCGGCGGCTCCGAGTCCGCGTCCGATGTCATACGGCTCGATTGCATGTCGGCCCGATTGGCTGCGGTTCGATGCGTCGTTCCCGGTCCTTGACGACATTGCAATCATGCGTCCCATCCTCCAGACAACAGGAAGACATCCGGCATCCGTCGACCTACGTATCCACACGGCGGCACATACGTAATGGCAGGTGCCGGGCCGGCCGAGTCCGACTGCGCAATCACCCGTCATGGATCATGCGGCGGTGCCGAGATCCTGGTCTGCGCATGCCGACAGCCAGCCTGACTCTGGCTCGGCGGGCAGAGGCCGGTTATGGCAGCGATCTTCCAGAACCGCGTATTCAGCGGCTTTCCCGGTCCTGGACCGCCGCCCGGCCGACGAACAGGGTAGTGCTAGGTCGACCCCAAGAGTCGAACCAGCGTGCTGTCGGAGGTTGTGCGCAGCCGCCTAACTTTGGACGCGTGACAGACACGCTGCTCCGGGCGGTGACCGGGCGACGGTTCTTGGTGTCGGCCTGGCCGTGGCGCGGGTTGGTCTATTGCGTCACGACCGCGGTGGCCTCCGGCATTCTGTGGCTGTTGCTGGCGGTGCCGCTGACGCCCGTGTTCTCGGCCGTCGTGGTGCTCTTTTCCGGGCATACGAGCGGCCACCTGATCGTGGCGGCCGGCCTTGGGCTGGTCGGAGTGGGCCTGCTCGCGCTTCTGGGCCCCAGGTTGGCGCTCTCGGTGGCGCGGGCCGAACGATGGCGGCTGCGGCTGGTCGGCGATGCCCCGCTGCCGCCGAGACGCCGTGGCGACCTCTATACCGACCCGGCCACCTGGCGGGCGGTGGCCTACGCGGTACTGCTGGGCATCGTCGGCCCGATGTGGCTCGGGGTGCTGGGCGTCATCGGGCTGCTCGTCGTTTCGACGCCGATCGCGGTGGAGTACCGGATCTCGGTCACGGACTCCCTGGCCGCTGTCGCCGGGCGGGTTGTTGTCGGGCTGCTGCTGGTCCCGGTCCTGTTCTACCTGATCGCGCTGTTCGGTGGGGCGCACGCCGCCCTGGTCCGGCTGTTGCTGTACCCGGAGCCGTCCGAGGAACTGGTCGAGGTGGCCCGGTCCCGGTCGCGGCTGGCGCACGCGTTCGACGCCGAGCGGCTGCGCATCGAGCGCGACCTGCACGACATCGCCCAGCAGCGCCTGGTCGCGCTGACCATGCAGATCGGGTTGGCTCGGCTCGATCTGCCACCGTCCTCGCCGGCCGCTTCCGCGATGGCCTCCGCGCATGAGCAGGCCAAGACGCTGATGGTCGAGCTGCGCGATCTGATTCGCGGTATCAGCCCCCGTACGCTGCGGGAACTGGGCCTGCGGTCCGCGGTCGAGGAGTTGGCCGCCGCGAGTTCCCTCGATGTATGTGTCGATGCTGCTTCGTCGCGTTTCCCGGCGGAGGTGGAGTCGGTCGCGTATGCGGCGATCTCCGAGGCCCTGGCCAACGCTGCGAAGCATGCCGCCACCGCTGAGGTCACCGTCACGGTCCGGCGCAAGGCCGACCGGCTGCTGGTCGAGGTCCGCGACGAGGGCGGCGGTGGTGCCGACCCGGCCCGCGGATCGGGGCTGACCGGGCTCGCCGACCGGGCCGCCGCGGCCGGTGGCCGGCTGCTGTTGTCGAGTCCGGCGGGCGGCCCGACGATTCTGCGGGTGGAGCTGCCGTGCGCGTCGTGATCGCCGAGGACTCGGTGCTGCTCCGGGAGGGGCTGGGCGCGATGCTGCCCAGGTTCGGGGTCGAGGTCGTGGCCTCGGTCGGGGATTCCCCCTCGTTGCTGGCCGCTGTCCGCCGGCACCGCCCGCAGCTCGTGGTCACCGACGTGCGGATGCCGCCCGGCTATACCGACGAGGGGTTGCGGGCGGCCGTCGCGCTCCGCACCGAAGATCCCGGGCTCGCGGTGGTCGCCCTCAGCCAGTCCTTGCAGCACGGCTACGCCGGAGAACTGCTCGCCTCAGGTTCCGGCCGGTCCGTCGGCTACCTGCTCAAAGACCGCATCGGCGATGTGGCCGAGTTCGCCGGGCAGCTTCGCCGGGTGGCCGAGGGCGGCACGGTGGTCGACCCCGAGGTGGTGCGGCAGCTGATGCAACACCGCCGCGACCCGCTCAAGCAGCTTTCCGCCCGCGAACGCGAGGTTCTCAGCGTGGTCGCTCAGGGCCACTCGAACGCGGCCGCCGCCCGGCTGCTCTCACTGACCGAGGCCGGTGTCGCCAAGCACATCGGCAACCTTTTCACCAAGCTGGGCCTGCCGGTCAGCGACGACACGAACCGGCGGGTTCTCGCTGTGCTCGCGTACCTGCGCAGCCGGTCCGACTAGGAGTCCCTTGTGATCACCACCACCGCCCGGCGGCGTGACGCCGGGCTCCTCACCATCGCCGTTCTCCTGGCCGCGGCGTTCTTCCTCGCCCCGCCGCTGCTGCTCGGCCCCGGCCGGCTCGGCGACTTCCCGCGCGCCTTCGTCGGCTACTGGTCCTCGGGCGGTCCGGACTTCCGGCCCGACCTCCAGCGCCTCGTCGACCACCAGTTCCACTATCACCTGGCGCGGGTGGTGTTCGCACTGCCGCTGCTCGCGGTACTGGTGACGCTGGCCGTCCGGCACCGGCGGTTCCGGCTGCCGCTCGGGGCGCTCGCGCTCGTCGCGGCGGTGCTGCTGATCGCCAACGTCCAGGGGGCCGTGTCGCCCTTCGGCACGATGCTGCCGGCCCTGGCGTCCGGTCCCGCCGACGCCGAGCTGGTCGCCGTCCTGGCCCAGGTCCGCGACCAGCTCCACAACGGCCCGGCGTCGCCGGCCCTGGACGTGATCCTCGACGAGTACGTGCGGTGGCACGTGGTGAAGGGCGTGCTGGTCGGGCTGCTGGCCGCCGTTCTCATCGGCCTGTCGGTGGTGGCGTGGCGCCGCCGGCATCGGTGGCTGAGCCTGCTCACGACCGTGCCGGCCATGGCTGCGCTGGTGGTCGTCGCGGCCAACGTGACCACCGTGATGAATCCCATCCCGCCGCTCCTGCTCCTCCTCCAGGGCAGTTGGTGAGGTTCGCGAGTGATTCCTCGATCAGGAGTGTCTCGTGGATCAGCTCGGGCGTCCGCGGCGGAGGGACCGCCAGCCTTCGACGACGGCCACAAAGACGCCGAGTAGCGCCAAGACAGCGAGCGCGCCAGGAGCAGAGGTCCACACCGGCGTCGCATAGCCGTCCTCGGTGGCGATCAGTTCGGGGTTCGTCCGGTCGGCGTAGACGATCAACTCCCGGCCCTCGCGGACCTTGTCCATGACCCAGGGGTGGCGGAGGTTCGCGCTGTGCTGCTCGCCCTGGACGGTGTAGCTGACCGTGAACCAGTGGTCGAACTCGTTGTCGTGGTCGCTGATGATGACCGCCCGCGTACGGGTGCCGTGCTCAACGACGTCCTTGCGGAGCTTGTCGTCGACGAGGAAGACGCCGGCCGCCAGCAGCCCGAAGACAACTGCGCCAAGCAACCCCCACTTGACCAGCGGCCGGTTGAAGATCATGTGCCGTGCCCCCGCCGAAATTGTTGTCGATGTGCTCGACCGTAGGGCTCGCGGTGTTGGGGTCCCAACCTGTCCCACGTCTTGGCGTTAGATCGTGACCGTGGTCGGGGGGCGCGGGCCTTGAAGGCCGGATTGCTCAGATGTCGTCGTGCGCCAGTGACGAGGACAGTTCCCGGTGGGCCTCAGCCTGTTCGAGCAGGGTCTTGGCCTTCTGCTCCAGGACGCTCACCGCGTCGGCGCCGGCCGGCCAGCGCAGCGGTGGCTGCGCGGCGCTCATCAGCTGAGTCAAAGCGGCGGCGAGTTTGGCCGGGTCGCCTCCCTGCCGGCCATTCATGCCACTGAACGCGGTAACCATTTGCCGGGCACGTTCGCGGTAGTCATCGATGCTCGACTCGGCGAAGCTGGCCGATTCCGGCGAAAGCGCCTCGGTGCGGAAGAAGCCCGGTTCGACGAGCATCGTGCGGATGCCGTACGGCGTGACCTCGGGAGTCAGCGATTCCATCCAGCCTTCCAGGGCGAACTTCGTCGTCGCATAGGCGGAGCAGAACTCCATCCCGGTGATGCCGACGCTCGAGGAGTTCGTCACGATCAGCCCGGAGCGCTGGGCGCGCATGACGGGCAGGACCGCCCGGGTGACGTTGAGTGGACCGAAAAGGTTCGTTTCGACCTGGGCGCGGAAGTCGTCGGCAGTGGTCTCCTCGAAGAATCCGGCGTACATCGTGCCGGCGTTGTTGACCAGAATGTCGATGCGACCGAACCGATCGACGGCCGCCTGAACCGCGGACCGGGCACTGACGGGGTCGGTCACGTCGAGCGTGACCACCAGCAGGTCCTCGGTGGCCCCCAGGGCCTGCTCGACCCTTCGCGGGTCGCGACCGGTCGCGACCACCGCATACCCGGCGGCCAGGGCCGCCTTCGCGATGTCGACACCCATGCCCCGGCCGGCGCCGGTGACGAGGAGAACGTCCTTGTGAGCCATGTTGCTCCTTCTCGAGGGGAAAACCGCGTTCAGACAACCGCCGCGCCCATCGGTGGAGAAGATGCTGGTGAAGGGGGTGCTGACAGCCCACCCTTCGCCTCGCGGTTTGCGCCTACCGTGGAAAGGGTGGACAACCGTGACGAGGCAAAAGCCTTCCTCACCTCTCGGCGCGCCAAGATCAGCCCGGAACAGGCTGGTCTGACCGTTTTCCATCGCAACCGGCGAGTGCCGGGCCTGCGCCGCAGTGAGGTCGCCGATCTGGCCGGTGTCAGTGTCGAGTACTACACCCAGCTTGAACGCGGCAACCTCGCCGGTGTCTCCGACAGCGTGCTCGATGCGATCGCCCGGGCCCTGCGTCTCGACGAGGCCGAACGCCAGCACCTCACCGACCTGGCCCGCACCGTCGGGCGGGCTGCCCGCCCCCGGCGCAGGCCGCCCGCCGCGCAGGTCCGGCCCAGCGTTACCCGGGTACTCGAGCTCCTGACTGACGTGCCCGCGTTCGTCGGCAACGGGCGCGGCGACCTCCTCACCGCCAATCCGCTTGCCGAGGCCCTCTACGCGCCGATGTTCGACGATCCCGTACGGCCGGTGAATCACGCCCGGTTCGTGTTCCTGAACCCTTCCTCCCGTGGTTTCTGGCGTGACTGGGATGTGGTCGCCAGCGATGCGGTGGCAATGCTGCGGGCGGAGGCCGGTCGTGATCCGTTCGACCGGACCCTGACGGATCTCGTCGGTGAGCTCAGCACCCGCAGCGAGGACTTCCGCACGCTATGGGCCGCCCACGACGTACGGCTGCACCGCACCGGCGTCAAGAAGTTCCATCATCCCGTGGTAGGCGACCTCGACCTGCACATCGAAACGGTGCAGCTGATCGCCGACCCCGGTCTGAACATGGCAATGCTCACCGCCCCGGCCGGCTCGGCCGGCGATGACGCCCTGCGTCTGCTGGCCAGCTGGGCGGCCACCCGCCAGACTGACGCCGCACACCACCTCACCGATGATCAAGGCGGAGGGGCGCCGTGATGGTGCGTCTCTGCGGGATCGCTGATCACCACTGCAGCGAGTACGGGTCCAGGACGTCCTCGGGCGTCGACTCGATCGTCATCTTGCGGCCGAGGCCCAGCTCGTCGGCGAAGCCGAGCAGCACGTCGAGCGCGATGTGGTCGGCGAACGCGCTGCCGGTCGAGTCGAAGACGCTCACGCCTCGGCGGTGCGGGGCGGCCGTCTCGGGCGCTGCGCACAGGTCGGCCAGGGAGGGGCCCAGCTCCCGGTCGGGCAGCTGCTGGAACTCGCCCTCGGTACGGGCCTGCTCCGGGTGGTCGACGCAGATGAAGGCGTCGTCGAGCAGTGCCCGGGGCAGCTCGGTCTTGCCCGGCTCGTCCGCCCCGATGGCGTTGACGTGCAGGTGGGCCGACCGGGGGGTGGCCGGTACGACCGGTCCCGCGCCGACCGGCACCGAGGTGACCGTGCTGAGGACGTCCGCCGTGGCCGTGGCCGTCGCCGCGTCGGTGACCTCGACCGCCAGCCCGAGGAACGCCACCCGGAAGCCGAACGATTCCGCGTGCGCCGGCCGGATGTCGCTGACCAGGATGCGCTCCAGCGGGAGGACGCGGCTGAGCGCGTGCGCCTGGGTGACGGCCTGGGCACCGGCCCCGATCAGCGCGAGGGTGGCGCTGCCGGGCTGGGCCAGCAGCCGGGTGGCGATGCCGGCGACCGCCCCGGTGCGCATGGCGGTGATGGTGCCGGCGTCGGCCAGCGCGACCAGGCTGCCGCTGTCGTCGTCCAGCCGCGCCACGGTGCCGACGATGGTCGGCAGGTGGAACCGTTCCGGGTTCTGCGGGCTGTAGCTGACCGTCTTCATCGTCACGCCGACGCCGGCCGCCCGGTGCGGCATGAACTCGATGACGCCCGGCACGTCGCCGCGCCGGGCGAAACCAGTGCGTGGTGGCGGCGGGTCCGTCTCGCCTCGTCCCAGCCGCGCGAACTCCCGCTGCAGCTCGCTGATCAGCCGGTCCATCACCACGTCGCGGCCGACCACCGCGAGAATCCGTTTGATGTCGCGCTGGCACAGAATTCTGGTCTGCATGCCACCTCTCTCTCGGCGCGGGCGAGTAAACGATGAATCGATGGCGGACATAAGACTCGAGGAACGGCCCCAAATCAATTCGCGAGAGGATGACGGCGACGTTAGCAGCCGGTCGATGACGGTCACCCCCTAAACATCCCCCTGGGAATGTGCGATCGCCGAATAGGCCCTCTCTAGGGGGTTGCGGTAATGGACACGCACATATTTTCTAGCTGGCATGCGCCCGGGAGCGGCAAGGGAGGGTGAGGCGATTGTCCGCGCCAGTCACGGCACCGTACTGCAGCTTCGAGAAGCTCGGATCGGCCGATCTCGACGGCGATGAGACGCTGCTCGGCGTCATCGAACACGGCACCGGGCACACCGACGTGTCCTTGACCGACGGCCACCCGCGGGCGGCCGTGCACACCACGACCGGTGAGGACGAGTCCTTCGCCGAGGCGTGGCGCGCGGAGGGACCGAAGGAGTCCGGGCGCCACGGGGGCGTCGCGTGGGCACGTACGCCCGACTATCTCTTCGGCGTCGCCCGGGTGCCCGAGGCCGACCGGTACACGGCCGGCACCGCGGCCGCGTACACCGACATCTTTGATCTGACCGCGACCCTGGGCTACCCCTTCCTGGTCCGCACTTGGAACTACCTCAGCGGCATCAACACGGCGAACGTCGACGGCCTGGAGGTCTACCGGGACTTCTGCGTGGGCCGGGCGGAGGCGTTGGACGCCTGCGGGATCGACCCGGCGACCATGCCGGCCGCCACCGGCGTCGGAGCCCACGGTGGCGGCATCACCTGCTATTTCCTCGCCGCCCGCGGGGGCGACCGGATCAACGTGGAGAACCCGGCCGTACTCACGGCTCACCGCTATCCGGCGCACTACGGCCCGCGCCCGCCGATCTTCGCGCGGGCCACCTGGCTGACGCCGCCGGGGCCGGGCGACGGCCGGCTCTTCGTCTCCGCGACCGGCGGCATCCTCGGCCACGAGACCGTCCACCGCGGCGACGTCGCCGGCCAGTGCGAGGTGGCGCTGGCCAACATCAGCCGGGTGATCAGCGCCAGGAACCTGGGGCGGCACGGGCTGTCCCGGCACCACACCCTGGCCGACCTCGACCATCTGAAGGTCTACGTCCGCCACCGCGAGGACATTCCGGCCGTACGCCGGATCTGCGCCGATCGTCTGGCGCGCGCGGCCACCGTCGCCATCCTGAACACCGACATCGCCCGCTCCGACCTGCTGGTCGAGATCGAGGGTGTCGTCACCGTCCCGGCCGGAAAGGACCGCCGATGAGCACCGAGGTTCACCAGGAGAACACCGCGGCCGGGCGGTGCCCGTTCGCGATCCAGGACGGGCACCGCGCGGTTCTGGAGAGCGGCACGATCGGCTCCTTCGACATGTTCGGCGTCAAGCACTGGCTCGTGGCCGCGGCCGACGACGTCAAGCTGGTCACCAACGACCCGCGGTTCAGCTCGGCCGCGCCGTCCGGGATGCTGCCCGAGCGGCGACCGGGCTGGTTCTCCGGGATGGACGCGCCGGAGCACAACCGGTACCGGCAGAAGATCGCCGGCGACTTCACCCTCCGGGCCGCGCGCAGGCAGGAGGAGTTCGTCCGCCGGGCGGCGGACGCCTGCCTCGACGACATCGAGACCTCCGGCCCCGGCGCCGACCTCGTCGCGGGGTACGCCCGACGCCTGCCGTCCCTGGTCATCAACGACCTGTACGGCCTGAGCGAGGACGAGGGCGCCGGGTTGGAGTCCCGCATCCGGGCCATCACCGGGGCCACCGACCTGGGGGACGTCAAGGGCCTGACCGACGAGTTCTTCGCGTACGCCCTCGCCCTGGTCCGGGCCAAGCGGACGCAGCCGGGCGACAACCTGCTGCACCGGCTGGCCGAGGCCGGCGAGGACGAGATCCTGCTCAGCGACGAGGAGGCGACCGGGGTGTTCGCCGTGCTGCTGTTCGCCGGGCATGACTCGGTGCAGCAGATGGTCGGCTACTGCCTGTACGCGTTGCTGGCCCACCCCGAGCAGGCAGCGGCCCTCCGGGCGGACCCGGCGCTGATCGATGGCGCGGTCGAGGAGATGTTGCGCTTTCTGCCGCTCAACCAGTTCGGCGTGCCCCGGGTCTGCGTCGAGGACGTCGAGCTGCACGGCCAGACGATCGCGGCCGGCGACAACGTCATCCCCCTCTACTCGACGGCCAACCGCGATCCGGGGGTCTTCGCCGACCCGGACACTTTCGACGTCACCCGGGTGCAGGAGCACAACTTCGCCTTCGGGTACGGCATTCACAAGTGCCCGGGCCAGCACCTCTCCCGGGTCCTGATCAAGGTCGCCGCGACCCGCCTGTTCGAACGCTTCCCGGACGTCCGGACGGCCGGCGAGGTGCCGATGAACAACGGCCTGGGCCTGTTCAGCCCGGCCGAGTTGCGGGTCACCTGGGGTTCCGCCTGAGCGTGGCGGCCCGGAATGGGAGGTCAGCCCGGACGCTCAGGGCCGGCCAGCTCGGCCGACAGCTGCTGGCGGCCCCGCACGCCCAGCTTGCGGAAGACGTTCGTGAGGTGCTGCTCGACCGTGCTGGCGGTGACGAAGAGCTGGTCGGCGATCTCGCGGTTGGTCTGTCCGGCGGCGGCCAGCGTCGCCACCCGGCGCTCGGCGTCGGTCAGTGACCTGATCCCCCGCGGCGGCCGGCCGAGGCGGCCGGGCCGGCCGGCCTTGACGCCCAGCCTGCGCAGCAGCGGGACCGCCCCGCACTGGGCGGCCAGGTCGCGGGCCTGCCGCAGGACGCTCCGCGCCCGGCCGTGCTGCCGCACCGCGCTGAACGCTTCGCTCAGGTCGGCCAGCACCCGTGCCCGCTCGTACTGGTCGTTGCCGGACAGCGACAGGTCGGCCGCCTCGTCGAGCAGGCCGATCCGCCTCGCCGGCGGCTCGTAGGCCGCTCGTACCCGCAGGGCGATGGCCCGGGATCGGGGCCCCATCGCCCGGGTGAGCTGCTCGTCGATCAGCCGCCGGCCCTCCTCCCGGTCGCGGCCGGACAGCATGGCCTCGGCGGCCTCCACCCGCCACAGGGCCAGCCCCGGCACGTCGACGTCCCACCGGCGCATCCGTTCCCCGCAGTCCCGGAACGCCGTGTACGCCGCCTCGGGCCGGCCCACGGCAAGGTTGTACCGGCCGCGCGCGATCAGCAGGTGCAGACCGAACAGGCTGTCGTGGACGGCGTCCGGCAGCGGCTCGGCGAGCCACTTCTCGGCCCGCCCGATCTCGCCCAGCCGGACAGCGGCGGCCACCGCGCTACTCAGCGGCAACACGGCGGTAAGGCCGAGCGGCGGCAGCGGGCGGCGGTCCAGGACCGCGGCGGCCGCCTGCACCGCGGCGGCCAGATCACCGCGGCGCAGGGCGGCTTCGGTGCGCGGCCCCGCGTAGCCGGCCTCTCCCTCCGCCGCCCCGGTCCCCGCCACCAGCTTGTCGGCCCAGAGCTGCGCGGCGTCGGCGTTCTCGGCGTAGAGCAGGGCCGTCAGCGCGGCCAGCGCGGTCGGGCCGGCCGCCGCGGCGTCGGCGTTGCGCAGGACGTTCTCCGCCTCGGCGGCGGCGGATTCGGGACGGCCACGCAGCGCCGCCAGCAGCGCGTTGTCGGCGGTCACACCGTGCCGGGCGGCCCGGGACAGGGTCGCGAGCTCCTCCGGCGCGAGGGGGTGCGGGTTCCGGTCCGGATCCGGGGCGCCGGGGTGGAACAGCGCGAGCGACACCTCGGCGGCCCGCAGGTGAGCCCGGTCCTGGTCGGTGACCGTGAGCGCACGTTGCAGCGCCAGCACCTCGGCCGCCTCAGCGGAGCGCCCGGCGTCGGCCAGCCAGTGGGCGGTCAGTGCCCCGTGCTCGGCCGACAGCAGACCGGCACGGGCGGCGGCGGCCAACTCGTCCAGGTGCCGGCTGGGGGCCAGCGGGTTGCGGCGGCGTTCGCTCGCCACGGTCTCCACCCGCAGCGCGGCCCGGGCGCCGGCGTCGTCGGAGGCCCGGTACGCCAGTTGCAGGTACTCGGTCGCGGCGTCCACCTCGCCGCGTACCCGCAGCTCCTGGCTCGCCCGCGCGAAGATCTCGGCGGCCTTCGGACCGCGTACCAGACCGGCGCCGGCCTGGTGGTGGGCAAGCACGTCGACGGGTACGCCGTCCAGCACGTCCAGGGCGGACCGGTGCAGGCGGCGGCGTTCCTGTGCGGACATGTCGTCCAGGACGACCGAGCGGGCCGCCGGGTGTGGGAACCGGTGGTCGCGCAGCAGGCCTCCCTCGGTGAGGACCTCGGTCGCCTCGTCCACCGTCTCGGCGTCGAGCCCGCTGACCCGGCGCGCCAGCGTGACGGTGGCACTGGTGCCCAGCACCGCCGCCGCCTGCGCGATCTGTAACGCGGCAGGACCGCAGCGATACAGGGAGCTGAGGTACGCCAGCCGGTACGCGCGCCCCGCCTGGATGCCCGTGCCGCCGGCCGCCCAGGCCTCCCGCACGTCGTTGACCAGGCCGCGGACCAGGTTGGGGTTCCCGCTGGTCGCCTCGTACACCTCGGCCAGCTCGCCGGCCGTGACACCGGGGCCGAGGCCGGCGCGGGCCAGATCGGCGGCGTCCGCCGGGCCGAGCGGACGCAGCGCGATCTCGCGGTGGTGCCGCAGGCTGAGCAGTTCCGCCTCGAACCGGGGGTGGGCCGGGGTGAGCCGGCGCAACTCGGTGAGGATCATGGCGATCCGGGCCGAGGCGACCCGCCGGGCCAGGTGCAGCAGGCAGTTCAGCGAGGCGGTGTCGGCCTGGTGCACGTCGTCGATGCAGATCAGCACCGGCCGTTCGGCGGCGAGGGCCAGCAGGGTGCGGGTGAGGTCGCTGCGCAGGCGGTTCTCGACGTCGGCCGACAGCGTCCGGCCCGCCGCGGTCACGCAGGCCAGCCCCGGCGCCCGGGAGGAGAGCGCCGGGTGGTCGAGGAGCTGCCCGATCACGGCGTACGGCAGGGTCCGTTCCTCGGCCGAACAGACCGCACGCAGCACGATGACGTCTTCCTTCGCCGCGGCCGCGTCGAGCAGTTCGGTCTTGCCGCAGGCGACCGGCCCGGTGATGGTGACGACGACACCCCGTCCACCGGCGGCGCGGCCGAGAGCCTGATCCAACCTTCTGAGCTCGTCATCGCGGGCGACCAGGTCGTTGAACTCCACAGACAGGCACCACCTTCGCGTCGAACCTCAAACGCTTCCCATCGCTGACAACAACGCCGTAAGTACGGCAAAGTTCATGACGTCCGACATAGCCGGATCAGCTACCGCACGTGTCCGTCATGAATCCGCATTCTTCGGCGGGACGCATTCACATTGTCGGATCACCGAATTCCCGGTCGATGAATTCGAGGATCTCGCCGGCGCTCGCGCCGGCGAGCGAGCCGGTCATGGCATCGTCGGCCCGCGACCGGCGACGCCTTCCGTTCAAGATCGCGGCGAGCCGATCCTCCAGCAGGGAAACCTGCTGCTCGTCGGGGCCGGCCGACGAGAACATCTCCGCGATCCACCCCTCCAGCCGGTTCAGTTCGGCACTCAGAGTCGTCGCTTGCTGAGCCTCCGGAGTCAGCATTTCGCCGAGCCGGGCGGCCAAGGCGTGCGGGGTCGGATAATCGAACACCATGGTGGCGGGCAACCGTATCCCGGTGGCCTTCGCCAGACCGTTCCGCAATTCCACCGCGGTCAGCGAATCCACACCGAGTTCGCGGAACGCGGCAGTCATCGGAACAGCACCGGGATCCGCATATCCGAGCACCCCGGCCGCGGTGTCGGACACCAACTTCCGCAAGGCCTGTTCCCGTTCGGCCGGCCCCAGCGATGCCAGTCCCCGGACCGGCGCGTCGCCGCGGGACGGGGCCCGCCGCGCGACCGGGCGATGAATCAGGCGCAGCAACGCCGGAACCTCAGCGTCGCGCGCGGGATCCATCGGCGCCGCCACCAGAACCGGCTCGCCCCGGCCGGACGCGAGGTCGAACAGGCGCATCCCGTGCTCGGCGGTGATGGGCCGCAGACCACTGCGCCGGATCCGGTCCCGATCGGCGCCGGTGAGCTCGGCGACCGGCCCGCCGGTGTCCTCCCACATGCCCCAGGCCAGCGCCAGCCCGGGGAGGCCGTCGGCGCGGCGCTGCTCTGCCAGGGCGTCCAGGAACGCGTTGGCCGCCGCATAGGTGCTCTGTCCGGGAGCGCCCAGGAGGGCCGCGGCCGAGGAGTACAGGACGAACGCGGCGAGAGCGCTGTCCCGGGTGAGCTCGTGCAGGTGCCAGGCGGCGTCGGCCTTGGGCCGCAGGACGGCGTCCAGCCGCTGCGTGGTCTGCGACTCGACAACGCCGTCGTCCAGCACGCCGGCGGTATGGATCACGGCGGTGAGCGGATGCTCGGGGGACACCTTCTCGAGTGCCCGCGCCAGCGCGGCGCGGTCGGAGAGGTCACAGGCGACCGTCTCGACGTGGGCGCCGAACGTCTCGTCCGGAGCGCCGGGCGAGATCAGCAACACGTGGCGGAGCCGGTCCTCGGCCACCAGGTGCCGGATGAGGACGGTGGCCAGTCCCGCGGAGTCGGCCGTGATCAGCACCGTGCCGTCCGGGTCCCAGGCCGCTCCAGGTTCGGACGTGGCCGCACGGACCAGCCGTGGCACCTCCCATCGGCCGTCGGCGACGCGTAGCCGTGGCTCGTCCAGCCCGACGGTCCCGGCCAGCTGTTCCAGCTCCACGGGGTCATCGCTTTCGACCAGGACGATGCGGCCCGGGTGCTCCGATTGGGCGGATCGCACCAGGCCGGAGACCGCGGCGGCGGCGAGGCCGGTTCCGGTGTGCACGACCAGGGTGCTGTCGGCGAAGCGCTCGGCGGTCAGCCACATCCGGATCGCCTCCAGGGTCCGTGCGGTCAGGGCGCGGGCCTGGGCCAGCGGGTCGTCGCTGTCGGGGTGGGCCGAGAAGACCACCACCTCAGCGGCCGGGGAGCGGTCGTCCTCGAAGCGGCCGGCGGCGAGGCTCGGTCGTCCGGGGCCGGCGATCTCGGTCCAGGTGAGGGCGAGCAGGTCGTCGGGCTCGGCGGTGACCGGTCGGGTGACGAGCGTGTCGATGGTGACGACCGGGCGGCCGGTGTGGTCGGCGGCTCGCACGTTCCAGCCGTCCTCCCCGGGTGTCACGGCGACGCGCAGGCTGGTCGAGCCGGTGGCGTGGACGTGGATCCCGTTCCAGGAGAACGGCAGCCGTACTTCCTGTGGTGTGTCGGTCGCGTGGAGCATGCAGGTGTGCAGGGCGGCGTCGAGCAGGGCGGGGTGTACGTCGTACCGGGACGCCTGCGGGATCTGCGCTTCGGCGAGGCTGATGTCGGCGTAGATGGTGTTGTGGTGGCGCCATGCGGCTTGCAGGCCTTGGAAGGCGGGTCCGTAGTGGTAGCCGTCGGCGGTCAGCCGGGGGTAGAAGTCGGTGACGTCGATCGGCTCGGCCTCGGCCGGCGGCCAGACGACGGCATCGGGCGGGACGGCTGTGGGCGGGGAGGTGCTGATGGTGGCGGTGACGTGCCGGGTCCAGTCGCTGCTGCCGTCCGCCTTCGAGTACACGGTGACTGTGTCGCCGCTGACCGACACGGAGAGCCGCACGCTTCCGGTGGGCGGCAGCACGAGTGGTGTCTCGGTCACCAGTTCGTCGATCACGTCGCAGCCGACCTCGGCGGCGGCACGAGTCACGAGCTCGACGAAGGCGGTGCCCGGCAGCAGGATGTTGCCGCGGACCTGGTGGTCGGCCAGCCAGGGGTGGGCGGACAGTGATACCCGGCCGGTGAGCAGCACACCGTCGGTGCCGGGCAGTTCGACGATCGAGCCGAGCATGGGCTCGCCCGCGCGGGCCTCGTCGGCCCAATAGCGCTGACGTTGGAACGCGTACGTCGGAAGATCACCCACGTGCCGTGCAGCAACGCCCAGAACCGCCGCCCAGTCGACGTTCACGCCGTGGACGTGGGCCTCGGCCAGCGCGGTGTGCATCCGGGTGATGGTCCCGTCATCACGGCGCAGGGTGGCGACGGTGACCGCGTCGTCCATCGCCGGCAGCAGCACCGGGCTGGCGCTGACCTCGACGAACACGGTCTCACCCAGCGCCTGCAAGGCTTCCACCGCACGGTGGAAGCCGACTGGCTGACGTAGATTGCGGTACCAATAGTTCCGATCGAGCGGCCCGTCGACCCACCCTCCGTCGACGGTCGAGAACCACGGCACAGTCGGGGCCCGCGAGCCGACATCAGCGGTGATGTCGAGCAGTTCCGCCTCGATCTGCTCCACCTGCGGGCTGTGCGAGGCGTAGTCCACCGCGATCTTCCGGACCCGCTCCCCCACCATCTGATCCACCGCGTCCGGACTACCGGCGATCACCGTCGAAGCAGGGCCGTTGTACGCGGCAATCCACACCCCATCAACAAGAGAGATCTCGTCAGCGGACAACGTCACCGAAGCCATCGCCCCCTGACCCGCCAGCCGCTCCCCAATCACACGACTGCGCAACGCCACAACCCGCGCCGCATCCCGCAGCGAGATCGCACCAGCCACACACGCCGCGGCGATCTCCCCTTGTGAGTGGCCGACGACCGCGTTCGGGTGGACACCGGCGGCCTGCCATACCGCGGCCAGTGACACCATGACCGCCCAGCAGGCTGGTTGCACCACATCGACCCGGTCGACGACGGCCGGATCAACGAGCACGGCGAACAGGTCCCAGTCGACGAACTCGCTCAACGCCGCCGCGCACTCGGTCATCCGTTCGGCGAACACCACCGACGACTCCCGCAACGCCAGGCCCATACCGAGCCACTGCCAGCCCTGACCCGGGAACACAAACACCACCCGCGGATCGGTTATCGCCGTGCCGGTGATGGTGTCGTCGCCCAGCAGTACGGCGCGGTGCTCGAACAGCGACCGTGTCACCGCCAGCGCCCGCGCGTCGGTGCCCGGTGTGGCGGCCAGGTAGGCACGCAGGCGGCCCTCGTAGTCGGCCAACGCCGCCGGCGTCTTCGCGGAAATGACCAGCGGCGCCGGCTCCGGTGGGGCGGCGGCTGGGGGCTGAGTGGGTGGGCTTTCGAGGATGACGTGGGCGTTGGTGCCGCTGACCCCGAACGCGGACACTGCTGCCCGGCGCGGGCGGCCGGTGTCCGGCCACGACTGGTTCTCGGTCACCAGCCGCACGGCGCCGGCGGTCCAGTCGACGTGCCGTGAGGGCTCATCGACATGCAGGGTTCGCGGTACTACCCCGTGCTGTAGGGCCATGACCATTTTGATGACACCGGAGACACCGGCGGCGGCCTGGGTGTGACCGACGTTCGACTTCAGTGATCCGAGCAGCAGCGGCCGCTCACGGTCCTGGCCGTAGCTGGCGATGACTGCTTGGGCCTCGATGGGGTCGCCCAGGGTGGTACCGGTGCCGTGGGCCTCGACCACGTCCACGTCGGCCGGGGTCAGGTGGGCGTTGTGCAGCGCGGCCTGGATGACGCGCTGCTGGGAAGGCCCGTTGGGCGCGGTCAGGCCGTTGGACGCGCCGTCCTGATTGACCGCCGAGCTACGCACGACCGCCAAGACCCGGTGACCGTTGCGCTCAGCATCGCTGAGGCGCTCCACAAGGAGCACGCCGACGCCCTCGGACCAGCCCGTACCGTCCGCGGTGTCGCCGAAGGCCTTGCACCGGCCGTCAGCGGCCAGACCGCGCTGGCGGGAGAACTCCACGAAGGTCCGCGGCGTGGCCATCACGGTCGCGCCGCCGACCAGGGCCATCGAGCATTCGCCCTGGCGCAGGGCATAACCCGCCTGGTGCAAGGCGAACAGCGACGACGAACACGCCGTGTCGACCGTCACCGCGGGGCCTTCGAGGCCGAAGAAGTACGACACCCGGCCGGACAGGACACTCAGCGCGCCCGCGGTCCCGCCGAAGCCCTCGAGGTCGGTGCCGTAGCCACTGGTGAACGCGCCCATGAACACGCCGGTGTCGGTCCCGCGGGCGTCGGCCGGGTCGATGCCGGCTCGTTCGAAGGCTTCCCACGACGCTTCCAGGATCAGCCGTTGCTGCGGATCCATGGCGAGGGCCTCACGCGGGCTGATCCCGAAGAACGACGCGTCGAAATCGGCTACCCCGTCGAGGAAGCCACCCCGCACGCAATACGACTTACCGGCCGCGTCCGGATCCGGATCGAACAGACCCTCGACATCCCAGCCCCGGTCGGTGGGGAAGGGTGCGATGGCGTCGGTGCCCGATTCGACCAGCCGCCACAGGTCTTCCGGTGAGGAGACCCCGCCGGGGAGTCGGCAGGCCATGCCCACGATGGCGAGCGGCTCGTTGGCGGCCGCGGTGGTTGTGGGGCGGCGGGCGGGGGTTGACGCTGTGCCGGTGAGTAGCTCGCCCAGGCGGGCGGCGAGGGTGGCGGGGGTGGGGTAGTCGAACACCAGGGTGGCGGGCAGCCGCAGGCCGGTGGTTGTGGCCAGGCTGTTGCGCAACTCCACCGCGGTCAGTGAGTCGATGCCCAGGTCCTTGAACGAGCCTGTGACGGGCACGGCGTCGGTGTAGCCCAGTACCACGGCGGCGCTGTCGCGTACCATCTTCAGCAGGACTTGTTCCCGCTCGGCGGGGGTCAGGCCGGGGTCGACGGCTGGTGCGCGGCGGGCGGTGGGGCGGTGTATCGAGCGCAGCAGTGCGGGAATCTCGGCGTCGACCACCGGGCTCATCGGCGCGGCGACCAGGAGCGGCTCGTCACGACCGGACGCGGTGTCGAACAGGCGCATGCCCTGCTCGGCGGTGATGGCCTTCAGCCCGCTGCGCCGGAGCCGCTCCCGCCACGCGTCGGTGAGCTGGGCGGTCAAGCCGCTGGTGTCTTCCCACATGCCCCAGGCCAACGACAGTCCGGGCAGGTCCTGTGCACGGCGTTGTTCGGCCAGGGCATCCACGAAGGCGTTGGCGGCCGCGTAGTTGCTTTGGCCCGGGGAGCCGAGCACTGCGGCGGCGGAGGAGTACATGATGAACGCGGCGAGGTTGCTGTCTTGGGTGAGTTCGTGCAGGTGCCAGGCGCCATCAGCTTTGGGTCGCAGGACGGTGTCGAGGCGTTGCGGGGTTTGTGATTCGATGACGCCGTCGTCGACCACCCCGGCGGTGTGGATCACCGCGGTCAGCGGGTGTTGCGGTGGCACCTGCCCGAGTGCGTGGGCCAGGGCGGCCCGGTCCGAGACATCGCATGAGACGGCGTCGACGTGGGCGTCCAGGTCCTCGATGCCGGCTGGTGTGGTGCGGGACAGCAGCAGGAGACGGCGCACACCACGCTTGGTCACCAGGTGGTGGGCGAGGATGCCGGCGAGTCCGCCGGACGCGCCGGTGATCAGCACTGTGCCGTCGGGATCCCAGGCTGTCTGGGACGGCCCGGCGGTGACCCGGGTCAATCGGGGTGCTTCCCACCGGCCGTTGAGGTATCGCAGTCGTGGTTCGTCCAGGCCGACGGTCTTGGCCAGTTGCTGCGGGTCGAGCGAGCCGTCGCTTTCCACCAGGACGAATCGGCCGGGATGTTCTGATTGGGCGGAGCGGACCAGGCCGGATACCGTGGCCGCGGCCAGCCCGGTTCCGGTGTGCACGATCAGGGTGTGGTCGGCGGTCAGCGCGTCGTGGATGGCCTGCAGAGTCTGGGTGGTCAGACGGCGGGCCTGCGCCAACGGGTCATCGGCGCCGTCCGGACGGGCGGTGAAGACCACCGCATCGGGGATCGGCGACTCTTCAGGGACAGCGATCTCGGTCCACGTAACGGCGAAGAGGTCTTCGGTGCTGACGGGCCGGGTGATCAGCGAGTCGATGGTCGCCACGGGACGACCGTTCTCGTCGGCGACCCGGACGTTCCAGCCGTCCTGCACCGGTGTCACGGCGACGCGCAGCATGGCCGGGCCGGCGGCGTGGACGTGAACGCCGTTCCACGAGAACGGCAGCCGCAACTCGTGCCGTGCCTCCGGAACATGCAGCATGCAGGCGTGCAGGGCAGCGTCCAGCAGCGCAGGATGCAGCACGAACCGTGCCGCGTCCGGCTCCTGCCGCTCGTCGAGGACCACCTCGGCGTAGACGGTGTCCCCCTCGCGCCAGGCCGCCTGCAAACCCTGGAACGCGGGCCCGTACTGGTAGCCGATCGCGGCCAGACGGTCGTACAGGCCGGACACATCGACGCGCTCAGCCGGTGGCCACGCAGGAAATTCGGACGGCGTGGCCGGGCGCTCGGAGGTGCTGATCGTCGCCGTGGCATGCCGGGTCCAGGCGTCGGCGGCCCGGGAGAAGATCGTCACCGCGGCGCCGTCAACGGAGACCGACAACTGAATACTCCCGGAATCCGGGAGCACCAGCGGGCTTTCGATCACCAACTCATCCACGACATCACAGCCGACCTCGGCGGCCGCCCGCAGCACCAACTCCACAAACCCGGTACCAGGCAACAACACACTGCCCCGCACCGCATGATCAGCAAGCCACGCATGCGTGGCCAGTGACACCCGCCCCGTCAGCACCACACCGTCACCGTCCGAGCCCGGCAACGCGGTCGCCGCCCCCAGCAACGGATGCCGCACCGCCGTCAGACCCAACCCGGACACATCCCCGGGCAGCCGAGCCGTCTCCGTCCAGTACCGCTCCCGCTGGAACGCGTAGGTAGGCAGATCCAGCACCCGCCGCCCGGACGACAGCGGCCAGTCAACCTTCACCCCGCGCACATGCAGTTTCGCCAACGCGGTCAGGGCAGCCCGCGGCTCGTCCTCACGGTCCAGCACCGCAACACCGTCGATCAGCCGCGCCAAAGTCTCGTCAGGGCCCAGCTCAACAAACACCGCACCGTCATGGACGGCCACCTGCTCACCGAACCGCACCGTCTCACGAACCTGCCGCACCCAATACTCAGGACCCTCCCCCACCGCCATCGAAATCCGCGGCGCCCGGTAGGTGAGCTCCTCGGCGACGGCCCGGAACTCGTCCAGCATCGGCTCCATCCGGGCCGAATGAAACGCGTGACTGGTGGCCAGGCGCTTCCACCGGCCACCCAGCGCGGCCGCCGCCCGCAACACCGCCTCTTCATCACCGGAGAGCACCACCGAGGACGGCCCGTTGACCGCGGCGATCTCCACCCCATCGGTCAGCACCGCCCGGGCCTGCTGCTCGGAGACCGGGACAGCGACCATCACCCCACCCTGCGGCAGCGCTTGCATCAACCTCGCGCGGGCCGACACCAGCGTGCAGGCGTCCTCCAACGACCAGATGCCCGAGACGTAGCCGGCCGCGAGCTCACCGATGCTGTGCCCGATCAGTGCGTCCGGTCGTACCCCCCAAGATTCGAGAAGGCCGAACAACGCGACCTGCAACGCGAACAACGCCGGCTGCGCAAAACCCGTCTCATTCACATCCAGATCAGGAACGTCGAGCAGGTCCCACACCTGCTGACGGATCTTCGCGAAGACCGGGAACGCAGCCGCCAACTCATCACCCATACCGGCACGCTGCGAACCCTGGCCGGAAAACACGAACACCACCCGCGGGTTCGGCTCGGCCACACCCCTGACCACGTCGCCGTCCAGCAGGACCGCGCGGTGATCGAACAACGACCTCGTCTCGGCCAGCGTCGACGCCACCGCCGAACGATTGCTTTCAGCGGTCAGGTAGGCGCGCAGCCGCTCCTCGAGCTGCGACAGCGCGGCCGGCGTCTTGGCCGAGATCATCAGCGGCACCAGCGGCGAAGGATCCTCGGGGTGCGCCGGCTCCTCAGGAACGCCCTCCACGATGACGTGGGCATTCGTACCGCTCACCCCGAATGACGACACAGCCGCGCGGCGTGGCCGTCCCGTGTCCGGCCAGGGCTGGTTCTCCGTGGCCAGCCGCACCGCGCCCGCCGCCCAGTCGACATGCCGGGACGGCTCGTCCACGTGCAGCGTGCGCGGCACGACGCCGTGCCGCAGCGCCATCACCATCTTGATCACGCCCGACACACCGGAGGCCGCCTGGGTGTGGCCCACGTTCGATTTCAACGATCCCAGCAGCACCGGCCGCTCACGGTCGCGGCCGTAGGTGGCGATCACGGCCTGGGCCTCGATCGGGTCGCCCAGAGCCGTCCCGGTGCCGTGCGCCTCCACGACGTCCACCTCGGCGGTGGTCAGACCGGCGTGGGCCAGGGCGGCCTCAATCACCCGCTGCTGCGACGGACCATTCGGGGCCGTCAGGCCGTTGGAGGCCCCGTCCTGGTTGACCGCGGACCCCCGTACCACCGCGAGCACCTGGTGGCCTTTGGCGCGGGCGTCGGAGAGGCGCTCGACCACCAGGACGCCGACGCCCTCGGACCAGCTCGTACCGTCGGCGGTGTCCGCGAACGCCTTGCACCGGCCGTCGGACGCCAGACCGCCCTGGCGGGAGAACTCGACGAAGATGTCCGGCGCGGCCATCACGGTGACGCCGCCGACCAGGGCCAGGGAGCACTCCCCCTGCCGCAGCGCGTGGCCGGCCTGGTGCAGGGCGACCAGGGACGACGAGCACGCGGTGTCGACCGTGACCGCGGGACCCTCCAGGCCGAAGAGGTACGAGACCCGGCCGGAGAGCACGCTGACCGCGCCCGCGGTGACACCGAAACCTCCCAGGTCGGCGCCGACGCCGTACCCTGCGGAGAACGCGCCCATGAACACTCCGGTGTCGCTGCCACGCACCGATCCGGGCTCGATGCCGGCCCGTTCGAACGCTTCCCAGGACGCCTCCAGCACCAACCGCTGCTGCGGATCCATCGCGAGGGCCTCACGCGGACTGATCCCGAAGAACGCAGCATCAAAATCAGCGGCGGCATCGAGGAAACCGCCCCGCATCGAAGAAGTCGAAGAATCCGCCCAGCCACGATCGGCCGGGAAGCCGGAGGTCGCGTCCGTGCCCGACTCGACCAGCCGCCACAGATCCTCCGGAGAAGACACACCCCCGGGCAGCCGGCACGCCATGCCGACGATGGCCAGCGGCTCGTCCAGGGCGGCCTGCAGGGTGGCGTTGGCCTTGCGGAGTCGCGTGTTCTCCTTGATCGACATCCGCAACGCGTCGACGATCTGGTCGTCGCTCATCGTTCCCCTTCCAGCACGTGCTTGATGAGAGCGTCGGTGTCCATCGCATCGACGGCGGCGTCGTCGTCGGGTCCTGGCCCGGCCGGGTCGGTCACGCCGGCCAGTCGCAGCAGCGTGTCCAGCACGCCGGCCTCGCGGAACCGGGCCATCGGCACGCCCGCGAGCACCCGCCGCAGTTCCTGTTCCTCGGGCACGGGTTCCGGTTCCGCCGGTGCGAGCAGCTCGCCCAGCCGGGCGGCGAGCGTGCCCGGGGTCGGATAGTCGAACACAATCGTGGCCGGCAGTCTCAGCCCGGTCGCCTTCGCGAGGGTGTTTCGCAGCTCCACCGCGGTCAGCGAGTCCACGCCCAGGTCCTTGAACGCGGCCGTCAGCGTCACGTCGCGGCCCTCGGCGTACCCCAGCACCACCGCGGCGTTGTCGCTCACCACCGCCAGCAGCGCCTGTTCCCGCTCGGCGGGCGGCAGAGCGGCCAGGCCCCGCATCGGGTCGGCGGCGGTCCGTCGCGCGACCGGGCGATGCAGCGAGCGCATCAACGCCGGAACCTCGCCCGCCGGCGCCGGGTTCATCGGGGCGGCGACCACCACTGCTTCGCCGAGACGGGAGGCGTCGTCGTAGAGGCGCATCCCGTGCTCGGCGGTGATCATCTGCTGGCCGCTGCGGCGGATGCGGTCGTGGTCGGCGTCGGTCAGCTTGGCGGTCAGGCCGCTGGCCTCCTCCCACAGGCCCCAGGCCAGGGAGAGGGCGGGCAGCCCTTCGGCTTGGCGTTGTTCGGCGAGAGCGTCGAGGAACGCGTTGGCGGCGGCGTAGTTGCCCTGGCCGGCGGCGCCGAGGACACCGGCGGCGGAGGAATACACCACGAACGCGGCGAGATCACTGTGCTTGGTGAGCTCGTGGAGATGCCAGGCGGCATCGGCTTTGGGTCTGAGGACGGTGTCGAGCCGCTCGGACGTCTGCGCTTCGATGACGCCGTCGTCGAGCACCCCAGCGGTATGGACGACACCGGTCAGCGGATGCTCGGCCGGCACACCTGCCAACGCAAGGGCCAGCCCTTCACGGTCCGACACATCGCACATGACCGCGTCGACGTGAGCGCCAAGCTCGACAAGATCGTCGATCAAACCCTCTTCGGGGGTACGCCGTGACAACAGCAGCAGACGCCGCACGCCCCGCTCAGCCACCAGATGGCGGGCGAGAATACCGGCCAGCACCCCCGAGCCGCCGGTGATCAATACCGTGCCGTCCGGGTCGAGCCGCTGCGGAATGGTCAAAACGTTCTTGCCGGTGTGGCGAGCCCGGCTCATCCAGCTGAACGCCTCCCGGGCTTGGCGGATGTCCCACGCCTTCACCGGCAACGGCTGCAACACGCCCTGATCGAACAGGGCGAGCAACTCGGTGATGATCTGCTGCAGCCGGTCGGGACCGGCATCGAGCAGGTCGAACGCACGGTAGATGACATCGAGGTCGCTGCGGATGTCGGTCTTGCCCATCTCGATGAATCGGCCGCCTGGTGCCAGCACGTCGAGGGAAGCGTCGACGAACTCGCCGCTGAGCGAATTCAGGACAACGTCAATGCCGCCGAATGTGTCGCGGAATGCGGTGGTGCGTGAGTCGGCGATGCGGTTGTCGTTTATTCCTGCCGTACGCAGGAGGTGGTGTTTGCCGGTGCTGGCGGTGGCGTAGATGTCGGCACCGAGGTGCCGGGCGATCTGCGTAGCCGCCATACCAACGCCACCCGCCGCGGCGTGAATCAGCACCGATTCACCTTGGCTGAGGCCGGCGAGGTCGACCAGGCCGTAATAGGCGGTGGCGAAGACGATGGGTACGGACGCCGCCGTGGTGAACGACCAGTGGTCGGGCATCGCGCCCAGCAGGCGGCGCTGGGTGACGGCGGTCGGGGCGAAACCGTCTTCGACGAGGCCGAAGACGCGGTCGCCGGGGGCGAGATCGTCCACCCCGGCACCGGTCTCGAGGACCACACCGGCGGCTTCGCTGCCGATCGCTCCCCCGCCCGGATACTTGCCCAGGGTGATGAGGACGTCGCGGAAGTTGAGGCCGGCGGCGCGGACGGCGATGCGGACTTCGCCGGTTCGGAGGGGTCGCTGCGGGACCTCGGTGACGGTGAGGTCTTGCAGCGTGCCGCTTCGGGGTGGTCGCAGCTGCCAGGTCTCGGCATCAGGGATGGTCAGTGGGCCGGGCTGCGCGCGGGTGAGGCGCGGCGCCTCCCACCGGCCGTCGGTGACCCGCAGTCGCGGCTCGTCCAGGCCCGCGACCACGTTCAGCTGCGCCGGGTCCAGGGGGTCGTCGCTTTCCACCAGGATGAAGCGGCCGGGGTGTTCTGATTGGGCGGAGCGGACCAGGCCTGACACCGCGGCGGAGGCGGGTCCGGTCCCGGTGTGCACGATCAGGGTGTTGGCGGTGGTGAGCTCGGCCTGGATGGCTTGCAGGGTTCGGGTGGTCAGGGCGCGAGTTTCGGTCAGCGGGTCGATGTTGTCGGGATGGGCCGTGAGGACCGCTACGTCGGCAGCGGGCGAGTCGTCCGGGACGGGGACTTCGGTCCACGTGACGACATACAGGTCATCGGTGTCGGTGGTGACCGGTCGGGTGATCAGTGAGTCGACGGTGGCGACGAGCCGTCCCGTGTCGTCAGCGGCCTGAATGCGCCAGCCGTCCTCCACCGGTTGCACGGCGACGCGCAGTGTGGTCGAGCCCGCGTGGTAGACGTGGATCCCGTTCCAGGAGAACGGGAGCCGGACCTCCGGTGGGGTGTCGCCGGTGTGCAGCAGGCAGGCGTGCAGGGCGGCGTCGAGCAGGGCGGGATGAATCGCGAACTGTGTCGCGTCCCGCACCTGCTCGTCGGCGAGACCCACCTCGGCGTAGACGGTGTCCCCGTCCCGCCAGGCCGCCTGCAAACCCTGGAACGCGGGCCCGTACTCGTAGCCGGCGGCCGCGAGCCGGTCGTAGAGGCCCGCCACGTCCACACTTCCGGCCGGTGGCCACACGGTGAAGTCCGGCGCGGTGACTGTGCGCTCGGAGGTACTGATCGTGGCCGTCAGATGCCGGGTCCAGGCGTCGGAGGCCCGGGAGAAGACGGTGACCGTGTCCCCGCTGACCGATACCGACAACTGAACGCTCTCGTCTTCCAGGAGCACCAGCGGGCTTTCGATCACCAGCTCATCCACGACATCACAGCCGACCTCGGCGGCGGCCCGGAGGACCAGTTCGACAAATCCGGTGCCAGGCAACAACACACTGCCTCGCACCGCATGATCAGCCAGCCACGCATGCGTGGCCAGTGACACCCGCCCCGTCAGCACCACACCGTCACCGTCCGAGCCCGGCAACGCGGTCGCCGCCCCCAGCAACGGATGCCGCACCGCCGTCAGACCCACCCCCGACACATCGCCCGGCCGGCCCGCGGCGGCCGCCCAGTACCGCTCCCGCTGGAACGCATACGTCGGCAGGTCCTGTACCAGCTGCCCGTCGTGGGGCCAATCGACGTCCACCCCACGCACATGCAGCTCCGCCAACGCGGTCAACGCGGCCCGTGGCTCGTCGTCACGGTCCAGCATCGCGATGCCGTCGATCAGCCGGGCAAGGCTGCGATCGGGCCCGAGCTCAACAAACACCGCACCGTCATGAGCGGCCACCTGCTCACCGAACCGCACCGTCTCGCGGACCTGCCGCACCCAATACTCGGGCCCGTCCCCGACGGCCATCGGGATCCGGGGCGACTGGTAGGTCAGCTGTTCGGCGATCGCCTGGAACTCGTCGAGCATCGGTTCCATCCGCGCCGAGTGGAATGCGTGACTGGTGGCCAGGCGCTTCGATCGGCCGCCCAACGCGGCCGCCGCCCGCAACACCGCCTCTTCATCACCGGAGAGCACCACCGAAGACGGGCCGTTGACCGCAGCGATCTCCACCCCATCGGTCAGCACCGCACGGGCCTGCTGCGCGGACACCGGGACAGCGACCATCACCCCACCCGGCGGCAAAGCCTGCATCAACCGGGCGCGGGCCGACACCAACGTGCAGGCATCCTCCAACGACCAGATACCCGAGACGTAACCAGCCGCCAGCTCACCGATACTGTGCCCGATCAACGCATCCGGCCGTACCCCCCAAGACTCAAGAAGACCGAACAACGCAACCTGCAACGCAAACAACGCCGGCTGCGCAAAACCCGTCTCATCCACATCCAGATCAGGAACGTCGAGCAACTCCCACACCTGCCGACGGATCTTCGCGAAGACCGGGAACGCAGCCGCCAACTCATCACCCATACCGGCACGCTGCGAACCCTGGCCGGAAAACACGAACACCACCCGCGGGTCCGGCTCGGCCACACCCCTGACCACGTCGCCGTCCAGTAGAACCGCGCGGTGCTCGAACAATGACCTTGTCGTCAGGGTTGATGCGACCGCCCCGAGACTCGTCTCCGGCCTGGCCGCCAGATAGGCGCGCAGCCGGTCCTCGAGCTGCGACAGCGCGGATGGGGACTTGGCCGAGATCACCAGCGGCACCAGCGGTGAAGAATCCTCGGGGTGCGCCGGCTCTTCGGGTACGCCTTCGAGGATGACGTGGGCGTTGGTGCCGCTGATCCCGAACGAGGAGACAGCGGCCCGGCGGGGACGGCCGGTCTCCGGCCATGACTGGTTCTCGGTCACCAGGTGCACGGCGCCCGCGGTCCAGTCGACGTGCCGTGATGGCTGGTCCGCGTGCAGGGTGCGCGGCACCACGCCGTGCCGCAGGGCCATGACCATCTTGATGACACCGGAGACACCGGCGGCGGCCTGGGTGTGGCCGACGTTCGACTTGATCGAGCCCAGCAGCAGCGGTTGCTCCCGATCCTGGCCGTAGGCGGCGATCACGGCCTGGGCCTCGATCGGGTCGCCCAGAGTCGTGCCCGTGCCGTGGGCCTCGACCACATCGACGTCGTGCGGCGCCAGGCCGGCGTTACTGAGCGCGGCTTGGATCACCCGCTGCTGGGAGGGGCCGTTGGGCGCGGTCAGGCCGTTGGAGGCTCCGTCCTGGTTGACCGCCGAGCTGCGTACGACCGCCAGCACCCGGTGGCCCTTGGCCCGGGCGTCGGAGAGTCGCTCGACCACCAGGACGCCGACGCCCTCGGACCAGCCCGTACCGTCCGCGGTGTCGCCGAAGGCCTTGCACCGGCCGTCGGACGCCAGGCCGCCCTGGCGGGAGAACTCCACGAACGTCCGGGGTGTGGCCATCACCGTGACGCCGCCGACCAGGGCCATCGAGCATTCGCCCTGCCGCAGCGAGTAGCCGGCCTGGTGCAGCGCGACCAGGGACGACGAGCATGCGGTGTCGACCGTCATCGCGGGGCCTTCGAGGCCGAAGAAGTAGGAGATCCGGCCCGAGAGCACGCTCACCGCACCGGCGGTCGCCGGGGAATCGTCGCGGTCGGCGTCGTAGCCGGCGGAGAAGGCGCCCATGAACACGCCGGTGTCGGTTCCGCGGGCGTCGGCCGGGTCGATGCCGGCTCGTTCGAAGGCTTCCCATGATGCTTCGAGGATCAGCCGTTGCTGCGGGTCCATGGCGAGGGCTTCGCGGGGGCTGATGCCGAAGAACGCGGCGTCGAAGTCGGCTGCGGTGTGCAGAAAGCCGCCGTGCTGGGAGTGTGAGGTGCCGGTGACGTCCGGCCAGCCCCGGTCGGTGGGGAAGGGTGCGATGGCGTCGGTGCCCGATTCGACCAGCCGCCACAGGTCGTCGGGGGATTCGACACCGCCGGGCAGCCGGCAGGCCATGCCCACGATGGCCAGCGGTTCGTCCTGGGCCACGGCCGCCGTTGATCGGCGGGCCGGGGCGGGTGCGCTGCCGGTGAGCAGCTCACCCAGCCGGACGGCGAGCGTGGCGGGGGTCGGGTAATCGAACACCAGCGTGGCCGGCAGCCGCAGGCCGACGGCCTCGGCCAGGCCATTGCGCAGTTCCACCGCGGTCAGCGAGTCGACGCCGAGGTCTTTGAAGGCGGCAGTGACGGGTACGGCGTTGCCGTCGCCGTAGCCCAGCACCACGGCGGCAGTGTCACGGACCAACTTGAGCAGGGCTTGTTCCCGCTCGGCCGGTGTCAGCCCGGCGTCGACAGCCGGTGCGCGCCGGGCGGCGGAGCGGCGGGGCGGGCGCAGCAACGCGGGAACCTCATTCGGCGCGGCCAGCAGGAGCGGCTCGTGGCGACTGGAAGCCATGTCGAACAGCCGCATGCCTTCCTCAGCGGTGATGGCCCGCAACCCGCTGCGGCGCATCCGATCCCGGGCCGCGTCGGTCAGCTGGGCGGTCATACCGCTGCTGTCCTCCCACATGCCCCAGGCCAGGGACAGTCCGGGCCGGCCGTCGGCGCGGCGCTGCTCGGCCAGGGCATCCACGAAGGCGTTGGCCGCCGCGTAGTTGCCCTGCCCCGGAGCCCCGAGCACACCGGCGGCGGACGAGTAGACGATGAATGCCGCGAGGTCCGCGTCGCGGGTAAGTTCGTGCAGATGCCAGGCGCCATCAGCCTTGGGCCGCAGCACTGCGTCCAACCGTTGCGGTGTCTGCGACTCGATGACCCCGTCGTCCACCACGCCCGCGGTGTGGATCACCGCGGTCAGCGGGTGTTCCGGTGACACCTGACCGAGCGCCTGCGCCAGGGCGTCCCGGTCTGAGACATCGCACGAGACGGCGTCGACGTGGGCGCCCAGCGCGGTCAGCTCCTCGATACCGGCCGGGGTGGTGCGGGACAGCAGCAGGAGCCGGCGCACACCACGCTCGGCCACCAGATGGCGGGCGAGGATGCCGGCGAGTCCGCCGGAGGCGCCGGTGATCAGCACCGTGCCCTCGGGATCCCAGGCGGCCTGAGGTCCGGCGGTGACCCGGAGAAGTCGTGGCGCTTCCCACCGGCCGTTGACGTACCGCAGTCGTGGTTCATCCAGGCCGGCCGCCGAGGCCAGCTGCTCCGGCTCTACCTGCTCGTCGCTTTCCACCAGGACGAACCGGCCCGGATGCTCCGACTGCGCCGAGCGGACCAGTCCCGACACCGCGGCCGAGGCCAGCCCGGTTCCGGTGCGCACGACCAAGGTTCCGTCGCCGGCCTGCCCGGCTTGGATCGCCGACAAGACCTGGGCGGTGAGAACACGAGCCTCAGCCAGCGGGTCCGCGCCGTCGGGGAGTGCGCTGATCACCACCACGTCGGGCGTCGGCGAGTCTTCAGGGACGGCGACCTCGGTCCACGAAAGGGTGAACAGGTCCGGGGTGTCGGTGGCGAGCGGACGGGTGATCAGGGAGCCGATGGTGGCCACGGGCCGGCCGTTCTCGTCGGCGACTCGAACGTTCCACCCGTCCTGCACCGGGGTCACCGCCACGCGCAACCTGGTCGCTCCGGTGACGGCGACCTGGATACCGTTCCAGGAGAACGGCAGCCGCACGGCCGGTGACTCGGTGTCGGAGGTGCCGAACAGGCAGGCGTGCAGGGCGGCGTCCAGCAGGGCGGGATGAATCGCGAACCGCATCGCTTCCTGCACCTGCTCATCGGCAAGCGCCACCTCGGCATAGATGGTGTCCCCGTCCCGCCAGGCCGCCTGCAAACCCTGGAACGCGGGCCCGTACTCGTAGCCGACGGCGGCCAGCCGGTCGTACAGATCGGACACGTCGACGCGCTCAGCCGGCGGCCACACCGCGAACTCCGGCAGCGTCACGGAATGCTCGGAGGAGCTGATGGTGGCCATGACATGCCGGGTCCAGGCGTCAGCGCCTTCCGTCCGAGAGAACACGGTCACCGCAGCGCCGTCGACGGAGACCGACAACTGGACACTCCCGGCCTCCGGGAGCACCAGCGGGCTTTCGATCACCAACTCGTCGACAACATCGCAGCCGACCTCGACGGCGGCCCGGAGCACCAGTTCCACAAACCCGGTGCCAGGGAGCAGGACACTGCCCCGCACCGCGTGATCTGCCAACCAGGCATGCGTGGCCAGCGACAACCGCCCGGTCAGCACCACACCATCGCCGTCCGAGCCGGGCAGCGGGACAGCCGCACCAAGCATGGGATGCCGCGCCGCCACGAGCCCCAACCCGGACATGTCACCCGGCCGGACGGCACCGGTCGTCCAGTACCGCTGACGCTGGAAGGCGTAGGTCGGCAGGTCCAGCACCCGCTGCCCGGACGTCAACGGCCAGTCGACGTTCACGCCGCGCACATGCAGCTCGGCCAAGGCGGTGAGCGCGGCCCGTGGTTCGTCGTCACGGTCGAGCGTCGCGATGCCGTCGATGAGCCGGGCGAGGCTGCGGTCGGGCCCGAGTTCGACAAAGATCGCGCCGTCATGGGCGGCGACCTGGTCACCGAATCGGACTGTCTCGCGGACCTGCCGTACCCAGTACTCGGGCCCGTCCCCGACGGTCATCGGGATCCGGGGGGTCTGGTAGGTGAGCTGTTCGGCGATCGCCTGGTACTCGTCGAGCATGGGTTCCATCCGGGCCGAGTGGAACGCGTGACTGGTGGCCAGGCGCTTCCACCGGCCACCCAGCGCGGCCGCCGCGTGCAACACCGCCTCTTCATCACCGGAGAGCACCACCGAGGACGGGCCGTTGACCGCGGCGATCTCCACCCCATCGGTCAGCACCGCCCGGGCCTGCTGCGCGGACACCGGGACAGCGACCATGGCCCCGCCGGGCGGCAAGGCCTGCATCAACCGGGCGCGGGCCGACACCAACGTGCAGGCATCCTCCAACGACCAGATCCCGGACACATAACCAGCCGCCAGCTCACCAACGCTGTGCCCGATCAACGCATCCGGCCGTACCCCCCAAGACTCGAAAAGGCCGAACAACGCGACCTGCAACGCAAACAACGACGGCTGCGCGAAACCCGTGTCATCCACATCCAGATCCGGGACGTCGAGCAGGTCCCACACCTGCTGGCGGATCTTCGCGAAGACCGGGAAGGCAGCCGCCAGCTCGTCACCCATACCGGCGCGTTGCGAACCTTGGCCGGAGAACACGAACACCACGCGAGGGTTTGGCTGTGCCGTTCCCCTGATGGTGTCGTCGCCGAGCAGAACCGCGCGGTGCTCGAACAACGACCTCGTCTCGGCCAGCGTCGACGCCACCGCCGAAAGATTGCTCTCAGCGGTCAGGTAGGCGCGCAGCCGGTCCTCGAGCTGCGACAGCGCGGCCGGCGTCTTGGCCGAGATGACCAGCGGCACCAGCGGCGAAGGATCCTCGGGGTGCGCCGGCTCTTCGGGTACGCCTTCGAGGATGACGTGGGCGTTGGTGCCGCTGATCCCGAACGATGACACACCACCGCGGCGTGGGCGATCGATCGCCGGCCACGGCTGGTTCTCCGTGGCCAGCCGCACCGCGCCGGCCGTCCAGTCGACGTGCCGTGACGGCTCGTCCACGTGCAGGGTGCGCGGCACGACGCCGTGCCGCAGGGCCATCACCATCTTGATGACACCGGCTACACCGGCGGCGGCCTGGGTGTGGCCGACGTTCGACTTGATCGAGCCCAGCAGCAGCGGTTGCTCCCGATCCTGGCCGTAGGCGGCGATCACGGCCTGGGCCTCGATCGGGTCGCCGAGCCGGGTACCGGTGCCGTGGGCCTCGACCACATCGACCTCGTGCGGCGCCAGACCGGCGTGAGCCAGAGCGGCTTGGATCACCCGCTGCTGGGAAGGGCCGTTGGGTGCGGTCAGGCCGTTGGAGGCCCCATCCTGATTGACCGCCGAACCCCTAACCACCGCAAGCACCCGATGACCGTGGCGCTGGGCGTCGGAGAGTCGCTCGACCAGGAGGATGCCGACGCCCTCTCCCCACCCCGTACCGTCGGCATCGTCCCCGAACGCCTTGCACCGGCCGTCGGACGCCAGACCGCCCTGACGGGAGAACTCAGCGAAGATGTCCGGTGTCCCCATCACCGTGACACCGCCCACCAGGGCCAGGGAGCACTCCCCCTGCCGCAACGCGTGGCCGGCCTGGTGCAGGGCGACCAGGGACGACGAGCACGCGGTGTCCACGGTGACCGCAGGACCTTCCAGGCCGAAGAGGTACGAGACCCGGCCGGAGAGCACGCTGCCGGCTCCCGCGGTGGTTCCGAAGCCGGCCTGGTCGGCGCCGATGCCGTACCCGCCGGGATATGCACCCATGAACACCCCGGTGTCACTGCCGCGCACGGTTCCCGGCTCGATGCCGGCCCGTTCGAACGCTTCCCAGGACGCCTCCAGCACCAGCCGCTGCTGCGGATCCATGGCGAGGGCCTCACGCGGGCTGATCCCGAAGAACGTGGCGTCGAAATCGGCGGCGGCATCGAGGAAACCGCCTTGCGGGGAGTACGGCGCTCCGGCCACGTCCGCCCAGCCACGGTCGGTCGGGAAATCCGAGATCGCGTCCGTGCCCGACTCGACCAGCCGCCACAGATCCTCCGGAGAAGACACTCCCCCGGGCAGCCGGCATGCCATCCCGACGATGGCTAGCGGTTCATCCTGACTCACCACCGGCACGGACTTGCGCACCGTGGCAGAACCAGTTCCGGTGAGCAATTCGGCCAGGCGTGCGGCCACCATGTCCGGGGTCGGATAGTCGAATACCAACGTCGCCGGCAATCGCAGCCCGGTGGCTTTCGCGAGGCTGTTACGCAGTTCGACAGCGGTCAATGAATCTATGCCGAGATCCTTGAAGGGCTTGTCGGCCGCGATGGCGCCCGCCGTGTGGTGGCCGAGAACGGTGGCGGCGTTCGCAAGGACGATGTCGAGCAGGAAACTGTGCTTGTCGGCAGTGGCAAGGCCGTCGAGTCGCGCCTGGAGTGCGGACGCCCCTCCCCTCGCTGCCGCGATTCTGGTCTGTGGACGCTTCGCCGTGGCGAGTCCGCGCAGCAGGGCGGGGACTTCGGTGCCGAGGCCGGGCCTGGTCGGGGCGGCGATCAGGAGTGGGTGGCCGTGGTGTGTGGCGGTGTCGTAGAGGCGCATCCCGTGTTCGGCGGTGATCATCTGCTGGCCGCTGCGGCGGATGCGGTCGTGGTCGGCGTCGGTCAGCTTGGCGGTCAGGCCGCTGGCCTCCTCCCACAAACCCCAGGCCAGGGAGAGGGCAGGCAGCCCTTCGGCATGGCGTTGTTCGGCGAGAGCGTCGAGGAACGCGTTGGCGGCGGCGTAGTTGCCCTGGCCGGCAGCACCGAGGACGCCGGCGGCGGAGGAATACACCACGAACGCGGCGAGATCACTGTTCTTAGTCAGCTCGTGGAGGTGCCAGGCGGCGTCGGCTTTGGGTTTGAGGACGGTGTCGAGGCGTTCGGGTGTTTGGGCTTCGATGACGCCGTCGTCGAGTGCTCCGGCGGTGTGGATGACCGCGGTCAGGGGATGCTCTGGTGACACCGCTGCCAGCGCCTGCTCCAGCCCCGCGCGGTCGGACACGTCGCAGAGTGCGGTGCCGACCTGAGCGCCCAGGTCGATGAGCTCGTTGATCAGTGATTCGTCCAGGGTGCTGCGGGAGAGCAGCAGCACACGCCGTACACCCTGCTCGGCCACCAGATAGCGGGCGAGGATGCCGGCCAGCACTCCCGAACCGCCGGTGATCAATACCGTCCCGTCGGGGTCGAGTTGCTGCGGGATGGTCAGGACGTTCTTGCCGGTGTGGCGGGCCCGGCTCATCCAGCTGAACGCTTCCCGGGCCTGGCGGATGTCCCATGCCTTGACCGGCAACGGCTGGAGCACACCGCGTTCGAACAGCACCAGTACCTCGGCCATGATCTCCCGCAGCCGGTCGGGTCCGGCGTCCATGAGGTCGAAGGCGCGGTAGAACACCTCCAGGCCGGTGCGGATGTCGGTCTTGCCCATCTCGATGAACCGGCCCCCGGGCGCCAGCACGTCGAGGGAAGCGTCCACGAACTCGCCGCTGAGCGAGTTCAGAACAACATCGATACCGCTGAAGGTGCCGCGGAATGCGGTGGTGCGCGAGTCGGCAATCCGCGCCTCGTCTATTCCTGCCGCGCGCAGAAGGTGGTGCTTACCGACGCTCGCAGTCGCGTAAATATCGGCACCCAGATGCCGGGCGATCTGCAAGGCCGCCATACCCACACCACCGGTGGCCGCGTGGATCAGCACCGATTCACCCGGGCTCAGACCAGCAAGATCCACCAGTCCGTAGTAGGCGGTAGCGAACACCACCGGCACCGACGCCGCCGCCGCGAACGACCAACCCTCCGGCACTACAGCCAAAGTCCGATGATCAGCAACCGCGACCGGCCCGAAACCGCCCTCCACCAACCCGAACACCCGATCACCCGGAACCAACCCAGGCACACCAGACCCGACCTCCACAACAACACCGGCAGCCTCACCACCAGCCAACCGGGTGTCATCCACCATACCCAGCGCCACGACAACGTCGCGGAAGTTCAACCCCGCGGCGCGGACGGCGATCCGCACCTCACCGGTTTGCAGGGGGCGCTGAGGGACCGCGGTGAGGGTGAGGTCTTGCAGGGTGCCGCTTCGGGATTGCTGCAGCTGCCAGGTCTCGGTGTCGGGGATGGTCAGCGGGCCGGGGTGTGCGCGGGTGAGGCGTGGTGCTTCCCATCGGCCGTCGGTGACCCGCAGTCGGGGTTCGTCGAGCCCGGTGGCTGTGTTCAGGTGTGCCGGGTCGAGGGGGTCGTCGCTTTCCACCAGGACGAACCGGCCCGGATGTTCGGACTGCGCGGACCGGATCAGACCCGAGACCGCCGCGGAGGCCAATCCGGTCCCGGTGTGTACGACCACAGTGCTGTCCGAGGCGAGCCCGTCTTTGATCGCCTGCAGGGTTCGGGTGGTCAGGGCACGTGCCTCGGTCAGCGGGTCGTCACCGTCGGGGTGTGCGGTGAACACCACCACGTCGGATGCGGGCACGCCCTCCGGGGCCGAGACTTCGGTCCAGGTCAGGGTGAACAGGTCGTCGGGTTCGGTGGTGACCGGCCGGGTGATCAGGGAGCCGATGGTCGCGACGGTCCGGCCGGTGTCGTCAGCGGCCCGGACACTCCATCCGTCCGCCTCACGCGTCACCGCGACGCGCAGTACTGCCGGGCCGGTGGCGTGAATCCGCACCTGGTTCCAGGAAAACGGCAGCCGTACGTCCTGCTGGGTCTCCGGGGCGTGGAGCATGCAAGCGTGCAGGGCGGCATCGAGCAGCGCGGGGTGCACCATGAACCGCACCGCGTCCTGCGCCTGCTCCTCGGCAAGGACCGCGTCGGCGTAGACGGTGTCCCCGTCCCGCCACGCCGCCTGCAAGCCCTGGAACGCCGGGCCGTACTCGTAACCGGCCTCCGCCATCCGCTCGTAGAGGCCGGCGACGTCGACCGGCTGGACCTCGGCCGGCGGCCACACCGTCAGGTCCGCCGGACCAGTATCAGACGAGGAGGCGCTGATCGTGGCGGTCGCGTGCCGGGTCCAGTCGCTGCTGCCGTCCGTCTTCGAGTGGACGGTGACTGTGTCGCCGCTGACCGACACGGAGAGCTGCACGCTTCCGGTGGGCGGCAGCACGAGTGGTGTCTCGGTCACGAGCTCGTCGATCACGTCGCAGCCGACCTCGGCGGCGGCACGAGTCACGAGTTCCACAAATCCGGTGCCGGGCAGGAGGACGTCGCCGCGGATCTGGTGGTCGGCCAGCCAGGGGTGGGTGGCCAGAGACACCCGCCCGGTGAGCACGACGCCGTCGGTGCCCGGGAGCTCGACGACCGCGTTGAGCAGGGGATGTCGCACCCCGCCGTCGGAGACGGTCGCCGCGGTGGCCCAGTAGCGGTGGTGTTGGAAGGCATAGGTCGGAAGGTCGAGGGTCCGCCGGCCGGTGTCGCCGATGACGTGCGGCCAGTCGACGTTCACACCCAGGACGTGAGCCTCGGCCAGCGCGGTGTGCATCCGGGTGATGGTCCCGTCATCACGGCGCAAGGTGGCGACCGTGACCGCGTCGTCCATCGCCGGCAGCAGCACCGGGCTGGCGCTGACCTCGACGAACACGGTCTCACCGAGCGCCTGCAAGGTTTCCACCGCACGGTGGAAGCCGACCGGCTGACGCAGGTTGCGGTACCAGTAGTCCCGATCGAGCGGCCCGTCGACCCACACTCCGTCGACGGTCGAGAACCACGGCACAGTCGGGGCCTGCGAGCCGATGCCAGCGGTGATGTCGAGCAGTTCGGTCTGGATCTGTTCGACGTGTGGGGTGTGCGAGGCGTAGTCCACCGCGATCCGCCGGACCCGCTCCCCCACCATCTGATCCACCGCGTCCGGATCACCGGCGATCACCGTCGAAGCAGGGCCGTTGTACGCGGCAATCCACACCCCATCAACAAGAGAGATCGCGTCAGCGGGCAACGTCACCGAAGCCATCGCCCCCTGACCCGCCAACCGCTCCCCAATCACACGACTGCGCAACGCCACAACCCGGGCCGCATCCCGCAGCGAGATCGCACCAGCCACACACGCGGCGGCGATCTCCCCCTGGGAATGGCCGACGACCGCGTTCGGGTGGACACCGGCGGCCTGCCACACCGCAGCCAGCGACACCATCACCGCCCAGCAGGCTGGTTGCACCACATCAACCCGATCGACGACGGCCGGATCGTCCAGAACCGCGAACAAGTCCCAGTCGACGAACTCGCTCAACGCCGCCGCGCACTCGGCCATCCGTTCGGCGAACACCACCGACGACTCCCGCAACGCCAAGCCCATGCCAAGCCACTGCCAGCCCTGACCCGGGAACACAAACACCACCCGCGGATCGGTTATCGCCGTGCCGGTGATGGTGTTATCGCCCAGCAGCACGGCGCGGTGCTCGAACAACGACCGCGTCACCGCCAGGGTGGAGGCCACCGCCGGAACATCCACCCCAGGGGCGGCGGTCAGGTAGGCGCGCAGCCGGTTCTCGTAGTCGGCCAACGCCCCCGGCGTCTTGGCGGAGATGACCAGCGGCATCGGCTCGGTCGAGGGCGGTTGCGGGATGGTCGGAGAAGGCGCAGCTGAGCTCTCGAGGATGACATGAGCGTTCGTTCCACTGACCCCGAAGGCGGACACTGCTGCCCGGCGCGGGCGGCCGGTGTCCGGCCACGACTGGTTCTCCGTCACCAACCGCACCGCGCCGGCGGTCCAGTCCACATGACGCGAGGGCTCATCGACATGCAGCGTTCGCGGTACTACCCCGTGCTGCAGGGCCATGACCATTTTGATGACACCGGAGACACCGGCGGCGGCCTGGGTGTGACCGACGTTCGACTTCAGCGACCCGAGCAGCAGCGGCCGCTCACGGTCCTGGCCGTAGCTGGCGATCAGCGCCTGGGCCTCGATGGGGTCGCCCAGGGTGGTACCGGTGCCGTGGGCCTCGACCACGTCCACGTCGGCCGGGGTCAGGTGGGCGTTGTGCAGCGCGGCCTGGATGACGCGCTGCTGGGAAGGCCCGTTGGGCGCGGTCAGGCCGTTGGACGCGCCGTCCTGATTGACCGCCGAACTACGCACGACCGCCAAGACCCGGTGACCGTTGCGCTCAGCATCGCTGAGGCGCTCCACAAGGAGCACGCCGACGCCCTCGGACCAGCCCGTACCGTCCGCGGTGTCGCCGAAGGCCTTGCACCGGCCGTCAGCGGCCAGACCGCGCTGGCGGGAGAACTCGACGAAGATGTCGGGTGTGGCCATCACGGTGACGCCGCCGACCAGGGCCATCGAGCACTCGCCCTGACGCAGCGCATGCCCGGCCTGGTGCAGCGCGACCAACGACGACGAGCACGCGGTATCGACCGTGACCGCGGGGCCTTCGAGGCCGAAGAAGTACGACACCCGGCCGGACAGCACGCTGCCCGCCCCCGCGGTGGCGCCGAAGCCCGCCAGGTCGGCCCCGGCCCCGTACCCGCCGGAGTAGGCGCCCATGAACACCCCGGTGTCGCTGCCCCGAACGGTTCCCGGCTCGATGCCGGCCCGTTCGAAGGCTTCCCAGGCCGCCTCCAGCACCAGGCGCTGCTGCGGATCCATCGCCCGTGCCTCACGCGGGCTGATCCCGAAGAACGGAGCATCAAAATCGCCTGCGTCGTCAAGGAAACCCCCTTGCCGGGAGTACGAGTTGTCGGCCACATCCGGCCAGCCTCGGTCGGTGGGGAACCCGGAGATCGCATCCGTTCCCGACTCGACCAGCCGCCACAGGTCCTCCGGCGAGGAGACCCCACCGGGCAGCCGGCAGGCCATGCCGACGATGGCCAGCGGCTCGTCCTGGGCCACCGCCGTCGATGGCCGGCGCGCCGGGGCCGACACCGTGCCGGTGATCAGCTCGCCCAGCCGGACGGCCAAGGCGGCCGGCGTCGGATAGTCGAACACCAGCGTGGCCGGCAGCCGCAGGCCGGTCGCCTTGGCCAGACTGTTGCGCAACTCCACCGCGGTCAACGAGTCGACACCCAGGTCCTTGAATGCCGCCGCCGCTCCCACGGAACCGCCATCGGCATGACCGAGAACCGTGGCGGCGCTGTCCCGCACCACCTTGAGCAGGGCTTGTTCCCGCTCGGCGGGTGTCCGCCCGGCGTCGACGGACGGGGTGCGGCGGGCGGCCGGGCGGTGCCTGGATCGCAGCAACGCCGGAAGCTCGGCGCCGGCCACCGGATCCATGGGCGCGGCCACCAGAAGCGGCTCGTCGCGACCGGCCGCGAGATCGAACAGCCGCATGCCGTCCTCCGCGGTGATGGGCCGTATTCCGCTGCGACGGAGCCGGTCGCGGGTCGTGTCGGTGAGCTGGGCGGTCATACCGCTGGTCTGCTCCCACATGCCCCAGGCCAACGACAACCCGGGCAAGCCCTGTGCACGACGCTGCTCGGCCAGGGCATCCACGAAGGCGTTGGCCGCCGCATAGTTGCCCTGCCCGGGAGCCCCGAGCACACCGGCGGCGGACGAGTACATGATGAACGCGACAAGATTGTTGTCCCGGGTGAGCTCATGCAGGTGCCAGGCGCCATCAGCCTTCGGCCGCAAGACAGTGTCGAGGCGGTGCGGGGTCTGTGATTCGATGACCCCGTCGTCGACCACCCCGGCGGTGTGGATCACCGCGGTCAACGGGTGTTGCGGTGACACCTGCCCGAGCGCCTGGGCCAAGGCCGCCCGGTCCGACACATCGCACGAGACGGCGTCGACGTGGGCGCCCAGGCCGGTCAGCTGGTCGATGCCGGCCGGGGTGGTGCGGGACAGCAGCAGGAGACGGCGCACACCACGCTTGGTCACCAGGTGGTGGGCGAGGATGCCGGCGAGTCCGCCGGACGCGCCGGTGATCAGCACTGTGCCGTCGGGATCCCAGGCTGTCTGGGACGGCCCGGCGGTGACCCGGGTCAATCGGGGTGCTTCCCACCGGCCGTTGAGGTATCGCAGTCGTGGTTCGTCCAGGCCGACGGTCTTGGCCAGTTGCTGCGGGTCGAGCGAGCCGTCGCTTTCCACCAGGACGAACCGGCCGGGATGTTCTGATTGGGCGGAGCGGACCAGGCCGGATACCGTGGCCGCGGCCAGCCCGGTTCCGGTGTGCACGATCAGGGTGTGGTCGGCGGTCAACGCATCGTGGATCGCCTGCAGAGTCTCTGCCGTCAGAACGCGCGCACACGCCAACGGGTCATCATCGCCGTCGGCGTGTGCGCGGAAGACCACCACGTCGCTGTCTTCGAAGGAGGCGACGGGCGTGGGTATCGCGGTCCAGGTGAGGGTGAACAGGTCGTCAAGGGCGCCGGCCGGCCGATGTACGGGAATCGTGCGAAGGGTGACGCTGGAACTGGACAGGACGGTCTGGCCGGTGGCGTCGGTGGCGGTGATGGCCAGGGCGCCGTCGCTGCTCGGAGTGAGCCGGACCGTCAGCTCGGTGGCGTTGCTCGCGTGCAGGCTCAGGTTCCGCCAGACAGCCGCGGCGCCTTCGCCCGCGACGTCGAGGGCGGCGCTCAGGAGCGCCGGATGCAGCGCGAACCGGGCAGCCTCCTCGCTGTCGTCCAGCGCGACGTCGGCGAACAGGTCGTCACCGCTGCGCTGAGCGCGTTCTGCTGCTTCGGCCGGCTCTCCGGCGGGGATGGCGGTTGAGAGGCGCGCGGCGGCCACGCGAGTCCATGGCTCGCCGTCGGCGTAGCGGACGTGGATGGTGAGCCGGCCGTCGCTGATCCAGGTCTGCATCCGCAGGGCGCGGTCGTCGAGGAGGGCGGGCAGCAGCTCTACGGTGAGTTCCTCGACCTGGGTGTGTCCGGTCTCGTCGGCGGCGGCCAGGGCCATTTCGGCGAAGGCGGCCGGGGGCAGGGTGCTCTGGTCCCGCAGCCACGGTTCGTTGCGACGCGACACCGTCGAGGTGAACAGCACCCCATCCGACTCGGCCAGCCGCACCGCCGATCCCAGCAGCGGGTGACCATCGCCGACGCGATCGATCCAGTACCGCTGACGCTGGAAGGCGTAGGTAGGCAGATCCAGCACCCGCTGCCCGGACGTCAACGGCCAGTCGACATTCACGCCACGCACATGCAGCTCGGCCAAGGCGGTCAGTGCGGCCCGTGGTTCGTCGTCACGGTCGAGCGTCGCGATGCCGTCGATCAGCCGGGCAAGGCTGCCATCCGGCCCGAGCTCAACAAACACCGGACCGTCATGAGCGGCCACCTGCTCACCGAACCGCACCGTCTCACGAACCTGCCGCACCCAATACTCAGGACCCTCCCCCACCGCCATCGAAATCCGCGGCGCCCGGTAGGTGAGCTCCTCGGCGACGGCCCGGAACTCGTCCAGCATGGGCTCCATCCGGGCCGAGTGGAACGCGTGACTGGTGGCCAGGCGCTTCCACCGGCCACCCAGCGCGGCCGCCGCCCGCAACACCGCCGCCTCATCACCGGAGAGCACCACCGAAGACGGGCCGTTGACCGCGGCGATCTCCACCCCATCGGTCAGCACCGCCCGGGCCTGCTGCGCGGACACCGGGACAGCGACCATCACCCCACCCGGCGGCAAAGCCTGCATCAACCGGGCGCGGGCCGACACCAGCGTGCAGGCATCCTCCAACGACCAGATCCCGGACACATAACCAGCCGCCAGCTCACCAACGCTGTGCCCGATCAACGCATCCGGCCGTACCCCCCAAGACTCGAAAAGGCCGAACAACGCGACCTGCAACGCAAACAACGACGGCTGCGCAAAACCCGTCTCATCCACATCCAGATCCGGGACGTCGAGCAACTCCCACACCTGCCGACGGATCTTCGCGAAGACCGGAAACGCAGCCGCCAACTCATCACCCATACCGGCACGCTGCGAACCCTGGCCGGAGAACACGAACACCACCCGCGGGTCCGGCTCGGCCACACCCCTGACCACGTCGCCGTCCAGCAGGACCGCGCGGTGATCGAACAACGACCTCGTCTCGGCCAGCGTCGACGCCACCGCAGCCAGACTCGCCTCCGGCCTGGCCGCCAGATAGGCGCGCAACTGGCCCTGGTAGTCAGCCAAGGCCGGCAACGTCTTGGCCGAGAAGGCCAGCGGCACCAGCGACAAGGGCTCCTCTGGGCGCGCCGGCTCTTCGGCGACGCCCTCGAGGATGACGTGGGCATTGGTGCCGCTGATCCCGAACGACGACACACCGGCGCGGCGAGGCCGATCGGTACTCGGCCACGGCTGCTTCTCGGTCACTAGTCGCACGGCGCCCGCGGTCCAGTCAACGTGCCGTGACGGCTCGTCCACGTGCAGGGTGCGCGGCACCACACCATGCCGCAGGGCCATGACCATCTTGATGACACCGGAGACACCGGCGGCGGCCTGGGTGTGGCCCACGTTGGACTTGACTGAGCCGAGCAGCAGCGGCTCGTCGCGATTCTGGCCGTACGCGGCGATCACTGCCTGCGCCTCGATCGGGTCGCCCAGAGTCGTACCCGTGCCGTGGGCCTCGACCACATCGACCTCATGCGGCGCCAGACCGGCGTGAGCCAGAGCGGCCTGGATCACCCGCTGCTGCGACGGACCATTCGGGGCCGTCAAGCCGTTGGAGGCCCCATCCTGATTGACCGCCGAACCCCGAACCACCGCAAGCACCCGATGACCGTGACGGTGAGCGTCGGACAGGCGCTCCACCAGCAACACCCCGACGCCCTCGGAGAAGCCGGCTCCGTCCGCACTGTCCGCGAACGCCTTGCTGCGCCCGTCCGACGCCAGGCCACCCTGCCGGGAGAACTCGACGAAGGTGTCCGGAGTCGCCATCACCGTGACACCGCCGACCAGGGCCAAGGAGCACTCCCCCAGCCGCAACGCGTGACCGGCCTGATGCAGGGCGACCAGCGACGACGAGCACGCCGTGTCAACGGTGACCGCAGGACCCTCCAAGCCGAAGAAGTACGACACCCGGCCGGACAGCACGCTGCCGGCACCGGCCGTGGCACCAAAGCCCGCCAGATCGGCGCCGATGCCGTACCCGCCGGGATAAGCGCCCATGAACACCCCGGTGTCGCTGCCACGCACCGATCCCGGCTCGATGCCGGCCCGTTCGAACGCCTCCCAGGACGCCTCCAGCACCAACCGCTGCTGCGGATCCATCGCCAATGCCTCGCGGGGACTGATCCCGAAGAACGCCGCATCAAAATCGGCGGCGGCATCGAGGAAGCCGCCCCGCATCGAAGAATCAGCCCAGCCACGATCGGCCGGGAAGCCGGAGGTCGCGTCCGTGCCCGACTCGACCAACCGCCACAGATCCTCCGGAGAAGACACACCCCCGGGCAGCCGGCACGCCATCCCGACAATGGCCAACGGCTCGTGAAGGGCCGCCACCGACTCCGGTTTACGCGCCGGAGCGGAAACAGTTCCGCCGAGCAACTCCATCAGCCGCGCGGCCAACACCTGCGGGGTCGGATAGTCGAACACCAACGTCGCCGGCAATCGCAGCCCGGTGGCTTTGGCCAGGCCGTTGCGCAGTTCCACCGCGGTCAGGGAATCGATGCCCAGATCCTTGAAGGCGTCGGTGGCCGGTACGGCATCGCCGGCGGCGTAGCCCAACACCACCGCGGCGTTGTCCCGCACCAGTTTCAGCAGCGCCTGTTCCCGTTCGGCCGGCATCAATCCGGCGTCGACCGCGGCACGCCGGGCCACGGGGCGGTGCACCAGTCGCAGCAGGGCGGGGACGTCGGCATCGACCACCGGATTCATCGGTGCGGCGACCACGAACGGGCGCCCGTGCCGGGTTGCCGCGTCGTACAGGCGCATTCCTTGCTCGGCGGTGATGGTGCGTTGGCCGCCGCGCCGCAGCCGATCGTGGTCGATCTCGGTCAGCTGGGCGGTCATCGCGCTGGTCTCTTCCCACAGACCCCAAGCCAGGGCCAGGGCGGGCAGTCCCTCGGCGTGACGCTGCTCGGCCAGCGCGTCGAGAAACGCGTTGGCCGCCGCGTAATTGCCCTGACCCGCGGACCCCAGCACCCCCGCGGCCGAGGAGTACACGACGAACGCGGCGAGGTCACTGTTCCTGGTGAGTTCGTGCAGGTGCCAGGCGGCGTCGGCTTTCGGCCGCAGAACCGCGTCCAGCCGCTGTCCGTCCAGCGCCTCGATGACCCCGTCATCCACCACACCCGCGGTATGGATCACGGCCGTCAGCGGATGCCGCGCCGGCACCTCCGCCAGCGTTTGCTCGAGCTGTGCGCGGTCAGACACGTCGCAGAGTGCGGTGTCGACGTGAGCGCCCAGCCCGGCAAGGTCTTTGATCAAACTCTTTTCGGGGGTACGCCGTGACAACAGCAGCAGACGCTTTACGCCCCGCTCAGCGACCAGGTGGCGGGCGAGGATGCCGGCGAGGACTCCCGAGCCGCCGGTGATCAACACCGTCCCGTCCGGGTCGAGTCGCTGCGGGATGGTCAGGACGTTCTTGCCGGTGTGGCGGGCCCGGCTCATCCAACTGAACGCTTCCCGGGCCTGGCGGATGTCCCACGCCTTCACCGGCAACGGCTGCAACACACCGCGTTCGAACAACACCAGTACCTCGGCCAAGATCTCCCGCAGCCGGTCGGGACCGGCGTCCATGAGATCGAACGCACGATAGAACACATCCAGGCCACTACGGATGTCCGTCTTACCCATCTCGATGAACCGGCCCCCGGGCGCCAGCACGTCGAGGGAAGCGTCCACGAACTCGCCACTGAGCGAGTTCAGAAC
>NZ_JBFBGU010000016.1:0-177361 GCF_040684855.1 Actinoplanes sp. NPDC089786
CCAACTTCACCGCCAAGGCATCCTCACTCATCACACCAAACCCAACGAGCCGATCATGAAAACCGCCGACCAGCTAATTCATCGTCGAGCCCTTAGGGTGTGGACCGGGGTACGTACCAGGCCGTCCGCGCCTGATGAACGGGGGAGGGCGCGATCGATGGGCGAGGTTGAGCCCCGGCCCGGCAGCGGGGTGTTCGCCGGTGGCGGTGAGGTCGGCCGTGACCTCGCGACCGTGCCCTGGGAGGCGACACCGCTGGGGTCACCGGCGGACTGGCCCCAGAGCCTGCGGACCGCGGTCAGCATCCTGCTCTCGTCCCGGTTCCCGATGTGGATGGCCTGGGGCCCGGATCTGACCTTCTTCTGCAACGCCTCGTACCGGCGCGACACCCTGGGCCGCAAGTACCCGTGGGCCCTGGGCCGGCCGGCCAGCGAGGTGTGGGCCGAGATCTGGCCCGACATCGGCCCCCGCGTCGAGACCGTCCTCTCCACCGGCGAGGCCACCTGGGACGAGGCGCTGCTGCTGTTCCTGGAACGTTCCGGGTACAGCGAGGAGAGCTACCACACCTTCTCGTACAGCCCGTTGCGTGACGACGACGGCGCGCTCGTCGGGCTTCTGTGCGTGGTCAGCGAGGAGACCGAGCGGGTGATCGGCGCTCGGCGGATGGGCACCCTGCGCGATCTCGGCTCCGACCCGAGCGTCGTGCGGACCGAACAGCAGATGCTGGCGTTCGCCAGCGCCCAGCTCGCCCGCAACCCGCGCGATCTGCCGTTCACGCTGACCTACCTCTTCGACGGGCCCGGGGCCCGGCTGGCCGGCTCGTCCGGCCTCGGCGCGGGTCATCCGGCCGCCCCGGCGGTGCTGGGCGCCAACTCGCCGGTGTGGCCGGTGGCGGCCCTGGCCCGGGGCGAGTCGGCCGAGGTGGCCCTGACCGGCGACGCGTTCGCCGAGCTGCCGCGGGGGGACTTGCCGGAACCACCGACCCAGGCGCTGCTGGTGCCGCTGCTGCAACAGGGGAGCGCGCCGTACGGGTTCATGGTGGCCGGCCTGAACCGCTACCGGGCGTTGGACGACGGCTACCGCGGGTTCGTGGAACTGGCCGCCGGTCACGTCGCCACCGGCATCGCGTCGGCCCGCAGCTACGAGGCCCAGCAGCGGCGGGCCGAGGAGCTGGCCGAGCTCGACCGGGCCAAGACCGCGTTCTTCTCCAACGTCAGCCACGAGTTCCGCACCCCGCTCACCCTGATCATGGGACCGCTCGAAGACCTGCGGAACCGCCTGGGCCCGGGCGACGAACGGCTCGCGGCCGAGCTCGATGTCATCCACCGCAACGGGTTACGGCTGGGCAAGCTGGTCAACACCCTGCTCGCGTTCTCGCGCATCGAGGCCGGGCGGATGCAGGCCCGGTACGAGCCGGTCGACCTGGCCACCGCCACCGCCGAGCTGGCCGGCGTCTTCCGGTCGGCCATCGAGCGGGCCGGCCTGACCCTGGAGGTCGACTGTCCGCCCCTCCCGCGGCCGGTGTACGTCGACCGGGCGCTGTGGGAGCGGATCATCCTCAACCTGCTCAGCAACGCGCTCAAGTTCACCTTCGAGGGGGGCGTGCGCATCGCCGTGCGGCCGGCCGGCGACCGGGCGCTGGTCACCGTGACCGACACCGGCGTCGGCGTGCCCGAACCCGAGATGCCGCGCCTGTTCGAGCGCTTCCACCGCATCGAGAACGCCCGGGCCCGCTCCAACGAGGGCAGCGGCATCGGCCTGGCCCTGGTCAAGGAACTCGTCGAACTGCACGGCGGCACGATCACCGCGGAGAGCCCCCTCGGCGAGGGTACGACCTTCGCCATCCGGCTGGCCTACGGCGCCGAGCACCTCCCGGCCGAGTCGCTGACCGGCGCCGGCGCCGCGACCGGGCCCTCGGTCGCCGAGCCCTACGTCCAGGAGGCCCTGCGCTGGCTGCCGGACGCCCCGTCGGCTCCGGAGGGGACGGCCGCCGCGGACGGCCGGGGCCCGTCGGTGGGTACGCCGGCCCGGGTGCTGGTCGCCGACGACAACACCGACATGCGCGACTACCTCCTCCGGCTGCTGCGCTCGGCCGGCCACCACGTGCACGGCGTCGCCGACGGGCGCGACGCGCTGGAGGCCGCCCGTACCCAGAACCCCGATCTGATCGTCAGCGACGTCATGATGCCGCGCCTCGACGGTCTCGCGCTGGTCGCGGCCCTGCGGGCTGATCCGCGTACGGCGGGCACCCCGGTGCTGCTGCTCTCGGCCCGGGCCGGGCAGGAGGCGTCGATCGAGGGCCTGGAGGCCGGCGCCGACGACTACCTGGTCAAGCCGTTCTCCTCGGCCGAGCTGCTGGCCCGGGTCCGCGCCAACGTCGAACTCGCCCGCCTGCGCAACCACCACGCCCGGTTCCGTACGGCGCTGATCGACTCGCTCCAGGAGGCGTTCTTCGTCTGCGACGAGAGCGGCGCGGTCATCGAGATGAACTCGGCCTTCTCCGACATCCTCGGGTACGGGCCGGAGGGCCTGCCGTACGCGTCGCTGCCGCCGTGGTGGCCCGACCCCGAAACCGACCCCGAGGGTCATCGGCAGGTCGAGGCGGCCCTGGCCCAGCTGATCGACCAGACCCGCGGCTCGTACACGATCCCGGTGATCCACCGGGACGGCCACCGACTGTGGGTCGCGGCCGCCTTCAACCAGGTGGAAGACCCGGACACCGGCCGGCGGGTCATCGTCGGCACCTTCCGCGACGTCACCGCCGAGCACTACGCCGTCCAGCGCGAGAGCGCCCTGGCGGCGGTCAGCGTGCGCCTGGCACAGGCCGAGAGCCTGGCCGACGCGCTGGACGGCGTGCTGCACACGCTGAAGGGGCTGTGGCGGGCGACCGAGGCGCACGCGGTGGTCTTCGACGGTTCGCCCAGCCCGCCGGGCTTCGACGAGCTGCCCGAGAGCCGGCGGGCCACGCTCACCGCCCTGCGTGACGGTCCGCTGCTCACCCCGGTGGCCGACGAGCCGGGCGGCGCCGGCATCGCGCTGGAACACCCCGGCGGCACCATGGTGCTGTGGATCGAGCTGGCCGAGAACCGGCCGTTCACCGAGCACGACCGGACCCTGCTGGCCCTGCTGGCCGGCCACCTCGGTCAGGGCCTGCGCCGGATACATCAGATCGATCAGCAACGCGAGACGGCGCTCGCCCTGCAACGGGCCATCCTCGGCCCGGCCCAGCTGCCGGCCGGATTCGCCGTGCGTTACGCGCCCGCGACCCGGCCCCTGAAGGTCGGCGGCGACTGGTACGACACGGTCACGCTGACCGGCGGCCGGATCGGCATCGTCGTCGGCGACTGCGTCGGCCACGGCCTGCAGGCGGCCACCGTCATGGGCCAGCTCCGCAGCGCCTGCCGGGCGCTGCTGCTGCAGAACACCGACCCGGCACAGACGCTGACGGCCCTGGACCGGTTCGCCGCCCAGCTTCCCGGCGCCATGTGCGCCACGGTGTTCTGCGGCGTCCTCGACCCGGCCACCGGGGAACTCGCCTACTCCAGCGCCGGTCACCCGCCGGCCGTCGTCACCCACGCCGACGGCAGCACCGACCTGCTCGACCAGGGGCGGTCCCGCCCGCTCGGGGTGAACTCCCGCGGCGATCGCCCGCAGGCGCAGTACGCCGTCCCGTCCCGCGCCACCCTGCTGCTCTACACCGACGGGCTGGTCGAACGCCGCCGGCAGCCGCTGACCGCCGGCATCGAGCGGGTCTCGGCCGCGGTCCAGCAGGGGCGCGCCCTGGCTCTGGAGGAGCTCGCCACCGAGGTGATGGCCGGCATGGCCCCGCCTTCCGGCTACGACGACGACGTGGCCCTGCTGCTCTACCGGCATCCCGGCCCGCTGGAGATCGACTTTCCGGCCGAGGCGGCGGTGCTGGCGCCGGTCCGGTCGGCGCTGCGGGGCTGGCTCGCCCGCTGCGGCATCGACCCCACGACGGCCCAGAATGTGCTCGTCGCCGCCGGTGAGGCCTGTGCCAACGCGGTCGAGCACGGCCACCGGCACCTCACCCGCGGCCAGATCCGGTTGCGGGCCGCGGCAACAGCCGGCCACCTCAACCTCACCATCAGTGACAGTGGCCGCTGGAAACCACCCGAGCCGGCCGCCGACCCGCATCGGGGACGAGGACTGATCCTGATGAGAGCGTTGATGACCGAGGTAACCGTCACCACCAGCGCGGCCGGCACGGTCGTCGGCCTGCAGGCGAGGATTTCCGGATGAGCACCGAACTGACGTTCAGCACGGGCCGCGGCCCGGACGGCGCCGTCGTCCTCGCCGCCGTCGGCGAGATCGACATGAGCAATGCCGCGCGGTTCGGTACGGCGTTGTCCGACGCCCGCGGCGAGGCCGCCGACGGCCCGCTGGTGCTCGACCTGACCCGGGTCGAATACCTCGACAGCGCCGGCCTGGCCGCCATGTTCCCGCACGTCGAGAGCTTGCGGCTGGTGGCCGGCCCACTGCTCGCGCCGCTGCTCGCGGTGGCCGGACTGGACGACATCACGACCATCGCCTGACCTCCGCGCCACCGGGATTGGCCCATCGGCGTACCGTTCTCACCATGACGACCTACTCCGGCCCGGCCAAGCTGATCCTCGAAGACGGCACGACCGTGGTCGGCATGGCCTCCCTGAGCACCAACCAGAACAGGGGTATCAACGGTTGGGGCGGCAAGTTCCGCCCCGACCAGGCCAGCGCCGACCTTCGCAACGCCAGCGACAAGTTGAAGGTGGAGCTGGAGCTGCCCTACGACCGGATCGGCGAGGTCACGGTGACCGGCGTCCGGAAGCTGCTGGCCACGCAGATCCTGATGTCGCTGGTCGGCCGCGGCCCCACTCCGTTCTAGGGCGTTGTCCTAGCCCCACCCGTCGCAGGCGTCAGTGCATCATCACTGGCGCCTCGACGGTGTTGCCGGCGTCGCCCTCGCCCACCTTCGCGGCCGGCCGTTTGCGCGGCAGGAACGCGATCGGGATGAACGTCGCGAGCACCAGCGCGAAACCGACCCAGAACGTGGTGCCGAACGAGTCGGCCACGAACGCCAGGCCCCGCTCCAGGATGTTCGGCGGCACCGGCAGCTGCGCGCCCTGCTGGTGGGCGATCGCGGCGCCCGCCTCGGTGATCGGCTCGCCGGTCCGCGGGTTGGTCAGGCCCGGGATCGGGTCGGACTGGTTGAGCCGGCTGGTGAGGACCACCGACATGATGGCCGAGCCGATCGAGCCGCCGATCTGCTGCAGGATGTTCACCAGGGTCGAGCCGCGAGCCACCTCGTTGCTGGTCAGCGTCCGCAGCGCCGAGGTCATGATCGGCATCATGGTGCCGCCCATGCCCAGGCCCATCACGAACAGCGAGCCGCACAGCAGCAGGTAGGACGTGTCGGTGCCGACCTGGGTGAAGGTGAAGAAGCCGGCGGCGATGAGCGCCATCGCGAACGGCACGGTGCGCCCGACCGGGATGCGGTCGGCCAGCGTTCCGGCGATCGGCATGGTGATCATCGCGCCGATGCCCTGCGGCGCCATCAGCAGACCGGCGTGCAGTGTGGACTCACCGCGGACCTGCAGGAAGTAGCTCGGGAAGAGCAGGCCGGCGCCCATGAACGCGATCACGAACACGAACAGCGACAGGGACGAGACGCTCAGGTTGCGGTTGCGGAAGAGCCGCAGGTCGAGCAGCGGGTGCTTCGGCTTGAACGAGTACAGGACGAAGCTGACCAGCAGGATCAGCCCGGCCAGCATGGTGATCCACACCTTGGGCGTGGTGATCGTGCCGGTCTCGGGGAGCGAGGACACGCCGTACAGGAACAGGGCGAGGCCCGGCGAGAGCATCAGCATGCCGAGGAAGTCGAACGACTCGCCCGGCTGCGGGCTGTCCTTGGGCAGCGCGAACTGGGCGTAGATCAGCGCGATGATGCCGATCGGCAGGTTGATCAGGAAGACCCAGTGCCAGCTCGCCGCCTCGATCAGCCAGCCGCCGAGGATCGGGCCGCCGATCGGGCGCAGCAGCATCGGGATGCCGAGCACGGCCATCAGCCGGCCGATCCGCTGCGGCCCGGCCGCCCGCGTCATGATCGTCATGCCGAGCGGCATCAGCATGCCGCCGCCGAGGCCCTGCAGCACCCGGTAGGCGACGAGCTGCTCGATCGAGTCGGCGGTCGCGCAGAGCACCGACCCGAGGGTGAACAGCAGCAGCGCGAGCATGTAGAGCCGCTTGGTGCCGAACCGGTCGGCCGCCCAGCCACTGAGCGGGATCACCGTCGCGAGCGCCAGCGTGTAGCCGGTCATGGTCCAGGCGACCTGCGCGTACGTCGCGTCGAACTCGGTCTGGAAGGTCGGCAGGGCGACGCTGACCACGGTGATGTCGAGGATCGACATGATCGCGCCCAGGACCACCACGCCGGCGATCTTCAGCACGGCGGCGTCCAGCTTCTGCGGTGGCGCGGCGGCTTGATCGGTCACGGGTAGCTCCAGATTCTGTCTGACGTTTGGGTCGGTGAGACCGCCCGGGCAGGCGATGATGCTGCCATCCCGGGCGAACGCGGACAGCCCGTTTCCGCAATTCGCACCGGCCCGAAACCTAGTCTGAACTGGGTTTGTTACTCGTCGCCCCGCCTTCGAGCGTGACGATCAACACGTCCGGCCGCCGCCGCGGACGGAAGACATCGACAAAATCCCCTACAATTCGGTCGGCCGTACGGAGATCCACGGGAGGGCGCCGACGTGACCGACAACGAGTTCGCGCCTGCGGGAATCGACGTCACGAGGCCCAGCGTCGCCCGCGTCTACGACTTCATGGTCGGTGGCAAGGACCACTTCGCGGTCGACCGGATGGCGGCCCAGCAGGCGCTGGCCATCATGCCCGACGCGCAGGAGGCCGGCCGCGCCTGCCGGGCGTTCCTGCGCCGCGCGGTGCGCTATCTGGCCGCCGAGGCCGGCATCCGCCAGTTCCTCGACATCGGCTCGGGGCTGCCCACCCAGACCAACGTGCACCAGGTCGCCTACGAGGTCGATCCGACCGCCCACGTGGTCTATGTGGACAACGACCCGATGGTTCTCGTGCACGGCCGCGCGCTGCTCGCGGACGAGCCGAACACCACGGTCATCGAGGCCGACATCCGCACGCCCGAGAAGGTCCTCGAACACCCCGTGGTCCGCCAGTGCCTCGACTTCACCGAGCCGATCGGCCTGCTGCTGCTGTCGATCCTGCACCACGTGCACGACACCGAGGACCCGGGCCGGATCGCCGCCACGCTGCGCGACGCGCTGCCCGCGGGCAGTCACCTGGCCCTGATCCACTTCTGGGACCCGGCCGACGAGCACCCGGAGATCTCCGAGAAGGTGCGCGAGGCCGAGCACGTGTTCAACACGACCATGGGCACCGGCCGGTGGCGGCGCCGCGACGAGATCCAGGCGTACTTCGGCGACTTCGAGATGGTCGAGCCGGGCCTGGTGCCGCCGGTCGAGTGGCGCCCCGGCGACGAGGCGCCGGTCGACCAGAAGGACACGTACTACAGCATGATCGGCGGCGTCGCCCGCAAACCCTGACGCCACCGTGAGGCGGCGCTGACGAACGCGCCGACTCTGACTACCGCCACCGCCACCCGGGCGGCGGCAGTAGCGGAGGACTGACTCATGGGACGACGAATCATCATGGTGGCCGCGGCGATCATCGCGACCACGGCCGCGACCCTGACGGCGCCCGCCCCGGCCTCGGCCACGGTCACCTGTAACGGACTGGCGGCGACCGTGGCCGGCGTGACCGGCACCGGCGGCGCCGACGTCATCATCGGGACCGACAGCGGCGAGACCATCGACGGCGGCGCCGGCGACGACACGATCTGCGCCCGCGGCGGCGTCGACACGGTCTACGGCGGCAAGGGCGAGGACCTCATCTTCGGCGGCCCCGGCGCGGACGGCATCTGGGGCGACTCCGGGTCGCCGGCGACCGTCTTCGGTGACGCCGACCGCATCTACGGCGGCGACGGCAACGACTACCTCGACGGGCAGATCGGCGACGACAGCCTGCACGGCGAGAAGGACAGTGACACGGTCAAGGGCGGCGGCGACGGCGGCGACTACCTCGACGGCGGCACCGGCCAGGCCGAGACGGTCGGCGGGGTGAGCGACCTCTGCATCGGCAACGGCGGCAACGACACCTTCGCCGCCACCTGCGAGCAGACCGTCTCGTGATCGGCGACCCGCGATGACGCCGGTCCCGGCGTCATCGCGGCCCCGCCAAGAGTCGTTCATCGAGGCGGATTGGTATTTCGACGGGTTGGGTACAAGGGATGCGTCTGCGGGAGATGCCCGCCGTCGAAACGGAGCAAAGTCATGCTGATTCTGGGCCTCATCCTCTTGCTGCTGGGCATTTTCCTGAAGGTGTCGATCCTCTACACGATCGGCATCATTCTCCTGGTCATCGGTGCTGTGCTCTGGATCCTCGGCGCCGTCGGCCGTCCGGTCGGTGGCCGAAAAGTCTGGTTCTGACCCGGCCGCTCGGAAAAGGTGAAAAGGGCGTCCCGCTTTCGAGCGGGCGCCCTTTCGCGCGCCCGGAATGAAGCGATGCGCGCCCGGAGTCAAGCGATGCGCCCGGCATCAATCGGGCGGGCCGATCACGATGACCGCATTGTGGCCGCCCATGCCGAGCGATGACTTGACCGTCAGGCCCGGCTCGATCGGTTGCACGCCGGCCAGTAGCTGTGGGTGAGCCTCGGCGACGGCCGGGGGAGCGGGGATGACGCCGCGGCGGTAGGCGAGCGCGCTGACCGCGATCTCCACGGCCGAGGCGGCGCCCTGGCAGTGCCCGGTGAGAGGTTTCACCGAGAAGACCCGGGCGGCCGGCGGGAACAGCGAGGCGAGCATCGCCGACTCGGCGGCGTCACACTGGCGGGTGCCGGGGCCGTGCGCGTTGAGATAGCGCACCTCGCCGGCGTTGGCACCGGCGCCGGCGATGGCGTCGGTGAAGCAGCGCCGGACCGAGTCCAGCCCCGGCTCGATCGAGGTGACGTGGTAGGCGTCGTGGGTCATGGCGCCGCCGTGGACCCGTGCGTACGGGCGGCCGTCGCCGGCCGACAGGACGAAGGCGACCGAGGCCTCGCCCATGACGAAGCCGCGGCTGCCGGCCTGGAACGGCCGGGACGCCAGCAGCGGCGCCGTGTCGGTGACCGCGACCCCGAGCCCGACGAAGTGCTCCAGCGTCTCGGGGGTGCAGGACAGGTCGGTCGCGATGAGGATCACGTCGTCCACCACGCCCGCGTCGATCCAGGCCTTGGCGGTGATCACGCCGGCGTTGCCCGAGGCGCACATCGCCGAGACGGCCATGGCCGGGCCCCGGAAGCCGTACTCCTGCATCAGCAACGACATCGGGGTGGAGGGCATCAGGGCCAGGTAGTCGCGGGTGGAGACCCTGCGGTCGCGGACGGTGTAGAAGTCCCGCCACAGGTCGACCTCGCCGAGGACGGTGGCGTGCAGCAGGCCGACCCGCAACCCGGGCACCCAGCCGTTCGCCTTGGCGTCCTCGATGGCCTCCCGGGCCGCGGCGCGCATGGCCCGGGCGAAGCGGCTGGGCCCGTCGGCGGGGTCGCCGCCGTCCGGCACGTGGGCGGCGTACCCGGCATCGTCCGGTCCGGGCCGGTAACCCGGGCTGGGCGTGCAGGCCGACCGCCCGGTGAGCAGCCCGTCCCAGAGTTGTTCGCGTCCCCAGCCGTAGCCGGTCACGGCGCCGACGCCGTGGATCCCCGTCATCATGGACCCAACCGTCGTGCGGGCGGCACCTCGCGGCCAGCCTTTCGAGCGAGGTCGAAAGGCCGGCTCAGCCCGCCGGTGCTTCGTGGCTGTCATGCATCAGGGGTGCTACGGCGCCGCCGGTGCGGTCCGGCCGTACAGTCGGCGGTGACACGACCGGAGGGCGGCAGATGGCATCGGACGCCACCACACCACGGGTCCGGGACGCCGAGCGGACCCGGGCCGAGATCATCGACGTGGCCACGCACGAGTTCGCCGACCAGGGGTACGCCGGCGCCCGGGTCGACGAGATCGCGGCCAAGACCCGCACCACCAAGCGGATGATCTACTACTACTTCGGTGGCAAGGAGGGGCTCTACCTGGCCGTCCTGGAGCAGGCGTACCGGCACATCCGGTCGCTGGAGCAGCAGCTCGACGTGGACGACCTGGAGCCGGTCGAGGCGTTGCGCCAGCTGGCCGAGCTGACCTTCGACCACCACGAGTCACATCAGGACTTCGTGCGGCTGGTCGCGATCGAGAACATCCACTACGCCGAGCACCTGCGTCAGTCGAGTTCCCGTGAGGTGCTCGCCGCGCCCGCGCTGGATGTGCTGACCCGGATCATCGACCGCGGCCGGGCCGCCGGGATCTTCCGCGACGATCTCGACGCTCTCGACGTACACATGGTCATCAGTGCTTTTTGTGTCTTCCGAGGCGCCAACCGGTACACGTTCCGGGCCATCTTCGACCGCGACCTGCTCGACCCGGGCCTGCGCGACCACCTGCGCACGATGATCGGCGACCTGGTCGTGGCCCACCTGACCTCGCGCTCGTGACTCGCCGCATCCGGACCCGATCTTGACGGCGGGCTCACGCGCCGAATAACGTTTCGATTCACCTATGAATTGATATGCGCGGCGCGAGGAGCGACCATGCCCGCCAGCCGTCGACGGGTCATCCTGGACACCGACGCCAAGAACGAGGCCGACGACCAGTTCGCCATCGTGCACGCGCTGATGTCGCCGACGCTCGACGTACGAGGGCTGATCGCCGCGCACTTCGGCGACCGTCGCAGCGAGCACAGCATGGCGGACTCCCGGGCCGAGATCGACCTGCTGCTCGGGCTCACCGGCCAGGCGGGTCAGGTCGTGGTGGCCGACGGCGCCGCCGCCGGTATCACCGACGAGTCGTCGCCGCGGGACAGCCCCGGCGCACGCCTGATCATCGAGGAGAGCAAGCTCGCCACCGCGGACGACAAGCTCTACGTCGCCTTCCTCGGCCCGCTGACCGACATGGCCTCGGCCATCCTGCTCGACCCGGCCATCGTCGGCCGCGACGTCGTGGTGATCTGGATCGGCGGCGTCGGCCACGGCGGCGTCGAGACCTCGCCCGGCATCGAGTTCAACCTCAGCAACGACATCGCCGCCGCCAACGTGGTCTTCGACTCCGGCATCACGGTGTGGCAGGTGCCGTCCGATGTGTACTCGCAGGTGTCGGTGAGCTACGCCGAGCTCGAGGAGAAGATCGGCGGCACCTCCGAGCTGGCCGACTATCTGATCCGGCAGATGGTCGAGTGGAACGCCGCCCACCACCCGGAACCGATCGAGTCCCGGTCGCTGGGCGACTCGCCCGCCATCGCCCTCATGCTCTATCCGCGCGGCGGCCAGTTCCGCACCGTGCCGGCGCCCCGCTTCGGGCGAGAGGGCCACTACCTGCCCGGTTCCGGGCATCCCATCCGGGTCGTCGAGGCCGTCGACGTCCGGTTCCTGCTCGAGGACATGTTCGCCAAGATCCGCCGCTTCGGCCGGCAGCAGAAGCTATCGGGGCTGTAACCCGGTGCCGTCCACGACGTAGGCGCCGGCCAGGGAACCAGCGGGTTCGAGGGCGAGGCGGACAACGGCGGCGCCCACGGACTCCGGGGTCGGCGCCGCCGGCAGGGCCGCCCGGAAGGCCTCCGGGGTCGAGCCGGACTTCTCGGCGTACCCCCGGATCGCGGTTTCCCCGACCGTGGTTCCCGGCGTGATGACCGGCAGCACCGTGGTCATCGTGATGCCGGTCGCCTCGGCCGCGGCGTAGCCGGTGATCAGCCGGACGGTGGCCTTCGCGCCGGCGTACCCACCGCTGAGCGGCGAACCGCGCAGCTCGGCCGCGCTGCCGAACACGATCACCCGCGAACCCGGCGCGAGCGGCACGCGCAAGGCCGCCCGCAGCCAGGCGAAGGCGATGCGTACGTCGGCGTGCCAGTGCGCCGAGAAGGTCTCCCAGGTGTGCCCGCTCAGCGGCGCCATCGGCGGGACCGCCCCGGCCGTGAGCACCAGCAGGTCGGGGTTCCGGCCGGCCAGCACCTTCTCGGCGAAGGCCTCGTCGGTGGCATCGCCCTCATCGCCGTCCAGATCTCCGAGCGGTGACAGGTCGCGGGCCACGACGGTCACGTGCGCTCCCGCGTCCCGGGCGGCCACGGCGACGCCGAGTCCCAGGCCGCGGCTGCCGCCGACCACCACTACAGTTCTGCCGGTCATTGTCGTCATCGGTTCCTCCAGAGCATCGGGTTCACCCAGGAAGATCCCGCCCGGCGCCCAGACTCACCGGCTGCCCGAAGATCGGGAACAGTTCCGGTTGCAGGAAGATGTGGATCCGCCGGATGCCGCCCGCGTCCAGGTCGAGCACCTGCAGCGCGTGGGCCTCGGCCCCGGCGTACATCGCGAGCGTCGGCTGGCCGTTGGCCCCCGGCCGCACCTCGAGGACGGTGAAGCGGCCCGGCTCGCGCAGCACATGCGCGCCGAGGAAGCCGAGGACCGCACCGCGTCCGGCGAACCAGGTGGCGTGCGGCGGCATCTCCAGGGTCACGTCCTCACGCAGCACCGCCGTGAGCGCGCCGACATCGGCGTTCTCGAAGGCCTCGACGTAACGCCGCAGCCGGGCCCGGGTCGCAGGGTCGTCCGGCTCGCTCAGCTCGTCCGGATCGGGGGACAGCCGGGCCATCCGGTCGCGGGCGCGCAGCAGGGCGCCGTTCACCGCGACGGTCGTGGTGTCCAGCGCGGCCGCCACCTCGTCCGCGGAGAGCTGGGCGACGTCACGCAGGAGCAGCGCCGCCCGCTGGCGTACCGGAAGGTGGTGCAACGCCGCGACGAACGCCAGCCGCACCTGCTGCCGGGTCGCCGCCACCTCGGCCGGATCCACCGGGAACGGCGCGATCCACGGGGTGCCCGCGTCGGCCGGCCGGGCTCGACGGCGCCAGTCCGGCTCGGGGTCGCCCAGCCCGGCCGGCAACACCCGGCGGGCGCGCTGCTCGAGCTGGCGCAGGCACACGTTCGTGGCGATCTGATGCAGCCAGGTCCGCGGGGACGACCGGCCCTCGAACCGGTCGAAGCCCCGCCACGCCCGCAGGAACGTCTCCTGGGCGGCGTCCTCGGCATCGGCCGCCGAACCGAGCATCCGGTAGCAGTGGGCGACGATCTCCCGCCGCCAGGGCTGGGCCAGCTCGGCGAAGTCGGCCACGATCTCGACACTACGTTCCACGTGCACCTCCGGCCCGTACTGATCCCGGCCGAGGCTGAGACTCACCGGCCCGTCACCAACTGGACACCCTTCCGGCTGAAGGTCCGTCCCATCCGCACCGGCCGGCCCTCGCGTCGGTGCCCGCCCTCGCGTCGTGCCTGCTCTCGCTGGGTGCCGGCCCTCGCTCTCTGGTTGGTGACAACGCAGGCGCGCCGGCTTGCTACCAACCAGTTAGTAACAAGTGGTTGGCCAGCAGCGCGACCGTCGCCTGGGCGATCAGCCAGGTGCGGCGGCGGTCGACCGGCAGGAGGGCGGCCGCGGCGGGCAGCCAGACGACGAAGGGCAGCCAGATGCGCTCGACCTCAGCCTTGCTGTAGCCGGAGAGGTCGGCGGCGACGATCGCGGCCGCGGCGGCCAGGGTCAGCAGCGGCCCGGCGTGTTCGCGAAGGCCGGCGTGTTCGCGAAGGCCGGCGTGTTCGCGAAGGCCGGCGTGATCAGGGAGGTCGGCGGGAAGCACACGGGCGGGGGAGCGGAACAGGCCGGCGGGGGAGCGAAGCGGACGGGCGGATGAGCTGGGCGGACCGGCGGGTGAGCGGAGCAGATCGGCGGGTGTGCGGAGCAGAACAACGGCGCGGCGCAGGATGACGGTTGCGGCCGGGCCCGCGGAGACGGCCAGGACGATGGCGAGGTTCGCCCAGATCCAGTACGCGTACGCCCGGTCCGCGGCCACCCCCTGGTAGTAGCGCTCGACCACCAGGTGGTAGCCGGTCAGCCAGTTGAAGCCGGCCAGGGTGAACGCCGCCACGACCACAACCGCCCCGGCGGTGACCCAGGCCATGTCGCGCAGCCGGGCCCGGCCGAGCCAGACCACCGCCAGCGCGATCGGGGCGATCAGCACCAGCCCGTACGACAGGTAGCACCCGGCGCCGAGCAGCAGGCCCGCGCCCACCAGCCGGAGCGGCGACCGGCGCCGGACCCCGGCGGCGAGCAGGGCGAGGCCGGTGGCGGTGACCCCGGCGAAGAGGCCGTCGGCCGAGACGCCGATCCACACGGCGCCGGGGAACAGCACGAGGAACGGCACGACCGCCCGGGCCGCGTCCTCGGTGCCGAGCAGCCGGACGGTGTGCGGCACGGCGACCGCGGTGGCCGCGCCGGCCAGGATGCAGAGGACGCCGGCCCAGCCGCCGCCGGACAGGCCGATCCGGTCGAGGGCGAGGAAGACGAGCAGCGCCCCGGGCGGGTGGCCGGACACGTGTGTGGTCCACGAGTCGGGCTGGAAGTCGAGGATGCGGCCGGTGAAGCCGCGCAGCATGGCCGCGACGTCGGTGACGCCGGGGACCTCGTGCAGGTATTCCCACTTGGTGGTGAGCCGCCCGGCCAGGCCGCGTTGCCAGCCGTCGACCAGGGCCAGGGCGGTGATCCAGGCCGCCGCGGTGGCGTAGGCGAGCAGGCACAGCTTCCGCCAGGACAGGCGGCGGGACAGCTCGAAGCCGTAGCGGCAGACCAGAACGGCGATCACCAGCGCGGGTACGGTGCCGGGGCCGAGATGGGGCCGCCAGTGCGCGAACAGCGGCGCGGTGCTGGCGTGCACCGGGCGCCCGGCCAGCCAGAGCAGAACGCCCGCGATGGACGCGAGGGCGAAGAGCCCGAACGCGCCCGAGGCGACGGCCAGGTCGGCCCGTGACCGGACCGGCCTCATCCGCGGAGCGGGGCGGTGGCGAACTCGGCCATCCCGTCGGCCAGCCCGATCGACGCCGCGAAGCCGAGCTCGGCCGAGGCCCGGTCGGCCGAGGCGACCACGTGCCGGACGTCGCCGAGGCGGAATTCCCCGGTGATCAGCGGCGCCGGTCCACCCGCGGCGGTGGCGAGCGCGGTGGCCATCGCGCCGATCGTGGCGGGCCGGCCGGACGCCACGTTGTAGGCGCGGAAGCCGGGGCGGTCGGCCTCCAGCGCCGCCACGTTGGCCGCGGCCACGTCGCGGACGTGCACGAAGTCGCGTCGCTGGGCGCCGTCCTCGAAGACCCGGGGCGGGCGCCCGGCCTGCAACGCGGAGCGGAAGATGGCCGCGACCCCGCTGTACGGCGTGTCCCGCGGCATGCCGGGGCCGTACACGTTGTGGTAGCGCAGGGCGGTCACCGCGCCGCCGCTCTGCCGGGCCCACGCCGCGCTCAGATGCTCCTGGGCGACCTTCGTGGCCGCGTAGACGCTGCGCGGGTCGAGCGGGGCGTCCTCGTCGACCTGTTCGGAGGCGAGGTCGGCATGACAGCGTGGGCAGGCGGTCTCGAACCGGCCGGCGTCGAGATCGGACCGGTCGCGGGCCGGCGGGCGCACCGGGCCGTGCCGCGGGCAGGTGTACGCGCCCTCGCCGTACACCACCATGGAGCTGGCCAGCACCAGCCGCCGCACCCCGGCGCGCGCCATCTCGGCCAGCAGCACGGCCGTGCCGAGGTCGTTGCAGCCGACGTAGTCGGGCAGGTCGTCGAGGTCGACGCCGAGCCCGACCATGGCCGCCTGGTGCACGACGGCGTCCACACCGGTCAGCGCCGCCGCCACCGCCGCGCGATCGCGCACGTCGACCTGGCGGACCGGGACGCCGGCGACGTCGGCCGGCAGCGGCGCGCGGTGGGCCGCGGGGTTGCCGGAGTCGATGACGGTGACGTCGTGTCCCTCCGCGAGCAACGCGGTGACGACATGGGAACCGATGAAACCGGCGCCGCCGGTCACGAGCACATGAACCATAGTGCCGACCCTAGGAGCGATCGGCGGCCGATTCACCGGATGTCATCGTTCGGTAAGGGTTCGTCATCGGCGCGTAAGGCCTTTCCGGCCGGGCCGTCACTAGCTTTCCGGTATGAGCGATGTGGTGCTGCCCTGCCGGGACGAGGCTCGTGCCCTGCCCGGCCTGCTGACCCGGATGCCGCCGGGCTACCGGCCGATCGTGGTCGACAACGGGTCGACCGACGGCACGGCCGACGTGGCCCGGGCCTACGGCGCGATGGTCATCGAGGTGGCCGAGCCGGGCTACGGCGCCGCGGTGCACGCCGGGACGATGGCCGCCGACCCGGACGACGGGGTGGTCTGCGTGATGGACGCCGACGGCTCGTTCGACCCGGCCCAGCTGCCGCGGGTCGCCGGCCCGGTGCGGCAGGGGACGGCCCGGCTCGCGGTCGGACGGCGCCGGCCGGTGGCGGCCGGGGTCTGGCCCGCGCACGCGCGGCTCGCCAACGCCGCGCTCAGCTGGCGGTTGCGCCGCACCGCCGGCCTGCCGGTGCACGACATCGGCCCGATGCGCGCGGCCCGCCGCGCCGACCTGCTCGCGCTCGGCCTGCGCGACCGGCGGTTCGGCTACCCGCTGGAGCTGCTGATCAGCGCCGGACGGGCCGGCTGGCCGGTGGTCGAGGTGGACGTCGACTACCATCCGCGCGCCGCGGGCACCCGCTCGAAGGTGACCGGCACGCTGCGCGGCACGGCGCGGGCCGTCCGCGACATGAGCGTGGTGCTGGCCCGATGAGCGTGCGGATTCTGGTGATGGCCAAGGCGCCGGTGCCGGGCCGGGTCAAGACCCGGCTGTGCCCACCCTGGACGCCGGAGCAGGCCGCCGGGCTCGCGGCCGCCGCGCTGGCCGACACCCTCGACGTGGTCACCGGGTCGGCCGCAGCCGAGCGGGTCCTGGTGGTCGACGGCTTCTACCCGGCCCCGCCGGGGTGGCGGACCAGCTCGCAGCGCGGCGGGCCGCTGGGTGAGCGGCTGGCCAACGCCTTCGCCGACCACGACGCTCCCGCCCTGCTCATCGGCATGGACACCCCGCAGCTGACGGCCGCCACGCTGGACCAGGCGATGTGGTCGCTGACCCGGGCCGACGCGGTGCTGGGCCCGGCCGCGGACGGCGGCTGGTGGTTGCTCGGCCTGCGGCGCCGGGAGTACGCCGAGGTGCTGCGCGACATACCGACCTCGACCCCGGAGACCGGCGCGATGACCCTGGAGGCGTTGCGGCGCCAGGGCCTGCGGGTCACGGCGCTTCCCGTCCTGCGCGATGTCGACACCGCCGACGACGCGTACGCGGTGGCCGGCGGCTGCCCGCCGCGGAGCCGGTTCGCCCGGGCCGTGGCGGCCGCCCGATGAGCGCCGCCGCGGTCTTCGACGCCGTGTTCCGCCGGGCCGAGGCCGAGGTCCCGGCGTCGTTCGCGGTGCACGGCCCCGGCGGCGGGCTGATCCTCGACCCGGCCCTCTGGTGCCGTGACGACATCCCGGGCGACGCCGGCCTGCTCGCCGCCTGCACCGGCCCCACCCTCGACGTGGGCTGCGGTCCGGGCCGGTTGACCGCCGCCCTGGCCGCGGCGGGCCGGACGTGCCTCGGCATCGACGTCAGCGCCGCGGCCGTGCGGATGGCCCGGCGGCGCGGCGCGACGGCCGTCCGGCGGGACGTCTTCGGCCCGCTGCCCGGCACCGGCCGCTGGGAGCACCTGCTGCTCGCCGACGGCAACATCGGCATCGGCGGCGACCCGCCCCGGCTGCTGCGCCGCTGCCGCGACCTGGTCGGCGACGACGGCCGGCTGCACCTGGAGCTGGCGCCGCCGGGCACCCCGAGCTGGGCCGGCGATGCCACCGCGCACCACGTCGCCCACCGCGGCGAGGTGGCCGCGCTGGCCTGGGCCACGGTCGCCGCCAACGACGTGGGTGACCTGGCCGCGGCGGCCGAGCTTCGCCCGCTGCGGGTCTGGACGGAGGCCGGGCGATGGTTCGCCACTCTCGCGCCGCGGTGATCAGCCGGCTGACGCGGTACTGGCTCAGCCCGCTGCCGGCGCCCCCGGGACGGTGGCGGCGCGGACCCTGGCGGCCCGGCGCCTTCCCGTCCGGGCTCCGGTCCACCGCGCTGACCAGCCGCCTCGGGATGTGGCTGGGCCTCGCGTTCGCCGTCTGCTTCGTCACCGGCCTGCTCAGCCACCTCATCCAGCACCCGCCCGGCTGGTTCTGGTGGCCGTCCCGCCCGATCCGCCTCTACCAGGTCACCCAGGGCCTGCACGTGATCACCGGGCTCGCCTCGGCGCCGCTGCTCGTGGCCAAGCTGTGGTCGGTCTACCCGCGCCTGTTCACCTGGCCACCGGCCCGGACGGTCGGGCACGCGGCCGAACGGGGCGCCGTCGCCGCGCTCGTCGCCGCGTCGCTGTTCCAGGTGGTCAGCGGCATTCTCAACATCTTCCAGACGTACGCGCTGATGCCCTTCTTCTTCACCGCCGCGCACCACTGGGTGGCCTGGCTGCTGATCGGCGCGATGCTGATCCACCTCGGCACCAGGCGGCTGCGGTCGGAGCGGATGTCGCCCGACCGGCGCCGGCTGCTGCTCGGGGTGGGCGCCGCCGCCGGGCTGATCACGCTGTTCACCGCCGGGCAGACGGTCCGGCCGCTCGCCCCGATCGCGCTGCTCGCGCCCCGCCGCCCGAACGAGGGTCCCCAGGGCCTGCCGGTGAACAAGACCGCCACCGCGGCCGGCGTGGCCGCGGCGATCCACGATCCGGCGTACCGGATGATCGTGGCCGGACCCACCGGCGAGCTCAGCTTCGACCTGGCCGCGCTGAACGCCCTGCCGCAGCACACCGCGATCCTGCCGATCGCCTGCGTCGAGGGCTGGAGCTCGACCGCGACCTGGACCGGTGTGCGGCTGCGTGACCTCGTCGCCCTGGCCGGCGCCGACCCCGAGCACGCCGTCGCCGAGGTCGAGTCGCTGCAGGCCGGCGGCCGCTACCGGGTGTCGACGGTGGCGTCCGAACACGTCCGTGACCCGCTGACCCTGATCGCGCTGCGGCTGCGGGGCGACCTGCTGCACGCCGACCACGGCTATCCGGCCCGGCTCATCGCCCCCAACCGGCCCGGGGTGCTGCAGACCAAGTGGGTCGGGCGGATCACCGTACGGGAGGAGTCGTGACCCGCGGGCGTACCCTGCTCGTCCTGGCCGGGGTGGCCGTCCTGGCCTTCGCCGCGCTGGGCCTGCTCACCGACCCGGACATCCGCCTGGCCGGGGTGGTGATCTTCCTCGCCGCCGTGCTGGTCCTGCACGACGGGGTGTGGATGCCGATCCTGCTCGCGGTGACCACGGTGGTGGCGCGTGTCCGCAACCGTAAGACTTCGGAAAGCCCTGAATCGGGCGGCGATGGGTAGCCTGTCCGGCGTGGGACATCAGGTGCTGGTGGTCGATGACGACCGCACGGTCAGCGACGTCGTGCGCCGCTACCTCGAACAGGCCGGCTACGACGTGACGCTGGCCGGCGACGGGGCCGACGGGCTGGCCGCCATCGCCACCCGCCGGCCCGACCTCGTGGTGCTCGACCTGATGATGCCCGGGATCGACGGCATCGAGGTGTGCCGCCGGGTGCGCCGGCAACACCCCGACCTGCCGGTGGTGATGCTGACCGCGCTCGGCGAGGAGGCCGACCGGGTGCTCGGGCTCGAGGTCGGCGCCGACGACTACGTGACCAAGCCGTTCTCGCCGCGCGAGCTGGTCCTGCGCATCCGGTCGGTGCTGCGCCGCACCGCCGCGCCGGTCGAGGACCCGGACGGGCCGGCCATGCTGGCCGACGGCGACCTGACCGCGGACACCGCCCGGCGGACCGCGACGCTGGCCGGCGCGCCGCTCGCGCTGACCGGCCGCGAGTTCGACCTGCTGGCGTTCCTGCTGCGCAACCCGGGCCGGGCCTGGTCCCGCACCGACCTGCTGGGCAAGGTGTGGGGCTGGCAGTTCGGCGACCAGTCGACGGTCACGGTGCACGTGCGGCGGCTGCGGGAGAAGATCGAGACCGATCCGGCCGCGCCGAGCCGCATCCTCACCGTGTGGGGCGTCGGCTACCGCTACGAGTCGGTGCGCTGATGTCCGACATGCTGCTGATCGGCCTCTACGCGCTGCTGGCCGGCGCGGTGGTGGCCGGGCTGGGCGCGGTCGTCCTGCGGCTGCTGCGGGGCCGGTCGATCCTGGTGCACATCATGGTGCTGCTCGCGGTGACCGTGCTCGCCGTCGTGGCCGGGGTGGGCGCGGTCGCGTTCGCGATGTTCCTGTCCGGGCACGACCTGAACGTCGTGCTGGTCACGGTGGCCGCGTCGGCGGTGGTGAGCCTGCTCGTCGGCGGGTTGTTCGGGCGGCGGCTGGCCGCCGCCGCGGTGTGGGCGCGGGCGGCGCGGCAACGCGAGCGCTCGCTCGAGGCGGGGCGGCGCGAGCTGGTCGCCTGGGTCTCGCATGATCTGCGTACGCCGCTGGCCGGCCTGCGCGCGATGGCCGAGGCCCTGGAGGACGGCGTGGTGGCCGACCCGGTGACCGCCGCCGACTACCACCGGCGGATCCGGGTCGAGACCGACCGGATGACCCAGCTCGTCGACGACCTGTTCGAGCTGTCCCGGATCAACGCGGGCGCCCTGCGCCTGGTGCCGACCTCGGTGCCGCTGCACGACGTGGTGTCCGACGCGATCGCCGGGGTGGCGCCGCTGGCCGCCAGCCGCCGGATCACCGTGCTCGCCCCCGAGACGGGCTGGCCCGTGGTGCGCGCCGGCGAACCGGAACTGGCCCGGGTGGTCCGCAACCTGCTGATCAACTCGGTCCGCTACACGCCGGCCGACGGCACCGTGCACATCGCGGCCGGGCACGACCGCGGCGACGTGTGGCTGGCCGTCTCCGACACCTGCGGCGGCATCCCGGCCGACGACCTGGGCCGGGTGTTCGACGTCGCGTTCCGGGGCGAGCGGGCCCGCACCCCGTCCGGCGCGGGCGGCGGGCTCGGCCTGGCCATCGTGCGCGGCCTGGTCGAGGCCCACGGCGGCCGCGTCGGCGTCCGCAACGTGACCGGCGGCTGCCGGTTCGAGGTCCGCCTCCCCGCGGCCTGACCTGCGCTTACGCCACGACCTCGCGGACCCGCTGCTTGAGGGTGAACCAGAAGAGACTGCCGCCGCCCGGGTTGTCCTCGATGTCGATCCGGCCGCCGTGCCGCTCGATGATGCGCGCCACGATGGCCAGACCAAGACCGGTTCCCGGGTACGGGCGGCCGCCCGGCGCGCGGACGAAAGCGTCGAACACGGCCGCCCGCTGATCCGGCGGGATGCCGATGCCACGGTCGCGGACCTCGATCCGCCAGCCGTCGTCGCCGGCCGGCATCGCGTCGATCTCGACCTGGGCCGCCTCGCCGCTCCGGGTGTACTTGAGCGCGTTGCCGATCAGGTTGTCGAACACCTGCCGCAGCAGCGTGGGATCACCCTCGACCACCGGCAAGGCGCCCAGCACGACCGTCGGCCGCGGCCCCGGTCCCGGGCCGACGCGGTCGTGCAGGACCGCGGCGACGAGCTCGTCGAGGTCGACCCGGACCGGCTCCAGGACCCGGTTGTCGGCGGTGGCGTAGTCGAGCAGGTCGTCGATCAACTGCTGCATCTGACTCGTGCCGGCCTGCAACCGGTCCAGGAACATCCCCTGCTCCGGCGGCATCGTGGCGACGTGTTCGCGCAGCACGTCGGCGTACCCGATGACCCGGGCCAGCGGATTGCGCAGGTCGTGGGCGACCACCCCGGCGAAGCCCTTCAGCTCGATCTCGCGGTGCCGCAGCTGGGCCTCGACCGCCTCCCGGCGGGCGATGTCCTCACGCAGCGCCGCCGTGGCCACCTCGACCTGGCGGACCGCGCGGTCGCGGGACGTCAGCACCGTACGGATGAGGACCGCCAGCAACGCGGTCAGCGTGCCCCCGATCAGCAGGGCGAGCACGCTGCTGTGCCGGCCGCCGGGCAGCAGCCGCACGGTCGGCGCCACCGCGAGCTGCCAGGCCCGCTGGGCCGCGGGAACGGTGACCACGAGCGCCGGGGTCGTGGTGTCGAGCCGGACGGCGGGCCGCCACCCGGCGACCGGGACGACATCGCCGGCCGTGCCGTCGGACAGCGTCACGGCCACCCCGTCACCGGCGGCGAGCCCGATCGTCTGCCGCAGGAAATCCTCACCCCGCAGGCCCATGACCAGCCAGCCGCGGAACTCGCCGACGTCCGCGGCCTCGGGTGAGGTGGCCCGGATCGGAGCGGCGAACAGGAACGACAACTGCTGGTCCTCGACCGGCAGCAACGCGTCGCGCAACAGCCGGTAGGTGCGGCTCGCGGTCACCGTACCCGTGTCGCGGGCCTGCCGGAGCGCCTCGGACGCCTCACCCGACGCGGTCAGGTCGCGCCCCACCGCCGAGCCCGTGCCGTCCAGGGTGCGGCTGAGCACGACGAAGCGGTGTTCGTCGGCGGCGCCGTTCGGCCGCAGCGTCAGCCCGGTCACGCCCCGCGCCCGCCAGTAGGCCTGCACCTGCGGGATGCGGTCCAGCGACGCCGGCACGACCATGCTCAGCGCGGACGCGCCGGGCAGCCGCTCCCGGTCCACCTGCGCGGTCATCGCGGCGAACTCGGGCGCCTCGAGCCGGGACTGGGCGCCCAGCGCCGCGGCGAGGTCGGACAGGAACCCGGTGTACCGGCGGATCTCCCCGGTGACCAGGGTCTGCACCAGGGCCGCCTGCAGCGCCAGGGCGCGGGTGACCCGCTCGCGCTCCGCGTGCAGCAGCGCGGCCGCGGCCAGCAGCGTCCCGCACAATCCCAGCGTGACCACCGACAACAGCAGCCACGCGGAGCGCCGGCGTCCCGGCGCGGCAGGGAGCCCACGCCTGATCACCACCTAGACGCTACGCCCGCGGCCGCGCGGGCCGCACCGATTCGACTCAGTACGCGAGGTTGACGTGCGCCCGGTGGTGGTCGCCCTTCTCGATCAGATCGACGAACCCGAGCGCGTAGTCCACACCGGAGATCTCCCCGCCGCCGTCGGGCTGAACGGCGATGTCGCCGCCGAGCCGGTACTCGCCCCGCCGCTCGCCGGGCGCGTACGAGCCGAACCCGCCGGCCGGGCTCACGAACACCCAGTTGAGCGACTCCGGCGTGGCCGGGAGATCCTCGATGACGACGGCCGCCCCGGCGCGGATCTCGTGGTGGAACTCGGCCGGCGCGTGGCTGAGGTCGGTCACGAACCGCGGGGCCCCGGCCGCCGGGCGCAGCGACGAGAAGCCGCCGACCAGGTACAGCCGCGCCCCGTTGGTGTCGGCCAGCCGCGCGATCGAGCGGTACACGTCGCGGAAGGACTCGGCGAGCGGGCCGCGCGGCGCGAGGGCGCCCACCACGACCTCCGCACCGGAGATGACCGAGGACAGCGCCGCCTCGTCCGCGGCGTCGCCCTGGACGTAGGTCACGCCCGGGACGCCCTCGGCCGGAAGCGAGCGGCTCAGCACGGTGACGTCGTGACCACGGGCGGCGGCCTCCGCGACGATGGCCGATCCGGCGTACCCGGTGCCGCCGATGACGGTGATGCGGGACATGGGTTGCTCTTCTCTCGAGGCGTTCAAGGTTCTTGATTACCGTAGGAGAGCAGGTTTCCGTCGGGAAGAAGGCACTTTGAGGTAACCATGCCGGGGGGCGAGCACCTGTCGGTCGGGAGGAAACATGCCGGAGCTGCCGGAGGTCGAGTCGGCCCGCGCGGTCATCGAACGGGCCGGCCTCGGTCGCAAGATCGTCGACGTGGACGACTCCGACCCGTACGTCTGCCGCCCTCATCTTCCCGGCCAGATCAGGGACGCGCTGGTCGGCCTGGAGCTGGTGGTGGCCCATCGCCGGGGCAAGAGCATGTGGTGCGACACCAGCGACGACGGCCCCGAGCTGGGCATTCACCTCGGCATGTCCGGCAAGATCGTGATCGCCGACCCGGACGGCAGCGAGATCGACGGCGGCGACTACTGGGAGGGCCGCCGCCGGGCCGGCGACTACCGGTGGTCCCGCTTCTCCTTGAGCTTCGCCGACGGTGGGCGCCTGATGCTGGTCGACCCCCGCCGGCTCGGCCGTGTCCGGCTGGACCCGCCGGTGGAGGCCCTGGGCCCGGACGCGGCGACGATGACACCGGGCCAGTTCCGGGCGGCGCTCGCGGGCGGCACCGCCCCGGTCAAGGCGCGGCTGCTCGACCAGGGCGCGGTCGCCGGCATCGGCAACCTGCTGGCCGACCAGATCCTGTGGTCGGCGCGGATCAACCCCGGCCGCCGCGTCGACCGGCTCGCCAGCGACGACATCGATCGCCTGCTGCGGGCGACGCGCCGGGCCGTGCGGTCGGCGATCAAGGAGGGCGGGGTGCACACGCTCGAGGTGATCCCGTTCCGGGTCGCGGGCGGCCACTGCCCGCGCGACGGCGCGCCGATGGCGATGAGCAAGGTCGGTGGGCGTACGAGCTGGTGGTGCAGCGTGGAACAGGCCCGTTAGGCCGCGGTCGCGGGCTGCGTGAAGACGACCACCCGCAGGTCTCCCGGCGTGAGGGTCAACACGTCCTTGTCGAACGAGGTACGCCCGCCCCGGCCGTCCGGGACCAGCAGCCGGTCGAGGCCGTCCGGGTGGGCGGCCGGGTCCTCCCAGAGCCGGACGAACCCGTCGCCGAGCGCGCGGAGGTCGGCGATCAGCGCGCGGAGCTCGGGGTCGGCGGGATAACGGTGGGCGGCGGCGCGCAGCCCGGCCACCATCGAGGCGCGGACGGCGGCGAGGTGGCCGGGCGTACGGAAGACATCGGTCTCCGCCTCGGTGAAGACCCGCCAGGCCATGTTCCGGTCCCGGCCGTGCGCCGACCGCGAGGGGCAGGCGTACGCGTTCCAGCGCTCGTTGCCGGCCAGCACCGACCAGGTCGCGTCGCAGACACAGGCCGGCACCTCGGTCAGCCGGTCGAGCATCCGCCTCGCCGCCGGGGTGATCTCGCGTGGCACCAGGCCGGCCCGGGCCGGCGGTGGGGCGTACCCGGCGAGCGTACGCAGGTGTTCGTGCTGGCCGGCGCTGAGCCGCAGAGCCCCGGCGAGCGCGTCGACCACGCTCGGTGACGGCCGGCGGCGGCCCTGCTCCATCCGTTTGAGGTGTTCCTCGGAGACACCGGCCCGGCCGGCCAGCTCGGCGCGGCGCAGGCCGGGCACCCGGCGGTGACGAGGCGGCGAGGCCGGGATCCCGGCGGACTCGGGCGAGACCCGCGCCCGCAGCTCTCGGAGCGCGCTCCCGAAGTCGTCCTCTGGCACCCGGCCATTGTGTCAGCCCGCGGACGTACCGGCCGCCACGCTCGGCATGGGGTGCGGCACCGGGGTGTGCTCGACCTCCTCCATGTAGAACCGTGACTGGACGATCGCGTCGTCGCGCACCTTGATGATGATCACGCCGCGCATGTCGGCCGCGCCGGGCAGCACGTAGTGGAACTCGCCCCAGAACTCGTCGGCCGACACGACCGACCGGGTCACCGAGATGTCGACCTCGGGGAACCGCTCGAAGATGGAGGCCCAGTTCCGGCGGACCTGGTCCGGGGTGTCGAACGATCGGGCCGGATGGGCCGGCCAGGTGCAGGTGAAGTCTTCGGCGAAGGTGGCGACGAGCGCGTCGAGGTCGTGCGCGTTGATGGCGTCGATCAGTCGCTGGACGACAGGGAAATCCATGGCGGCAACCGTAACCACGCTCCGAGCCGGCTACCTGGGCCAGTTTGTACCCCCACCCGCGACAGGGCATAGTGGCCGCGGCGTCATCGACCGGTGTCGCTCGCTCGCGGGAAGGTAACTGACGTGACGACGCGTAGACGTGCCGGGTGGGCCCGAGGCGCCGCCTTGATCGTGCTGGCCGGCGCGGCCCTCGCGGTGTCCGCGGCCCCGGTCGCGGCGGCCCCTCCCGCCATCAGCATCGAGAGCGTGTCGTCGGACAACGTGAAGTCCGGCGCGTCGGTGCGGGTGCGCTTCCGGGTCACCAACAACGATCGCGGGACCGAACGGGCTTTCGTGGCCGTGTCCGGCGGCCTGCGATGCACCGCCGGGTGTTCCGCGACCAAGGACCTCGGGGCCGGTCAGAGCGCGTCCTTCACCGCGACGGTGGTCGCGCCCCAGGTCAGCGAGGGGCAGGAGAGCGGTCTTAACCTCGCGGTCACCGTGCGGATCGGTCGGCGGACCGGCTTCGCCCACAAGATGATTCTCGTACGCGGCTCGGACCGCGCGCCGTCCGCGGTGAGCCAGGTCTCCGGCCGGGTCCGCGACGCCGGCGGGAAGGCGATCCGTGGCGCGAACGTGACCGTGCGGGACAGCGCCGGGCACAACTTCCGGACGACCAGCGACGGGAACGGCATGTTCTCGATCAGGTCGAGCGACAGCAAGCCGATCGCCACCGGCCTCATCACGGTCGCCGCGGGCAAGGACGGCTACCGCGCCGCTCGCGCGTCGGCCCAGGGCACCGCCGGCGGCGCCGCGACCGTGCGGCTGACCATGGCCGCGGTGGCCGCGCCGTCCACACCACCGCCGTCGCCTTCCGCGGTGGCGAGTGCGCCCGTGGCGGCCGAGTCGCCGGCGGCCGAGGAAGTCGCCGCCGTGGCGTCGCCGCCGGCCGCCCTCCGGGCCGCCGGTGGCCAGGGTGGCGGTGATTCGCTGCTGCTGTTCTCGATTTTGGGCGGTCTGCTGGTCGCCGTGGGCCTGGGCGCCCTGGTGCTGATGCTGCTCCGCCGCCGGAACGGCCCCGATGCCGTGCTCCCGGCCCCAGCCCCCGCCGCAGGCCCGGCGCCGGCGCCGGTCGGCGCAGGCGGTCCGCGCATCGCCGACGCCCCGACCGCGGTGCTGCGTACCGTGCCGCCCCCGTCCCGGTGACGACCGCCGCCTGAGGCGGCGTCCAGGTGACCACCGTCACATGAAGCGGCCCTTGTCCAGGTGGCGACTGCCGCGTGAGGCGGCCTCCGTGCCGGTGACGATCGCCACATGAAACGCCGAACGGCGGCCCGCTGAATCAGCCGGGCCGCCGTACGTGATCTTAGAAAGCCGAACGGCGGCCCGCTGAACCAGTCGGACCGCCGTACGTATGGTGGATCAGAGCGGGCGGATGTTCTCCGCCTGCGGGCCCTTCTGGCCCTGGGTGATGTCGAACTCCACCTTCTGGTTCTCGTCGAGGCTGCGGAAGCCACTCGCCGAGATCGCGGAGAAGTGGGCGAAGACGTCAGCGCCGCCATCGTCCGGGCTGATGAAGCCGAAGCCCTTGTCGGCGTTGAACCACTTCACGGTACCTGTAGCCATGTCTGCCCTTTCAGGCTGTTGGAATCCGCACTGTGCGGATTCATTCGCCGCCGCTTGATCAACCGCGTCGGAACGACACGACAAAAGGCGCCTGCACGGGGTTTCAGATAACCCATCAGGCGCCCAAAACGTCTACGGAAACCAAATCTGCAACCAGGCCAAGGTAGCACATGATCGCCGCGGACCCCGCCAACGGGCTCGAAGTAACCTTTTCTAGCCAACTTTTCCTGGTCCCCGCGCCTGCCCGTGGGGTCCGGTCCGTCGGTGTGTCCTGGGATGATCCGGGGATGGCGATCCTGCATCGAGCGGAAATTCACCCGTCCAAGCTTGAGTTGCTCGCCGGCTGGCTGCCCGGCAAGCGGTGGTTCCGTGGCCCGGCGGAACCACGGCTGACCCGGCTGGCCGCCTTCCGGTTCGACGACCCGGCGGGCGAGGTCGGCGTGGAGACCCTGCTGGTCAGCGCCGGCGACGAACTCGTGTACCAGGTTCCCCTGACCTACCGGGACGCCCCGCTGCCCGGCCGCGACGCCTCGCTCGTCGGCACCTGCGAGCACTCGGTCCTGGGCAAGCGCTGGGTCTACGACGCGTGCGGCGATCCGGTCTACGTGGCCGCCCTGGCCGCCGCGGTTCTCCGGGGCGACGGGCAGGCCGAGGAACACATCGAGGTGGACGGCCGGCTCGAACGCCGCGAGCCGTCCATGAGCATCGCCTCGACGGTCGCCGACGCCCGCCCCGTCCCGGCGATCGGCCAGGTCGACGGCGTACTGGACAGCGACGAGGTCACCTCGATCATCAGCACCCCGTTGATCCTGACCGTCGTACGCGGCCTCGAACTCACCGTCCCGCCGCCGTCCACGCTTCCCGCACTCACCGGCGCCTGGCCGGGCCAGCCGCGGCCGATCGTCCTGGCGCTCGCCTTGACGCGCTGAGCGGCTCGCCCGGTGATCGTCCACGGACGACCGCGCTCGCCCCGTGATCGTCCACGACGACCGCGCCTTTGCCGGGCACGGTCGGGGGCTGGGCCGAGTCGGCCCGGACGTGACGGACCTGGGCGAACGCCTGCTGAGTCGCTTTGCGAAAGCGCGGTGCCCGATGGGTCGGGTGCTCAGAGTAAGAACGACGTTCACGTTGACTTGCGATCCGCAACGGTCGATCAACGCGGCAAGCTCACCTGCGCGGGCGGGGGCGGACCTCGTAGGCTGCGGCGGTGACGGAGTTCGACGTGCGGCTGATGCGGCTTGCGGCTCGGCGCGGCCTTGACTCCGGAGAGCTGGCTCGGCTGGCCGCCGGCCCGGTGGGGGATAGCGACGGCGGCGGGCCCCGCCCGGACCAGTTGCGGCGGCTGGCGCCCGCGCTCGGACTGCACACCAGCGACCTGTTCGCCATCGCCGGTCAGGAGGTGCCGGATGACCTCGCCATGCGCAGACGGCCCGGGGCGGCAAGGCTCGGCAGTCTCATCTGGACGCTGACCTACATCCCCGGCGCCGTACCGGATCTCGGCGCTCTGATCCGGGCGATGCCGCTGCTGCCGGCGCCTTTCGTGCCCCGCCAGCCGACGCCGCCGCACCGGCAATACCCGGACGGCCCCGGCGGTCTGGTCCTGCGGCTGCTGGAGAACCGCGACCTCGGCTGGATGAACGCGGCCAAGGCCATGCTCGGTCTGGGCCGCCGGCCGGCGCTGTCGGCCGCGACCATCGGCGCGATCGGGCGCGGTACCAAGGAGCTGACACCCGACCTGCTCATCGGCCTCGGCGCGGCCATCGACATACCGATCCTCGATCTAGCCGCGCTGACCGGCGTGGACGTGTCCGGCGATCACCGGCCGGTGCACCCGGACGCGGCCGAAGCCGCCCGGCTCTTCTGGAACTCCCGGCGCCTGACCGCCGCCCAGTGGGAAGCGGTCGGAGAACGCGGACACGCGCTACGGCACGAACGCGCCGACGAGCTCGACCCGTTGATGCGGTGCCGATGCCCCGGCCCGCAGGCCGATGATTGAGCTGGCCGATCCGCCGCTGACGCGAAGCCGTCCAGGCCACCGCGGCCGCCGGCACCTTGAGAACGGCCTGACCACCGGCATCCTCGCCGTCCAGGCGGTGTGGAGCGTCCCGTGGTTGCGTTCGTTCCGCTACGGCCCGGCCGAGTGGGCGTGGCGCTGCCTCACCTGCTGACCGCCGGAGCGAGATGCTGACCACCGGCGCGGCGGGCGGGTCCGGCCGGGGCGGTGGTGGCGCGTATGGTCGTGCGGTGAATCCCGCTGACCTGCAAGGCCTTCGATCGGGAGATCTCGAGACGCGCGAAGCGCATGTCTACCAGCTGCTCGACCGGGCCAGGAAGCACGGCGACGAGTCGGCCATCGCTGCCCTGCAGGTGCTTGTCCGCGACTATCGGGATTTCCACCGGTCCCTGTATTCGCGGGCGATGAACCAGGCGGCGGTCTTCGCCGATGCCGAGCTGCAGGAGCCGTTGCTGGCCGCGCTCGGTGACACCCGGTACAACTGCCAGGCCTGGGCCGCGATGGGATGCGCGGCGATGGACATCCAGGCGGCCGTGCCCCAGCTGATCACGCTGCTCGACCACTCGCAGTGGATGGTCCGGAGTGAAGCGGTGACTGCCCTCGGCCGCCTCGGGGACGCCTCGGCCGTGCCGGGGCTGCGGGCGCTGCTCGGCGATGAGGCCGACTGGCTACGGGCGCAGACCGCTGACGCGCTGGCCGCCATCGGTGGCGACGCGGCGCTGGAGGCGCTCTGGGACGAGTTCGAGCATCGGCGGTTCCCCCGGATCGGTCACATCGCCAGCGCGTTGGCCCTGTTCACCCCGGAGGTGCTGCCCCGGCTGCTGGCCGCGGCGGACAGCCCGGATCCGGATCAGCGCTACTGGGCCGCCGTCGCGCTGGGATCGACCGGCGACGACCGGGCCATTGCCACGCTGGAGCGGCTGATGGCCGGCGACCGTGGCGTGACCGTCTTCGATGGCGAGGTTCGGGCCGCGGCGAAGAAAGCCCTGCGTACGCTCCGTCGTATCCAGGCCGCCATCGCCGAACGGGAGAGCGCCGCCATGGTGGAACGGGAGAGCGCCGCGCCCGTGGAGCGGGAGAAGGCCGCGCCCACGGAACGGGAGAACGCCGCGTTCACGGCTGGAAGTACTCCGACATCAGAGGGCTGACCCAGTCCGGCTGTTTGACGTCCACCGGGAGGAACTCGGTCATCGTCGGCTTCAGGTCGATGACGGGGGTGCCCGTGACCGCGTCGAGGCCCCGCACGGTCAGTTCGCGGCCGTGGACGGACTCGATGGCGCAGCTCGTCACTCCGATGCGGTTCGGACGGCGGGGGCCGCGACCGGCGAACACGCCGACCGGCGGCAGGTCGGAACGGCCGCGGTAGGGACGGGGTTCGCGGTGGTCGCCGTCGTCCGGGAACTGATCGAAGACGAAGAGGACCTCCACGTGGGAGAAGCCCTCCAGGCCTTGCAGGCACGCATCACCGAAGCGTTCGTCGACGGTGATCGTGCTGCGGACGGCGCCCCAGTTGTCGGTGTGCTGGACGTCCGTGCGGTCGTTCCGGACCGTACCGATCGGGGTGATTTCGAAGCTGGGCATGAGTGGCGGCTCCTTCCTACGGCACCCAGAAGGCGCGGGCCCCGGTGGCGGCCAGCGCCGCTGGCGGCAACGGTAGATTGTCGTCGTTAGGATGTCTAGCGCTGCTAGGATTGCGTCATGTCCGCCATCAGCGAGCGCCGCGAGCGGGAACGGGCTCACCGTCACCAGCTGATCATCACGGCCGCGCGCGAACTCGCCGAGAGCGAGGGCTGGGAGGCGGTCACGACCCGGCGGCTGGCCGACCGGGTCGAGTACAGCCAGCCGGTGCTGTACAGCCACTTCGACGGCAAGGACGCCATCGTCAGCGCCGTCGCCCTGGCCGGATTCGGCGAGCTCGCCGACCACCTGCGCCGCGCGCGGCTGGCCGCCACCGAGCCCGGAGAAGCCACCGAGCCCGGAGAAGCCACCGAGCCCGAAGCGCCCCTGCGCGCCGTCTGCCGCGCCTACCTGGGGTTCGCGACCGAGCGACCGGCCCTGTACCAGGCCATGTTCATCCTGCCCACCGACCTGACGTTCGGCAGCGCCGAGACACCGCCCCCGCTGCGGGCCGGTTTCGACGAGTTCGTCAGCTGCTTCCCGCCCGAGAACGACCGGCGCGGGCTGTACGCCGAAGTCCTCTGGAGCGCGCTGCACGGGATGGCCGTCCTGTCGGAGAGCGGCCGCATCCCCCCGGACCGGCAGGCAGAGCGGGTCGACTTCCTGATCACCCGGATCGCCGGCTGAGCAGGCTCGCCGCCTCGCCGTCGGCGGGGTTGCCCAAAGCCGCGCTGTGCCGCAGCGCGCGGACGGCCATCTCCCGCATCCCGGTCCGCGACGACAGCCGGCGCAGCGTGTCGACCCAGCGCGCGGTGTCGGGGTGGCCGTGCCGGAGGCCGAGGTCGCATTGCGCGTCGAGGATGTGCGCTTCGAGCCAGACGTACGGGTCGGCCAGCCGGGTCGATCGGGTCCGCGCGTCGGCGAGCAGCTCGAAGGCCCGGTCCTGCTCGCCGCGCGCGTCGGCGACCAGGGCCAGGGACCGGGCCGACATGCCCTCCCAGCAGGGGTCGCCCAGCCGGCACGCGCGGGCGAAGGCCTGCTCCAGCACGGCCGCCGCGGTCGCGACGTCACCGGCCGCGAGGTGCACGTCGCCGCGCATGGCCTGGGGCCAGGGCAGGAACGCCAGCCAGTGGTCGCGCTCGGCGACCCGGATCGACTGGTCGAGGTGGGTGGCGGCCGCGTCGAGGTCGCCGGTGAGCAGATGGACCCGGCCGAGCATGGAGAGGGCGTAGGCCTCGGTCCGCGGCCCCTGGGCCGTCGCGGCGGCGCGTTCGAGCAGGTCACGCGCCTCCGGATAGTTGGCGCGGTCGCTGTGCACCGCACCGAGGTAGGTGGTCACCCGGGCGGCGATCGCCGGGGACCCGTCGGCGACGGCGAGCGCGCCGGTCAGCCACCGCTCGGCCCGGTCGTAGCGTGCGCGCAGGAAGTCGACGTACCCGATCTCGGCCCTGGCCTGCGCCGCCGCGGCGCGATCGTCCGCGGCCAGCCGTTCGGCCTCGTACAGCGCGGCCAGACCTTCCTCGTCCATCCCGCGCAGCGAGTGGATCAAGGCCTCGGCCAGCCGCAGGCGGGCGACCACCCGCAGCCGCACCGGTTCGGGTCTCGCCCGGTCGGCCAGGCGGACCGCGGTGCGCAGCGAACGCACGCCGGTGTCCACCGCGCCGGCCGCCACCGCCGCGGCGCCGGCCTCCATCACGGCTTCGATGGACGCGACGTCGGCCGCCGGGTCGCGGTCCTGCCGCGACTCGCGCAGGGCTTCGTCGACCGCGATTCCCGGGCGTACGCCCAGCTCCGTGGCGAAGAGCTCGGTGACCGCCCGGTGCTGCTTCTCCGCCGCGGCGTCGTCCCCGGCCAGCCGGTACAGGCGGATCAGCAGGGCCTGATGGTTCTCGTCGAGCGGGCTCATCGCCGCCGCGCGGACGGCCAGGTCGCGCGCGCCGGTGAGGTCTCCGCCGGCCAGCCGGCCCAGCGCCGCCTCGTGCAGCATCGCCTCGGAGGCGGCGGCGACCCGGCGGCGCTCGGACAGCAGCCACGACTCGAACACCGGCGCGCCGCGTACGGCCACGCCCTCGAGCAGGTCGGCGCCCAGGCCGGGCAGTGTCGCGGCGGCGGACCAGGAACCGTGGGTCAGCACGTCGACGTCCACCACCGCCTCGGGCGGCAGCCTGAGCACCACGGGATCACCGTCCACGGCGACGCCCAGACAGCGGCGGATCTCGGTCAGTCCCCAGCGCAGCGCCCGCATCGGGTCGTCGGCGTCCGGGTAGAGCAGGCCGGCCAGGCGTTCGCGGGCCGGTGGACGCTCGCTGAGGATCAGGCAGGCCAGCAACGCCCAGCTCTTACGGCTGCGGACCTGGTAGGTCACCCCGTCGGACCGCTCGACCGACGGGGCACCCAGCAGATGGACGGTGAGAGCCACTCAGCCCTCGGAGCTGATCGGGTAGATCTCGTCGGCGACCAGCCCGTGCGCCTTGCGGTGCACGGCGTTCGCGGCCTCGGCGTCCGGCGCGTCGACCAGGCAGAAGATCTTCCCGGCCTCCTCGTCGACCCAGTACTTCAGGTAGTTCACGCCGAACTCGCCCTGCGTCGCCAGGTCGGCGTCGTGTGCGGCGGCGACATCGGCCGCCGCGACCCCACCCTCGACGTGGTGCACATCCATGAACAGCGACATCGCATTCTCCTTCGCTCAATGCCTGCGTCCAGGACACAGCCGCACTGTTTGACGGAGCGTTTGACGCCTGGGGTCAGCGAACCTGCTTGGCGCGGAACTGCATGCGCGGCGTGGCGTAGAACTCCTGGGCCTGCACCAGCTGGAGTTCGCGCTCGCCGGATCGGTGGGTGGTCTCGAGCAGATCGAAGACGCTGGAGACCGTACGCTCCAGCGCCACCGCCGCGTCGCCGGTCTTGACGTAGTGGGCGGTGAACAGGGCCGCCGTGACGTCGCCGGACCCGTTGGCCTTGAACGGCAGGTGCGGGGTGCCGACCAGCCAGGCCCCGGCGGCGTTGACCACGAGCATCTCGATCGTGCCGTCCGCCCGGTCGGGGCGCTCCACGCTGGTCACCAGCACGGTCGACGGGCCCATGGCGCGAGCCAGGTCGGCCGAGGCCAGGGTCGTCTCGATGCTCGCCGGTTCGGTGCCGGTCAGGAACCCCAGCTCGAACTGGTTCGGGGTGATGATGTCGGCCACCGGCACGACCCGGTCGCGCAGCAGGTCGGGGATCTCCGGCGCCACGAAACAGCCGGACCTGGCGTTGCCCATGACCGGGTCGCACGCGTAGAGCGCCGACGGGTTCGCGGCCTTCACCCGGCGTACGGCATCGATGATGACGTCGCCGATGCCCACCCCGCCCTGGTAGCCGGAGAGCACGACGTCGATCTGCGGGAACACCCCCCGCTCCTCCACGCCGAGCAGAATCTCGGCCACATCGGGCGGCGGGATGAGCGGCCCCCGCCAGGCGCCGTAGCCGGTGTGGTTGGAGAAGTTCACCGTCGGGACGGGCACAACCTCGACACCGATGCGTTGCAGCGGGAACACGGCCGCGGAGTTCCCGACGTGACCGTGCGCGACCGCCGACTGGATGGACAGAACCTTCATCACCTCAGCCTAGAGACCCGGCCGGGGGCTGTCCCGGAGCATCACCGGTAACCTGACGCCCTATGCCGGAAACCCGCCAGCCCCAGGACACGCCCAGCGGCGCCGGCCGGCTGCCGCACGGCTTCCACCTGGACCACCACTCACACCGTCAAGGGCAGCTGGTGTACGCGGCGGCGGGCGCGCTGGCCACCACGACCGAACGTGGCACCTGGGTCGCGCCGGCCAACCGGGTGACCTGGACGCCACCGGGGTTTCAGCACGCCCACCGCTTCTACGGCGACACCGACGTCCGCCTCGTCGCCGTCCCGGAGAGCCTGTGCGGCGAGCTGGTGGCCCACCCGAGCGTGTTCGCGGTCGGCCCGCTCCTGCGTGAGGTTCTGCTCGCGCTGACCGACCGGCCCGAGACCCGCGCCGGTGCCCACGACCGGCTGCGTACGGTGCTGATCGACGAACTGGCCGAGACGCCCGAGCAGTCACTGCACCTGCCCGAGCCGCGCGACGACCGGCTTCGCGCCGTGACCGATGTCCTGCACGCCGACCCCGGCCGGAACACGACCCTGGCCGGCCTCGGGCGCCTGACCGGCGCAAGCGAGCGAACGCTCAGCCGCCTGTTCCACCTCGAACTGGGGATGAGCTTCCATCGCTGGCGCACCATGCTGCGGATTCATCACGGCCTTATCCACCTGACCGGCGGACGGTCGGTCACCGAGACCGCGACCGCCTGCGGATGGTCGAACCCGACCAGCTTCATCGAGGCGTTCACCGAGGTTGTGGGCCAGACCCCGGGCCGATATCAGGCCCGGCTGAGGTAGCCGCGGAAAGTTGGCGGGATTCCGGTGCCCGCCGGTCATTCACCGGTGGCAGGCGGAAACCGGCGCGTTCACAGTGGTCGCATGGTTCAACCAAGCGATCAGACCACCGTCGTCATCGTCGGCGCCGGCGTCGCCGGGCTCACCCTCGGCAATTTCCTGCGGCGTAACGGCGTCGGCTGCGTCATCGTCGAGAAGAACAGCCGGGAGTACGTCGAACAGCGCCAGCGGGCCGGCACGGTCGACGCCCGTGGGGTGCGCATGTACCGCGCGTGGGGCCTCGACGAGGTGCTGGAGGGCGAATCGCTGCCCGACGTCGCGGGCGGCTTCTGGATCGACGGCGACGAGCTGCCGATCGACCTGGACGACGAGGACAACAAGGACAGCATCCTGTGCCCGCAACAGATCCTGGTCCGCAACCTCACCGACGTCTTCCTGCGGGAGGGTGGAGACCTCCGCTTCCAGGCCGCCGACGTCACCCTCGGCGACCTCGACAGCGAGCACCCGTTCGTGCGCTACCGCGACGCCGGCGGGGCCGACCGGGCCGTCCGCTGCGACTTTATCGCCGGGTGCGACGGCGACCGCGGCGTCAGCCGGGCCTCGATCCCGGCCGGCGTCCTGACCCGCTACTCCCACGAGTACGGCTACGCCTGGCTCAGCGTCCTGGCCGCCGTGCCGGGAACCTCGGCGGGCATGGCGATCCACTCGCGCGGCCTGGCCGGGCTGATTCCCCGCGGGGCGAACGCCAGCCGCATCTATCTGCAGATCCCCCTCGACGCCACGCTGGAGCAGTGGCCGGACGAGCGGATCTGGAGTGAGCTGGCGGCCCGCTACGGCAGCCCCCGCGAGGCCGGTCCGATCATCACCAAGCAGATCGTGCCGCTGCGCAGTGTGGTCCACGAGCCCATGGCCCACGGCCGGCTCCATCTGCTCGGCGACGCCGCGCACATCGTCCCGCCGATGAGCGCCAAGGGCATCAACCTCGCCCTCAACGACGCCGAGACGCTGGCCCGCGCCGTCATCGAGAAGGAGCGGACCGGCGACTCGACCCTGCTCGGCCGCTATTCCGAGGACTGCCTGCGCCACGTCTGGAACTACCAGGCGTTCGCCGCGTGGATCACCGACACCATGCACGACGCCGGCGACCCCTCCTACGCCGGCGAGTTCCGCCGGAAGATCGCCCGAGCCGAATTGCAGCGCCAGTTCGCCTCGCCCACCGCGAACCGCCTCTTCGGCGAGCTCACCTCCGGAGTCAACTAGCCTGGTCGATTTCCCACCTGGGGTACGGCACCCGTTGGAGGGATCGGCCGGGCCCGGTGTGCTGGCTATCCTCAGTTCACCTCGAAGGGGGAGGGCCCGGGATGGGTGTGCGGTCGTGGTGGGCGCGAACCCAGGTCCGGGGGTCCGAGCGGCTCGCCCTGCGCCTGCAGGCCGCCTTTCTGGCCAATGAGGACCCGCGGCTGCTGGACGCGTCGCTGGTGTGGACCCGGCGGGCGGTGGCGTACACCCCGCCTGATTCGCCGGAGCTGGCCGAGCGGTTGTCGACCATGGGCGACGTGCTGTGCATGCGGTACGAGCGCAACCACGACGTCGCCGGCCTGGAGCAGGCGCTGGCGATCCACCGGGGGGCGCTGACGCTGGTGGCGGCCGTCCCGGCCCATCCACACCTCTACACCGTGTACACCGGCCTGGGCAGCGCCCTGAGCCACCTGGCCCAGCGGGACAGCGACCTGGCGGTGACGGACGAGGCGATCGGCTACTACCGGGCCGCGCTGGAGGACCCGGCCGACGATCCCGACCTCCGGGCCATGCGCCTGGTCAACCTCAGCCACGCGCTGGAGCTGCGCTGCCTGTACGCCGCGGATCTGTCGTCCCTGGACGAGGCGATCGAGCTGCTTCGGACCGCGGTGTCGCTGACGCCGACCGGCAGCCATTTCTACCCGTGGCGGGCGTCCCGGCTGGCCAGCGCGATGGCCGGCCGAGCGGCGCTGGGCGGCGACAGCGACCCGGCGAGCGGCGTGACCGAGGTTCTCGATCAGATCCGCGCCGCGCTGCCCGGCGCCCTCCCGTCGTTCGCGGAGCAGGCCCGGATCCTGATCGGCCCGCTGCTGGCCGGCCCACCGGCCACCGACGCGCCCGGCCCGGAGACCGGCGAGCCGACTCCGGCCGCCGTCCTCGAGGAGGTGTCCGCGATCGTTCGCCAGAGCGACGCGCGCACGATGGCGCCGTTGTACCAGGCGGGCAATGTCGCGGGCATGCTCAGGCGGGCGGCCGCGTCCGGCGACCCGCGGCTGTTCGACGAGGCCGTCGCGACCGCCCGGGACGCCGTCGCGTCGACACCGGACGACCACCCGTTCCGGTACGCCGTCCTCGGGCTGCTGGGTGCGGCGCTGGGCCAGCGGATGGAGTGGCTGGGCCGGCGCGACGACCTGCCGGAGATGGTCGACGTGCTACGCCGGGCGGTGGCGGCCTCCCCGGCCGATGACCCCGCCCGCGGCGGCTTCCAGTCCGACCTGGGCAACGCGCTGGTGCTGTCCTTCGACACCACCGGCGACCTGGCCACCCTGACCGAGGCGGTGGCCACCTTCCGCGCGGCCGCGGCCGCCCTGCCCGACGACTTCGCCGAGCCGGGGATCGTCTGGACCAACCTGGGCGGCGCGCTGCTCCGGCTGCACGAGCGCACTTCCGACGCGCCCGCGCTGGACGAGGCGATCGACGCGCACCATCGCGCGGTCGCCTCGGCCACCGCCACCCATGTCAACCGCGGGATGTACGCCAGCAACCTCTCCGGCGCGCTGAGCCGCCGGTGGCGCGACGACGGCGACATCGCCGACCTGGACGAGGCCATCCGCTTCGGCCGCCTGGCCGCCGAGGCCGCGGGAACGCCGCCGGCGACCCGGCCGCTCTACCTCGGCAACCTCGGCGAGGCGCTGGCCGAGCGCGGCCTCCAGACCGGACAGACCGAGTCGCTGGACGAGGCGGTGCGGGTGTTCCGTGAGGTGACGACGTTGATGCCCGCCGGGCATGTCGCCCGGCCGAAGGCCCTGCACATGCTGGGGAACGCGCTGATCGTCACCGGCGAGGAGAGTGGCGCGACCATCGACGAGGCGGTGCGGGTGCTTCGCGAGGCGGTCGCCGCCGAGCCGTCCGGTTCCACGCAGCGGACGCTGATGCTCAACAGCCTCGGCCGGAGCCTGGTGCTGCGGGCCCAGCACGCCGAGAGCGACGGCCGCCGCCGCGCGGTGCTGGCCGAGCTGGCCGCCGTTCTGGCCGGCGGCGAGGCGGGTGAACCGTTCGCGAGGGCCACCGAGCAGACCGGAGCGAACGAGGGCGCGGAGATCGCCGCGCTGGACGAGGCGGTCAGCGTGCTGACCGAGGCGATCGCCGACCGGTCGGCCACCGCCGCGGACCGCTCCCTGTCGGTCGGCAGCCTCGGGTCCGCGCTGTGGATCCGGTACCGGTTGACCGGCAAGGCCCGCAACCTCAACCGGGCGGCGAGGGAACTCCGCCGGGCCACCGTCGAGGCGCCGCTACCGGGCCGGATCCATGCGGTCGCGCTCTCGTACCTCGGCCGGGTCCTGATGGATGTATGGCGCCGCCGCCACGACGACCGCACCCGCGCGGAGGCCGAGGAGGCGCTCCGGGCGTCGGTCGCGGTGGAGGTGGCGCCGGCCGATTTCCGGGCGTTCGTGGCCCGGCTGCTCGGCGACTTCATCGTGGAGACCGGCCGACCGGCCGAGGCGGTGGAGGCGTACGCCACCGCGGTCGGGTTGCTGGAGGCGATCGCCTGGCGTGGGCTGAGCCGGCCGGACCAGGAACGCCTGCTGGCCGAGTTCGAGGACGTGGCGGTGGACGCGGCCGCCTGCGCGCTGACCGCGGGACGGCCCCGGCTCGCCGTGGAGCTGCTCGAACAGGGCCGCGGCGTGCTGCTCACCCAGGTCATCGACGGGCGTTCCGGGTACGACCGGCTGCGTGCCGCGGCGCCCGAGCCGGCCGAGCGGCTCCGCGCGGTCCAGGACGAGCTCGGCGCCCGTTCGGCCGAGGGCGGCGACCAGCCGGACGCCGATCGGGTGCACGCGCTCGTGCGCGAACAGGACCGGCTGCTGGCCGAGATCCGCGAGCTGCCCGGCTTCGCCGATTTCCTCCGCCCGCCCGCCTTCGAGCGGCTCTCGGCCGGCGCTGGTGGGGGCCCGCTGGTCATCGTCAACGTCAGCCGGCTCCGCTGCGACGCGATCACGGTCACCCCGGACGACGTACGGGTGACCGCGCTGCCCGGCCTCGACCACGCCGAGGTGGGGCGCCGCGCGGACGAGCTGCTGCGCTTCGTCGCCGGCCGGGACGGCGACCGGAGGCGGCCCGAGGCCGAGCTCGGCGAGATCCTGGGCTGGCTGTGGGACGTCATCGCCGCGCCGATCCTGGCCGACCTGGACGTCGCCGGGCCGGACACCCGGCTGTGGTGGTGCCCGACCGGCCGGCTGGCCATCCTGCCGCTGCACGCCGCCGGGCGTCACGGCGCCGGCGGGCGCGACACCGTGCTGGACCGGGTCGTGTCGTCCTACACGCCGACCGCACGGGCGCTCCTGCACGCCCGGCCGCCCCGTGCGGCCGCCTCCACCGGAACGCGCGCGCTGGTCGTCGCCATGCCTCACACCGAGGGGTACGCCGACCTCCCCGGCGCCGAGGAGGAGCTGGCCGAGGTCACCGCCCGATATCCGGACGCGACCCTCGCGGTCGGGCCCGCGGCCACCCGGGCGGCGGTGCTGGCCGCCGTGGCCGGGTGCGACCTTGCGCATTTCGCCTGCCACGCCGCGCACGACCTGAACGCCCCGTCGGCCAGCCGGCTGCTGCTGCACGACCGGCCGCTGACCGTGCGCGACCTGGTCGCACACCGGGCCGGTCAGGCCGAGCTGGCGTACCTGTCGGCCTGCGAGACGTTCAGCGGCAGCCGGCGGCTGCCCGACGAGGCGATCAGCCTGGCCGGCACGGTGCAGCTCGCCGGGTTCCGCCAGGTCATCGGCACCCTGTGGGCGGTCAGTGACCGGTACGCCCCACGGGTGGCCCGTGCCGTGTACGCGGGCATCGCCGAGGCCGGCGACCTGACCGGCACGGCCGCCGCCCTGCACGACGCGGTCCGGTCCCTGCGCGACCGGCGGCCGGCCGCACCCAGCCTGTGGGCGCCGTACGTACACATCGGCCCTTGATCTTGATCTAGAGACGGCCCCAGATCTGGTTGGCGGCGCCGCCGCAGTCCCAGAGTTGCAGGGTCGCCCCGTTGCTGCCGTTCCAGTCCTTGATGTCGACGCACCGGCCCGAGGAGACGTTCACCAGGGTCCGGGCCGAGGTGAGGGTGAACCGCTGGACCGGGTTGGTGTTGCAGCCGGTCAGCTGGATCGGCGTGCCGTTGGTGAGTGCGCCGCCGGCCGGGTCCATGCACTTGCCCATCGCGCGAAGCGTGCCGTCGGACTCGGACGACCACTTCTGCGCGGCGCTGTTGTTGCAGTCGTACATCTGGAGCAGCGCCCCGTCGACCGGGTTGGCGCCGGGGATGTCGATGCAGCGGCCGCTGAAGTTGGACTGGAGCATCGTCGCGCCGGAGGCCGGGGGAGGGTCGTTGCCGGGCGGGGTGCCGGCGTCGCAGTCGTTGGTGCTGACCACGCTGTCGGTGTGCGTGCTGCCCGCTGACCGGTAGCCGTTGATCGTCGCGGTCGCCTGCGCCGGGGTCAGCACCTGCTTCTTGGCGTGGTAGAGGTAGTCGACCGACTGCAGGTAGGTGCTGGTGCCGCCGGCGTGCCCGGCCAGGTCGATGAACCACTGGTTGAAGTCGATCGACATGTTCTGCCGGGGGTAGTACTTGCCCGAGTGGTCACCGACCAGCGCGCCGTCGATGTAGTACTTGACGTGGCCGCCGGACACGGTCGCCATCACGTCGTGCCAGCCGTTGATGCTCCTCGCCTGCTGGCTGTGCTGGTTGTCGGCGTACCAGGGGTCGGCGACGTACGTGTACCAGGTGGTCTGGTAGTTGATCGGGCCCGCCTCGCCCCAGCCGCCGTTCGGCAGGTACTCGGAGAAGTCCAGCTCGGAGTAGGTGGGGTCGCGGGGCGCGGCCAGCGGGGAGATCGTGTAGAAGGTCTGGTTCACGTGGTCGCCGTCGGATCCGCTCGCCGGGGCGTCCGAGAACTTGATCCGGGCCAGGTAGGTGCCCTCGAAGAAGCGCCGGTTGCTCTGCGAGAACTCGGCGTGCGACGTGCCGCCGGCGGCGCCGTTGGTGACCGCCTTGAGCTGGGCGACCTTCTGCCCGTCGACGGTCGGGAAGGCCACGTTGTCGGCGAGCCACTGCGCGCCGGGTACGCCGGGGCCGCCGGCGTTGGTCCGGATGCTCCAGCCGCGCTGGCTCAGCGCCGGGTCGGTGCGCGACGAATAGCTGAAGTCGTCGAACAGCACGCCGCAGCCGACCGCGGCGCTGCTGCTCGGCGCGGAGGCGATGCCGAGGCCGGTGAGGGCCGCGGCGGCCAGGGCGATGGTCGTACCGATGACGGTCTTGCGTCTTGGCTCGAGTCCCATGGGGGTGGGCTCCTTCGTGGGGATGCGCCGAACTGACCAGTGGTAAGGTATTGACCGTCCTCCATGCCACCAGCCCACGTCAAGTCCTGTGTTACCACTGGTCAATCTCGGCAGGGCATAGGGTGATGCTGTGCGGCGGGCTGAGGTACGGGAGAAACTGCGCGAGCTGATCGAGGTGCGCGCGCCGGGCGATCCCATGCCGTCCGAGCGGTCGCTGTGCGAACACCTCGGCGTCTCCCGGCCGACGGTCCGGGCGGCCATCGACGAGCTGGCCCGCGACGGCCTGCTCGTCCGTCAGCACGGGCGCGGCACGTTCACCAGCCCGCACAAGATCTCGCAGGAGGTTCCGTCCGCCTCCGGGCAGCCCGTCCCGCCGGCCGAGGGGGACTGGACGAGCGAGGTGCTCGTGTTCCGCACCGAATCGGCCGGCGCCCGGCTCGGCCGGCGGTTGCGGGTCTCCCCGGGCGACGACCTGCTCCACGTGACGCGCCGGCGGATGGTCGACGGCGAACCGATGGCCATCGAGGAGATCCGGCTGCCCGCCGCCCTGGTCACCGGCATCACGGCCGACGACTTCGTGGCCGGCTCGCTCTACCGCCTGATGCGCGAACGCTTCGGCGTGGACGCGACCGACGCGGTGCAGATCACCGAGCCCACGGTCACCGACGCCCAGGAATCCCAGCTGCTCGGCGTGCCGCTCTACTCACCGGCCCTGCTCTTCGAACGGACCACCCGCGACGGCAGAGGCCGGGTGATCGAGTTCACCCGGTCCATCTACCGCGGCGACCGCTACCGCATCACCAGTCACCTCAAGCTGGGCCCGAATTCGGGTTGAGCTAGAAGCCCGGCGGGACCGTGACGGTGATCGGCTGGTTGAAGTCGTAGAACTCGGTGCTGGAGGAGCCGGCCGGCCCCCGGTCGACGGTGACGCGGCGGATGAGGTTGCCGGCGGCCCACACGTCGATCGAGGCGATCTCGTCGGCGTTCTCCAGCTCGAACCACGCGGTCTGGCCGGCCGGCAGGGCGGCCAGGGCGGCGCGGGCGCCGGTGGTGATCTCCAGCCGGTAATGGGTCGCCTCGGACCCGCGGACCTTCTCCTCGCCCAGGTCCTCCACCTCGGCGTCCGCCAACGCGGCCCGCACCACCGCGCCGGTCGACTCGGCGAACGGGGCGAGGCTCGACTCGGGGGTGACCTTTCCGGTCCGGGGTTTCGGGTCGTCGCTGGCCCGCTCGTAGAACCGGCCGCCGACGATGACCGAGGTGACCGTGACCGGGCCGTCGCGCGACACCAGCGACATGTTCTCGCCGGAGACCTCGATCGTCGCCGACCTCGGCCGGCCGTCCTCCGCCCGCACCTGGGTGACGCCCCGCAGGGAGGTGACGTCGGCCGTGGTGTTGGCCGCCGCCAGCACCATCTGGTCCGGCGCCGGGCCGCTCCCGCCGACCGTGACCACGGTCAGCACCGCGGCGGCCGCGGCCGCGGTGACCGCGGCGGCCCAGGTCAGCGGCCATCGCCAGGAACGCGCCGGACGAGCCAGGCGCGCCGGGCCGGCCGCGACGGGCTCGGCGGTCGCGGACGTGGACATCGCGCGGTGCAGGATGTCCCGGTAGCGGGCGGAGCCCGGGGCGGGTGGCTGGTCGCTGACGGACGGGTCCAGCGTGCGCAGCATGGTCAGGTCGTCGTCCTCGAGCTCAGGCATGACGTCTCCGTTCGTTCAGGGCGGGTCGGGGGTCCATGTTCCGCAGGTGGCGGTCGAGTTTGAGGCGCGCCTTGTGCAGCCGCGACGAGACGATCGCCGGGGTCAGGTCGAGCAGCGTCGCGATCTCACCGGCGCCGAGGCTGTCCCAGGCGCGCAGGAGCAGCAGCTCACGGTCGTCCTCGTCGAGGGCGGCCAGCGCCGACCACAGGCCCTGCGGCGACGGTTCGGCGTCCTCGTACGCCTCCGGCGGCCGGTCGATGCTGACCAGGCGCAGGTGCAGCCGGTCGCGGCGGACCCCTTCGCGCCGGTGGTTGGCCAGGATGCGCCGCGCCACCCCGAACAGCCACAGCCGCGCGTCCGCACCGGGGATGTCGTCGCGCCGCCGCCAGGCGACCGCGAACGTCTCGGCCGTGATGTCGTCGGCATCGGTCTCGGATGTCGTACGCCGGCGGGCGAATCGCCACACATCGGGGAACTGCGCGGCGAAGAGCGCGCTGAAATGCTCCTCGTCCATGCCACCTCCACTCGAGCTGGGAATGATCTTTCACCCAGCACATGTCCGGGCGGCCCGGTATCTCGCCGTTCGCCCGGCGGGAGTTCGCGGACGCCCGCCGGCCGCCCGGAGGCCCAGCTCAGCGCCGTGATCCTGCTCGCTCTAGGGGCCCAAAGCGATGGGGAGTGCGTACGTTCGTACGCACTCAGGAAGGAACCACCGCATGGACCGCGCCCCCACCCGTCGAGCGGATCCTCGGGCGGCCGGTGCTGCCGACGATGCACGGCTTCTTCAGCCTCGGCACGGTCGTCGGCGCCACCGCCGGCATGGTGCTCACCGCCGTGGCGTACCCGGCGGCCTGGCATCTTCTCGTGATCGGCCTGATCAGCGTTCCGGTGGCGGTGCTCTCGGTCCGCCACCTGCCGGCCGGCCTGGGCCGGGGAACCGCCGCCGGGAACCGCGAGCGGGGGAGCGCTCCGGTCTGGCGCGACCCGATCCTGCTGATCATCGGCGTCATCACGCTCGCGATGGCCCTGACCGAGGGCGCCGCCAACGACTGGCTGCCGCTGATCATGGTGGATGGCCACGGCTTCGGCGCCGCCCTGGGCTCGGCGGTCTACGTCGTCTTCGCCGCCGCGATGACGCTCGGCCGGTTCACCGGCAACCGCTTCCTGGAGCGGTACGGCCGGGCGCGGGTGCTCGCCGCCGGCGCGATCATCGGCGGTGCCGGCGTGGCCCTGGTCATCGTCGTCGACAGCCGGCTCGTGGCGTTCGCCGCCGTCCTGCTCTGGGGCCTGGGCGCCGCCCTCGGCTTCCCGGTGGCGATGTCGGCGGCCGGGGAGTCGGGCGACCACCCGGCGGCCCGGGTGTCGCTGGTGGCGACCGTCGGATACGTGGCCTTCCTGGTCGGGCCGCCGGCCCTGGGCTTCCTCGGCGACCACTACGGCCTGCGGAACGCGATGATCGTCGTCCTGGCCTTCCTGGTCCTGGCCGCCGCGATGGCCGTGCGCCTCCACCGGGCCACGGCTCGCGTGGAGGTCGCCGGCTGAAGGCGGCCTCCACCCAAGGTTATAGACGGATCTCCCTCCGGAGCCCGATCCGCCGGCCGGGCCGCGTCGGCCAGACTTTCCGGCATGAACGCTCCGTCCACCACCGACAGCGCGCCGGCCGGCCGGTTCCGGGTCTGGCGCCGCCGCGTGCTCCTCGCCGTCGCCTGCCTCCCGCTCGCCGCCGCCAGCGTCCTGCACACGATGGGCCGCTCGGGCGACTTCGGCCTGCTGGGCCGCTGGTACGTGCTCACCGGGCTGACCGTCGTCTCGCTCCTGGCCTGGCTGCTCCTCGAGAAGGCGATCGCCCGGACCACCCCCGCCGCGCCGGAGGACTGAGGGCCGCCCGCTGACCGGGCGGGCTGGCAGGATGGCCGGCATGACGTACCACGTACGGCCGCTCGGGCCGGCGGATCGGCAGCTCGCGTGGCACCTCGGCAGCCTCGCCTTCGGCTACGCCGAACAGCCCGTTCCCGAGGGCTGGACCCCGGACTCGCCGGACCGGCGCGTGCTCGGCGTCTTCGACCCGGCCGGGCGGCTGGTGGCCAAGGCCGACGATCGCGAGCAGGGCCAGTGGTTCGGCGGCCGGATCGTGCCGGTCAGCGGCATCGCCGGTGTGTCGACCGCACCCGAGCTGCGCGGGCGTGGCCTGGCCCGGCTGGTGCTGACCCGGCTGCTGGAAGGCGCCCGGGAGCGGGGCGCGGTGATCAGCACCCTGTTCGACACCACGCCGGCGCCGTACCGGGCCCTCGGGTGGGAAGAGGTCGGCGCGCTGGTTCACCACCGGGTGCCGGCCCGGGTGCTGGCCGAGATCCGGCCTGATGCCACGACCACGTTGCGACCGGCGACCGAGGCCGACCTCCCCGCCGTGTCCGAGATCTACCGCGAGGTGGCGCGGGCCGGCAGCGGGCTGATGGAGCGGTCCGGTCCGGCCTTCGGGGCGATCCCGGCGCAGGTGCTGGCCGCGTACCACGGCTTCACCGTCGCCGTGGACGACACCGGCACGATCGCCGGGTACGCCAGCTGGAACCGTGGCCCCGGCTACGACGCGAACGGCCGGCTCACCGTGGACGACCTGATCGGACGGACGCCGGAGGCGACACGCACGCTGCTGGCCATGCTCGGCGCCTGGGCCAGCGTCGCGCCCACCGTGCTGATCCGGCTGGGCGCCGCCGATCCGGTCTGGTCGCTGGTGGCGCGGGGTGATGCCAAGCCCGAGTCGGCCCGGCCGTGGATGCTGCGGGTCGTCGATGCCCCCGGCGCGGTCGCCGCCCGGGGCTGGCCGCGGCACCTGACCGGCGAGGTCGACCTCGAGCTGTCCGACGACGTCTGCCCGTGGCATCAGGGCCGCCACCGGCTGGTGCTCGCCGGCGGGAACGGCCGGTTGGAGCCGGGCGGCGAGGGCACGGTCCGGCTGGCGCCGCGCGGCCTGGCCGCCTGGTACGCGGGCGCGGCCACCCCGCAGCAACTGCGCCGCAGCGGCTTCCTGACCGGCGGGGACGCCGGCACCGACGAGCTGCTGCGCGCCGCGACCGCCGGCCCGGCGCCGACCCTGCACGACTACTTCTAGCGCTCTTCCCAGGCCTGGGCATAAGTCATAGGCTTCGATGGCGTACGACGCCGAGGAGGGGTCATGAAGCGCTTGCTCACGTACCTGGTGGCCATGGTGGTGGCGGTGGGGCTGGCCGGTCCGGCGGCCGCGACGGCGTCGGCGCACCCCCGGTTCACCGCGCTGGTCTTCTCCAAGACCGCGGCCTTCCGGCACGACTCGATCCCGGCCGGGGTGGCCGCCATCCGGCAGCTCGGCGCCGAGCACAACTTCACCGTCGACGCCACCGAGGACGCGTCGGCGTTCACCGACGCCAACCTGGCCCGGTACGACGTCGTGGTGTGGCTCAGCACCACCGGTGACGTGCTGAACGACCAGCAGCAGTCGGCCTTCAAGCGCTACATCCGTGCCGGCGGCGGCTACGCGGGCGTCCACGCCGCCTCGGACACCGAGTACGACTGGCCCTGGTACGGCCGGCTGGTCGGCGCGTACTTCCGTGACCACCCGGGCTCGGTCAACGCCCAGTTCCAGGTCGCGACCGTGAACGTTCTCGGCCGGGACACCCCGGCCACCCGGCCGCTGCCGCGCTACTGGGACCGGGAGGAGGAGTGGTACAACTTCCGCACCAACCCCCGGCACACCGTGCGCGTCCTGGCCGAGGTGGACGAGCGGACGTACGACCCCCGCGGTTACAGCGTCCCCGGCGGCTCGCCCGGCATGGGCCCGCACCACCCGGTCTCCTGGTGCCAGCCGTTCGACGGCGGTCGCGCCTTCTACACCGCGATGGGCCACAAGAGCGAGTACTACTCCGACCCGCTGCTGCTGGCCCACCTCTACGGCGGCATCCGGATGGCAGCCGGCGTGACCCCCTTCAACTGCGGCACCGAGAACTAACCCAAACGCTCATCACGTTTTGTGCGTTTGCGCTGGTCAGTGGTGGCGCGCGATAGTCGCAGGATGCCGACCATCAGACGTGTCGTCGCCGTTGTCGCCGCCGCTGCCGTCGTCCTTGGACTGTCGGGCGCCGGGGCCGAGGCGAGAGGCCGGACGACGCTGTACGTGTCCCCTCACGGATCCGACACCGCCGACGGGACGGCTCGTCATCCGCTGCGTACCCCGCAGCTCGCCGTTGATCGTCTCGGCCGTCCCGGCGGCACCGTGCGGCTGCTGGGCGGCCGGTACGCCCGCCAGCGGATCGTCATCAAGGACCGCGCCCACCTCACGGTGCGGGCCGACGCCGGAGCGGTGCTCGACGGGGCGGGCCTGGCGCCGCTCGCCGGGCAGAGCGGCATGGTCGAGATCCGCGACAGCTCCGACGTGACCGTCTCGGGCCTGACCGTGACCGGCTACCGCACCAGCCTGCTCACGGCGGTGCCGATCGGCATCCTGGTGATCGGCTCGGGCCACGCGATCCGGCTCAGCGGCAACCACGTGCACCATCTCGGCAACGACAACGGCACCCTGGGCAGCTTCGACATGAACGCGCACGGCATCGCCGTGTTCGGCACGAGCGCGGCCCGGTCGCTCTCCGACGTGAGCATCACCGGCAACGAGCTCGACCATCTCGTTCTCGGCGCCAGCGAGACGCTGGTGCTGAACGGGAACGTCGACGGCTGGTCGGTGACCCACAACGTCATCCACGACAACAACAACATCGGCATCGACGCGATCGGGTTCGAGTCGACCATCGGCGGGGCGGCCCGGTTCACCGAGGTCAACCGGGCCCGGAACGGGCTGATCGCGGGCAACCGGGTGTCCCGCATCATCAGCGAGGGCAACCCGGCCTATTGGGACGACGGCTCCTGGTGCAACTGCGCCGACGGCATCTACGTCGACGGCGGCGCCGCCATCACCATCACCGGCAACCGGGTGGACGCCTCGGACATCGGCATCGAGGTCGCGTCGGAATGGCGTCAGGGCCGTACGAACGACATCACGGTCAAGGACAACACCGTGACCGGCAGCCGCTACACCGGCCTGGCCATCGGCGGCTACGACCAGGACCGCGGCGAGGCGTACGACGTGACCGTCACCGGCAACCTCCTGCGCGGCAACAACACCCTGAACGACGGGTCGCCCGAGATGCTCCTGCAGTACTACGTGCACGACACCACGATCAGGCACAACACCGTCATCGCGACGAACCCGGACCAGGCCGTGCTGCTGTTCCGGAACGCCCCGGCCGGCGGCGCCGCCAAGAACGCCCGCGTGGTGCTGAACGACAACACCTACCGGGGACGGGTGCCGGCCGGCCAGGAGTCCTACTTCTGGAACGGCGCCGAGCAGCGGGGGCTCCGGGCCTACCAGGCCGTCAGCGGCCAGGACACCAGAAGCACCTACCACCGCTGATCATTGACAACGTTGAATAACGGGGGCGAGGATGGCAACGTTGTCAACGTTGGGAGTCCACGTGCGCCTACGTTCACATCGGCTCGTGTTCGCGGGGGCCGTCCTCAGCGCGACCCTGATGGTGCTGACCGCGCCGGCGTCGGCCGCGCCGGGCCACCACGAACCCGGCCGGTCGGCACAGACCGCCCGCGCGCTGGCCGCCTATTCGGCCCTCGACCGATACTTCGGCACCGCTGACGGCTCCGGGCTCTACCGCGAGCAGTACCCGGTCGAGGCCGGCGACAACCCGTACTCCTACGAGTGGCCGTACTCCCAGGTCCACATCGCCGCGCTCGACCTCACCGTGGCGAACCCGCGCGGTGAGCGTGCCTACGCCGCGCGGGCCAAGGCCCAGGAACGGTACTGGAACGCCACCGGCGGCACGACCGGCCTGCCCGGCTACGACTCGTACCCGGTCGCGCCCTACGGCGCCGGCGGCGACATGTTCTACGACGACAACGAATGGGTCGGCCTGGCCAAGATCCAGCGCTACCTGCAGACCGGTGACGCCGCGGCGCTGAAGCGCGCGAAGGAGATCTTCACCCTGGTCGAGTCCGGCTGGGACACCGACACCAGCCACGCCGCTCCCGGCGGGGTGTTCTGGACCCAGGCCACCTGGAGCAACGACCGGAACACGGTGTCGAACATGCCGGGCGCCCAGCTCGGAATCCGGCTCTACCAGATCACCGGCAAGCGCCACTACCTCGACTCCGCGCTCCGGTTCTACCACTGGACCAACACCTATCTGCAGAGCCCCAGCGGCCTCTACTGGGACCACCTCGACCTCGACGGCACGCTGGAGAAGACCATCTGGTCGTACAACCAGGGCGTGCCGGTCGGCGTGAACGTCCTGCTCTACCAGGTGACCCACGACCGCACCTACCTGCGGCGGGCGCAGCGGATCGCCGACGCGGCCTACACCTACTACGTCACCCAGGGCCGCCTGCACCGCCAGCCGATCTTCTTCAACTCGATCTACTTCAAAAACCTGCTGCTGCTCGAATCGGTGACCGGCGGCCGGAAAAATCGGCAGGCGATGGCCCGGTACGCCGACCAGGTGTGGGCCACCAACCGCGATCCCGCCACCGGTCTTGTGCACTTCAACGCCGACGGCGGCACCGAGGCGATCCAGCAGGCGGCGCTCGTCCAGATCTACGCGGTGCTGGCCTGGCCGCCGGCCCGATGGCCGACCCTCTACTGACGACGGCTTCACGATCAAGAGCGTGAGGTCGTAGCCGAGCGGGTGGCTCCGACCGTCGCTCCCGCCGAGGGTCGGCTCGCTCCGCTACGCCTCCGCGTCCGTGCGTGGTCACCCTCTTTCACAGTGTCGACAACGCCCGCGCGAGCGCCTGCCGGCCTGACCTGGGCCACGCACGGGCGGCCGGCCCGGACGCCATGCCGATGGTCGCCGCCGTCGACGCACGCCGTAGGGAGCGAGTCGTACCTACTATGAGGGTCATGACCGATCAGACGAACGCCGACCAGCTCCGTCAGGAACTCGCCGACATCGACACGCAGCTCGTGGAACTACGCCGGCTGGATGAGGACGCCGAGGCCCGCCGCAGCTCGGACGGAACCCGGTCGGAGGGGGTCGTGGAGCCCGAGGAGCTGGCCACCGACCTCACCGGCATCGCCGAGAACGAGGCGGTGATCGACGTTCTCACCCAGCGCCGCGAGAGCATCGAGGCGAAGCTCCGCGACCTCGGCTGACGATCAGCCCACCGGCACCGGCGGCGCCGGCACCTCGGGTTTCGTGCCCGGCCGCCACCAGTTCCATCGTCCGAGCAGCGACATCGTCGCCGGCAGGAGCAGGCCGCGCACCACCGTGACGTCCAGCAGGACCGCCACGGCCATGCCGACGCCGATCTCCTTCACCGCGACCAGGTCGCCGAGGACGAAGCCGAGGAAGACGATGCCGATGGCCAGGGCGGCCGCGGTGACCACCGGGCCGGTGGCGGTGATCCCGGCCAGGACGGCGCGGTCGCTGGCCGCCCGGTCGGTCGCCGTCCGCCGGTCCCATTCCTCCTTGATGCGGGCCAGCAGGAACACCTCGTAGTCCATCGACAGGCCGAACGCGAAGACGAACAGCAGCAGCGGCGTGGTCAGGTCGAGCGCGCCCCACGGCTCGAAGCCCAGCACGCCGGCGCCCCAGCCCCACTGGAAGACCGCGACCAGCACCCCCATGGTGGCCAGCAGGGTGAGGATGTTCATCACGATGGCCTTGACCGGCACGACCACCGAGCGCGTGAGGGCGAACAGCAGCGCCCCGGTGGCCAGGACGATGATCAGCAGGGCGACGGGCAGGCGGTCGGCCACCGACCGCTTCTCGTCGACCAGCTCGGCGGCCGGGCCGGTCACCAGCACGGGAGCGGGCGCGTCGAGGGCCCGGAGGTCGGCCACCAGCCCCTGGGCCTGCTCGCCGTCGGCCGGGCCGCGCGGCACCACGTCGGCGACGCTCACCCCGGGCGGCAGCTGGTCCCGTTCGAACACGTCGGAGACGCCCGGCATCCGCTTGATGGTCTCGTACAGCTCCCCGAGCTGGGCCGGGTCGGCCTCGATGACCACGGTCAGCGGCGCCTTGGGCGGGTCGGCGAACCGGCCGTGCACCGCCTCGTACGTCTGCCGCGCCTCGCTGCTCCGCGGCAGCGCGCGGACGTCCGAGTTGGCGAACTCCACGAAGAACAGCGGGGTGCTCAGCGCCAGCAGGCCGGCCGCCGCGGCCAGGGCCACCAGGGCGGGCCGGCGCTGGGCGAACGAGGCCTGACGTTTCAGCAGGCCGAAGCCCCGGCCCCGGCCGGTCGCCGGGATGCGGCGGTGCGAGACCGCGACCAAGGCCGGTACGAGCGTCAGCCCGGTCGCCGTGGCCAGGGCGACGACCAGCGCCCCGCCCAGCGCCATCGCGGCCAGCAGCGGGTCGCCGAAGGCGAACAGCCCGACCAGCGCCGCGGTGACGGCCGAGCCGGACACCAGCACCGCCCGGCCGGCGGTGCCCACCGTCCGGGCCATCAGCTCGACCAGTGGCGCGTCCGGGTCGGCGGCCCGTTCCTCCCGGAACCGGGCGATCATCAGCAGGCTGTAGTCGACCGCCAGCCCGATGCCGAGCAGGGTGACCACGTTGACCGTGTACTCGCTGACCGGCAGCAGGCGGGCCAGCCCGGTCAGCGTGAGCAGCGTGGCGGTGACGGCGCCGACCGCCGCGGCCAGCGGCAGCAGCCCCGCCACCAGGCCGCCCAGGACCACGATCAGCAGCAGCGCCACGCAGACCAGCGCCACGGTCTCGCCCAGGGCCGCGTCCCGGACGGCCTGGTCGGCGAACTCCCGTTCGGCCAGCAGCTCGCCGCCGATCAGGATCTCCGGCGCGTCGATGCGGAGCAGGGCGGCGCTGACCTGGTCGGCGACCCGCAACGCGTCGTCGTCGCTCAGGCCCGGGTCGAGCTCGACCGTGATCAGGGAGCTGCGGTTGTCGGTGGAGATCTCCCGGAACGGTGTGGTGTAGGCGTCCTGGACCTCGGCGACCCCGGGGTAGTCGCGGATCTCGTACGAGATCTGGGTGACGCTGTTGATCAGCGCGATGGCGCCGACGTCACGCCCGGAGATCACGGCGACCAGCCGGTCCCCTTCGGGCGACACCTTGTCCACGCGTTCCTGCGCCACCGTGGCCGGCGCTCCGGCGGGCAGCGGGTCGATCGACTGTGTGCGGTCGTAGATGGAGCCGCCGAACACGCCGCCGGCCACCGCGACCACCGCCCACACGGCGATGACGACGAAGCGGCGAAGGTAGACGGTGCGACCCAGCGCGGTGAGCATGACGGCCTCCTGACCGGCGTCAGAGGGACAGCCGCGGGCCATGCAATCACCACCGGCCCGCGCCGCGCAACTACCGTCCGGCCATCGAGCGGAATCTCTCGGTCGGCGGCCTACCAGAGCGCCGCCGGTGGCAGGCCGTGCCCGCCACCGGCCGGGGCTCGATGGCCCTCATGCGTCACGCGTAGAGCCACCACTGCTGATACTCGTTGATGCCGCACTCGCCCAGCCGGGGGGCGACGGTGGTGGCGGCCTCGAGGCACAGCCTGCTCCGCATGTGCTGGACCGCGCCGGTCGCCGGGTAGTAGTACCACTGCTGGTAGTCGGTGCCGTTGCAGTCGCCCGGCCGGACGCCGACGCTCGGGGCGGCCTCCACGCAGAAGCCGTTCGAGTTCGCCAGCGAGTCCCACGTCCCGTCGTCGAACAGGAACTGCTGGTAGGAGTTGGTGGCGGAACAGGTGCCGAGCCGGATGCCGACCGAGATGCTGCCCTCCAGGCATTTGGTGGTCTTGATGTGCTGAAGGTGGTACCAGGCCAGGACCTGGACGGGCTTGGACGCCGCCGAGGCGGGCGAGTTCGCGATCGTGAAGAACCCCGTGAGTGCGATCATGACGGCAACCAGAACGGCAGTCACTCTCTTCGATGTCATGGCGGGATTCTCGCATCGAGACTCATCAAAGTCCACAGTGGAACAACGGCGGCCGGTGGCCCGCTATGGAGAAGTGAGTCAGATGTTCGGTACGACATCGTCGACGTGGGTCGACGGCGGCCGGCCGGAGATCGGCCGGCCCTGTCGCCTCAAGGTGGCGGTGCGCGCCGAAGCCGGCCGGCCGGCGGCTTGGGCGAGCTGCTACTTCTGCCCGGTTTGTAGGTGTATGTGGTTATAAGGAAGGCCAAATTGCCGGGAGCATGGCCAATGACCAGCACGAACGACGCCGCCGGACGAGGATGCGAAAAGGGACTCTGATCAGGAAGGGCGTCGGGATGGGTATCGCGGGGGCGTTCGACAACCGTTCGCTGCGGGTGAAGATGAGTGCGGCGATGCTGGCGGCGATCATCAGCGGCCTGATCGTCGGCGCGGTAGCGATCTACACCGTACAGCGGCTCAACCGGGACGCCGAGACGGCGCAACGGCAGACCATCGCCGTCGAGAGCGCGGTGGGATCGTTCAGCAAGAACGTCGAGGCGTTCAGCGGCGGCATCTCGGCGGCACAGCTGTATCCCACCATCGCCTCCGAGATCAACAAGGGGCTGGCCGCCAATCGTCAGGCCATCACGGACGCCCTGACCCAGCTGCGCGCCGCGCTCAGCGCCGACTCGGAGGGCGCGCAGACCGTGGCCAAGGCCGAGAAAGACTGGCAGGCGTTCGTCACGTTCATCACCACCGGCCCCGTGCCGTCCCCGTCGCAGGACATGAACGCGCTGCTCCAGCAGTACAACGCCGTGTACGGGGCGCTGACCGCCGATCAGACCGCCCTGCAGCAGCGGGCCGGCGAGCTGGCCCAGGACAGCATCGACGCCGCCGAGGGGCGGGCGCGCAACGCGATGTGGATCATCGGCGTGCTGCTCGCCGCCGGCATCCTGGTCAGCTCCCTGATCGGGCTGCGCGTGATGAACAACGTCCGCCGGGCGGTCCAGGGGGTCGGCCGCCTGGCCGAGGGCCTCACCCGCGGCGACCTGACCCTTACCTCCGGCGTGACCACCACCGACGAGGTGGGCCGGATGGCCGCGTCCCTCGACCAGGCCATCTCCCGGCTGCGCGCCGACGTGGTCCAGCTGGCCGGCACCGCCGGCACCCTGCAGACCGCCGCCGGGCAGCTCACCGCGGTGTCCGGGGCGGTCGACGCGGCCGCGTCCGAGGCGTCGTCGCAGGCCGGGTCGGTGGCCGACGCGGCCAAGGTGGTGTCCGACAACCTGCACGTGGTGTCCACCGGCTCCACCGAGGTCGACTCGTCGATCCGGGAGATCTCGGTGTCCACCAGCGAGGCCTCCGAGGTCGCGGCCAAGGCGGTCGAGGTGGCGACCGCGACGAACACCATCGTCTCCCGGCTGGGGGAGTCGTCCAGCGAGATCGCCACCGTGGTCAAGGTGATCACCTCGATCGCCGAACAGACCAACCTGCTCGCGCTCAACGCCACCATCGAGGCCGCTCGCGCCGGCGAGGCCGGCAAGGGTTTCGCCGTGGTCGCCGGCGAGGTCAAGGACCTCGCTCAGGAGACCGCCAAGGCGACCGAGGACATCTCCCGGCGGGTGCAGACCATCCAGGCCGACACCGATGGCGCGGTCACCGCGATCGGCGAGATCTCGGCCATCATCGAGCGCATCAACGGCATCCAGCTCACCATCGCCTCCGCCGTCGAGGAACAGACCGCCACCACCCAGGAGATGAACCGCACCCTGTCCGAGGCGGCCAGCGGCGCCGGCGACATCGCCGCGGGCATCACCGGCGTCTCCCAGGCCGCCCGGCGGACCACCGAGACCGTCGGCGACACCCGCAGCGCCGCCGACAACCTCGCCACCACCGCCGGCCAGCTGCAGACCCTGGTCTCCCGCTTCACCTACTAGCTACTTCTTCGGGCGGGGCGCGTTGGCCGGGCCGCGGACCTCGACCCCGGTGCTGGGGTCCAGCGAGCAGTGCGCGGCGGTGTTCAGCTCGGGGGCGGGCGACGTGTCGAGCCCGTTGCGGTACGCCGTGTCGTCGTAGCCGCTGAGGCACGGCGGCGGGTTGAAGAAGGTGGTGACCAGGCCCATCTCGATGCCGTCCGGGGTGACGGCGGTCGAACCGGCCGCGGTCACCGCCGGCAGCGTCACCAGCGCCTGCTCCAGACCGTCGCGGCGGATCAGCACGATGTCCGAGGTGGTCAGCAGGTTGCTCAGCAGCACGCCGAGGCCCGGATCGGTGTCCTCCAGCAGCCCGCTCACCTGGTCGGCGGCGCCGGGGGCGGCAAGGATGAGCCGCCGCAGGTCGGGGTCGGAGCTCTCCAGCTGCGCGTTGAGCAGGTTGAGGTCCCGGCTGAACGAGCGCAGCGCGTCACTCGAGTCCTGCTGGGTCCGGAGCACCACCCGGCCGTTGTCGAGCAGCTGGGTGATGGGGCCGAGGTTGTCCGTCGCGGCCCGGGTCAGGTCCCCGCCGGTGTCCAGCAGGATCTGCAGGTTCGGCCCCTGGCCGGCCAGGGCCAGGTCGAGCTCGTCGACCACGGTGCGCAGCGAGTCCTTGGGCACCGAGGCGGCCAGGCCGTCGACCGAGGTGAGCAGGGTGGTGACCGGCAGCGGAAGGCGGGTGTCGGCGCGCTTGATGAGCGATCCGGCGGCCAGGTACGGTCCGCCGTCGCTCTTCGGGCGCAGGTCGACGTACTGCTCGCCGACCGCCGACCGGTTGGCCACCACGGCCTGGACCGCGGCCGGGATGCGCGGCGCGGAATCGTCGATCTTGAGGTCGGCCTCGATGCCGCCGGCGGTCAGCCGCATGGCGCCGACCCGCCCGATCGCCACCCCGCGGTAGGTCACCTCCGCGTTGGTGAAGATGCCGCCGGCCTCGCCCAGCTCCAGCTGGACCACGTAGTAGCCGGTGTGCCCGACGAATCGGCCCAGGTCGGCGTACCGCAGCCCGATGAACCCGACCACGAGCGCGCCGAGGACGACGAACAGGACGATCTTGAGTTTCGCGCCGAGCGTGAGCATCAGCCGTCACCTCCGGCTTCCGGGGAGGCCTCCGGCGGCGCAGGGGGTTCCGATGGCGCCGGAGGGCTGGAAGGGGGAGCTTCCGATGGAGACGCGGGAGGTGGGCCGGTCGGGGAAGGAGACGTCGAGGTGGACGGCGGCGGGGTCGAACTGACGGCGGGCAGCGGAAGCGGCGGAGGGCTGGCGCCGGGCGAGGGCCGGGTCGAGGCCGGCGTACGACGCGCCTGGGCCTTCTTCGCCGCCATGGCGAGGACGTCGCCGGGGGTCAGCGGCGGGATCACGGTGGTGCCGGGCGCGGCCACCAGCGACAGGTACGCGTTGAGGTAGTCACCCTTGATCGCGTCGAGGGCGGCGTCGGTGAACGGGTAGGTCAGCAGGATCTGCAGCGCCTGCGGGAGGGTCTGCCCGGCGTTGCTGAGCTGCCGCAGCACCGGCTCAAGCAGCTTCAGGTCGGCCACCACGTCGGCCTGGCTCCGCTCGATGGTGTCCACCGCCGTACGGGACAGCGAGTCGAGCGACTGCAACATCGTGACCAGCTCGCCGCGCTGCTGTTCCAGCACCCGCAGCCCGGGGGAGAGGTCGTCCAGGATGGTGCCGATCTGCCGATCCCGCTGGGCCAGCGTGCCCGCGAACCGGTTGAGCCCGTCGATCGCCGCGGTGATGTCCTTGCGATGAGCGTCCAGGTTGGACATCAGCGTGTCGATGTTGGTCAGCAGCGCCCGGATCTCGGGCTCGTTGCCGTCCAGCGCGTCGTTCAGCTCCACGGTGATGGTGCGCAGCTGGGCGATCCCGCCCCCGTTGAGCAGCATGGAGAGGGCGCCGAGGACCTCCTCCACCTCCGGGTTGCGGTTCGTGCGGGACAACGGGATCTCGGCGCCGTCGCTCAGCGTCCCGGCGCCCGATCCGTCGGCCGGGCCGGCCAGCTGAACGTACTTCTCGCCGAGCAGGCTGGACTGGTGCAGGCGGGCCACGGCGTTGGCCGGCAGGTGGACCGATCCGTTGACCTCCATGGTCACCCGCGCGGTCCAGCTCCCGTCCGGCAGCTCGATCTTCGACACCCGGCCGACCGGCACGTTGTTCACCCGGACCGCCGCGTGCGGAACCAGATCCAGGACGTCGGCGAAGTCGGCGACCACGCGGTACGGGTGATCGCCGAGGTCGGCGCCGCCGGGCAGCGGCAGGTCGGCGGCGCCGGAGAAGGAGCAGCCGGAGAGCAGCGCCAGAACGACCGGGAGAACCAGCAGGCGGCGCATCAGCGGCCTCCCACCGCGGGCAGCGGCAGGGGCGTGAGCTCCCTCAAATTCCCCCGGCCCTCGAAGGACCCGGTCTCCGGGTTGTACGCCCCGGCCACGTTGGTGAGCGCCAGCGGGGCCACGTCCAGCGCCTCCTCGAGCGAGGCGCGCTGCCGGAGCAGGGTCTCGGTGATCGAGGCCAGCTTGTCCACGTTGGACCTCAGCCGCCCCCGGTTGTCCCGGATGAAGTCGCGCACCTGGATCAGGGCGGTGGCCAGCTCGCGGAGCGCGGCGGCCAGTTCCTGCCGGTCGTCGGCGAGGAACCCGGCCACGTCGCGGAGCTGGGTCTCCGCCTTGGCCACCTGGTCGTCGCTGTCCCGCAGCATGGCCGTGAAGCGCTCGAGGTTGGCGATGGTGTCGAACAGGTCGGCCTGGGAGCCCGACAGCGTGCGCGTGGCCTTGCCGAGCTCGGCGATGCTGGTGCCCATCGCCCGGCCGTTGCCGTCCAGGTTGGCGGCGCCGGTGTCCAGCAGGTCGGACAGGGCGCCGGTGCGGTTGGCGCCGTCCGGTCCCAGGGCCGTGGCCAGCCGGTTGAGGCTCTCGTAGAGCTGGTCGAGCTCGACCGGCGTGGCGGTGCGGCCGACCGGGATCACGCCGTCGTCGGCCATCTTCTTCCCGCCGGTGTAGGGCGGGCTGAGCTGCACGTACCGGTCGCTGACGACGCTGGGGGCGACGACCGCGGCCAGGGCGCCGGCCGGCACGTCGACCCCGCGGTCGATGGTGATTCCCACCCGTACCCGCGTGCCCTGCGGTTCGACCGACGTGATGGTGCCGACCGGTACGCCGAGCACCCGGACGTCCGAGCCGGCGTAGACGCCGACGGCCTCACCGAAGTAGGCGACGATGTGCTTGAGGCCGACGTCGCGGATCACCAGCCAGACCATGGAGCCGGCGAAGACGACCGAGATCGCGACGAGGGCGGCGAGGAGCCGGACGGTCCGCCGATCCGATGCCGGGTAGTGGTGGCTCATCGGGTGCTCCCCGTCCTCGGTGGCAGGCATCCGCTGGGCGGCGCGGTGCCGGGCGCCTGGTACGAGACGGGCACCAGGCCGCACAGGTACGCGTCGAACCAGCGGCCGTTGCCGATGGAGTTACCAACTAGTCGGTAATAAGGGCCGGCCAGCGCGAGCGCCCGGGTGAGGTTGTCCTGGTTGCGCTGGAGGACGTCGGTGACCCGGTCGAGCGCCGCCAGCGCCGGCCCCAGCGTCGCGGTGTTGTCGGCGACCAGCCCCGAGATCTGCGCGGCCAGTTGCCGGGTGCCGGTCAGCAGCGCGGCGATCGCGTCACGCCGCCGCTGGACCTCGGCCAGCAGCAGGTTGCCGTCGGCCAGCAGCGCCTGGAACCGCGTGTTGTCGTCGGCCAGCCGCCCGGTGATCTGCCTGGTCGCGGTGAGCAGCTCGGCCAGCTGGGTGTCCCGGGAGGAGATGGTGCGGGACAGGTCGGACAGTCCCCGCAACGCCCCCTTGACCGAGTCGGGCGTGTTGCGGAAGGTCTGCGACATCGCCTCGAAGCTGCGGGCCAGCGCGTCGGTGTCGATCTGATCCACGGTGTCGGACAGCTGGCCGAACGCCTCGGTGACGTCGTACGGCGACGTCGTCCGGGCGGCCGGGATGGTGGTCCGCGGGTTCTGTGCCGCGCCGCCGAGCGGGTCGAGGGCGAGGAACTTCTCGCCGAGCAGGGTCTTGATCCGGATGGCCGCGGTGCTGGCGTCGCCGACCCAGGTGTCCTTGACGCGGAAGCCGACGCGCACCAGACCGCCGTGCAGGGCCACGCGCGTCACCTTGCCCACCTTCACCCCGGCGACCCGCACCTCGTTGCCGGTGTGCAGGCCGGCCGCCTCGGTGAAATCAGCCGTGTACGTGGTGCCGCCGCCGACGATCGGCAGGTTCTCGGCGTTGAACGCGAGGAATGCGAGCGTGGCGGCCAGCACGATGCCGAGCACACCGGCGAGCATGGGACGGCGGCCGGTCATCGGCACCTCGCCTCGGTCACCGGCAGCCCGGTCGGCGGTGGGAACCCGTCCGTGGCGGCGACCCCGCTGACCGTCGCCGAGCAGAGGTAGAAGTTCAGCCAGGAGCCGTACGACGCGACCCGGCCGATGTTCTCCATCTTCACCGGCAGGGTCTGCAGGAACGTGTCCAGTTCGGGTCCCTCCGACAGGTTGGCCGACACCTGGCCGAGCGCGACGATGTCCTGGCGCAGCGGCTCCCGGCCGTCCTTCAGCAGGCCGGCCGTGCTGGTGGTCAGGTCGCCGATCGCGTCGATCGCCTCGCCGATCGGTTTGCGGTCGCGGGCCAGCCCGGAGACCAGCTCCTGCAGGGTGGCGACCAGGGTGGAGAGCTTGTCGCCGCGCCCGTTGACGGTCTTCAGGACGGCGTTGAGGTTGTCGATGACCCGGCCGATCACCTCGTCCTTGGCGGCCAGGGTGGAGGTCAGCGAGGCCGTGTGGGCCAGCAGGCTCTCCACCGTGGCGTCCTCGCCCTGCAGCACCTGGACGACCTCGTTGGCCAGCTGGTTGACGTCCTCGGGGGCCAGCGCCTGGAACAGCGGCTGGAACCCGTTGAACAGCGCGGTGAGGTCGAGCGCCGGCGTGGTGCGCCCGAGCGGGATGGTCTGCCCGGGTGGCAGGGTCCGGCCGACCGGGCCCACGCCCTGGGCCAGCGTGATGTAGCGCTGCCCGACCAGGTTGCGGTACTTGATGGTGGCGGTCACCGAGGCCGGCAGGGTACGCGCGGCGTCGACGGTGAACCGCACCTCGGCCACCCGGCGGTCGACCACCCGGATGCCGGTCACCTGGCCCACCCGTACCCCGGCGATCCGGATGTCGTCGCCGTCGGACAGGCCGGTCACGTCGGTGAACTGGGCGCGGTAGGTCTGTGTCTCGCCGACGCCGGTGTTGGCGATGCTCAGGCCGAGCACGGCGGTGGTGAACACGGTGATGACGGCGAACACGGTGCCCTTGATCGCCGGGCCGGCGATGCTCCTGGTCATGGGGTCAGCGTCACCTCCCGGCCGCGGAAGATCGGGCCGACCAGCAGGCTGCTCCAGGACGGCAGCGACCGTGGCGGCACGCCGATCGACGCGGCCATCAGCTCGTTCAGGTACTCACTCTCCGGCGGGGCGTTGGCCAGGCCGTACGGTGTCGGGTAGCAGGCGGGCCCGTCCTTGTCCTGGTAGACGGGGTCGTCCTTCCCGGGCAGGTACGCCCCGCGGGACGGGGAGACGTGCAGCTTCACGCGCAGGCCCGGCTGCGTCGTACCCTTGCCGAGGGCTTTGTCCATGTCGGACGCCGTGTCGGTGAGCTGTTGCAGGACACACGGGAACTCCGGCGCGTACTTGGCCAGCACGGCCAGCGACGGCCGGCTGTCGGCCGACAACCGTACGATGGTGTCCTTGTTGGTCAGCAGGAACGTGTTCACGTCACCTCCGGTCGTGGTCACCGAGGCGTACAGCGCGCGCAGGTTGTTCTGCTGCTCGGCCAGGGTCCGGCTGGTGACGCTCAGATGGGTCAGCGCGTCGGTCAGGTCGGGCGCCGCGTCGGCGTAGCTGTTCACCACCTCGACCAGCCGGGTGATGTTCTCGTTGAGCGCCGGCAACGACGGTTCCAGCTCGGTGAGGTACGCGTTGAGCTCGCGCAGCGTCGTGCCGAGCTGGGCGCCCCGGCCGTCCAGGGCCTGGGCGATGGCGGTCAGCGTCACCGACAACTTCTGTGGCTGCACCGCCTGCAACAGGGGCAGCAGGTTCGCGAGGACCCGCTCCAGCTCGATGGCGTTGGCCGACCGGTCCTGCGGGATGACCGCGTGCTCGGCCAGCCGGGCCGGGCCGGGGCGGCTCGGCAGGACCAGGGCGACGTACCGCTCGCCGAACAGGGTGGTCGGCAGCAGCTGAACCTTGACGTCGGCCGGCAGCAGCGGGAACTGGTCGGGCCGCAGCGCCAGGTCGAGCCGGGCGCCGTCGCCGGTCGACGAGATCCGGCGGACCTGGCCGACCACGATGCCGCGGGCCTTCACCTCGGCGCCGGGGTGGATGTTGTTGCCGGCGCTGTCGGTCTCCACCACGACCATCGCCGCCGGGGTGAACCGTCCCTGGTAGCGGGCGACGACCAGCCACACCAGCAGCACGATGACCGCGAGGAAGGCGAATCCGGCCAGGCGCCGGCTCACTGTGGTCATCAGCCGGCCACCTTCACCGTCGTGGTGGCGCCCCAGATGGCCAGGCTGAGCAGGAAGTCGGTCAGGCTGATGAGCACGATGGCACTGCGGACGGCGCGCCCCACGGCCACGCCGACGCCGGCCGGGCCGCCGCTCGCCCGGTAGCCGTAGTAGCAGTGCGTCAGGATGACCAGGACGCTGAAGACGAGCACCTTGGCGACCGACCACAGCACGTCCTGGGCCGGCAGGAACAGCGCGAAGTAGTGGTCGTAGGTGCCGGCCGACTGCCCGTTGAACACGATGGTCGTGAACCGGGAGGCGGCGTACGAGCTGATCAGGCCCATGCCGTACAGCGGGATGATGGCGACGAACCCGGCCACCACCCGGGTGGTGACCAGGTAGGGCAGGCTGGGGATGCCCATCACCTCGAGCGCGTCCACCTCCTCGGAGATGCGCATCGCGCCGAGCTGGGCGGTGAAGCCGGCGCCGACCGTGGCCGACAGGGCCAGGCCGGCCACCAGGGGCGCGATCTCCCGGGTGTTGAAGTAGGCCGAGATGAAGCCGGTGAAGGCCGAGGTGCCGATCTGGTTCATCGCGGCGTACCCCTGGAGCCCGACGACCGTGCCGGTGAACATGGTCATCGCGATCATCACGCCGACCGTGCCGCCGATGACGCCCAGGCCGCCGCTGCCGAAGGCGACCTCGGACAGCAGGCGCAGGATCTCCCGCGAGTAGCGGTACAGCGCGCGGGGCACCCACAGCGCGACGCGGACGTAGAAGGCCAGCGAGTCGCCCAGGGTGTCCACCGGGGACAGCGCCCGGTCCCACCTCACCTCAGGCCCCCTTCGGCGGTACGACCCGCAGGTAGATGGCCGTGATCACCAGGTTGACGAAGAACAGCAGCAGGAAGGCCAGGACGACGGACTGGTTCACCGCGTCGCCCACCCCCTTGGGGCCGCCCTTGGAGCTGAGCCCGCGGTTGGCCGCGACCACCCCGGCGATGAAGCCGAAGATGAGCGCCTTGAGCTCGCTGATCCACAGGTCGGGCAGGTGGGCCAGGGCGGAGAAGCTGGCCAGGTACGCCCCGGGAGTGCCGTTCTGCATGACCACGTTGAAGAAGTAGCCGCCGGCCACGCCGACCGTGGAGACCAGCCCGTTGAGCAGCACGGCCACGCCCATCGCGGCCCAGACCCGCGGCACGACCAGGCGCTGGACCGGCGAGATGCCCATCACCTCCATCGCGTCCATCTCCTCCCGGATGGTGCGGGCGCCCAGGTCGGCGCAGATGGCCGAGCCGCCCGCGCCGGCCACGAGCAGCGCGGTGACCAGCGGGCTGGCCTGCTGGACGATGGCCAGCACGCTGGCCGCGCCGGTGAACGACTCGGCGCCCAGCTGCCGGGTCAGCGAGCCGACCTGGAGGGCGATGACCGCGCCGAACGGGATCGAGACCAGCGCGGCCGGCAGGATCGTCACGCTGGCGATGAACCAGAACTGCTCGACCGTCTCGCGAATCTGCGGCCGGGTGCTGAACGACATCCGAGCCACCTGGGCCGCGAGCGTGAACACCCGGCCGGTGTCAGCCAGAACGTTCATGCGGTGTCCTTCTCCTCGGACATGCCGATCGGCCCGTGGCGCCGGCCACCGAGGAACTGCTCCACCGCCGGTTCGCCGCTGGTGAGCAGGACCTCGCGCGGTCCGAAGGCGACCAGCTCCCGCCGGTAGAGCATGCCGATGTTGTGCGAGACGGTGCGCGCCATGTCGATGTTGTGGGTGACGATCAGCATGGTCGCCGCGATCTGGGCGTTGAGGTCGATCAGGAGCTGGGAGAGGTACGCCGTACGCACCGGATCCAGCCCCGAATCGGGTTCGTCGCACAGGACGAACTCGGGGTCGAGGACCAGCGCCCGGGCCAGGCCGGCACGTTTACGCATGCCACCGGAGATCTGACCGGGCAGCTTGGACTCGGCGCCGCTCAGGCCGACCATCGCCATCTTCTCCTCGACGATGGACCGGACCTCCCGCTCGTTGCGGCGAGTGTGCTCGCGCAGCGGGAAGGCGATGTTGTCGAACAGGGTCATCGAGCCGAACAGCGCGCCGTCCTGGAACATCACGCCCATCAGCCGTCGGCTGCGGTAGAGCTGGCGTTCCCGGCAGGAGACGATGTCGACGCCGTTCACCACGACCCGGCCGCGGTCGGGACGGACCAGGCCGACGAGGGTCTTGAGGAAGACGGTCTTGCCGGTGCCGGACGGGCCCAGCATGACCGAGATCTCGCCGGCCGGAAGGGTCAGCGAGACGTCCCGCCACACCGTGTGCCCGCCGAAGGACTTGGTCAGACCGTCGGCCTGCACTTCGATGCCCATCGAATGTCCCTTCATCGCTCCGGCACCGGGATCTGGGGCGGGCAGCCGTTGGCGCCGCTGATGTCGGGGGAGCAGAGGTTCCCCTGGATCATCTTCGTGTAGTTGCCCGGACCGGACACCGACGCCGTGAACAGGGGGGTCAGGTCTTCACCGTCGTCGCCCACGCAGTCGGTGAACGGGGGGATGTCGGTGGTGCCGATGAGCGGACCGCCGCGGGCGACGGTGTATCCGGCGGGCGGGATGGTGGAGTTGTCGCCCGATCCGGAGAGGTGGAGGTTGTCCTCCTCCGGATCGAGGGTGTGACACACGCCGGTGTTCATCGGCACGCCGTTGACCTTGACGTCGGTGAGCTGGATCGTGACCTTGCCGGACAGCGTGGTCGAGATCAGGGTGTGCCGGCCGTTCGCCTGCGTCGTCTCCGCCGTGCCGCTGATCGGGCCGAGCTGCCGGAGGTGCATCTTCGCGCTGACCGGCATGAAGCCGAAGGTCAGCAGCGTCTGGGCGGCCGGCGGGAACTCCCCTTCCGCCATGTCGGGGGTGATGCCGTTGGGTTCCAGCATGAACTTGTACTCGGTCAGGGTGTGCCGCACACCGCCGCGGATGACGCAGAGCGGGAGCGAGATCGTCGACGGCACGCAGAAGCTCCGGTTGGCCACGATGACGACGCTGACCAGACCCGGGTCGGGGACGCCGAGCAGGACCGCGCCGTTCAGCTTGTTCACGTTGGCGTAGCCGACCACGAACGCGCAGCCCAGCTGCTGGAGCTCGCCCGGTATGTGGAAGGCGCTGCAGGCCGGCGGGATGCCCGGCTCGGCTCGCGGCGCCGCTCCCGGCACCCGGCGGCTCTCCTCGACAGCCGCCGGCGCGGCCGAGCTCAGCGCGCCGGTCGCGGCGATCAGCACCGCGACCGCGGCTGTCCGGGTGAGCCAGCGCCCCGGTCGCCGCAGCGACCGGGGCGTGGGGATTCTTCTCATGAGCACTACGGCGAGGTGATCTGCAGACCGGAGTCGAGGACGTACGGCGTGTCGTTGCCGAACGGGTCCTCGGCGTCGGCGGTGGCGTAGTACGCGCCGATGTCGCCGTTGTTCACCTCACCGAGGCAGCCGCGGACGTTGTTGATGGTCAGCGGCCCGTCCGGCAGCGTGACGTCGCCGCCGGCGCCGGTGCCGTACTCCGGCGCGACGTCCGGGGTGACGTTGAGCGAGTGGGTCGCGTTGTCGTAGTAGATCGGAGCGTCGCCCGAGACGGTGAACGAGCAGGCCGGCATCGAGACGTTGACGTTCTTGATGTGGATGTAGCCGTCCCCGTTGGCCGGGGTGACGCCGTCGGACTTCACGCCCGGGTAGTTCTGGATGACGATCTCGTACGGCGTGTCCGTCGCGATCGAGGTCACCGACCCGAGCAGGCTGGTGCAGCCGCCGGCGGTGTTGAACAGCAGGCTCGAGATGCCGGTGGCCTGCGTGGACGGCAAAGGCTGGCCGGACTGGTCGGGCAGCGCGCCGGTGCCCTGCGAACCGTAGTTCTGGCCTCCGCCGCCCGTACAGGTCAGCGTGACACCGGAGTTGAGGTCCAGGAACGAGCTGTGCGACGTGACGGCGGTGTACGCGCCGTCCGGCGATGTGCTGGTGATGCTGATCGTGGCGTCGTCCGCGGCGTGGGCCGAGCCGGCGCCGGCCAGCACGGCCGCGCTGGTCGCGGCGGCGCACGAGAACATGACGCGGGTGACGCGGTTGCGGATTCTCATCTTGCCTCCTCAGTGGGGGGATGCACTGTGGCTCAGCCGACGACGGCCGGGCCGAGGGTCAGGGAGAGGGTGTTGCCCGAGCCGGGGATGGTCAGGTTGATCAGCCCGGTGTTGAGCAGGCAGTGCTGGAACGGCGGGATGGTGTACGTCCCGGTGACAACGCCACCGCGAAGCACACTGAACCCGGGCTGCGAGGTCAGCGGAACCTCGGCCGGCTCCCTGGTCTGGCAGCGGCTGCCGACCGGTGCGGGCAGGCCGGCGATGGTGAGCCGGGTCAGCCGCATGGTGATGTGCGAGGTGGTCCGCAGCTGGCCGGTGTTGAGGTCGAGCTGCCCGGTGGTCGGCTCGGCCTCGGTGAGCTCGACCGTCGCGGTCACCGGGATGAAGCCGAGCTCCTTGAACTCGCCGGTCGCCGCGGGCAGGGAGACCTCGGCGGCGAGCGCGCCGCTGTCCAGGTTGACGGTCGCGTGCAGGCTGCCCGGACCGAGCGGCAGGTCGGAGTCGTTGGATGCGATGTGGCTGACGCCGTTGATCGGGTAGGTGGCACTGAGTTCGGCCGCGGCGGAGGCTGGTGAGGCGCTGACGCCGAGGGCCGAGGCGGCCATGGCCGCGACGAGGAGAACACTTGCTTTCCGTACGCGCATTGGCACTCTCCTGTGGAAAGGCCCCCGGCTGAACGGCCGCTGGGCCTGGCTTTCCGAGCCCGCCCGGCGCCGTAGGCAGGACTTCGGATCGATGGCCGTCAGTGGCTCGGAGGCGGCCTCGGCGGTAGGTTACTGGCGGGTTACATAGGGCCACAAGCGGTCATGTCAATGAATTGTGTCGGCGCCGGCCCGGCCTCGATTTCTTGTCATCTGCCGCGCGATGTCGACCCGCGAGTTGTCACAACTCGCGCAATCCAGGGACTTGAGCCAAGCCGGTCGAGATGGACTATGTTCGATGCCTACGTCGAGCCGGCCGCAGGGTGTCAAGGAGGGGCAGACGTCGATGACCCGTCCGTTGCAGGTCGACAGCCAGGCCGCGAGGAACGGCCGGTTGAAGCCGGCCGAGATGTTCCCCCGCCAGATGGCCGTGATCATGCGGGCCGAGCTCCCGAGCCTGGCCGGCGAGGTGATCGCCGAGATCCGCGAGACCATCCCCGAGTACGCCCGCCCGATGGACGGCCCCTACGGCCAGACCCTGCGGCTGGGCGTCGAGCACGCGCTCGAGTCCTTCGTCGACCAGGTCGCCGACCCGTCCGCCCCGCACCAGGGCTGGGACTGGGTGTTCCGGCGGCTCGGCCGGTACGAGGCCAACGAGGACCGCAGCCTGGACAGCCTCCAGGCGGCCTACCGGGTCGGCGCCCGGGTGGCCTGGCAGCGCGCGGTGAAGGTGGGCCGGCGGGAGAGCCTCCCGTCGGCGATCATGTTCCAGCTCGCCGACGCGCTGTTCGCCTACATCGACCAGCTGGCCGCGCTGTCGGTCGAGGGGTACGTGGAGGCGAAGGCGCGCTCGGCCGACGCGCTGAACCAGTGGCGCCGCCGGCTGCTGCGGCTGATCCTGGAGTCTCCGCCGGCCCCCGTCAGCGCCGTGAAAGACCTGGCCAACCTGGCCGGCTGGACCGTGCCGGACGAGGTGACCATGATCGCGGTGGGCCTGGGCAGCCCCGAGGCGACGCCGCCGCTGGACGACGTGTTGTCCGATCTCGACGCCGTCGAGCCCTACCTGCTGGTGCCCGGGCGGCTCTCGGCCGACCGCCGGGCCGGCCTGATCGCGGAGTTCCCCGGCAGCCGCCTGGCCGTCGGCCCGACCGTGCGGCTGAGCGCGGCGTCCGACTCGCTGCGCTGGGCCCGGCAGGCGCTCGCGCTGGCCGAGTCGGGCGCGATCGACGCCGAGCCGGCCATCCTGTGCGAGGACCATCTCTGCGAGATGCTGCTGTTCTCCGACCGGGCGCTGGTCGAGCAGCTGGCCGGCCGCGAGTTCGCCGCCGTGCGTGACCTGACCGCCCACCGCCGCGACCGGCTGATCGAGACGCTCGAGGCCTGGCTGGAGGCGCGCGGCTCGGCCGCCAAGATCGCCGAACGGTTGCGGGTGCACCCACAGACCGTCCGCTACCGCATGCGTCAGCTCGAGCAGAGCCTGGGCGACCAGCTCGACGACCCCGACTCCCGGTTCGCCATGGAGCTGGTCCTGCGGGCCCGGCGCCTGCATGAGCGGGCCGACCGCGCCGCGAGTGGAGCCGTCCGATGACCTTCCTGCGCCGCCACCTGGTGTCTCTGGCCCTCGTCCTGGCCCTGATCGCCGCCGGGGCCGCCGGCTGGACCAGCTGGTCGTGGTGGTCGGCCACGCATGACGACTCGCTGCGCTACTCGCACACCCGCGACGAGGTTCTGCGCAGCGCCGAGCAGGCGATCCAAAATCTCAACACCCTCGATTACCGTACGGCCGAGAGCGGTGTCGACCTCTGGGCCGAGTCCACCACCGGCGCCCTGCACGACCAGCTCAGCCAGGGCCGCCAGAACTTCCTCACCCAGATCAAGAAGGCGAAGACCGTCACCACGGCCAAGATCCTCGACGGCGCGGTGACCGAGCTGGACGATCGCGCCGGCAAGGCGAGCGTCATCGTGGCCATCGAGTTGACGGTGACCCCGGCGACCGGCCGGGCGACCACCAAGCGGGAACGGTTGGCGGGCCAGCTCACCCGCACCGGAACGATCTGGAAGCTCAGCTCCATCGGACAGGTGCCGGTCTCCGCGGCCTGAGCCCGCGCACGGAAGGAATCAGCCCGCATGCCGACCTCGACCCAGCCACCCAGCCGGAGCGTCACCCGGCGCATGATGCGGCGCCGCGCGGCCGTCGACCCGGCCCCGGCGGCGGCGGAACCTCCCGAGCCGGCTCCCAAGCCGGCTCCCAAGTCGGCTCCCGAACCGCCTCGCGAGCCGCGGTCCCTGCGGCCGGCCCTGATCCTCGGCGTGTGCGCCCTCGTCCTGGGCGCGCTGGCGGTGTGGTTCGCCCAGCAGGCGCAGCAGGTGCGCGCCGCGGCCGGTACGAACACCGCGCTCACCGACAACGCCGCCACCAGCGAGGCCAACGGGCAGGTCGCCAGCGCGGTCAACACGCTCTTCTCCTACCGCTACGACGACCTGGACAAGACCCAGCAGGCGGCCCGGACCCTGCTCACCGGCAAGGCGGTCTGCCAGTACGACCAGCTGTTCGCGGTGGTCCGGCAGCACGCGCCGAAGCAACGTCTGGTCGTCACGGTCACGGTCACCAACAGCGGGGTGGAGATGCTGACCGGCGACCGGGCGCGGGTCCTGGTCTTCGCCACCCAGAGCGACACCAGCACCGCGAGCAAGCAGACCGCCACCGCGGGCGCGATGTTCGCCGTCGACGCGGTGCGCCAGGGCGGATCCTGGAAGGTCGGGAACATCGACACCTTCAACGGAGAGACCCAGACCTCCAGCTGCCGCTGACTCAGCCCGGGAGCAGCAGGGCCGCGTCGTCGTCGAGCCGCGCCGGCCCGTCCAGATCGAGCGAGCCGTCGATCACCGCGGCGGCCACCGCCCGGGTGTACCGCGCCCTCTGCCGGGTGAGGCCGGCCGCGCGCAGCCGCGCCTCGTCCAGCGCCAGCACGGTGGCGGGGACGGTGGGAGGTCCTGTTGTTACCCGTTACAGCGGAACCTCCCGGCAGCGGGCCCGCCGGGGTTTGCTGGATTCGGGACGGGTACGTGGTGCCTGATCCCGCCTGGCCCCACATCGACGAAACATCACGGAGGAACACCATGCGCAGCGCGAAACTCGGCCGGCTCGAGGTCGCCCGGATCGGCCTGGGCACGATGGGGATGTCGTTCGGCTACAGCGGCGCCGGCCGCGACGACGCCGAATCCATCCGCACCATCCACCGGGCGATCGACCTCGGCGTCACGCTCATCGACACCGCCGAATTCTACGGCCCGTACGTCAACGAGGAACTGGTCGGCCGGGCGCTGAGCGGCCGCCGCGACCGGGTCGTGCTGGCCACCAAGTTCGGCCTGATCTCGCACACCGGACGCGACGCCGGCCGGGCGGACAGCAGCCCGGACAGCATCCGCGCCGCGGTCGACGGCTCGCTGAAGCGGCTCGGCACCGACCACATCGACCTGTACTACCAGCACCGCGTCGACCCGGACACCCCGATCGAGGACACCATGGGCGCGCTGGCCGAGCTCGTCCAGGCCGGCAAGATCCGGTACGTCGGCCTGTCCGAGGCCTGGGCCGGCACCATCCGCCGGGCCCACGCCGCGCACCCGGTCACGGCGTTGCAGTCCGAGTATTCGCTGTGGACCCGCGACCAGGAGGAGATCCTGCCGCTGCTGCGCGAGCTCGGCATCGGGCTGGTCGCCTACTCCCCGCTGGGCCGCGGCTTCCTCACCGGCGCCCTGCGCACCCCGGCCGACGTCCAGAACCTGGACGACAGCGACTTCCGCAAGAACCACCCGCGCTTCACCGGCGAGAACTTCCAGCGCAACCTTCGCCTCGCCGACCAGGTGCAGGCGGTCGCCGATCAGGTCGGCGCCACGTCGGGCCAGGTGGCGCTGGCCTGGTTGCTCGCCCAGGGCGACGACGTCGTTCCGATTCCCGGCACCAAGCGGGTGTCCCGGCTCGAGGAGAACGCCGCCGCCGACGCCGTCACGCTCACGCCCGAGCAGCTCGCGACCCTGACGGCGCTGCCGGTGGCCGAGGGTGGTCACCACACCGAGGAGCAGATGCGGTTGATCGAGCGCTGACCGGACGGCGTCACCTGCCGGACGGCTTGGACCGAGGTACGAGGATCTGGGCGGCCAGTTCCGGTGTGGCGCCCGGCAACAGCTCGCGGTGCAGCAGGGCGGCCTGCCGGTGGTCCAGGGCGTTGAGATCGAACGACGAGCCCGCGTCACCGGACCCGACCCGGACGACCCGCAGGCCGAGGGCCCGCTGGAGGAACGTCGCCGTGCTGTCGACGGTGCGGATGCGGTCTCGGGCGACCGTGCGGTGCTTGCGTTGCAGGAGCCCGCTGCGCATCTCGACCCGCTCCGGCTCGATCCGGTACCGGGTGGTCATCCAGCGCACGAGGCCGCCGGCCGCGCCGAGCAGACCCAGGGCGGATCCGGCGACCAGGAACCAGATGGGTCCGTCCTCGCCGAGTGTGACGCCCAGGTATCCGGGCACCAGCGAGCCGGCGATCCGGACCAGGTCGAGGTAGACGGCCCGGATGCTCAACCGCCGCCAGGGGTACGCGTCAACGGCCTCCGCGGTCACGTCGCATCGCCGGCGGTCGCCGCGGTGACCTCGCGCAGCCGGTCGACCGTCGTCCGGGCGACCGTGGCGTCCAGGCCCTCGATCGAGATCTTGCCCTCGGACGACGCGGTGGTGACCCGGATGGTCGCCAGCCCGAGAAGCTGTTGCAGCGGCCCGATCTCGTGTCGATGCTCTGGATGCGGCTGATCGGCACGATCTGCCATCGCCGGGTGAGCCACCCCTCGAGCGCGTAGACCGCGTCGTCGGTGGCCTGCCAGCGGTGGACCAGGTATCGCGCGGTCGGCGCGACGAGGATCTGCACGGCGAGGAGCACCGCGAGCACGATCAGCACCGGACCCAGCCACGGCCGCGTGACCTCGGCGAAACGATGGATCGCGCCGAGTACGCCGAGCACACCGGCGCTCCAGAGCACCGCCACCAACGTCTGCCAGACGATGAACCGCCGGTCCACCCGGTGTTGTGGCGGCCGGATCTCCCAGGCCTCAGTTTCCGGAACCATCGCCTCACGCTATCGGCGGCCGTCCGGAGCGGATATCAACTTTGGTATCCGCTCGGCGCCGTCGGTCTACCGGAGGAACGCGGCGATGTCCGCGGCGATCTCGTCGGGGTATTCGCCGTTGATGGCGTGCGACGCCTCGGGATAGATCTTCACCGTCTCGTGGGCCAGCAGCCGCCGCGCGGTCTCCGCCGCCTCGGCCGAGTCGTGCATGCGGGATTTCCCGGCCATCAGGACCAGCACCGGGACGCCGACCGCGGCGAGCTCCTGATCGGACGGCCGGGTGGGCGCGGACACCTTCACCTGGTAGGCGTGCAGCCCGGCCTCGATCATGTCGGCCACCGGCACGTCGGCCACCGGCGCGTCGTTCGCGGTCCAGCTGGCGAAGCCGTCCCGCCACGACCGCGGCGCCCACTTGACGCTGATCGGGATGGATCGCAGCACCACGCCGGGGGACAGGCCGGCGAAGACCATGATCGGGTCGAGCAGCACGACGCCGGCGACCTTCTCCGGCCGGTGCACGGCCAGGTTCATCGCCGTCCAGCCGCCGAACGACAGCCCGAACAGGTGGATCCGCGGCTCGGGCAGGGCCACCAGCACCTCGTGCAGCCACTGCGCGTGGTCGGCGTTGGTCCCGATCGGCCGTTCCTGGATGCTCAGGCCGGGCTCGCCGAGCAGGTCCACCGTGTACACGCTGCGCTGCCGCAGCAGGGACGGCAGGTTGTCGGCCCAGACCGGTGACGCCGAGGCCCGCCCCGGCAGGAGCAGCAGGGGGGCGGCGGCCGGATCGGCGCCGCCGGCGAAGTGGTAGAGCCGCACGACGCCGAAGCTCGTGCGGACGTCCACCGTGCGGTCGGGCCGTGGCAGGTCGGCCATCGCCGCCTGATATGTCGTGATGAACCGGTCGTGCGCCGCGGCCGACGTGAAGTAGCCGACCGGTGACGGGTCGCGCAGCCCGTAGGCGACCGCGACGACGATCACCAGGAGTATGCCGAGCATCCACTTAACCATGCGGTTAGATTACTGACCACGCGGTAGAAATTGCAACCGCAGGGTAGGATCAGGGTCGTGACCTCGAACAACACCGCCAAGCCACTCACCATCACCGAGCAGGCCCGGCGGGCGCAGCTCATCGGCGTGACGATCGACCTGGTGGCCGAGCATGGGTACACGGGCACCTCGCTGGCCCGGATCGCCGAGGCGGCCGGCATCTCGAAGGCCGCGGTGCTCTACCACTTCCCGTCGAAGGACGCGGTGGTGCGGGCCGCGTACACCTCGGTCCTGGAGTCGTTGACCGGCCAGGTCGGCGCCGCGGTCGACGCGAGCTCCGGAGCGGCCGCGCTCTACGCGTACATCCGGTCGATGGTGGCCTACCTGCGTGACTACCCCGCCCACACCCGCATGATCATCGAGAACGTGGCCGCCGGGACCGACGTCGGCGACATGGACGGCGCGCCCAGCCGCCGCGATTCGGTCGCCGGCCTGGTCGCGGCGGCGTCGGCGGCCGGCGACTACCGCTCCGGCGTCGACCCGCGGGTCACCGCGGTGATCGTCAACGGCGCGCTGGACGCCATCGTGGCGGAGAGCCTGGACGACCCGGCCTTCGACACCGTCCGCGCGGCCGAAGACCTGGTCGCCATGCTCGGGCGCGCGCTCGCCTGACCGTCAGGCCGAGGCGGGACCACGCCTGAACCGCAAGGCGGCGCGGCCTGAGCCGCACCGATCCGGCCGGGTGCCGGTCGGCCACCGTCAGTCGTTGTCCGAGCGGTAACCGAGGTTGGGCGCGAGCCACTTCTCCGCCTCGGAGACCGTCCAGCCCTTGCGGCGGGCGTACTCCTCGACCTGGTCCCGGCCGATCTGGCCGAGGACGAAGTACTGCGACCGCGGGTGCGAGAAGTACAGGCCGCTGACCGCGGCGCCCGGCCACATGGCCATGCTCTCGGTCAGTTCGATGCCGGTGTTGGCCTGGACGTCGAGCAGCTGCCAGATGGTCTGCTTCTCGGTGTGCTCGGGGCAGGCCGGGTAGCCGGGAGCGGGCCGGATGCCGACGTACTTCTCCTTGATCAGCGCCTCGTTGTCGAGCTTCTCGTCGGGCTGGTAGGCCCAGAACTCGGTGCGGACCCGCTCGTGGAGCCGCTCGGCGAAGGCCTCGGCCAGCCGGTCGGCGATCGATTCGAGCAGGATGGCGCTGTAGTCGTCCATCGCGGCCTTGAACTCGGTGATCTTGTCGCCGATGCCGAGGCCGGCGGTCACCGCGAACGCGCCGACGTAGTCGGGCAGGCCGGTCTCGCGGGGCGCGACGAAGTCGGCGAGCGAGCGGTGGGGCACGCCGGCCCGGTGTTCGGTCTGCTGGCGCAGCTGGTGCAGGGTGCTGAGCACCGAGCCGCGGTCCTCGCCGGTGTAGACCTCGATGTCGTCGCCGACCGCGTTGGCCGGGAACAGCCCGAAGACGCCGGACGCGGTGATCCACTTCTCGGCGATCAGCTTGTCGAGCATGGCCTGGGCGTCGTCGTACAGCCGGCGGGCGGCCTCCCCGGTGGCCGGGTTGTTGAGGATGTCGGGGAACCGGCCCTTCATCTCCCAGGCGTTGAAGAACGGCTGCCAGTCGATGTACTCGCGTAGTTCGCTGAGCGGGTAGTCGGTGAACGTCTTGACGAACTGGTGTGCCGCCCGGGCCGGCCGGCCGTCCTGGTGGACCCGGGGCGACTGCGCGGCGAGCAGCCGGGGCCGCGGCGGGCGGTAGCCATCCCAGTCGATCGGCGTGTGGTTCTCGCGCGCCGCCGCGATCGGGAGCATCACCTTGGTGTCGTTGCGGGCGGCGTACCGCTCCCGCAGCGCCTGGTAGTCGGTCTCGATCTCGGCCAGCAGGCCGGGGCGCTGCTCGTCGGACAGCAGCGCCGCGACCACCGGGACCGAGCGTGAGGCGTCCTTCACCCAGATGACCGGCCCGTGGTACTTCTGGTCGACCTTGACCGCGGTGTGCGCCCGGGACGTGGTGGCGCCGCCGAGGAGCAGCGGGATCTCGAGCCCGCGGCGCTCCATCTCGGCCGCGAAGGTGACCATCTCCTCCAGCGAGGGGGTGATCAGCCCGGACAGCCCGATGATGTCGGCGCCGTGTTCCTCGGCCGCGGCCAGGATCTTCTCGGCCGGCACCATCACGCCGAGGTCGATGACCTCGTAGTTGTTGCACTGCAGGACGACGCCGACGATGTTCTTGCCGATGTCGTGCACGTCGCCCTTGACGGTGGCCATGATCACGACGCCGTTGCTGCGGCCGGCGCTCTCCGGTGTCTTGGTCGCCTCGATGAAGGGGATCAGGTAGGCGACGGCCTTCTTCATCACCCGCGCCGACTTGACCACCTGGGGCAGGAACATCTTGCCCGCGCCGAACAGGTCGCCGACGACGTTCATGCCGGACATCAGCGGGCCCTCGATGACCTCGATGGGCTGGCCGCCGCGGGCCTCGATGAGCGCCCGAAGCTCCTCGGTGTCGGCCGCCACATGGTCGTCGATGCCCTTCACCAGGGCGTGGGTGATGCGTTCGCCGACCGGCAGCGAGCGCCAGGCGTCGTTGACCGCCTCGGCCTTGCGGCCGTCACCGGCGAACTCGGTGGCGATCTCCAGCAATCGTTCCCCGGCGTCGGGACGGCGGTTGAGGACCACGTCCTCGATGCGCTCGCGCAGCACCGGATCGACCTCGTCGTAGACGACCAGGGCGCCCGCGTTCACGATGCCCATGTCCATGCCGGCGGCGACGGCGTGGTAGAGGAAGACCGCGTGGATGGCCTCCCGGACGGCGTTGTTGCCGCGGAACGAGAAGGACACGTTGGACACGCCGCCGGACACCAGGGCGCCGGGCAGGTTCTGCTTGATCCAGCGGGTTCCCTCGATGAAGTCGACGCCGTAGTTCGCGTGCTCCTCGATGCCGGTGGCGACGGCGAAGATGTTCGGGTCGAAGATGATGTCCTCGGCCGGGAAGCCGACCTCGTCGACCAGGATCCGGTAGGCCCGCTCGCAGATCTGCCGGCGGCGCTCGAGGTTGTCGGCCTGGCCGTCCTCGTCGAAGGCCATCACGACCACGGCGGCGCCGTACTTGCGGCACAGCCGGGCCTGGGCCCGGAACTTCTCCTCGCCCTCCTTCAGCGAGATCGAGTTCACGATCGGCTTGCCCTGCACGCAGCGCAGCCCGGCCTCGATCACCTCGAACTTCGACGAGTCGATCATCAGCGGGACGCGGCTGATGTCGGGCTCGCCGGCGATCAGCTTGACGAAGCGGTCCATCGCCGCGACGCCGTCGATCATCCCCTCGTCCATGTTGATGTCGATGACCTGGGCGCCGTTCTCGACCTGCTGACGGGCGACCGCGAGGGCGGCCGGGTAGTCACCGTCGCGGATCAGGTTGCGGAACCGCGCCGAGCCGGTGATGTTGGTCCGCTCGCCGACGTTGACGAACAGCGACTCGGCGGTGATGTTGAGCGGCTCGAGGCCGGACAGCCGGGTGGCCGTCGCCGGGGTGGCCGGCACCCGCGGCGCGAGGCCGTCGACGGCCGCGGCCATCGCCGCGATGTGTTCCGGGGTGGTGCCGCAGCAGCCGCCGAGCACGTTGACCAGGCCGCTCTCGGCGAACTCCCGCACGATCGCGGCGGTCTGGGCCGGCAGTTCGTCGTACTCGCCGAACTGGTTGGGCAGGCCGGCGTTCGGATAGCAGGAGACGAAGCAGCCGGCCAGGCGCGACACCTCGGCCAGGTAGGGCCGCATCTCCTGGGCCCCGAGGGCGCAGTTGAGCCCGACGAGCAAGGGCCGGGCGTGGCGTACGGAGTTCCAGAACGCCTCGGTCACCTGACCGGACAGCGTGCGGCCGGAGGCGTCGGTGATGGTGCCCGAGATCATCACCGGCCAGCGGCGGTCGCGCTCCTCGAAGAGGGTCTCCAGGGCGAAGATCGCGGCCTTGGCGTTCAGCGTGTCGAAGATCGTCTCGACCATCAGGATGTCGGCGCCGCCGTCGACCAGGCCGTTCGCCTGCTCCAGGTAGGCCTCGACCAGCTCGGTGTAGGTGACGTTGCGCGCGCCGGGGTCGTTGACGTCGGGCGAGATCGACGCGGTCCGGTTGGTCGGGCCCAGGGCGCCGACCACGAACCGGGGCCGGGCCGGTTCGGCCTCGGTCGCGGCGTCGCACTCGGCCCGGGCCAGCCGGGCCGCCGCGAGGTTCAGCTCGTACGCGATGTCCTGCATGCCGTAGTCGGCCAGCGAGATCCGCTGGGCGTTGAACGTGTTGGTCTCGATCAGGTCGGCCCCGGCCCGCAGGTAGTCGCGGTGGATCTCGCGGATCGCCTCGGGCTGGGTGATCGACAGCAGGTCGTTGTTGCCGCGTACGTCGGACGGCCAGTCGGCGAACCGCTCGCCCCGGAAGTCTTCCTCGGTGAAGACGTGCCGTTGGATCATCGTGCCCATCGCGCCGTCGAGGACGAGAATCCGGGACCGCAGGAGCTCGGTCAGCTGTTCCGTGGCATCCGGGCGCAAGAGCATCGGAAGATTCTGACAGCTTTCCGCCTGAACCAGCCAATCGAACCCCCCGTACGGTCCTCGGGGAGGGCCGGATGTGAGCGACGTCATCGCGTGCTCGTGAGATCACGCTATTTTGGCCCCGGTCCCGGTCGTCGGGCCGGTCCCCCGGTCGCCGGGCCGGTGAAGGAGCAGTCTTGACCACAGGTGAGAGCACGAAGGCGCGACCACACGCGTCGCGGGACGCCGAGGAGCCGAAACCGGGCCGCAAGAGGGGCTGGTTCGGCTCCATCGAGGTGCTGGCCGCGCTCCTGGTCCTGCTGGTGATCTTCCGTGGCCCGCTGTCGCGGCTGCTGTCCGGCGCCGGCCTCCAGACCTGGGCCACGGTGTTCGTCTCGGTCCTGATCCAGGCGGCGCCCTTCCTGGTCTTCGGCGTGGCGCTCTCGGCGGTGATCGCGGTGTTCGTGCCCCGGTCGTTCTGGGCCCGCGCCCTGCCGCGGCACCCGGCCCTGGCCGTGCCCGCCGCCGGCCTGGCCGGCGTGGTGCTGCCGGGCTGCGAGTGCGGCAGCGTGCCGATCGCCGGGTCCCTGATCCGTCGTGGCGTCACCCCGGCCGCCGCGCTGGCCTTCCTGCTGGCCGCGCCGGCGATCAATCCGATCGTGCTGACCGCCACCGCGGTCGCCTTCCCGGGCAACCCCGAGATGGTGGTGGCCCGCGGCGTGGCCAGCCTGATCGTCGCGGTGGTGATGGGCTGGCTGTGGCTGCGCCTGGGCAAGGCGGAATGGATCAGGCTGCCCCACCGGCCCGACCTGGACGGGCAGTCCAAGGCCCAGGCGTTCTGGGCGGCCTGCCGGCACGACGTGATGCACGCGGGCGGATTCCTGGTGGTGGGTGCGGCCGCGGCCGCCACGATCAACGTGCTGGTGCCCGAGGCCTGGCTGCAGACCCTGGCCGACAACCCGGTGCTCTCGGTCATCGCGCTGGCCGTCCTGGCCGTCCTGCTGTCCATCTGCAGCGAGGCCGACGCCTTCGTCGCCGCGTCGTTGTCGCAGTTCTCGCTCACCTCCAGGCTGGTGTTCCTGGTGGTCGGGCCGATGGTCGACCTCAAGCTCATCTCGATGCAGGCGGGGGTGTTCGGCCGGCGGTTCATGGTCCGCTTCGCCCCGGCCACGTTCGTCCTGGCCATCGGCGTCGGTGTGGCGGTCGCGGCGGTGATCCTGTGATCCGGCAGACGCTGCTGAGCCTGCTCGTCGCCACCGCGGCCGGCGGCGTGCTGGTGCTGGCGCCGCCCGGGCAGGGTAAGCCGGCCGCCCCGCTGACGGCCGGGGTGGCCTGGCCCCAGGCCCAGCGCGGCAACGTGCCCGCGCTGCTGGCGGACGGCAGCGCGTACACCCCGGCCTGGTTCCTCGACGCCCGCACCTCGATCGGCACGGCGCTCACCCGCGACGGCGCCTACCTGCGGCTGCTGATCCGCCGGCCGGACGGATCGCTGCGGCAGCTCCGGCGCCTGCCCACCCGGGCCAACCCGTCCTTCTCGGCGGTCACGGCCGACGGTGGCGTGGTGGCCTGGGCCGAGGGCGACGGCGACCTGCGGCCGCAGCTGTGGGCGGCCGGCCTCCGCGACCGGCGGGCGCCGCGGCGGGTGACGGCCGACATGGGGGAGGCCCGCTTCTACCAGTCCGAGTTCGACCTGGTGATCGCCGGCGGCCGGGTGCGGTGGGTCGCCGCCGGCCGGTACGGGACCACCGAGGTGCGGTCGATCGCCCTGACCGGTGGCGCGGTGGAGAGCACCTCGGAGCCGGGCACCTGGCAGCTGTCGGCGTGGCCCTGGCTGGTCGACGGCGTCACCTCCGGTTCCGGCGCGACCACGTTGAAGAACCTGGTCACCGGGCAGCGCCAGGCGGTGCCGGGCGATCCCCGGGCGGTGACCAACTGCGGTCCACGCTGGTGCCGCGCCGTCTCGCTGACCGAGGACGGCGCGCTGATCCGGCTGATCCGTCCCGACGGCACCGGCCGGCGCGAGGTCGCCGCGGGCTCGGTGGAGACGATCGTGGCCGACGTCGGGGTGCTGGATCGCCTCGAGCTCTACGCCGAGACCGGCGGCAACGCCGACTACTCGGGCAACGTGCGGCTGATGGCCTACGACATCGCCGGGAAGCGGACGGTCCAGATCAGCCCGGACGCCGCCAACGTCACCTACCGCGGCGGGATGCTGTGGTGGTCGACCGGCACCCAGGATCTGTTCCTGCGGCACAGCCTGGATCTGCGTACCCTCCGCTGACCCTCACGCGTACGGCTGGGCCGGTTCCGTGGTCTCCCGCCACGACCTCACCTCGAGATAGGCGACCTTCGCGTCGTTGACCGGGTCCTTGCCCACCTTGCCGCTGTAGACGCCGTCGACCTGCACCCAGGTGTCCGGGGCCGCGTCGACCGTCGCCTCGCCGGTCAGCCCGACCTTGATCGGGCGGCCGTCGGCGGCGCAGCAGTTCAGCACCATCCGGGCCAGCATCGGCCGGCCGCCCGGGCCCTTCGTGACGAAACCGGTCAGCCGCACCGTGCGGCCGGACAGGCTCTTGCCCTGGTCGAACACCGCCCGGGACGCGTAGTCGAGCAGGCCCACGGGTACGGGGTCGCCGGCCGGCAGGGGAGGGTAGTCGGACGGCTCGGCCGCGATCGATCCGGCCTGCCCGGCCGAGAACGCGCCCAGGGCCGGCGGGGCGATCAGCAGCAGGCCGACCACCGGCAGCAGGAGCAGCCAGCCGACCCTCGGCTCGTGATGCGCGTGCCCGTGCCCGTCGTCCGGTTCTTCCCGGTGGGTGCTGTCCGGTTCTTCGCGGTGGGTGTCATCGGGTTCTTCGCGGTGGGTGTCATCGGGTTCTTCGCGGTGGGTACGGAGGGAGCGCAGCTCGTACCCGATGGTCATCACCGCGGCCGCGATCAGCAACGCGCCGGTCGCCAGCAGGAAGGGCCGCAGGCCTTCCTTGACGTAGCGCAGGAACATGTCGGTCAGCGTGGCCCGGATGATCGCGCCGCCGAACAGCAGCATGACCACGCCCTGGGTCAGCCGGTTCACCGCAGTACCGCCACCTCCTCCAGTACGCGCGCGGGGAGATGCCGGTTCAACTGCAGGGTGGCGACCAGGGCCAGGGTCGACTCGGCGCCCTGGTTGCGGTTCGGGCCCAGCAGGGTCAGCCCGTCGTACCCGCCGCCGGTGGCCGGGTCCCACATGACCTCGCCGACGTCGTTGTCGCCCAGGAACCAGTCGATGGACTGGCGTACGCCCCGCTCCCAGCCCGGATCGCCGGTGACCGCGGCCGCGGTGGCGCAGGCGTCGGCCAGGGCCGCCACCTCGATGGGTTGCTGGTCGTGCCGGAGCCGGGGGCCGCCGCGCTGCCAGCCGGCCGACGGGAGGACCGACAGGTGGCCGTCGCTGACCTGGATGTCCACCAGCCAGCCGAGCATCCGCAGACCGGCGGCGAGGGTGGGTGGGTCGTCCAGCAGATCGCCGGCGGCGATGACGGCCTCGGCCAGGGCGGCGTTGGCGTACGTCAACCGCCCGTCCGGCCACGGCCAGCCCGGGTCGTGGCCGGGTCGTCCGATCGCCGTGGACGCCTCGGCCAGCAGGTCGGCGGCCAGATCGTCGTCCGGGTCGGCCCGGAGCAGCTCCGCGGCGCCGAGCGCGGCGAAGGCCATGGCCCGCGGGGCCGCGGACCGGCGGGACGCGCCCCGGACGAACGCGAGATGCGCCTCCTCGCGGATCCAGGAGGCCGGGCTCCGGGCCGCCGCGGTGGCCAGACCCCACAGGGCCCGTCCCCACCAGTCGCCGAGCCCGGGCTGGTCGGTCCACCGCCGCTCGAAGTCGAGCCGGTTGTGGAAGGCGCCCTCGTCGTCCTGGGCGTGGGTGAGGAAGGTCAGGTAGCGCTCGGCCAGGCGCAGAACCTCGGGCGGCGGGTCGGGCTCACGGCAGGTGACGACGAGCCCCCGGGCGACGTCGTCGGTGCAGTAGCCGTGCTGGCGGCGGGCGATGCCGTGCCGGGCGTGCTCGAACAGCCCGGTGTCGTCGGTGAGCCGCGAGAGGTGCGCGAACGGAGGCGCCGGTACGGTCCGGACCTCGTCGGTTGTGGTCACGTGGCCACAACGGCAGCCGCGCGGTGGTCGGCGGCGAGCAGCGTCGCGGCCAGCGCGTGGTACTGCTCGGCGACGACCGGCCAGGGCGGCGCCGATCCGGCCGGGCGGGCGCTCTCCCGCAGCGAGGCGGCCAGGCCGCGAGTGGTCAGGATCCGCCGGATGGCGGTCGAGAGGGCGGCCGGGTTCCGGTGGGGCACGAGGATGCCGGGGCCGTCGGTGAGCACTTCCACCGCGTGCGGGAATGTGGTCGCGACGACCGGGACGCCGGCCGCCACCGCCTCGACGAGGACGCCGGAGGTGACCTGCTCGGTGGAGTCGTACGGCAGCACGACGACGTCGGCCGAGCGGATGAGTTCGCCGAGCCTGGCGTCGTCGAGGTACTCCGACCGGTAGTTCACCATGTGCGCGATGCCGAGGGTGGCGCCCAGCTGGTGCAGACCCGTCCGGTACGCCTCGCCGTGCAGTTCGACCTGCTTGGGGTGGGTCCGCCCGGCCACCGTGTAGGTGGGCGTGGGGTCGAGCCGGCGCAACCGGGCCAGGGCCTGGAGCGCCCATTCGATGCCCTTGCCGGGTCCGAGCAGGCCCCAGGTGAGCAGGTGCCGCTGCGGGCGGGTGGCCGGCGGGGCGCCGGCGTACCCGGAGGCGCCGTGCGGGATCACCGAGATCTTCGACGCGTCGACGGCGTACCCGATGAGCAGCCGGTCGTGCGCGGTCGTGGTCAGGGTGACGACCGCGCCGGCGGCGGCCACGATCTGCTCGAGCAACGACTTCTGCGAGGGGGTGGGGCGGGTGAGCACGGTGTGCAGCACCACCACGCTGGGCACGGTGAGCCGCCGCAGCAGAGGCAGCACCTCGCCGCCGTCGCGGCCCGGGTAGATGCCGTACTCGTGCTGGACGACGGCGACGTCGAAGGTGTTGAGCACCTCGGCGGCGTCGCGCCAGCCGGCCGGTGTGGTGGCCGTCCAGGTGTGTACGACGCCGGGTGGCGGTGTGGAGCCGTCAGCGCGGGTCATCACCCGGACGATGCCGCCGGCCACGCCGGCCTCGCCGAGGTGGGTGGCGAGGGCGGCGTTGAACGTCGCCAGACCGCATCGGGTCGGCGGGTAGGTGCTGAGAAATCCGTATCTGATCGTCCCGGCGGTCACGCGGATTCCGAGGCGGCCAGCTCGGCCGGATCGAGCCGGAGCATCGCCAGCAGCCCGGTGTGCCGGGTCGAGTCGACCTGCTCGGGCAGTTCCTTCTCGACGAAGTCGGCCCGGTCCTGCTGGCCGCGCTCGCGAAGCGCGGTGACGACAGATGTCCGTGAAATGATCATGGCCTGCTCTCCGATGTGATGTCGGCGGTGCCGAGGAGTTCGGGGGTGCGTCGCTTGTCGGCCGCGTCGGCCGCGGCGGCCATGACCCGCTCGGCCGAGGCCGGCGTCGTGGCCGGTGGGACGACCAGCAGATCGAAACGGTCACCCGAGCCGCTGATCAGGGTGACCAGGCCGGGCGGCTGGGAGGTGAACCAGCCCAGCCGGACGACCCGGCGGCCCGAGGCGGCCCGGCGCGGGTGGGGCTGGTTCCACTCCGTGGTGTTGAACAGCACGTGCGTGATCTCGCCCCGGAGGTCGTGCAGGCCCTCCAGGAGGGCGGGGAGTTCGGCGACCGCATCCGTCGACCGGGGCCACCAGGCGCCGTCGAGGACGGTGGTGCGGGACGGTTTCGGGTCCAGACGCAGACGTACGCCCTGGTCAGGGGTCTGTGGGACACGCGTCATCGTGGTCTCGGTCATCGAGCTGCCTTCCTGTCGACGACATCCGCGCCATCAAGGGGCGGGCGCGATGCGCACGTCGCAGGAAGCCGAAGAGCCGGTGTGACCCCAACCGTACGCGCTCTGGGGCCGGAGCCCTCCGCCGAGGGAAGCCATGTTTCGCGTTGGACGGGTCCGGATGACCAATCGGACTCTTGTGCTCCCTTCTGAGGACGACGGTAGCCTCGGCATGTTCCACCGGCGTAGCGTTGCCGTGACGCTCGATGACATCGGGCGAGTCGCTCCGGACTCTGGCGGCCCCGTCTGCCTCCGCCTGTCCTGGAGCGTGCATGAGCGCCGGTTCTCCCGAACCCGTCGAACCCCCGGCCGAGATCGACGTCGAGGGGTCCAGCGACTCCACCCTGATCGAGCTGATCTCCCGCGGCAGCGTTCCGGCCTTCGTGGCGCTGTTCGACCGGACGTCCGAGGCCGCCCGGGCCGAGCTGGCCGCCGGTCTCCCGGATGACCGCCGGGTCAGCGAGGTCCTCGCGGCCACCTACGTCGAAGTGTGGTGGCTGGCCGGGTGTGAGCGGGCGCCGGAGGTCGACGGCATGAGCTGGATCGTCAGCATCCTGCGCCGGCGGATCAGCGACGCGGCCCGGCTCGTGGGACGGCCCGCCGCGCTGACCGTCTCCCGGCTGAGTTACGCCGAGCTCGAACTCGCGGCCCTGCTCCAGCGGCCGGTGGACCGCTTGACGCGGGTGGCGCCGGGCTGACCCGGCGTCATGGCCGGCTCAGCCCCGGCAGGCTTCCCATGTTGGTGACGACCAGGTGGGCCACCTCGGTGAGCTTGCGGTTGTTGTTCCGGGCGTACGCCCGGATCCGCAGGAAGGCCTCGTCGACCGAGATCCCGTCGATCTGGGCCAGCGCGCCCTTGGCCTGCTCGATGACGACCCGGCTGTTCAGCGCCCCGCGCAACTGCTCGGTCAAGGTCTCGCCGCGGCTGATCGCGCGCTGCTGGATCAGGCCGATCGCCGCCACGTCGGCCAGGGCCTGCATGATCGGGACATCGGCGGCGTCGAAATCGCCGCCGGTGGTGCCGCCGAACACGTTGAGCGCGCCGATCACCTGCGACCGCAGCCGCAGCGGAAACGCGTGCACCGACTGGAAACCCGCCTCCGCGGCCCGGACGGCGAAGCGGGGCCAGCGATCCACGGCGGCAGCGAGGTCGACATTGACCACCGGCGTGCCGCTGCGGAAGGCGTCCAAGCACGGGCCCTCGCCGTTCTGCAGCTGGAACAGCTCGACCAGGCGGACGTTCTCGTCGGAGCCGGCCGCGAACTCCAGCCGCCCCCGCTCGTCGGCCAGCATCAGGCCGGTCGCGGCCGCGCCGACCAGGTTGTTGGCCCGGTCGGTGAGCATCTGCAGGAAGTCGAGCAGCTCGAACTCGTCGACGAGGGTGTCGGCGACCTCCACGAAGATCGCGGCCAGCCGCTGGGGCGAAACGGTGCCCATGCCCTGCCTTCCACTCGGTCGATTGAGCCTGACCCTACTCCGGTCCGGCGCATCGATCAGCGCTCGCGCCGGTGGGCCGATCCCGACACCGAGCGGGAGCCTCCGACCGCCGCCGCCCTGGCCACCGAGCGGATCGCGGCTCGGCCCGATGGTGACGCCGGCGGCCCGGCACGCCTTGGCGGTGAGCCAGATCTTCCGCGGCCGGCTCGTCGTGGACACCGGCCCTTCCCGGCCTGCTACGACCCGGTGAACCGGTAGGACGTCTCCCCGGCGTACGCCGCGCCGGTCTCTTCCGGGTCCAGGCCCAGGGGGCCGTCGCCGGTCGCGTGCACGAACCGGACCGGGAAGTTGTAGGAGGCGAGCCGGACGCTGCCCGGCGTGGCCCCGGGCGCCGGGCAGAACGTGGCGTCCATCTGGAACAGCACCTGCCCGTCGTCCGGGTCGAGCCGCAGGCGGAAGGAGGAGTGCCGGACGTACCGGCCGTCGGCGGCGCGCAGCGATACGCAGTTCCGGTCGGCGAGGCCCGGTGTCACGGTGACCGTCAGGCCGGGCGGGCCGGCCGCCTCGACCAGCCGGGCACCGTCGAGCGCCACGACGGTGCCCGCCCCGGCGACCGGGCGGATCACGAACCGGCCGGGCGGAAGAGGGTCCGCCGGGCTGGGCCGTGCCGCTGCGCTGGGCCGGGGCGCCGGGCTGGGCCGGGCCGTCGGGCCGGGCCGGGAGGCTGGGCCGGGCCGGGCCGCTGGGGGAGGGGCCGGTTCGGCGGCGTCCGCGGCGCGTGGTTGTTCACTGGGGAGGTTGAGGTAGATGCCGCTGGAGACGGTCGCGCCGACCAGCAGCGCGGCGGCGATCTTCGCCCCCGCGAGCTGACCCAGCCACCCGGCGCCGCCGGCGAGGACCTCGGTGGCCGCGCCGGCCGGCCCGGAGACGGCGGCCGCGCCGGCCAGCAGCCGGTCCAGCGGCACGAATCCGGATCGGGCCGCCCCGCATCGGTCGCACCCGCGCACGTGCCGGCCGAAGCGTTTGCGCCACCGCGGGCCCGGCGTGCCGTCCCAGCCGTGGGCGATCGCGGCCAGGCCGGGGCAGCGGGGCGTGGCGCCCAGCGCGGCGACCAGCAGGCGGGTCAGCTCGAGCTGCCGGCGCATCCGCTGGATCCGGACCCGGGCGTGGCCGGAGCCGACCCCCAGGACCGCGACCAGTTCGGCGCGGCTGAGGTCACCCGCGACCTCCCGCCACCAGAGCGGAAGCAGGTCCCGATCGCCGGGATCGAGCCAGCGGGCGGCCTCGGCGATCTGCCGGCGCTGGTCGGACAGGCTCAGCCGCAGCAGGGTGGCATCGGCGAACTCCGCGCCCGGATCGGCGACGCGCACCGCCTGGTCGAGCGACGTGACCCGGCTCCGCTGCCGTCGCCAGGCCTGCTGGCGGTTGCTGATCTGGTGCATCGCGATGGCGACCAGCCACGGCCGGAAACCCTCGGGGGTACGCAGCGCCGACAGGTCCCGGTGGGCCCGCAGGACGGTCTCCTGCACGACGTCGTCGACGTCGGGGTGATCGCCCAGCGCCTCGCCGACGATGCGGTACAGCAGCGGCAGGCAGTGGGTGATCAGCCGTTCGGCGGCCCGCTGGTCACCGGCGCGGGCGGCGTCCACGAGGTCGGTCCAGCCGTCCACCGCCATTGCCCGCTCCTTCCTCGAGGCGGCCGGAAAGTGTTACGCGGGACGCCCCGAATCGGCCGCACTTGAGGGCGCGGAAACATTCTGGCAACATCGGCCGTACTCGATGGGAGCGTTCCCACAGATGTGCACCATCTGCATGCTGAGCAGCTCCGTCAGACCTGTTAGCGATAACAACCAGGGGAGTCTCATGTCCGCGTTTCATGGTGCCCGGAAGTGGCTGGGTGCGATAACCGTCATGCTGCTGGCCGGCGTTCTCCCGGCGGTGGTGTCGCCGACGCCGGCGTCGGCCGCGACGGTCGATCCGGCCGCGTGGTACGTGCTGGTGAACCGCAACAGCGGCAAGGCGCTCGACGTGTACAACCAGTCCACCGCCGACGGTGGCCGGATCACCCAGTGGGCCCGCAACGACGGCAACCAGCAGCAGTGGCAGTTCGTCGACTCCGGCGACGGCTTCTACCGGGTCCGGTCACGGCACTCCGGCAAGGTGCTCGACGTCTACAACTACTCGACGGTCAACGGCGGCGCCATCGTGCAGTGGGCCGACGGCAACGGGCAGAACCAGCAGTTCCGGCTGGCCGACTCGGCCGACGGCTACGTCCGCCTGATCGGCCGGCAGAGCAGCAAGGCGGTCGAGGTCCAGGGCGCGTCGACGGCCGATGGCGCCAACGTCGTGCAGTACGACGACTGGGGCGGCACCAACCAGCAGTGGCAACTGGTCCGGGTCGGCGACAGCTCCGCCCCGTGCTCGCTCCCGTCGAGCTACCGCTGGTCGTCGACGGGCGCGCTGGCCCAGCCCCGGTCGGGCTGGGTGTCGTTGAAGGACTTCACCACCGTCCCCTACAACGGCCGGCAGCTCGTCTACGCCACCACCCACGACAACGGCACCACGTGGGGGTCGATGAACTTCAACCTGTTCACCAACTGGTCGGACATGGCCTCGGCGGGTCAGAACGCGATGTCGTCGGCCACCGTCGCGCCCTCGTTGTTCTACTTCGCGCCGCGCGGCCTCTGGGTGCTGGCGTACCAGTGGGGTGGCCCGGCCTTCTCCTACCGCACGTCGAGCGACCCGACCAACGCGAACGGCTGGTCGGCGCCGCAGACGCTGTTCTCCGGCACCATCTCGGGCTCCGGCACCGGGCCGATCGACCAGGCGGTGATCGGTGACTCCAGCACCATGTACCTGTTCTTCGCCGGCGACAACGGCAAGATCTACCGGGCGAGCATGCCGATCGGGAACTTCCCGGGCAGCTTCGGCACGGCGTCGACGGTGGTGCTGAGCGACTCCACCAACAACCTGTTCGAGGCGGTCCAGGTCTACAAGGTCCAGGGTCAGAGCCAGTACCTGATGATCGTCGAGGCGATCGGGGCCAACGGGCGCTACTTCCGCTCGTTCACGGCCAGCAGCCTGGGCGGTTCGTGGACGCCGCAAGCCTCGACCGAGAGCAACCCGTTCGCCGGCAAGGCCAACAGCGGCGCCACCTGGACCAACGACATCAGCCACGGCGAGCTGGTGCGGGTCAGCGCCGATCAGACCATGACCATCGACCCCTGCAACCTGCGACTGCTCTACCAGGGCCGGTCACCCAGCTCCGGCGGCGACTACGGCCGCCTGCCCTACCGGCCGGGCCTGCTGACCCTCCAGCGCTGAGGGTTCCCAGCCGGGGCGACGGTCGCGGCCGTTGCCCCGGGCTGGGCGTACGCGGTTGTAGAGTCCTTCTGACAAAGCCGTTTGCAGGCGGGCTCTACGTGAGGCGGGCGGGGCGTTGACGACGGGTCATCGGGTCACGATCTACGAGGTCGCCGATCGTGCGCGGGTCAGCATCTCGACCGTCTCCAACGTGCTGAACAAGCCCGACCGGGTCAGCGCGGCGACCCGGGAGCGGGTCCTCGCGGCCGTCGACGAGCTCGGGTTCGTCCCGAAGGTGCAGGCGGTCAGCCTGGCGCGGCGGGGTACCGGGCGGGTCGGGGTGATGGCGCCCTTCACCTCCTACGGATCGTATCTGCGCCGGTTGTCCGGGCTCCTCACGGCGGCCACCGAGCTGGAGATCGACGTCCTGGTCTTCGACCACGAGTCGGCGGCGCTGGCGTCCTCCCCGGTGCTGGCCAGTATGCCGGTGCACGGGCGGCTGGACGGCCTGATCGTGATGGGTCTGCGCATCGAGGACGCCATCGCCGATCGGCTGCGGGAGCGGCGCCTGCCCACGGTGGCCGTCGACGCGGACAGCGCCCTGTTCAGCCGGGTGGTCATCGACGACCGCGACGGCGGGCGGATCGCGGCCGCACATCTGCGCGACCGTGGTCACCGCCGTGTCGGCTACCTGCTGGAGAGGCAGGTCTCGGACTACGAGTCACAGGCCGTCAAGCGGCTCACCGGTTTCCGCGAGGTCATCACCGCGGCCGGCGGCTCGGTGGTGGTGACCAGCAGCGACAACGCGATCGAGGCGGCGCGCCGGGCCGCCGCCGGCCTGTTCGACGACGCCGACCGTCCCACCGCCGTCATGGCGCACCACGACACGCTGGCCGTTGGCGTGCTGCTGGAGGCCCGTGAGCGGGGGCTGCGTGTCCCGCAGGACGTGGCCGTGATGGGCTTCGACGACGGTGAGATGGCCATGGCGGCCGACCTGACCACCGTGCGCCAGCCGTTCGAGGAGTCCGGCAGTGCCGCGCTCAGCGTCCTGCTGGGTCATCTCGGTGGCTCGGACCTGCGTTCGACCACGACGCTCGACGTGCGCCTGGTCGCGCGGTCGACCACCTGACCAGCGGTGAAACCCGGGGAAGCCCTGATCGGGACGAGTGCGGCCGCCTAGAAAAGTGCTTCGATAGAATCTCTTGACACCGCTTTCGAGGTGGGGTTTCGTGCTTGTAACGCAGATGTGTCGACGCCCCACCGGCCATGTCCCTCGCGGCCGGGCTACGTCCATCCGAGAATGTGGTGAAGCATGAGATATCCGACGATAGCGGCGCTGGCCTGCACCGGTCTCCTGATCGCCGCGGCCGGCTGCAGCGCTCCGGGCAGCGACTCCGGAACCCCGGACGCGGCGAGCAGCGCGGCCGCGGTGACCACCTCCTGCGGCAGCGATCCGGTCACCCTGAAGGGCTATTTCGAGACCGGCTTCCCGCTACCCAAGCAGCTCGCCGACGAGTTCACCAAGCAGTTCCCGAACGTCAAGTGGGAGGTCCGCGAGGACCAGTTCGCGGTGATCACCCAGAACGCGCCGAGGGTGCTGGCCGACGACCCGCCCGATCTGATGCGGCTGCCGCAGGTCTCCGAGCTGGTCAAGGACAGCCTGCTCAAGCCCCTGGACGCCTACGCCCAGGCGTACGGGTGGGACAAGTGGCCGGCGTCGCAGCTGGAGCAGATGCGGGTCAACCCCGGTGGTCAGCGTGGTGACGGTCCGCTGCAGGCGCAGGGGCTGAACTTCAGCATGACCGGCGTCTTCTACAACAAGAAGCTGGCCGCCCAGATCGGCATGACGCAACCGCCGGCCACGCTGGCCGAGCTGGACACCGTTCTGCGGAAGGCCAAGGACGCCGGGCTCACGCCGATCAACCAGTTCAACGGCGGCGCGACCGGCGGGCTCGCCTTCCCCCTGCAGAACCTGATGGCCGCGTACGGCGATCCGGCCGCGATCAACGACTGGATCTTCCAGAAGCCCGGCGCCACCATCGACACCCCGAGCAACCTGCAGGCCACCCAACACCTGGAGAAGTGGATCAAGGCCGGTTACTTCGCCCCGGACATCAACTCGCAGGACTACGCGACGATGATGAGCCGCTTCATCGGCGGCAAGGCGCTGTTCATCTTCAACGGTGACTGGGAGTCCGGCAACCTCGACAAGCAGATGGCGGGCAACGCCGGCTTCTTCCTGATGCCCCCGCAGGCGCCGGGCGGCAAGCAGGCCGCGATGTCGGCGCCCCTGACCTACGGGATCAGCGCCAAGGCGCCGCACGCGGACTGCGCCGCGTACTTCCTGAACTGGGTGGCGACCAATCAGAAGGCCCGCGACATCGCCGTGACGGTCGGCGGCTCACACCCGATGGGCCCGTCGGACGCCTACATGCCCCCGGTCAAGGAGGGCACCGTCACCGCGGCGACGCTGACCGCCGGCGCCACCATCGGCAAGGACAACGGGGCCATGGACTTCATCGCCAACGCGACCGGCGCGATCTACGCCAAGAGCTGGACCCCGCAACTGCAGAAGCTGGCCGCCGGTCAGCAGAGCGCGGACGCCCTGTTGAAGTCCGTGCAAAAGGATTACGAGAGTCAGGTCAAGGGCTGATCAGGTGACCCGTCCTCGATCCGCGACCCGGACCGCGACGGCTCCGGTGCGGCGTTCGCGCCGCCCCGGGGCCTGGCTCGGCTGGCTGTTCGCCGCCCCCGCGGCCGTGATGTACGCCGTCTTCGTGCTGCGTCCCCTGGCGCTGACCGTCCAGTACTCGTTCTACGACTGGAACGGCATCGGCGCGTCCCGCTGGGTCGGGGCCGCGAACTACACCCGGCTGTTCACCGATCCCGAGCAGTTCGCGCCGATCCTGCACGCGTTCGAGCTGATCCTGTTCTTCAGCGGAATCCCGGTGCTGCTCGGCCTGTTCGTGGCGGCCACGATCCGCGGCATCGCGCAGAGCCGGCTGGCCCTGGTCGCCCGTACGGTGCTGTTCCTGCCGCAGGTCATCCCGCTGGTCGCGGCCGGCATCATGTGGAGCTGGCTGCTGTCCACGACCGGTCTGGCCAACGAGTTCCTGTCGGCCGTCGGCCTGGGCGGCGTCACCCGCGCGTGGCTGGGTGACTTCGGGACCGCGCTGCCGGCCGTCGGGGTGATCGGCGCCTGGGTGCTCGTCGGGCTGTGCACGCTGCTCCTGCTGGCCGGGATGAGCAAGATCGATGTCGCGCTGTACGAGTCGGCGCGCCTCGACGGGGCCGGCCCGGTGCGCGAGTTCTTCGCCATCACGCTGCCCAGCCTGCGCCAGGAGATCGGCGTCTGCGTGACCGTCACCATCATCGCCGCCCTGGCCAGCTTCGACATCGTCTACATCGCCACCCAGGGCGGGCCGGGCAACTCCACCATGGTTCCCGGGCTGGAGATCTTCTATCTGGCCTTCGCCGAGCGTGAGGTGGGCCGGGCCTCCGCCCTGGCGGTCGTGCTCGTGCTGCTCGTCCTGGCCTGCGTCCTGCCGGTCCAGCGATTCACCCGAGACGGATCCCGATGATCGTCAACCGCCGCGAGGCCCTGATCGGGCGCGTCCTGCTGCTGCTCCTGATGGCGATCACCGTGGTGCCCTTCGTCAGCCTGTTCGTCACCGCGTTGCACCCGTCGGGCAGCTATCCGGCCGGGCTGTCCTGGCCGGACGATCCACAGTGGGGGAACTTCGCCGACGCCTTCCGGTCGGCGCGGATGGGCCAGCTGCTGGTCTCCAGCGCCCTGATCGTGGCCGGCGTCGTCCCGATCTCGCTGCTGTTCGGCACCATGGCCGGGTTCGCCTTCGGCCATCTGCGCATGCCCGGTCACCGCATCGGCTTCCTGATCTTCGTGCTCGGGCTGACGCTGCCGTTCGAGGGCATCATCACGCCGCTGTACTACCAGGTTCGCGACCTGGGACTGCTCAACACCCGCTGGGCGATCATCCTGCCGCTCATCGGCCTGTTCATGCCGTTCTCGGTGCTCTGGATGCGGGCCCACTTCGTGACCATGCCGGAAGACCTGTCCGAGGCGGCGCGCCTCGACGGCGCCACCACCTGGCAGCTGTTCCGGCGGGTGCACCTGCCGCTGGCCCGGCCCGCCCTGTCGTCCCTGGCGATCCTGCTGTTCCTCTGGACCTGGAACCAGTTTCTGCTGGCCATCGTGCTGGTCGACGACCCGGCGAAACGCACCATGGCCGGCGCCCTCGGCGCCTTCCAGGGCCAGTGGGGCACCGACATCCCGCTGCTCTGCGCCGGTTCGCTGCTCATCCTCGCGCCCACCCTGGCCGTGTTCCTGGTCTTCCAGCGCCGGTTCGTGGCCGCGCTGCTCCAAGGCTCGATCAAGGGCTGATCCGACCGCACCTTCTCACGACCGGAACCGACACATGACCAGCACGCACGGCCCGACCGACGACGAGCGCCGGAACTTCGTCCGCTACACGCACACCCGCAACTGGCCGATGCTGCGGCGTTTCCCGGTCACCGACGATCTGCACGACGACCTGCTCGCCCAGATGCTCCGGTGCTCCGTGCCGGCCGTGCGATCGATCGTCGACACCTTCGCCGCCCAGGTGCGGGAGACCGCGGCCGAGATGCTCGCCGACGCGGCCTTCCGGGACCTGCTCCGCGCCCTGCCGTTCCGCCCGGAGGACCGGGTGGTCGCGATCGGCGACTCCATCACCGCCGACCGCATCGGCTGGTTCGAGATCCTGTCGGCCGCCGTGACGCCGGCCGGCGCGGAGGCTCCCACGATGATCAACCTGGGCGTCAGCGGCAACACCACCGCCGACGTGATCGAACGGTTCGATCTGCTCGAAGCCGGCCGGCCGACCCGGGTCCTGCTCATGCTCGGCACCAATGACGTCCGCGTCCACGGCCGGGCCGCCGGACACCGGATGGCCACCGGACCCGAGACCGAGCGCAACCTGCGCGTGCTCCTCGACCTCATCACCGGTCTCGGCGCCGCCACCACGGTGATCACCCCACCGGCGGCCGACCAACGACGCATCGACGACTTCTTCGCCGGTGACCCGGTGTGGTGGCGGGCGAGCGACATCGCCGAGGTCGCCGAGATCGTCCGCAAGGTCGACCCGGCCGGTCTCGACCTGCACGCCGCGACCCGGGGTGCGGACGTCGGCTCGTTCCTCGAGGCCGACGGCGTCCATCCCGCACCGGCCGGTCAGCGACTCATCCTCACCCACGTCGTCAGCCACCTCGCGGCGGAGTGACCCCACCTCGCGGCGGAGGCCCCATCTCGCGGCGGAGGCCCCATCTCGCGGCGGAGGCCCCACCTCGCGGCGGAGTGACCGGATCAGGTCCAGTCGGGCGGATCGGCCCGGTGCAGGGCCGGGTCGCCGATCGCGAAGGTGCGTACCGGTCCGGGCGGGGTGGTGGGGCCTTCGAAGCGGACGGTCACGCGGCCCTGACCGCTGCCCCACACCCAGCCGGCGCCGTGCACGTCGTGCCGGACATCCTGGCCGGGCCGCCACTCGACCGGCGCCTCGGTCCTCTCCTCGGTGGCGGCGGCCGGGGCCACCGGAAGGGCTTCGGCCGGTGTGGCGAAGAGGTCGTCCTGGACGAAGTCGGCCAGCGTGGTGACGCCGACGCCGAGCAGGCGGATGCCGCTGGAGGTGTCGATCTCGGCCAGCAGGCGGCGGGCGAGCTGGGCGACGAGCCGGGGGTCGTCGGTGGGCTGGGCCCGGGTCACCGACCGGGTGATCGTGGTGAAGTCGTAGTGCCGGACCTTGATCGTCACCGTGCGGGCCGACACGCCCCCGGCCCGGAGCCGGCCGCCGACCCGGGTGGCGAGCAGGTCGATCTCGGTGTTCAGCCGGGTCCGGTCGGTCAGGTCGACGTCGAAGGTCTCCTCGGCCGACACCGACTTCGCCTCGCGTTCCCCGACCAGGGGGCGGTCGTCGTCGGCGCGGGCCAGCCGGTACAGCCCGGCCCCGTGGGCCTGGCCGAACCAGTCGATCAACTCGGGCAGCGGCACGGCGGCCAGCGCGCCGATGGTGTGGGCACCGGCGCGGCGCAGCCGTTCGGCGGTGGCCGGCCCGACCCCGGGCAGCCGGGTCACCGGCAACGGGTGCAGCAGCGCCTGTTCGCCGCCGGGCGGGGCCACGGTCAGCCCGTCGGGCTTGTTCAGATCCGAGCCGATCTTGGCGACCAGCTTCGAGGTGCCGACGCCGATCGACGCGGTGACGCCGCCGGTCGCGGCGGCGATCATCTGCTTGACCTGCTCGGCGAGCGCGGTGACGCCCGGCCCGGACAGGTCGTGCCGGCCGGCGGCGGCCAGGTCGACGTAGGCCTCGTCGATGGAGACCTGCTCCACCAGGGGTGACAGATCGGCCAGGACGGCCATCACCACCTCGCTGGTCCGCCGGTAGGCGGCGAACCGGGGCGCCAGGAAGGCGGTGCCCGGTGGGCAGCGCCGCCGGGCCTCGGCGGTCGGCATCGCCGAGCGCGCTCCGTAACGGCGAGCCTCATAGGACGCGGTGGCGACGACGCCGCGACCCGCCACGCCGCCGACGATGACCGGCCGGCCGCGCAGCGACACCTTGTCGCGCTGTTCGACCGCGGCGAACATCGCGTCGAGGTCGACGTGGGCGATGCTCGCCTCCCGCCTCGACGTCCTCACCGCCCCAGTGTCGTTCATGGGTACGACAGACTCGCGCCGACGGAAACAGCATACGTATCACCTATTGCAAAGGTGATACGTATGCCCTTACATTTCGCGACGATGAACGGACCATCAACACGTTGACCGACAAGGATCCGACATGGGTGATACGACACGGTTGTGGCGGGGGCGTGGGGCCATGGCCGCCGGGCTCCTGGCCGCCGCCCTGGCCTTGACCGCCTGCAACGGTGGTGGCGACACGAACGACTCGGCCGGCTCGTACGGCTTCCCCCAGGTGACCCAGGACGAGAAGGCCGAGATCACGGTCTGGGTGGACGCCGACCGGGCGGGCGCGGTCGAGGCCTTCAAGAAGGCCAACCCCGACGTGCCGGTCAAGGCGGTCAGCTACGACGGCTCCGCCAACGGTTCCAACTCCTTCCGGACCAAGATGCAGCTGTTCGACCGGGCCGGCAGCGGCTGGCCCGACGTCGTCTTCTCCAGCCAGAACAACGACGCGGCCTGGGCCAGCCAGAAGACCAACGGCAAGCAGGCGTTCGCGGCCACGCTCAGCGACGGGCTCGTGCCCAAGGCCACGCTGGACGGCTTCACCGCGGGCTCGCTGAACCCCTGCACCGTCGAGGGCAAGGTCTACTGCCTGCGCAACGACCTCGCCCAGGCCGTCCTCTGGTACAACAAGACGCTCCTCGACAAGTTCGGCTATCAGGTCCCCGCCACCTGGCCGGACTACCAGGCCCTCGGCGAGAAGGTGGCCAAGGAGCACCCGGGCTACATCGTCGGCACCGTCGGCGACGCCTGGACGCCGGAGGTCTTCTTCTGGGCCAGCAAGTGCCAGGCGAACGGCGTCACCGGGCCCAAGACGGTCACCGTCGTCACCGGCAGTGAGGAGTGCAAGCGCGCCGCGGCGATGCTGGACACCCTGATCAAGAACGGCACCACCCCGAACATCAGCGTCTTCACGCCGGAGTTCGTGAAGAAGTACGCCGGCAAGGTCCTCGTCATGCCCGGCCCGGCCTGGTATGCGGGCGCCATCTTCAACAACCCGCAGGCGCTGAACGTCCCCAAGGGTCAGCTCGGCGTCGGCGCCCCGCCGGCCTGGTCGTCGGATCCCGCGGTTACCGGCAACGTCGGTGGCGGCACCTGGTTCATCAGCAGCCACTCGAAGAACCTCAAGGCAGCCGCGACGTTCGCCGAGTTCGTCACGACCGCCGACGACTACCAGGTGAACGTCGCTCCCGGCTACCCGGCCTTCGCCTCGGCGGGGGAGAAGTGGATCAAGAAGCAGGAGTCCAGCGGCTACTACGCCACCGACCTGCAGAACCTGGTCAAGGCCGGCACCCAGATCTGGGACGGCTGGGGTTCCGGGACGTTCAGCCAGGAGGCCGTCTGGGCCAAGACGATCACCCCGGCCATCGCCGACGGCAAGAGCCTGGTCGACCTGCTGCCCGAGTGGGAGACGGCGATCAAGAACCAGGCCCAGGTCAACGGCTACACGGCCAAGTGACAGCGGTCGAAGGGGCGGTCCGGCCGGCGGCGGTTCAACGTCGCCGGCCGGGCCGGCGGCCGGCGGGCCGGCCCGGGAACGCGATGAGCTACGGCTTCGTCGCCCCGTACGCGGTGCTGACGCTGGCCTTCGGCGTGCTGCCGGCCCTCTACTCGCTGTGGCTGGCGTTCACCGACGCCGAGGGCGGGTTCGCCGGGCTGGACAACTTCACCCGGGCGATCGGTGACTTCCGGTTCCTCCCGGCCGTCGGCCATGTCGCCCTCTACCTGGTGATCTGGCTGGTCGCACTGATCGTGCTGGTGACCTTCCTGGCCATCGTCGTGCACGCCGTGTCGGTGCGCTGGCTGAGCAGCACGCTGCGGCTGGTGTTCTACCTGCCGGGCGCCCTGGCCGGCGCCTCCAGCGTCCTGCTGTGGCTGTTCGTGCTCGACCCGGCCGCCGGACCGGCCGCCGGTCTGCTGCACCTGTTCGGCTTCGGCAGCTTCGTCGAGGTCATCGTGCCCGCGAACCTGCCGCCGATCTTCGCCATCATCGCGTTCTGGACCGGGGCGGGCGGATGGATCGTCATCATGTACGGGGCGCTGAACAACATCTCGGCCGAGGTGATCGAGGCCGCCCGGATGGACGGCGCCGGCCCGGCGCAGATCGCCTGGCGGATCCAGCTTCCCTTGTTGCGTAAGTGGATCTCGTACATGGGGATCATGTCGCTCGCCGCGGGCACCCAGCTGTTCGTCGAGCCCCAGCTGCTCTCGCAGGCCAGCAACGCGGTCGTGCCCAACGACTACTCGCTCAACCAGCTGGCGTACCAGTACGCCTTCCAGCAGAACGACTTCAACGGTGCCGCCGCGATCTCGCTGCTGCTGCTGGTCATCGCCCTCGCCCTGTCCGCCGTGTTCGTGACGCGCGGCGGTCTGTTCGAGAAGGACTGAGCCATGACCTCTGCCCGTGGCTGGAGTGGCCGCGCGATCGCCGGGCTGCTGCTGGCGGTCTTCACGCTGTTCTTCCTCGTACCCCTCGTGTGGTTGCTCCTGGCCTCGACCAAGACGGCCCGCGAGCTCACGGTGGGCAGCCCGTTCGCGCCCGGCCGATGGTCCGGCCTGGCGGCCAACGCGGACCAGCTGTTCGGCTTCCAGGACGGCGCGGTCACCACGTGGGTCGGCAATTCGGCCGTGTACGCGATCGGCGCTCTGGTCGTCACCCTGATCGCCGGCATCCCGGCCGGCTACGCCCTGGCGCTGACCGAGTTCCGGTTCCGCCGCCTGCTGCTGATCGTCACGCTGGTCGTGATGCTGATCCCGAACACCGCGCTGGTGCTGCCGATCTTCCTCGAGCTCAACACCGTCGGGCTGATCGGCAGCCCGCTGTCGGTGATCCTGCCGATGTCGTTCTTCCCGTTCGGTGTCTACCTGACGTACATCTACTTCTCCACCAGCATCCCGCGGGACCTGCTCGCCGCGGCCCGGATCGACGGATGCCGGGAGATCCAGGTGTTCACCAAGGTGGCCCTGCCGCTGGCCGCGCCGATCGTGGCGCTGGTGGCGTTCTTCAGCTTCGTGCAGAGCTGGAACAACTTCTTCCTGCCGTTCGTGATGCTGCCGTCCAGCGACGGCTACCCGATCCAGGTCGGGCTCACCTCGTTGCTGGCCTCGACCCCGGCGTTCAACCCCAGCTCGGCCGGGTCGGAGTCGGTGCAGCTGCCGACGCTGGCGCTGGCCACCGTCGTCTCGGTGCTCCCGGTACTCGTCGTCTTCCTGTTCTCCCAACGGTTCCTGGTGTCCGGCATGACGGCGGGCGGCACCAAGGAGTGAGTCGCGTACCCGCAGCAGAGGAGCGAGTGTGAAGGTCACCGGTTTTCGCAGCCTGACCACCGAGTACGACTGGGGCCGGCTGATCGGCGACGCCAACGGGGTGATGCCCGAGCCTCGCACCGACGTGCACGTGCTGATCGTCGAGACCGACGCCGGGCTGGAGGGGATCGGGGTCGGCCCGCACCCGGACGTGGCGAGCGTCTTCGCCGTGGTCGAGGGGGAGGACCCCCGGGGCGTGTCGGCGCTGTACGACCGGATGCTGGCCGCGGTGTTCAAGACCGGGCACGCCGGCGCGGTCTTCGGCACCATCGGCGTGCTCGACATGGCGCTCTGGGACCTCAAGGCGAAGGCCGCCGGCGAACCGTTGTGGCGCCTGCTCGGTGGACTGGACCGGTTCGTCCCGGGCTACGCCTCGGGCCTCGACATCGCCCTAGGCGACGACGACCTGGTCCGGCTGTACGAGGACTTCGCCGCCCGCGGCTTCGCGTCCGGCAAGCTGAAGGGCGGCCGCGACCTCGACCACGACCTGCGCCGGCTGCGAGCGCTCCGGGACGTCCTCGGGCGCAACTCAGCGCGTCCGGCCCTGATGTTCGACGCCAACGAGTCCTGGAACCGGTCGCAGGCCGTGCGGTACGTGACCGAGCTGGAGCGGGCGGTCGACCTCACCTGGGTCGAGGAGCCGGTACGCCGGTGGGACGCCGCCGGGCTCGCGTCGGTCCGCCGGGGCATCCGCGCGGCCGTGGCCACCGGCGAGAACCTCACCGGGCTCGAGCAGTACCGGCCGTTGCTTGACGCCGGCGCGGTGGACATCGTCCAGGTCGGCAACGTCTGGGGGATCACCCACTTCCTCCGGGTGGCGGCCGTGGCCCACAGCCTCGACCTGCCGGTGAGCCCGGTCGGCGCGCACGCCAGCCCGCTGGCGCACGCCGCCACCGCGGTGCCCAACCACCTGACCTTCGAGGTGCAGGCACTCACCTGGCCGGCCGGTCTGCGGGTGGACCAGGAACACCAGGACGGCGGGATCGTCCTCGGCGATGAGCCGGGCCTCGGCATCCGGGTCGACGAGCAGCGTATCGCCGAGATCCGTCCGCCCGCCTCGGTGCCCGCGGTGGGCGGGCCGCACGTCCGCCCGGCGTGGGCGGGCCGGCGCCTGGTTCCCGACTCGCCGCGGGAGCCCTTCTGATCAGCTGGGGATCGCCGACCGGCCGACCTGCGCCACCTGTGGCCGTCAGCGTCACCCTTTGTATTTCTCGATGGACTCCTGGAACGCCTGACGCTGACACTCCTGCTCATCCTCGAAGGCGCGATTGCTCTCTGACGGGCCGCCGGCGTACATCGGATACAGCGGATCCCCGCCGAGCGTCACGTCGTACCCCTTGTCCTTCAGGCACTTGACCTCGGCCCGCATGAGGTCCTCGAAGTGTGGGTTGGTACGTCGTTCACGGTCGAGCCACGGCTCCGGGAGCTTGGACTCACACGCCTTCGCCTTGTCCCGGTAACGCTCGTCGGAAAGGTCCACCTTCGGCCTCTGGGGGGTGATCGGGATCCCCTGGCGGATCAGGCAGGCGGTCCAGACTTCGGTGAGCCGGTCGACCGTCGCCGGGTCGTCATCGGGACGGATCAACGGACGCTCTTGTGTCACCGGGGAGGGCACCGCCGACGTGGCGGCCGACGCTGTCTGCAACGTCGCAACCTCCGGCGCCGCGGTGTCGGCCGACGCGTCGCATCCGGTGGTAAGGAGCTGCAGGCCCAAGGCCAGTCCGGCCATGGCACAGATGGTATGTACGCGCATGACGCCACCCTGAATCACGAATGTCAGGAAGCTGTTGGGCGCCTGTCACGGTGGTGATCTTGCCGGCCGTGAGCGACCAGAACCCTGGCTACCCGGCTCAGTTCTTGGGGGGCTGGAACCGGCGGCGCTGCCAGGAACCGATGATGTGCTCGCGCATGACGCGTTCGGCGGCGGCGACGTCCCGGCGGGAGATCGCTTCGACGATGGCGGTGTGTTCGTCCAGAGTGGACCGGAACGCGTTCTCGTACCCGAAGCCCCGGAACCGGCTGCTCTCCTGGGCCCGCAGGTAGAGGCGCTTGGCGATGTTCTCGGCCAGCCGGTTGCGGGACAGCTCCATGACCGTCAGGTGGAAGACCACGTCGGCCTGGCGGAAGGAGTCGCTCTCGTACGGCATCTCCCGCATCACCTGCAGCGCGTGCTCGATGCGGGTCAGCTCGTCCGGCGTACGGCCGGCGGCCACCGCGCCGGCCATCGCCGACTCGAGGTTCCCGCGGACGATGGACAGCTCGTCGAGCACCCCCGAGGACTCGTCGTTGTCGATCAGGGCCGAGATCACCACCGGGTCGAGCATGTTCCAGGAGCCGGACCGCGCCACCTGCGTTCCCCGGCCCTGGGTCACCAGCACCAGGCCCTTCTCCTCGAGCAGCTTCGCCGACTCGCGGATCACCGTGCGGCTCACCCCGAAGTGCTCGCTGAGCGGGCCCTCGGGCGGGAGCAGCTCACCCTCGGCGATCTGACCGGTCACGATGAGCTCGGCCAGCTCGCTGACGACGGCGACGCTCAGCCGCTCGGCGCGCCGGCGCGGCGGGAGCGGGAACGCGTTCGAAGATGCCGTCATGACGGCATCTTAACGAGCACTATCCGCAGGTCACCCCTTGACCGCGCCGGTGAGCCCGCCGACGATGCGGCGTTCGAACAGGCTGAAGAACACCAGTGCCGGGATCATCGACAACGAGGTGAAGGCGAGCACCTTCGCCGTGTCGACCGAGTACTGCGACGAGAAGGCCTGCACGCCCAGCGGCAGGGTGAAGGTGTCCTGGTCGTTCAGGATGAACAACGGCAGCAGGTAGCTGTTCCAGCTGCCGATGAAGGCCAGGATCCCGGTGGTGACCAGGCCGGGGACCGAGAGCGGGAGCACGATCCGCCAGAAGAAGCCGAGCCGGCTGCACCGGTCGATGATCGCCGCCTCCTCGATCTCCCGGGGGATCGCCCGCAGGAACGGCACCAGGATGATGACCGTGGTGGGCAGCCCGAAGGCGATCTGCGGGAGGATGACGCCGGGCAGGGTGTTCACCAGGCCCAGATTCTTGATCAGGATGTAGAGCGGCGTGATGGCCACGGTGATCGGGAACATCAGGCCGGCGGCGAACAGCGCGTACATCGCCCCGCGGCCACGGAACCGGTAGCGGGCCAGCACGAAGCTCGCCATCACGCCCAGCATGACGACGCCGAGGGTGGTGGCCACCGCGGCGATGGTCGAGTTGCCGACCTGGCGCCAGAACGTGTCGCTGGTCAGCACGTCGGTGTAGTTGCCGCCCACCCACGGGTCGGGCAGACCGGCCGGGTCGACGGTGATCTGCGAGTTGGTCCGGAACCCGCCGATGATGATGTAGAGGACGGGACCGAGCATGACCCCGATCAGCAGCAGGGCGGCCACGTAGACGATCGGGTCGCCTCCGCCGCTTGCCTTTCTGGCCATGCCTAGGCTCCCTCGGTGAGCGCGCCCTCGGTGTCCCGGCGCAGAACGAAGCGCTGGTACACCAGCGCGATGGTCAGGGAGATCAGGAACAGCACGACGGCCACCGCGTTGCCGTAGCCGTAATTGGCGGCGTTGCGGCCCTCGACGACCATGTACGTCGCCATCGTCGAGGTGCCGGCGGTCGAGGCGACGTACTGGCCCCAGATGATGTAGACCAGGTCGAACAGCTGCAGCGCGCCGATGATCGACAGGAAGGCCCAGATCCGGATCGTCGGCGCGAGCAGCGGCAGGGTGATCTCCCGCTGGGTCTGCCAGAACGACGCGCCGTCCATCGCCGCCGCCTCGGACAGCTCCTCCGGGATGTTCTGCATCCCGGCCAGGAACAGGATCACCGCGAACCCGATGTACTTCCAGGTCAGGATCAGCATCAGGGTCCAGATGGCCAGCTTCGGGTCGGCCAGCCAGTCCTCGGCCAGCCCGCCCAGCCCGATCGACCGCAGCACGTCGTTGACCGCGCCGTTGGTCTGCAGCATCAGGCTCCAGGCGGTCCCGACGATGACCTCGGAGATCACGTACGGTACGAAGATCAGCACCCGGATCACCGACTGCCCGCGCATCCTCCGGTTGAGCAGCAGGGCCAGCCCGACGGCGATCGGGCCCTGCAGGACGATCGACAGCACGACGATCAACCCGTTGTGCCACAGCGCCTCGTGGAACGAGCTGTCCTCGAGGATGGTGACGTAGTTGTCGAGGCCGACGAAGTTCGTCGGAACCCCGTAGCCCTTCCAGCGATAGAAGCCGTAGTAGGCGGCGAGCAGGACCGGGACGATCACGAAACCGACGAAGACGACGATCGCCGGGCCGGACAGCAGCAGGATCTCCAGGCGCTGGGCCCAGCCGATCCCGCGGCGGCGGGGCCGGAGCGGGGGCGGCGCCGGAACGTCGCCCCCGTCCCGCGCGCGGCTGCTGGACGCTCCCTCGGTGACAGCAGCGCTCACGTCAACCCTTCTTGGCCGCGTCGTTGACGGCCTTGATGATCCCGGCGACGTCGCCCTTGCCGGCCAGCAGGTTGACGACGCCGACGTTCAGGGCGTTTCCGACGCTCTGGCCGTAGACGGTGTCGAGCCACTGCGACACGTACGGCGCCTTGTTGTAGGCCTCGAGGCACGCCTTGAGGTAGGGCTCGGTGATGACCGCCTGGGCCTCCTTGTTGACCGGCAGCGAGTTGAAGGCCTTGTAGGAGGCCGTCTGCACGTCCTTGGTCACCAGGTAGTTCAGGAAGTCGGCGCACTCCTTGGGCGCCTTGGCCGAACACGAGAAGCCGTCCGCGCCGCCCATGATCGCGGCCGGGTCGCCCTGGCCGCCGGGAACCGCCGGGAAGGGGAAGAAGCCCAGGTCGGGCAGCGGCTTGGTGTCCTTGGTGAGGCCGGCGATCACGCCCGGGTCCCAGGCGCCCATGAGCTCCATGCTCGCCTTCCGGTTGGCGATCAGGCCCGCCGAGCTGCCCGCGCCCTGCTGCGCCGAGGTGGTCAGGAAGCCGTTGTTGAACGGCTGGGTGGCGGCGAACGCCTTGAGGTCCTCACCGGCCTTGGTCCAGCACGGGTCGTCGAAGGTCTTGCTCTTGGCGGTGGCGTCGAGCGTGGCCTTGCCGCACGCGCGCAGGGCGAACCAGTAGTACCAGTGGGCGGCCGGCCAGGCGTCCTTGCCGCCCAGCGCGATCGGGGTGTTCTTCGCCTTGAGCTTGGTGACGGCCGCGTTGAGCTCGTCCAGGGTGGCCGGTGGCGTGGTCACCCCGGCCGCCTTGAACAGGTCCTGGCTGTACCAGAGACCGCCGGGCAGGATCGAGGTCGGTACGGCGTACGTCTTGCCGTCGACCGTGCCGGTACCGAGCACGGCGCCCACCGCCGCCTTGGTCTCGGCGGTGATGTCGTCGCTGATGTCCTTGAGCTGGCCGGCCTCGACCATCGCGGCCATCTTGCCGCCGCCGCGCTGCAGGAACAGGTCGGGCGCCGAGCCGGAGTTCAGCGCGGTCTGCAGCTTGCCGTCGAGGTCCTCGTTCTGGACCGTCTGGACCTTGATCGTCACGTTCGGGTGGGCGGTGTGGAAGTCGGCCGCCACCTTGTCCCAGAACGCCCGGCCGGGGCCGGTCGTGGCGTTCTGCCACAACGTCATCGTGACGTTGCCGCCGGAGTCGGAGCCGCCGTCGTCGCCCCCTCCGCAGGCGGACAGGCCGGCCAGGCCCAGAGCCACCACGGCCGTCAGGACAAGGGTCTTGCGTGCTGCCATTGCGAGTCACCTCTCGGGTGGGGATGGTGCGAGGCGGCGCGGCGAGCCCGGTGGTGACGCCGCACCGCCTCGGTCCATGGGGCTCAGCTCAGACTGAACCGCTGGTTGGCCTGTCCGTTGCAGTCGTAGAGCTGGATCTGCTGACCGTTGCCGCTGCCCCAGACGTCCAGGCAGCGCCCGGACTGCACGCCGGTGATGGTGCCGCCGGAGGTGACGTTCCACTGCTGGTTCGCCTGCCCGTTGCAGCTGTAGATCTGCACGGCCGACCCGTTGCCCGAGCCGGCGGCGTCCAGGCACCGGTTGCCGTACACGGTCAGCTGCTTGCTCGAGGTGAGCGTCCAGGCCTGGTTGGACTGACCGTTGCAGTCGTAGAGCTGGACCCGGGTGCCGTTGTTCTGGGACGCGCCCGGCACGTCGACGCACCGGCCCGACTGGGCGCCGACGATCCGGCCCGAGCCACCGGGGTTCGGCGGGGTGGAGGGATCATCGCTGGGCGACGGCCCGGGGCTCGCCGAGTTGAGGACGTTGAGCACCGAGGTGTACGCCGCCTTCTTGTTGCCGCCACCGTCGAACAGCAGCGGGCTCTCGTTGGAGCGCCACGAATCGCTGTCCCGCACGCCCCACACCGTGATGCCGATGCAGCGCGGCACGTTGAGGCAGGCCTGGGTGAGCCCGGCGTACTGCGAGGTGGAAGCGTTGGTGACGTCGACCTCGGTCAGGGCGACATCCACGCCCAGCGCGGCGAAGCTCGACAGGGTGGTCTGGAAGTTGCCCGGCAGCGAACTGCCGCCGGTGAAGTGGGTCTGCAGGCCCACGCAGTCGATCGGCACGCCGCGGGACTTGAAGTCCCGGATCATGTTGTAGACGCCCTGCGTCTTGGCGTACGACCAGTTCTCGATGTTGTAGTCGTTGTAGCAGAGCTTGACGTTCGGGTCGGCGGCGCGGGCGGTGCGGAACGCCACCTCGATCCAGTCGTTGCCGGTGCCCTGCAGGTTGGAGTTGCGGCGGCTGCCGTTCTCCTCGAAGGCCTCGTTGACGACGTCCCAGGCGGCGAGCTTGCCGCGGTAGTGGGCCATCACGCCGTTGATGTGGTCGATCATCGCCTGGCGCAGGGCGCTGCCGTTGAGGCTCTGCATCCAGCCCGGCTGCTGTGCGTGCCAGGCGAGGGTGTGGCCGCGCACCTTCAGGCCGCGCTGGGTCGCCCAGTTGTAGATCTGGTCGCCGGAGCTGAAGTTGAACTGGCCGCGGTTGGGTTCCGTCGCGTCCGGCTTCATCTCGTTCTCGGCCGTGATCATGTTGAATTCGCGGGCGGCGATCGTGCTGTACGTCGAGTCGTTGAGCCGGCCGGCCGCGATGGCCGTGCCGAAATAGCGGCCCGACTGGGCGGCCGCGGCGCCCAGGGTGTTCGCCGCGGCGTTGGCGGCGGGCATGGCCAGACCCAGGCCGGCCGCGGCGAGGACGACCGCGGCGACACCGAGCAGGGGACGGAAGGGCAGCGACCGGCGTCGTGACGAGCCGGCGGGCGGAACGGGGGAGCTGATTGCCACGATGGCCTCCTTTCTCGGTCCCGGACCGGGCCACCCGGCTTCACGCGGGCAGGGGGCATCGAGCCACAGTGCGGGGTGAAGGGGATGTCGGTGGATTGCCCGACCTGAACCAGAGAGCGATGAAGGTGAATGTCAGGCCATGCTAGGCATCGCAACACCAGCGAAACAATACTTTCCGGAAAACATCCGGAAGTAGATTCCGGCGCCGGCTGGCCGCATTTCCCCTTCGGAGGCTCTTGAGCTGGAGTTATGCCCCCTTCCTAGGCTGATCGAATTCTTCTGCGGTGGCGACGAAGCGGGGACTCGAAAGGTTTCAATCCGAAACTTACGGAACTATGCCGGTCAGGGAAGCAGCACCAGCTTGCCGGGACCGTGTCCGGCCAGGCCGATCTCGTGGGCCTTCGCGGCGTCGGCGAGCGGGAAGGTGGCCTCGACGATCACGCGCAGCGCCCCGGACCCGGCGCGTTCGACGAGATCCCGGCGGGCGGCGTTGCGGACCTCGGTTCCCGCGTCCTGCCCCGGCCCGTAGCCGAGCAGCCGGATGCCCGCCGAGGCCCGCCGCGCCGACCCGGTGATCGAGGCGATCCGGGCGCGATCGGCCACCAGCTCCAGCGACACGTCGAGCGCCTCGTCGGTGCCGGCGAAGTCGACCGCGGCGCTCACGCCCCGCGGTGCGGCGGCGCGTACCCGGTCGGCCAGCCCGGGGCCGTAGGCGACCGGGACGGCCTTCAGCTCGCGCAGCAGCGCGTGGTTGCGTTCGGCCGCGGTGGCGACGACCGTCGCCCCGGCCGCGGCCGCCAGCTGGACGCCCATCAGGCCGACGCCGCCGGACCCGCCGTGCACGAGCACCGTGTCACCGGCGCCGACGCCGGTCACCTGCAGCGCGTGGACCGCGGTGGTGCCGGTCAGCAGCAGCGACCCGGCCTCGGCCCACCCGAGCCCGGCCGGTTTGGCGACGATCGAGGCGGCCGGGGCGGTCACGTAGTCGGCGTAGGCGCCCGTCACGGGGTAGACGATGACCTCGTCCCCGACCCGCACGCCGGTCACCTCCGCGCCGACCTCAGTGATCACGCCCGCGCATTCCAGCCCGATCGACGGCATCGAGGCGGCGATCCCGGCGGCGTCCTTGTGGTCGTCGTCCACGGTGTGGAAGGCGCCGCTGTAGATCTTCCAGTCGATCGGATTGACGCCCGCGGCGCGCACCTCGACGACCACCTCGCCGTCGGACGCGCGCGGCGCCGGCACCTCGGTCACGACAAGCACATCGGGTGTGCCATGGGCGGTAGGACGCACGATTCTCGGCATGACAGCAGTATTGGTTCCGCCTGGCATGATGCCCAGTGCATTGTTGGTAAGGATTACTTGCGTCGTACGCACGACAGGGAGCGCGCATGCCGGAGGAACTGGACCTCAACCTGCTGCGCGTCTTCCACGCGCTGATGGACACCGGCAGCGTCGTGGAGGCGGCTGGTCGCCTGCACCTGTCGGCGCCGGCGACCAGCCGCGCGCTGAGCCGATTGCGGCGGGCCCTGAACGATCCGATCCTCGTCCGGGCCGGCCGTGGCCTGGTTCCGACCCCGTTCGCCCAGCACGCCGCGGGCCGGGTCAAAGCGCTGCTCGACGCCGCCGACGGCCTGCGCGCCGATCCCGCCGGCAGCGACCCCGCCACCTGGCAGCGCACCTTCGCCATCCGCCTGAACGACGCTCTCACCCCGGTTCTCGCGCCCCGGCTCACCCGCCGGATCGCCGACGAGGCGCCCGGCGTCCGCCTGCGGTTCGTCCATCAGGACTCCAAGGAACCGGAGCCGTTGCGCGACGGCTCGATCGACCTCGACGTCGGGGTCGCGGACCCGCCCCCGCCCGACATCCTGACGTCGGCGTTGTTCACCGCCCACTTCGTCGCGGTCGTGGCCGCCGACTCCGACCTGGGCCGCGCCCCGCACCTCACGGTGGACGACCTGTGCCGCCATCCGCACATCTCCGCCTCGCGACGCGGCCTCGCCCGGGGTCCGCTCGATGACGCCCTGGAACGGATCGGCCGGTCCCGCCAGGTCGCCGCGGTCGTTCCGTCCTACTCGGTGGGTGCTCTGATGGCCCTCGAACACGGCCTCATCTGCCTCGTGCCGCACGTCACGGCCGCGCACCTGGCCGAACGCGGCGTCCCGTTGCGCCGCCACGAGGTGCCCTTCGACCTGCCGGCCGCGAACGTCGAACTGCGCTGGCACCGCCGGGTCGACCACGACCCCGCCTCCCGGTGGCTCCGGGAGCGTCTTCGTGCCGCCATCCAGCCCCTCGCTCAGGCCCCCGGCTGACCGGATCTCCGTGTCACCCGGGGCACAACCGCTGGCCCGGGGTGCCGGGGAAGTAGCGGGCCCGGTCCACGATGACGGGCCGGGAGCAGACCTGCCGGATCACCGCGGTCAGGTCGGGATCGATCCGCCACATCGCCGACTTCCCGTCGATGACGGCCAGGTCATGGCCGTCGAGGCGGGGCGCGTTCAGGCGGAGGCCCTGGGTGTGCAGGGTCAGCAGGTTCCGGCCGGTCGCGACGTCCCAGATCCGGGCTTGGGTGCCGTCCACGACGGCCACCGCCCGGCCGGCCGCGTCGAAGGTGATGGCCGCCGTCTCGTCCAGGCCACCGGCCCGGGCCACGATTCGCGGGGCGCCGGGGTCGGTCGCGTCCATGATGGTCGTGGACACCTCACGAGCGTAGGACGTGACGGCGATCAGCCCGCCCGGCCCGGCCCGGAGAACCGCCGGGTGCGGCACCCGCAGCAGGGTGGCGCTCCGGCGACCGTCGAGGGTCCACAGCTCGATCGCGTCCTGGTCGCCGACCCGCCGGCTCAGGACGATGCCGGTGCCGTCGGCGAGCACGGCCGTCCCGACCACGCCGTCGGCCGGCAGCCGGCGGGCCGACCGGTCACCGACCCGCCACACCCGGGCCGCCCGGTCGGCCCCCACCGCGCCCAGCACGGAACCGGTCCGGTCCATGCTGTCCTTCATCTCCAGATCGGCCGGGGCCCGGATGTGGCGAGGGTGGTCCAGGTCGGTCAGGTCCCACAGCAGGGATCTGTTGTCCGCGTTCCAGTAGATGGCCCGGTGCTCGTCGAGGCTGCTCAGGTGGAGGTAACCGGTCGTGGCGGGAAGGCTGCCCGCCGGTCGCCAGGTCGTGCCGTCCCGGCGCCAGAGCCGTTCGCCCTGCGTCTCCTTGTCGTAGGTGACCGCGTACCGGCCGGGCGGGCTCGAGAAGCCCTGGCCGAGGGTGGTGGCGCCGGCCGCCGCCTCCGCCAGGATCAGCGCGTCCCGGGACTCGGCGGTGGGCGCGAGCCGGTACGCGGCCAGGGCCAGGGCGGCGGCCTCGCGGGGCTGGGAGGTGATCAGGCTCCGGGCGGCGTCGGCGGCTCGCAGGGACAGCGCCTCGTTGCGCTGCCGGGCGGCCCTGTGCTGGGCGGCCACCGCGAGGGTGGCGGTGCCGGCGAGCAGCACGGCCAGGGCGGTCAGCCCGGCGGCGAGCCGGCGCAACCGGCGGGTGGCGCGCCGGCCGGCCAGGGTGCGGGCGTGTTCGGCGGCCAGGCCGGCGTCGAGGAAGGCCCGCTCGCCCGGGTTGAGCCGGTCGCGCAACCGGGCGGCCTGGTCGAGCCGGGCGCCGCGGTAGAGGGTGTCGGGATCGTGGTCGTGGGCGGCCCAGGCCGCGGTCGCCTCGGTGAGCCGGTGCTGGGCGCGCAGGTCGTCGCGGTCCTGGTCGATCCACCCGGCCAGGCGGGGCCAGGCCCGCAGCAGCGCTTCGTGGGTCAGCTCGACGCTGTCCCGGTCGATGGTGATCAGCCGCGCGGCGGCGAGCCGGTCGAGCAGCGCGTCCGGCACGTCCAGATCGGTGCGCGGGACCCGGCGCCTGGTGTCCGCGGTGCCGTCGCCCGGCACCACCAGCCGCAGGAACAACCGCCGCGCCGCGCCCCGGTCGTCGTCGGAGAGCGCCTCGAAGGTGTGTTCGGCGGTCCGGGCCAGCGCGTGCTCGATGCCACCGACGTCCTCGTAGCCGGCCAGGGTCAGGACCATCCCGCGCCGCCGGCGCCAGGTCTCGGCCAGGGTGTGTGACACCAGCGGCAGGGCGGCCGGCTGACCGGCGACGTCGGCGACGAGCCGGGCCACCAGCGCCGTCTCGATCGACGCCCCGGCCCGCGCGGCCGGTTCGGTGATCGCCGACCGGAGCTCCTCGGTCGACATGGGGCCGACCAGGACCTGGGCCCGGTGCAGCGCGGCGACCAGCTCGGGATGGCGTGCGCAGTGACCGTAGAAGTCGGCGCGGGCGCTGATCACGACCCGGGCGCGTGGTCCCGCGGCCGTGGTCAGCGCCCGGATCAGCCAGAGCCGGGCCGGGTCGTCGCAGAGCGTGAAGACCTCCTCGAACTGGTCGACCACCAGCAGCAGGTCGTCGGCGGCCTTGGCGAGCCAGCCGCGCAGGGCCTCGGGGCCGGCCGCGAGGTCGCGGCGGACCCGGTCGGTGGGTTCGTCGGCGAGATGCGCCACCGCCGCGGCCAGCTCGGTGATCGGATCGGCGCCCGGTGCGAGCAGCAGGGGAGTGCGTTTGCTGTGGGCGATCAGACCGGCCCGCAGCAGCGACGACTTGCCCGCGCCGGAGGCGCCGAAGACGCCGACGAACGGGCGGTCCTCGACCAGCGTGGCCAGCGTGTCGGTGACGGCCTCGCGGCCGAAGAACCGGTCGGCGTCACCGACCTGATAGGGGGCCAGCCCCACGTACGGCGCCACCGGGTCGCTGCCCGCGGCCGGTTGCGCGGCGGCCAGGTCACGCCACCGGGTGGTCCATTCGTCGAGGTCACCATGGCAGGCGCGGACCACCGCCCCGGTGACGGCGAGGCTGGGCAGCCGGCGGCCGGACAACGCCTCGGACAGCGCCGCCGCCGAGTAGTTCGTCCGCTTCCCGAGCTCCCGGTACGACGGCAGGCCGGCCCGGCGGCGAAGTCGCCGCAGGTCACCGGCGAATCGCAGCAGCGGGGTGTCCTCGGACTCCAGCGGCCGTTCCTGTCGGGGCACCGGACCTCCATCCGTCGTCGTCGCTGGGTCCCGCCGTGTTCGGCGTTTGTTGTTCAGTGATCGCGACCGATCCTGAACAACGCCTGGTTGCCTACGGTGGCCTTCCACATTAGATGCCGTTCAGGCGGCGTGAAGGAGTCATCCGATGACATCGGCACGAGCACGCCGGGCGGTCGCGGTCGCCTCCGCGGTGCTCCTCGGTATCGGCGTCGTCCCCGTCCCGGCGTCCGCCGCGCCCCGCCCCGAGCCGGGCCGTCGGGTGCACTTCGACGCACGGACGCTCCAGCCGGGCGCCCCCGGCGCCCACCGGCCTGCCGCCGTCACCAGGCTGCACGAGGGCCTCGGCACGCAGGGCCTGGTCGACATCGACCCGGTCACCGGGACGGCCCGGCGCGTCGCCCGCCTCGACGGGTTCCTGACCGCCGCCAGCGCCAAGCCGGCCAAGGAGATCGTCGCCGGCTACCTCGCCGCCAATCCCGGCGTCTTCGGCGACACCGCCGCCTTGCGGTTCCGCAAGGACTACGTCGACGTCGACGGCACCCACCACCTGAGCTACGAGCAGGTCGTGGGCAACGTGCCGGTGTTCGGCAACGGCGTCAAGGCCGACGTCACCAGGAACGGCGAGCTGGTCCAGGTCACCGGCTCCCCGGCGGCGTCGCTGCCGGCCTCGCTGGGCCGCGCCAAACTGTCCGCCGCGCAGGCCCGCGACGCCGCGGCCCAGGACGTCGGTGGCCCGGCCGACGGCCCGGCCGAGCCGGTCGCCTTCGTCACCCCGGGCGGCGCCACCCCGGCCTGGCAGATCCTTTCCACCAAGACCGGCTACCTGCACGTGGTCGACGCGGCGACCGGCCGCGTCCTCTACCGCCAGGACCTGCTGGTGCACGACAACGACCCGTCCGCGCTGGTGTGGCGGAACTACCCGGGCGCCCCGCTCGGCGGCGCCCAGCAGCGCCGATCCCTCGCGGGCTGGATCGCGCCCGACGCGACCACGCTGTCCGGCGAGTCGGCGCACGTGTTCCTCGACGTGAACGACGACGACGTGGCCGACGCCGGTGAGGAGGTCGCCCCGAACAGGCCGGGTGACTGGCGGTTCCCGTTCAAGGACTTCACCGGCCAGGTCGGCCCGCCCTGCGCGGCGGACAAGCAGTGCTCGTGGGACCCGAAGGTCGCGTACTCGTGGAAGGACAACGCGAAGCAGAACGCGGCCCAGCTGTTCTACTACGTGAGCAGCTTCCACGACCACCTGGAGAAGGCCCCGATCGGCTTCACCCGGGCGGCGGGCAACTACGAGACCGCGGACGGTGACCCGATCGAGGTCGACGCGATCGACGGCGCCGACACCGCGAACGGCTTCCCGGACGAGGAGCACGCCGACAACGCAACCATGCTGCCCACCCCGGACGGCGTGCCCGGCCGGATGCAGATGTTCCTGTTCCGGGCCCCGTCCTGGCCGGAGGACCCCTTCCTGGCCGCCAACTCGGGCGACGAGGCCGACGTGGTCTACCACGAGTACACCCACGGCATGTCCAATCGCCTGGTGGTCGACGCGTCCGGAAACTCGACGCTGACCGGCATCCAGGGTCTGTCGATGGGCGAGGCCTGGAGCGACTGGTACGCCTTCGACCACCTCGTCGCCCAGGGCCTCCAGACCGACACCGCGGCGCCGGGTGAGGTGCTGGTCGGCCGGTACGTGGGCGACGGCCAGAACCTGATCCGCACCCAGCCGCTGGACTGCGCGGTCGGCGCCGACGCGACGGTCTGCCCCGGCGCCGAGGGGGCCGGGCCGGGCGGGTACACGTACGGCGACTTCGGCCGGATCCGCGGGTACCCGGAGGAGCACGCGGACGGCGAGATCTGGGGCGAGACGCTCTGGGATCTGCGTACGGCGGTGGGCTCGAAGATCGCCGAATCGCTGGTCACCCGGGCCATGGAGCTGTCGCCGGCGAACCCGTCGTTCCTGGACATGCGCAACTCGATCGTGATGGCCGACCGGGTCACCCGGGGCGGCCGGGACGCCGGGAAGATCTGGAAGGTGTTCGCCGCCCGGGGGATGGGCTGGTTCGCCGCCGACCTGGGCGGCGACGATGCCACGCCGGTCGAGGACTTCTCGATGCCGCCGGCCGGGGACGCCTCGCGCACCTCGGTCACCGGCACGGTCACCGACGCGTTCACCGGCGCGCCGCTGAGCGGGGTCACGGTCACCTTCGCCGGGCACGCGTCCGGCTTCGGCGGCTCGTACCGGGCGGTCACCGACGCACGGGGCGCGTACACGATCACCGGCGTCCGGCCGGGTGGCACCTACCCGAAGGTCAGCGCCACGCTGCCGGGCTACGAGCCGGCCTTCCGTGACCTGCGGGTCGAGCGGGGTGTCAACCGGGTGGACTGGGGGCTGCGCTGGAACTGGGCCGCGACCAGCGCCGGCGGTGAGGTGACCGGCTTCAACGGCGAGGACTTCAGCGACTTCGGCTGCGGTCCGGGCAACGCGGTGGACGGCCGGCCGGGCAGCGGGTGGCTCAGCGACGCGGTGTACGGCGAGGACGGCCGGATCGACCCGCGATACCTGGTGGTGCGGCTTCCGGTCACGGTCGACGTGGCGGCGGTCGCGGTCAACCCGACCGGTGACTGCGGCGACGCCAGCGCCTCGACCGGTGACTACCGGGTCGAGACGTCGGCCGACGGCCAGGCCTGGACGGTCGCCGCCGAGGGCCACTTCGGGGTGGCCGACCGCAACCGGATGAACGAGGTGCCGCTCGCCGCGGGCAGCACGTCGCGGGTGCGTTTCCTCCGCTACACGATGCTCGGCACGCAGATCGCCGAGGAGGGCATCACCTGCCCCGACGACCACACCGGTTGCTACTACGTCAACACGGCCGAGATCGGCGTGTACGGCGCTTCAATCCCGTGACAGAGAAGGAGAAGCTCATGCGGTACGCCCGCCTCGCCGCGGCTGCGGTCCTGGTCCTCGCGCTGGCCGCCTGCGGTTCCAGCGAGAAGACCGTGGACCGGCCGGCCGGGTTCGTGAACAACGCCGGCGCGCTGATCGGCGTGACCATGCCGACACGGTCCTCGGAGCGCTGGATCGGCGACGGCGAGAACGTCAAGAAGGAACTGGAGGCGCTGGGTTACAAGGTCGACCTGCAGTACGCCGAGGACGACATCCCGACCCAGGTGAACCAGCTGGACAACCAGATCACCAAGGGCGTCAAACTGCTGATCATCGCGTCGATCGACGGCACCGCGATCACCACCCAGCTGGACAGCGCCAAGGACAAGAAGATTCCGGTCATCTCGTACGACCGGCTGATCCGCAACTCGCCGAATGTGGACTACTACGCCACCTTCGACAACTACAAGGTCGGTGTGCAGCAGGCGACCTCGTTGCTGACCGGTCTGAAGGTGCTCAACGCCGACGGGACGCCGGGCTCGGCCAAGGGACCGTTCAACGTGGAGCTGTTCGCCGGCTCGCCGGACGACAACAACGCCACGTTCTTCTTCAACGGGGCGATGTCGGTGCTGAAGCCGTACCTCGACAAGGGTGTGCTGAAGGTGCCGAGCAACCAGACCGCCTTCAAGAAGATCGCGATCCTGCGGTGGCAGCCCAAGACCGCTCAGGACCGGATGGAGAACCTGCTGACCTCCACGTACCGCTCGGGTCTGAAGGTCGACGGCGTGCTGTCGCCGTACGACGGGATCTCGATCGGTATTCTTTCCGCCCTGAAGAGCAACGGTTACGGCACCACGGGCCAGCCCTACCCGGTCGTCACCGGACAGGACGCGGAGGCGGCCTCGGTCAAGTCGATCATCGCCGACGAGCAGTACTCGACCATCTTCAAGGACTACCGCGACCTGGCCAAGACGAGCGCCCAGATGGCCGATGCCGTGCTCAAGGGGCAGAAGCCGGCCACGAACAACGACAAGGACTACGACAACGGCGTCAAGGTCGTGCCGTCGATGTTGCTCGGCACCGCGATCGTGAACAAGACCAACTACCGGAAGGCGCTGGTCGACAGCGGCTTCTATCAGGAGAGCCAGCTGCGTTAGCCGTCGTCCTTCGCCGCGAAGGCCCGCAGCAGGGCCGACACCGCGGTCGCGAGATCTCGGCGGCTCGCGGCGGAACCCGGGGCCGGCGCGTGGCGGGAGCCCGCGCCGGCCAGGCGGTCGAACAGCAGGCCGTCGACGCAGGCGACGAGTGCCTCGGTAGTCGCGCAGCGCTGAGCGGGCGCTGACGGGGCTCATGCCTCAGGACGTGATGGTGCGATCGTCGGCGTGCGCCCCGTAGAACGCCACCTGGCCCGCCATGATGGCGCGCATGCCGGTGCCGGGCGGAACGCCGTACACCGTGCCGGTGAAGTCGAGGGTCTGTTGCACCTTCCACAGTTCCTCGTGCTCGTCCGGCGGGAACAGCCGGGCGGGATTACCGGCCGCGATCCAGCCGATCGGCACCACCGTGCCCGGTTCCAGCCGCGAGTTGACGTGCAGGACACTGTTGATCCGCAGTTCCGAGCCGGTGCCCGCCACCGCGCCGGGAAAGAGGCCGGCGCCGGTCGCGACGAACACCTCGTCCTCGATGACGGCCCCGTTCACGTGCGCGTGCGGGCCGATCAGGACCGCGTCCCCGACGATCGCGGGGTGTTTCTCCCGGCCGCGGACCAGCGCGTTCTCCATGATCACGACGTCCGAGCCGACGGTGACCTCGCCGTCCTCGGCCGACAGCACGGCGCCGTGCAGCACGCGGACCCGTTCGCCGAGCCGCACCGCGCCACACAGCACCGCCGAAGGAGCAACGTACGCCGATTCCGGCACAACGGGTCGCCGGCCACGATGTTCGATCATCATGCCGTCAGCCTAGGTTCCGTCCTGGCCGGGACGCCGGTTCAGTACCGCGCGGTGTCCCACACCGCCGCTCGCGGCGGGTCGAACTCGTCGATGGCGATGCCTGCGACCAGGCCGCGATCGTTGATGTAGCTGCCCTGGCTTCCCAGCCGGTCGACCGTGTCGAGCAGGATGACCCGGCCGTGCCGCCAGACCGTTCCCCGCCGGCCAACGTCGGGCATCACGCTGTTCCCCACCACGTCGCCGCGCTCATTGATGCCCCACGACTCGCCCACCACCCCCTGCGGAACATTCGCCATGAGGTCCTTCAGGACGCCCTTCTCCCACACGAAGGCATGCTGGCCCCGGGTGGTCTGGGCGGTGCCGGTGATCTGACCGCGGTTGTTGATGCCGGACGTGAACACGTCGTCCCAGCCGAAGGTCCCCAGATCGGTCATCCGGCCGCGCCACCACCGGAACCCGTGGATCTCGCCGGACGCGACCGGGCCGAACCCGGCGATCTCGCCGCGGTCGTTGAGCCCGACGACGGTCACCGCGCCGCCGCCGAGCGAACCGAGGGCGGTCGCCCGGCCCCGATCCCAGAAGTACCCCTTCGAGGTGAAGTTCTCGGCCGGATAGCTGAAGGCGATCTGGCCGTGCGCGTTGACGTGCACCGCGTTGGAGCGCGCGGCCGGGAGACCGGTGTCGGTCATCACCCCGTTCCGCCAGAGGAAGACGTGCTCCGAGCCGTCCGGCAGCGTGGCGTTCCCGGCCACGTGCCCGTTCACGCCGATCGCGAGGGCGGTGCTCGTGGTGCCACCGAGCGTGCCGAGGTCGATCATCCGGCCCCGCCGCCACAGGAAGGCGTGGTAGTCACCGTCGGCCCGGTTGCTCTCGCCGACCACCTCGCCGGCGTCGTTGAGGGCCGCGGCGCGGGTGTAGTCGCCGCCCAGGCTCCCCAGGTCGGTGTACCGGCCGTTCTGCCACAGCGTACGGACATCGACCAGCACCTGACCGCGGTTGTTGACCCCCCGGACGAACCCGTAGGCGTGGTCCGGGCCGGACGCGTCGACACCCGGCACGAATCGGCGGGGCGGCGCGGCGTCAGCGGGAACCGCCGTCCCGGCCGAGATCACCAGCACCAGCGGCAAGGTCCACATCAAGAGACGGCGGATGTACGGTGATCCGGACACGTTCTCACCCCCGGCGTTGCGAGACCTCAATAGACCGCACATGACGCCCGGTAGCAAGTCTGACCTTTCCGGCCATGATCAGCGCCGGATCAGCCGCCACCTCGCACAACGCGGCCGCGCACGGTCCAGATGCCGTTGCGGCCCGAGGCCGGTGACCGAGCTGACCGCGAGCACATCGCAGCGGCTGACCGGATCGCAGACCGTGCTTTCGCGGCCGAGCGCAAGAGCGGTTAGCGGAGGTGCCTTTCGAGCCAGGTCAGCGTGACGTCGGCGACCTCGCGCCAGCCACTGTCGACCGGCATCGAGTGGCCGCGGCCGGGGAACTCGCGAAAGTCGGCCGGCGAGCCGCGGTAGCGCTTGACCGTCGCCTTGGCCACGGCCGCCGGTGCGCTGTGGTCCTTGCCGCCGGCGATCACGAGCAGCGGTCCCCGGTCCGGGCGGGCCGTGTCGACCGTGGCCGGTGAGTGGCGGGACAGGTTGGCGAACACCAGCTCGAACACCGGCCGGCCCGGCGACGGGATGGTCCACCGCCGGTGCAGCTCATCGGATTCGGCGGGGGAGAGCGCATTGCCGTGGCTGTAGCGGAACTGCCGGGCCGTCAGCGACAGCGCCCGCCGCCGGTTGGACGGGTTGCGCAGCAGGGGCCAGCCCACCGGGATGGTCGACGGCGCGACGTGTGCCACCTGGGTGGGGCGTGCCGACGCCGGTTGCCTGGCGCGAACAGCAGATCAGTGGTAAGGGCGGAATGGCTGTGACCGGCGGCACTGCGTAGAGTTCTGCGGGCGGCCGCGGCGGACGGCGCAGCCCGACGCACCGGAGTGAGACGGCAGTGAGCGTGAAGGAAACACCGGAATTATGATCAACGGCATCGACCCCGCGCGGCTCGAGCTTGCCCTGGCTGTCCTGGCCGAGGTCGAGTCGCTGCCGCCGGAACACCCCGATGCGGTACGCGTGCGCCGCGCCACCGCCGCCATCTACAAGACCGCCAAGGAGCAGCGCCGCCGGGAACGCCGGGACGCCATCCTGGCCGCGGACGCCGCTGTCACCGCGGCCACCGCCACCGGCGCTCCGGACCGGCTCGATGACGAGACCCAGGGCATTCCGCTGCGTACGCGGACCGAGGCGCCGGTCGCCGGGTTCCTCCAGCAGTCCCGCGGCTGTTACACCTGCAAGCAGCGCTACCGCCAGGTGGACGCGTTCTACCACCAGCTCTGCCCGTCCTGCGCCGAGCTGAACTTCAGCCGCCGCGACGCCCGCACCGACCTGACCGGGCGCCGCGCCCTGCTCACCGGCGGCCGCGCGAAGATCGGCATGTACATCGCGCTGCGGCTGCTGCGCGACGGCGCGCACACCACCATCACGACCCGGTTCCCGCACGACGCGGTGCGCCGGTTCACCAGCATGCCGGACAGCGCCGACTGGCTGCACCGGCTGCGGGTCGTCGGGATCGACCTGCGCGACCCGTCGCAGGTGGTCGCGCTGGCCGATTCGGTGGCCGCGGCGGGGCCGCTCGACATTCTGATCAACAACGCCGCCCAGACGGTGCGCCGCTCGCCCGGCTCGTACGCCGCGCTGGAGGTGGCCGAGTCGGCCGGGCTGCCGGACGGGCCGCTGCCGGAGCTGGAGTACCTGGGCGGGCATGACGCTTCTCAGCGCGTACACCCGGCGGCTCTGGAAGGGACCAGCCCCGCGCTGAGCCCGCACGCGCTCACCGCGCTCGCGCTGACCGCCGGGTCCGCGTCGCGAGAGCGGATCGCGGCGATGTCCGCGATCGACGCCGGCGGGCTGGTGCCCGACCTGGCCCCGGACAACAGCTGGAGCGCCCGGGTGCACGAGGTCGACGCCCTGGAGCTGCTGGAGGTGCAGCTCTGCAACAGCACCGCGCCGTTCATCCTGATCAGCCGGCTGCGCGCGGCGATGGCGGCGTCGCCGTTCCCGCGCCGGTACGTGGTCAACGTGTCGGCGATGGAGGGCGTGTTCAGCCGCGGCTACAAGGGCGCCGGGCACCCGCACACCAACATGGCCAAGGCGGCGCTGAACATGCTGACCCGCACCAGCGGCGAGGACATGTTCGCCGACGGCATCCTGATGACCAGCGTGGACACCGGCTGGATCACCGACGAGCGCCCGCACCCGACCAGGATGCGGCTGGCCGACGAGGGCTTCCACGCGCCGCTCGACCTGGTCGACGGCGCGGCCCGGGTCTACGACCCGATCGTGCGCGGCGAGCAGGGCGAGGACGTGTACGGCTGCTTCCTCAAGGATTACGCCCCGACCGCCTGGTGACCAGGTGAGTCGTCGTGATCCTGTCGTACCGGCGTCGTAGGTTGTCGGCATGACGGAGACCGCCCTCACCGCCGCCGACTTCGCCACCGCTGTCGGCCAGGCGCAGGCCGCCGCCAGGTCGTACTACGACACCGGCGACGTGCTGATGACCGACGCCGACTACGACGCGCTGCTCGACCGCATCGCCGAGGCCAAGAAGGCCCATCCGGAATGGGACGACCACGGCGTCACCACCCGGGTCGCGGCCGGTGTGTCCGGCGGCGGTGACGTGCGCCACCCGGTGCCGATGATGTCGCTGAGCAAGGTCACCGGTGAAGACGAGGTACGCGCGTTCGTGGTGAGCCTCGGTGGCGATCCCTGCCTGGTCGAGGTCAAGCTCGACGGGCTCGCGATCCGGGTGGAATACGCGTCGGGCCGGCTCGTGCTGGCCGCGCTGCGCGGTGACGGCAGCAGCGGTGAGAACGTCACCGCCCAGGTGTTGCGTGGGGTCGCCGGCCTGCCCGCCCGCCTGGCCACCGGGTGGACGGGGGAGGTCCGCGGCGAGGTCTACATGACGGTGGCCGACTTCGAGGCCGCCAGCGCGAACCGGGTCGCCGCCGGCGCCAAGGCGTTCATCAACTCGCGGGGCGCGGTCGCGGGTTCGATCCGCAGCGTCGACCGCACCTACGAGACGCCGATGACCTTCGCGGCGTACGACATCTCCGGCGACTTCCCCTCCCACCAGGAGCGCATGGCTCACGCGGCCGGGCTCGGCTTCCCCACGGCCGGGCGGCTGGCCACCGGCGAGGTCCAGGTCGCCGCCGACGCCGACGCCGCGCTCGCCGCCATCAGGCGCATCGGTGAGGTGCGCCGCGGCCTCGACTTCCCGATCGACGGCGCGGTGCTCGCCGCCGACCTGGAATCGACCCGCCGCCGGCTCGGGTCGGGCAGCCGCACACCGCATTGGGCGGCCGCCTTCAAATACCCCGCTGACACGGGCTCCACGGTGCTGCGCGCCATCGAGGTGCGGGTCGGGCGTACCGGCCGGATCTCGCTGCGCGCCGTGCTCGACCCGGTGTTCGTCGACGGCACCACGATCAGCTACGCGACGCTGCACAACCCCAAGTTCGTCGAGGACCAGGGCCTCGCCATCGGCCAGACCGTCGCCGTGTGGCGGGCCGGTGACGTCATCCCGCGCGTCACCGCGCCCATCGGTGAGCAGCCGCACGGCCTCACCCCGTGGACGCCGCCCGAGACCTGCCCGCAGTGCGGCGAACCGTGGGACAAGTCCAGCCTGCTCTGGCGTTGCCACACCGCCTCGTGCAGCGCCACCAACGCGCTCGAATACTGGTGCAGCCGCGAGGCCATGGATGTCGAAGGGGCGGGGGAGGCGCTCTGCGTCGCGCTGGTCAACGCCGGCCTCGCGACCGACGTCGCCGACCTGTACGCGCTCACCGCCGACCAGCTGGCCGAGCTGCCCGTCGGCAACACCAAGGCCGGCGGGGTGGTCCTGCTGGGCAAGCTCAACGCGGCCAAGGTGGTCGCGTCGCTCGACCACAGCAAGACCCAGCCGTTCAACCGGGTCATCACCGGCCTGGGTATCCGGATGACCGGGCGCAGCGTCGGCCGCTGGCTCGCCGCCCGGTTCAAGACGATGGACGCGTTGCGGGCGGCCACGGTCGCCGAGATCGCCGAGATCGACAAGATGGGCCTGATCAAGGCCCAACACGTGGTCGACGGCCTGGCCGCCATGGCCGGCGTCATCGACCGGCTGGCCGCGGCCGGCGTCACCATGAGCGTCCCCGAGACCACGGGTGACAAACCCCTCGACGGCAGGACGTACGTGGTCAGCGGCACCGTCCCCGGCTACACGCGCACCACGGTGAGCGAGCGCATCGAGGAGCTGGGCGGCCGGGCCAGCGGCAGCGTCTCGGCGGCCACCACCGCCCTGGTCACCTCCGAGACGACCACGGCCAAGGCGACGAAGGCCGCCAAACTCGGCATCCCGATCATCGACCCGGCCGAGTTCGCCGAGCTGCTCGCCTGAGCCCGGTGATGAGTTTGTCACCACCATTCACGACGACCAGTTCCCCGGCTCGGACTGCCGGAACGCCTGCCGGCGGACGGCACGGAGTAGTCACGCCGGCCGCGATGCCCAGGACGCCCGGCCGTCGCTCATCCGAGTCCTTTCACGATGATCGATCTGGCCGCCCTCGCGACGGCAACTGTACGAGAGCCCGCGGTCGCGACCGCGCCGGGTGATTGCCAATGATCAACGGCTTCGCCATCGCGAAGCCTTCGCGAGGCCATCGCGAAGCCATCGCGAGGCCGGAGAGGCCCGGAATCCGGGAGATCGGGGCAGACGGCGTGGCATGTTCGCGCCCCGGTGTGGCGGCTGATGCCACCGCGCCCGCATCATCGGCGGATGGTTGGAGTCAAACTACGAGCTGTCCGGCGTGAAGATCTGCCCCTGCTGCTCGTCGACCATGGGGACGATCCGATCGACACCTTCGGCTTCGTCGCCACCAACGCGCTGGAGCGGGCCTTCGCCGCCGACGGGCTGATCGGCTACGACACCGGCACCCTGGTGATCGAGGACGCCGACGGCGCGGTGGCCGGCCGGGCCTCGTGGCTCCCGGTGCCGCACGGGCCGAATCCGCCGTCCCGCGCGTTGAATGTCGGGATGCGGCTGAACCCCGGATTCCGCGGCCGTGGGGTGGGCGGCCCCGCGCTGACGCTGCTGGCGAACTACCTGTTCGACACCACGACGTTCGAGCGGTTGCAGGCGGAGACCGACGTCGGGAACCGTGCCGCGCTCCGGGGCCTGGAGAAGGCCGGTTTCCAGCGCGAGGGCATCGCCCGGCACGCGCAGTTCCGGAAGGGCGCCTGGCACGACATGGTCGTCTACAGCCTGCTTCGCGGCGACCCCAGACCGTGACCGGTGGTCCTTTCGTACCACGGGTCGACGAGCAAGATCCGTCGAGAGTGGGTCGTTCCGCGTCCGGGCGTTCGGGAACCTGGGATGAGATCCGGTATCGGCAACCACAAGGAGTGTTCGCATGAGTGACCGCTGGTTTCATGTCATTCCCCGCACCCGGCCGATGAGCGCGTTCTACCTCGTCGTCGGGTTGGTGCTCATCCTCACCACCGGCTATCGGGTGCTGACCGAGGGCGCGGCCGTGCTGCCGGTGGTCGCCCTGGTGGCCGCCCTGGCGCTGGTCGTGACCGCCGTCATCGGGCTGGTGTCACCGCCCACCGGCCGCTGACCGGCCCATCAGCGGTCGATCAGGACGGCCAGGCCGTCGAGGAGGCGGGCCAGGCCGAACTCGAAGAGGACGTCCAGGTCGAACTCGAAGTCGGAGTCCAGGTTGATCAGCTGCTCGTAGTGCGGCACCGGTTGGCGGGCGGCCAGGCGCTGGAAGGCCGGGCCCTGGCGTTCCATCCACTCGTCGTCGGTCAGGCCGGTGTCGCGGAAGGCCTGCGCCTCCGGTTCAAGGCCACTGGCGACGCCGCGGACGAAGCTGAAGATCAGCACCTGCACGAGCATCCGGTCGGTGACGGCCAGCCCGGTCCGGTCGAGCGCGCCCATCATCCACTCGCCGAGGTGCATCGCGTTCGGCGCCGGCTGGGGGCGGGTCAGCGACATCGACGGGCCGAGCCACGGGTGCCGCTGGAAGACCGCCCACAGGGCGCGGGCGCATCGTTGCAGGTCGGCCCGCCAGTCGCCGGTGTTGCGGAGGGTGCCGGGCAGGTCGCCCAGGGCCGCGTCGATCATGCCGGTGACCAGGTCGTCACGGCTCGGTACGTGCCGGTAGAGGGACATGGTGGCCACGTTCAGCGTGGTGGCGATGCGGCGCATGGAGACGTCGGCCATGCCGTCCCGGTCGGCGATCCGCACCGCCGCGGTGATCACCCGGTCGCGGCTGAGCTCGGCGTCGCGCACCGGGCTCGCGACCACGGTGCCGACCCCGGGGCGGCCGACGGTCAGGCCGGCCTCCCGCAGGGCGGCGTGGGCCTTGGTCGCGGTGGCGACGGCGACACCCCACTCGCGGGTGATCGCCCGGGCCGACGGGACCCGGTCACCGGGGCGCAGCGAGCCGTTCTCGATCTGCCGCCGGATGTCGGCGACAATCCTCCGATAGGGAGCCTCCACGGTAGTACACCAGCCGTCCCGTACTAGTACGATTTTTGCCCCGGACCGCCGCTCCTGCCTAGCGTCCTGGCCATCGATGTACAGAGTACGCAGAGGCGCGGGGACATGCGTGTACTGATCTCCGGCGCCGGCATCGCCGGGCCGGCTCTGGCACTGTGGCTGCACCGGGCGGGCGCCGAGGTGACCGTCGTCGAACGCACCGAGCGGCCGCGCCCGGGCGGCCACGCCGTCGACATCCGGGGCGTCGCCCGGGGTGTCGTGGAGCTCATGGGTCTGCGCGAGCGGATCCGCGAGCAGCAGGTCGACGAGCGTGGGTGCGCCCTGATCGACGGCCGTGGGCGCCGGCTCGCCGAGTTGCCGGTCGACGCGTTCGGCGGTGAGGGCATCGTGGCCGAGATCGAGATCGCCCGCGGCGACCTGGCCCGCATCCTCCTCGACGCCACCAGCGGCCAGGCCGGCTACCGCTTCGGCGACCGGATCACCGCGCTGACCCAGGACCGCGACGGCGTCGACGTCACGTTCGCCGGCGGGACGAGCGAGCGGTACGACCTGGTGGTCGGCGCCGACGGTGTGCGTTCCGGCGTCCGGGGCCTCGCCTTCGGCCCGGACGAGCGCTACGTCCGCTTTCTGGGCGCGTACTCGGCGTACTTCAGCGTTCCTGATCCGGGCGACCTCGACCACTGGCTGCTGATGTACAACGCGCCCGGCGGCCGGGTCGCGAACGTGCGCCCGGAGCGGGGCGGCACCGCCAACGCCTCGCTGTCCTTCCGCGAGCCCGAGCCACGCTTCGACCGGCTGTCGCGGGCCGAGGAGCAGCGGGTTCTGGCCGAGCGGATGTCCGGCGCCGGCTGGCGGGTCGACGAGCTGCTGGCGGCGATGCCGGGCGCCGGCGACTTCTACTTCGACTCGATCAGCCAGGTCCGGGTGGACCGCTGGTGGCGCGGCCGGGTGGTGCTGCTCGGCGACGCCGGCTACTGCGGTTCGCCGCTGGCCGGGATGGGCACCAGCTTCGGCCTGGTCGGCGCCTACGTGCTGGCCGGTGAGCTGGCCGAGGCCGACGGACCGGAGCAGGCCTTCGCCGCCTACCAGGACCGGATGGCCGCGTACGTGGCCGGTGGCATGGCGCTGCCGCCCGGCGGGATCAGCGGGTTCGCGCCCCGGTCCCGCGCGATGATCCGGCTCCGGGCGCTCTCCATGCGGATGATGACCCGCTGGCCGTCCAGGCAGCTCCTCGCCAAGCAGTTCGCCAAGGCCGAGGCGATCACCTTGCGCGACTATCCGGCCCTCGCCCTTCCCAGCCGTTAGCGCGCCGGCCGGTGGCCGTGCTCACCGGGGTGGCCGGGACCGCCGTCCGGATCCGGCCAGCGTGCCGGGCGCCGAGGCCCTGGCCGCCGCCGACCTCGAAGCGAGCGGCCTGCCACCGGACACGGCCGCCGCCGTCCGGCGCCTGGCCCGGACGGCGGGCGCCTGGGCCCACGACGGGGTCAGTGTCGTCCGATGAGGTCGATGCGGCGTCAGCGGAGCCGGAACAGCACCTCGCCCGCGTCGGGCACCACGAAGCTGCCCGCCGCCTGCTCGGCCGCCAGGTCGAGGGAGTCGGGGTCGAGGTAGCCGAGGTTGGCCGCGCGGCACACCTCCTCCGGGATCCGCGTCGCCAGCGTCACCTTGACCCGCAGGCGTTCCTCACCGGTCTCGGCGTCGTAGGTGCCCGCCCCGCGCAGGTGGGTGGAGTGGGCCAGCGTGCCCCAGTGGATGTGCTGGAAGCGGTCCCACTGCTTCACGAAGTAGTCGCGGCAGTGGTAGCCGATCTCGAGGATCTCGGGGTGGCTGGTCGAGATCTGGGTGATGTGCGGCGCGTACAGGATGACCTCGCCCCCGTCGGCGACGACCGGTTCGAGCTTGTAGAAGCCCTTGGCGCCGGTCCAGATGTCGTCGTACATCTCCGGCACGAGGGAGATCACCCGGCGGACGGGCGCGTCGAGGTGGTGGACGTGGGTGGCCGCGCACACCTCGGCGGCGTCGGCCCAGGCCGTGATCGTGTCGCCGAAGGAGATCGAGTGCAGGTTGCGGCTGCCCGCCTCGCCGACGACGCAGAACGACAACTTCTCGGTGGGTACGAGCGCCGCGCCCTCGTTGATCAGGGCCCGCACCGGGGTGACCGCCGTGGTGCCGATGATCTCGGCCGAGGTGATCAGCGCGCCGACCCAGTGCGAGACGTCGATGATGTCCTGGCCGGCGACCCCCGGGAAGAAGTACTTGTTGCCACCGGAGATGCCGACCACCTCGTGGGGCAGGACCGGCCCGACGACCAACGCGATGTCGTGCTCGACGACCGCCTTGTTGAGCTTGACGGGTACGTCCAGACCGAGCCGCCCCCCGGACAGCTCGGCCAGCCGGGCCGCCGGGATCGTACCCAGGTCGGCGAAGGTCTCGGGCCGCCACCACTCGTGGTTGAGCACCGTCATGCCGGGATAGGTCGCCTCCAGCGCCCCCTCCTCGAACCCCAGGTGCCGGGCGATCGCCGCGTCGCTCATCGGCTGATGTGTGCCCAGCGCGATGAGCGTGGTCAGCCGGCTCACCCGCCCGTGCAGCGCCGCGTGGACGGCGCCGAGAAGCAGAGGCAGGGGACAGGTACGGGTGCCGTCCGGCACGAGCACGCAGACACTGCGCCCGTCGGCGTCCACGGCGTCGAGCTGCTCGCGGATGAACTCCCGCACCTGGTCGGCGCCCAGCACCCCCTGGGCGGCGCCGAGCCGGGCGGCGGTGCGGTGCTGCTGGGCGGTCGTCATGAACCCAATCTGGCGCGTACGGCCACGGAGAGCAAACGCTGAGCCTGGCGCCTTTCTTCAGAAGAAACTCCGCCCGAGTACCATTTACCGGCGTGCAACTAGATCTGAACCTTCTAGTCGTGCTGGACGCCCTGCTCGACGAAGGCAGCGTGATGGGTGCGGCCGAGCGACTCCGCCTGTCGTCACCCGCGATCAGCCGCAGCCTTGGCCGGCTCCGAAAGCTGACCGGTGACGACATCCTGGTTCGCACGGGGCGCACGATGGTTCCGACGCCGTACGCCACGGCGATCCGCGAGGACGTCCGCCTCCTGCTGAGCCAGGCCCATGACGTGCTGGTGCCGAGCCGTACGCTGGATCTGGAGCAGTTGGAACGCACCTTCACGCTGCAGTGCCACGACGGACTCGCCACGGCGCTGGCCCCGGCGCTGCTGCGCCGGGTGGGGGAGACGGCGCCCGGGGTGCGACTTCGCATCCTGACCGAGAGTTCCGTGGACACCGGTGACCTGCGGCGCGGCCGGGTCGATGTCGAACTCAGTCAGGATCAACCGGATCTGACGGAGTTCCGCTCCGAAACGCTCGGCTCCGATCCCCTCGTGGTGGCGATGCGTTCCGGGCACCCCTGCGGCGGCCGCCTCGACCTGCGGTCCTACGCCTCGTATCCGCACGTGGTCGTCTCGCGGCGTGGCCGCCTCACCGGGCCGATCGACGAATTGCTCATCGCCGAAGGCTTACGACGTCATGTGGCCGCGGCGGTGACAACCGGCGCCATGGCCCTGCACGCGGCCAGCCGGAGCGACCTGCTGGTCACCACGACGGCGCTGGTCAGCCGCCCACTCGTCGAGGCGTTCAAGATGGTCTGTGTGCCGTTGCCGGCCGACTTCCCCGCGGCTTCGATCAACTGCAACTGGCACCAGCGCTACGACTCCGATCTGGCTCACGCGTGGCTGCGGGACCAGGTGCGGGCGGCGGTCACCGACCTCACCGCCGGTTAGGCGGCCATCTCCCCGTGTTCGTGGCGCTTTGCTGTTTCGTCATGAAATGGCGATCGCGTCATCACCCGGCTTCGATTGCATGACGGTAAATCGTCGGTTTACCGAATTGCATTAGGGTTCGCGCGGCACACGAATTAGCGTGACGATGCCCCCTGAGCATCAAAACTTCTTACGGATTTCGGATCCTATGGACCTCGAACACATATTCCTGCTGATTCTCGCCGGTGTGGTCGCCGGGGTGATCAACGCGCTGGCCGGTGGCGGCTCGCTGATCACCTTTCCCAGCTTGATCGTGACCGGGCTGCCCTCGATCTCGGCGAACGTCACGAACTCGGTCTCTGTCTTCCCCGGCTACGTCTCCAGCGCGCTGAGCAGCCGGTCCGACCTGGCCGGGCAGTGGCGCCGCGTCCCGGCGGTGCTGCCCGCCTGCGTCGCCGGTTCGGCCGCCGGCTGCGCGTTGCTGCTGCTGACGCCCGCTCGCACGTTCGAGCTGGTCGCGCCGGTGCTGGTGCTCGGCGCCGCGGCGACGCTGTTCTTCCAGGAGCGGCTGCGCGGTCTGGTCGGCCACCCGCGCTCGTTCGGTCCCCGCCGGCGGGCGGTCACCCTGCAGGCGGTGGTCTTCGCCGGCGCCGTGTACGGCGGCTACTTCGGGGCCGCGCTGGGCGTGATGTACGTCGCCGCGCTGGCCCTCGTGCTGGACGAGACGCTCAACCGCATCAACGCCCTCAAGAACGTCCTCACCGTGACCGTGGGAGCCGTCACGGTACCGGCGTTCGCCCTCTTCGGCCCGGTCAACTGGTCGGCCGTTCTGGTTCTGGCGCCCGCGACGGTGGCCGGGGGATACGCGGGGGCGACCCTGGCCCGGCGCCTGCCCGGCCGCCTGCTGAAGGCGCTCATCGTCACCTTCGGCGCGACGATCGGCCTGGTCCTCCTGACCCGGGCGCTCATCTGACTCCACCCCGACGAAAGAGGAACTCGATGATTGACTGGGTTGCGCTGACCGAGTCGCTGGGGTCGTCCCCGTGGCTATATCTGATCCTCATGTCGGTGTCCTTGCTGGACTCGTTCCTCCCGCTGATCCCGAGTGAGCCCGTCATCATCCTCGCCGGTGTCTTCGCGGCCGCGGGGTCCACCAACCTCGGGCTGGTCATCGGCGCTACCGCGGTCGGCGCCTTCCTGGGCGACCAGGTTCCGTACGCGCTCGGCCGCCGGCTCAGCGCCGCGATCGGAAAGCGGCTTCCGCCCGGCTCCAGGCGACGTGCGACGCACGAGTGGATCGCCCGGCAACTGGCCGCCCGTGGCGGATTCGTCCTGGTGAGCACCAGGTTCATTCCGGTCGGGCGCTACCTCGTGACCGTGACCACCGGGATGGTGCGCTACAGCTATCGGCAGTTCGTCCTGTTCACCCTGGTCGGGGGCGCCGCCTGGGGCGCCTACACCGTCATGACGGGGTACCTCGGCGGCGTGCTCTTCCAGGACAACGCGTTGCTGGCGTTCGCGGTCGGACTCGGACTCGCCCTTCTGCTGTCCGGCGTGATGGAGCTGATCCGCCGGATTCGCGCTCGCGACACGGTGACGTGAATCGGGCCGGTCGGGACGGCACTGCAATTGCGTACGGGTAAATCGTCGCTTTACCACATAGCACTGGATTGCCCCGACGTCTCGGTTTAGCGTGGCCGGTATGAACGTGACGCCAATCGACCATATTCGGATTTCCGACGTGGTCGCCAATCTGGCGCGGGCCCAGGACGAAAAGGATTGGGAACGCTTTCAGGGTCTGTTCGCCGATCGTATCACGCTGGACCTGACGGGACAGTCCGGTGAGCCGGCCGAGGAACTGACGGCGCAGGAGATGACGGCCAAGGCCCGTGCGATCATCGGCGGTTTCGCCTGTACGCATCACGCGAGTTCCAACCTGCTCATCGAGGTCTCCGGCGCCACCGCGCGCTGCCGGGCCCACATGGTCGCCTATCACCACGTCCCGACCCCGGGCGTCGACCATCTCACGATGCGGGGCTATTGGCGGCTCGACCTTGTCGACGCGAACCAGAGGTGGGCGATCCGGCGGTGGGCAATCGTGCGGACCGCGCCGTGGGAAGGAAATCCCAACCTGTACGACATCGCGCGAGAAGGAGCTTCAGGTGATCTACGAGATGCGCCGTGAATCGGCGGTGCGCGGCCGTGGCGAAGAGCTGGCCCGGTGGATGGACGAGCAGGTCATTCCGTTGCACGAGGCGAACGGGATGATTGTTGCGGGCACGTTCACCGATGCCGGTGATGCAGACGCTTTCATCTGGATCCGCGGGTTCCGCAGCGATGAAGAACGAGCAGAGGTCGTAGCGCGAGTACATCGCGATCCGCTTTTCGAGTCCGAGATCAAACCACGGCTCGGTGACCTTCTGGCCGGCGAGGCGGTGACCGTGCGTCTGGTGCCGACCACGCACTCCCGGCTCCATTGACGGCCGAACCGGCGCCAGGCACGGAACGTAGTGAATTCGCGGCCCATTCAGGAGGTATGACACGTGCGTGCAGTAGTGGCCGGCGGCGGGATCGTCGGACTCACCAGCGCGATCGCGATGCACAGGTCGGGCATCGAGGCGGTGATCCATGAGCAGGCGCCCGCGATCCGGGCGGCGGGCGCGGGGCTCGGGTTATGGGCGAACGCGTTGGCGGTCTTCGACGAGCTGGGGCTGGGTGAGCAGGTACGAGCCATCGGCCGGCCGGCGGAGATGTACTTCCGGGACGACGCGGGCGAACTGATCCATCCTCCCGGGTTCTCGGAGGACGACCACCGGTACCTGCTCGTGCACCGGGCCAAGCTGAACGAGTTGCTCGCCGACGCGGTGGGCCGGGACAACATCCGCCTGAACTCGCGGCTGGTCGGCTACGACGAGACCGATGCCGGCGTGGCGGCCCATTTCGACGACCGGACGACCGTCGAGGCGGACGTCCTCGTCGGCGCCGACGGCGCCTACTCGGTGGTTCGATCCCTGCTGCTTCCGGGCAGCGACGCCGTCGAGCACGAAGGCCATCACGCCTGGCGCTCGGTGGTCCGGCCGCCGGCCGGCGTCACCGTCGACGAGGGGGTCATCGTGCTCGGTGCGAACCGCACCCGGGGCGGGTACGTGCCCACCGTCGACGGCACCGTGTACTGGCTGGTCAACCAGTTCAACGTGGATTCGCTGGAGGGCACCGCGAAGGATCAGGCCACGCACCGGGCCGCGTTCCTCGACACGACGGGCTGGAATCCGGCCCTGCCCGCCCTGATCGCCTCGACGCCGGAAGAACAGGTGCTGCACAACCAGATCATGCTGGTGCCGCCGTTGCCGCGGTGGGTGTCGCACCGCGTGGTCCTGGCCGGGGACGCCGCTCACGCACTTTCTCCGCACATCACCGCAGGGGCTTCGCTGGGCGTCGAGGACGCCCTGGTGCTGGCCCGGCTGCTGGCCTCCGCCGACGGGGTGCCCGCCGCGCTGACCGCCTACGAGCGGGACCGGATTCCACACTATCGCACGGTCAACGAGCTGTCCAAGAAGGTGGAGGACTCGGCGACGCCGGCGGAGTTCGCCGCCAACTACCTGGCCTTCAGTCACTGGATGCTCAACCGGTAGTGGCATCGGACGACAGGGAGAACCAGATGGGCCTGTGCATCGACACCGACGTCGCCGTGCCGATGCGCGATGGCGTCACGCTGGCGACCGATCTCTGGCGACCGGCTGGATCGGGTCCGTGGCCGGTCCTGCTCGCTCGCACGCCGTACGGAAGAACGTCCACCGCCCACCTGGGCAACCCGAAGCTGCCCGACATCCGCACCCTGGTCGACAACGATTATCTGGTCGTCGTCCAGGATGTGCGCGGCACCGGGCAGTCCCCGGGGCTGATGGAACCGCACCGCTTCGACCAGAGCGACACCGTCGACACGCTGGCGTGGATCGCCGACCAGGCGTGGTGCGACGGCCGCACGGGGATGTGGGGCGCTTCGTACATGGGCTTCCCGCAGTGGCAGGCGGCAACGCAGGCGCCGCCGGCGCTGCGCGCGATCGCTCCCATGATGACCTCGGCGGACGTCTACCGGGCCTGGTACCCGACTCCGGGTGCGGTGTCGCAGAGCACGTTGTTCAACTGGTCGGCCCGCATGGCCATGGCCAACCTGTCGCGTCAAGGGAACACCGGACCGGCCGACCCGCGGGACGTGGCCGAGATCCGGGCCGCGCTCGAGGACCCCGACACCCTGTATTCGTTGCCTCTCGGTGACCGGGGCGCCCTTCTCCGAGGCCTGCCCTGGCTCGGCGAGATGCTCGCCCATCCCGGCCCGGACGCGTACTGGAAGCCCATGAACTCGTTGGATCGCAGCTCGGCGATCACTGTTCCGGCGCTGAACGTGACCGGCTGGTACGACGTGTTCGCGCGAGAAGTCGTCCGCTCTTACACCACGATGCGCCGTGCCGGCGGCAGCGTGCCGGCCCGGGAAGGCCAGCAACTCATCATCGGCCCATGGGGCCACGGCGACGGCGCCGACCTGGGGGTCTTCCCCGACCGCTGGTTCGGCCTCGCGGGGTCCGTCAAGGCGGCGGCGATGACGCGGGCCCATCTGCGGTTCTTCGACCGGTGGGTGCGAGGCCGGGCCGAGGCCGACCAAGGTGCGCGGGTACGCATCTTCGTCATGGGTCCGGACCGGTGGCGCGACGAGGACGACTGGCCGCTGCCCGACACCCGGTACGACGACTACTTCCTGGGGAGCGCGGGACGGGCCAACAGCTCGGAGGGAGACGGACAGCTGCGTACGAGCCCCGCCGCCGAGGATCTCGGCGACTCGTTCTTCTACGATCCACTCGACCCGGTCCCGACCGTGGGCGGGCCGACCCTCGGCGTCGACGGACTCGCCGGCCCGGCCGATCAGGCCGACGTGGAACGTCGCGACGACGTGCTCTGCTACACCAGCGAATTCCTCGCGGAACCGCTGGAGCTCACCGGCCACGTCGCCCTCACCGTGCACATGTCCTCGACGGCGGTGGACACCGACGTCACCGGCAAACTCGTCGACGTCTTCCCCGACGGTCGCGCCATCATCCTCTGCGAAGGCCTGTGCCGGTTGGGGTACCGGGCCGGCACGAGCCGGCCCCGGCCGCTGGAACCCGGCCAGATCGTCGAGGCCACGATCGACATGGGCGTGACATCGAACGTCTTCGGTCCCGGGCACCGCATCCGGCTCGAGGTGTCCAGCAGCAACTTCCCGCGGTACGACCGCAACACCAACAGCGGCGGAACCATCGCGTCCATGACCGGCACCCAGGTCGCCCGCAACCAGATCTTCCATGGACCGGCCCATCCCAGCCGGCTGACGCTACCGGTGATCGCGAGGCCCAGATGAGTACGCAGCGCATCGAGGCGGATCTTCTGATCCCCGGCCGTGGTACGCCCGTCCGCGACGGTGTCGTCGTCATCGACGGCCCCGTCATCGCCTACGCGGGTCCGCGCGACGGTGCACCGATCGACGCCTCGGCGGTCGCGCCGGTGCGGGCCCGCACCGTCATGCCGGGAATGTGGGACTGTCACACGCACGTCAAGGGCGGCCGTCCGGGCACCTTCGATTCCGCCCTGCTGGTTCAGGAGCATCCGGCGACGCGGGCCGCCCGGGGCGTACCGGGTCTGCGCCGTGCCCTCGACGCCGGCGTCACGAGCATCCGTGAGCTCGGCGGAATGGGGTTGCAACTCGCCCCGGTCGTCGCCGAGGGCCACCTGCCGGGCCCGGCGATCTACGCCGCGGGCTCAATCCTGTCCGCCACCGGCGGCCACGGCGACATCCACAGCCTGCCCAGCGGATGGATCGACGACTGCGCCCGGATGGGCACCGAGTTCCGGTTGGCCGATGGCGAGGCCGAATGCGCGAAAGCGGTGCGTGAACAGCTTCGCCGCAACGCCCGGATCATCAAGGTGTGTGCGTCCGGTGGCGTGCTCAGCGTCATCGACGATCCGATCCACCAGGAATTCACCGGCCGGGAACTGCGTACCATCGTGGAGATCGCCGGGCTGGCCGAACGGGGTGTCGCGGCGCACTGTCACGGCAAGCCGGGGATCATGGCGGCGCTGGAGGCGGGCGTGCTCACCATCGAGCACGGCAGCTACCTCGACGACGAAGTCTGCGCGGCGATGCGCGAAACCGGCGCGATCCTGGTACCCACCCTCACCATCATCCGGGAGCTGCTCGACGACGGCGGGCTCCCGCCGTACGCGGCCCGCAAGCTTGCCGGCATCGCCGAGGTCCACCGGACCAACATCGCTCGCGCCCACCAGGCCGGGGTGCGGATCGCGATGGGTACGGACATCCAGAGCAGCGGCGACGCCCCCGCCGCCTGGGGGCGTCACGGGCGGGAGGCGGCGTTGCTCAACGACATCGGCATGGACGCGCTGGACGTGATCGAAGCCGCCACCGCCAACGGTCCCGCCACCCTGGGCCGGCAGGCGCCCCGCTCCGGCCTGCTGCGAAGCGGCTTCGACGCGGACATCGTCATCGTCGACGGCGATCCGCTGCGCGACATCTCGCTGCTCGCGGACCCGTCCCGCATCACCGCGGTCTGGCAGGCCGGCGCCCGGGTGAAGGGCTGACCTCCCCTGAGCGTGCACCCCGAGGGCAACAAAATGAGGTACTTCTGGGAAGTGCCCATCCGTGACGTCCCGGCCCGCGTATCCGTGGTCATGCTCACGTTGAAACGGAAGATCGCCTTCGCTGTCGCCGCCCTCGTCACGGTCGGCGTCTCGGCGGTCACCTACCAGGCTTCCGCTGCCGAAGCCCCGTCGCTCCAGCCGCCGGCCGGCCTGAAGATCCTCGGCCAGTTCGTGGTCGGCAGCGGCACACAGACCTACACCTGCACGGGTGGGAAGTTCACCGGCTCGTCGGTGCCCGAGGCCCGCCTGTTCGACGGCGCGAACCGCAAGATCCACCACTTCGGCGGCCCGACCTGGCAGTCCGAGTCGGACGGTTCGCTGATCACCGCCGCCCCGGTGGCCAACTCACCGGTCCCCGGGGCCATCCCCGAGTTGCTGCTCGAGGTCAAGACGCATTCCGGTCAGGGTTTCCTCAGCACCGTGACGCACATCCAGCGGATGAACACCTTCGGTGGCGTCGCTCCGTCCACCGCCTGCACCGACGGCCAGAAGACCAGCGTCCCCTACAACGCCAACTACATCTTCTGGGGCAACTGACCTCACGCGCCGCGTTCGGCCGGGCTGAGCCCGCATTCCCGGCCGGACGCCGCGTTCGATGTGCGTGGAAAATGACCATCGTGGCGAGTGACCCGGACGACCGCTGGGTGATCCGGGCCGGCGGGCTGGGCGTGACGGTGGTCGCGACCCTGGTCACCGCCGTGGTCGAGCTCTACCTGACGCCGTTGCGGGTGGCCGGGGCGCCGATCGGCGCCTCGGTCGTCTTCGCGGTTGCGGTGAACTGGGTGCTGGCCTGGTTCGCGCTGCACACCACCCGGCGGCGGTGGGCGGTCAGTGTGCCCTGGGGGCTGTGGAGCGTGGTGATGGTCTTCGCGGCCGGCGCTCGCACGCCCGAGGGCGACCACCTGCTGTTCCGCAACGACGTGCCCAGCGTCGGCGACCTGATCCCGCTGGCGATGATCCTGCTCGGCAGTCTGTCGTTCGCCGTGTTCGCGTACCGGATGATCCTCGGGAAGACACGGGCGCCCACGCCGAGACAGCCACCGGGGGGTGGACCCGGGTCTTCCACGGGCGCGAGCCTTCATCGAGATCCGGGCCGCCTTCCGGCCGATCCGCTGACCCGGGACGCCCGCGTAGCCGCCGTCCGGCGCAGGGTGGCCGGACGGCGGTGAACCGCGTTCAGGACAAGAGCGTCAGTTGAGGTACCACTGCTGGTAGGTGTTGTTGGCGTTGCTGGGGCTGCAGGTGCCCAGCCGGACGCCGACGCTGGCCGAGGCCTCCAGGCACAGCAAGCTCTGCAGGTGTTGGAGCTGGGCGGTCGCGGGGTAGTACCGCCACTGCTGGTACCTGTTGTCGGGGGTGCAGGTGCCCGGGCGGACACCGACGCTGGCGGCTGCCTCCACGCAGTATTCGTGCGGGCTCGCCAACGTTGACCACCCGGCGGGCTCGAACAGGTACAGCTGGTAGGAGTTGTCGGTGGCGCAGGTGCCGAGCCGGATGCCGACCGACACGCTGCCCTCCAGGCACTTGCCGGTCTGGCCGTGCACGAACTGGTAGAAGGCCAGATCGACCTGGACGGGTTTCGGCGCCGCCGCGGAGGCGGGCGAGGTTCCGAACGTGAAGACCCCCGTAAGTGCGATCATGACGGCAGTCAGGATGGCAATCACTTTCTTCGATGTCATGACCGGAGTCTTTCATCGCGATCACCGTAAATCCACAGTGGATTTCCGGTCGGACGTCAGTCCTGATCGGGCTCGGGGTCGAGGACGTGATCGGGCCAGTCGTCGTCGGCCGGATCCCAGGGGGCCGTCTCCAGGACGAGGTCGTCGTCGAGCGGCAGGGGATCGAGGGCCGGGATCTCGGGCGGCGGGATCAGCTCGGCGAGCGCGCGGTCGTCGGCGCCGTTCGCCGGGTCGATCGCGTTCGCCAGGGCGGCATGCCAGACCACGGGGGGTACGACGATCGCCATCGCGTCCTCGGCAACCGGGCCAGTCATCGCGTCGTCACCTGCCCTCCGCACCGACGCCGCAGGCCGGCCGGTACGTGAAAACTCTACGCCTCGCCCGCGCCGGGATACACGCTTCCGGGGTCGTACCGGTGGCCGGGTACCGGGGCCGGAAGTTGCACCCGGACAAACGTTCGGTCGGCCAGCTGTGCCCGTCCATTACACGTTCGCCCTGCTCACAGCCCCGTAGGCTGATCACGACGAGGGGGGCGGGCCGATGGGCGGTGAGCACGAGACGGTCCTGCTCGCGCGGGCGGCCGCCGGCGACGCGCGCGCTTTCGCCGATCTCGTGACGCCGTACCGGAACCGGGTGTGGGCGGTGTGCCTGCGGATCGCCGCCGACCGCGACGACGCCGACGACGCGCTGCAGGACGCGCTCACCGCGGCCTGGCGCAACCTGGGTGGCTTCCGCGCCGAGTCGCGGTTCGGCACCTGGCTGCACCGCATCGCGGCCAACGCCGCGCTGGCGCTGGTGCGCCGCCGCCGGGACACCCCGGCCGAGGATCATGTGCTGGATCGCCCGGTCGAGGTCGACGCGTACGCGGCGGTCGACGAGGCGGACCGGATCGCCGCCGCGGTGCGTCTGCTGCCCGACGACTTCCGGGTGGCGTTCGTGCTGCGCGAGTACGCCGATCTCACCTACGAGGAGATCGCCGCGCACCAGGACATCGGGGTGCAGACGGTGAAGAGCCGCCTCAACCGCGCCCGCCGCGCGGTGGCCGCCGCCCTCGGTGTTCCGGAGGCGGTCCCGCCGCGCTGACCGTGGCGTCGTCATCGGGCTCGTCCGGCCACGAGGTGGTACGAGCGGACCAGCACCCGCGCGGCGTCGGCCTCGACCGGGTGCTCCGGCGACGCCGCCCGGGCGCGGGCCTGTCCGGCGAGGCGTTGCGCCGCCGCGGCGAGTTCGGTCCCGGCCACCCCGGGCGCCAGCCCCACCCGTTCACGGTCGTCGGCGGCCGACACCAGACGTTCGAGGTCGGACCGCAGCGGGCTGGCCGGGTGCTCCCGGCTGATCTGGTGCAGCATCGCCAGCTCGCGCAGCGGGTGCAGGACGGGGTCCACGCGGGCCGCCTCGATCAGCTCCCGGGCCCGTCCGTGATCGCCGGCCGACCGGCCGGGTGCGGTCGCCGCCTCGAGCCGGGCCATCGTCCGGGCGACCTTGAGGACGCCGCTGCGCTGAACCAGCCGGTCCCGGATCGCCGCCTCCACGCCGCTGAGCCCGGAGGTCGCCGCGACCCACGGCCACAGCGCGGCCAGGCCGTCGCCGGCGTGATTCCGGCCGGCCGTGACGCCGTACGGACCCAGCAGGTCGAACAGCCGGCGCACCTCGGCCGGCCGGACCGTGCCGGGCAGCCCGGCCTGCTCCCAGACCTGCAGCAGGGCCGGGTCGAGGTCGCGCAGGGCGGCCAGGGCGCGGGCGTCGGCCTCGTTCAGTGCTCCCGTCTGCGCGGTCTGGGCGAGGAGCCCGGACACCGGGACCACGTCGACCAGCTCGCCGGGGTGGCGTTCGGCCAGCCGGCGGGCTTCCGCCGCGGCCAGGGCGAACGGGTCCTCGCCGCTCCACGGGCCCGACCCGAACAGGTCGGCCTGGGTGAGGACGCCCAGGGCGTTGACGACCCCGCCGACCCCGCCGCCGGCGTCGCGGAAGGCCCGCAGGAAGCCGATGTCGGACTCGCGTTCCGCGTCCCGGAAGGCGAACAGGACGGCGTCCGCCTCCGAGGTCGAGGCACGTGAGGACGCGTCGCCGAGCAGGGCGAGGCGGGTGGCCGCGTCGTTGGCCCGGGTCAGGGTGGACAGGCCGGGAGTGTCGATCAGGGTCATCTGCCGCAGCGCCGGCGCCTTGATCCGCACTTCGAGCCGGGCGACCTGTTCGGCCGGGACGCCGACGTCGGCGGGCACCCGGTCGCCGGGCAGCGGCCGGCTCAGCGTGTGGCCGTCGCGCAGGTGCACGGTCAGCGAGCTCGGTTCGCCGAAGCAGTACCAGGTGACCATGGACGTGCACTCGCCGACGGCGGTCGGCGCCACGTCACGTCCGATGAGCGCGTTGACCAGGGTCGACTTCCCGGCCTTGACCACACCGACGACGGCGACCCGCAGCGGCTCGGTCAGCGCCGCCGCGACGGCGTCGAGGACCGGCTCGAGGGTCTCGTCGCCGGCTTGCCGCAGGTCGTCGGCGAGCCGGGCGACCCGATCGAGCAGCACCGCGGACCGGCCGACCGGCACGGCGGCCCGGCCGGAGGAGGGCGTCATCGTGCGACCACCACCTGCACCGGCCGGAGCACGGCGTGGTCGTCGGCCCAGCCCGGCCGGACCTGGCGGAGCACCACGGGGCCGTGGCCGCCGGCGCCGCCGGGCTCGGCGCCGACGGCTTCGTGGACGGTCGCGTCGAAGGTTTCCCGCGCGGTTGCCGTGAGCTGCCGTACGCCGGCCCGGACGAGGACCGTCGTCACGTGGGTCTCGACGCTGGTCGCCCGGAACTGGACGGCCAGATCGTGGGCGGTGATCAGGCCTCTCACCAGGTGATCGGTGCGAGCGTCGGCGGGGACGGCCCGCGCCGGCGCCGGGGCGGGAGGCGCGGGGGCGACCGGCGGCGGAGCGGGCGCCGCCGGGGCGACGGTCGTGGCGCCCCGGGCCGTGGCCCGGCCGAGGACGACGCCGGCCAGCACGCCGAGGCCGAGGCCGAGGACGCCGGTCACGGCGTACGGCCAGAGATCCACCACGACGTCGATCATTTCCGGTTGGACGCCTTCGACGCCATCATTCCGAGCCCCACCACCACCGGGACCAGCACCACCGGGTGATCGCCGATGAACTTCCCGATGCCGTCCAGCACGCCCGGCTCCGGGGGCACCAGAGACGCCCCCAGCACCGTTTCGGGCTCGGCGCCAGGCACCGGCAGGCCGGCTCCACCGTCGGCCGGCGGGGCGGTGTCGGTGACGACCATGGTGTTGCCGGAGTCGGCCCAGGCGTCGGCCAGGACGTCCAGCGGCACCGTCTCCAGATTGCCGTCCGGCGAACCGGGGTCGGAGAGGATGGCCGTGCCGTTGACGACGTCGATGCCGGTGAGGACGACGGCGTGATCGGGTGCCTGGTCCTCGACGCCCGGCGTGTCGGTGCCCCAGACCTCGCCGCTGTCGATGGCCAGGATGATCTTGTGGCCGTCGGCGAGGTGGTCGGCCAGCCCGTCCAGGTCGCTCACCTCGATGTGCGACGGCACCCCGGCCGCGTCGAGCAGGGTCTGTGCGCCCTGGACGTCCATGCTGGGAACGCCGTCCGGGCCGACGGTGAACACGTTGAGCTCGTTCGCGGCCTGGACGAAATCCTGTTCGTCGGCGAAGTGCCGGCCGGTGAACGCCGAGACGACCTGGGCCACGCTGGAGGGCACGCAGAAACCGTTCGCCGCCTGCTCGAACCAGTGCTGCGAGTCGCCGACCGGGTCGCCGATCAGCTGGCCGTCCTGGACGACGAAGCCGTCCGTCGCGGCGCCGTCCACGTCCTCCACCACGGCGACCGGCTCGTCGGCCGGCGTGAACGGGTCCTCCGGGTGGGGCGCCTGGGTGACGTCGAACTCGAACTGGTCGTCCGGGCCGTCGTCCGTCATGTGCGGGTCACTCATCTCGTTGCTCCCGAAGTCGTCGGCTCGACCGAGGTGGTCATGGATTCGATGCGGGCCGCGGCGGCGATGTTCCCGGTGACGCCGCGATCGGCGCCGACAACACCGCCGCGATCTGGCGGCGGCCGTCGGCGATGGCGGCCAGGTGGTGCTCGACGGCGGCCAGCTCGGACTGCCGGCCGTCCCGCGAGGTCTTCGCCAGGCGGTCCCGGTCGGCGATCCGCTCCTGCGTCTGCCGGGTCACGGTCTCCAGATGCCTGCGGTACGCGACGATGATCTCCGGCCTGGTCTCGCGGATCGCGTCGTCGACGGCCGCGGTGAGGTCGTTGCGGGCCCGGTGCAGCGTCTGGGTGACCATGGTCGTCAACGTCCGGCGGCCCTCCTGCGCGCTGATCGTCCGCACCGACATCCACAGCGCCCCGCCGCCCAGTCCCAGCACGAGCGGGATCATCAGCGGGTTGGCGATGCCGATGGTCAGGCTCCGGGCCAGGCCGGAGATCTGCTGCACGAGGGTGGCGTTCTTCTGCGTCAGCGGCCCGGACGGTGACGGCGCGGGTGGCAGCGCGGCGCGTACCCGCAGCGCGGGCACGAAGGTCATGACGACGTCGGCCTGCTCCTCGTCCAGCCGGAGGCCGGCCACCGCGGCGATCGCCGAGCGGATGCGCTGTCCCTGCTCCTCGGCCAGGGCGATCAGCTCGCTGTCGAGCCGGGCCACGTACCGGCGGGCGACCTGCTCCTGATGCCCGTTGTTCTCCCGGGCCAGGTCGGCCTCCCACCGTGCCTGGAGCTCGGTGATCGCGGTGTCGATCTCGTTCGCCAGGACGCGGCGGACCCGGCCGAGGTCGCGTTCCAGGTCGGCCTGCGCGCGTTCCCGGGTGACGGTCAGGGCCCGCAGCTTCTCGCGGTCGGCGTCGTTCGCACCGGCCGCCGCGGCCGGATCGCTCAGCACGACGAGGCGCTCGCCGACGCGCTCGGCCACCTTGCCGAGCGCCAGGTCGAGGTCGGTCATCAGGGCCCGGGTCCGCTGCTGCCGCCGCTGATCCAACGCCCGCAGCAGGGTCTCGGCCAGCGCCGGAAGGTTCCCGGCCGCCTCCAGCGCATCGCGCTGCTCCGCCGGCAGGCGCTCGGCGGCCGCCGCCAGGGCGGCCGAGACCGGCACGATCGGCACGTCGGACAGGCGTGGCGCGTGCCGGTCCAGCAACCGCCGGTCCTCGTCGAGGGTCTCCCGCCAGCGCGGGAACCGGTCGGTCTTGGTCAGCGCGAGGACGACGGCGTCGGCGCCGGCCGCGACGTCGGTGAGGAAGGCCAGTTCGGGCGCGGTGAGGATCTGCCCGGCGTCACAGACGAAGAGCAGGACGCCGGCGTCGCCGGCCGCCAGACGGGAGACCTGCGCGTGCGCCGCGACCAGGCCGCCGATGCCCGGTGTGTCGACGATGGGTACGCCGGGCAGATGACGGCCGGCCGCGGCGACGACCGCCCCGACCACGATCGCCTCCAGCCGTTCCGCACGCAGGAACGCGTCGGCCGTCCGGTCGTCCACCGCCCGCGCCGCCGCCTGCGCCGAGACCTCGCGGACGGAGCCGTCGGACAGCACGATCTCGGCCCGGCCGACCGGCAGCCGCTCGGACGGCGCGACGACGCGCAGGAACGCGGCGGTGGTGACCTCGACGCCGACGGGTGACAGCCCGTCGTGGCCCAGCAGCCCGTTGACCAGGCTGCTCTTGCCGCGTTTGACCTCACCGACGACCACGACCGACGGTGGGTTGAGCGGGCGGCCGGCCAGCGTGGTGAGAACACTCGCCGCGCCGCGGTCGTGCTTCGCGAGCAGCCGGAAGCCACTGAGGTAGGCGGGGGCGACCTCCGCGGGCAGGCGGATGCGGTCACCGGCCGGGCTCACGGGGCGACCACCTCGAACGACTGGGTGAGACGCTGCCAGACGGCCTGTTTCATCCCGGCGACCTGAGTTCCGGCGTGCGCCGGGTTCGGCTTCAGCGCGACGGCCGTACGGACGACTTCGGCGTGGAAGACGACATCGCTCATCGGCCGGCCATGGTCGGAGCCGACCGGCACGACGATGAAGGAACCGTGGACCGCGGCGCGCGGGATGGCGACCTGGACGACGCACCGCCGGTCGTGGTCGACGAACCGGTACCCGCACGGCCGGTCCATGAACCGGCCGCCGAACATCTCCGCGACGGTCCGCCGCAGCCAGCCGTACACCTCGTCGGCGTGGCCGTACACCCGCCGGTCGAGGCGGGTGTCGTCCCGGGCCGGGCCGGGCCGCGGCGGCGGGTCGCCGGCCACCTCGACCGCGTCCAGGCAGGCGGCGAAGGCGGTCACCGGATCCGCTTTCGGCCGCCGGTCGGGACGCGCCGACTTCACCAGGTCGAGGGACACCAGGACGGCGCCGTCGGGACGGACCGTGACACCGGCGAACGACAAGGTCGCGGCCGACTCGGACAGGCAGCACCGCCACGCCGCGGTCGCCGAGCGGATCTCCTGCTCGACGATCAGCCGGGCGCCGTCGCCGGCGAGCGCCAGCTCACGCGCCCACGCCGCGGGGTCCCGCGCCGGGCCGGGCGTGACGAACCGGGCCTGCATGCTGCCGAACAGCTCGCCGGGCGCGGCGTACAGGCGTTGCACCAGCTTCTCCCGCACGCTCTCGAAGCCGGGTGGCACCAGCAACCATCCGGGCCGGCCGGCGTCGCCGGAGGTCAGGCCGAGCGGGTCGGCCGCGACCGTAAGGGCGCCGTCGGTCAGCGCCACCAGGTGATCGCGCAACCCGGTCCCGGTGACGAGCGCCGGTGACCCGCCGTAGACGAGGTGGCCGTGCGGGACCCGGCACAGCAATGACAGCGCCTCGGCCCCGCCGGCGCCGGAGCGGACCAGCGCGGCGTGCCGCAGGCCGGGCGGGCGCGGCGTTTCCACCGCGTCGACCGGCCCCTTCATCACGTGCCGGGCGAACAGCAGCGGGTCGTTGTCGAACACCTGCCACTGCCCCTGGTCGGGCCAGAACTCGATCGCCGCCCGGACCCGCCCCCGCGGGTAGCGGGCGGTGAGGACGGCCCGGCCGTCGCCGGTCAGCGCCTCGCCCCTGATCCGGGCGAAGGCCGCCGCCACCACGCCGGAGCGCAGGCGCAGCCGGGGCGCCAGCGGGGTCAGCGACCGTGAGGGCGCCGGCCCGCGCGGCGGGGGTCTCGGCGCGGGGCGCGACAGGGCGGTGCTGTCCAGGGCGCCGAGCGGGGTCACCGTCTTGGGGTCGTCCTCGTACGGCTCGGCCGGCCGGTCCAGCACCGCGGCCAGCCTCGACTGGACCTGCGGGACGTGACTGGTGCCGCCGGTGAGATAGAGCGCCGCGACGTCGCCACGCTCCAGCCCCGCATCCGCCAGCGCGGCCGTGAGCAGCCCGGCGACCTGGTCGACCTCGCCGGCGATCAGGGCGCTCAGATCGCTCGCGGTCACCATGAGCACGTCCTGCAGCCCGGCCGCGGCGATCGCCACGGGTGCCACGGTCGCGCCGTCCGACAGGGTGTGCTTCGCGCCCCGGATCAGTTCCCGCAGCGTCAGCACCGCGGCCAGGTTGGCCGGGTCGGCGAGGGCGGCAAGCAGGTCGTCGCGGCCGCGCGCCCGCAACTGCTCGTCCACCCAGGCGCGCATCCGCGAGTCGAACAGGTTCCCGCCGACCCGGGCGCCACGCTCGGCCAGCACCGTCCAGCGCGCCCGGCCGGGCTCGTCGGCCCGCAGGAGCGCGACGTCCGTCGTACCCCCGCCCAGGTCACACACCGCGACCACCGACCCGGCCGGCAGCGGACGCCCGCGCCGGAGCACATAGCGGGTCGCGGCCGCGACCGGCTCCGGCACCAGCGTGACCTGCGCCGGGTCCGCGACGATCCGGGCCCGGCGCGCGGCCTCGACCAGGACGTCGGTCAGCGTCGCCGACCACGCGGCCGGGTGGGTCAGGAACAGCCGGGCCGGCGGGGTGGGACCGGCCAGCTCCTGACCGCGCCGCAAAACCATGGTGAGCACCGCGGCGATCAGGTCGGCCACCTGCACGTCGTGGTCGCCCAGCCAGGTCTGACCGCCGCCGACCTCGTGCAGCAGCGCCTTGGGACTGGGCTCGAAGCCTTCCGGGTGCACCATCGCCCAGGACACCGCCTCGGCGCCCGCCTTGAGCTCTCCCGCCGGGGTCATCAGCACCGCGGAGGTCACCTGGTCGGCCGCCGAGGACAGCCGGACCACCTGGGCCGGCGCAGCACCCGACCGGTAGGCGGCAGCCGTGTTCGACGTGCCGAAATCGACGCCGAGATCCCACTCCGAAACCACCCGCACCCCCACTCGTTCTCAGGTCTGATGCCCCGGGCCCGGACAATGTTCCCGGGAACATCGCGACGATCCGGGCACTCCAACGTTCATGAGCGACCACGTGACCAACGACGACTGGCCCGAACCGGAAGCGCACATCACCATCGAGACGACCGGCGCCGACCCGCAGGTGTTCGACCTGGGTCCCGCCGTCCTCGACGCGATCCCGGGCGGCGGCCCCGACACCGCCGTCCAGCAGGATGAGGACCTCGTCATCCTGGCCGCCGACGTGGACGGCGACGGCCGGGCCGACAAGGTCATCGGTTACGACGCCACCACCGGTGAGCAGGCCTTCGACGCCGAACGTGACGACACCGCGGCCGGCGGGTGGCGGCCCGCGGCCGAACCCGGCGCCGAGCCGGCGCCGGTCGAGATCCCCCCGCGGTTCCGCGACATCCAGCCTCAGGGCACCGATTTGGTCGCCACGGCCCTGGCCTACACCAACCGGGCGGTCGCCGAGTCGGCGGCCGGCCTCTGGACCACCGCCTACCCGGGTGAGCCCTGGCCGACCGACGACACGGGAGCGCCGCACCGGCCGGAAACGCTGCTGCACTACATCGCCGGGGACGACAAGCTGCCGCAGGCGGTCTCCGAGGCCGCCGACGAGGCGGTGACGGACTACGAGAAGGCCATCGGCCACGCGATCTGAGGCCCGGCCGGCACGAGGAGGAGCTGGGCCGGTCCGACCCAGACTGGCCCAGCTCGCACGCCGCGCACATGGCCCGGGCCGCCGGACTGAGCCAGTCGTAGAGGTGGTCAGGTCGTGGAGACGGTCAGGGAGTGCTGACGGTGAACTGGCCGGCCCGGACCGAACCGCCCAGGGCCTGGGTGGCGTGGTTGAACAGGCCGAATCGGTAGCCCATGAAGAACCGCCAGTCGTTGGTCAGCGGGAAGGCCGGCCCCAGCGTGGTGAACGTGCTCCCGTTCGTGCTGTAGGAGAAGGTGGCGGTGCGGCCGGAGCCCGGCCGGATGTCGGCGCTGACCCGCAACCAGATCGGCCCGCCGCCGACCGTGGCGCCGGCTCGTTCGGCGCCGGTCCCGGTGGTGGACCAGCCGTTGGCAGACATGGTCAGCCCGTCGGTCATCGAGACCCGGGTGACGCCGTTGTCCTTGCGGAGGCCGATCCACGCCGAGGAGTCGCGCAGCATGGCCAGGCCGGCCCGGTCCCCGTTGGCCATGGCCGAGTGGTCGAGCTGCACCGTGGCGGTCGAGGACGGGCCTTGGATGCGACGGGTCAGGGTGTTGCGCGCGGCGTAGAGATCGTTGGTGACGGTGGCGGTCGACAGGGTCAGCCCGTTGTTCACGCTGAACTTCGTCGTGTCGGGGTTGTGGTTCCACTCGTACTGCGGGCCGAGCGTGCCGCCGGGGAACGAGTCGGCGCCGGTCATCGGCGCCAGCGGGTGCCACGGCAGGTTCGGCCGGGCATAGCTGGCCCCCCAGCGGCCGTTGACGGTCTGCAGGACCGGCCACCCGTCGCCGCTCCAGGTGATCGGGGCGAGGGTGGGCATGCGCCCGCCCGGGTACGCGTCGGTGAAGGCCATGTACCACCAGTCGCCGTTCTGGGTCTGCACCAGCCCGCCCTGGTGCGGGACGCCGCCGCCGGTGATCGGACCGGGCAGGTCGAGCAGGACCTGCCGTTGCTCGTACGGGCCCCACGGGCTGGTCGACCGCAGCACGTACTGACCGTTGGCCGGGCGGGTCAGCCAGATGTAGTAGTAGTTGCCCCGCTTGTACATCCGCGCGCCTTCGAGCGTGCCGATGCTCGCCGGCGTCTGATAGACCGCCTGCGAGCGCACCTCCGCGGTCAGGTCGGGGGAGAGCTGGGCGACGCTGATGGTGCCGTTGCCGTACGCGACGTAGGGGGTGTCATTGTCGAAGAGCAGCCCGGCGTCGTAGTAACACTTGTTGATGCGGGCCTTCTTGCTCCAGCCGCTCCCGGCCGAGGCCGAGGTGTAGACGTAGGTGCGGTTGAACTCGGTGCAGCCCAGCCAGTAGTAGGTGTTGCGGGCCGGCCGGTAGTTGAACGCCGAGGCCCAGATGCCTTTGACGTACGCCCGCCCGCCGGTCAGGTCGTAGGCGCTCGAGTCGAAGTCGAGCCGGGGCACGGAGTGTCCGGCGTACTCCCAGTTCACCAGGTCGTAGGAGCGCAGGACCGGCGCGCCCGGCGAGTAGTGCATGGTCGACGCCGAGTAGTAGTAGACGTCACCGACCCGGATGATGTCGCCGTCGGCGAAGTCCTGCCACACCACCGGATTGCTGAACGTGGACGGTGCGGCCGGGGCCGCGCCGCCGATGACCAGGGCGAGCACCGCGGCGATCCAGAGCTTCACCGCGACCACCTCTGATTGGCGGCGGCGGTGCAGGTCCACAGCAGCACGGCGGTGCCGTTGGCGGTCAGGTTGCGGTCGACGTCCAGGCACAGCCCGGAGGCGGCGGCGCGGACGGTGCCGTCGGAGTTGATCGTCCACTGCTGATTGCTGCCGCCGTTGCAGTCCCAGAGCTGCGCCTTCGCGCCCGCGCCGGCGTTGAGCGGGGCGTCGAGGCACTTGCCGAGCGCCTGGATGGTCGGGCCGGTCACGGTCCAGCGCTGGTTGGCGCCGCCGTTGCAGTCCCAGATGACCGGCTGGGTGCCGTTCGCCGTCGCGCCGTCCGGCACGTCCAGGCAGCGCCCGGACGCGGCGCTGACCAGGGCGGCGCCGCTCGGCGGCGGGGTGGTGGCGCCGCCGCTGACCCGGTAGACGACGGTGCCGTGCCCCGGCACGCTCGCGGCGATGGCGCTGGTGCTGCCGCTGGTGGCGCCGGTCCACGCCTCGCGCAGGGTGAAGGAGTTGCCGCTCTTGCCCACCGCGGCCGCGGTGGTCGAGATCGTGGTGGCGCCGCTGCCCTGGTTGAACAGGGCGACCGCCACGTCGCCGTCGGCGAGCCGCTTGGCCAGCACCCGGCGGGTGCCGTCGTTCGACACCTGGGTCGCCTGCAACCCGAGGCTGTCCTGGTTGATCGCGATCAGGTCCTGGTTCTTCAGGATTGTCTGGGTGGCCGCGTTCATCGACCGGATGTCATTGCCGGCGATCAGTGGCGCGGCCAGCATCGCCCACAGCGCGAAGTGGCTGCGCATCTCGGTGTCGGTCATGCCGCCCCGGCCGACCTCCATCATGTCCGGGTCGTTGAACCCACCGGGGGCGGCGTAGCCGGCCAGCGGCACGGTCACGTTGACGATGTTCTGGATGCCCATCGGGTACCCGTTGGACTGGCCGGTGTCCCAGGCGTTGGTGATGTCCTCGGTGGTGCGCCACAGGTTGGCCACGTCGCCCCAGTCGCGCTGCGGGCCGGTCTTGGCGTGCACGCTGTTGGAGTTGATGCTGTAGACGATCGGCCGGCCGGTCGCCGCGAGCGCGTCACGCATCTTGGCGAAGGTCCGCACCTGGTCGTCGATGGTGCCGGTGGGGGAGCACCAGTCGTACTTCAGGTAGTCCACACCCCAGGCGGCGAACTGCCGGGCGTCCTGGGTCTCGTGGTTGAGGCTTCCGGTCGCGCCGGGGTAGCTGCCGAAGTACTGGGCGCAGGTGCGGTCCAGCGGGCCCTGGTAGATGCCGAACTTCAGGCCCTTGCCGTGCAGGTGGTCACCGAGCGCCTTCATCCCGCTCGGGAACCGGCCGGGATCGCCCTGCAGGTTCCCGGCCGAGTCGCGGTTCGGGTTGAACCAGCAGTCGTCCACGACCACGTACCGGTAACCCAGGTCCCGCATCCCGCTGCTGACGATCGCGTCGGCCATCTGCCGGATCAGGGTCTCGTTGATGTTGCAGCCGAAGGTGTTCCAGCTGTTCCAGCCCATCGGCGGGGTGCGGGCGACCCCGTTCTCGAGGGCGTGCGCGGCGGGGGCGCCGACGGCCGCGGGGATGCCCGAGAACAGCAGCACCCCCGCCGCGATGAGGGCCTTCCACGTCCGCACGGTCAGCTCCCTTGGCAGACGGGCGTCGCGGTGGGCGGGGCGCCGGTGCCCTGGAAGCCGAACTCGGTGGTGCCGCCGGCCGGGACCCGGCCGTTGTAGCCGACGTTGGTGAAGGTGCTGCCGGAGACGGTCGCGTTCCAGGCGTTGGTGATCGTGCCGCCGGAGGGCAGCGACACGCTGACCGTCCAGCCGGTGAGCGCGCTGCCGCCGGCGTTCACCCGCACGCTGGTGGTGTAGCCGCCGGTCCAGGCGTTCGGGGTGAGCGTCGCGGTGCAACCCGCGCCGGGCTCGGGCTCAGGCTCGGGCTCCGGGTCGGGGTCGGGGGTGGTGCCGCCGGCGTTCAGAGCGTTCAGGACCGAGGTGTACGCGGCCTTCTTGTTGCCGTTGCCGTCGAACAGCAGGGGGTTGTCGCTGCGCCAGGAGTCGCTGTCGCGGATGCCCCAGACCGTGATGCCGGTGCAGCGGGAGACGGCCAGGCAGGCGCGGGTCACGGTGGCGTAGATGTTCGCCTGGTTGCCGCCCTGCTGGACGTCGAGTTCGGTGATCTGGACGTCGACGCCGAGGTCGGCGAAGCGCTGGATGTTCTGCTGATAGGTGGAGTCGATCGTGGTGCCCAGGTGGGACTGCAGGCCGACGCAGTCGATCGGGACGCCGCGGGACTTGAAGTCGCGGACCATGTTGTAGATGCCGGTGCTCTTGGCGTTGATCCCGTCGGTGTTGTAGTCGTTGTAGCAGAGCTTGGCGTTCGGGTCGGCGGCCCGTGCGGCGCGGAACGCGGCTTCGATCCAGTCGTTGCCGGTGCGCTGCAGGTTGGAGTCGCGGCGGCCGCCGCTGCCGCCGTCGGCGAACGCCTCGTTGACGACGTCCCAGGCGTAGATCTTGCCGCGGTAGTGGGTGGCGACCTGGGTGACGTGGTTGATGGCCGCGTTGCGCAGGGCCGAGCCGGACATGCCCTGGGCCCAGCCGGGTTGCTGGGCGTGCCAGAGCAGGGCGTGCCCGCGGACCTTGGCGCCGATCGCCTGGCCCTGGGCCAGGATGCGGTCGCCGTTGGTGTAGGTGAACCGGCCCTGCTGGGGCTCGGTGGCGTCCCACTTCATCTCGTTCTCGGGGGTGACCGCGTTGAACTCGGTGGACAGGATGCGGGTGTAGGTCGAGTCGCCGAGCCGGCCGGCCGCGATGGCGGCGCCGTAGTAGCGACCGGTCTGTGCCGCCGAGGCGCCGAGCGTGGTGGCGGCCCAGGCATTGCCGGCGACGGCGATGCCGGCCGTGGCGACGGCCAGGGCGGCCGCCGCGGCCAGGAACTTGCGAGGCATGGGTGATCCTTTGGTCGTGGGCGCGAGGGACGTCGTTGGGAGCGCTCCCATCGAGAGTCACCAATGTTGCCAAGAAGTTTCCGGAAAGCACAACAAGGGCGCCGTCCGGCGCGGGCGCCGATCCGCTCGGCCGGATCGGCGCCATATCGCTCTGACCAGGGCTCCTGACCCGCGACGACCTCGGGCGGCAGGTCTCCGTAACGGTTTTTCAGGGGTGAATGTGGGAACGCCGATTACGGTTTCACGACCGGAGGGTGGGGCGGTAGACGACCTCCAGGGTGCCGCCGTCGAGCGTGCGGCTCTCCAGCAGTTCCAGGTCGAAGTCGTCCGCGCCGCCGAGGATCGGGCTGGTCCCGGTGCGGCCGGAGACCACCGGGAAGATCGTCACCTGCAGCCGGTCGACCAGCCCGGCGGCCATCAACGCCCAGTTCAGCGACAGGCTGGCCGGCGAGCGCAGCGGGACGTCCGACTCGGTCTTGAGGCGGGTGACGATGTCCACCGCGTCGCCGCTGACGATGGTTGCGTCCGGCCAGCCCAGCGTGTCGGTCAGCGTGGACGAGATCACCGTGGCCGGCGCGCGCATCGTCCGGACGTTCCACTCGTCCAGGGAGAGGGGATCGATGCCCGAGGTCATGATCTCGGCGGTCTCCCGGAAGGTGGTGGCGCCGAAGACCATCCGCGGCTCGGGATCGAACAGCGAGGCCCGGTGTGCGAGCAGTTCGGGACCCTGCTTGCTCCAGTAGCCGCCCCAGTCGGCGTCCTCGGTGTAGGAGCCGTATCCGTCGAGCGTGGAGAACACGTCCCAGGTGTAGACAGCAGTCATGTCAGTTCCCTTCCTTGTTTCTCGGTCACCCCTTCCACGAACCGGGGCGGCCCGATCCGACACGCGGTCACCCGGTTGATTGCCGCCAGCGCAGGTTGAGCTCGGCGGGCGTCGGCGCCGCGGCCGCGGGGGTGCTTCCGGTGCGGAGCCCGTCGAGCAGGATCGTCAGGTAGCGCTGCCGCAGCTGCGTGGTGCGCCCGGGATCGGGCACCCGGATCGCCGCGCACATCTCGAGCAGCATGGCCAGGTCGCCGCTGGTGGCGTCGGCGCGCATGGCGGGGTGGGCGCGCTGGAACAGGGCCTCGGCGAGTTCGCCCGCGCGTACGGCGTCGGCGTTCATCTCGTCGGTCGGGGTGAACGTGCCGGCCAGGTGCACGGTGAGGGAGTGGACGTCGGCGCTGACCACGCCGCGCAGGAAGGTCTCGAAGGCGGCCCATCCGTCCGGGTTCCCGGCGGCGTGCTCGGCCTCGGCGAGGTAGGTGCGCAGGCCGTCGTGGCAGAGGGTGCGCAGGAGGTCTTCCTTGCTCGGGTAGCGGCGGTAGAGGGCGCTGATGCCGACACCGGCGCGTTCGGCGACGGCCGAGATCGGGGCGCGGGGGTCGGCCAGGAAGACCTCGCGGGCGGCGGCCAGGATCGCCTCGTGGTTGCGGATCGCCTGCTGGGCACGGCCGGATGTCGGGCTGGGCATGGCGCCAGAATAGCCGAACGGAACGAAGTATTCCGCTCCGCGTCAGATGATGCTAGGCTGAATCTCGACCGGAACAGACCATTCCGTTCCGTACGCAGAGGAGTGTGTTGTGAGCGAGATCCGCCCGTTCCAGATCGCCATCCCGCAGGCCGAGCTCGATGACCTGCACGATCGACTGATGCGCACCCGCTGGACCCCGGAGATCCCCGGCCAGGGCTGGACCCGCGGCGTCCCCGTCGACTACCTGCGCGACCTCGCCACCTACTGGGCCGAGGGGTACGACTGGCGCGCCGCCGAGACCGCCCTCAACCGCCTGCCCCAGTTCGTCACCGAGGTCGACGGGCAGACCGTGCACTTCGCGCACCTCCGCTCGGCCGACCCGGCCGCGACACCGCTGCTGATCAGCCACGACTGGCCCGGCTCGTTCGCGCTCTACCTGCCGGTCGTCGAGGCGCTGCGCGAGCACTTCCACCTGGTCCTGGTCAGCAACCCGGGCGTCGCGTTCTCCGGCCCGCTCACCGACGCCGGCTGGAACACCACCCGGAGCGCGGCCGCCCTCAACGAGATCATGGCCCGGCTCGGCTACGACCGGTACGGCGTCCAGGGCACCGGCGGCGGCGCCGGGATCGCCGTCGAGATGGGCCGGCAGGCGCCCGACCGGGTGATCGGGATCCACGTCAACGGCCACCTCACCTTCCCGTCCGGCGTCCCCGCCGACTTCGACGGCCTCACCGGCGCCGAACAGGACCGGCTGCGCCGGCTCCAGGAGTTCCGCGACGACAGGATGGGCTTCAACGCCATCCAGTCGACCCGGCCGCAGACGCTCGCGTTCGGGCTGCACGACTCGCCGGTGGGTCAGCTCGCCTGGATCGTCGAGAAGTTCAAGGAATGGACCGACCCCTCCGCCGAGCTGCCCGACGACGCCGTCGACCGCGACCTGCTGCTGACCAACGTGAGCCTCTACTGGTTCACCGGCACCGCCGGCTCGTCGGCCAACCTCTACTGGGAGACCGCACACGACCCGGGCGCCTGGGCGCCGAAGGAGAAGTCGACGGTTCCGCTCGGCGTCGCGCTCGGCGTCACCGACATCACCGTCCGCCGTTTCGCCGAGCGGGACAACCCGGTCACCCACTGGACCGAACTGCCGGCCGGCGGCAACTTCCTGCCGGCGGAGCAGCCCGGCCTCTTCGCCGAGGACGTCACCGCCTTCTTCCGTACCCTCGCGTGACGAAGCGGTGCGCCGGCCGGCCGTGATGGGCGGGCCGCCGCGGTGGCACACGTTGCCGAATGTCGTCGCCGAGCGCGATCCGCGGGGAGCTCATCAGACGATGAACGGGATGCCGGTGAGGCGCTCGCTGTCACGCCACAGGGCGGCCCCGGTGGCCCGGTGGTCGGCGCCGCGGGGCAGGCGGGCCGGCCTGGGCGGGCCGGAGTCCTGCCGGCGCCCGGCCGGTCCGATGAAGGCGCCGCTCTCCACCGCGGGGCTGGTCGCGGCACAGAGCGAGGGCCAGGCCGCGCCCTCGGGTGAGCCCATCGCCAGCCGCCCGAGCAGCGGCATGAGCAGCCGGGCGGCCAGGCCCTGGGAGTGTTGCTGAAGGTTGGTCAGGGCCGCGCCCGGGTGCACGGCGACCGCGGTCATCGGGGTGCCGGCCAGCCGGCGCGCGAGTTCGACGGTGAACACGATGTTGGCCCGCTTCGATTTCGCGTAGGCGCCCATCGGCCGGTACTTCTGTTCGCTCATCAGGTCGGTCAGCTCGCCGGCTCTGCGACGCCGGCCTGGCTCACCCCGGCGTGCTGCGCTTCGTGGCCTGGTATCAGCTCGAGCGGGGCGAGCCGGCCGCCCGGCGGGCCTCGACCACCGCCGCGATGGCCGACAAGGTCGCGGCGATCGCTCAGGCCCAGAGCCGGGGCGTCGTCACCGACCACATCGCGGCGGGCGAGATCCTCGCGCTCGTGCTGGCCCTGGCCAACATGTGGCAGCTGCGCGAACCGGAATTCCTCGACCTGGTCGAGCCGGGCCGCCGCCGCGCCGCCGTGGTCGAAGCGGTCCGCCGCCTGACCGCCCCGCCGGGCACCTAGGCCTTGGAAGACGGCTCATCCGGTGGCCGGTTCGGGGCACTTGTCGACCGGCTGGACGGATATTGCGGTGGTCAGATCGTTCGTGACCTCGCCGGCCTTGGTCTTCAGCACCACGGTGCCCCGGGTGAGCCGCACGACGGCGCCGCAGGCGACCCCGGCGGGCGTGGTGACCCGCAACGCCGGCTTGGGCTTCTCCGGGCCGTTCCAGGTGGCGCCGACCGCGGCGAGCTGGCCGACGTCCGCCCGGCCCTTGATCAGGCTGAAGCCGATCAGGGCCGTGAGCAGCGCGCCGAGGCCGTTGCGCCAGGCCGTTGCCGCCTCCCGGACCCGCGGCAGCTCGGTACGCAGCAACCGGTCCCGGTGCTGGACCCGGCGCAGATCGTCGAGCGTCGCCGGGCCGGGTCCCGCTGCGATGCTGAACCGGCTCCCGGTGGCGTGGCCGGTTGCCGCTGGATCGTTCACCGCGGTACGGCCGAGATGGTCAACGTCCAGTAGGCGCCGCAGCCGGGCCGACCCTCCGGGCGGTGGGGGTGGTCGGCGTCGCAGGTGCACATCATGGATTCCAGATGCTCGAGCAGGGCCGGTCGGTGTTGTGGACCCAGTCGCTGCACCTTCGCGGTGACCTCACCGAGCTCGGCGAGCGCAGTCCCGAGCTGTTCGCGGCCCTCCAGCGGGCTCGTGACGAACTGGAGCGTTTCCCGGACGACCGCCGTTGATCACGACCGAGGTGGTTCAGGTGGTGGACAGCAGGCGGCTCAACCATGCGGTACGGGTACGGCGGGCGCCGGCCGAGATCGGGGCGGCCGGGAACAGGGCGTCGAAGCCGTGGAAGCCGCCGTCCCAGATGTGCAGTTCGGCGCGCCCGCCGGCGGCCCAGATCCGGTACGCGTGGGCGACGTCCTCGTCGCGGAAGACCTCGGCCGAGCCGGCGTCGATGTAGGCGGGCGGCAGATCGGAGAGGTCGGCGGCGAGCGCGGGTGACACATACACGGGAACGTCGCCCTCGATGCCGTCGAGCACGGACCGCCAGCCGAACTCGTTCATCGCGCGGGTCCAGACGCCCGGCTCGCCGGCGAACTGGCGGCTCGACGCGCTCCGGTTGCGGTGGTCGAGCATCGGCCCGATGAGCACCTGGCCGGCGATCGCCGGGCCGCCACGGTCACGGGCCATCAGGGTGATCCCGGCGGCGAGGCCGCCGCCCGCGCTGACGCCGGCCACGACGACGCGCCGCGGGTCGATGCCGAGCTCGGTCGCGTGCTCCAGCGTCCAGGTCAGGCCGAGATAGCAGTCGTCGACCAGGGCGGTGCCCCGCGCTTCGGGGGCCAGCCGGTAGTCCACCGAGACCACGACGGCGCCGAGGTCGCTCAGCCAGTCGAGCGGGATGTCCAGTTGCGAGTACCGGTTGCCCATGACCATGCCGCCGCCGTGGATCCAGTAGACGCACGGCGCCGAGGCGGCCGGCGCCGCGGGACGCAGGACGGTCAGCGGCATCGTGGTTGCCGGCGGACCGGCCGACCAGGAACACGACGCATTCCGGGTGCGACAGTGACGGCGCGGCCAGCAGCAGCCGGATCACCTCGTCGCTGTGACCCGGACCGGCTGTCATGGTGGCGTGGAATCCGTGCCCGACGATCATCTGATTCTCCTGGCTCGTGCGGCGTGGCGATCTGTGTGTGGTTCCACCATGACGCGCTGAACAGCCGAAACGTTAGATCGATCCTTCTTCGCTCTTGCACGATCCTGTCGCGCTCACTGCGGCGTACGGATCCCTGATCTTGATCGAAGTGGTTTGACACCGGGTTCCCGCCAGCTAACATCCGTCAATGCGTAGTCGCGTTCTGACGGTGCTTCTTCTTGTGCTCGCCCTTCTGATGCCGGCCTCGGTCGCGTCCGCCCGCGGTGTCGTGGCCGATCTGGCGACGCGGCTCGCCGCGATCCCCGGCATGACGGTCGTGTCGCGCACCGAACCCACCGGATACCAGTTCTTCGTGCTGACCTACCGTCAGCCGGCCGACCACCGGCACCCCGGCGGCGGCACCTACGAGCAGCGGCTCACCCTGCTGCACCGGGCCGACGACGCGCCCGTCGTGCTCGCCACCAGCGGTTACGGCCTGCCGGCCACGCCCGGGCCGTCGCGTACCGAGCCCACCACGCTCCTGAACGCCAACCAGGTCTCGGTGGAACATCGCTTCTTCAGCCCGTCGCGCCCCGCTCCGGCCGACTGGTCCGACCTGAACATCTGGCAGGAGGCCAGCGACGAGCACCGCATCGTCCAGGCCTTCAAGACCATCTACGCCGGCAAGTGGATCCAGACCGGTGGCAGCAAGGGCGGCATGACGTCGGTCTACCACCGGCGCTTCTATCCGAACGATGTGGACGGCGTGGTCGCCTACGTCGCCCCGAACGACCCGCTCAACGAGCTCGACGGCGCGTACGACCGGTTCTTCGCCACGGTCGGCGACCCGGCCTGCCGCAGCGCGCTGAACGGCGTACAGAAGGAAGCTCTGAAGCGCCGTGACCGGCTGGTGCCGATGCTGCGGGCGGATGCCGCGGCGAACGGCTGGACGTTCACCCGGACGCTGGGCACGGCCGACCGGTCGCTGGAGCTGACCGTGCTGGACACGGTGTGGGCGTTCTGGCAGTACCTGGGAACTTCGTCCTGTGCCGGCGTGCCGCCCGCCACGGCCACCGACCAGCAGCTGTACGACTGGATCGACGCGGTCGCGAGCTGGTCGTTCTACACCGACCAGGGCCTGGAGTACTACTGGCCGTACTACTACCAGGCGGCCACCCAGCTCGGCTGGGCCGACCTGCGCTTCGACCACCTGCGCGGGTTGCGCCGGTACCCCGGGCTCTACACGGCGAACTCGGCCCTGCCCCGAGAGCTGCGCAAGCCGCACAACCCGCTGCCGATGATCGATGTGGACCTGTGGGTGCGCACGCTCTCGCAGCGCATGATGTTCGTCTACGGCCAGAACGACCCGTGGAGCGCCGAGCGCTTCGCCCCCAGCCGGCGTGACTCCTATCTGTACGTCGCACCGGGCGCCAACCACGGCGCGAGGATCGCCGGGCTGAACCCGGCCGACAACGCGGCGGCGACGGCCACGCTGCGGCGCTGGGCCGGTGTCTCGACCGCGACCGCGGAGCTCCGCACCGTCCCGCTGCCGTTGGACGACATGCTCCCGACGCGCGGCGCCCGGAGGTAGCGCGAGGTAGTACGGCCGAGAAGCCGGCGGGTCCGTGACGGGCCCGCCGGCTTCTTCGTGCTCGCCATTCCAATCGCGACATTCCTCGGACTGACCCTTGCCACTGACTGTGACCCATGGCACAGTCAGTGGCACCCAGTGCCGTACATCGATGTATCGGCGGCACAGAGTGCTGGGTCAGGAGGGTTCGGACATGAGTCGAATGCTGCGGGTGGCGCTGGCAACCGCGTTGGTGGGCGCCACGATGGTCGTCGGGCCGGCGCCCGCCACGGCCACGGCGAGCGCCGTCCCGAGATGCGCCGAGCTGGCCGGGAAAGAGATCCCGTCCTCGGTGATCAGCCTGCCGACCCGCGGTGGCCGCGTCGAGTCGGCCGCCTTGGTGACCCAGGTCGTGAGTGGCCGGACCGTGGAGTACTGCGACGTGCGCGCGGCGCTCTTCCCGAAGGACCCGTCCGCTCCGGACATCCGGCTGCGGATCGGCCTGCCGGTCGGCTGGAACCGCGACACGATGATGTTCGGCGGCGGCGGATACAACGGCACCATCCCCGACATCGCCCAGAACGTGCCGTTCGGCCGCCCCGACCAGCCGACGCCCCTGGCTCGGGGATATGCGACGTACGCGAGCGACTCCGGACACCAGGCCGGTCCCGCGGCGTCGCTGGACGGGTCCTTCGGCCGCAACGGCGAGGCGCTCCGGAACTTCGCCGCCGGCGACGCGCTCAAGAAGACCCACGACGCCGCCCTGTACCTGGTCCGTCATGGCTACGGCGTACGTCCCGGCCGGGCGTACTTCGCGGGCGGCTCGACCGGCGGTCGTGAGGCTCTGGTCGTCGCGCAACGGTGGCCGGACGCCTTCGACGGCGTCATCTCGGCCTACCCGGCCTGGAACAACATGGCCGAGGCCCTGTATCTCGGGTACCTCGCGCAGGTGATGTCCCGTCCCGGCGCGTTCCCCGGGCCCGACAAGCAGACCCTCCTCTACAACAGCGTCATGGCGGCCTGCGACGGCCGGGACGGTGTCGAGGACAAGGTCATCTCGAATCTCGGCGGCTGCCACTTCGACCCCCGGGTGCTCCGCTGCCCCCGAGGCGCCGACACCGGGCCCACCTGCCTCTCCGACCCGCAGATCGCCTCGGTGACCGCCGCGTCCACCCCGTTCAGCTGGCCGTACCGGATCGCCAGCGGCGAGCGGTACTACCCCGGCTTCCCCTTCCTCTCCGGCGCCGACATGAGGACGCCGTATCTCGGGTTCGGCGTCACCGCACCCGCCAGCCCCATGCCACCCACGAGCGCGTACGGCTTCCAGTACTGGGACCAGTGGGTCAAGTACTTCCTGACCAGGGACCCCGGCTACAACTCCCTCGACGTCGACCCGCGGCGCCCCGGGAAGTGGCTTCCCCGGATCAGCTATCTCTCCACCATCCAGGACCGCAACAACGTGGACCTCCGTCCCTTCGCGCGTTCCGGCGGACGGCTGATCCTGATGCACGGTTCCGCGGACGAGCTCGTCTCCCATCGCTCCACCAACGACTACTACCGGCGCGTGCTCGCCAAGGTCGGCGCCCGGCCGACGAACGAATTCATGCGGTACTACCTCGCGCCGGGTGCGAATCACGCCAACTTCGGGGCGCCGGCGTTCGCCGCCACCTGGGACTCGCTGACCGCCCTGGAGCAGTGGGTGGAGGACGGGCGGCCGCCGGCCCGACCGGTGGTGCAGGACCCCAGGGACGGCCGGACCCGGCCGCTCTGCGAGTACCCGCGCTGGCCGAGATACCGCTCGGGCGATCCCGACCTCGCGCAGAGCTTCGTGTGTTCGCAGTGACCTCGACCGACAACCGGCCGGAAGGGGGCCGGGTGGCGGTACGCACGCGGGCGCTGACCAAGGTGTTCCGGGGCTTCCGCGCGGTCGACTCGGTGGACCTCGAGGTCCGCGAGGGCACCGTGCACGCGCTGGTCGGTCCCAACGGCGCGGGCAAGACCACCCTGTTCAACCTGCTGACCGGCTTCCTGTCACCGACGTCCGGGGCGATCACGGTGTTCGACGAGGACATCACCGGCCGGCCGCCCGAGCAGGTCGCGCGCCGGGGCGTGGCCAGGTCGTTCCAGATCACCAGCCTCTTCGAGACGCTGACCAGTCGCGAGCACGTGGAACTCGCACTTCAGGGCCACGGCAGCCAGGGGTTCCGGTTCTGGCGGTCGGAGAAGCTGCTGGGCCGGCACCGGGCCCGTGTGGACGAGCTGCTGTCCCAGGTGGGACTGATGTCGCTGGCGGACAAGCAGGTCGGACTGCTCGCGTACGGCCAGAAGCGCGCGCTGGAGCTGTCCCTGGTGCTGGCGCTGGACCCACCGGTGATGCTCCTCGACGAGCCGACGGCCGGGATGGGGATCGAGGACGTCGACCGCACCATCGAGCTGGTCCGCCGGATCGCGACCGGCCGCACCGTGGTGTTCGTCGACCACAACATGCATGTCGTCGGCAGCCTGGCCGACCGGGTGACGGTGCTGCAGCAGGGCAAGGTGCTGGCCGAGGGCCGCTACGACGAGGTCCGCGACGACGAACGGGTGATCACCGCGTACCTGGGCGAGGCCGGCCATGCTTGAGGTCACCGGTCTGAAGGCCTGGTACGGGCAGGCGCAGGCGTTGCACGGGGTGGACGTACGCGTGGGCGAGGGCGAGGTCGTCTCGCTGGCCGGGCGCAACGGGGCCGGGAAGACCACCCTGGTGCGCTGCCTGATCGGCCTGCACCGGCAGGTCGCCGGCACCGTCCGTCTGCACGGCCGGGACGTCACCGGCCTGCCCGCGCACCGGCGGGCCCGCGCCGGCATGGGCTGGGTGCAGGACGACCGCGGCATCTACGCCGGCCTGACGGTGGAGGAGAACCTGCTGCTCCCGCCCCGGGTCTCCGACCGGGCCTGGCCGCTGGACCGGGTCTACGAGGCGTTCCCCGTGCTCGCCGAGCGGCGCAAGGCGTCGGGCACCACGCTGTCCGGCGGGGAGCAGCAGATGCTGGCCATCGCCCGGGTGTTGCGGACCGGGGCCCGTCTGCTGCTCATGGATGAGCCCTCCGAGGGCCTGGCTCCGGTGGTGGTGGCCCGGATCGGGGAGATCATCCGCGAGATCAAGGCCGGCGGCGCCGGCGTGCTGCTCATCGAGCAGAACGTCAAGTTCGCGGCCACCGTCGCCGACCGGCACTACCTGCTCAGCCAGGGCCGGATCGTGGAGACCCTGGACAACTCCGAGTTCCGGCGGCGCGAGGGCGACCTCCTCAAACACCTCGGCATCTGACCACTGTGGAGAAAATCATGATGAGCAAGCGAATCTGGGCCGGCGCCCCGGCCATGACGGTCGTCCTGCTTCTCGGCGCCTGCGGTGGCGGAGGCCCCGGTGGGTCGGGTGGCGCCTTCTCGGGGGACAAGCTGGTGCTGGCGGTGCTCAACGACCAGTCCGGGGTCTACAAGGACGCGTCCGGGCCGAACTCCGTCAAGGCGGTCAAGATGGCCGTCGCCGACTACCAGAAGAAGTACGGCGACAAGGCGGTCGTCAAGAAGATCGAGGTGACCTCGACCGACCACCAGAACAAGCCGGACATCGCCAACACCAAGGCCTCGGAGCTGTACGAGCGCGGGGGAGCGGACGTCATCCTGGACGTGCCGACCTCGTCCGCCGCCCTGGCCGTCGCCAACCAGGCGAAGACCCACAAGAAACTGTTCCTCGACGTGAGCGCGGCGACCACCGCGCTGACCGGCGCCCAGTGCAACAAGTACACCTTCCAGTGGGCGTACAACACGTACCTGCTCGCCAACGGCACCGGCACGACGGTCACCCAGAGCGGCGGCAAGAAGTGGACGATCATCTTCCCCGACTACGAGTTCGGGCAGAACATGACCAAGTCCTTCACCGACGCGATCACGAAGGCGGGTGGCGCGGTTCAGGAGACCATCCCGACGCCGTTCCCGAACGAGAACTTCGCGACCTTCCTCACCAAGGCCGGCAGCAGCAATCCCGACGTGATCGGCACGATGCACGCCGGCGGTGACCTGATCAACCTGGTCAAGCAGTTCAACGAGTCGGGGCTGAAGGACAAGGGCGTCGAGCTGGCCGTCGGGCTGATGGTCATCAACGACATCCACTCGCTGGGCGTGGAGCAGTTCGCCGGCACGCTGTTCACCGACCCCTGGTACTGGAACATGGACGCCGAGGCACGCGCCTGGGCCGACCGGTTCCTGGCCGAGACCGGCAACCGCCCGAGCTTCGAGCACGCCGGCAACTACTCCGCGGCGCTGCAATACCTGGAGGCGGTCCAGGAGGCCGGCACCGACGACACCGACGCGGTGGTCGGGAAGCTCGAGGGCAAGAAGGTCAACGACGTGTTCCTGCGCAACGGCGAGATCCGCGCCAAGGACCACTCGGTCGTCCACGACGCCAACCTGGCCCGGGTCAAGAAGCCGGCCGACGTAAAGGAGCCCTGGGACTACGAGGAGATCGTGACCAAGATTCCGGCGGCCAAGGGGTTCCCGCCGGCCGAGGCGTCCGGCTGCTCGATGAAGCCATGAGCGCGGTTCTTCAGTACGTCGTACAGGGACTGGCGGCCGGCAGCTTCTACGCGCTGGCCGCCCTGGGACTGGCGGTCATCTTCGGGGTGCTGGGCGTGGTGAACTTCGCCCACGGCGCGTTCTACATGCTCGGCGCGGTCGCCACCGCCGTCCTGCTCGACACCCTCGGTCTCACGCTGTGGTGGTCGCTGCTGGTGGTGCCGGTGCTGATGTTCGTCTTCGGCGTCGTGGTGGAGCGGCTGCTCGTCCAATGGCTGCTCCGGCTCGACCCGCTCTACAACCTGCTGCTCACCTTCGGCCTCACCCTGGTCCTCGTCGAGCTGGTCAAGCAGCGGTACGGCGTCTCCGGGCTGCCGTACCAGCTTCCGGGCGGGCTCACCGGACGCGTCGACCTGGCCGGCGTGGTGCTGCCGCGCTACCAGCTGTTCGTCCTGCTGTTCTCGGTGGCGGTCTGTGTGCTCGTCTGGCTGATGATGACGCGGACCAGGGTCGGCATGATCGTCCGGGCCTCGACCGAGAAGCCCGAGCTTGCCCGGGCCCTGGGCATCAACGTGGGTCGCTGGGTGACGCCGGTCTTCGGCTTCGGCGTCGCGCTCGCCGGCCTGGCCGGGGTGCTCGCGGCGCCGTTCCGGGCGATCACCGCCGACATGGGCAACAACTTCGCCATCATCCTGTTCGCGGTCGTCGTCATCGGCGGGCTCGGGTCGATCCTCGGTGCGGTGGTCGCGGGCTTCCTGGTGGGCCTGGTCGAGGCCTTCGGGCAGGCGTACGCCCCGACGTTCGCCCAGATCCTCATCTTCGTCCTGATGGCCCTGATCATCCTGGTCCGGCCGGCCGGGCTGTTCGGACGTAAGGAGGCGACGGCATGACGCAGTCCGCGGTTACCGAGGCTCCGGTCACCGGTGCGGACGCGCCCCCCGCGGGACGCGACCCGAAGGTGCGGTGGATCCTGCTGGCCGCCGGCCTGGTGACCGCGCTGGCGCTGCCCTGGTTCGTCTACCCGCCGGTCGCGATGGACATCGTGGCGCTGGCGCTGTTCGCGATCGCCCTGGACATCCTGCTCGGCTACGCGGGCCTGCTCTCCTTCGGACACGCGGCGTTCTGGGGCAGCTCGGCCTACGTCGCCGGCCTGATCGCGACGCACTACGGCGTGCCGTTCCCGGTGGCGGTCGTCGGCGGCGCGGTGTTCGCGATGATTCTCGCCATTCCCATCGGGTACATGTCGGTGCGCCGGTCCGGGATCTACTTCGCGATGGTGACGCTCGCCTTCGCGCAGATGGTCTACTTCATCGGCTACCGGTGGAGCGACCTGACCGGTGGCGAGAACGGGCTGCAGGGCGTACCCCGCTCCTTTTTCGGCATCGAGCTGGTGGAGACCCAGTCGTTCTACTTCTACTACGCGGCCCTGCCGATCCTGCTGTTCGGCATGTGGGCGGCCTGGCGGATCGTGCACTCGCCGTTCGGCCGGGTCCTGGTGTCGATCCGCGACAACACCCAGCGGGCCCGGGCGCTCGGCTACGAGGTGGAGAAGTACAAGCTCATCGCCTTCGTGCTGTCGGCCGGGCTGACCGGCCTGGCCGGCGGGGTGTTCGCCATCAGCCACGGTTTCGTCGCGCTGACCGAGCTGCACTGGAGCACCTCGGGCGATGTTGTTCTGATGACGGTGCTGGGCGGCATCGGCACGCTGTGGGGCGGAATCGTGGGCGCGTTCCTGACCGTGATGCTGGCCGACTACCTCGCCTCGTCCGGTTTCCACGGCATCGACCTGGTCACCGGCGCGGTCTTCGTGCTGGTGGTGCTGCTGTTCCGCCGGGGCGTCTGGGGTACCGTGCGTCACCAGTGGCTGGCCCGGCGGCTGCGACGCAGGTCGTCGCGGCGCAGCCCGGACAGCGCGGACCCAGGAGAGGGCACCGGTCGGTGACATCGCGGAACATACTCGAGACCAAGTACCGGATCTCGGAGATCGCGATGGCCCTCTTCCTGAAGGAGGGGTACGCGAACGTCACGGTCGAAGCCGTCGCCGAAGCGTCCAGCGTGTCCCGCCGCACCGTCTTCCGGCACTTCCAGAGCAAGGACGAACTGGTCTTCCCGGACCACACCGAACACCTCGGGCTGGTCGAGCGCTGTCTGGCCGAGTCCGCCCCCGGCACCGACCCGGTGGACGCCGTCATCGCGGCCACCGAGGAGTCGCTGCGCGATTTCCTCAGCCGGCCCGAACTCGTCCTCCGGCGGTACAAGCTGACCCGCGTCGTGCCCGAGCTGCGGAAGCGGGAGGTCGTCGAACACGAACGGTACGTGGCGCTGACCCGGTCGTTCCTGCGTGATCGCCTCCCGCCCGACGCACCCTCGTTCCAGTCGATGGCCCTCGCCGCCCTGATCGACGCGATCCACCGCTCGGCGCTCGGCAATTGGGTCCGTGAGGGCGGCGCGACCGATCCCCTCGCCGAGCTGGCCGCGGGCATGGAATGGGTCCGCCGCCTGATGGTTCACCAGTCGGCCTTCTCGACCGCTCCGGTGCTTCTCGCGCTGCTCCCCGACACGCCGCAGACCCGCCGCGTCCTGACCTCCCTGAAGGACCAGGCGAAGGAACTCGACTAGCGGCGGACGGCCATGATGAGGCCGCTGCCGACCGGTAGTTCGGTGGTGACCAGGTCGTCGTGTCCGGTGAGGGTTCGCCGGATCTGGTCCAGGATCGCGTGGTGGGCGGGGTCGGGGTGGCGGTCTGGATCCATGTCGTCGACGAGCAGGCAGCCGTGGCCGTTGAGGGCGGCGATGGTGTGGTCCAGGCCGGTCCATTTGCCGGCCGGCGCGTCGGCGAAGATCAGGTCGAAGGTGCCCAGGTGCGGTAGCAGGGCCTCGGCGTCGCCGGTGCGGATGTCGAAGCCGTCGGGCAGGCCGGTCCGGCGTACGGCGTCAGCGAGTTCTTCGTTGTTGTCCACCGAGGTGACCCGTACGTCGCGGCGGATGCCGAGGCCGTGCGCGATCCAGGCCAGGCCGACGCCGGCGCCGGTGCCCAGCTCGAGAATGCGGCCGCCGACCGGCACCGCGGCGCTCAGCGTGGCGAGTAACCGGCCGGTGAGCGGTTCGCTGGAGCAGGCGAAGCCGGCGTCGTCGGCTCGGTCATGGGCGGCAGTCACCGCGGCGGGCAGCGGGATCACCGGCCCATTATGGTGCCGCGCGGGAACACCAACCGGGCGGGGGAGTACTTCTGTACCGAGGGGTACGATCGCGCGATGAGTGGTTCCCGCAGCACCGTGATGGGCCGGCCTCGGGGCTTCGACATCGACGAGGCGCTGGAGCGCGCCATGCGGGTGTTCTGGGAGCAGGGGTACGAGGGTTCGAGCCTCACCGACCTGACCGGCGCCATGGGAATCACCCGGACGAGCATGTACGCGGCCTTCGGCAACAAGGAGCAGCTGTTCCGCAAGGCCCTGCAGCGGTACGTGGACGGCCCGGCCGGCTACCTCGACGTTGCCCTGGCGCAGCCGACCGCCCGGGCCGTGGCCGAGGCGCTGCTGCGCGGAGCGGTCCGTACCGCCACCCTTCCCGAGAATTTCGCGGGGTGCCTGACCATCCAGGGCGCGCTGTCGGCCAGTGCCGAGAACCGTCCCGTCCATGACGTGCTCGTCCAGTGGCGCAACGCCGCCGGCGACCGCCTCGAGCAGCGTTTCCGCCGCGCGTCGGACGAGGGGGACCTGCCCGGCGACACCGATCCGCAACGGCTGGCCCGTTACATCATGGCGGTGGCGTTCGGCATTCCCGTGCACGCGGCCAACGGCCTCGGTCGCGCGGAGCTCGACGGGATCGTCGACCAGGTGATGTTGTCCTGGCCGTGACGCCGTCCCGGCCTCACTCGTCGTCCCGGCCTCACTCGTCGTCCTGGCCTCACTCGTCGTTCCGGTAGAACTCGCTGGGGTCGCCGGCCAGGGAGGCCTTGACGTGGGCGCTCCACTCGTCGGCGAGCACCTCGACGCGGTCCTGCTCGATCCCGTCCAGGCCGGCCCGCACGAGGACGGCCGGGTCGCCCTTGGGGCCGTCGTAGTCACTCAGCCCGGTGTCGGCGGCGCCGAGGTGCAGGGCGGTGACCAGGGTCTTCTGCTCGGCGAGCTCCAGGCGTACGCCGTTGGTCAGGTTCCACTCGGCGGCCTTGGCGACGCCGTAGGCGGTGTGGCCGGGATAGTTGAACCACGACATCGCCGACAGCACGTTGAGGATCGCACCGTCGGCCAGCCGTGGGGCGAAGGCCCGGATCATCGCGAGCGTGCCCCAGACGTGGGTGTCGAGCTCGCGGCGGATCCGGTCGAGGTCGCCGGTGACCAGGCCGGTCGCCGTGTCGATGCCGGCGTTGTTGACGAGCAGCGTGACGTCCGGTGCGGCGGCCGCCGCGGCGGCGACCGAGTCCGGGTCGGTGATGTCGAGCGGAAGCACCGTGGCGCCGGGGAGGTCGACGAGTTCGGGTCGGCGGGCGGTGGCGTACACCTTGGCGCCGCGGGAGAGAAGCTGCTCGGCGAAGTGCTTGCCGAGGCCGCGGTTGGCCCCGGTGACGAGGGCGACGGCTCCTGAGATCTGCATGGCTCCCACGCTAAAACCTGACATAGATGTGAGAGACAACCGCTTGAGAGCGCGGTCACACGGCTTACGCCGTACGCCATCTACACCGTCGGACGGTGCCCGCTTGACTCTCAATCAGGTCGAGAGGCGAGGATGGGAAGCCGTGCAGCGCCTCTCTAGTGGACGGATCTCCATGTTGCGAACGAAAAGGTTGATCGCCGGCGGAGTCGCCGCGATCGTCACCGCCGGCCTCGTGTCGGTCACGATGACGGCGCAGGCCGACACCCGGGCGCCGGCCCCGGCACTCGCCGAGTTCCTGCGGACCACGATGGACGAACTCGCCTTCCAGGAGGTGCTCGACCTCGCCCCGCCGGCCACGGTCAAGGTGAAGGCGACCGCCGACAAGGAGGGGGCGCCGCGGGTCAAGGGACTCGCCGCCGCGGCCGCCGAGCCGATCTCGCAGCAGCCGCAGATCGACGCCACCGTCCTCGAGCTGGACGGCTACGGCCGGATCACCGGCTCGGCGACCGTGCTGATGAGCCCGCAGTACCAGCACGGTGTGGTCGTGCCGGTCGACGAGAACCATCACACCAGCGCCGTGCGGTGGCGGCAGTGGGACGATGCCGGCTGGTACGCCAACCAGGCGCGGGGGACGATCGACATCGTGCCCGGCCGGGAGGACGCGCCCCTGGACTTCATGTCGCCGTACCCGGCCTCGGTGCTCAAGCTGATGGTCAACTTCGGCGTGTTGCGCCTGGTCGACCAGGGTCAGATCGCGCTCGACGACACGTACGCGTACCAGCCGGCGACGATCAGCTCGCTCTGCGGCGAGGCGAGCAGTGACACGATCCGCAACTACGTCGACAAGTCGCTGACCGAGTCGTCGAACGCGGCGACCTGCGCGCTGATCAAGATGATGCATGACCGCGGCGCGATCGACGGGCTCAACCAGGCGTTCCAGGATCTCGGCCTGGAGACGTTGCAGCTCAAGAACACCAACCCGGTCAACGGCGGGCGCTGGGGCAACCCGGTCACGATGAGCTCGCTGGACACCGCGAAGCTGCTGTCCGTCGTCAACGGGGGCGCCGGCACGTTGTGGACGACCCCGGCCGGCGTGCCGGTGACCAGGGACGTCCTGTCCTCCGCGTCGCGCCGGCTCTTCATGTCCAAGCTGGGTGAGCAGGGCTGGAACTGGATGTTGTCGACGCCGAACTACTGCGGCCGGGACTATCCGGCGGCGGGCATCCCGCAGCGGGTCGCGGACCGGTGGGTCGCCGAGGACGGCACGGTCACCGTCGCGGGCGAGGCCTTCGGCCAGGACGTGCGGCCCTGCAACGAGGCCGCCGAGGTGACCTTCGCCCACAAGCCGGGCTGGGTGAACAACACCGGCTCCGACGCCGGCGTCGTCAGGTCGTTGCCCGGCGCGGCCGACCGGCACTACATCGTCGCGGTCTTCTCCAACCTCGGTGACCAGTACCAGGACCCGGAGCGCCCGGCGACCCCGCCCGGCACCGTCCCGGTCGAGTACACCCAGAAGTTCGCGCGGCTCGGCGCGGCCCTCGACCAGTACGAGGCCGCCAGGAGCTAGAGCGCTGTCCCGCCGCCGTGCTCCGCTACCACCGCCACGAGCAGTGGTAGGGGAGCGCGGCATCGCGGCCCCGAACACCGTCCGGACCTACCACTGCTGCGGGGCAGCCGAGGACGGCTGGGGGCTACCGCTGGTTTCCCGCGCGCAGCCAGGCGATGTAGTCGGCGGCAGCCGCGGCGGTGTCGTACCGGGGCTCGAACCCGGTGTCCTCGCGCAGGCGCGTGATGTCGAGCCAGCTCACCGGGTGGTCCCCGGCCGAGGGGAGTTCGCACTGGAAGCCGGGCTCGACGGAGTTGATCGCGGTGACGACGTCGGCGTTGCTCGTGGCGCGACCGGAGGCGACGTTGTACGTGGGGTGGTTCAGCTTCCCGGCGAGCTGCAGCAGCGCGAGCGCGCGACCGGTGTCCTTGACGTAGAGCAGGTCGAGAGCGTCGTCGGCGTGCGGCGGTGCGAGCAGTCCGGACAGGTCGGGTTGGCTGCGCCGGGCGGCGGCATGAGCCAGGGAGGGTGCGGCGAAGAACGGGTCGGGCAGGTGGCCGCCGGGACCCCAGGTGCCGGAGATGCGTGCGTTGACGATGTCCACGTCGGTCACGTCCGAGAGGTGGCCGGCGAGAAGTTCGGTGATCTTCTTGAACGTCGGGATGGGGTGGAAGTACCCCAGGGGGATCGGCACGTCCTCGGTCAGCGCGCCTCCGGAGCCGAAGCCGTAGACGCCGATGGTGCTCGCGGCCACGACACGGCGCACACCCCAGGCCTGCGCGGCGCGGACGATGTTGAGGAACGCATCCAGCGCCCCCCTCGTGGCCTCGATCGGGTCGACGTCGGTCACCGGCCACGGCAGAGCGACGGCGAGGTGCACGATCCCGGTGATCGGGTACTGCCGGCCCACGGCGAGCAGGGCGTCGAGGTCGGCGACGTCGGCCTGGACGACGTGGATGGGAAGGTCGGCCAGGTGCGGGGGGACCTGCGGGGTGCGGCGCTGGAGCAGGACGCACTCCTCGCCGGCGTCGGTGAGGGCGCGGACGGTGTGGGAGCCGATGAAGCCGAGCCCTCCGGTGACGAGGATCATGGTCGCGCCTTTCGCAGCAGGTCTGATCGTCAGTAGTACTGACGATCAGGCTAAGCCTAAGATGGGACCCGTGTCCACCGAGCCGAGCACCACCGCTGACCCGCACGAGGTCTTGGGGTACCTCCTCAAGCACGCGGCCCTCAAGCTCGCGGCGTTGACGGACGCGGCGCTCGAGCCGCTGGGGATCGACAGCAAGGACTTCGGGGCGCTCCGGGTCCTGGCCCACCGGGAGCCGGCGTCGCAGCTGCAGGTGGCGCAGACGCTCGGCATCGACCGCACCACGATGGTGGCGTTGCTGGACGTGCTCGAGGGCAAGGGCATCATCACGCGGCGCCCGGACCCCGCAGACCGGCGCAGGAACGTCGTCGAGCTCACCGCACCGGGGTTGCAGACCTACGACGCGGCGGAGCTGGCGTACGGAAAGGCCGAGAGCGCGTTCGTGGCCGCGATCAGTCCGAATGCGACCGATCAGCTTCGCCGGACACTGCGCACCCTCGTGGAGAACTGACCCGGGCCCGGGTCACCGGTGACCCGGCCTGAACAATGTGGGTGGCGGAAGCTCGGAGAACTCTTCCGCCACCCCATTTCCTGAATCCCTATTGTGCCGTCCGATAAATGACCCGAGGTGCCGGATTCACGCCGAATGATCGCTTGAAATGAATGCCGAGCCGATCAGAAGTGGACGATCCGCAGCGTCGGGGAGCCGCCGTTCGCGCCGACGGTGATCACGAACAGCTCGGTGGCGTACTTGGACCAGGCCAGCCCGCGCAGGGCGACGACGTCGGTGGTGACGTCGAGCCGATCGACCGGCAGGACACCGCCCGGCTCGTAGACGAGCACGTCGTCGCCGGGGTTCTGGATGCCGAGCGCGAGGTACTGGTCGTCGGGGGAGATGGACACCGCGGCCGGGTGCTGTCCGACGCGGTAGGCGCCCCGGCCGACCAGATCCTCGGTCTCGTACGCCGGGAAGTCGTTGGTCGACCGGCTCGCCGTGTAGAGCAACTCGCCGGTCGCGTCGACGTCGGTGTCGACCAGGTTGCTGCCGGGGGCGTCGCTGCTGGCCCGGGCCACGAGAGCGTTGTCGTCGACCGTGTAGGCCCAGCTGGTCGAGCGGCTCAGCGCCAGCTGGCTGGCCACCAGCGGACCGTCGGCGTCGTCGGCCGACGCGAGGATCGGCGCACGCAGGAACCTCGCCTCGCCCTGCTGGGAGGTCTGGACCGTGGCCGGGCTGACCGCCGTGTCCAGGCGGCCGACGCCGCCGGTCCAGTTGTCGTCGCAGCCGTGGCCGAACCAGATGTTGTCGCCGGTGCGGGCCAGGTGGGTCGGGCAGGTTCGCGACCCGGTGGGGTACCGGTCGATCTCCTTGAGCGTGTGCACGTCGATGACGCTGATCGCGTCGCCGGCGGCGAGGGCGGCGTACAGCTTGGTGCGGTCGGCGTTGAGGGCCATGCCGGTGGCGCCGTACTGCCTGCCGATGGTCTTGCGGACCCGGCCGTCGAAGTCGGTGACGACGATGCCGTTCGAGCTGGGGCCCCCGCTGACGAAGACCAGGGAGTGTTCGTCGTCGACGACCATCGCCCCGTAGGTGGGCAGGCCCAGCGCGGTTCCGTCGGCCGCCCGCGCCGCCGTCGCGGTCAGCCCGACCAGCAGGAGTGTTCCGGCGCAAACGGCGCTGACGCGGCGCAGGACCGATTGTCTATGCATGATCCACTGCCTCATGGTGCCTCCCCCGTTGTGACAACCCGAGCATCGGGAGATTAGCGCCCGGGTTTTTGGCCTGCAACCCCGTCGAATCAGCTTGACGAGCCACCATGGACAGTCCCCGCATACACAGTGGAGAGATCGTCTGATTCTCGACCGAAGGAGCCATTGCCTTGTGGCAACTTTTCTGCGTAGCGTGTCCGTGGCAATTGCACTACACGGGGGCTTGACTTCACTTCGGCGCAGACACGACAACGTCGTGCCTGACTGCACTACATTGTCCGAAATCAATCTCATTCGCGTTGTTCCGGCACCCTGCCGGGCGACGCGGCCCTCCGTGCTGCGTTCCGACAGGTCGTGCTGGGACAACAACCACGGGGGGTTGGTGTGTCGAAATCCGTACGCGTCAGATGGTGGATCGCCGTCGTAGCGGTTCTCGCGCTGGTGGGGAGCGGGGTGTATGTGGCCGGCCGCAGGGGCGGCTGGCTGCCCGGCTCCGGCGAGGCGGCGCCGGCGACCGGCGCGACCGGTAGGGGAGTGCCCCTGGCGACCGGCCGCGAGGTCGCCACCAGCGACCGCACACCGGCCAAGCTGGTCAGCACGCCGGAACGCCCGGTGGCCAAGGTGCCGCTGCCCGCCGTCAAGCGGGTCCGGGAGCTGGTCGGCCAGCGGACCGTCAACATCAAGCGCTTCCTGCTCAAGGACGGGCGGGTGCAGGACGAGGTGTCGGCCGGGCCGCGGCACTACCGCGACGACCGGGGCCGGTGGCAGAACATCGACACCCGGATCAAGGCCAGTGACCGGCCCGGTTACCCGGCGGCGAACACGACCAACTCGTTCATCACGCACTTCGGCGACCGGACCGACCGCCTGCTGACCTTCGAGCAGGACGGCCGGCGGGTGGCCGTCGGCCTGGACGGGCCGGCCCGCCCGGTGCGGCCCGCGATCAAGGGGAGCACCGCGACCTTCGCCGTGGACGGTGTCGAGTACACGTACACGGTGACGCCGACCGCGCTGAAGAGCGACATCCGGCTCCGGTCGGCGCCGGCGACCGCCCCCGCGTACCGATTCGTGCTGGATCTGCGCGGGGTCGGCGCGGTCGCGCGGCCGGACGGGTCGATCGCCTTCGCCGGCGGTGACGGCCCGCCGCTGTTCTACCTGCCCAAGCCGTTCATGTACGACGCCAAGGACGACGCGCGCAGCCCGTACGGCAAGGCCTACAGCAGCAAGGTGACGCAGGCGCTGACCGCACGCGGCGCCCGGTCCCTGGTGACGATCACGCCGGACGCGGCGTGGCTGACGGACGCGGCGCGGAAGTACCCGGTCGTGGTCGACCCGACCGTGAAGATCCAGCCGACGGTCACCCAGTCGCAGGACGCGATGATCACCTCGGACGAGCCGGCCCGGAACTTCGACGGCAACTGGCGGCTGTCGGTGGGCAACACCAGCAGCTCCGTCGCCCGCAGCCTGTTGCGCTTCGACCTGTCGCGGATCCCCGCCGGGACGACGCTCGACTCGGCGCAGCTGCGCACCTGGTTCGACCAGACGCACACCACCGACGCGGCCAACGTCGAGGTCGGCGCGTACCGGGTGACCGCGCCCTGGACCGAGGACACGGTCACCTGGAACTCGATCAACGGCTCGAGCGCGGATCTGGCCCAGAACAGCACCACGGTGGACAACTCGGAGGCCAACCGGACGTCGTTCAGCGGCGAGTGGACCAACACCACGGGCGCCGGCAACGGCGGCGGGTACCGGATGAACAAGGACACCCGCACCGGTGACACCTTCACCTGGGTGCCGCGGCTGACCGAGGCCGGTGTCTACACCGTCGAGGCGTACCACGTCGGCGGCGCCGACCGCGCCACCAACGCCCCGTTCACCGTGCACCACGCCGGGGGTACGGCGACGGTGAACGTGAACCAGACCACCGGCGGCAACGGGGCGTGGACGACCCTGGGCACGTACTCCTTCGCGGCCGGGACCACCCACAAGGTCGTGCTCGGCGACGTGGCCGGCAAGGCCGTCGTCGCCGACGCGGTCCGGTTCATCAAGCGCGGCACCGACGTCAAGAAGGTGAACCAGGTCAACGCCTGGCACAACTTCAGCGTCCGGGACACCGTGCAGAACTGGCTGGACGGCACCCAGGCCAACAACGGGTTCATGCTGAAGGCGACCACCGAGACCCCGAACACCGGCGGGCCCCGGTACGAGGCCGCCGAGTACGCCTACAACGGCGAGGTCGACCAGACGCCGAAGCTGCTGCTGACCTACGGCAAGCCGGGCGTCGACCTCGCGCCGCCGATGACGATCCGGTCCACCGGCGCCGATCTGAAGTGGGCTCCGTACGCCAGCGACGACTACGTCGAGTACCAGATCCACCGCAGCATCTGGCAGCACTTCCTGCCCACCCGGGCCACGCTGGTCGCCCCGGTGAAGAAGGGGCAGACCGCCTACAACGACACCAGCGCCGAGCCCACGCCGGCGAACTCGGCCGAACCGTTCGGCAACGCGTTCTACTACCAGGTCGCGGTGAAGCTGCGGGACGGGTCGCTGCTCGGCTCGCAGAGCCAGCTCGTCCGCCTGCCCAAGGCGGGCCGGGTGGTCAAGGTGATCCAGGGCGACGCCCGCGACACCACGTTGTCGAGCACCGAGCCGACCGTGGGACACGACGTGCTGCAGGGCTCGCCGTGGCTGTCGGTGGGCAACAACAGCGCCACGTACGGCAAGACCCGCGCCGTCGTGAAGTTCCCGAGCATGAACGGCGTGCCGACCGGGGCCCGGGTCCTCGACGCCAAGGTCAACCTCTGGGGCTTCTACACCGTCGGCAGCGGCGCCACCTACCAGCTGCACGAGCTCACCAAGGACTTCGACGAGGGCGCCGCCAGCTGGAACCGGGCCAGCGCGGCCACCGCCTGGACCAGCCCGGGCGGTGACATCCAGGCCGCCGGGCTGGGCACGGTCAGCCAGGTCACCAACGACCCGGTGGTGCGGCAGTTCGACGCCGACACGCTGGTGCAGAAGTGGATCGCCGATCCGAACACCAACAAGGGCGCCCTGATCAAGCTGGCCGACGAGGCCGGGCCGCAGGAGCGCACGCTGTTCCTCTCCGGCGAGGGCGCCGAGCCGCTGCTGCAGCCGAAGCTGACGGTGGTCTACGCCGACCCGGCGGGCACGTACTACGCCCCGACGGTGCCGAGCCGGATGATCCCGGGCGACGAGTACTCCGCCCCGGTCACCGTGGCCAACACCACCGACCAGGTGATCAAGAAGGACGACTGGGTGCTCTCGTACCGCTGGGAGACGGCGGACGGCCGGGACGTCACGACCGCCGACAACCGGCGTGACACCGCGCTCACCGCGGACCTGAACCGTGGTGACGCGCAGACGGTGACCGCGAAGATCATGACGCCGGCCCGGCAGGACACGGCCAACAAGCGGGAATCATTCGTCCTGAAGTGGGACCTGCGGCAGAAGGCCACCGGGCAGTGGCTGTCGCAGACCGCGCAGATCCCCCCGCTGGCGCAGGAGATCGCCGTCGAGGACCCGACCTCGGACCAGCTCGGCCTGGAGAAGTTCTATCAGTACGGCGGCTCACCGGCCGGCGCCGGCTCGAACGTGCTGGTCAACCAGTTCGGCGGCAACGCCGTCTTCAGCTACGACGTGCTGGACAACCCGAGCCGTGGCCTGAACACGTTCGTGCGGCTCACCTACAACAGCCAGGACACGTCCAACTCGTACATCGGCTACGGCTGGTCGCTGTCCACCTCCAGCATCGCCCGGCTCGGCTCGCCGCTGCGGTTCACCGGCGGCACGCCGGACTGGCCCGAGAAGGTCGACCTGGTCGACGGGGACGGCACGACCAACGTGTTCCAGCTGAACAAGCACAACAGCACCAGGACGTCCGACTGGGACTACGACCACCCCAAGGGCGTGCACCTGTACTTCCAGCGCACCGGTGACGAGGACACCACCAAGGCGTACGTGATGACCCGGCCGGACCGGACGAAGGCGTTCTTCGACACCGACGGCTACCAGACCGCGGTCATCGACAACAACGGCAACGAGCTGAACTACACGTACGAGCGGACGTCCGCGTCCAACCTGAACACGGGCGTGCTGAAGTACATCACCGACTCGGCCGGCCGGCGCACGCTCTCGCTGGACTACTACGCGCAGGGTGACCCGCAGTACGACTACTTCGTCAACAACGAGAAGAAGAGCGGCGTCAACCTCGACAACGGCAAGATCATCGAGCAGCTGAAGTCGATCACCGACATCAACGGCCGGACGGTCACCTTCACGTACAGCAACAAGGGCCTGCTCCAGCTGGTCGTCGACGGCCAGGGCGACAGCGGGGAGAAGCCGTTCCAGTTCTGGTACGACGACAAGCTGGGCGACGGCAACCCGAAGCTGACCCGGGTCGACGACCCCCGCGGCAACCCCACGGTGGTGCGCTACTACGACACCAACGACAACCAGAACCGCCGGTTCCGGGCCAAGGCCGTGGTCGACCGCGAGGAGAAGGAAACCGTCTTCGACTACCTGAACCTCGACGGCGACGCCAACAAGCAGATCACCTCCACCATCCTCGACGCGCAGGGCCGGCTGTCCACGTTCCTGATCGACGGCTTCGGCCGGCCCACCCTGCTGACCAACGCCAAGGGTGAGAAGACCGAGCTGCACTGGGACGCCGACAACAACGTGGACCGGCTGAAGGAGGACAACGGGGCCACCACCACGTGGGTGTACGACCCCAAGACGGGCTATCCCACGGAGATCCGCGACGCCGAGGCCAACGCCGACCCGCAGGCGCCGCAGTCACCGACCAGGCTGATGTACCGCACAGGGCTGAAGGGGTACACCGCCGAGCTGATCGACAAGATCAGCCCGGAGGGACGGCACTGGGTCTTCGGCTACGACGACTTCGCCAACCTGGTCTCGGTGACCGACCCGAAGGGCGTCGCCACCGACCGGGTCGAGGGTGACTACACCACCACCTACACCTACGACCGGTACGGCCAGATGGAGTCGGCCACCGACGCGAACGAGAAGACCACCCTGTTCTCCGACTTCGAGCCGGTCGGCTATCCCAAGCGGATCACCGACCCGCTCAAGAACGTCACCACGTACGAGTACGACGTGCTGGGCAACGTGACCAGCGTCGAGGACGCCCGGAAGAAGAAGAGCACCTACGAGTACGACCTGTTCGGCCGGCCGCGGGGCAGCAAGGTGCCGAAGGACCAGGACAACGGCGTCTACATCATCACCCCGGGTCCGAGCTACGACCGCAACGACAACGTCTACGAGGACGTCCGCGCCAACGGGGCCAAGACCACGGCCACCCACGACCCGATGGACCGGATCCGTGCCGTCATGGAGCCGCCGGACACCCAGGGCGGGGCCGAACGGCGAACCAGCTACGAGTACGACAACGTCGGCAACCTGATCTGGATCACCGAGCCCAAGGGCAGCGCGAGCGCCGACCCGAACGACTACCGGACCAGGTACGTCTACGACGAGCTGAACCGCGTCCTGCAGATGACCGACGCCAAGGGCGGCAAGGTCACCTACACCTACGACCGGGTCGGCAACCTCAAGACCATCGCCGACCAGCGCAAGAACGACACGACCGACCCCAACGACGTCAACACGACCTACGAGTACGACCGCAAGCACCAGGTCACCGCGGTCCTCGACGCCGACGGGAACCGGCAGGAGACCCGCTACGACGGCGACGGGAACCCGATCGTCCGCAAGGACCAGGACGGCAACGAGACCACCACGGTCCTCGACGAGCGGGCCAAGCCGATCGAGCAGCGGGTGCCGTACAGCCGGGCCGCGGACGGCAAGGTCACCTACCGCACCACCCGGTTCGGCTACGACGAGGTCGGCAACCGCACCAAGGTGGAGACGCCGCGCGGCGTCGAGACCGAGGCGGACAAGAACGACTTCGCCAACGTCACCGTCTATGACGCGATGAACCGGGTGAAGGAACAGATCCAGCCGTACGACGAGGACGACGCGGAGTACAAGACCCCCGAGAAGACCACGTACGAGTACGACGAGGTGGGCCGGGTCAAGCTGGTCAGCTCGCCGCCGTCGGGCAAGCAGGGCCAGGACAAGCGGATCAACACCACCCACGACTACTTCGACAACGGCTGGGTGCGGAGCAGCACCGACGAGTGGAACATCAAGACCACCTACGACTACGACGCTCTCGGCGCGCAGACCAGCCGCAAGGTCACCGGCAAGGACAAGACCCAGTCGATGAGCACGACGTACTACCCCGACGGCAAGAAGAAGACCCGGGTCGACGACGGGGACGGCGCCGGGCAGAAGAAGAAGAGCTTCGCCTACACCTACGACCTCAACGGCAACATCACCGAGATGAAGGACACCAGCTCGGACGCCAAGGTCGACCAGTACGCCCTGACCTACGACGGGCTGAACCGGGTGGACAAGATCGAGGAGAAGAAGTCCGGGACGACGAAGAACACCACCTCGTTCACCTACTTCTCCAACGGCCTGACCAAGACCCGCACCCACGACAAGCAGTTCTCCGAGTTCAACTACAACCCGCTCGACCTCGCCGCCGAGTCGAAGGTCGGCACGTCCAGCACCGATCCCAAGCTGAAGGTCACCAAGTTCACCTACACCAAGCGGCACGAGGTGAAGACCGAGACCAAGGCCAACGGCAACGTGGTCACCAAGGACTACTACCTCGACGGCCAGGAGAAGCACCAGGTCGAGAAGAAGAACAACGACGCGGTGGTCAACGAGCACAGCTACGAGTACAACCTCAACGGCCACCGCAGCAAGGACGTCGCCCACAAGCAGAACGCCGACAACAACGCGGCGTTCCTGGACACGACGACCGAGAACTCGTTCGACCCGCTGGACCGCATCCGGAAGGTGACCAAGACCGGGCACGGCGCGACGACCGAGGAATACGACCACGACGCCAACAACAACGTCATCCGGCAGAAGCTGAAGGACGGCGAGACGACCTTCACCTACGACCGCAACCGGGTGACCAAGTCGACCACGGACGGAACCACGGCCGACTACACGTACGACGACTTCGGCCGCATGGAGAAGATCAGCTCGCAGGGCATCGACCTGCAGACGTACAAGTACGACTCCTTCAACCGCGTCACCTCGGCGTCGAAGTTCCAGGGCGGCACGACGGAGTACACCTACGACCCGCTGGACCGGCAGGCCTCCCGCAAGAAGGGCAGCGAGACCACCGAGTACGGCTACCTCGGCACCTCGGAGAAGATCCTGTCCGAGGAGGTCGGCGGTCAGCTGAAGAAGTCGTACCAGTACTCGCCGTCCGGGCAGCTGTTGTCGCAGACCACCTTCACGCCCGGCGGGCAGGAGGACGCCTACCTCGGGTACAACGCGCACGAGGACGTCGAGCAGCTGACCGACGACAAGGGCAACTCGAAGTCGACGTACGGGTACACCGCCTACGGCAAGGACGACCAGCAGCAGTTCACCGGCATCGACAAGCCCAGCGGCGCCCAGCCGGGTGACCCGGCCAAGACGCCGTACAACGCGTACCGCTTCAACGGCAAGCGGTTCGACGAGGTCAGCGGCGACTACAACATGGGCTTCCGCAACTACAACCCCGGCCTGAACCGGTTCCTCAGCCGCGACTACTACAACGGGGCGCTCGCCGACCTCAACATGTCGGTCGACCCGTTCACCAACAACCGGTACGCCTTCGCCGGCGGCAACCCGGTCACCAACATCGAGATCGACGGCCACTTCTCCCTGGGCGACATCGGCGACAAGATCAAGGAAGGTGTCGACAAGCTCAAGAACGTCGCCAAGGACGCCATCGGAGCCGGTGGGGAGGCCGCGAAGGGCGCCGCGCAGAAGGCGTCCGACAAGGCCGGCAAGCTCTGGGAGCAGACCAAGGACAAGGCCAACAAGGCGATCGACAAGGGGATCGACAAGGGCAAGCAGGCGGCCGACGACCTCGGAGCGCTCCAGTCGGCCGGCGAGGGCATCGCCAAGCAGACCGAGAAGTGGACCGACGCGGCCAAGCTGAAGGACCCCGCCATGAACGCGGCCGGCAAGCTCGGTCGCAGCAAGGCCTGGAAGGCGGCCGGCCCGATCGGGGACGCCATCGGCGGTGCGCTCAGCTTCACCAAGCACAAGCGTGAGGGGGACAAGTGGTTCGCCGCCGGGACCAAGGCCGGCATCGAGACCGGCCTCAGCATGGGCCTTGGGGCGCTCGGAGCAGCAGCCGGCGGCGTGTGCGGGCCCGCGGCCCCGGCCTGTGGGGCGGTGTTCGCCGGCGCGGGGTCCTACGCCGGAGGCTGGCTGGGCGAGAAGATCACCAGCACCGACCGGTCCGGGGACGACGCGGGCATCAAGGTCGGTGACAGCACGGTCGGCCAGAAGATCGAGGACTGGTCGGACAAGCAGCAGGAGGACTTCGGCCGGGACGTCGGCATCAGTGACTGACGTCCCGCCGCGGTAGAGGCGCCGGGGGCGCCCGGCAGGCCCGCCCCCCCCCCCCCCAGTTA
>NZ_JBFBGU010000016.1:177371-230948 GCF_040684855.1 Actinoplanes sp. NPDC089786
ATGGACGCCGGCGCACCTGCGCTGGTCGATCGTGCTGGCCGGCGCGACCTGCGTGCTGCTGGCCGCGATGCGCGACCCGGCCGCGCGGCGGCCGGCCCGGCGCCCCGAGGTTTCAGAACGTCGCCGGACGGCAACACTCCGATCCGGACAGACGGCACCATTCCTATCCGGTTCCGACTCGAAACGGGAGGCACGCATCGTGGCCGGGACAAATGGCCGATACACCGTCGGCAACCTCATCGGCGTCCTCGTGGCGATCCTGCTCTGCGCCCTTCTGGCGGGCTACGCGCTGTTCGGCAACCCCACGAACCGGATCGGCCGGAACGCGGAAGCCGTAGCGGTCTTCGGCGTGGTGGGTATCATCGTCGGCCTGTGGTACCTGGTCAAAGGAATCCGGAGCCGGCGCTGAAGCCGCGGCTTCTTCCGTGAGTCAGCGCTGCGGGATGGTGTCGTTGGCGACGGCGTCGCGCAGGTCGTCGGCGAAGGCGTCCGGGCTTCTGGTGCGTACGTAGGTCGAGACGGCGTCGTAGAAGCCCGCCTGGAAGGTGGGGCTCATCGCCTCGCCGTGCGCCACGGACAGCAGCACCGGCGAGGTCCACAGGGCCTTCGACGACTGCTGCTGGTAGGCGGGCAACGAGGAGACGTCGACGTCGCGCAGCACCGGCACCGAGCCCTTCGCCCGGCTGAAGGCGAGCTGCGTCGCCGGTGTGCTGATGCCGCCGAGGAACTCCAGCGCGTTCTTCGCGTTGTCGGCCTTGGTGGCGGCGACGAACACGTCGACCACGGCGAGGAAGCTGCCGCCGGTGCCGGGGAAGGCCGTGGCGCCGAAGTCTGTGCCCTCCCGCGCCCCGGCCCCGATCAGCTCGCCGTAGGCCGAGTCGTTGACCGAGGCGAAGGCACAGCCGCCGGTGGCCAGCTTGGTCGCCGCGGCATCCCAGGAGAGCCCGCTCGCCTCCGGGTCGGCGTACGTGAGCATGTCGCCGAAGGACCGCAGCGCGGTTCGCACCTTCGCGCCGCGCCAGTCCAGCCGGTCGTTGACCAGGTCGTTCCAGCCGGCCGTCCCGATGGTGCTGAGCAGGGTGTTCTCGAACAGCTCGACGGTGGTGAACGGGTCCTTGCCGCCCAGGCACAGGGCGGTGGCTCCGGAGTCCTTGACCTTCCGGAGATCGGTCAGGAACGTGGCGAGCGGGTAGTCGCGGGCCGGTGGGGCCACGCCGGCCTTCTCGAGCAGGTCGGTGTTGAACCACAGGACGTTGCTGCGGTGCGCGCCGGTCGGCACGCCGTAGGGCTTGCCGCCCCGGTTCAGCGACTGCCGGATGGTCGGCTGCATCGCCGCGCTCACCGGGTCGGGCAGCACCGAGGTGACGTCCCGGACGGTTCCGCGCTCGGCGTACCCCTGGACCGACTTGCCGGCGAAGGTCTGCCAGACGTCGGGCGGGTTGCCCGAGCGCAGCCGTTTCGCCAGCTCCACGATGGCCTGCGAGCCGGCGCCGCCGGCGACCGCCGCGTTGACCGGCTGCACGCCGGGGTGGGCCTGCTGGAACGCGGCGAGCAGGGTGTTGAGGGCGGCGGCCTCCGACCCGGAGGTCCACCAGGACATCACCTCGAGCCGGTTGGTGTCCTTCGTGGCGCTGGTCGGCTCGCCACCGCCGCAGGCGCTGACCGCGAGCGTCATGGTCAGGGCGACGGCTGCGGCCGTACGGTATCGGGCTCTCATGCCTTGCTCACCGCGGGCCGGGCCGTCAGATCGTAGAGGGCGTAGAGACCGACGAGGGCGAAGCAGACGGCGGGTACGACGAACGAGATCGCGGCGCTCGTCGAATCGACGAGTTTACCCTGCACCAACGGCATGATCGCCCCTCCGACGATGGCCATCACCAGCCCGGCGGCGCCGAACTTGGTGGCGGGGCCGAGCCCCTCGAGCGCGACGCCGTAGATCGTGGGGAACATCAGCGACAGGCAGAACGACACCGCCACCAGGGCGCACACCCCGGCCCGGTTGGGGCTGACCATGGCGAAGGCGCAGAGCAGGACGGCCAGGAAGGCCAGGGCGGTCAGGATCTTGGTCGGCCGGATGCGGCCGATGAGCCAGGTCATCACGAACCGCGAGATCAGGAAGACGACCAGGCTGACCTGCAGGTAGGCGCCGCCCTTCTGGAGGCTGCCGCCGAGCGCCTGCTGCACGTACTGGATCAGGTACGTCCAGGTGCAGACCTGGGCCGCGACGTTGAAGAACTGCGCGACGACGCCGTAGCGGTACCGCTTGCTGCGCCACAGCACCTGGAACAGGCTGCCGGTGCCGCCGTCGGCCGGACCCGCGTCGGGGAACTCCTCGACGATCGGTGGCGCCTTCTGACTGGCGATCGCCACGGCGATGAGGAGCAGGACAAAACCGAGGCCGAGGTACGGGCCCATCACGGCGCCGAGCTCACCGGCACGGATCGTGTGCAGCTCGGCCGGCGACAGTGATCCGATGTCCACCGGGTCGGCGAGCTTGGGAAGGATCAGGGTGGACGCCAGCAGCACACCGATGTTCGTGCCCACCGGGTTGAACGCCTGGGCGAAGTTCAGCCGCCGGGTGGCGGTCTTCTCCGGCCCGAGCGACAGCACGTAGGGATTGGCGGAGGTCTCCAGGATCGAGCAGCCCGCGGCGATCGCGAACAACGCCACCAGAAAGGCTTCGTAGGTCATGATCCGGCTGGCCGGATAGAACGCGAACGCGCCGACCGCGGCGAGGCCGAGCCCGGTCAGAATGCCCACCTTGTAGCCGAACCGCTGATTGATGAACGCGGCGGGCAGCGCGAGCAGGAAATAGGCGCCGAAATAGGCCAGCTGCACCAGCGACGCCTGGAATGTGGTCATGTCGAAAATGCGTTTGAATCCGGCCACCATCGGCGTGGTCAGATCGGCCGCCACGCCCCAGGCGGTGAAGCAGCCGATCAGCGCGATGAACAGGAGGATCATGCCGCGCCCGATCATCGGCTCGCGGCCGGCCTGATCGTTGCGTCCCGCGGCTGAGGTGGTGGCGACGCCGGCCATGTGGGCCCCCTTGAATCGGCTTCCTCACCATATGGGAAGCCGTTGATCAAATGGCCGGCGCGGATAGCAGATGGTGAATGTTATTTTCGCCGGCGCAGGTTTGAATGCGCGATTCCGGATCCGCGTCCTCGTGCCGTGATCATCGGCGGTTAGGCTTGGCGACGATGAAGGCTCGACGGAAGTGGCTCATCGCCGGCGCGGTGGTCGTGGTGCTGGCGGCCGGGTTCGTGGTGAACCTGGCCCGGCCCGGCGGCTCGGCCCCCGGCCCGTGGATGGCCAGACGCTTCCTCTCCATCGCGCACCAGGGCGGTGAGGACGAGGCGCCGTCCAGCACCATGTACGCGTTCCGGCGCGCGGTCGACGTCGGCGCCGACATGCTCGAGATGGACGTGCACTCGACCGCCGACGACGTGCTGGTGGTCATGCACGACGCGACGGTCGACCGGACCACCGACGGCAGCGGGCCGATCCGGGGCAAGACGTTCCGTGAGGTGCGGCAACTCGACGCGGCGTTCCACTCCGACCTGCGGGGGGTCCGGACCGGGGAGCGGCCGCCGCCGCCCGGGTACTCGGCCGGCGACTTCACGGTGCCGTCCCTCGAAGAGGTGCTGACCCGCTTCCCGCGGACCCCGTTCACCGTCGAGATCAAGGGCACGTCGGACGATGACAGCGGATCGTTCGTCCGCAACGCGCGGTTGCTCGCCGAACTCCTCCAGCGCCTGAACCGCACCCAGGACATCATCGTGGCCTCGTTCGAGGACGAGGCGATCGCCGAGTTCCACAAGAGGGCGCCGGCCGTCGGGCTGGCGCCGGGCTTCAACGAGGTGCTGCGCTATCTGACCCTCCGCATCCGCCCGATCGACGGGACGGTCGCGCTGCAGATCCCGGTCGGCTTCCAGGGTTTCAAGGTCGCGTCGCCGAGTTTCATCTCGAGGGCACACAGCGACGGGTACGCCGTGCACGTCTGGTTCAGCGGATCGGGCACCGAGGACGAGGCGACGTACGGCGCCCTGATCGACGCCTGCGCCGACGGCCTGATGTCGTCGAAGCCGGCCGTCCTGGAACGCCTGCTCGACCAGCGGCGAGCAGCGCGTCCCGGCACCCCCGGCACCGACCCGTGCGCCACCGGCTGACGATGTTCCCCGGCGGCCCAGACTCATTGACAGGGATCTCTCAGCCGCGGCGCAGTGCGTACGCAGCGTGGTGGTTGAGAATCTCGTCCATGGTCGTGCCCTGTCCACCCGCCGGCTGAGCCCGCGGTGTCGCTGACCGAGTGGGTTCGCCACCCGATCCTCCCGCGGCCCACCCTCCGCCGGGTGTCGCTGAGTGCCAAGCTCGTCGCCTCCGTGCTGGTTCTGGTGGTCGCGGCACTCACGCTGATCAGCATGGCGAGCACGTACGCGCTGCACCGTTATCTGATCTCGCGGATGGACGCCCAGCTCGCCGCCTTCGCGGGTGCCTCGATCGAGACCGCGGCCGCGAATCATCAGGCGCTCACCACCCACTACCAGGTGGTTGTCACCCCGGACTACCTCGCCGGGGTCACCACGACCTCCGGGGTCGGCCGGATCAAGGTGGGCGGCGATCTCGGCGTCGCCGACCGCCCGGTGCTGCTCGCCGGCGTCGACAAGATCGACGCGCACGCCGGTGTGCCGTACACGACCCGGTCGGCCAACGGGAAGTACATGTGGCGGATGCTGGTGATCCGGCTCGGCGACGGCTCGGTGCTGCACGTGGGCCAGCGGATGACCGGGATCGACGATCCGATCGCCCGGCTGATCCGGGCCGACCTGCTGGTCGGCGCGGGCGTGCTGATCATGCTGGCCGTGGTCGGCGCCGCGCTGGTCCGGCAGAGCCTGGTGCCGCTGCTGCAGATCGAGCGTACGGCCGCGGCGATCGGGGCCGGCGACCTCAGCCGGCGGGTGCCCGACCCCGAGGGGCACGACGGGGAGCCCACCACCGAGCTGGGCCGGCTGTCCCGCGCGCTGAACGCCATGCTGGCCCAGATCGAGGTGGCGTTCATCGCCCGCGCGACGTCCGAGGCCGCGGCCCGGGAGGCGGCCCTGGCGGCGCGGGCGTCCGAGGGGCGCGCGGCGGCCTCGGAAGCCAAGATGAGGCAGTTCGTGGCCGACGCGTCGCACGAGTTGCGTACCCCGCTCACCACCATCCGCGGCTTCGCCGAGCTCTACGGCCAGGGCGCGGTCACCGACCCGGCCGACGCGACCCGGCTGGTGCGCCGGATCCATGACGAGGCCGCCCGGATGGGCCTGCTCGTCGAGGATCTGCTGCTGCTGGCCCGGCTGGACCAGGAACGGCCGCTGGCCCTGGGCCCGGTCGAGCTGCCGGTGCTGGCGCTGGACGCGGTGCAGGCGGCCGAGGCGACGGCCCCGGACCGGTCGATCACCCTGGACATCCGCGACAGCCCGGCGTCGCTGATCGCCGACGGTGACGACGCCCGGCTCCGGCAGGTGATCGGCAACCTGATGACCAACGCGCTCCGGCACACCCCGCCGCAGGCGGCGATCACCCTGCGGTTGTACGTCGCACCGGACAGCCGCGCGGTGGTGGAGGTCGCCGACACCGGGCCCGGCCTGACCGACGAGAAGAAGGCGCGGGTGTTCGAGCGGTTCTACCGAGCCGACGAGGCCCGCACCCGGCACACCGACCGCGAGGCGACCGGCACCGGCCTCGGTCTGGCCATCGTGGCGGCCATCGTCCGGGCCCACCGTGGCACCGTCGAGGTGCTGAGCGCGCCCGGCCAGGGCACCACGTTCCGGGTGACCCTGCCGACAGCGGACGCGGAGCAGTAGTTTTTATCCCGCTCAGGCCACGGCGACGTCCACCAGGTCCTGCCGGGCGGTGGCGAGCAGGTCCGCGAAGTCGGCGTCGTCGCCGAGGATCCAGCGGTGGGTGGCCAGCCGGAGGATCGCCGAGCCCACGTCGGCGGCCAGGTAGGCCGTCTGGCCGTCGTGGCCGCGGCCGACCAGGGTGGCGACCAGCTTCCGGTTGAGGGTCACCATCTTGATCAGCTCACGCTCCTGCAGCGGCGGGCTGGCCGCGATCACCGCGGCGCGCTCGATCAGGAACTCACGCGGCCGCAGCACCTCCGGCGTGGACGCGAAGGCCGCCAGCAGCGTCGGCAGCGCACCGAGCCCCTCCGGAGCCGCCTCGATCGCGGGCAGGTAGCAGGCCTCCAGGTCGTCGTCGCCGAACAGGACCTCCCGCTTGTCGGTGAACCACCGGTAGAACGACCGCTCGGTCAGGTTCGCCCGCTGGGTGATCTGCGCGACCGAGGCGGCGGCCCTGCCGATGGCGGTCGAGACCGCCTACCGGGGCATCGCCGCGCTCGGCGACGTGTCCGGCCGGACGGTGCTGGTCAGCGGCGCCGGCACCACGATCGGCTTCGCGGCGGCCCAGATCGCCGTGCGGCTCGGCGCCCGGGTCATCGCCAGCGCCGGGAAGACGTACACCGACGCCTTGCGCGATGGGGGAGCCGAGGTCGTCGCGTACGGCGAAGGCCTCGGCGAGCGGGTGACGACGCTGGCCGGCGGCCCGGTCGACCTGGTCTTCGACAGCGCGCCGGCCGGCGCCATGCCGGAGCTGCTGACCGCCGTCACCGACCCCGCCCACATCGTCACGGTGACCGACTTCGCCGCGCTCCAGAACCTGGGCGTACGCGGCACCGCCATGAATCTGCGGTACGACGTCCTCGGTGAATACGCCGCACTGGCGGCCCAGGGCGGCTTCACCATCCCGATCGCCGCGACCTACCCCCTCGAGAACTGGCGCGAGCCCCTCGCGGTCAGCCGCTCGGGGCAGGCCCGCGGCAAGCATCTCCTGATCCCGTGATCCGGCCGGCGGCCCGAAATCGGGTCTGCTGCGACATCTTCGCCTCCGAGGTCGAAACGGCTCACGAACTCACCGGCGCTGCCGAACAGGATGGTGATGCTCACCTGGATCCGGACCGGCCCGGTGGCCGCCGCGAGCGTGCTCGCCTGCGCGGTTCTGCTCGTCCTGCAACAGGCCTGGTTCTTCGGCGGATGGGGCGGCGCCGAGGTCAGCACACTGATCACGGACGCCTCCTACGTACCGCAGGCGGTTGTCTTCACCGTGCTGGCCGCCCGGGTGGCGCTGTCGAAGCGGCAGGAGCCCCGGACCCGGCGGGCCTGGCGGGTGATCACCGTCGCGTTCGCCTGGCAGCTGGCCGCGCACTGCTCCTGGTTCGCCCAGGGACACGTCCTGCACACGACCGGCTATCCCTCGACCGCCGACTACTGCTTCCTGCTCTTCTCCCCGTTCATGTTCGCCGGGCTGCTGATGCTGCCCGGGCAGTACCGGCGCCGCCGGGACCGGCAGAAGCTGGCGCTGGACGCGCTGATCGTCGGCGCCGGCGGATTCATCGCCCTCTGGTACCTGCTGCTCGGCCCGATCCTCAACCTGCCGGGCATGACCGCATGGGAGCGCGCGTTCCCGGCCCTGCTGCCGATCGGCGATCTGCTGCTCGTGCTGGCCGTGTCGACCGCCCTGCTGCGGGGCCATCAGCGGGAGTCGCCGGCCCCGATCCGGCTGCTCGCCGCGTCGATCGCGCTGACCGTGACCGCCGATGTCTCGTACAGCTGGATCCAGCTGCACGGCGGTTTCACCGGCGGCTCCTGGCCGGACCTGCTGTGGCTGGCCGGCTGTTTCCTGCTGGTGGTGGCCGCCGACCAGCAGTATCGCCGGCCGCGGCACCCCGCGCCGAGATGCGGGGATCGCAACGCGGTCTTCATTCTTCCGTACGCGGCCAGCGTCGCCGCCTACCTCCTGCTCGCCGAGCAGTCGTCACACCTGCCGCTCGACCCGTACGGCGGAATGATCTTGGGTTCGGCCGTTCTGACCCTGCTGGTGATGGCGCGTCAGATGCACGCGCTGCGTGACAACCGGGAGATGGCGATCACCGACGGACTGACCGGTCTGGCCAACCGGACCCTGGTCACCGAGCGCCTGCACCAGCTCGCCGGCCAGCCGATCCGCCCGGGCCGGTACACCGCGGTCATGCTCATCGACCTCGACCGGTTCAAGCCCATCAACGACACGTTCGGCCACGATGCGGGCGACGCCGTGCTGATCGCCGCGGCCGAGGCCATGCGCGGCGTGCTCCGGGACGGCGACCTGGCCGGTCGGCTCGGCGGCGACGAGTTCGCCTTCCTCGTCCAGGGCCTGCCGTCCCCGGAGACCGCGGGGACGGTCGCCGCCCGCCTGCTGGAGGCGATGCGCACGCCGGTCATCTTCGGCGAACACGTGCTCATGGTCGAGGCGAGCATCGGCGTGGTGGTCCGCGACGATCCGTACGCCTCCGGCGAGACCCTGCTGCAGCAGGCCGACACCGCCCTGTACGCGGCGAAGCGCGCCGGCCGCGCGCGCTTCGAGTACTACTCGGACGTGATGGACACCAAGGCACGCGAGGCCGAGTTGCGCCGAGCCGTGGCCAACGACGAACTGGTGGTGTACTACCAGCCCGCGGTCGCCCTGGCCACCGGCGACCTGCGGGGGGTCGAGGCGCTGGTCCGCTGGAACCACCCGGCCCGCGGGCTGCTGGGCCCGGGCGAGTTCATCGATCTGGCCGAGGAGACCGGCGCGGTCGTGCCGCTGGGCACCTGGGTGCTGCGCGCGGCCTGCCGGGAGGCGGTCGGCTGGCGTGCCGACAACGCCGGCGCCGAAGCGTTGCGGCTGTCGGTGAACCTGTCACCGAAGCAGGTGGCCCAGGCCGACCTGGTGCAGACCGTCGAGACCATCCTGGCCGAGACCGGATTCCCGCCGGACCGGCTCACCCTGGAGATCACCGAGAGCGTCATCCTGCAACCCGACCCGCTCACCATCAGCCGTCTGGAGGCGTTGCGTGACCTCGGCATCGAGCTGGCGGTCGACGACTTCGGCACCGGCTACTCGGCCCTGAGCTACCTGCGCCGGCTGCCGGTCACCATCCTGAAGATCGACCGTTCGTTCGTGACCGGCATCGCCGATGACGCCGAGGCCCGCTCGGTGTGCGAGGCGGTGGTCCACCTGAGCCGGGCCTTCAAGATGACGGTCGTGGCCGAGGGCGTCGAGACGGTCGAGCAGGCGGCCGCCCTGATCGACATGGGGTGCACGGTCGGCCAGGGTTTCTACTTCTACCGGCCGCTCCCACCACCCGACGCGACAGCCCTGGTCCACGACCAGTACACCGTCGTAGGGTCGACCCATGCGGTACGCGGTCAATCTGCCGGTGATCGGTGAGTACGCCGATCCGCACGTGCTGGTGAAGCTGGCTCAGGACGCGGAACGGGCCGGCTGGGACGCCGTGTTCGTGTGGGACTCACTGGTCTTCGATCTGCGGACCCAGCCTCCGGTGACGGATCCGTGGATCGTCCTGGCCGCGATCGCGGCCACGACCGAGCGGGTCAAGATCGGGACCATGGTCGCCCAGCTCGCCCGCCGGCGGCCCTGGAAGGTCGCTCGTGAGGTCGCCACCCTCGATCACCTCTCGGCCGGCCGGATGATCCTCGGCGTCGGCCTCGGTTTCTCCGGGGAGGCGGAGTTCGAGCAGTTCGGCGAGGACGGGGACGCACGCGTCCGGGCCGACAAACTCGACGAGTGCCTGACCATCGTGCGTGGACTGTGCACCGGCGAACCGTTCGCCTTCAGCGGGGAGCACTACACCGTCCGCGAGACCACCTTCCGGCCGCGACCGGTGCAAGATCAGGTCCCGGTGTGGGTGGCCGGTTACTGGCCGAACAAACGACCGTTCCGCCGGGCCGCGCGCTGGGACGGCGCCGCACCGGCCGAGATGGACATCCGCGAGGACGGCTTCTCCATCCTTCCGTCCTCTCCGGACTCCGCCCGCAAGATGATCGACTACATCACCGAGCACCGCACCACCGACGCCCCGTACGACGTCGTCGTCAGCCGCACCCTGCCTCCCGAGCCCGACAACCTGATCTCCGAATACGAATCAGCCGGCGTGACCTGGATCCTGCGCGACCTGCTCCCGTGGGAGACACCCCTGGAGGAGGCCGTCCGCATCATCCAGACTGGACCACTCGGCGCGGCCTGACGCCTCGTCACGCCAGGGCTTCGACGACCGCCTTCATCGGGCGGGTTCGCTGGGCTTCGAACACCCGGGTGACCTCGTCGGCCAGCTCGGGCTCCAGCTCGATCGGCGGGCCGCCGCCCTCCGGGTTCGCGCGGCGGGCGAGCTGGGAAGTAGCCTGCCGAGCGCCGAGTGCCCGGGCGACGTGCGCGAGGAACAGGTAGGACGAGAAGCCGTCGGCCCGGCCGGCCCGGATGGCGCCGCCGGTCGCCTGCGCCCAGTAGTACAACGCCTCGGGTCCGTGGTGGAGCCGCAGCATGACGAGGCCGAGGCGATCGAGGAGAAAGCGCTTGCGGGGGCAGCGATCCAGGCCCGCGCGCAGCGACTCCAGCGCGCCGGACGGGTCGCGCTGCTCGTCGATCAGCCAGCTGTAGAGCACGTCGTGATCGGCGAACTCGGGCCGCGCCAGCAAGTCTGCGGCGACGCGTCGGCTGCCGGCCCGCCCCTCGGTTCGGCTGGCGGCGGCGATCTCGGCGATCCCGCCCATCGCCCGGATGTCGCGTGGCTCGTCCTGCTCCGTGAACCGCGGTTGCAGGCACGCGTCAACGTACTGCGCGGAGTCAGCGGGAACGTCGAGCCGGTACCAATCGGCCATGACGCGACCGTACGCTCCGCCCGAGGCCCGGTAGGGGAGTGATGTCCGGTAACGGCCATACCCCCGAACCTGGATCTTACCAGCGGGGCAAGGACCTGCGGCGTTATCCGTACTCGTTGTTCCGCGTCGCGATCGACGCCGGGCCGGTCCGGCTCCGGCCCTGAGACCCGCCGTAACGACCGGAGCTGGGCGTTTCCTGAAATCTGTCCTAACGGACAGCCTCATCGCCGCGTCTGGATGGCTAGTCTCCGGAGATCGCCCGAGCGTGAACCTGGGGTGAATCGTGGATGAAAGGCTCGGTATGAGACGACTTCTGGCGGCAACCCTCGCCGCAACCGTGGGGCTGGTGATCGGCGGGAGCATGATCCCGTCGTCGGCGCAGGCCCACAGCGGCACCCCCGGCTACACGCCGCCACCGATCACCTGGGGAACCTGCGACAACGCGACGCTGAAAGCGCGCGGTGCCGAGTGCGGCTTCGTGGTGGTTCCGCTGGACTACGCGCGACCGGGCAGCACCAAGATCCAGCTCGCCGTGTCGCGGTTGAAGCACACCTCCGCGGCCGCCGACTACCAGGGCGTCATGCTGGTCAACCCGGGTGGCCCGGGCGGTTCCGGCCTGATCTACTCGGTGCTGCAGACGGCGATCCCGGGTGGCGTCGGTCTCGACTACGACTGGATCGGGTTCGACCCGCGCGGCGTCGGCTCCAGCGTGCCGTCGCTGATCTGTGACGGCAACGTCGCCGGCTACAACCGGCCCTACTACGTGCCGGTCACCGAGCAGCTGGAGAAGACCTGGCTGGCGCGCTCCAAGGCGTACGCGGAAGCTTGCCGGCGCGCCGGCGGCCCGCTGCTCGACCATCTCAAGACCACCGACAACGTGGCCGACATGGAGAGCATCCGCAAGGCGCTGGGCCAGAAGCAGATCAACTTCTACGGCTTCTCGTACGGCACCTACCTCGGTCAGGTCTATGCCACGCTGCACCCGGCCCAGGTGCGCCGGATGGTCTTCGACGGCGTCGTCGACCCGCGTGGCGTCTGGTACGAGGCCAACCTCAGCCAGGACGTCCAGTTCGACAAGAACATGGACACGTACTTCGCGTGGGTGGCGAAGTCCGACGCGGTGTACCACCTGGGCACCACCGGCAAGGCCGTGAAGGCCAAGTACTACGCCACGCTGCAGAAGCTGCGTAAGGCGCCGGCCGAGGGCAAGATCGGTCCGGACGAGTGGAACGACATCTTCGTCTCGGCCGGGTACTACGTCTACGGCTGGGCCGATGTGGCCACCGCGTTCTCGGCCTACGTCAACGACGGTGACGCCTCCGGCCTGCTGGAGCTCTACCCGGAGCCCGGCCCCGGCACGGACAACGGGTACGCGATCTACCTGGGCACCCAGTGCACCGACGTGCGGTGGCCGGCCAACTGGAACAAGTGGGAGCGGGACAACTGGCGGATCTACGCCGACCACCCGTTCATCACCTGGAACAACGCCTGGTTCAACGCGCCCTGCCTGTTCTGGAAGGGTGACGTCGGCAAGCCGGTCAACGTCAACGGCAAGAAGGCCCCGCCGATCCTGCTGATCAGCGAGACCAAGGACGCGGCCACGCCGTACGCGGGCAGCCTCGAGATCCGCAAGCGGTTCCCCCGCTCGGTCCTCGTCGAGGGCGTCGGCGGCACCACGCACGCCGGCTCGCTGAGCGGCATCGCCTGCACCGACGACACGATCGCGGCGTACCTGGACAACGGCGCCCTGCCGAACCGGGTCAGCGGCAACCGGTCCGACAAGCAGTGCGAACCGGTCCCGGCGCCGGACCCGACGGCCGCGGCGGCCAGGTCGCTCGCGTCCACCGGCAGCGGCAGCCTCAAGGCGACGCTGCGGAAGGCGGCGCCTCCCGTTCGCTGACGCGTGCACGGCCCTGACCGGCCCGGATGCCCTCACGGGCGCCGGGCCGGTTCGATGTACAAGCGCTGCGGGTGGACTACGGCAGTCACCTCCGCGTCGGGGCCCGGACGTTCGCCAACTCGGTCTCGTCGCGCTGGACGTCGCCCCGATCACCATCGGCGACGACGTGCAGATCGGCACCAGCGTGCAGCTGCTCACGCCGACCCACCCGGTGGACCCGGAGACGCGCCGGGCCAAGTGGGAGGCCGCCCGGCCGATCGTCATCGGCGACAACGTGTGGCTCGGCAGCGGCGCGATCGTCCTGGCCGGGGTCACCATCGGGGAGAACACCGTGGTCGGCGCCGGCGCGGTGGTCACCCGCGACCTGCCGGCGAACGTCGTCGCGGCCGGCAGTCCGGCCCGGGTGATCCGCGTCATCGAGGCCGGTTCCGAGGAGATCGAGGCCGCGTCCGATGAGTGAGCCCACCGAAGCCACCGAAGCCACCGAAGCCACCACGGCCGGCGCGACCCCCGCGCCGAGGCGGTCCCGGCGGCACGACCCGCATCGCCGCGACCGGCTGATCGACGCCGCCCTGAGCGTGATCGCCGAGCGTGGGGTGGCCGGCACTACACACCGGGAGATCGCCCGGGCGGCGGACGTGCCGCTGGGGTCGATGACCTACCACTTCGCCGGCCTCGACGAGGTTCTCGTGGAGGCGTTCACCCGGCACGCCGCGTCGATGGCCGCGGTCTTCGATCGGCGGCTGGTCGCGGCCACCGATCGCGACGAGGCCATCGAAGCGGTGATCACCCTGGTCAGCGAGGACGTGTTCGGCTCGTCCCGCGACCTCGTGCTCACCGTGGAGCTGTACGCGGCGGCGGCGCGCAATCCCGCGTTGCGCACCGTCACGCAGGCGTGGATGGAGCGCAGCCGGCGAGCCCTCGAACGCCACTTCGACCCGGTCACCGCCCGCGAGGTCGACGCCCTGATCGAGGGTCTGACCCTGCACAACTCGTTGTCGACCCGCCCGATGACCGCGCCGGAGATCCACGACGCGGTCGAGCGTTACCTGCGCTGACCCGTCGGCGCCCCGGCTCCTCCACTCCTGATCATCGCGACCCGTTCCGGGGGTTCACCTTGTCCACGTCCACCATGGCCGCGCCGTCCCGGCAGGCCCGCCGGGCCCGCGGCGCCGTTGCCGCCCTGTTCCTCACCAACGGCGCCGTGTTCTTCAACATCGTCCCCCGCTACCCGCAGATCAAGGACGACCTTGACGTCAGCAACGCCGTGCTCGGCACCGCCATCGCCGGGTACTCGATCGGCGCGCTGGTGGCCGGCCTGCACGCCGGCGCCGCCATCCGCCGGTTCCGGTCGGCCCGGGTGGCGGCGTTCGGGATCGTCACCACGGCCATCGCCACGCTGGCCATCCCGATCGCGCCGCACTGGGTCGCGTTCGGGGCCGTGCTGGTCGTCGTGGGCGCCCTCGACGCGGTGGTCGACGTGGCGCAGAACGCCCACGGCCTGCGTGTGCAGCGTCTGTACGGCCGGTCCATCCTCAACTCCCTGCACGGGTGTGGAGCATCGGCGCCGTGATCGGTGGCCTGATGGGCTCGGCCGCCGCCGGCCTCGGCATCCCGCTCGCCGTCCACCTCGGCATCTCGGCCGTGACCTGGAGCATGGTCGCGCTGGTGGCCTACCGGTTCCTGCTGCCGGGTCCGGAGGACGCCGAACGGGCAGCCGAACCCCAGGACCACACCGCCGCGCCGGCCCGGACCAACAATTGGCGTACGTGGGGGCGCCCCGCGGTGCGGATGCTCGCCGCGCTGAGCGCCCTGGCCGCGTTCGGCGCCCTGGTCGAGGACTCCGGCGCCTCGTGGGGTGCGCTCTACCTGACCGGCCTGCACGCCGGCGCCGCCGTCGCCGGCCTGGCCGTGGTGGTCTTCCAGATCGCCATGACGGCGGGCCGCCTCGCCGGCGATCGCGTCGTGGACCGTTTCGGTCAGCGTACGGTCGCGCGCGCCGGGGCGGCGCTCGCCGCGGCCGGCATGGGCGCCGCCCTGGCCGTGCCGTCGGTCGGTACGGCGCTGGCCGGGTTCGCCTTCGCCGGCCTCGGGTTCGCCACGCTCGTGCCCGCCGCCATGCACGCCGCCGACGAGCTGCCGGGAATCCCGCACGGCACCGGCTTGACCATCGTCAGCTGGCTGTTGCGGGTCGGGTTCCTGCTGTCGCCACCGCTGGTCGGGTTCGTCGCCGACCTCACCAGCCTGCGCGTCGGCCTGCTCACGGTGGTCGTGGCCGGCGTCGCCACGGTCTTCCTCGCCCGGGTCTTCGCCAACCGCCCCGCCTGACCTCGTCGCCGGCCCGGCTGGCCAGGCGGTAACGCTGGGTGATGGTGAACGGCAATGTGTCAGACAAGCCTAAGCCGGGCCCGTGACCTGCGTAAACGTGCGGTCGAAGGCCGGGGACAAGTTTCGAGAACATTGCCGACGAGTGTTGTGCGACACATTCAACTCGTGTTTACTGCGATGCAACACGAGTTGAACGGAGACGCGATGCCTCGGATCATCCTTGACATGGACCTGGCGATGGGGGCCCCGGGCTCCGACATCGACGACGGTTTCGCCTTGGCTCTGGCCCACGCCGACCCCGGGATCGAGCTCGAACTCCTCACCACGGTCAACGGCAACACCGACGTCGAGAGCGCCACCATCCTGACCGGCGAGCTCGTCCAGCGCCTCGGCATCAAGGACGTCCCGATCATCAAGGGGGCGGCCGCCGCCCTCACCCGGCCCGGCGTCGTCCGCGTGCCGGCCGACCACGTCACCGCCCGGCGCGACCGCGTCCCCGCGGCCACACCCGGCTACGCCGCGGCCGCGATCGCCGAGCTCATCATGGCCAACCCGGGCGAGATCACCCTCGTCGCGATCGGGCCGCTCACCAACGTCGCGGCCGCTCTGAACCTCGAGCCGCGGCTGGCGTCCACGGTCAAGGAGATCGTGATCATGGGCGGGATCTTCTTCGGGACGATGACCGACCGCAGCCTGCCCGGCGAGTTCAACGTCTGGATGGACCCCGAGGCGGCGCAGGCCGTCCTGCGCTCCGGCGCCCCGCAGCGCTGGGTCGGGCTGGACGTCACGATGCAGGTCCGGCTCACCCGGGAGCACGCCGCGCAGATGCTCGCCGCCGAGACCCCGTTCGCCCCCTTCGCCGGCGAGTTCACCATCGCCTGGATCGACTACCTCAAGCAGCGCTACCCCGGCAGCGCCATCGACGCCGACTCCTGCGCGATGCACGACCCGCTCGCCGTCGCCGTGCTCACCCACCCGGAGATCTGCGAGTTCCGCGAGGTCGCCGTCTCGATCATCACCGGTGAGGGCGAGGCCCGCGGCGTGATGATCACCGACCGGCGGGAGGGTCAGGACCCGCCGCCGGCCAACTGCCGCGTCGCGGTCGGGGTCAACCCCGGCGCTTTCACCGATCACTTCATGGGCTTGATCAAAGATCTCTGAGGACCACGGATTTACGGAAGGCGCAATCATGAGTGTCCATCTGACCCGGCGCCGGCTGGTCTCCGGCCTGGCCGCGGCGACCGCCGCGGCGCTGCTGCTCACCGCCTGTGGCGGCGACGACACCGCGACCGGTGGCGGTTCCGGCTGGTCGTTGCCGAGCACCGATCCCACCGCCACGATCAAGGTCGTCAGCATTCTCGACCTGAAGACCGCCAACATGCAGTCGGTCATCGACGCCTTCCAGAAGGCGCACCCCACCATCAAGATCGACTATCAGTCGGTGCCCTTCGACAACCTGAACAGCACGCTCGACTCGCGGATCGCCAACAAGGGCGGCGACCCGGACGTCTACTGGGCCGACCAGCCCCGCGTCTCGGCCCTCGCCTCGCGCGGCATGGCCGAGGACCTCACCAAGGCCTTCGCCGGCGCCAAGGACCAGTTCGACCCCACGGCGTACGACGCGGGCGTCTACCAGGACAAACTGTGGGCGCTCCCGATCGCGAACTCGACCCAGCTGCTCTACTACAACAAGGCGCTGCTCAAGAAGGCCGGCCTGGCTGAGCCGCCGGCCTCGACCGGCCAGCGGATGACCTGGGAGAAGCTGACCCAGGACGCGGCCAAGGCCAAGGCCGCGGGCGCCAAGTACGGCTTCCTGTTCGGCCAGTTCGACCGCTACTACCAGCTGGAGCCGCTGCCGGTGCAGCTGGGCGGAACGGTCGGGGCGTCCGGCGACGGCAACCTGACCCCGGACTTCACCTCCGAGCAGTGGGTCAAGGCCTTCACCTGGTACGGCGACCTGTTCAAGCAGGGCGTCGCGCCGAAGGGGATGAAGTCCGAGGAGACCGACCCCGCGTTCGTGGCCGGCCAGGCGGCGTACATCGTCGAGGGTCCGTGGCTCATTCCTCAGCTGGGCGCGTCCAAGGTGGACTGGGGCGTCGCCCCGCAACCGGTGTTCGAGGGCGGCAAGCCGGCCACCCCGACGGGTTCCTGGTCGCTGGCGATGAACCCGTTCAGCAAGAACAAGGAGGCCGCCGCGATCTTCCTCAAGTGGATGACGATCGACGAGGGCGGCGGCTACATCAAGTACCGGTCCGACCCCGAGCTCGCCGCCGGCCCGGTGGGCAAGAAGATCTACCTCGACAAGTCGGTCTTCTCCTCGCCGGAGGGCAAGAAGGCGGCCACGATCATCGACTTCGAGACCGCGAACACGGCGGTCAACCGGGTGCAGACGATCGGCTACATCGAGTTCGAGACGATCCTGAACCAGGCGTTCGCCGACATCCGCAACGGCGCCGACCCGAAGACCGCGCTGGACAGCGCGCAGACGCAGCTGACGACCGCCTGGAAGAAGTACAAGTAATGGCGTTGCCCGTCACCACCAAGCCCGCCGCCGCCAACCGGCGGCGGCGGGCCGGTCGCCGGCAGGAGATGCTCTGGGCCGTGGTGTTCCTGGCCCCGGCGGTCGTGGCGCTGGCCGTCCTGCGGGTGGTGCCGACCGTCGGAGCGATCGTGGACAGCCTCTACAAGGCGTTCCCGGGCGGCATCATCGAGGCCACGTTCACCGGGCTGGGCAACTACCGGTCGCTGTTCTCCGACCCCGCGTTCGTCGACACGATCCTTCGTACCCTGGTCTTCAACGTCATCATCAACCCGCTGCAGATCGCCATCGCCCTGATGCTGGCGGTGCTGTTCATCCAGAAGATCCCGCTGGCCGGCGTCTGGCGCACGCTGGTCTTCGTGCCGGTGACCGTACCCATCGTCGGCTCGGCCATCGCCTGGGGCGCCGCCCTCAACCCGAACGGGCCGGTCAACGCGCTGATCAGCGCGGTCGGCGGTGACCCGCAGCCGTTCCTCACCTCGCCGTCGCAGGCCCTGGCCTGCATCATCGTGCTGGCCAGCTGGATCGGCATCGGCTACTGGATGATGTTCCTGATCTCCGGCCTGCAGGCGATCCCGGAGGAGCTGTACGACGCGGCGAAGGTCGACCGGGCCGGCCCGATCCGGACCTTCTTCAGCATCACCATCCCGATGCTCAAGCGCCCGCTGCTGTTCGTGCTGGTCGCCGACACGGTCGCCAACTTCGTGCTGTTCGTCCCGGTGCAGCTGCTCACCCAGGGCGGCCCGCAGGCCAGCACCACGCTGCTGATGTTCGACGCGTACCGGACGACGTACGGGTACGGCAGCCGCAACCTCGGCGCGGCCGAGGTCGTGATCCTCACCGCGATCATGATCTTCTTCGTCCTGCTGCAGTTCCGGCTGCTGCGTGAGGAGAAGACGCCGCGATGACCGTGACTCCGGCCAAGCTCGCTCCGACCGGCCGGCCCCCGGCGCCGGCCGCGCCCGTACGCAAGAAGCGCACGCCGATCTCCCGGGTGATCCTGACCGCGGTGGCCGTCGTGCTCGGCATGGCGTTCGTGCTGCCCGCGCTGTGGATCCTCATCGGGTCGTTCCGCCCGACCCTGGAGATCCTCACCACGATGTCGCCGCTGAGCTGGCATCTGATCATCCCGTCCGAGTGGACGCTGGACAACTATGTCCGGCTGCTGCTCGACTCGGGCTTCGCGCGGGCGCTGCTGAACTCGTTCATCGTCTGCATCGCCTCGGTGCTGTTCGGCCTGATCATGTCGTCGATGGCGGCGTACGCGCTGGCGGTCTTCCAGTTCCCCGGCCGCAACCTCATCTTCGCGATCATCGTGATCAGCTTCATGGTGCCGTTCGAGGCCATCGCCATCCCGCTGGCCCAGCAGTTCACCGACTGGGGCCTGGGCAACTCGCTGATCGGGCTGATCCTGCCCGGCATCGGCAACGGGCTGGCCATCTTCAACCTGCGGCAGTACTTCCTCGGCATCCCGGACTCGTACCGGGAGGCCGCGATGCTCGACGGCGCCTCGGAGCCGCGCATCCTGTTCTCGCTCTACATGCGACTCAGCGGGCCCGCGCTGACCAACTCGGCCCTGCTGATCTTCATCGGCCAGTGGACCGCGTTCCTGTGGCCGCTGCTCATCGTCAGTGACAACCGTCAGCAACTCGCGCCGGTCGCGCTCGCCGGTACGTTCGGTGAGCACGCGGCCGACTACGGGCAGAACTTCGCCGGAACCATCGTGCTCACCCTGGTTCCCGCGATCAGTATGTTCGTGCTCCAGCGGTTCTTCGGACGGCTATCGATCGGAAGTGGGGAGAAGTGAACAACGATCGCGGCGCGGCCGGAATCATCGTTGTCGGCTCGGCCAACCAGGACTACATCGTCCGGGTGCCGGTGCCCGCCGGCCCCGGCGAGACGGTGCTGGCCAGCGGCCTGCTCCGGCAGCCCGGCGGCAAGGGCGCCAACCAGGCCGTGGCCATGGCGCGGCTGCGCGGGGACGTCAGCTTCGTCGGCTCGGTCGGCGACGACGCCGACGGCGCGCAACTGATCCGTGAGCTGCGCTCGGAAGGCGTCGACACCACCAACGTGGAGATCATCAGCCGCGGCCGTACCGGTCTGGCGCTGGTTCTGGTGTACGACTCGGGCGAGAACTCGATCACCGTGGTGCCCGGCACCAACTTCGCCCTCACCGCCGATCGGGTCACCCGCACGGTCGGCCGGATCATCGCGGAGACCGGGGCGGCGACGATGGTGGCCCAGGCCGAGGTGCTGCCCGAGATCATCACCGCGGCCATCAGCGCGGCCGCGGGCGCCGGCGCCCGGGTGATCCTGAACCTGGCGCCCTACCAGCGCGTCGATCCCGAGCTCCTGGCCCGGTGCGACCCGCTGGTGGTCAACGAGGCCGAGGCCAGCGGGCTGCTCGGCTGGGAGGTGCGCGGCGCGGCCGCCGCCCAGCGCGCGGTCGGGCAGCTCCGGCACCGGACCCGCTCGGTGGTGGTCACGGTCGGTGCCGAGGGCGCCTGCTGGGCCGACGCCGAGAACGACGGCCACGTGCCGGCGCCGGTCCCGTCCGCGGTGGTCGACACCACCGGCGCCGGCGACGCCTTCGTCGGTGCGCTGGCCGTGCGGCTGGCGGCGGGCGCGGGCCTCGAGGAGGCGGTGACGATCGGCGTACGGGCCGGCACGTTCGCCGTGCAGAGCCCCGGCGCGCAGTCGTCGTATCCTTCTCCGGCGGACATCGGGCTCGAGTCCGCCGAAGGCCAGGTCGTGACGGGCGTGTGACGGACGGCGGCGACGGGGAGGTCCGGGCGTGGCGGTAACTCGATCGGATGTGGCGCGGGCCGCCGGGGTCTCGCCGGCCGTGGTCAGCTACGTGCTCAACAACGGTCCCCGCCCCGTCGCCACCACCACCCGGGCTCGGGTCCTGGCTGCGATCGACCAGCTGGGCTACCGGCCCAACGCGATCGCCAGCGCGCTGCGTGGCGGCAGCACCCAGACCATCGGGTTGCTCACGCCCAACCGCAGCAACCCGTTCTACGGTTCGCTGGCCGAGGCGATCGAGCGGGCCCTGGGCGAACAGGGCTATCTGACCCTGACCGGCAGCACCTACGGCTACCGCGCCAGCGAGGAGCGCCTGCTCCAGACGTTCGTCGACCGCAAGGCCGACGGCCTGATCATCACCTCGGGGGTGGCGCTGGCCGGGGGAGTGGAGCTGGCCGAGCTCGAGCAGCCGGTGCTGCTGCTGGAGCAGCGCTCCGACCCGGACGACCGGATCTCCACCATCAGCACCGAGGACGAACGCGACGCCGCCCGCGCGGTCGACCACCTGCAGATCCACGGTCACGAGCTGATCGGCTGCATCACCGGTCCGCCGCACGTCAGCACGGACGGCCTGCGGCTGGAGGGCTGGCGGGCGCAGCAGCGGCGGGCCGGCCGGCCCGCCGGCGACGGGCTGGTCGCCTTCGCCGAGGTCAGCGAGGGCGGCGGCTACCAGGCGGCCGGCCTGCTGCTGAGCCGCCACGGCCGGCCGTGGACGCTGTACGGCCGCCGCCCGTCGGCCCTGTTCGTCGCCTCGGACGTGCAGGCCATCGGCGTGCTGCACGCGTGCTGGGAGCTCGGCCTGCGGGTGCCGGACGACGTCGCGGTGGTGTCGATGGGCGGCACGGGCGCCGCGCGCTACACGATTCCCCCGCTGACCAGCATGCGGCAGGACGTCGAGTACCTGGCCCGGACGGCGTGCGCGCAGCTCCTGGCGGAGATCCGCCGCCCGGGCACCGCGGCGGCGCACGTGCGCCTCACCGGCAACCTGGTCGTCGGCCGGACCTGCGGTTGTGAGCGCGTCGGCCGGGCCGCGGACTGACGGTCCGGCCGGGGTTACGGAGCGAATTCGGTGGATGGTTCGGTGGCGTAGTTCTTCCAGATCGGCGTCATGGTCTCGCGGTTCATCGGCTGCCCGGAATCGACCAGGTTCTTGATCTCGCGGAAGTAGTGCACGTACAGATCCGGGGTGAAGGTGGTCAGCATGACCGCCGGGTCGTCGGTCGCGTTGCCGAAGGTGTGCGGTACGCCCGGCGGAACCGTGACCCAGCTGCCCGCGCCGACGTCGTAGTTGTCGGTGCCGATGGTGAACCGCACGGTGCCCGAGAGGATGTAGAAGCCCTCGTCGTGCTTGGCGTGGCGATGTTGCGGCGGGCCGGAGGTGTGCGGGGCGAGGGGGAGGATGCCGATGCCCAGGCGGTGATCGGTGTTGCTGCCGTCCTCGAGGATCCGGATCTGCAGCGCCCCGCTGGCGATGATCTCGCCCTCGTCGGGGCCGACGATCGATACAGCGGCCATGAAGAGCCTCCTGAAGTCGTGATTGCAGCTTGTGAAGTCACCGTACACCCATGACTTCACAAGCTGCAATCGCTAGGCTCGGGGAATGCCGCGATGGAAACCGGACGCAGTCGAGCGCCTCCATGGCGCCGCCCTGGAGCTCTTCGACGAGCAGGGGTTCGAGCGCACGACGGTCGCCGAGATCGCCCAGCGGGCCGGGCTCACCCAGCGGACGTTCTTCAACCACTTCGCCGACAAGCGCGAGGTGCTGTTCGGGTTGAGCTCCGAGATCCAGCAGGAGGTCATCCGGGAGATCGCGGCCGGCGACGAAGATCTGCCACCGCTCGACGCGGTCGTGCGCGCGTTGGAGATCGCGGCCGACACGATGTTCGAGGACCGCCGGGCCGCGGTGACGCGCCGGCACGCGATCCTGGCCGCCAACCCCGAGCTGCAGGAGCGCGAACTGCGCAAGAACGCCGTCCTCGCCGAGGCCATCGCCGCCGTGCTCCGCGAGCGGGGTTGTGATCCGGAGACCGCGCTGTTCGCCACCGGCGCCGCCATGCTCGCGCAGCAGGCGGCGTTCCAGAAATGGACGCGGCCGGGCGAGACGCGAACCCTGCGCGACCTCCTGTCGGAGGCGGTGCGGTCGCTGCGCACGACCGTCAGCAGGTAGGAACCGGCCGGCCGGCGCGGGTCAGTCGGCCACCACCAGGGCCTGCGGGGCGGCCTGCTTCATCCGGGTCCGCAACCAGGTGAGCTGCAACGTGGTCTCGCCCTCGCAGGCGGTCACGACCTCGACCAGGTCGCGGTCGCGGGCGCCCCGCGCGGCCTGCCCGACCACCGTCCAGCACACCTCGCACTCGACGGCCATCAGGTAGAGGTCGTGCAGGTCGCGCAGCAGGCCGATCCCGCCGGTGCGGGTGCCGCGGAACAGGTCGGAGTGCAACCGTTCCGGCTCGTCGGGAGCGTCCTCGGCGTACCGCCGGGCGAACGGTTCCAGCCGCGCGGCGTGGTCGTCGCATCGCTCGGCCTGTTGCCGGCAGAGGTGGTCGATGTCCGGTTCGTCGCCGTGGGCGCCGGCCACCTCCCGGAAGGCGTCGGCCAGCGTGAGCTGGGCGCGGTGCAGCAGCCCGAGGTAGTGGGCGAGGTGCATGGGATCACTCCTCCGGTCCGGCGATCTTCGCGATCCGGACCGCCGCGACCTTGAAGATCGGCTGCTTGGACACCGGGTCCCAGGCGGTCACGGTCAGCTCGTTGGCGGCGCGGGGCCGGCGGTCGTCCGGTGCGACGTCGAAGTAGCCGTAGTGGAAGGGCACGAACACCACCCCGGGCCGGATGCCGCCGATCCGGGCGCGGGCCTCGATGCCACCTCGCGGGGAAGCGATGCCGACCAGATCGCCGTCGGCGATGTCCTGCCGCGCTGCGTCGTCGGGGTGAAGTTCCACCCACACGTCCGGCGCCGCGGCGTTGAGCTCGGGGGCCCGGCCGGTCTTGGTGCGGGTGTGGAACTGGTAGACGGTACGCCCGGTGCTGAGCAGCAGCGGGAACTCCTCGGACGGCACCTCGGGCGACGGCCGGTAGTCGGCGGCGTGCAGGAACGCGCGCCCGGCCGGCTGCTTCGCGCGGTACTGCTCGGCGGTGAACTCGGCGCCGGTGGTGAGATCCTGCCCGTACGTCTCGCTGCGGTCCGGGTCGGTGTTGAACACGCCGTCGGAGTAGAGTCGCTCGCCGCCCCACTGGATGCCGCCACCGCGCAGCCGTTCGTAGGTGATGGAGCTGTAGTCGCAGGGCCGCCCGGCCGAGCAGCGCTTCCACGCCTCGAACGCCTCCTCCGGCGTGGACCAGCCGATCAGCGGCTCGCCGTCACGGTCGCGGAAGTCCATCCGCCGCGCGTAGTCCAGGAAGATGTCCAGGTCGGGGCGGGCGTCGCCGGGCGGGTCGACCGCCTTCTCGCTCAGGTGCACCGTGCGGTCCACGTTGGTGAAGGTGCCGGTCTTCTCGCCCCAGGTCGCGGCCGGCAGCACCACGTCGGCGTACTCGGCCGTCTCGGTGCGGAACAGGTCCTGCACCACCACGAACAGGTCCGGCCGGGCCAGGATGCGGCGGATCCGGGCCAGATCGGGCAGCGACACCGCCGGATTCGTGGCGCTGATCCACAGCAGCTTGATCGAACCCTGCTCGGCGTACCGCCAGATCTGCATCGCGTGGGTCGGCGGGGACCAGTGCGGGATCGTCATCTCGTCGACGTTCCACAGCTCGGCCAGCTCGCGGACGTGGTCGGGATTCCCCCAGTTGCGCAGGCCGGGCAGGTCGCCGTCGGCGCCGGTCTCGCGGGTGTTCTGCGCGGTGGGCTGCCCGTTCATCTGGTAGACGCCGGCGCCCGGCCGGCCGATCGCGCCGCGCAGCAGGTGCAGGTTGTTGACCTGACAGGCCGCCGCGGTCGCCTGGTTGGACTGGTAGAAACCCTGCAGCACGGTGGACAACAGACGGTCGGCGGTGCCGAGCAGTTCGGCCGCGCGTTCCACGTCGGCGGCCTTCACGTCGCAGATTTCGGCGACCCGATCGACCGGGTACGCGTGCACCACCCGCGCGAGCTCGTCGAAGCCGATCGTGTGCTCGGCGACGTACCGTTCGTCGTACCAGCCGCGCGCGATGATCTCCCGCAGCAGGCCGTTCATCAACGCCTGGTTGGTTCCGGTACGCACCGGCAGATGCAGATCGGCCTCGCGGGCCACCGGGGTCGACCGCGGATCGACGGCCAGCATCGCCGGCGGATTCGGTCCCCGGCGGCGGTCCAGCATCCGCATCCACAGCACGGTCTGCGTCTCGGCCACGTTGTGACCCCACAGCGCGATCGCGTCGCAGTGATCGACGTCGGCGTACGAGCCCGGCTGCCCGTCGGTTCCGAAGCTGGCCTTCAACGCGGACGCCGCGGTGGCGGTGCACAGCCGGGTGTTGCCGTCCATGTGCGGGGTGCCGATGCCGGCCTTGCCGAGCACGCCGAGCGTGTAGTACTCCTCCAGGAACAGCTGACCGCTGGTGTAGAAGCCGAAATGGCCCCAGCCACCCGGGCCGTCCAGCAGCTCGCGCGAGCGCCGCACGAGCCGGTCCATCGCGGTGTCCCAGTCGGTCTCGACGAGCCGTCCGTTGTCGCGCACCAGCGGCCGGGTCAGCCGGTCGGGACTGTGGTTGGCCTGCCAGCCGTACAGGTCCTTGGGCCCGAGCCGGCCGCGGTTGACCCGGTCGCCGGGCCGGCCGCGCACGCCCACGATGCGCTCGTCCTTGACCGCGATGTCCATCGCGTCACCGTTCGAGTGCAGGATCGAGGCGGACTGGACCCAGCGGTCCACGTCCGGCTCCTGAACCCCGTCCGCCAGGTGCGTGTCCACCCGGGCCGGCCAGGCGTCCCCCGGCCCGTACGGCGTCCGCTCGCCCCAGGGATCGGCGATCCGGTCGGTCATGACGTACTCCTTCCCGCTCCGCCTCGATCCACACCGGCATCCCCCGGCTCGGCCTGATGGAACCTCAGGGACTCGAAAATTTTGGAGGCAGGAATCAAGAGCGCTCCGCTGGGTACGCGACCAGCTACCACCGATTGGGAGGAGAGCCATGACCACCGCACGCGAGATCATGAGCCCCGACGTCACCTGCGTGGGCGAGAACGAGACCCTGGCCGACGCCAGCCGGAAGATGGCCGACCTGGATGTCGGGTCGCTGCCCATCTGCGGCGAGGACGACCGGCTCAAGGGCATGATCACCGACCGCGACATCGTCATCAAGGCGATCGCCCAGGGCCGCGACCCGGCGCAGGTCACGGCGGGCGAGCTGGCCCAGGGCAAGCCGGTCACGGTCGGCGCCGACGACGACGTCGCCGAGGTGCTGAGCACCATGTCCGGCCATCAGGTACGCCGGCTCCCGGTGATCGACGGGCACCGGCTGATCGGCATCGTCGCCATCGCCGACGTGGCCAAGGCGCTGCCGGACCGCCCGGTCGGCGACCTGATCGACGCCGTCACCCGGTAGTCGTCCGGCCAGGCGTTCCCCTCGAGGAGGCACCGCATTGTCGTCCAGGGCACCCGGGCAGCCGGGCACACCCCTCCGCCAACGCATCGTCACCCTGGCCGGCCGCGTGGACGACGACTCGCGCATCGGGGCCGACCTGGTCGACATCGCGGTGCTCAGCACCGGACGGGTCGCCGCCGTCAGCTACGCGTCGGTGACCAGCGGATATCAGGGCGCCTACGCGACGGTGGCGGCGAGCAACGAGATCGCCGTCGCCGTCGACGCGGCCCAGTACACCGACAACGCCGGTCCGTGCCTCGAGGCGCTGACCGGGAACGAGCCGGTCGCGGTTCCCGACATCGCCGCCACCATGGCCTGGCCCGCCTTCCGCGAGGTCGCCTTCGGGCTGGGGCTACGGTCCTCGTTGTCCATCCCGCTGTTCGCCGGTCAGGGCACGACGATAGCCGCCCTGAACCTGTACGCCCACGACCCGGACGCGATGAAGGTTCTGACCACGGCCGTGTGGGCGGTGTTCGACACGGACACACCGGTGGACCGGAGGGTCGACGGCCTCGACGCCGGCGGGAACGAACTGGTCGCCGGCCTGGCCGGCGCCCTCACGGTCCGCGCACGGATCCAGCAGGCCATCGGACTGCTGATGTCCCGGTCCGGGGGCAGCCTGGCGCACGCGTTCACCGCCTTGTGCGTGCACGCCGCGGAGACGGATTCCACCCTGACGGAAACGGCGACCCGCCTGATCGACGACAACCTCCGGTGACGGGAGGCTTGAACTTCGCGATCACCGGGAATATTCGGGGGGTGTCTTTGGAAACCGCTTCCCGTCCGCCGGACGCCGCGGACGACATCCAGCACTGGGTGCTGGACAACTTCGCCGAGCTGCGTCGACTGCGGGCCGGCCTGTTCGAGGCCCTGAACGGCGAGCCGATGCCGCCCGACGGCAAGCTGGACGACGTGCCGGAACAGGTGGCGATCGTCGCCACCGAACTGGCGACCAACGCCATCCGGCACGGACGGCCGCCCACCCGCGTCTCCCTGCGCCGGACCGAACACACCTTCGTGCTCGACGTGGCCGATGAGGATCCCGGCACGGTTCCCGAGCTCGCCGGGCCGCGGAAGCCCGGGAAGGGCGGCCTGGGCCTGCACATCGTGGGTGAGCTGGCCGAAGCCGTCGGCTGGTACTCCGACGGCACGAGCAAGCACGTCTGGGCCGAGTTCCGCATCCCGCCGGCGTGACGGCCGGGCGAGCCCGCGATGTCGTCCGGAAGATCTCGTAGGGTGCATGCATGACATCGACGCAGGAGGGGCTCTGGCTCGGCGCGCTGACCGGCGTGCTGGAACGCTCACACCTGTGGAAGCCCGATGAGCTGGCGCCGGCGGTGGCCACCGCCCTGGCGCCATTGGGCCTCCGGACGACGATCTACCTGGTCGACGACGAGCAGCGCGCCCTCCGGCCCGTCCCGACCCGTGACCGGCCCTCGGGCGATCCGTTGCCGCTCGAGGGCACCGCCGCCGGCCAGGCCTTTCGCATGGTGCGGACGCAGCCGGCCGGCGACACGGGCTGGTGGGTGCCGATGGTCAACGGCACGGATCGCCTCGGGGTGATCGAGTTCACCTTCCCCGGCGGGCCGGACGCCGGCGACGAGGTGCTGCGCCGGCGGTGCGAGACGATGGCGGGCCTGGTCGGTCACCTGGTCACGGTGACCGCCCCCAAGGGCGACTTCCTGCTGCGGGCGCGCCGGGCCCGGCCGATGTCGGCCAGCGCCGAACTGCTCGACCGGATGCTGCCGCCGTTGACGGCCAGTTGCGAGCGGCTGACGATCAGCGCGATCCTCGAGCCACGCTACGACGTCGGTGGCGACGGCTTCGACTACGCCATCGACGGATCGACCGCCTGGATGTCGGTCTTCGACGGGGTGGGGCACGGGTTGCCCGCCGGGCTGGCGTACACCGTCGCGGTGGTGGCGATCCGGGCCGCCCGGCGGGCCGGCGGTGACCTCGCGGCGCAGGTCGCGGCGGCCGACGCGGCGCTGCTGGAGCAGTTCGGGGCCGAAGCCCGGTTCGTCACCGCGATCGTGGCCGAGCTGAACATGGACACCGGCTCCCTGCGGTACGTCAACGCCGGGCATCCGGCCCCGCTGCTGCTGCGCGACGGCAAGTTCGTGATGGAACTACCCGGCCGGCGCCGTACGCCGCTCGGGGTGCCCCCCGTCCGGGTGGCGACCGGGCACGTCCGCCTGCATCCGAACGACTGGCTGCTGTTCTACACCGACGGCATCACCGAGGCGCGGAACCGGAAGCAGGAGATGTTCGGGACCGGCCGGCTCATCGAGCACGCCGAACGGCACGCCGCGGCCGGGCTGTCCGCGCCGGAAACGTTGCGGCAACTGGCGCATGCGGTCGCCGAGTTCCACGAGGGTTCCGCGGAGGACGACGCCACCCTGCTGCTCGCCGGCCTGCGCTCCTCCGACGATTCGTTCAGGTAGCCGGGCCGTCCCGAAATAGGACGGGTCGGCCGCCGCCGTGCAGCCATTCTGACGCTGAGTGATCTGGATCCATCGGACGGCACCTGCGTGAATTGCTTATTCTGGCGGCCCGCGGCCGGTCTATACGCTTAACCCGCCGTCCTCTATTCGCGTTTGCAACCATTGACATCGTTAAATGGCTATGTAGGCTGTCGAATGTCAACATGATTACCGGTGGATGGGTTGTATGCGGATTCCTTTCATGCACGTAGCGCTCCGGCGGCGACTGGCCACGACGACGGCGATCGGGGTGATGACGCTCGCGTTCGTGGCGGTGCAAGCACCGGCCGAGGCGGCGGCCGGGTCGCCGGTGGTGGGCGTGGATTCCGGCCGCTGCCTGGACGTCGTCGCCCAGTCCCAGGCGGACAACGCCAGGCTGAACCTCTACGACTGCGTCGGCCAGGCCAATCAGGCCTGGACGCTGACGTCGGCCGGTGAGCTGCGGGTGTACGACCAGCCGAAGTGCTTGGACGTCGCCGGTCAGGACACCACCGCCCCCGCGGTCGTGCAGATCTACCGCTGCACCGGCAACGCCAACCAGAAATGGCGGCTCAACTCCGACGGCAGCATCACCGGCGTGCAGTCCGGCCTCTGCCTGGACGTCACGGGCGGCAACACGGCCAACGGCGCCGAGGTCGGGATGTGGACGTGCAACGGGCAGGGCAACCAGAAATGGCGGACGACCGGGGGAGACACCCAGCCGCCGAGTGTGCCCGGCAATCCGCGGGTGAGTGATCTGGTCTGTGACGCGGTGACGTTCGCGTGGAACGCCTCGACCGACAACGTCGGGGTGGCCTTCTACGACATCTTCCACGACGGGCAGCTGATGAAGTCGGTCAGCGGAACCACGCTCTCCACCAGCCTGACCGTGGTCGCCGGGGCGACCTGGGGTCTCTACGTCAACGCCCGGGACGCCGCGGGCAACGTGTCCCAGGCCAGCACCACCGTGTCGATCACCCCGCCGCACTGCCAGGACGACGACGAGCCCCCCACCGCGCCGGCCGGGCTGACCGGCTCGGCGTCCGGGACCACCGTCACGTTGAACTGGACCGCGGCCACCGACAACATCGGCGTGCGGGCCTACGACATCTTCCGGGACAACGCCAAGGTCGGCACGATCACCGGAACCGCCACCACCCCGCCGGCCACGTCGTTCATCGACAGTGCGCTGACGGCCAGAACGGCCTACTCCTACTACGTGGTTGCCCGGGACGCGCAGGCCAACACGTCCCCGCGCAGCAACAGCGTCACGGTGACCACCGGGGCGGCGTGCGGCAGCTCGGTCTGCGGGGTCACCCAGATCGCCACCGAGACGGACCTGCCGTGGGGCCTGGTCACGCTGGCTGACGGGACCATCCTCTACACCCGCCGCGACGCCCACGACATCATCCGGCTCAACCCGGCGACCGGGGCCAAGACCATCCTCGGCACGGTCCCGAACGTGCAGAACACCGACGGCGAGGGCGGCCTGCTCGGCCTGGCCGTCTCCGCCGACTTCGCCAACGACCACTGGCTCTACATCATGCACACCTCGCCGAGCGACAACCGCATCGTCCGGATCCGGCTCGACGGCGACACCCTGAACACCGGCACCGAGCAGATCCTGATCTCCGGCATCCTGCGCAACAAGTACCACGACGGCGGCCGGCTGCGGTTCGGACCGGACGGCAAGCTCTACGCCAGCACCGGCGACGCGCAGAACGGCGCCAACGCCCAGAACCTGAACAACCTCAACGGCAAGGTGCTTCGACTGAACACGGACGGCTCGGTCCCCTCGGACAACCCGTTCGGCAACTACATCTGGAGCTACGGCCACCGCAACCCGCAGGGGCTGGCCTTCGACTCGCAGGGCCGGCTCTGGGAGCAGGAGTTCGGCGACGGCATCATGGACGAGACGAACCTGATCACCAAGGGCGGCAACTACGGCTGGCCGGCCTGTGAGGGCACCAGCGGCACCTGCGGCACGGCCGGGTTCCTCGCGCCCAAACACACGTACCCGACCAGTGAGGGCTCGTGCTCCGGCATCGCGATCGTCCGCGACGTGCTCTATGTGGCCTGCCAGCGCGGCACCCGGATGTACCGCGAGGTGATCAGCGGCACCAGCCTGATCGACGTGCAGACCTACTTCAACGGCACCTACGGCCGGCTGCGCACCGTGGAGCCCGCCCCCGGCGGCGGCCTCTGGCTGACCACCAGCAACGCGGGTGACAAGGACAGCACCCCGAACAACAGTGACGAGAAGATCTTCCGCGTGACGCTCGGCACCTGACCGCACATCGATCGGCGAACGACCGGGAGGCGAACGTGCAGATCAACCGTCGTGACCTGTTGGCGATCGGCGCGGCCGGCGTCGGGGCCGCGGGGTTGTCCGCGGTCGGGTTGGGGTTCGGTTCGCCGGCCCGGGCGGCGCTCGCCGGCCCGGTGACCGAGACGATGACGCTGACCGGAACCGACGCCGACCACACCGTCGACTGGGACTTCCAGGTCACCGCCGGGCGCCGCAGCGGGGAGTGGAGCACGATTCCCACTCCGTCGAACTGGGAGTGCCAGGGATTCGGCAGCTACAACTACGGGTCCGCCCTGGTCCCGGACGAGCGGGGCAACTACCGGCACACCTTCACCCCGCCGGCCTCGTGGGCCGGGCGACGGATCCACCTGGTCTTCGAGGCCGCCATGACCGACACCGAGGTGTGGGTCAACGGCGCCTCGGCCGGGCCGCGGCACCGCGGCGGCTTCTACGAGTTCCGGTACGACGTGACCGCGCTGCTCCGGCTGGGCCAGGCCAACCTGCTGGAGGCCACGGTCAGCAAGGAGTCCTCCGACAACTCGGTCAACGACGCCGAGCGTCGCGGCGACTACTGGAACTTCGGCGGGATCTTCCGGCCGGTCTCGTTGCGCGCCGTCCCGGCCGTTCACATCGACCGGGTGGCGGTCGACGCACGGGCCGACGGCGCCTTCGCCGCCGACGTGCTGCTGGGCGGTGTCACCGCCGCCGGGCGGGTGACCGGCCAGATCAGGCGGCTGGACGGCACCGCGGTCGGCGCGGCCTTCTCGGTCGCCGTCCCGGCCGGCGCCACCCGGGCGACGCTGACGACGGCGGTGGACACACCGTTGCTGTGGACCGCCGAGACCCCGAACCTCTACCAGGTCGAGATCTCGGTGGTCACCGGCTCCGGCCCGCCGCTGCACACCGTCGGCACCCGGTTCGGCTTCCGCACGGTCGAGGTCCGCGCCGGGGACGGCATCTACGTCAACGGCCGCCGGGTGGTGCTCAAGGGCGCCAACCGGCACACCTTCTGGCCGACCCTGGGCCGGGCCTCCAGTCCCCGGATCGCGCGGCTGGACATCGGGCTGATGAAGGACATGAACATGAACGCCGTCCGGATGTCGCACTACCCGCCCGACCCGTACTTCCTCGACCTGTGCGACGAGCTGGGCCTGTACGTTCTCGACGAGCTCGCCGGCTGGCAGAAGCGCTACGACGAGGGGGTGGGCGCGCCGTTGGTCGAAGCGCTGGTGAGCCGTGATGTCAACCATCCCTCCGTCGTGTTCTGGGACAACGGCAACGAGGGCGGATGGAACGTCGGGCTCGACGACGACTTCGTCCAGCACGACCCGCAGAAGCGCACCGTCCTGCACCCGTGGACCACGTTCAACAACGTCGACACCAGCCACTACCAGTCGTACGACAGCACGGTCGGCAAGGCGGCCGGCGGCACCGTGTTCATGCCCACCGAGTTCCTGCACGGCCTCTACGACGGTGGCGCCGGCGCCGGTCTGAACGACTACTGGCGGGTGATGGGCGGCGGGCAGCGGTCGGCCGGCGGGTTCATCTGGGCGCTGTTCGACGAGAGTGTGGTGCGCGACGACCGCGGCGGCGCCCTCGACACCTTCGGGAATCGGGCGCCCGACGGCATCCTCGGCCCGTTCCGGGAGAAGGAGGCCAGCTTCTTCACGATCCGCGACATCTGGTCCCCGATCCAGCTCAACAACCCGGGCTACTACGCCTCGACCTTCCCGGCGTCGTTCGACCAGACCGTCAAGATCGTGAACCGGTACGCCTTCACCGATGTCGGCCAGTGCCGGTTCCACTGGCAGCTGGTGACCTTTGCGGCGCCCGGAGCCGGCGCCGGGCACACCGTCACCGCGCAGGGCAGTCTGGCCGGCCCGGCCATCGCCCCGGGCGCCGTCGGCTCGTTGCGGCTGGACCTTCCGGCCGACTGGAACGATTCCGACGCGCTGATGCTGAGCGCGACGGATCCCACCGGACGCGCCGTCGTCGGCTGGACCTGGCGGATCAAGAAGGCGGCCGACTTCGCCCGGCGGCTGGTGGTCCCGGCCGCCGGCAGCGTGACCGCCGTCGAGGATGCCACCGGCATCACCATGACCTCCGGCCCGACCGCCGTCACCATCGGCAAGGCGAACGGACGGGTGACCGGGGTGCGGCAGGCCGGCATGCCGATATCGCTGACCAACGGTCCGGCGCCGGCTGACGGCTCGTCGACCTTCGGCGGCCTGACCCATTTCCAGGACGGCACGGCGTGGGTGGTCGAGGCGACCTACACCGGTGATCTGAGCACCGTGCGGTGGCGGTTGGACGCCAACGGCTGGCTCCAGCTCGAATACCGTTACCGCCGGACCGGCAACCACAGCTATTTCGGCGTCGGCTTCGACTACCCGGAGGCGAACGTCCGGGGCCTGACCTGGCTGGGCGACGGGCCGCACCGGGTCTACAAGAACCGGCTGCGGGGCGTGTCGACCGACGTCTGGACCAAGCAGTACAACAACACGGCCACCGGTTCCAGCGGGTTCCAGTACCCGGAGTTCAAGGGCTACCACGCCCGTACCTGCTGGGCGGCGCTGAGCACCACCGAGGGCACCATCACGATGGTCGCCGCCGAGGACGGTCTCTTCCTGCGCCTGTTCACGCCCGCGGTCGGGCCCGACCCGATCACCGCCACGGCGCCGTACCCGTCGAAGGGCCTGTCGTTCCTGGACGGTATCGCGCCCATCGGGAACAAGTTCCACAGCGCCGGAGCGCTGGGTCCCGAGAGTCAGCCGAACGTCGCCACCGGCGATTATCACCGCACCGTCTATTTCCGCTTCGGCGCCTGATCACCACCGGCCGCACGCCTCGGGGGGACTCGGCCATCCAGGGACGAGCTGTGCCTGTTTGCGGTGTGCCGGTCATCGCAGACTGTCGGCATGACGATATCGCTCCTGATCGGCCCGGCCGACAACACTGTTTCGATCACCGTCCAGCAGCGGACCTCGGCGGCGCCGGGTGACGCTTTCCGAGTGATCGCCCCGATCGACCTGCCCAGCGTCTTCCGCCCGGTGGCGCCATTTCCCGGCATCACCAGCGTGGCCAATCAGACCGAAGCCTGGGATCACCCCGGCCCGACCAGAAATCCTCAGTTCGACGACGGATCGCAAGCCGACGAACAATTGACCGAATACACCGAAGGTTCGAGTTTCGCGTACCAGCTGACGGGGTTCACGAACGTCCTTTCCCGCCTCGCGAGCGGCGTTCGAGGCGAATGGAACTTCAACCCCGACGGGCCGGGCACGCTGATCCGGTGGACCTACGAGTTCAAGCCGCTTCCCGGCCGCCGCTGGGTTCTCGCCGGCCCGTTCACGCCGCTCTGGCGCCGCTACATGGTCGCCGCCCTCGCGCGGTGCGTGCGCGCGGCCGAACAGCGGACGAGCGTCGTGTAGGCGGGCCGGCCGGGGCGGCTCGATTTCGCCCGCAGTGAACGCCGGAAGAGGGCCGGCGCCTTCGGGGTTGAGCGGCACATACTCAACTTTCGGAGGTTCGGGATGAGCGGCAAGCGTCTCCCCGTGTTGTTTCTCGACGGCATCGTCCTGCTGCCCGGCATGGTCGTCCCGGTCGAGCTGGATGAAGCGGCTCAGGCCGCCGTCGACGCGGCCCGCACCTCAGCGGGCTCCGAGCTGTTGATCGCTCCGCGGCTCGAGGACAGGTACGCGTCCCACGGCGTCGTGGCGAGCGTCCAACAGGTCGGCAAGTCCCGTGGCGGATCGGCGGCGGCCATGCTGCGTACGGGCGTCCGCGCCCGGATCGGCGGCGGCGTGACCGGCCCGGGCGCGGCGCTGTGGGTCGAGGTCGAACCGGTCGAGGCCGGCGCGCCGAGCGACCGCGACCGCGAGCTGGCGGCCGAGTACAAGGAGCTGCTGGTCTCGGTCCTGCAGCGCCGGGAGGCCTGGCAGGTCATCGAATCGGTCAGCGCGATCGACGACCCCGGCGACCTGGCGGACACCGCGGGCTGGGCTCCTTACCTGGACAGCGACCGCAAGCGGGAACTGCTGGAGACGCCCGACGTCCAGGCCCGTCTCCGGTTGCTGATCGAATGGACCCGGGACTTCCTCGCCGAGTCCGAGGTCAGCGACAAGATCGAGCACGACGTCCGCGAGTCGGTCGAGAAGCGCAACCGGGAATACCTGCTGCGCGAGCAGCTCAAGGCCATCCGCAAGGAACTCGGTGCGGACGAGGCCGAGGGCACCGACGACTACCGCGCCCGCGTCGAGGCGGCCGACCTGCCCGAGGCGGTCCGTGAGGTGGCGCTGCGCGAGGTCGGCAAACTGGAGCGCGCCGGCGACCAGAACCCGGAGGCGGGCTGGATCCGCACCTGGCTCGACACCGTCCTGGACCTGCCCTGGAACGTCCGCACCGCGGACAACACCGACCTGAGCGCCGCCCGGGCGGTGCTCGACGCCGATCATCACGGGCTGGATGAGGTGAAGGAGCGCATCGTCGAATACCTCGGCGTCCGCGCCCGGCGGGAGTCCCGTGGCCTGGCGGTTGTCGGTGGCCGTGGGTCCGGCGCGGTGATCCTGCTGGCCGGGCCGCCCGGAGTCGGCAAGACGTCGCTGGGCGAGTCGGTCGCCCGTACGCTCGGGCGCAAGTTCGTCCGGGTCGCCCTCGGTGGCGTCCGCGACGAGGCGGAGATCCGTGGCCACCGCCGGACCTATGTCGGTGCGCTGCCCGGGCGGATCGTGCGGGCCATCCGGGAGTCCGGCTCGATGAACCCGGTCGTCCTGCTCGACGAGGTCGACAAGGTGGGCAGCGACTACCGCGGCGACCCGGCCGCGGCGCTGCTGGAGGTGCTGGACCCGGCCCAGAACCACACCTTCCGCGATCACTACCTCGACCTCGACCTGGACCTGTCCGACGTGGTGTTCATCGCGACCGCGAACGTGCTCGACACGATCCCGCAGGCGCTGTTCGACCGGATGGAGCTCATCTCGATCGACGGGTACACCGAGAGCGACAAGGTGGCCATCGCGCGCGACTTCCTGGTGCCCCGGCAGCTGGAGCGGGCCGCGCTGTCGGCCGGCGAGGTCACCGTCACCGAGGACGCGCTCCGTGAGATCGCCGCGAACTACACCCGGGAGGCCGGCGTACGGTCGATGGAGCGGCTGCTGGCCAAGGCGTTCCGCCGGGCCGCGCTGGGCGACCTGCCCGCCACCGTCGACGCCGCCGACCTCACCAGCCTGATCGGCCGGCCCCGGTTCACTCCGGAATCGGCCGAGCGCACCGCCATCCCCGGCGTGGCTACCGGCCTGGCGGTGACCGGCATGGGTGGTGACGTCCTCTACATCGAGGCGTCCCTGCTGCCCGGCGACAAAGGCGGCCTGTCGGTCACCGGCCAGCTCGGCGACGTGATGAAGGAATCGGCGCAGATCGCGCTGTCCTACGTCCGGGCCCACGCCGAGGAGCTGGGCATCTCCCCGGAGCAGCTGGACCACCCGATCCATCTGCACGTGCCCGCGGGCGCGGTGCCCAAGGACGGGCCCTCGGCCGGTGTCACGATGACCACCGCGCTGGTCTCGCTGCTGCTCGGCCGCAACGTCCGCGCCGAGGTCGGCATGACCGGCGAGGTGTCGCTGACCGGCCGGGTCCTGCCCATCGGCGGTGTCAAGCAGAAGCTGCTCGCCGCTCAGCGGGCCGGGCTCACCGAGGTCTACCTGCCACGGCGCAACGAACCCGACCTCGACGACGTCCCCGCCGACGTGCTGGCGGCACTGACGGTGCACGTCGTCTCCGACGTCCGGGAGGTGTTGAACGCCGCCCTGGAGCCGGTGTCCACCACGACGATGGTGGGCTGAGCGCTCCGCCGTGCTCGAAGTGCGTCGCCGGGTCCGGCGACGCACTTCGAATTCTAAGCAAGTACGATCATGCGGGTGAGTGATCCGAGGCCCGGCCTCAACGCCGACCAGCTTGGTGCGTACTTCGCCCTGATGGAGGTCAGCAGCCTTCTTCAGTACGCGGTCGACGAGCATCTGCGAGCCGCCGGCGATCTGAGCTACGTGCAGTTCCAGATCCTGGCCCGGCTGGCCGACGCGCCGGACGGCCGGCTCCGGATGACCGATCTGGCCGACGGCATCGTCTACAGCCGCAGCGGGCTCACCTATCAGGCCGGCCTGCTGGCCAAGCGTGGCCTGGTCGTCCGTTCGCCGTCGCCGGACGACGAGCGGAGCGTGATCGTGTCGGTCACCGACGCCGGCCGCGCCCTGGTCGCCCACGTGCTGCCCGGCCACGTCGACGACGTCCGGCGGCTGCTGTTCGAACCGATGGCCGAGGGGGACCTCGCCGCGCTCAGCACCGTTCTCGGCCGCGTCCGCGAACACATGCGCGCCACCCCGCCACGGTCAGCCCGGCCCCGCGCGGGACGTAATCGACCCGGCTGACGGGTCGATGCCGTCCCGCGTCGGGGGCCGAGACGGGTCAGACGAACACGCTGCGATAGGTGGCGGCCAGCTCGGCGGCTCGGCGGCGCTGCTCGGTGACCTGTTCGTCGGACAGGTGCGGTGGTGGTGCGTCCCAGCCGTCGACGGCGGTGCCGATGCGCAGGAAGTATTCGTCCTGGCCGGCCGGGGTGCACATGCAGTGCATGCGGGCCGGTGCGCCGGAGACGTTGCGGAAGAAGTGCGGCGCGTTGGCCGGGATGTTGACCGTGGACCCGGCCCGCACGGTGTGCTTCTCGCCGCGGAAGGTGAACTCGATCTCGCCCTCGAGGACGGTGAACATCTCCTCGAAGTCGTGCCGGTGCGGCGGCGGGCCGCCACCGTCGGGCACGCGCATGTCGATGAGGCAGTACCGGCCGCCGGTCTGCTCGCCGGTGATCAGCAGGGCGTACGTGTTGCCCACCAGAGACACGAACTTCGTGGCCGGGTTGTCGTGATCGGCCACGGTCAGCGAACGGGTGGGGTCGTCATCGGGAATAGTCGTCATGCTGCGAGTCTGGGTGAGCTCGCCGGGCGCATCCAGGCACAGGTGAACCCCGGATGACTCGCCTCCCGGTGGAGCGACCGCGGGGACCTATGTCGCCGGCGACAGCGGGGGAACGGCGATGCTGGTCGGCCAGGTCGCCGACCATCGCGGTGAGCGCGGTGGCCCGGCGGCGGATGACCCGGCCCAGGGGCAGCCGGTCCGAGGGGTCCGCGGCGCTGAGCAGGATCAGGCGTACGCCGGACGCGGCGCAACGCCGCACCGCGCCCCCGGTCAACGCGGCCAGCACTCGCATGTCGCCTCGGGGCCGCATCATGTCGTGTCGGGACCATGAGTGTCGATGTGACCGCCGCCGCACCGGCCGTTCCGGAATGGGACACCAGGCGCGACCGTTTCCCCTGGGAGCGACGCGGAGTATGACGCTGGGTGTGCGTAGCACCGCGTAAAGCGGTGGTGTGAATTACCGATCCGGGTGAGCCGGTTTCTCGATACCGTTGGCACGTCGTTGGGGGGCTGGGAGGCAAATGGACCGGGCACTGCTGGCCGATTTCCTTCGGGCGCGTCGTGAGGTGTTGCAGCCGGAGGATGTCGGGCTGCCGCGGGGTCCCCGGCGGCGGACCGGTGGCCTGCGGCGTGAAGAGGTCGCGGCGCTGGCCGGTATGTCGGTCGACTACTACAGCCGGATCGAGCAGCAGCGGGGTCCGATGCCGTCCGAGCAGGTGCTGGCCGCGCTGGCCCGGGGGCTGCATCTGAGCCTGAGCGAGCGGGACCACCTGTTCGACCTCGCCGGGCACCCGGCGCCGCGCCGGATCCTCCGCGACGACCAGGTCAGCCCGACCATGAAGCGCATCGTCGACCGTCTCGCGGACACGCCGGCCCTGGTGATGTCCCGGTTCGGCGAGACGTTGCTGCAGACCCGCCCGGCGGTCGCGTTGTTCGGTGACTTCACCCGGTTCAGCGGCCTGTCCCGGTACCTGGTCTACCGCTGGTTCACCGACCCGGCCAGCCGCGACATCTATCCCGTCGAGGACCATGCGCTGCGGGGCCGGGTTTTCACCGTTGACATCAGGGCGGCGTACACGGCCGACCCGACCGGCCGGGCCGGTGAGATCGTGGCGGCGCTGTTGGCCGCCAGTCCCGAGTTCGCCGAGGTCTGGCGGTTGCACGAGGTGGATGTGACCCACCATCACGACCTCAAGCGGTACCGGCATCCCGAGCTGGGAGAGCTGGAGCTGTACGGCCAACGCCTGGTCGACCCCGATCAGGCCCAGGAGCTGCTGGTCTTCTCGGCGACGCCCGGCTCGCCCAGCTTCGACAAGCTCCAGCTCCTGCTGACCCGGCAGAACTAGTCGGCCCGGGTGAGGGGGACAACTCGTCCCTGGATAAGGACGACCTTCATCCGCGTTCCGGTTTCCGCGACGCTCGATCAGTCGAACGTAGGGAGGCTGACGATGGACCGGGCACTGCTGGCCGATTTTCTCCGGGCGCGCCGCGAGGTGCTGCAGCCGGAGGATGTAGGGCTTCCGCGGGGCCTCCGGCGGCGGACCGGTGGCCTGCGGCGTGAAGAGGTGGCGGCGCTGGCCGGCATCTCGGCCGACTACTACAGCCGGATCGAGCAGCAGCGGGGTCCGAAGCCGTCCGAGCAGATGCTCGCCGCGCTGGCCCGGGGATTGCATCTGAGCTTGAGCGAGCGGGACCACCTGTTCGACCTCGGCGGGCATCCGGCGCCACGGCAGGTGCGGCGCGACGATCATGTCTCTCCGACGATGATGCGCATCGTCGATCGGCTGGCGGACACCCCGGCGTTGGTGATGTCCCGGTTCGGCGAGACGTTGCTGCAGACCCGTCCGGCGGTCGCGCTGCTCGGTGACTACACCCGGTTCAGCGGGTTGTCCCGGTACCTGGTCTACCGCTGGTTCACCGACCCGGCCAGCCGTGACCTGTACCCGGACGAGGACCACCCCGTGCGGGGCCGCGTCTTCACCGTCGGCATCAGGGCGGCCTACACGACCGACCCCGCGGGCCGGGCCGGTGAGATCGTCGCGGCGCTGCTGACGGCCAGTCGTGAGTTCGCCGAGGTCTGGCGGTTGCACGAGGTGGATGTGACGCACCACCACGACCTCAAGCGGTACCGGCATCCCGAGCTGGGGGAGCTGGAGCTGTACTGCCAGCGCTTGGTCGACCCCGAGCAGGCTCAGGAGCTGCTGGTCTTCTCCGCGACACCCGGCTCCCCGAGCCACAGCAACCTCCAGCTGCTGGCCGTCATCGGCTGACCCGCGCGGCTGTCGGCCCGCTCACATCTCCTTGCTTCGAACTCGAAGCATGCTACGGTTCAAATGTGCTTCGAAATCGAAGCACATACAGATTATCGAAAGGCCAGGTGCTGGTGATGAAGGCAGTGCGTTTCCATGAGTACGGCGACCCGGGTGTTCTGCGTCTCGAGGACGTGGAGCAGCCGGTCGCTGGGGCCGGACAGGTGCTGATCCGGGTGGCCGCGACGTCGTTCAACGGTGTCGACGGCAACATCCGCGGCGGATTCATGCAGGGGCCCATCCCGGTGGCGTTGCCGCACACGCCGGGCATCGACGTGGCCGGCGCGGTGGAGGCGCTGGGTGAGGGCGTCACCGGGGTCGAGGCCGGCGATCAGGTGGTCGGGTTCCTGCCGATGGGCGCCGACGGCGCGGCCGCCCAGTACGTCGTGGCGCCGGCCGAGGTTCTGACGGCCGCGCCGGCGAGTGTCGCGCTGGCCGATGCCGCCGCGTTGCCGACCGTGGGGCTGACCGCGTGGCAGGCGTTGTTCGAGCACGCGAAGCTGACCGCGGGGCAGCGTGTGCTGATCAACGGGGCCGGTGGCGGGGTCGGTGGCTACGCCGTGCAGCTGGCCAAGAACGCCGGCGCGTACGTCATCGCCGTCGCCGGTCCCCGCAGCGGTGAGCAGGCCACCAAGGCGGGCGCCGATGAGGTCGTCGACCACACCACCACCGAGGTGGCCGCGGTGGTGAGCGAGCCGGTCGATGTCGTGCTCAACCTCGCCCCGGTCGACCCGGCGCGGCTGGCCGCCCTGGTCACCCTGATCCGTCCGGGCGGTGTGCTGGTGAACACCACGGTCTGGATGCCCGCGCCCTCGGACGACGAGCGCGGCGTACGCGGCATCGACCTGTTCGTGCGCAGCGACGCCGGGCAGCTCGCCCGCCTGGTCGCGCTGGCCGACTCCGGCGAGCTCCACGTCGACGTCGCCCAGCGGGTGCCCCTGGCCGACCTGCCGGCGGTCCACGCCCAGGCCGCCGCCGGCGCGCTGCCCAGCGGCAAGACCGTCGTCGTCGCGCCCTGAGCCGCCGGCCCTCAGCAACCTGGAAGGGAACGATCATGTCACTGTCACTGGATCCCGAGATCGCCGCGGCGCTGGCCCCGATGGCCGGCGCGATGGCCGAGGCCAAGCCGCCGGCCGTGGGCGATGTCGAGGGCCGCCGCGCCCTGTGGGAGCCGATCATCGGCGCATCCGGCGCCGCGCAGCCGATCCCGGTCGATGTGCGCACGAGCGAGCACTACGCGACGGCGGATGACGGAACGCGGATCAAGATGCGCTGGTATGTCAAGGACGGCGCGGCGCCGGGCCCGGCCGTACTGTTCTTCCACGGCGGCGGATACATCTTCGGTCACATCGACCTGTTCGACGGACCGGTGTCCCGGTACGTGTCGGCCAGCGGTGTCCCGATGCTGTCGGTCGAGTACCGGCGTGCGCCCGAGCACCCCTTCCCGACGCCGGTCGAGGACGCGTACGCGGCGCTGCGGTGGTTGCACGAGCACGCGAACGACCTGGGCGTCGACGCCGAGCGGGTCGGCGTGATGGGCGACAGCGCCGGCGGCGGCATGGCGGCGGCCCTGACGATCCTCGCCCGGGAACGTGGCGGCCCGAAGATCGCGCGGCAGATCCTGCTGATGCCCATGCTGGACGACCGCACGACCACGCCCGACCCGTACATCGAGCCGGGCGCGTTGTGGTCCTATGACGACAGCCGCACCGCGTGGCCCGCGTTGCTCGGTGACGCCGCCGGCGGACCGGACGTCCCGGCCACGGCGGCGCCGGCCCGGCTCGAGGACGCGACCGGCCTGCCGCCGGCCTACATCGAGGTCGGCCAGATCGACGTCTTCCGGGACGAGGACATGGCGTACGCGACGACGCTGAGCCGCGCCGGCGTACCGGTCGAATTCCATCTGCACCCCGGCGCCCCGCACGAATTCGACTCCATCGCCTTCACCGCCGACGTCGCCCGGCGCGCCATCGCCGACCGCGTACGCGTCCTCAAATCCGTCTGAGCCCGCGTCCCGGATGGGAACGCGATCCGCGTGATTGCGCGAATTGCGCATTGATAGCAGTCGATTAGTTTGCGAGCATGGCAGCAGTTCCTCGCCCCCCGCCCTGCTCCGGAGGACATCGATGATCAGGCGAATCTCCCTCCTCACGCTGGTTGCCACCGTGGTGACGACCTCGATCGCCGTCACCACGGTGCGGAGCGACGCGGACACCATTCCACGCGCGGTCGCTCCGCTCACCGCCAACACGAACGCCGCGTTCGACGCGCTCAACAGCGCGCTGCTGGTGAGCAACGGCAATCAGCGTTACTACAAGGAATCGCTGACCGTGGGGGAGAAGGACTACTTCTGGCGCCAGGCGCTGGCCATCCAGGCGGCCGAGGACGTCTACGAGAGCACCCGCGGCTCCGCCACCCGCGACCTGATCGGCCGCCTTCTCGACACCTTCCTGCAGCAGAACCAGGGATCCGGCGGGCTCTACGACTGGAACTGGAACAACTACAACGACGACCTGCTCTGGGCCGGCCTCGCCTTCATCCGGGGCTACCGGATCACCGGCAACCGAACCTACCTCGATCAGGCCCGGTACGCCTTCAACCGGGTCTACGACCGAGGGTGGGACGGCGCGCTCGGGGGCGGCGTCTGGTGGAGCGTCGACAAGGCGGACAAGAACGCCCTCAGCAACAGCCCCGCGGTCATTCTGGGTGTGCTGATCTACGAGTCGACCAACGACCGCGGTTACCTGGACAAGGCGCAGGCGATCTACGACTGGGTCTGGCGCACCCTGCTCGACCGCGGCACCGGCGCCGTGCACGAGACGATAACCGCCGCCGGCGATCTCTCCGGCGGTCAGACCGTCTACTCCGCGGGCGCCTTCGTCGGTGCGGCGCAAGCTCTCTACCGCAACAACGGCCGGTCGTCCATCTTCGATGACGCCAGGCGTACGACCGACTGGGTCATCCGCGCCCGGACCGTCAACGGGCTGCTGACCGATGGCCGGCGGGACGGCACCTGGCAGTCGGAGTTCGCCCGGGGCATGGGCGAATTCGTCCGGCAGAACAGCCTGTGGGCCCAGTACTACGACTGGATGAAGCGCAACGCGGACGCGGCGTGGGGTGTGCGCCGTACCGATCTGAACCTGTCGTGGAACCGCTGGGATGCGCAGACTCCACGAGACAGCACGACCACGGTCGAGGCCATCGGCGCGGTCGTCATGCAGGCGGTCACCCCGTCGTCCCGGCCGACCGGCACGACGAACGCCGTCCTGAGCAACTTCAGCGACAAGTGCATCGACGTGCCCGGCTCCAACTACAGCAACGGTCAACGCCTCACCACCTGGACCTGCAACAACGGCGAGAACCAGAGGTGGGAGTTCACCGGGGGCACGCTCCGGACCCGCAACAGCATGTGCATGGACGTGGCCGGCGGCTCCACCCAGGACGGGGCCGTCATCCAGATCGCGACGTGCTCGGGCAACCAGGCGCAGCAGTTCACCCTCACCGCCGCCGGCGCCCTGGTCAACCCGGCCGCGAACAAGTGCGTGGACGTCAAGAACTGGAACGCCGCCGACGGCGCCGAACTCCACCTGTGGGGCTGCAACGGCGGCACCAACCAGAAGTGGCATCGCGGCTGACCTCGTCGGCGGGGTCCAGCATCCACCCACTTCGGGCCGTCCGCGAAGTACAGGACCGAAACCCGCATGGCCCCCATACTCCTTCGCGCCCGCCGCCGCGGACAGTCGACCTAGCGCTTTCCGCCGACAGCGTTGTTGCGGGCCAGAGCCCGCCAGGTCAGCGGGATTGCCACCGCGGCGGGCAGGAGCCAGTAGCTGAGGTGCGGCAGCCGGTCCCACAGCGGTAGTTGGGGTCCGTTGTCGACGTAGAAGCCGGTGAGCAAGGCGGTGTAGGAGCCGGCCATCGCAGCGCCGTGCCAGAGCAGCCACCGGCGAGGGCGCCGCCGCCGGACCTGCCGGCCGGCAACCTCACCGAGCCACCCGGATGACCGGCGGCTCTCGGATCTGGCCCGGACCGGGGGAGGCCCGCGGTCATACGCCTGGTAGGCGGGTGTGCTTGCCGTTCCGGTCGACCCACAGCGCCACCTCCACCCGGGTCCGGACCTCCAGCTTGGTGCGGATGTTCATCAGGTGGCTGTCCACGGTGCGGGGACTGATCGAGAGTTCCTTCGCGATCTGAGCGTTCGTGAGACCGTCGGCCACCCGCCGGGCCACCGCGAGCTCCCGGCGGGTCAGGACGTCGGTGAGGGGTTCGTCGGCCGGTGTGCCCCCGCTGACCGCCAGATCGGTGAGCTGCGCGACGGTCATCGAGGAGCCCCTGGCCGCCGCCGCCCCGGCCGCCGCCGGGCCGATGGCGTGTTGGGCCGTGCTCGTCGCCGCTTCGAGGTGCCGGGTCCAGAATTCCTGCACCGGGCGGCCTACGGCGGTCGTTCCGGCGGTCAGGGTGAGCGCGAGCGCGTACTTCTGCTGTCGTACCGCCAGGATTGCCGCGCATTCGATGGCGCTCAGGACGGTGTCGCGATCTGGCACCGCCATGGCGAGGACGGCGGTGACGTACTCGGCGGCGGCCGCGTCGTCCCGTTGCAGGGTGGCCGTCACCGCGGCGGTGTGCAGCAGGCTCATCCCGGCGTGGTTGGCGAACCGGCCGGCGATCGGCACGGCCTGGTCGGCCCGCGACTCGTAGATCCGGATGGACTCCGCGATCGCCTCGCGCGCCGCCGCCAGGTCGCCGTCGGCGACGAGCAGCCAGGCCTGCTTGTTGAGGACCCACCCGGCCAGGCCGGCCCGATCCTCCCGCCGCAGCAGCGCGACCAGTTCCCCTCCGACCCGGACACCGCCGCGGAGGTCGCCGGTGGAGCCGCGCGTGAACATCACGCTGGTGAGCGCGATCGCCAGCGTCTCCACGTCATCGAGCTCACGGGCCAGCGCGAGGGCCTCGTTCGAGTGGCGGACCGCGGCGTCGAGATCGCCCTGGCGGGTGTCGTTCTTCGCGAGCCAGGTCAGTGCGTTCGAGCGGTGCGGCGGCGACGTCAGAGGGTTGCTCAGCACGTCGGTGAGCAGTTTTTCCACCTCGGCCAGGTCGGAGGTGTTGGCGAGGAAACGCGCGAGCAGGATGGACAGGATCGGGTGGGCCGGGTGACCGATGGTGGCCGCGACGTTCACCGCGTGGCGGAGGTTGTCCAGCTCGGCGACGATCCGTTGCTCGATCGTCGTCAGCTCGTCGCCCCCGGGGTACTTCACCAGCTGCTGTTCGAAGCCGACCAGCCAGTCCAGCAACAAGACCTGCGTGGGCGCGAGTTCGCCGGCGTCGAGCAGCACCTCCTGGCCGAACGCCCGCAGCGATTCGAGCATCCGGAACCGGCCCGGCCGCTGCGCGTCGAGGACGATCAGCGACTTGCGGGCCAAGCCGGTCAGCAGTGCCGACAACCGCGCCCGGGGCAGGCCGAGGCCGGCCGTCACGGCCGCGGCGCTCTGCTCGTCGAACCCGCCGGGCAGGACGGAGAGCCGGGCGAACACCTCGCGTCCGGCCTCGTCCAGCCGGTCGTAGCTCCACCGGATCGCGTCGCGAAGGCTTCGCCGGCGGCCGACCGGCCCGCGCTGGGCGTCGACGAGCAGCTCGAACCGATCCGCGAGCTTCGGCAGCAACAGCTCCGGCGTCAGCACGTCCATCTGGCCCGCGGCGAGTTCGATCGCCAGCGGCAGACCGTCGAGCCGGTCGCAGATCTCCGCGATGACGCCGGCCCAGGCGCCGGCCTCGAAGCCGGGTGTCGACTCCGACGCCCGGGTGCCGAACAGGCGTACCGCATCGGCCCGTAACGGCTCGAGCACCATGACGGTCTCGCCCTGGGCCCGCAGCGCCTCCCGGCTGGTGGTCACGATGTGCAACTGCGGGGTTGAGGCGCGCAGTTTCGAGACGACGTCGATCACGCCGTCGATCACGTGTTCGCAGTTGTCGAGCACGAGCAGGGCGGCTCCGGTCGCGGAGGGCTCACCCGCCGTGCCGACGGCCGACGCCACCTGCCAGGGCTTGGTCACGGGCGCCAGCGGGACCCATCTGACCCCGCCGGGGTAGGCCGGCTCGACGCGCCGGGCCAGCTCGGCGGCGAGCCTGGTCTTACCGACACCGACCGGGCCGATGACGCTGAGCAGCCGCGTCCGGCCCAGCAGATCGGTCAGGTCGGCGAGTTCGCGCTCGCGGCCGACGAAGGTGTCGAACCACGGCGGCACCCGGCCCGCCGTCGAGGGCGCGTCGGGCCGGTCCGGCGGCGATTCGCGGGCCGTCAGGATGGCGGCGCCGCTGCGGTACTGGCGGTGCAGCGTCGAGGCCGGGATGTCGAGCAGCTCGGCGAGCTGCCGCCAGCTCAGCCCCCGTTCCAGCCCGAGTTCCACGGCCGACCGAAGCCCCCGGGCGGCCACCCGCTGCGCCTCGGCGAAGGCGGCCGCCATCGCCGCCGTCTCCGTGGTGTTACCGGCCGACTCCGCCACGGCGGCCAGCCGTCGCCGGTAGAACTCGACCTGTTTGATCAGGCTGTCGTCCTCGTGCTCGACCAAGGCGTCTCCGTGCGCTCGTGCCGTCCTGGGACGGGAACCCACGGCTTTGCCGAATATAGCCGTGATGATCGAGGGCGAGTTCAGCTGATGTGGCCGACGCCGCCGAACAGGTAGACCTCCGGCTCGCCGGACTGCGGTTCGGGGCGCCAGCGCGAGCACGTCACGACGCCGGGCTCGACCAGATCCAGTCCGTCGAAGAAGCGCTCGAGCTCGGCCTTCGTCCTGGCGCGGATCGGCGTACCGCCGCGCTCGGTGGTCTCTCGCATCACGCGCAGCATCGGCTCGCCGTGGATCTCGGCGGTGGAATGGGTGAGCGCCAGGTAGCTGCCGGCGGGCATTTCCCGCACCAGCCGCGCGACGCAGTCGTACGCCACGTCGTCGTCCATGAGGTGGTTGACGACGCCGAGGAGCATGAGCCCGATCGGCTGCGAGAAGTCGAGGGTCTGCCGCGCGGACGCGAGGATCGTCTCGGGCTCGCGCAGGTCGGCTTCGAGGTAGTCGCAGGCACCTTCCGGGGTGCTGGACAGCAGCGCACGCGCATGGGCCATGACCAGCGGATCGTTGTCGACGTAGACCACCCGGCAGCGCGGGTCGAGCGACTGCGCGACCTCGTGGGTGTTGTCGGCCGAGGGGAGCCCGGTGCCGACGTCGAGGAACTGACGGACGCCGGCCTCCTCGACCAGGAATCTCACCACCCGCTTGAGGAAGGTGCGGTGGGACCTCGCGCCGATGGGTATGTCCGGGATGTGGGCGATGACCTCGTCGCCCGCCTCCTGGTCGGCCTTGAAGTTGTCCTTGCCGCCGAGCCAGTAGTTCCAGATCCGCGCCGAATGCGGAACCGTGGTGTCCAACCTGGAGTCGTCGGTCATGACGCCATTCTTCCGCGCCGGCGGGGCGCTCAGGCGGGCGGGGCAGCCCGTGGCGGTACCCGCTCGAACCGCACCCGGCTCATCCCTCCCGGGAGGTCGCTGAGCACGTACAACTCGCCGTGCACGTCGGTGCCGATCGCGGACGGCTGGGTGGGGAAGTTGCCGATCGTGGCGGTCTCGTAGCCGCCCTCGGGCCGGGGACGCACGGCGAACACCCGGGTGGAGCAGTAGTCGCTCGCGACGTAGGTTCCCCACGCCTCCGGGGTCAGCGTGCCCCGGTACACCACGCCGCCGGTCACCGAGCAGTTGTCGTTGTAGTGGTCGTACTCGAAGACCGGGTCGGTGTACCGCACACCGGGACGGCATTGTTGCTGGTCGAAGATCGGGGTGCCTTCCCGGCAGGACCAGCCGAGGTTCGCCCCGCCCTGCCACGGGCGGATGTGGTTGATCTCCTCGACCAGCCCCTGACCGACGTCACCGATCCACAGCGAGCCGTCGACCGGGTCGACCGAGAACCGCCACGGGTTGCGCAGCCCGAACAGCCAGATCTCCGGCCGCGCGCCCGGCTCGCGGACGAACGGGTTGGTGACGGGCACGCAGTACGGCTTCGCCCCGCACGTGCGGCTGACGTCGATCCTGACGATCTTGCCGAGCAGGGTGCGGAGGCTCTGACCGGACTTGAACGGGTCGTTCGCGTGGCCGCCGTCGCCGAGTGACCAGTAGAGGTAGCCGTCGCGGCCGAACGCCACCTGTCCGCCGTTGTGGTTGCCGTACTCGGCGTGCTCCTGGGTGAGCAGCACCTGCAGCCGCTCGGGAGCGTTGATGGGCACGCGCGCCAGGGTCAGCGCACCGGCCGGGAGGCTGGTGTAGGCGATGTAGAGCATGCCGGTCCGGGCGAAGTTCGGGGCGGGCGTGAGGCCGAGCAGGCCGCGCTCGTTGTCCGACGTGTCGATCCGGGCGGTCAGGTCGAGCAGCGGCTCGGCCGACAGGCCGGTGGCGGGGTGGTAGGCGCGGACGGTGCCGTCCTTCTCGGCGATCAGCATCCGGCCGTCCGGCAGCCCGGTGATCGCGATCGGGCGCCGCAGGCCGGAGGCCACCTGTTCGGACACCACCGTCAGCTCAGCCAGGGGCACGGCATGGGTACGGGAGGCAGCGACCGGCGCCGACGTCAGCAATGGCGTGGAAAGGGCCAGAACGAGCAGGCCGGCCAGCAGGGTGGCCAGGCGATGACGCCTACGAGACATGTCGGCTCCTCGAGCAGAGTGGCGGACGCGGTCTGGGAGCGCTCCCACCATACATCGACCATCACCGATGTCGTCAAGGCCGGCTACGAGATGAAGTCGTCCAGCACCCACAGGAGGGTGAGGGTCAGGATCGTGCCGAGCAGGCCGGTCAGCACCATGAGCACGACGAAGACCCGGGTGTGGCGAGGGTTTTCGCGAACCGCCGGCCTCGGCGTCGGCCTCTGGAGCTGGGGCGGCCGCGGCCGCGGTATCGCCGGCGGGACCGGCCGCGAAACCGGCGGACGGGCCGCGACCGGCGCCGTGCCGAGCAGCGTGTCGAGGAGTTCGCGGGCGGTCGGGCGGTCGGTGGGTCGTTTGGCGAGGGCGCGGCCGACCAGATCGCGGAGCCGCCCCGAGAGCGCGCCGAGGTCGGGCGGCTGGGTGGCGATCCGGACCGCCGTGGCCGCGGCGGTGCCGGCGGTGAACGGGGTGCGGCCGGTCGCGGCGTACGCCACCAGCACACCCCACGCGAAGATGTCGGCGGCGGGGCTCACCGCGCTGCCGACCGTGTCGAAGCACTCGGGGGCCATGTACTCGACCGTGCCGACGAGCTGGCCGGTCAGGGTGTGCTCGCTGGTCAGGTCGATCGGCCGGGCGATGCCGAAGTCGATCACCTTGACGCCGCCCAGGGTGAGCAGGACATTGGTCGGCTTGACGTCACGGTGCACCACCCCGGCGCCGTGGATGGCCGCGAGCGCCGTGGTGACGCCGATGATCACGCCGGGCAGCAGATCGGGGCCGAGGGGACCGTTCTTCCGGATCTCGTCGGCCAGGCTGGGGCCGGACACATACTCGACCACCAGGTACGGCGGCTCGTGGTCCGGGTCGGCGTCCAGCACGGCCGCCGTGCAGAACGGCGGGACCTGGCGGAGCCGGTTGACCTCGCTGCGGAACCGGCCGCGCAGCACGGCGTCCCAGGCGTACTCATGGCGCAGGGTCTTGACCGCCACCCGGCGGCCGTCGGCGCCACGGCCGAGATAGACGGTGCCCATGCCACCCGCGCCCAGGCGGCCGAGCAGCTCGTAGTCGCCGAGGCGGGTCGGATCGCTCGTGCGCAACGGCGTGCTCATCGGCTTCCCCCAGCGAATTCGTCGTCAGCGCGCTGATGTCGTGGCTCGTACCCACGGCAGCGCGAGCCGCTCGACCATCAGGAGAAGGTAGTACAGCACGATGCTGACCACGGCCAGCAGGGTGATCGCGGTGAACGCCGTGGCGGTGTCGCCCTGACCGCTGGTCTGCACGATGATCATGCCGAGGCCGGTCTCGCCGTACTGCATCTCGCCGACCACCACCCCGATCACCGCCAGCGGCATGGCGACGCGCAGTCCGACGAACATCTGCGGCAACGCGGCGGGCAGCCGTACCCATCGGAAGGTCTGCCATCGGGTCGCGTTCACCGATCGGGCCAGCTCGGCCAGATCGGCGGGGGTGGTGGTCAGACCGACCGCCGTGGACAGCACGATCGGGAAGAAGCAGACCATGAAGGCCATCGCCAGCACCGGGGTGCGCCCGTAGCCGAACCAGATCAGCATCAGCGGGGCCAGCGCCACCTTCGGCACCGCGTTGAAGGCGACCAGCAGCGGCGAGAACATCCGCTCGAACGGACGCCACGCCGCGATGGCCGTCCCGATCAGCACGCCCGCGATCGCGGACAGGGCGAAGCCGAGCGCGGCGGCGACGGTGGTGTGCCAGGTTTCCGCGACCAGGAGGCCGCGGTAGCGCTGGAAGCCGTCGAGCACGTCGGGCGGGGACGGCAGCACCACCGTGTTGACGGCGAACACGGTGGTGGCGGTCCACCAGGCGCCGATCGTCACGCTCAGGCCGAGCAGGGGCCAGAGCACGGCGGAGGCGGTACGACGGCGCGGGGGGCTCGGCCGGTCGGTGTCGGTCATGTCTCGTCGCGGGTCAGGTCTTGGGCACCAGGTCGAAGCTGATGACCTGGCCCGGTGTGAGTCCGGCCGGGATCTGGCCGGACTCCCGCAGGATGGTGATGCCGCTGGTGACCCGGGCGTGGTCCAGCGCGCCGACGACCACACCGGCGTCGCCGCGGACGAACGGCGCCATCAGGGCCAGCTCGGCGGCGGCGCTCTGCGGGTTCGCGGTGGCCACGTTCTTCTTGAGCAGAGCGCCGGCCTCGTCCGGGTTGGTGATCGCGTCCTGCAGGCCCTCGAGCAGGGCGGCGGTGAATTTCCGCACCTTGTCGGGGTGCTCCTTGGCGTACTCGCTGGAGGTGATCAGCACGTTGCCGTAGAGGTCGGGGAGGAAGTCGCGGTACGGGAGCAGGACGGCGTCCTTCTTCGCGATGCCCTCGACGGTGGGCTTGCCGACGACGAACTGGCCGATGCCGTCGACCTTGTGCTGGACCAGGGTGCTGAAGAGGGTCTGCGGCGTTCCGTTGACAAACGTCACCTCGGCCGGGTCGACGCCGGCCTTCTTCGCGTACGTCGGGAAGAGGTTGCGAACGACAGAGCCCGGGGTGTCGGCGAGGGTCTTGCCCGCCAGGTCCTTCGGTGCGGTGATGCCGTAGCCCTCGAGCGACATGATCGCGGCCATGGTGTGCTGCTGGATCGCGGCGACCGCGGTGAAGCCGGTGACCTTCTGCTCACCGCCGGCGGCGAGCAGGCCGCCGGTCAGGTCGACGGGGGTGAACTGGACCTGGCCGGCCACGACGTTCTTGATGTTCTCCAGGCTGCCGTTACCGGCCTTGATCTCGACGTCGAACCCGGCGTCGCGGAAGTAGCCCTTCTCCTTGGCCACGTAGGCGTACGCGTCGCGGCCGAACGTGCCGAACGAGGTCAGGTACGTGACCTTCTCGAGCGCCGGGGCGCCGGGGCCGGGCTGGTCGGTGTCGCCGGCGCAACCGGCCGCGGCGGTGAGGCTGAGGGAGAGCGCCGCCGCTGCGAGCGTACGGATGAAGGTCTTCCTGGGCACGTGTTTCCTTCCGACCGAGAGGGCTGGACCCGGTCTAGCGTATTAGTCTGCCTCGATGCGTGTCTGCCTGTTCACCGAGCCGCACCGTGGCGCCACCTACGACACTCAGCTGCGGCTGGCGCGGCACGCCGAGGACGCCGGGTTCGAGGGGTTCTTCCGGGCCGACCACTACCGGTCGATGGGCGCCGACGCGGGCCTGCCCGGCCCGACCGACGCCTGGCTGACGCTGGCCGGGCTGGCGCGGGAGACGTCCCGGATCCGGCTGGGCACACTGGTCAACTCGGTGACGTTCCGGCTGCCCGGCCCGCTGGCGATCATGGCGGCTCAGGTGGACGCGATGAGTGGTGGCCGGATCGAGCTGGGCCTGGGCGCCGGCTGGTTCGAACGGGAGCACACGGCGTACGGCATCCCGTTCCCGCCGCGCGGTGAGCGGTTCGACCGGCTGGCCGAGCAGTTGGAGATCATCACGGGTCTGTGGTCGGCGCCGGGACCGTACTCGTACGAGGGCAAGCACTACCGGTTGGTGGACGCTCCGGCGCTGCCGAAGCCGGTTCAGCGTCCGGGGCCGCCGATCATCGTGGGCGGGCGGGGGCCGCGGCGTACCCCGGATCTGGCGGGCCGCTTCGCGGACGAGTTCAACATGCCGTTCCGCACGGTCGCGGAGACGGCGGAGGCTTTCGGGCGGGTACGGGAGGCGGCTTCCCGGTACGGCCGGACGGTCGCGTTGTCGGCCGGGGTGGTGGTGGCGCTGGGGCGTACGGACCGGGAGGCCGGGCGGCGGGCGGCGCCGTTGCACGTGCCCAGCGCGTTGCCGCCGGAGGACCCGGTGGTGGGCGTGCCGGGGGTGCTGGTGGACCGGATCGCGGAGCTGGCGGCGATCGGCGCGTCCCGGGTCTACCTGCGGATCATCGACATGGCGGACCTGGACCACGTGGATCTGATCGCGTCGGACGTACTGCCGGCCTTTACTCCCGGCCGGCGTTTACACCGGCCAAGATCGCGGTAGGTTGCGGTCATGAGCATGCGCTTCGGAGTGTTTGTGCCGCAGGGCTGGAAGATGGACCTGACGGAGATCGCCGACCCGGTCGAGCAGTACGAGGCGATGACCGCCGTCGCCCGGCTGGCCGACGCGGGCCCGTGGGACTCGGTCTGGGTGTACGACCATTTCCACACCATTCCCGAGCCCACCCTGAACACGACGTTCGAGTGCTGGACGGTCTCCTCGACCCTGGCCCGGGACACCAGCCGGGTCAACATCGGCCAGATGGTGGGCTGCAACGGCTACCGCCATCCGTCGTTGTACGCCAAGATCGCGTCGACCGTCGACGTGGCCAGCCACGGCCGGCTCTACGCGGGCATCGGCGCCGGCTGGTACGAGCAGGAGTGGAAGGCGTACGGCTACGAGTGGGCCGACGTGCCGCAGCGGATGGCGGCGTTCCGGGAGGCGGTCGAGGTGGTGCACAAGATGTGGACCGAGCCGCGGCCGGAGTTCTCCGGCAAGTACTACTCGATCGACCGGCCGATCAACGAGCCGAAGGGCGTACGCAAGCCGCATCCCTCGTTCTGGATCGGTGGTGGCGGCGAGAAGGTGACCCTGAAGCTGGTCGCCCGGTACGCCGACGCCTGCAACGTGGGTGGCGGCGACCCTGAGCTGATCCGCCGCAAGCTCGAGGTGCTGCGCGGACACTGCGACAACCTGGGCCGCGACTACGACCGGATCGTCAAGTCGACGAGCCTGGAGCTGGATCTGAACGAGTCGTCGGCGGACACCGTGGGCCGGATCGAGCGGATGGCCGAGGCCGGCGCCGACTACGTGATCGTCTACGTGCCGCGGGTGGCGTACGACCACGAGCCCATGCAGCGGTTCGCCCAAGAGGTGATTCCGCAGTTCAGTTGATCTGGCGAGCGACTGCCAGGCCGGCATCCCCGCGCCGAAGGCCCCGGACGCGTGATGGACGTCGCCGGCCTCGTTGCGATCGATGTCCACACGCACGCCGAGATCAGCCGGGACGG
>NZ_JBFBGU010000017.1:0-206056 GCF_040684855.1 Actinoplanes sp. NPDC089786
CCGCACCGACGCCCAGAACCTCACCACCGCCGCACCCTGGACCTCACCCTGGCTACCCCAGAGTTACGGGAAACAGTTCCTGCCAGGGGCTTAGCAGGCAACGTCCTTCGTCGCGCGACTCAGCCGTAGCGGCAAGGAACAACACGGGGAGCACCTGGCGGCTGCTATCGCGCTATTAGCACGGCCTCGGCTGGGCCATGCGGCACGGCGCGGGACGCGATCCCGGGCGGGATGGGCATGGGTTTGTCGATCAACGACGAGGAGTTCGCGCTCGCCGCCAAGGTGACATACGCAGTGCTGATCAACGCATGCCGACTGTTCGAGGGCTCGGCATTTGGAGCCGTCCCCGCGGTGAACCTGGTAGCCGATCGGCGCCGAACGAACCTCTGGTCAGCGCCTGGACCATCTACAAGCGGATCGACCGCGACGCAGGGGTCGAGATCGGACAAGATCGTCGAGGGTGCACAGTCGCGGCGTGGTGATTGATATCCGCGCCCTCGGGGGGCAGTTCTGGCGGCCCCGGTGGCTCCATCCGCTCATTCTTCCGCCGGAAGTTTGCGGAACCCATACTGGACCGATGACGGTCGGGCGACTTCGCCGCAAGCGCTGGGCATGGGGAATTGCGGTGGCGTTCGTCGTGCTTGTCGCCGTCCTGATCGGTGTCCTGCCGCCCGAGGCCGACCGATGGGTGTGGTTCGTGGTGGGAGCCGTGTTCCCGGTGCTGTTCGCCGCGGCGATCGCTATCGGGACGCCGCCGCCGCGTGGCCCGCTGCGTCGCTTCCTGGACGGCCTGACCGTCACCGCGATGTTCGGCCCGTTGCCGTTCTTTCTGGGCGCCTCCGTAGTGGGTGTCTGGGCGCTCTGGTGGGGTTCCATGGGCTGGTTGCTGGTGTTCCTGATTCTCGTTGCCTTCACGACGCCCTGGAAGGAGGGCGGCTACGGTGGCTGGGCCCCGTGACAGCCGCCGGTCAGGGGCCGGGCCTTGACTGCCGTGGTCGCCCGGATGGCACGAAGCGTCACGGGCGATGGGTGATGTTCTTCAGCAGCACCCGGATCAGGCGGAACGGGGCCCGGATCAGCCAGGTGAGGGCCGTCCAGTACCAGCGCCACAGTTCCGCGCCGAGGACCGGGACGAAGCGCTTGACCAGCAACATCATCACGGTCGAGACGGCGATCAGGGTGATGGCCTGGGCCACCAGGCCGGTGGCGGCGTCGATGACCGGTCGCATCGGCTCAGGCCCCGGTCTTGTTGCCGAAGATGACGTCGCCGCCGGCCTTCGGTCCGTTGACCATGTCGCCGGCGACCTCGATGTTCTCGATGTGGATGGCGTACTCCAGGGCCGGGTCGTCGATCGCGTCCACGACCCGCTGGGCCAGGCGGCTGATCACCGCGCCGTCGCGGCTGAGGACCGCCGCGCGCTGGGTGCCCGCGATGCCGATGCTCAGCACGTGCAGGGTGCCGAAGGAAAGGCGGCGGACCAGCCGGACGGTGATCACGATCAGGGCGACGAGCAGGACCACCCCGTAGCCGGTGGTCACCTCGGCCGGTACCGAGGTGCCGAGACAGCCGAGGATGACCAGGCCGATGACGCCCAGCACGAGCCAGGACCCGGTGTCCTTCAGGTAGGTGAAGAGCAGGCGGCCCCGCTTCACCGTCACCTCGAGCGGCTGAATCTTGGTGACATGCGCCAGCGGGTACGCGGTGGTGTCGACCCACAGCGTCCGCCGGCTGATCCGCACCTCGACGTCCTTGCGTCTGATGCTGCTTCTGCTCATGTACGTCTCTGACGGACCGGTCCGTCAGAGAGCACCATGCAGACGTACTTCAACCGCGTGAACGTCGCCGGCGATCTGGTCAACGGCCCGAAGATCGGGGGCGACGTCGTCTTCGGCGACAAGAACGGGACCCCGGAGAAGGCGGTCATCCTGCTGATGAGCGCCCACGCCGCCGGGGCGCCGCCGCTGCGCCTCGACGAGGAACGTCGCGCGATCGGTCAGGCGGTCACGCGGTCCCGCGGGCGGGATCGGCTCCGGGTCCAGACGGCCGACGCGGTGCGGCTGGACGACCTGCACGACGAGATGTTGGCCCACCGGCCGGTGATCGCCCACTTCAGCGGCCACGGTCACCCGACGGCCGGGATCCAGGTCGTCGACGAGCGCGGCCGGGGCCGGTTCGTGAAACCGGCGGCCCTGAGCCGGTTGTTCGGCGTTCTCCAGGCCGGTCTGCGGTGCGTGGTGCTCAACGCCTGCCACACCCGCGAGCAGGCGACGGCCATCGCCCAGCACGTTCCGTGCGTCATCGGCATGCAGCGGGAGGTGCTCGACCAGGCGGCCATCCAGTTCGCGCGGAGTTTCTACGCCGGCCTCGCGGGCGGGCTGACCATCGGCGGCTCGTTCGACCTCGCGCTCAACGGGCTGGATCTGCACGGTTTCCCGGACCAGGACGTCCCGACGCTCATCGCCCGGCCCGCGGCCGCCGAGCAGACCGTCGTCACAGTTCCTTGAGCGTCACAGTTCCTTGAGGCGGCGCTGGACCTCCTCGTCGACCTCGCCCCGGTCGTAGCCGCGCAGGACGATCGCGAACTCGGCCGTGCTCAGGGCCTGCCGGGCGGCGGCGGTGTCGCCGGCGGCGAGGGCCCGCTCGACCCGGGCGAACAACTGCTCGACCTCGGGCAGGGAGTAGCCGCGCAGGACCGTGGTGAAGCCGAGCGACGCGTCGTCCGGTGTGGGCGCGGGCGCGGGAAGCGGGCCGCCCAGCCGGGTCAGGCGCTCGCTGATGGCCTGCTCGACGGCGGGACGCTCGTAGCCGCGCAGGGTGACGCGCAGCATCGGGTCGCTCAACGTGGACCGGGCGGTGACGTGGGCGGTCTCGCTGCCGGAGGCCAGCGCCTGGTCGGCCAGGGCGAGGAGTTGGTCGACCTGCGGGCGGTCGTACCCACGGAACACGACGGTGAAGGGCTGCGTCATGAAGGCGAAGCCTAGGCCGTGTCGCAAACCCGGCCAAGCGCTCCGCCGCCCCGGTCGGGCCGGCGAGCACGGCCTAGGTGATCGCGTGCTCCACGGGCAGCCCCGCGTCGGCCCAGGGCTGGATGCCCTCGGTGTAGACGCTGATGTTGGTGTAGCCCAGCTGTTCCAGGGCGGCGGCCAGGTCGGGGCCGCGGGTGCAGTGCGCGTCGGTCGAGTACACGACGATGTCGGCGGCCCGGTCCGGGAGCACCGACGGCGCGCGGGCGGCGGCGTCCTCGGCGGTGAGGTTGACGGCGGAGGGCAGGTGGCGGTTGGCGTAGGCGTGGGCCGGCAGGGCGTCGACCACCGTCACGGCGCCGACGGACAGGGCGGATCGCAGGTAGTCGCGACCGATGTGGTGGGGCATGGCCGGACGGTAGGAGCGGCGGCGGACGGGCGGCAAACGGATTCGAGCGTGACCGAATAGGTGGCGAGGATGCGTGCGACCGGGCGGGTCCGGCGGGCGCGCGAAGGCGGCGGAATCGGGGGGCTGTGCGCGGCGGCGGGGCTCGGGCGGCGGGATTCTGGCCGGACCGGCCGGCACCACCCGAAGCGCCTCGCGGAGAGCTTGGTTTCCGCAGCTCAGGGGTGGTGACGGGACCGTGCTGCGCCCGTACCCGGAAGGGGTTTTCGGCAATCTCGAGAGGTCGTTCCCGGTGACCGTCGGTGGTTGGTGCAATGCTGAGGAGGACGCCTACCAGCACCGCAGCAGTGGGAGGACACCCGATGCCACCGCTCACCCAGCAGAACCTGACCGAACTCCCGGAGGGGGTGCCCGGGCCCGGCTATGACCGCGGCCGGCTCCAGACCGGAATCGTGCATTTCGGGGTGGGTGGCTTCCACCGGGCTCATCAGGCCATGTACCTGGATCGTCTGATGAACGAGGGCAAGGCGCTCGACTGGGCGATCTGCGGCGTCGGCGTGATGCCCGCCGACCTGGGCATGCGCGACGTGCTCGACGCCCAGGACGGGCTCTACACGCTGGTCGTGAAGGCGCCCGACGGCACCCTCGAGCCGCGGGTCATCGGGTCGATCAAGGAGTACCTGTTCGCGCCGGAGGACCCGGAGGCCGTGATCGCGAAGATGGTCTCCCCCGAGATCAAGATCGTGTCGCTGACGGTGACCGAGGGCGGCTACAACATCAACGCCGTGACCGGGGAGTTCGTGTCCGACAATCCGGACATCCAGCATGACCTGCAGCCGGGGAACCAGCCGAAGACCACGTTCGGGCTGGTGGTCGAGGCGCTGGCCCGGAGGAAGGCGGCCGGGACGCCGCCGTTCACGATCATGAGCTGCGACAACATCCAGGGCAACGGCCACGCCGCGCAACGGAGCTTCGTCGCGTACGCCGCGCTGCGTGACCCGGAGCTGGGGACGTGGGTCGAGGACAACGTGGCCTTCCCGAACAGCATGGTCGACCGGATCACGCCGGTCACCACCGACGAGGACCGCGCGCTGGTCCGGAGCCGGTTCGGCATCGACGACGGCTGGCCGGTGGTGTGCGAGCCGTTCACCCAGTGGGTCCTCGAGGACACCTTCAACCAGGGCCGGCCGCCGTTCGAGGAGGCCGGCGTGCAGGTGGTCGACGACGTCGAGCCGTACGAGCTGATGAAGCTCCGCCTGCTCAACGCCAGCCACCAGGCGCTCTGCTACTTCGGCTACCTGGCCGGCTACCGCCTCGTGCACGACGTGGCCCAGGAGCCGCTGTTCGCCGACTTCCTGCTCGCCTACATGGAGCAGGAGGCGTCGCCGACGCTGGCGCCGGTGCCGGGCATCGAGCTGGACGACTACCGCCACCAGCTGATCGAGCGCTTCTCCAACGCGCAGGTCCGCGACACCGTGGCCCGGCTGTGCGCGGAGAGCTCGGACCGCATCCCGAAGTGGCTGCTCCCGGTGATCCGGCACAACCTGGAGACCGGCGGCCCGATCCTGCGCGCCACCGCGGTGGTCGCGTCGTGGGCCCGCTACGCCGAGGGCCGCGACGAAGAGGGCCGGCCGATCGAGGTGGTCGACCGGCTGGCCCCCGAGTTGAAGCAGCGGGCCCTGGATCGCACGTTCATCCAGAACCGTGACCTGTTCGGCGATCTGGCCGAGAACGAGCGGTTCGCCTCGACCTACCAGCAGGTGCTCGACCTGCTGCACGAGCGCGGGTCCCGCAAGACGCTCAAGGAGCTCGAGTAACTACGCGGCCAGCGCCACCTGGGCGGTCGCCCCGCCCAGGTGGCGCAGGTAGGCCGGCAGGGTGAGGAACTCGGTGCACGTGCGCTCGGTGACGAGCACGGTCAGCAGGGTACGGGCCTGCCCGTACCGCCGGGCCGCGTCCTCGTCGAGCGCGCCGGTCGCCGACAGCACGTCGAGCTCCTCGCGGAGCATCCGGGTGACCAGCCCGGCCGTGATCGGCACGCCGTAGTCGGTGGGGGTGCCCGACGAGACCCACTGCCACAGCTGGGTCCGGCAGATCTCGGCGGTGGCCGCGTCCTCCATCAGGCCGTTCAGCGCGACCGCGCCCTGCCCGCCGAGCCACGCCGCGATGTAGCGCACGGCCACGCTGACCGAGGTCCGCAGCGCCACCTCGCTCACCCCGCCGTACTGGCGCTTCACGTCGAGCAGCTGCGCGGCGGTGACCCGCACGTCGTCGCGGCGGCGGACGATCTGGTGCGGCTCGAAGCCCAGCCACTGGTCGAACACGTCCCGGCAGGTCTCGACCAGACCGGGATGAGCCACCCAGGAGCCGTCGAAGCCGTCCCCCACCTCGCGGCGCTTGTCCTGCCGCACCTGGTTGAGCGCCCGCTTGGCCGCCACCGGGTCCTTGCTGGGCACGACCGCGGCCATCCCGCCGATCGCGTGGGCGCCGCGCCGGTGGCAGGTCGCCACGAGCAGTTCGGTGTACGCCCGCATGAACGGCGCCGTCATGGTGAGCTGGGAACGCTCGGCCAGCACCACGTCCGGCCGGTTCTTGATCATGCTGAACAGGTAGTCCCAGCGGCCGGCGTTCAGGCCCGCCGAGTGCTCGCGCAGCTCGTACAGGATCTCCTCCATCTCGAACGCGGCCGTGATGGTCTCGATCAGCACGGTCGCCCGGATGGTGCCGCGCGGGATGCCGAGCATCTCCTGGGCCTTGACGAAGACGTCGTTCCAGAGGCGGGCCTCCAGATGCGACTCCAGCTTGGGCAGGTAGAAGTACGGGCCGCTGCCGCGCTCGATCTGCTTGCGGCCACAGTGGAACAGGTACAGGCCGAAGTCGAACAGGGCCGCCGAGATGGCCCGGCCGCCGATCCGGATGTGGCATTCGGGCAGGTGCCAGCCTCTCGGCCGAACCATGATCGTGGCGTGTTCCTCGTTGTTCATCGGCATCGCGTCGAGGAGATTGAGCTGCCCCTCGATCAGGTTGTCCCAGGTCGGGGACGTGGCGTCCTCGAAGTCGGCCATCCACACCTTGGCGCCGGAGCTCAAGGCCTTGATCGTTTTTGACGCGGTGGGCGGCCCGGTGATCTCCACCCGCCGGTCCAGCAGGTCCTCGGCCGGCGGCGCGACCGTCCACGACGTGTCGGCCCGGATGTGCCTGGTCGATTCCAGAAAATCGAGTTCGCCGGTACGCGCGGCGCGCCGCCGGCGCCGACGGTCGAGCAGTTGCACCCGCCGCGCCCCGAACTCCCGGTCCAGCGCGACCACGAAGGCGACCGCCTCGGGGGTCAGGATCTCCGCGTACCGCCCGGCCGTGCTGCCGGTGATGACGATCTCTTCCACGCTGCTCATCAGAACTGCTCCGCTTCGGTCGAGCCGGACAGCGCCGTCGTGGAGCTGTCGGGGTTGAGCGCGGTGGACACGGCGTCGAAGTAGCCGGTGCCGACCTCGGCCTGGTGCTTGGTCGCGGTGTAGCCGTCCGCCTCGGCGGCGAACTCGGCCTCCTGGAGCCTCACGTACGCGCTCATGCCGCCCTCGGCGTAGCCCCGGGCCAGCTCGAACATCGAGTGGTTGAGCGCGTGGAAGCCGGCCAGCGTGACGAACTGGAACTTGTAGCCCATCGCCCCGAGCTCCTTCTGGAACCGGGCGATCGTGGCGTCGTCCAGGTTCTTACGCCAGTTGAACGAGGGCGAGCAGTTGTAGGCCAGCATCTTGTCCGGGTGCTCGGCGTGGATCGCCTCGGCGAACTCCCGCGCGAACTCCAGGTCGGGCTTGCCGGTCTCGACCCACAAGAGGTCGGCGTAGTCGGCGTACGCGACACCGCGGGCGATCGCGGCCGCCGGCCCGCTCCGCACCCGGAAGAAGCCCTCCGCGGTGCGGTCGCCGGTGAGGAAGGGCTGGTCGCGCTCGTCGACGTCGGTGGTGAGCAGGTCCGCGGCCAAGGCGTCGGTACGGGCGATGACCAGCGACGGGACACCGCACACGTCGGCGGCCAGGCGGGCCGCGTTGAGCGTGCGGATGTGCTGCTGGGTCGGGATCAGCACCTTGCCGCCCAGGTGACCGCACTTCTTCTCGCTGGCCAGCTGGTCCTCCCAGTGCACGCCCGCCGCGCCGGCCGCGATCATGGCCTTCATCAGCTCGAACGCGTTCAGCGGCCCGCCGAAGCCGGCCTCGGCGTCGGCCACGATCGGCGCGAACCAGTCCCGCTCGTGCCGGCCCGCCGCGACCTCGATCTGGTCGGCGCGGGTCAGGGCGTTGTTGATCCGCCGGACGACCGCCGGCACCGAGTTCGCGGGATACAGACTCTGATCCGGGTACGTGTGCCCGGACAGGTTCGCGTCGGCCGCCACCTGCCAGCCGGACAGGTAGATCGCCTTGAGCCCGGCGCGCACCATCTGGACGGCCTGGCCGCCGGTCAGGGCGCCGAGCGCGTTGACGTATTCCTCGTCGTGCAGGAGCTCCCAGAGCCTCTCGGCGCCGCGCTCGGCGAGCGTGTGCCGCTCCTGGAGCGAGCCGCGGAGCCGCACCACGTCCTGCGCGGTGTAGTCGCGGCGGATGCCCAGCCAACGAGGATCGCCGGCCCAGGCCCGAGTGAGGTCCGCTGCGGTACCGCCTCTGACGTCGGTCATTGTTTCGATCCCCTCCTTGGTAAGAACCCCACTGTTGCTGGGTTGGGCCGGCGTTGTGGAGACGTTTGTGAGCAGAAGATTTCACGTTCTTCTGTTAGCGTTAACTTCGTGGACCTCGCACTTCTCGGGCAGCGGCTGCGGCATCAACGCCGGGCCAAGGGCATGACGCTCGACGATCTCAGCGCCCTGGTGGGCCGGGCGCCGTCCCAGTTGTCGCTGATCGAGAACGGGAAGCGCGAGCCCAAGCTGTCGCTGCTGCAATCGATGGCGACCGCTCTGGAGGTGCCGCTGCAGGATCTGCTGCGGGCCGAGGCACCGACCCGGCGGGCGGCCCTGGAGATCGAGCTGGCGCATTTTCAGGAATCTTCCGTTTACGGCGCGCTCGGGTTGCCGACGGTTCGCGCCGGCCGCCGCCTGCCCGCCGACGCTCTCGAATCGCTGATCGGGCTGCATCGGGAGTTGTCCCGGGTCCTGACCGAGCAGAGCGCGACGCCCGAGGTGGCTCGCCGGGCCAACGCTTCCCTTCGGACGGAGATGCGCTCACGGGACAACTACTTCGCCTCGGTGGAGAAGGCCGCTTTTGATGTGCTGCAATCGGTGCGGCACTCGACCGGGCCGCTGTCCCAGCGCGGGATCCTCGATATCGCCGGACAGATCGGATTCACGCTGCACTGGGTGTCGGATCTGCCGAACTCGACGCGGTCGGTCACCGACCTGCGGAACCGGCGGATCTATCTGCCCCAGGTGGCCAGCGGCAAGGGCCACGACCCGCGGGCGGTGGTGCTCCAGACACTGGGTCACTTCGTGCTCGGCCACAACGATCCGGTCGACTGGGGTGACTTCCTGCGCCAGCGGGTCGAGGCGAACTACTTCGCGGCGGCGCTGCTGATGCCCGAGAAGTTCGCGGTCGAGTTCCTGCGCGAGGCCAAGGCCGACCGGGCGCTCGCCATCGACGACTTCCGGGACGCGTTCGGTGTCTCGTACGAGACGGCGGCCCACCGCTTCACCAACCTGGCCACCCACCACTTCGGCATCCCGGTGCACTTCACCCGGGTGCACGAGAGCGGAATCGTCTACAAGGCGTACGAGAACGACAACGTCCGCTTCCCGGCCGACGTGACCGGCGCCATCGAGGGCCAGCCCATCTGCCGCCGCTGGGCGTCGCGCACGGTGTTCCAGTCCGAAGACCCGTACTCCAGCTTCTACCAGTTCACCGACACCACGGCCGGCACGTACTGGTGCACGGTCCACGTCGAGTCGACCCGCTCCGGCGAGTTCTCGGTCACCGTCGGCACCCCGTACGAGCACGCCCGCTGGTTCCGCGGCGGCGACACCACCCGCCGGACCGTCTCGCGCTGCCCCGACCCGGCCTGCTGCCGCCGCCCACCGTCATCGTTGGTCGACACCTGGGAAGGCCACGCCTGGCCGAGCGCCCGAGTCCACTCCCACCTCTTGGCGGCCCTTCCCCCGGGGACGTTCCCGGGCGTCGACGCCCAGGACGTCTACGAGTTCCTCCAGCGCCGATCGCCCTCCTCCGCCTCTTGAGCCTGGGCGGTGCCGAACCATCGGGCCAGCGCGACGTCGAGGCTCGGCTGGTCCTCGCCCACCCACGCGACGTGCCCGTCCGGGCGGAGCAGGAGCGCGGGAACATCCAGATCCTCGGCGACATGGTCGACCCGGCCGGCCCAGCCCTCGGCCGACAGCCGCCCGGTCCGGTCGAGCAGCAGCCCGTGGCCGGCGCGCAGCAGCTCGAACAGGCGCCCGTGCTTCAACCGGCGGTCGGCGAGCCGCCGGCCGAGCAGCGGATGGCCCTCGCCCAGGTCGTAGCGGACGCCGATCGCGGTGATCTTCTCGATCAGGAACCGGTTGACGTCGTCGAAGTCCATCAGCTCGGCCAGCAGCCGCCGGACCGCCCGCGGCCCCGGCTCGTCGGTGGTCAGCTGCATCTGGGCCCGGGTGTTGGTCAGCACGTCGGCGGCCACCGGATGCCGCTCCGACTCGTAGCTGTCCAGCAGGTCGTCCGGCGCCCAGCCGGTGATCGCCGCCGCCAGCTTCCACCCCAGGTTGAAGGAGTCCTGAATCCCCAGGTTGAGCCCCTGCCCGCCGATCGGCGGGTGGACGTGCGCCGCGTCCCCGGCCAGGAACACCCGCCCCACCCGGTAACGCTCGGCCTGCCGGGTCGCGTCGCCGAAGCGTGACAGCCAGCGCGGTGAATGCGCGCCGAAATCGGTTCCCGCGTACGCCCGCAGCTGGCCCGTGAACTCCTCGAACGTCGGCGGCGCGGCCCGGTCCTCGACCACGCCCGTAGCCGGCACCACCGCCCGGAACACCCCCGGCCGGCCCGACGGCCCGATCCCGAACCGCTTCTCGGTCACCCGGACCCGGGTCATCACCTCGGCCAGCTCCTCCGCCGGGGCGGTCACCTCCATCTCGCCCAGCAGCGTGTCGACCCTCGACGGCTCACCCGGAAAACCGACCCCGAGCAGCTTCCGGACCGTGCTGCGCCCGCCGTCACACCCGACGACGAACCGCGCCCGCTCCCCCGCCCCGTCCTCGAACCGCACGGTCACGCCGTCGTCGTCCTGTTCCAGCCCCGCCACCGCGACGCCACGCCGCACCTCGGCCCCGGCCTCGATCGCATGCTCGGCCAGCAGCCGGTCGGTGATCGTCTGCGGAATCCCGAGCACGTAGCCGTGGGCGGTGTCCAGCCCCGTGGGCGCGGGCTTGTCGATGCCCGCGAAGAACCCCCGGATCGGATGCTGCGAGCCGTTCTCCAGAAACCGCTCCAGCAGCCCCCGCTGATCCATGATCTCGATGCTGCGCACATGCAGCCCGAGCGACCGCACGAACGGCGGCGGCTCGACATCCTTCTCCACCACGAGCACCCCGGCGCCCCGCAGCCGCAGTTCACTCGCGAGCATCATGCCGGTCGGGCCGCCACCGACCACGATGACATCGAACATGCGTTTCCCCCGATTCTTGGGCTCGGCCGCCGATTCTGCGCCGCCACCGGGGTCTTGCCGCAAGGCCGGGGGTGCGATATACGTTAGAGGTGGCAGGGAGTTCGTCTCCTTGCCTTTCTTGTGTTCCGGGCCTTTGTTCCCGGGTCTTTTGATTTCCGGGCGGCGCGGCACCGCACGAACCGTCGTGGCCAGTGGCGCGATCGGGGCGCAGCACTCCGGGTTCTCGTGGACGACCAAATCGGGTGGTGATGGCCGGGCGCGGGCCTATCGTGGTCGCGTGCTGACACCTCCCTCGGATCTGGCCGAGACCACGTGGCGGGCGGCGCTCGCCGATCGTTGGGGGCTGGGCGTCGCGGCGATGAACTATCGGGCCGTCGGGTTCGGGGCACATCACTGGGAGCTTGAAGACGTCGACGGTGGGCGGTGGTTTGTCACCGTTACTGGTCTGCGGACCCGGCGGGTCTGGGGCGGGGAGCCGCTCGACGCGGGGTTCGGGCGGTTGCGGGGCTCGGCGGGGAGCTATGCGCGGCGGGTGGACGACCTGCTCGCCGCCCATCCGGGAGTGCTGGGCGGGGCGCTCGAACGCTATGACCGGCTGGTCGCGGGTGTTCACGATGACCCGCCGGGGCTGGTGCTGACGCACGGCGAGCCACATCCCCTGACCGAGATCGCGATCGGGCTCGACCGGTTCCGCGCGCCGCACGGCGACACCGCCGACGACGAGGAGACCTGGAACAACCTGGCCGAGTCGCTCGCCACCCCCGCCGGCGGCGGTAGCTGATGTTTCCACCGCTGCGCACGGCCCGGCTCACCCTGCGTCCGGTCACTCTGGACGATCTCGACGACGTGCACTCGTTTCAGCGCCGCGCCGACGTCGTGCGGTGGATGCTCGGGGCCGAGCCCCGCACGCGGGAACAGTCACGGGCGTCGGTGATCGCGATGACCGGGGAAGACGCGCTGCGCGCCGAGGGTGACTGCCTGAGCTTGGCCGTGGCCGGTGACGCCGGGGTGATCGGAATTGTCGAACTGGTCTGGCGCAGCCAGGCGGAGCGCACGGCCGAACTCGGGTATCTCTTCCACCCCGACCACGGCGGGCGAGGCCTGGCCACCGAGGCCGCGACGGCGTTGCTGGACCGGGGGTTCGGCGAGTTCGGGCTGCACCGGGTCTACGCGCGGTGTCACGCCGGCAATGAGGCGTCGGCCCGGCTGCTGGCCCGGATCGGCATGCGCCAGGAGGCCCGTCATGTCGAGAGCTACCTGTTCCGGGGCGAATGGGCCGACCGCCTCGTCTTCGCCACCCTGGCCCGGGAGCGGCTCAGCCGCTGATCACGCGTAGCGGATTCCGTAGCTGGTGAACCCGCTGATCGCGTCGCTCGGACTCGTGACGAAGTTGACCCGGATGGTGCCGAAGCCGTCGTTCCAGTTCAGCGCGACCTGAGCGATCGTGCCGCACCGCTGGCCGGAGTTGGCCCCCTGGTTGCACACCGGGGTGCCCACGGTGCTCAGCGCCGGATCCCGCTGGGTGAGCAGACGCGTGGAGACGGACGGCGGAGCATTGGTCCCGTCGAACACGAGTGCCGAGCCCTGGGCGCTGAACACGGCCGAGCCGTTGAAGCCCGTTCCGGTCAGCGAGATGTCGCCCATGCTGTAGCTGCCGCTGTCCGTGCGGTACGGACCGGCCGTGCAGTGACGAGCGCTGATGTAGCGGTGGACGCTGGCGCCGGAGGTGACACCGAAGCCGCTGCTGCAGATTCCGGTGTTCGAGACCATGAGACCGCCGGCGTTGAACGGTGACGTGTCGTCGTACCTGCCCGCTGCGTTCATGCCGGCCGCGCGCGACACCCGCACCGGGACACCGAGGTCGGCCTCGAACCGGCTCCGGACGGCGTTCAGATCCTGCACCTTGGAGACGCCCGGGTCGATGTTGACCTGCACGCCGTCGAAGTCGGCGGCGAAACCACCAAAGGTGGACACCGCGATGCCCTGGCTCTGGTAGGCGCCGACGCCGGCTTCGATCCGCTTGGTGGCCGCCTCGATCTGCGCCCGCGTCACCTTGCGCGGCGCGACGATCACCGTGGTGCCGGTCCGCGCGGCGACCTGCTTGATCGTGGTCAGCGCGGCGGCGTCGGCCGGCCCGGACCGGTAGACGACCAGGGTGCCGGTGGCGGTCATGTTGCCGAACTCGACGAGCTGCGGGTCGTTGCCGATGGCGGAACGGATCTCGGCCGCCGCCGACGACAACGCGGCGGCTCGGGGTCAATGTCCAAGAGGGACCGGACGGGAACAACCCGGCGCTCATCGCGGAGGTCTCCCCGCGCCTGGGCCGAGGGTGGTGGCGGGACCTTTCCGGCGCGCGTACCCGGAAAAGATCGTCAGCCCAAGGGGTACGGGGACTGGGCCCACGGCGGGCGCGCGGACGGCCGGATGTCGGTGACCCACTTGACCCACCAGAAGCCGCGGCGGCCGGGGGCGACGATGCGGGCCGGGTAGCCGTGGCCGTAGGAGAGCGGGCTGCCGTTGAGCGCGGTGACCAGCCAGATGTCGTCGGTGGGGGCGAACCAGCGGGCGTAGCCGGTGACCGAGGTGACCTTGACGCTCCGCCACTCGCCGGAGCCCAGGAGCGTGCTCAGCCGGATGCCGGACCACTGCTGGGTGCTGTACCAGCCGCTCGTGCAGTCGAGGGTCGCGGCGAAGCTCTCGTGCGGCAGGGCGCGGACGGCGTCGAGGTCGAGGGTGCGGCCGGCCACGCGGAGGGTCCAGGCGGCGCGGTCGAGGCGCTGGATGCCGTCGTCGAACCACGAGGTCACGCGCAATTGCGACTTGGGCACCGAGCCGGTGAAGCGGCGGTCGGTGGCGGCGGCGCTGTCCCAGACGGCGGTGGCCGCGGCGGCGCCGGCACCGAGGGCGGCCAGGCGGAGCAGGGCGCGGCGGTCAGGGTCGGTGCGGCGCGGGCGGACGGCATGGCCCAGAAAATGCAGGAGTACGGCCAGGAGCGCGCCGATCGCGGCCCCGACGTGGATCTGCATGAGGGTGAGCGGGCCGACGTATTCGAGCCGGCCGGTGGAGTGGATCAGGCCGGTCGCGACCGTGAGCAGGATCAGCACGGCCAGCGTGATCGACAGCGCCTTGGTCGGCATGGCGCGGGCGGCCCGGCCGAGACCGCGGCGGATCACCGTGACCTTCCACGGCGCCACGAGCAGGATGGCCAGCGCGGCGGCCGCGTGCACCTGGATCGGGTCCAGCGGCCAGTCGCCGTCGATCGACCAGCCGGCCACGCCGGTGATCACGCCCAGCAGCACGAGCAGGCCGAGGACGAGATCGACCCGGCGACCGGCCTGTCTGCTGCGCATGATCGGAGGCTAGTACCTCCGCGATCAGCTCGGCTGCCACGGCCCGGTGATGAACCGGCCGTCAGCGGCGAACGGCCACACGTTCGGCCTGCATCCGTCCAACTTGATGGTCTGCTGCATCATCGCCGGCGCGGGTTTTCCCTTCCCCGGGCAACCCTGGTGATTGAAACCCAGCGCATGACCCATCTCATGATTGATCACCATCGCGTGGTATTCGTCGACCGTCACCGGAAATTTCGGCGCGCCCTGCAACCACCGCCGAAGATTGATCACCACCGTGTTCTCGAACTTGCACGAGTACTTACCGGCCGTGTTCAACCCGATCGCCGCACACAGCCGATCCGCGGTGTCCGGGGTGGCCAGACGGATCCGCAACTTGTACTTCGACCCGCTGACCCGCTTGAACTTCCACGAGGCCTTCTTGAGCCCCTGCTTCTTGTCCGTGATCGGATGTTTGGCCGCCGCCTCCCATCCCCGCTTGTCGGACAGCACGCGCTCGATCTCCGCCGCGAAGTCCGCCGGCGTCACCTTCTCCAGCGAGCCCCACTTGATGCCCTTCTCCACCTCCACCCGGTACGTGATCACGGTGCGCCCGGTCCCGACCGCCGGCTCGTCTCCCCCCGCCACCGCGTACGTTCCCGCCCCCGACCGCGGCACCTGACGATCCGTCGGAACCGTCGGGCTCGGCTTCACCGGCGGCGCACTGGCCACAACCGGCCGCGGCGCCGCCGCGGACCCCGACACCGCCCGAGGCGGATCCACCGCCTGACTACACGCCCCCAGAGCCATCACGAGACCCACCACGCCCACCAGCCGCCGCACGCACTGCCTCCCTATCTGACCAACAACCCGCATCACCGCACGAAGCGCACACGACAAATTGCCAAACCCACGCAAGTCGGCTACCGGGCGATCTCCCTAAGTGACGAGCGTGGCCCCGGAAAAGGTTGCTCCGCCGCGCCGACGGCTGTACGGCAGGACCGTTAGCCTGCCCGGAGGGTCATTGTCGGCCGGTGGCGGATCTGGGACGCTGACGCGATGACGTTGCCGCTGCGGGTCAGTGTGGCGCCCGATCGTGCGGAGGCGTCGCCGGGAGACGCGCTGACCTTCGATGTCACGGTGCGCAATGCCAGTGACATCGTCGAGCACTACGGTGTCGAGTTCCTCGGGCTGCCCGACGGGGCCCAGGTCCGCACCGAACCCGATGTGGCCAAGCTGCGGCCGTCCGAGTCGGGGACGATGACCGTGCGGATCTCGCTGCCGGTGCAGCCGCCCGCGCCCGCCGGCACCTATGTGCTCGGCGCGCTGGTGCGGTCGAAGTACCGGCATGACGTGTCGCGCTGCGTCGAGGTGCCGGTCGAGCTGGCCTCGATCGAATCGATCACGGTCAAGGCCATCCCCGAGGTGGTCACCGGCGGGCGGGCCGGGCGATACACCGTCGAGGTGTCGAACGGCGGAAACGCGCCGGTGCGGCTCTACCTGGCCGCCACCGATCCGGAACGGCGGGTCACCGCGACCTTCGAGCCGGGCTGGGTCGATCTGCCGCCGGGGACGTCGGCGCAGGCGCTGCTGACCGTGCAGGCGCCGCTGCCGTGGAACCGCGAGCAGCAGCGCCAGCTCACCATCACGGCCACGCCCGATCTGCCGGGGGCGACACCGGGCACCGGCACGGCCTCGTTCGTGCAGAAGCCGCGGATCGCGTCCAAGTTCGGCAAGGTCGCGGGCATCGCCGCGGGCGTGCTGGTGCTGGCCGCGGCGATCGCGGTGCCGGCGCTGCTGATGAACCGCAACAACGACAAGGACGGCCAGCCGCAGAACCCGGCCGCCGCGACCCAGCCGGCCGTGGTCCCTCCGCCGGGACAAGCTCAATCAAGCGCGCCGGGCGCGCAGCCCTCGGCGGCCGCGCCGTCGCAAGCCGGCGGGCAGGAGTCGGCGCCCGCCCAGCTCCCACCGTCAGGCGGCCAGGAATCGCCGCCCGCCGGCCAGAATCAGCAGGCCCCCCGCCGGGTCGACCTGACCAAGCCCAAAGACGGCGTGCTGGCCTCGGACACCTTCCGCGACCAGGGCTTCCTGTCCAGCGCCGACCCGGGCTCGATCGCCGTGCCGGGCTGCGAGAACGCGACCGCGGTGGCGGTGGTCACCGACGCCGACCAGAAACGGTTCCTCACCTCGGCCAACCCGGACGACGCCACCAAGTGTCACAGCGTGCCGGTGCTGCTCGATTTCCTCCAGGGCGCGCCGGCCGGCGGGCTGACCGTGGTGCCGCTGACCAAGAACACCCTGGAGATGGAGGTCGGGTTCGCCGACCTGTCCCGGACCACCGAGGCGTCGCTGGCCGTGTCCGAGAACGACGCCAAGGCCCGCGGCGGCATCGACTTCGTGCTGATCAAGCCCCGGTCGGCCGACGGCGCGGCCACACCGCCGGTCGCGCTGACCGAACTGGTGATCACGCCGCTCCGATAAAGCGTCAGGACCAGAAGACGAAGTACGCCACCAGGGCGCTGGCGATCGACAGCACGGCCAGGACGCCGAGGATGATCAGCAGGATGAGAAGCCAGTTGCTCTTCTTGACCGGCGCCGGTGGCGGGCCCAGCCGCACCCCGTGCGGCCGGGCGGCCCGAAGCTCACGGCCGCAACGCTCGCAGCGGATGCGGGCCGGCTCGTTCGGGTAGCCGCACTGCGGACACTGTGTCCCGGGCCCAGCGGCCGGCGGCGCGCCGTAAACGGGCTGCGGGGTGGGGTCGACCCGGGTCTGGCTGCGGTACACGCCGGTGCGTTCGTCCGGCTCCCCCGGCGTACGCGGAACCGCCCGCGCCTCGTCGGTGACCTCCTGCCGCAGGAACATCAGCGGATACCCGCAGTTCGGGCACAGCTGGTCGACCTCGGGCCGCACCGGCGAACCGCAGTCCGGACACGGCATCTGCCTAGCCATTCGCACCACCCGGTCGAGCCCGTCCCTGGGCCTTGTCCTCACGCTTGAACCGCACGTCCAGCTGCACCTGAGCGCCCAGCGGCAGCTCGCTCTGCAGGAAGCCGAGCACCTGCCGCTCGGTCAGGTGCCCGGTGTGGTCCATCTGCACGACCACCACCGGGTTCTCCGCGGGCACGTTGTCGTTACGGCCGTAGACGCCGCCCACGTCCACGACCGTGACCCGGGCGCCGGTGGCCGCCTCCAGCAGCGCCTCCACCCCGTAGCGGGTGCCGCGCCAGCCGAGCAGCCGGCCGACCTCGCGGACCATCGAGCGCCGGTACTCCACCGGGTCGGTGGGCTCCAGCTCGACGCCCAGCCAGGTGCCGAGGAACTGGAGCATCTCGGGGCTGGCCAGGCCGGTGTCCATCTGGTACTCGACACTGTCGATGCGCTCGCGGACGGTGTCGGCCACCTCCTGGAAGGCCAGCACGAAGTCCCTGATCACCGGATCCTGGGCCATGGCCCGCGGCAACTGGGAGACCAGCCAGGTCATTGCTGCACCACCACCCGGTGCTCGTAGGACATGAACAGCGCCTCGGGCAGCAGCCGCAACCGCTGCTCCACCTGGTCGAGCGTGCGCTTGCGGCGCAGGTCGGCCGAGAAGAAGTGCACCGCCTCGACACCCTGCACGCCGAACGAGCCGTGCAGCACGCCGTACACGTCGCCGAGGCGCAGATCGGTGTCGAACGGCCAGCCCTGACCGCTCGGGCCGCCGGTCAGCGGGTTCAGGTAGTCGTACAGCGCCCGCTCGGCGCGCTCGCGCACGGTCTCCGGGCGTACCCCCGGACCGGCCCGCACCTCGGAGACCACCTTGACCCCCTGGTAGCGGGGCGGTTCGATGCGGATCCGCATGGTCAGCAGGCGACGCGGCTCGAGGTAGGCCTTGATCTGCTCCTCGAGCTCCTCGGGGATGGTCAAATCGTCGAGGGTCAGATTCTCCGGGGGTACGTCGAGCCGGGGCACCACCAGCAGTCGCGCCGGCTCGCCCGGGGCCGAGGGCGGCAGGCACCGGGCGCGGGCCACGTTCGGGGCGGCGTCCAGGGTGAGCCGCTCGACGTCCTCGGCGGTGACCGCGCGCCGGCCGCCCCGCAGCAGCAGCGGGCCGCGGATCTTCGCGTTGTCCACGCTCTCCGCGTCCACCCCGCCGACACTCGAGTCGAGGTTCGTGACCGAGGCGACGAACGGGATCGAGGTGTGCAGGACGGTGAGCCGGTCGGCGGCCACGTTGCCCCGCTTGCCGCCGCCGAAGCGGTAGCCGGTCACGTAGATCTGCGCGTCGATCGGCGGGATGGCGCCGTGCTGCCAGACCCGGCCACCGCGGTCGAGCACCCGCGGGCCGAACCGGATCTCGCCGGTCGCGCCGGACCAGGTGTAGACCTTGTCGTGCACGGTCGCGTCGGCCAGGTCGGCGACCTCGGTCCACTCCTCCTCCTCGGGCTCGCCGTGCCGGTCGCGGCGCGGCAGCACCACCTTGACCGTCTCGTCGAAGCGGCGGGGCAGCACCGGCACCCGGCGCACCTGGAAGGTCTGACCGGGGCGGCCGCTGCTGGCGCCGAGCAGCTCGGCCGGGGCCGGTTCGGCGTGATGGGCCGGGATGGCGCCGCCCAGGGCCATCGCCGACAGCGACTCGAGTTCCGGCGGGTTGGCGTACTCGGGCTGGCCCTCCTCGGCCTGGACCAACCGGCAGCGCAACCAGAACGCCCGCTTCGCGCCGAGGGCCAGGGCCTCGTGCCGGGCCGGGAGCAGCAACGTCACCTCGCCGCTGGAGTTGAAGCCGGCCGTGGTGTCGCTGAGCACACGGACGTCGACCCACTGCTGGCCGTCCCACGCCTCCCAGACCCGGGGCGGGCGGCGCGGGTCGACGCCGGCGCCCTCGGGACCGGTCTGCACCTCGAGCCGCAGCAGGTTGCCCGCGGCCGAGTCGTTGAGGCCGAAGTACACCGCCTCGTCGACCCGCAGATTCGGGAACAGCCGCACCGACGACGCCTCGCGGCGCAGGTCTTCCCAGTGGTCCGAGTACCGCTCGCCGGTGTGCGTCATGCAGGCCACCAGCTGCGGCGGGGTGATCAGCAGCTCGGAGTCGGTGAGGAAGACGACCGGCTCCTCGTCGTCCCGGCGCTCGGTGCTGACCTGGGTGCCGGCCGGTACCCGCACCGGCTCGTCGCGCGGCGCGGTCAGCGTGAACATCAGGTCGACCCGGGCCGGCACGGCCGAGAACAGCTCGACGCCGACCAGCTCCAGGAACTTGATGTAGAGCCGGTCCGGCACCTGGTTGAGCCGGTACAGCGTCATCTCGGTCATCCAGGCGAACAGCTCGACCAGCGCGACCCCCGGGTCGGAGACGTTGTGATCGGTCCACTCCGGACACAGCCGGTTGATCCGCCGTTTCGCCTCGTCGACGATGTCCTGGAACCGGCGGTCGTCCAGTTCGGGCGCGGGAAGGCTCACGGCTGGGGCTCCTCGTGGGGAATGGTGTAGAAGGGGAACACCAGGTTGCGCACGTCGTTGGTGGAGCGGACCCGGTAGCCGATCGAGATGTGCACCGTACCGGTGTTCTGCTCGCCCTGGGCCAGCACCTGTTCCAGCGTGATCCGGGGCTCCCAGCGCTCCAGGGCCTCGCGGACGTACTGCTCGATCAGGCCCAGCGTGCCCGCGGTGAGCGGGGCGAACAGCATCTCCCACATCGAGCAGCCGAAGTCGGGACGCATCACCCGCTCGCCCGGCACCGTGGACAGGATCATCCGGATCGCCGCGTCGATCTCCTCGACGCCGGTGACCAGGCGGACGGTTCCGGTCCGGTTGATCGCGGCCGGGAACGCCCAGCCGCTGCCGATGAACTCCTGCTCGCGCATGCTCACCCCCACATCACGTCGGCCGAGCCCGCGGTGATCGAACTGACCGGCAGGTCGACCGGGTCGTTGCAGGTGGCCACCTGGTCGCCCATCCGGGCCGCCGGCTTGCCGTTGATCAGGACGGTCGGCGAGCCGACCATCACCCGGCCCTGATTGGTGGGCGGCTTGCTGAACGGCGACGGCGGGATGTGCGGCGGCAGGTTCTGCGCGACGCTCCCCTGCGTCGCCGCGGGCAGGCCGTTGACCAGCACGTCGGTGGACAGTTGCAGCATGAGCTGCCCGCTGAACGGCAGCGGCGTGGGCGTCGGGACCGGCCCGCCCGGCGAGGGGACGAGCAGGATGTGGGTGTCCGTCCCTAGGACCGGGTCGTTCTGGCGGGCGGCGGGCTGTGGCATCAGTTCAACCTGATCGGCTTGCCGGACTGGGTCAGCGGTCCGGAGGCGGTGATCTCGACCTGGGCCCCGGACAGCGCGAGCTTCTGGGTCGCCTTGATCTCGATGTTGGTGGCGGCCAGCACCAGCTTCTGGTCGCCGGTGAGGTTCGACTCGGACTTCTCCAGCTTGAGCAGGATGGACGTGCCGCCGAGGCTGAGCGTGATGCTCGCCGGGTCGTCGTCGGCGAAGACCAGGCGCGAGTCCTTGCGGCTGACCAGCAGACGCTTCTCGATCTTCCCACCGGTGGCCGCGCCCGGCTCCGGGATGCCGTCGGTGCGGTTCCACAGGCCGCCCAGCACCACCGGGCGGGTGTGGTCGTTCAGCTCGAAACCGACCAGCACCTCGTCGTCGACCTCGGGCAGCCACTGGAGGCCGCGTTCCTTGCCGCCGCCCGGGGTCGCCGTCCGGGCCCAGGCGCTCTCGTCGTCCGCGCTCAACGTCGGGAACTTCACGCGTACGCGGCCGAGCTTTTCCGGGTCGTCGTTGTTGGTCACCACGCCGATGACCAGGCCCGACCATTGTGGTCCGCTCGCCTTTCCGGACATTTCCGATATGCCGCCGGGCTCTTTTCCGCCGCAGACGAAGCGGGTCACATAGGGCCGGCCGGCGCCGTAGGTGTGCTCCACACTGGTCACGCGCCATTTTCCGGTCATGCGGGAGCCGACGCCTTCGATCTGAATGTTCGCGCCCGCCCCGATCAGCGGATCACCGGCCGCCTCGCCGCGCAGCACCGCCTCCTCGCCCGACGCCCGCAGCAGCAGGGACTTGGCCAGCGCGTCCGCCTCGGCCTGGTCGACCACCGGGAACTGGCCGGCGTTGCGCTTCACCCGCCCGAACGCCCGCTTCGCGGCATCGCTCATCTCCTGGGCGGCCGGCGCGTCGGTGCCCAGCTCGGTCTCGGTCGACCGGCCCTGGATGGGCGCCTTGCCCAGGTGGTCCCAGCCGCGGATCTGCACCTCGTCGCTGCGCTCGGCGGCCGAGAACCGGACCGCGAACCGGGACAGGTTCTGCCCGTAGCGCAGCTTCGGCGGGGTCGCGTCCGAGCGCGGCGTCTTCTTGAAGTGGAAGGTGCGCTCGCTGACCCAGACGTCGAAGCCGATCCGGGCCGCCCGCCGGCGCAGGAAGGCGAAGTCGGTCTCACCGGCCTGGAGCACGTACTCGTGGGCGCCGCCGGTCGAGTCGACGTCGGCGTCCAGCCCGTACTCCCCCGCGATCCGGGAGGCGATGTCGGCGTCGGTGACCTTCTGGAAGCTGCGCGACTTGGGCTCGCGGGCCAGCCGGTGGGTCAGGTCGAAGCCGTTGAGCACCAGCTCGTGCCGCCCGGCGCCGCCCGGCTCGACCGACACCGCGGTGATCTCGCCGGTGGTGACCACCACCGGGTCGCCCTCGGCCCGGAAGGCGATCTCCACACGGGTGCCGATGCTGAACGTACCCTGGTCGAAGATCTCGAAGTGTGGGTCGTCGAAGTGGATCGCGAAGAAGTCCGGCAGCTGCACCGACTCCTCGACGCGCACCAGCGTGACGCGCGGGTAGAGGTCGGGCGCCAGCGGCCGCCCGTCCACCGTCAGCACCACGCCGTCGAGGCGCTTGACCGCCTCAGGCACGGCGGCGCACCGGAAGCTCGGGGATCACCAGCAGCAGGCCGGGTTCCAGGGTGAGCGGGTCGACCACGTTGTTGGCCTCGGCGATCAGCCGCCAGCGGGTCGAGTCGGCGTAGTGCTTGGCCGCCACCCGGTCCAGCGTCTCGCCGTGCGCCAGCCGGTGCACGGTGTGCAGCGTCGGCGTGTGCGAGGTCGGGTTCTGCAGCGGCCGCTCGGCCTCGTCCTTCCACTGCTTGAGCGTCATGTCGGCCTTGGCCCGCAACGGCGTCCCGTCGCTGGCGAAGAACGTGAACTTGAGCTGGAGCCGCTCGACGATGGCCTTGAACGAGTGCAGCTTGCCCCAGTGGAACTCCACCCACGGCGGCCGCGCCTTGTTCCGCTGCCGGTCCGAGCCGGCCAGCGCGGGGTCGACCTTGAGCAGGTCGAGCAGCTTGTTGGTGTGCTCGGTGACGTCCGACCCCTGGTCGGTGGTGTCCAGCGTCAGGGTCAGCGTCAGCGTGCCCGACTGCCCGCCCTGGAAGCGCAGCTCCGGGGCGTTGCCGCCCTTCTTCTCCGAGGCGTTCCAGGTGTTCGACTTGCTGATGGTCAGCTCGGCCGGGTTGAACAGGCAGTCGATCTGGTCGCCCTGCTCGGTCTTGAGGAACGCCTTGGCCGGCGCGCTGGGTGCGGTCATCAGAACACTCCTGCCCATCGGCCGCCGCGACGCTCGATCTCGCGCAGCAGACGTTGTTCCACGATCTCCACGACCCGGTCCGGGTCGAGCGCCTCCGCCTTGCCGCCGACGGCGCCGGTGGCCTGGCTGACGGCGCCGGTGGCTTGGTTGACGGCGCCACCCGCCGCGTTCGACGCCTGGTCGACGTAGCCGCCCGCCTGATCCGCCAGCCCCGCCGCGGCCCCACTCGCCTGATCCACGTAGCCCGACGCGGTGTTCATCGCGCCCGACGCCATCCCCTGCGCGTCGTCGAGCATCCCGGTGGCCGCGGCCATCGGCCCCGACGTCGCCTCGATGACGGCCGCGCGGGCCGCCCGGGTGGCCATGTCGCCGACCCCGCCCAACCCGCCGACCGGAAGCTGGTCGACGATGCCGGCCGCGGTCTCCCCCGCCCCGGCCAACGCGTTCCGACCCTGCCCGATCAGCCCATCGGCCATCTGCCGCCCCTGCCCGAGATAGCCGGCCGCGGTGTCCTTGGCCCCCGCGACCGCGTTGCGCCCCGCCCCGACCAGCCCCGACGCCGCCTCCCGGCCCTTGCCGACCAGGCTCTGCGCACCGGCCGCGAGCGCTCCGCGTTCATCGTCGTCCAGCAGCGAGCTCAGCCCGCCCCCGAGGAAGAACCGCGGCCGCCGCACCGGGCTCCGGGTATGGGTCAGCTCGTGCGCGAGCACGGCCGACACGCTCGGCCCCGGCGTAGGCGCGGCATGCAGGTGGATCACCGATCCGGTGGTAGCGCCGAGCGCCCCCGCCTGGCTGAGCGCGTTCCGGGTGTTCGGCCCGGTCGTATACAGCGGCGGCCGCGCCCGCCCACTGATCGCCGCGGCCATCGCATGCAGTCCCGCGGGAAGGGCCCGCGGAGCTTCGAGGGGCCGATCGGCGACCGCGCGGTCCCAGCGTTGGCGCGGGGTTGCGCTCTTTCCAGGTACGCGCGACGAAGAGTCCCCGCCTCCGGGCCCGGCCTGGCCGCCGGGCCCGGGCCGTTCGCCCGGCTGCGGCCCGGCGCGGCGCGCCGGGGTCAGGCTGACCGCCCCGCTCGGATCCGGAACGTTCCCCGGTGGCAGCGGCGCCGCCCCCATCACCCGAAGGTAGGCGACCCCATCCGGGTTCGACACCGACGGCCCCGCCTCAGGCCGAGCCGCCAGCGGCCCACCGGCCGTGGTGGCGGCGTCCGGCCGACGCAGAATCGGCGCCGGACTCCCGCCGCCCGCAGTGCCGGTCGGACGCAACGCGCCCCGCGAGCCCGCCCCTGTGGACAGCCGCCCAAAGTCGTCGTACCCACCGCCTACGTTGTGCCCACCCAGTACAGGGGTGGGGGAGGTGGCGGCGGCCGCACCACGTTTCAAGATCGAATCCGCTCCGCCTGCGGACGCTGCCCGGCCGGCCCGCGAGATCGCATCCGCCCACGAGGCCGCACCCGTCGGGGTCGCGCCTGCTGCGCCCGCCGGGATCACGCCCGCCGAGACGGCGCCGGCCGAGGCCGCGCCCGCCGCCGCAGTCCACGAGGTCACGCCGATCGCGGCAGTCCTTGAGGCCGCGCCGATCGCCGCGGTCCGCGAAGTCACGCCGATCGCCGCAGTCCGCGAGGTTGTGCCGATCGCCGCCGGCCCGGGTCCACCGGCCGACCCGTAACCACCGGGCCCGAAGCCACTGGGACCCATCGGCATCGCGTTGCCCGGGCTCACCTCGGGTCCGGCCGAAGGCGCAGTGGCCAGCGCCGCCCGACCCATCTGACTCGCGCCGGCCAGCTCGAACCCCCCGCCGAGCCGCCCCCGACCGGCGCCGTCTCGTCCCGTTCCCGTGGCAACCCGCCGCAGAAGCCCGCCCGAGGACGGCGACCCCGCCAGCGGCTCACTCCGCCGCCGAACCGATCGCAGCATCGCCGGCGCCGCCCCGATCGGCGGCCGCGCCACCGCTCCTGTGGACAGAGACCCGGAATTGTCGTACCCGGCCGCTACGTTCGACCCACCCAGTGCAGGGGTGGGGGAGGTGGCGGCGGCCGCGCTACGTTTCAAGATCACCGAGTTTCGGGCGGCCGCCGAGCGACGGGCCTGAATGCCCTGCCACCAGCGAACAACACCCCACGGCACCCGCACCGGCAGGTCGCCGACCACGCCGGCCCCCAGCGCGCCCGAGCCGGCAACGCCGCCCCTTCCAGAACGGTCACCGCCGCGCCCGTCACCGCCGCGCCCATCGCCGACGCGCCCATCGCCGACGCGCCCAGGGACGCCCAGCCCGGACCCGCCCGAACCCACTCCCGGCGAACGGCGCCCGATCAGCCGCCGCACCACCCGGCCGAGCAGCCGCGGCCGCCCGCTACTTCGATGAGCGGAAGCCACTGTGGCACACCTCCAGCTCCTCGATCGCCAGGTCGCGGGACGACGCCGCCAGCTTCGGGCCGCTCCACTTCACCGGCTTGGCGCTGATGATGGTCCACGTACGCATGGGCTCGCCCTTGGCGTTGAGCACGCTGATCTTGCCGTCGCGCGGGGTGACCTTGTTGCCCTCGCGGGTCAGGCCCTCGCCGGACGCGGACATCAGCCATTCGAAGAGCGCGTCGGTGTCGGTGAGGCCGCGCTTGAAGACCAGGTTGGGCCACTTCATCCGGCCCAGCAGCTTGTGCGTGTACGCGTTCTGCCCGCCCTCGGCCAGCTCCTCCACGTCGATCTGCACCGACAGCCCGGACACCTCGGTGAACGCGCCGATGGTGGTGCCGTCGATCTCGAACGTGAACTTGCCGACGAACGGCGGGTCGACGGTGTGCGCCTTAGCCACCCTGCACTCCTTGCCATGCGCGCTCGTTCAGTCCGCCGACCTCCTGGAGCAGGCGGATGCGGTCCCCGTGCTCCAGGTCGAGCAGTCGGTCGAGGTCCCAGTGCAGGTGGTACGCCAGGAAGGCGATCTCCTGCCACAGCTCGTCGTGGGCGTAGTGCCCTAGCCCACCTCCACGGACGTCGGCGGGAAAGGGGCGCCGGGCTCCAGCGTGTCGAGGATGCTGGTGTCCTGGAAGTTGACGATCCGGTAGAGGTCTTGCAGGTAGCCGAAGTCGGAGACGAACAGCGACTCGATCGTCTTGGTGGTCACCCGCTGGACGGTGCCCAGCTCGGTGACCACCCGGGACAGCACGATGACCGTCGCGTACGCCTCGTTCTCCTTGACCCGCCCGTCGCGCAGCGGCTCGATCTCGTCCCGCGCGCAGGCCAGCCGCATGATGCCGGTGCGGTGCAGCGTCCCGTGCTCGTCCACGTACCCCTTGGGCAGCGTGAACGGGAATTCGGTCTGCAAGCTCATGCTCGGTGGAGGCCCTCGTGCGTGATGACGATCTTCTCGGTCGCCACCTCGTTGGAGCCGGCGTCGAGTTCGGCGCCGGTCCACTTGGAGACCCAGCCGCGCTCGAAGTTCCAGCGGGCCACCTCGGCCTTCATCGAGTCCTTGATGACGATGGAGCCGTCCCGGCGGGCCGAGTCGACGTCGCCGTCCTCGACCTGCTTGCGCCATTCCCACAGCGCCTTGGACTCGTCGATCCGGCGCTCCAGGGTGATGTCGGACCACTTCATCGCACCCGGAACCTTCCGGATGATCATCTTGCCGTCCTTGGTGGCTTCCTTGTACTCGATCGTCTCCGTCTCGGACTCGACGCCGGAGCACTTCCGGAAGCTCGCCATCTCCACCCCGCCGATCTCGAGGATGAAGTTGAACGTGGTCAACAGGTCAGGCATCTCTTACCTCCTACTCAGGTCTTCCGCTGAAAGGTCCACGCCGGTTCTCAGTCGGTGGCCGAGCCGCCGCCCTGCCACTGGCTGATCCGGAAGATCACGAACTCGGCGGGCTTCACCGGCGCGATGCCGACCTCGACGATCAGCTTGCCCTCGTCGACCGACGACGGCGGGTTGTTGGAGGCGTCGCAGAGCACGTAGAACGCCTGCTCCGGGGTGGCGCCGACGAGCGCGCCCTGGGTCCACAGACCGCGCAGGAACGAGGTGATGTTGCGCTTGACGCGCTGCCACAGGTCGAAGTCGTTGGGCTCGAAGACGGCCCACTGGGTGCCCCGCTGGATCGACTCCTCGATGAAGTTGAAGAGCCGCCGGACGTTGATGTAGCGCCAGCTCGGGTCGGTCTTGGCCAGCGTACGAGCGCCCCAGATCTTGGTGCCGTAGCTGCCGAAGGACCGGATGCAGTTGACGCCCTCCGGGTTCAGCAGGTCCTGCTCGCCGCTGGTGACGTCGTTCTCCAGCCGGACGATGCCCCGGACCGCCTCGTTGGCCGGCGCCTTCCACACGCCCCGGGCGCCGTCGGTGCGCGCCCAGACGCCGGCGACGTGACCCGAGGTGGGCACGGTCAGGTAGAGCTCGCCGTTGGTCGCGCCGGGCCGGGCCAGCGGGTTCGGCACCACCACGTTCGGGTAGTAGAGCGCGCCGAACGCCGAGTCGCGGGCCAGGCGGCTGCGCCACTCGAGGGCCCGGGTCGCGTTGAGACCGGGCGGGACGTCGAGGATGGCCATCTTGCTGTGGCTGGCCTCGCAGAAGTCGATGAGCTGCTTCTGCGCGCCGAGGAACATCTCCTCGTCGATCGAGCCATCGTCCTTGGTGGCCACGGTGACCAGGTCGGGGACCGCGACCATGGTGACGTTCTCGGCGATGGCCAGGCCCTGGTAGCCGGTGCGGTCGGACTCGTTGCCGGCCAGGTCGTTGACGCTGACCTCGATCGCCGAGACCGGCGGGGACTGCAGCGCGTAGCGGCCGGCGGCCGGGGTGCGCTCGGCCAGTGAGGCGCCCTGGAGCGGCTGGAGCTCGATGCGGAGCAGCTTGGAGCGCTCGTTCACGGTGCGTTCGACGGTGCGGGCGCTGCGGCCGCTGAACTGCAGGCCGCCCAGCTCCTCGCGCAGCTGGCCGCCCTCGTAGACGCGCAGCGTGTACTCGCCGGCGGCGTTGCCCGCGTCGCCGTCACCCTCGGCGGGCGCGGGCGGCGGGACCACCTCGACCTCGAGGTTGGTGCCCGGGTTGAGCGCGGAGATCTGCAGGCTGGGGTTCTGTGGGTTGTCCGCGGCGGGCAGGGTCAGCGTCGGGTTGCCGCCGTTGCTCCCGTCGCCGTTGCTGGCGGAATTCGGAATGCGGCAGATGTACGCCGCGCTGCCACCGTTCTCGAAGAAGCCGCGCACGGCGTGCGGGAGCATGGCACCGCGGACGAAGCCGCCGTACACCCTCTCGTACTGCGGCCAGCTGGTGACGAGCTGCGGTTTGACGCCGTCGGGGTCGGTGGGGTCCCCCTGCTCGACGTCGTAGCGCTCGGTGAAGCCGACGAACGCCGCCACCGCGGTTCCCACCCCCTCGATGGGCATGGAGCCGCTCGGCTGCTCCTCGATGTAAACGCCCGGGGCTCCGTACGACGCGGCCATGGGTGACACCCTTCGTTGTCAGGCCTGCACCGCGCTGGTCAGCAGCGCGGGGTCAAGATCTGTTTCGTAGAACTCTCCGTAGTGCAGCGGCGGGAACACCCGCACCGTCGGCCGGATCGACGAGCAGGCGACCACCTTGACCCGGGGAAAGCGGTGCACGATCTCCCGTACCAGGTCAACGGTGGCGCGCCGGTCGAGGTCCAGCACGATCACGTCCGGTAGTGCCTCCAGCAGGCGGGCGAGCACATCGTCGCCCGCGTCCATCAATTCGATGCCGTCCTGCCGGAGGATGGCCTCGATGCCGAGCCGGTGCAGCGCGCTGAAGTCGCCCATCAGGACCCTCGTCACCGCACGCACCTCCTCACGGGCCTCGCCGCCGAGGATGAGCGTCCCGCGCCTACGCATGTGTAAAGAAGGTGCGGCGGTGCAGCCGAAGGTGCAGGCGACACCCCGGCGGTGCGATCAGGCTTGGGAATCCGTACGCCGACGCCGTTTAATTTCCGCGTGACCTATTCGCTCGGCGTTGATCTCGGCACCACGTACACGGCGGCGGCCGTGCGCGTCAACGGCCACGCCCAGATCGTGCAGCTGGGCAGCCGCCGGGCCGAGATCCCGTCGCTGGTCTTCCTCCGCGACGACGGCGTGGTGCTGGTCGGTGACGCCGCCGAGCGCCGGGGCGCCCGCGAGCCGATGCGGCTGGCCCGTGAGTTCAAGCGCCGGCTCGGCGACCCGGTGCCGGTGCTGGTCGGCGGGTCCCCGATCTCGGCCCACGCGCTGATGGCCCGGGTGCTCGAACACGTGCACCAGACGGTCACCCGCAGCCAGGAGGGCCCGCCCGCCACGATCAGCGTCACCCATCCGGCGAACTGGGGACCGTACAAACGCGAGCTGCTCCAGCAGGCGATGGCGATGGCCGAGGTCGGCGCGGTCCGGCTGCTCTCCGAGCCCGAGGCGGCGGCGATCCAGTACGCCTCGCAGGAGCGGGTCCAGCCAGGCGAGATCGTCGCGGTCTACGACCTTGGCGGGGGTACGTTCGACGCGGCCGTCCTGCGTAAGACGGAAACCGGGTTCGCGTTGCTCGGCGAGCCGGCCGGCATCGAACAGCTCGGCGGGTTCGACTTCGACGAGGCGGTGCTCGCCCACGTGGTCGACCAGCTCGGCGAGATGGCGACCGCCCTCGACCCGGCCGACCCGACCGTCGTCGAGGCGCTCGGCCAGCTCCGGCGCGACTGTGTGATGGCCAAGGAAGACCTGTCCTCCGACACCGAGGTGCTGATCCCGGTGGCGCTGCCGTCGGTGCACACCCGCGTTCGGTTGAACCGGTCCGAGTTCGAACAGATGATCACCCCGGCGCTGACCGAGACGGTGGCGTCGATGAAGCGGGCGCTGCGCTCGGCCGGTGTCGACGCGGGGCAGCTCCGGTCGATCCTGCTGGCCGGCGGTTCGTCACGGATCCCGCTGGTCAGCGAGATGTTGTCGACCGAGTTCGGCCGGCCGCTGGTGCTCGACGGCAACCCGGAACACAGCATCGCGCTCGGCGCCGCGCTGGCCGCGGGTGGCCCGGTGCCGATGCCGGCCGCCGCCCCGGTCCGGCCGGTCGCCTCCGCGCCACCGGTCGCCTCCGCTCCACCCGTGACCTCGGCCCCGCCCGTGACCTCGGCGCCACCGGTGCCCGTACCCCATCAGCCTGGCCGCCCGTACCCCACCGCTCCTTATCCGACCGAAGCGCAAGGGCCCGCCCAGCCGGTGGCCTACCACCCGGGCCAGGCCGCGGTCGACGCGACCGTCACACAGCCCGGGGTCTACCGCGCGAACCCCGCGCCGCCGCCTCCGTCGCCGGAGGCGCCGACGACCCAGTTCATCCCGGCGCAACCGCCGCCGCCCCGGCCACCGCCGGCCGCCGCGCCGGCCGGACCGGGCACGCCACGGAACACCGGGCGCATCCTCGCGATCTCCGCCGCGGCGCTGGCCGTGCTGCTGGTCATCGGCGGGGTGGGCTGGTTCCTGCTGCGCAAGACCGACGACGACAAGGGCGGATCGACCCCGGCCGCGGGCGCCCCGAGCACGGCCGCCTCGTCGGTCGCGCCGCCGGAACCGGCCGGGTGGAAGAAGCTGGCCGACCTGCCGGTGGCGCTGGAGGGCGCGGCCGTCACCGCGTTCGAGGACAAGGTGTGGGTGGCCGGCGGCACCCTGACCGACGAGCCCCGCACCAAGCTGACCACCACGTACATCTACGACCCGAAGTCGGCCAAGTGGTCGCAGGGTCCGAAACTGCCCCGGATCACCACCCACGCCCAGCTGGTGGCCACACCCCGCACGCTCTACCTGCTCGGCGGCCTGTGGGAGGGCAACGGCTCGACCCAGGTGCTCAAGCTCAGCGACGACCGCAAGGCCTGGCTGCCCGACGTGCCGCTGCCCGAGCCCCGGGTCGACGGCGCGGCCACCTTCGACGGGAAAGACCTGATCTACGCGGGCGGCACCCGCGACGCCAAGACCATGAGCGAAGAGGTCTGGGCGCTGCGCAAGGGCAAGTGGACGCTGATCGGCCGGCTCCAGGACCCCCGGCGCCGGCTGGTCGCGGTCCACGAGGGCAACGACATCGTGCTGCTCGGCGGGCGCTACGTGGAGCGGGGCGACAAGACCGGCACCATCGACCGGATCTCCGGCGGCAAGCTGCTCGAACCGACCGGCGAGAAGACCGACCCGCCGATGGACGGCGGCGTCGGCGTCGACGTGCCGGGGGTCGGCGTGTGCCTGCTCGGCGGCGAGACGGCCGGCATCGCGTACACCGACTGGTGGTGTGTGAAGGACGGCGCGGGAGCGACGCTGCCCAAGCTCGACCCGCAGCGGGGTGGGCTGGGCGTGGCGCAGATCGGCCGGACGATCTACGCGGTCGGCGGCTACACCGCGGACGAGCACGGGATCAACCGGTTCGAATCGTTCACGGTTCCCGGATGACGTACGCGCTGGGAATCGACTGCGGCACCACCCACACCGCCGCAGCGATCTCTCGGGACGGCTCGGTCGAGGTGCTGCGCCTGGGCGCGCGCCGGGCCGAGCTGCCGTCGCTGGTGTTCGTGGCGCCGGACGGCACGACCGTGATCGGCGACGCCGCCGCCCGCCGCGGTGAGAGCCTGCCCGGCCGGCTGGTGCGCGAGTTCAAGCGGCGGATCGGCGACCCGGTGCCGATCCTGGCCGGCGGCTCGCCGTTCTCGGCCCACGCGCTGACCGCCCGGGTGCTGGAGCACATGCTGCGGGCGGCGGTCACCACCCAGGGCGGGCCGCCCGGCTCGATGGTGCTGACCTGCCCGGCGAACTGGGGTCCGTACAAACGTGACCTGCTGGTGCAGGCGGCCCGGCTGGCCGATCTGCCGCCGGTCGCGCTGCGGACCGAACCCGAGGCGGCGGCGATCGAGTACGCGGCCGGCTCGCGGGTGGGTGACGGCGACATCATCGCGGTGTACGACCTGGGCGGCGGCACCTTCGACGCGGCGGTGCTCCGGCGCACCCCCGGCGGCTTCGAGGTGCTCGGCCAGCCCGAGGGCATCGAGCAGCTCGGCGGCATGGACTTCGACGAGGCGGTCTTCGAGCACGTCGTGGCGGCGCTGCCGGCCGACCGGCTGGGCGCCGCCGACGACCCCGAGGTGCTGGCCGCCCTGGCCCGGCTGCGCCGCGACTGCGTCGAGGCCAAGGAGGCGCTGTCCGAGGACACCGAGGTGCTGATCCCGGTGGCCCTCCCCCAGCTGCACACCCGGGTCCGGCTGACCCGGGCCGAGTTCGAGGCGATGATCCGCCCCGCGCTGTCCGACACGGTCGGCGCGATGCGGCGGGCGCTGCGCTCGGCCGGCGTCCCCGCCGAGCAGGTGAGCACGTTCCTGCTGTCCGGCGGCTCGGCCCGGGTGCCGCTGGTGTCCCAGCTGCTGTCCACCGAGTTCGCCCGTCCCGTGGTCCTCGACCCCCACCCGGAGCACAGCATCGCCCTGGGCGCCGCCCGGGTCGCCGCCCAGACCCCTATGCCCCAGCCAGAAACCGCCGAGCCAACCCGTCTCGTCCCACCCGCCGCGCCCGCGCCCGCCGCGCCTGCACCCGCCGCGCCCACCGCGCCCACGCCCACCGCGCCTGCACCCGCCGCGCCCACCGTGCCTGCACCCGCCGCGCCTGCGCCTACCCCGCCTGCGGCGCTCACCGGGCCCGCGGTCGGTGCGTTCGGTGCATCTCCGTCGGTATCCACGCCGCCGCGACCGGAGACACCGAAGCCACGGCCGGGTAACACCTACGGTTCGCGGAAGCCGGAGGCGGCGCCACTTGACGCGCGGACCGAGCCGGTTCATCCCTCGGACGCCCCGACCGAGATGTTCAAGACCACCCCGGAGACCGAGGTCGTGCCCGCCGCGAGGCAGCCGGTCGTGTCCCGGCCACCGGACCTGCCCAATACCGACGACTCGCCGGTCTTCCTCACCCGGGCCGGCCTCGACCTCGCCGCCGGCCCTCCTCCCCCGGCCGACAAGCCCCCGGCCGACAAGCCGCCGGGCGGCGAGGCGGGGGGACCGCGTCCGGTGAGCCGGCGCGCCCTGGTGATCGTCTCGGCGGCGGTCGCGGTTCTGGTCGTCACCGCGATCGTCATCTCGATCGTGTGGTTCGGGTCCGGACGGGACGACCCCGGCGGCGACGACCAGGCCGCCGGGCCGATCAGCACAACCAGCGCGTGCGGCGGGTTCGTCGACGAGTTCGACGGCGGCGCGCTCGACCCGGGATGGCAGCGCACCCAGCCCGGCGCCACGGTCGCGATCGGCGGGGGCGGGGCGACGGTGGAGGCCCCGGACGGCGCCGACATCTACGCCGATCACACGGCCGCGCCGATGTTGGTGCGCGAGCACTCCGGCGACTTCGTCCTGGAGGCCGAGGTGGTGGTTCAGCCCGGCCAGTTCTACCAGGGCGCCGGGCTGGTGGTGTGGAACAGCCCGACGTCGTTCGTCCGGTTGGAGCGCGGCTTCGGCGACATCGGCGCGATCACCTTCGAGTACCGCGACGGCGGCGATCACGTCCGGCCGCGCCCGCCGTTCAAGAACACCAAGGGCGTGGTGCCGACCGACGCCGGCCACGTCCTGCTCCAGGTGCGCCGCGAGGGCGACCGGATCAGCGCCGGCTGGCGAGAGCCGGGCAACCCCACGTACTCAGATCTGGGGAGCGCGCAGATCGACCTGCCCGGCACCGTGCGGGTCGGCCTCTCCGTCCTGAACCGCGCCCAAAACGGCGCGAAGCCCGAGACCTTCAGCGCGACCTTCAGCCGCGCCGCCCTGACCTGCTGAACCGGCGCGAAGCCCGGCGTCACTGGGTGGCGGAGTCTCCGGAGCCGTTGCCGGCGGCCAGGCGGCGGATCTCGTCGAGGGACGTGGCGCGGGACTCGACCACCTCGACCGGCGGGCCGGCCGGGCCGCGTAGCGCGGCGTCCATCGTGGCCGTGACGACCAGGTCGAGGCCGGGCTTGAGCTGGCCGCCGAGCGCCGACCAGAAGTCCGAGTTCTCGCTGCCGTCGCCGCTGCGGAGTTTGAGGGTGGGCAGGGGCCGGACCTCGGCGAACGGGCCGTGCAGGTGTTCGGCCTCGATCATCGGGTGGAGCAGCAGCGCGGCCAGGACGTCGCCGAGCAGCGAGTGTTCGTCGCGCACCTCGCTGGTCCAGGCGGTGACCAGGTAGCGGCAGTCGACGCGGGGCAGCGGGTCGCGGCGGTAGCGGCGGCCGTCGGCCTCGACGATGGTCTCGCCGAAGTCGCGGTCGGACAGGTTGGGGCGTACGTCCCAGAGGTAGAGGTCGACCGTCGGCTTGGAGGACAGCGCCGCCGACCATTCACCGTCCGGCGCGTCGAAGGCGATGTCCACGTCGCGGGCGGGCAGCGGCACCACCTTGCGCAGGAACGCCTCCAGCGTCTCATCGAGCAGATGCAGCATCGGCGTCTCGATTCACCAGGTCGAAGTAGCGGTCGAACTCCTTCTCGGTGCGCAGGCGCCCGAGTTTCTGGAACTCCCGTTTCACGCTGAGCACGGCGTGCCGCATGGTGATCGGGCTGTCCTCGGCGGCGGCCAGGAACGCCGCGCCCAGGGCCGCGTTGCTGATCACGCCGCCGGTGATCTTGAACTGGCGGGCCAGGAAGTCGACGTCGAGGTCGGTGACCGGCGCGGTCGGCGGGAAGGCCCGGGTCCAGATCTGGCGGCGTTCCGCCTCTTCGGGCGGGACGAAGTCGACGGCCACCGCGATCCGCCGCAGGAACGCCGGGTCGATGTTCTTCTGCAGGTTGGTGGCCAGCACGACCAGGCCCTCGTAGGTCTCCAGCCGCTGGAGCAGGTAGGCGGTCTCGATGTTGGCGTACCGGTCGTGCGCGTCGCTCACCTCGGAGCGCTTGCCGAACAGGGCGTCCGCCTCGTCGAAGAAGAGCACCAGGTCGCCGGCGGCGGCCGCGCCGAAGATCTGCTCGAGGTTCTTCTCGGTCTCGCCGATGTACTTGCTGACCACCGCGGACAGGTCGACCTTGTACAGGTCGAGGCCGAGGTCGCCGGCCACCACCTCGGCGGCCAGGGTCTTGCCGGTGCCGGACGGGCCGGCGAACAACGCGACCACGCCGGCCGACGGCAGCGGGCTGAACTTCCACCGGCCGTAGACGGTCTCGCGGCCGCGGTGCCGGGCCGACAACTCGCGGAGCTGCTCGGCCTCGGGCGGCGGGAGGATCAGGTCGTCCCAGGAGCGGCGGGGCCGGATGCGGACGGCCACGTTGTCGAGGTGGCCACCGGCGAGCCGGCGCACCCGGGTGGCGACGCCGTCGGCGGCCGGGCCGGGGTCGACGGCGGAGATCAGCCGCAGCTGCTCGCGGCTCAGCCGGTAGGCCGGGTCGGGGTCACGACCGAGCGCCCGCCGCCAGTCGTCCGCGTCGGCCTCGCCGTCGGCGACCCGCACCTCGCGCCACGGCCGGTCGGGCACCGCTTCGAGCGGCTGCTCGCCCGGCGAGCTGAGCACGAACCCGAGGTGGGCCGCCTTGCCGATCTCGTCGCGGGCGGCCGGGCTCAGCGGCGCGGCCGGTTCCAGCACGACGGTCAGGTTGCCGATCGTCGCCTCGCGCACCACCGCCGACCAGCCCGCGGCGTTCTCGGGCGGCGTACACACCAGAAGGTTTTCGGACGGCACCGCGCGCAACCGGCTCTCGCGGTCGGCGCCATGCACGAGGAGGAGGCCGCGCCAGGTGTTGGGGCCGAAGCGCATCGAGGTGCCCGGTGGCAGGGCCGGGTCGGGCGCGTCGTCGCCGCGCAGGTGCCAGATCAGCCGGGGCGCGGCCGCCACGGCCAGCACCGCCCACGCCCCGTCGCCGGTGAGCTGGGCCAGCCCGGCGCGGAGCAACCGCCCGGACGGCTTCAGCGGCGAGTCGTCCTCGAAGACCCGGTCGAGGGTGGCGAGGGTGAGCCGGGGCAGCTGCACCGAATCTTGCACGTAGGACACCAGCCGCTGCCGGGCCGTGGACTGCTCGACCGCGACGACCAGGGCCAGCGCCTCGGCCTCGGGCGCGCTGAGCCCGGCGGTGCGCGCGACCGCGGCGAACCGCGAGTCACCACCGAGCCAGGTGGCGAACGCCTCGCGGGCCGAGGCCACCTGGGCGGCCAGGCCGGCGCGGACCGCGGTGACCCGGTCGGGGCCCGGACCGTCCAGCCCGGGCAGGGCGGCGAGCGCGCGTTCCAGCTCTTCGTTGCCGACGTAGAGGCCGGCGAAGTCGCGCGGCGGGCGGCCCTCGGCGAGCCGGCTGACCAGCGCCTCGCGTTGGAGCAGGGTGTCGGCCAGGACGGCCCAGGGATCCTCCGGTCGTGTCACCGGGTCAGATCACGCCCTCGCGGGTGGCCACCGCGACCGCCTGGGCGCGGGTCCGGCAGTTCAACTTGGTCAGCACGTCGTGCACCACGTTCTTGACCGTGCGCTCGGAGAAGCAGAGGTCTTCGGCGATGCCGCGGGTGTCGAGGCCGTCGGCGAGCAGCCGCAGCACCGAGCGCTCGCGCGGGTTGAGGCCGGTCGGGCCGAGGTGGGAGGTCTGGGTGACATGGAGCAGGAGGCGGGCGAGCATGTCGCCCGGAAGGGCGACGGTGCCCGCGACGACCGCACGCAGGCTGGTGATCAGGGTGTCGGGCGTCAGCGTGCGGTGGGGCAGCACGGCGCCCACGCCGGCGTCGACGATCTCGCGGACCGACTGCTCGCTGACGTCGCGGACGGTGGCGACCAGGCGCACGCCCTTGCCCTCGGCGAGGCGGACGGCGCGGCGCAGCGTCGGACCGGCGTACTCGAAGACCAGGAGGTCGAGGCCGGCGGTGACCGGGGCCGGGGAAAGGGTCGAGCTTTCGCCGCGTACGACGAAATCTGCCTGTTGCAGGCAGGCGGCCATTCCGCGCCGGACGATGGCATGGCTGTCATCGATCCAGACAGTGGGTGGCCGCTGCGCAAGCATGATTAACAATTCCCCCAGGTCACGCGACACATCCCCCCGCGCCGCGAGCACATCTTGCACCGGCGAAGTGGATCAGAACAATAGGGCTACCGGTTCTGTCGGACATCCGGCTGAGTCGGTGAATCCGATCGTCGTACAGCCATGCAACCCGGCCTGTCCTATACAGAGTGGAGGACGTCTCCTACGCTCGTTCACATGCCCAGGTACTCGGCCGAACAGATCTACGGTTTCGCGCGCCGCGCCGGCTTCAATCCGGACGAGGCGGCGACGATGACCGCGATCGCGTTGGCCGAGTCGGGCGGCAACAGCCGGGCCCACAATCCACACGGCGAAGACTCCAAGGGCCTGTGGCAGATCAACGCCCGCGCCCACCCCGATCTGAACGGCAAGGGCGATCTCTTCGACCCGCTGACCAACGCCAAGGCCGCGTTCCTGGTCTCGCGCAAAGGTGACGACATCTCGCCCTGGACGGTCACGCACGGCGGCAACAGCGCCCGCTACCTGCGGCACAAGGGTGAGGCCCAGGCGGCGGCGATCTCGTTCGGCGACGGCGGCGGGCGGGGGGTCTGGACCGGTACGCCCGGGTACGGCCACCCGGTGTCCGCCTCCAACACCGACAGTCCCGGCGCGCCGGTGGAGTCGCTGGTGGCGGCCGGCGGCGGGGGCGGAGCGGCCGGCGGCGGCGACAACGCGGCTCTCGATACGTTCCTGAAAGTTGCCAAAGCGCAAGTAGGCGACCGATATGTCTTCGGCGCCGAGGTGAAGCTGAACGATGACGATCCGGACGTTTTCGACTGTTCCGAATTCACCCAGTGGGCGGCGCATCAGGCCGGAACCACCATCCCGGACGGCGCCACGGCGCAATATCTCGACCTGAAGAATAAAGGTCTGCTGATTCCGGTCGACAAGGCCAAGGACACGCCCGGGGCGTTGCTGTTCTCGTTCGACCGTGAGCCGCGGGCCGGCGACGGCCGCACGCCGGGCGCCCACGTGGCGATCAGCCTGGGCGACGGCAAGGTGGTCGAGGCGGCCAACCGCCGGGCCGGGGTCCGCGAGTCGACCGCAGGCAACCGGTTCGAGTTCGCCGCCGTGCTGCCCGGCATCTCGGACGGCACCGGGACGCCGATCCCCAACGCCGGGGTGCTTCCGGCGGCTGCGTCCGTACTCCCGGAGACCCTGCCGGTTCCCGACCCGCTGCCGGCGCCGCCGCAGCTGGGTGGGGCCGACACCGATCGCGATGGTCTGAGCGACGCGATGGAGCGCCGGCTGGGGCTCGACCCGCTGCGCGCCGACACCGACGGCGACAACCTGAACGACGCCCAGGAACTGATCGTCCACAAGACCGACGCGCGCAAGGCCGACACCGACGGCGACCAGCTCAACGACGCGTTCGAGCTGGCCCAGGGCCTGAACCCGCTGTCGCCGGACACCGACCAGGACGGTCACATGGACGGCAGCCTGGCGCCGCTGCAGACCGACACCGACCAGGACGGCATCGACGATCGCCTCGAGCAGGCGATGGGCCTGAACGCGCGGCTCAGCGACAGCGACTCGGACGGGTTCAGCGACGGCCTGGAGTACCGGATGGGCGCGAACCCGCTGGACGCGGCCGACAACCCGATGCTGCACCCGCAGCCCGGCGGCGCCCAGCCCGGCGGCGTGCAGCAGCCCGGCGGCGTGCAGACCGCCACGCAGCCGTTCACCGGCCGTGTCCCGGTCGCCGGTGGCCAGGGCGTCTACTTCAGCGGCGCCGCCCAGGTCCCGATCAGCGACCCGGAGGCGTTCGCCCAGCCGGCGCCCGTGCCGCTGACGCCGGCCGTGGACCCGCCCGATGACGTGATCCACCTCCCGTGACCCTCGAGCTCACCCTCCAGCCGACGCCCGTCGCCCTGGCTCCCGGCGTCGCCACGCGTGTCCCCGTCGAACTGCACAACCTGAACGCCGCCCCGATCGCCGTCCGCGTCGGCGTCGCGCGCGGGCGCGCCTCCGGCTGGGCGTACGTCGAGCAGCCCGACATCGTGGTGGCCGGCGGCCGGACCGAAACGGTCGAGGTGATCCTCGCGCCGCCCGCCGACCAGCCGCCGAGCACGTCGATGGTGCCGTTCACGGTGCAGGCCACCGAGAGTGGCACCGGCGAACCGGCGGGCTTCGCGACCGGCCTACTCACGGTCGCGATCCCGATCCCGGTGGTCGGCACGATGACCGAGCGCCCCAAGGCCCGCACCACCTACGACCTGACGCTGGTCAACGAGGGCGCGGTCGCCGCACCGGTCCGCGTCAACGCCGAGCTCGACCCGCCGGCCGGCCACATCTCGGCGACGCCCGCGGCGGTCCGGCTCGAGCCCGGCCAGTCGGTGACGGTGACGATCACGGCCAAACCGGCACGGCCCTTCATGGGTACGCCGAGACCGTACTTCGTGGTGGCCGAGGTCCTCGACGCCGACGACCCCGACCGGCCACCCCTGCTCACCGCCACCAGCAAGGGCACCCGCAAGCCGCGGGTGGCCACCTGGGCCGCCGCCACGGTGGCCATCGTGCTGGCCCTGGGCGCCACGGCCGCGGTGGCCTTCTCGGGCATCCGCATCCCGCTGCCCGGCAGCCGCCGCGGCGACTCCCCGCCTCCGGCCGCCGCCACCCCACCGGCCGCGGTGACGATCGCCCGCCCGTACGCGCTGGTCGACGTCTTTCCGCACAAGGGCGACGACGGCGGCAAGGGCGCGGCCGAGGCGGCCCGCCAGCGGCTGGCGACGGCCGGCATGCCGGTCAAGCTGGTCGACAGCCTCCAGTCCAACGACCTCGCCGACCAGGGCACCGGCTTCTGGGTGCTGCTCCAGGACGGCTTCCCGTCCCCCGAGGCGGCCCAGCAGTTCTGCGCCCAGTGGAAGCCGATCGCCCCCAAGTGCGCCGTGACCACCTGACGTCGCATTCCCTGTCCGTCGCGGGCGTGCCGTTCGCTGGGACCATCCGCCGATGGACGCCACTGTGGAAACGCTCGGACCAGGGGCGATGCTGCGCGAGTCCGCGGTCAAGGAGGCGGTCTGGGGCTGCGCCACCTACTTCTTCGAGCTGACCCACGCGGGCGCCGGCGCGGTCGTCGAGTGGACCTACCGCGCGGTGCAGGCGGTGCTGGACACGCAGCCGGTCGAGGTGGGCAGCGGGTACGACCTGACCGTGGACGTCCTGCCCACCCCGGTGCGGAGCCTGTCGTTCGCGTTCCGGGTGTGCGAGCTGTCGGAGGGCTCCAAGCTCCTGCCACGCGGCGGCCTCGTCCTCGACGTCACCTACGTCGCGGCCACCGACGACGGCGGCCCGTGGCACGACTACCGCTCCCGCATCGCCGCGTCCGACCCCGAGGACATCCTCGACCACGTGGCCGTCCTGCCGCCGGGCACACCGCTCACCGCCCTGACCGGCGTGGACCGGGCCTCGACCCGCTGGGCGTTGCGGGTCGCCCTCGATCGGGCCGGCCACCTGGAGGCCCTCGGCATGCGCCGCGGCGACGCCCCGAGCTGAGCCGCGGTCATCGCAGCCTCGCCGCCCTCGACTCGGGGTAGTGCTGCTCGGGCCGGCTGAGCGTGAGCCGCGCCGCCCGCCGGTACTGCTCGTGCGCGCCGCCCCGGTCGCCGGCCTGCTCCAGCAGGTGGGCCCGGACCGCCGCGGTCCGGTGGTGCTACCGCCTCCTCGCGGCGCCGCCGGGCCGTCTCGTTACGCAGCAGCACGACCCGCCAGCGGCCGGCCACGGTGATCAGCCAGTTCCGTGGCTGCTCGGGCACACCGGTCTCCGGCCACTGCCGGGCCGCCGCGATCAGGGCCTCCTGCACCGCGTCCTCGCACGCCTCGAAGTCGCCGTAGCGGCGCACCACGGCCGCCAGGACCTTCGGCGCGTTCTCGCGCAGCAGGTCGGGCAGGACGGTCACAGGTCCCAGGTGCTCATGTCGAGGACCGGGCGAACCTCGACCCGGGTGTACGCGGCGTCCGGCGCCTTGGCGGCCCAGGTCACCGCCTCGCCGAGATCGGCCACGTCGATCAGGTAGAAGCCGGCCAGATGTTCCTTGACCTCGGCGTACGGGCCGTCGGAGGTGATCGTCCGCCCGTCGCGCACCGAGACCTGGGTGGCCAGGGCCGGGTCGCCCAGCCCTTCGCTGACCACCAGCACCCCGGCCTCGCGCATCTCCTCGGTCAGCCGCAGGTGACCGAGGCCGAAGTCGGTCCGCTGCTGGTCGGTGAGCGTCTCCCAGACGGCCAGGGACCGCGGGTTCGACTGGATCAGGATCAGGTACTTCATGATTTCTCTCCTTCGCTCGGCCCAGCATGTCGAAACCGGCCCGGCCCGCTTCGACGTCCCGGGAAAGAACCGGGAAGAAAACAGGAGGACCTGTCAGCCTCGACTCCCTGACCGCGGTGCCGCGCGGGACGGCCGAGGGCTTCACCCTGTGGTTCCGGGTGACGCTGGGCCTGCGCCGCGTCGGCGGGCGCTGGCTGGTCACGCACGAGCACGAGTCGGTGCCGTTCGAGATGGACGGCTCGTTCCGCGCCTCGACCGGGCTGACCCCGACCGGCTGAGCCGGATCAGGCCGGGCTGGGGCCGGGCGCGTCGCCGCCGGACGAGAACGACGAACGGATGTGGGACACGATCGCGGAACGGCCGGCGCGGGCCGAGGAGACCGGGAGCAACGGATAGACGTGGATGGCGCCCGGCTCCTCGTGGTAGCTGAGCGGCACCGAGGCCGGCATCCGGTCGCGGAGCAGGCGGCAGTCGGGCAGCGTGATGTCGCGGGTGCCGACCAGGATCTGGGTCGGCGGCAGGCCGGCCAGGTCGCCGTGGATCGGGCTCAGCCGCGGGTCGGTGAGCGGCACGTCGCCGGCCCAGGCGGCCGCCATCGGGTGCAGGCCGGCGCGGCGCAGCCAGGGGTCGTGCGGCTCGACCTGGTCGATGCCGGGGTTACTCATGGTCAGGTCGAGCCACGGCGCCATCAGCGTCAGGCCGGCCACCCGGCCGGGCGCGGCCTGCGCGGCGATCAGGGCCAGGCCGCCGCCGGCCGAGTCGCCGGCCAGATAGCAGCGACCCACGTCGGCGATGACCTTGGTGACGAGATCGAGCGCCTCCAGCCCGTGGTGCTCCGGCGCCAGGCCGTAGATCGGCACGTGTACCGCCAGCCCGGTCTCGGCGGCGAGGTGCCCGATCAGGGACCAGTGCTGGCTGACGATCTCGGCCACGTACGCCCCGCCGTGCAGGTAGATCACGGCCGGACCGGGCGGCGCTCCGCGGGGCGCGACCCGGTAGACGTCGAAGCCGTGGTCGCGCGTCGAGGACACGTCGAACCGCCTGGTCAGTGACCGGGGCGGGGCCGAGGCGGCCTTCGGCTCGGCGAGGACCCGGCGGCCGTGCGAGGCGGTGGCGAACTTGCGCTGGCGGGTGAGGCGGATGACCGTGGCGACCACGGACATCGGGAGGGCGGGCACCCGTCGATCAAACCATCACGGTCGGAAGTTCACCTGACCGCCGCGAGGATTCCTTCGCACGTACGCATCGCGGCGCGTGCCGCCGTCCGCAACTCGCGGGCCGAGAACGGGTGTTCCCCGACCGCCTGCCACCGCGCCAGCGCGATCTTCGCGGCCGCCGCGACGCGGGACGGGGGCGCCTCCGCGGGCAGCCCGAGCCGGTCGGACGCGGCGCCGCCGGCCCCGCCGAACAGCAGGTCGAGCTCGGTCAGCTGGGCGTCCGTCCCGGCCAGCCGGCCGGACCGCAACAGGTGCAGCAGACGCAGCTCGACGAACTCGTGCGCGCTGGCCCGGATCCGTTCCGCCTCGGCCGCCAGCCACGACTCGGCGGGCACACACTCATCGATCACGGCCAGCGCGGACCGGGCCTTGAGGACTTCGCTGCGTCCCACGAACTGGGCGGTGAACACCTCGCGGAGCTTGTCGATGCCGCTGTGCTCGGTCAGCGCGCGGGCCAGGTCGGCCGCGTCACGGACCACGTTCTCCCGGATCAGCCGGACCGAGAGGCGTACGCCGAAGAGCCCGAGCCGGCCCAGCACCCGCTGATGACCCGGCGCCGACGACGCGAAGCGGTCGGCGGTCAGCAGCAGCTCCACCACATCGGACATCGGCTCGGCCGCGACCGCGGCCAGCACCCGGAACTCGTCCTCGCGCAGCGTCGCCCCGGCCGCCCCGAGCAGCCCGGCCACCGGCACGACGACCGGGCACAGCCGGCGCAGCCGCTCGTCGGTGGCGTAGCGGGCGGCGACCCGGCCGGCCGCCTCCATCGCGTCCAGCCGGCAGCCGCCGATCTCGTCGGCCCGGGACAGCACCCCGACCGCGTTGACCGGCGTGCCGGTGGCCAGCCCGTCGCCGTGGAACGACTCGAGGAACCGCACGTCGCTGCCGTGCATGTGACGCAGCAGGTAGATCACCGCGTCGGTCTGCGCGGCCCGCTCCCCCTCGGCCTCCAGGAACGCCATCGTGCGCAGCGAGACGTCGGTGGAGAGCGAGGCGATGCCCGGGGTGTCGATCAGCGTGTGCCGGCGCAGGCGGGCGCTGGGCACGCGGACCTCGAGGTGGGTGACCTCGTCGGCCGGCCGGCCCAGGTTGATCTGCACCGCGCCCTGCACCCGGTTGAACGGCCGCGGCTCGGCGTGCCCGTCCTTGAGAAAGGCGGTGACCTGGTACGTCGGGCCGTCGGCGTACCAGGTGACGATGCGTGTGCACTCGCCCGCGTCGGTGGCCGCCAGCTCCTCGCCGACCAGGGCGTTGAGCAGGGTCGACTTGCCCGCCTTGACCTTGCCGGCGATGGCCACCCGCAGCGGTTCGTCGATCCGGCGCCGCGCGTCGAACAGCCGCCGCTTCAGCGTCGGGTCGGTCGCCTCGGCGAAGGCCCGGTCAAGCAGGCCGCGCACCTCGTCGAGCAGGCTCATGCCAGGTGGTCCCGATGTGAGGGCCGCGGCGCCAGGTCGTCCAGCCGCCGGCGTTGGTCGGCCAGCGTGGCGGCCCGGGCCTGCCGCTGGTCCTCGGGAAGAGCAGCGGTTTCGCGTACGGCCGCAGCCGTCGCCGCCGCCGACCGCTCGATCGCCATCGCCCGCGCCGCGAACTCGTCCCGCAGGAACCGCTGGGTCCGCCGCACCGCCTCGCGCGAGTCGCGCCCGACGTGGAACGTGACGTCGTCGACGTACCGCCGCAGCTCCTGTTTGGCCTGCGCCCGCCGATGTTGCACCTGCCGCTCCTTCTCCTGCCGGACCAGCCGCCGGCCCAGGGTCACGCCGGCCAGCAGCCCGAGCGGGGCGGCCACGGCCACGTTGAACAGCGCGCCGACCGCCCCGAGCATGTAGAAGCCACCGTAGGTCACGCGGGCCGCCGTGAACGCGCCGAGGAACTGCTGCATCCCGGACTTGTGGAAGCTGACGTCGAGGTCGCCGACCTTGCGCAGGGCCTGGTCGGGCGCGGGCAGGTCGACGTCGAGGCTGTCGTATTCGATGCCGAACCGCTCGGCGACATCCCGCGCCAGCTGTTCGGTGCGGCCGACCAGCAGCATCAGGTTGTCGACGGCGGCCGCGGTGGCCTCCCGCGCGGCCCACGCCTGGAAGTCGCGCCAGGTGTCCCGTGGGTCGGACTCGTCCAGCAGCTCCTCGCCCTTGCGGACCATCAGCCGCAGACGTTCCCGCAGGTCGTGGTCGACGTCGGCGGTGAGGTCCTGGATGCCGTCGCCGAGCACGGTCTGCCACGAGCCGCCGGTCAGCACGGCCTGCGCGCGGCGCCGCTTCTCGACGTACCGCTCGGCGATGGCCGGCGCCGCACCGGGTTCGGCCGCGACCGCCTCCTCGACCGCGACCCGCTCCCGGAGCTGGGCCACCACGAACCCGAGCTCGGCGCGCCCGGCGGCCAGCGAGTCGGCCTCGGCCGCGCCCAGCACGTCCCGGCGCAGCAGGTCGACCAGCAGCGGGAAGCCGGACTCGCGGTTGAGCTCGATGCTGTCCTTGGCCTGCGCGCGCATCCGCAGGAAGGAGGAGACCGCGACGATCGGCACGTCGAGTCCGGCGCGGGCCAGGTGACCCTGGTTGATCTCGACGATCCGCCGCCACTCGGCGTAGAGGTCGGTCTTGGTGACCACGCAGAACGCGCGCGGGCAGCGTTCCAGCACCCGGCGCAGGAAGTCGACCTCGGGCGCGGTCAGCTCCTGCGCGGCGTCGGTGACGAACAGCGCGGCGCCGGCCAGCGGCAGCGCGGCGAGGGTGATGTTGCCCTGGGCCGAGTCGAGGCCGCCCACGCCCGGCGTGTCGATGATGGAGAGGCCGGCGCCGAGCAGCCGGCGGTCGAGGCGGACCTCGACGCTGCGCGGCGCGGGGCCGTCGACCGGCGTGCCCTCGGTGATGTGCCGGCGGAGGGTCTCGAAGGGTACGGACACCGACTCCAGCCGCCCGTCGGTCGCCGCCAGCTGGAGCGACACCGCCGGGGTCCGGCCGTAGCGCAGGACGGTCGGCACCGCGGTCACGATGTCCGAGTCGACCGGGCAGATGTCGGTGCGGAGCAACGCGTTGACCAGCGTGCTCTTGCCCTGTTTGAACTCGCCGACGACGGCCACCGCCACGTCGTCGGCGCGCAGCCGCTGGGCCGCGCGTTCGAGTCGTTCGACGAGGTCGGGCCGGGCCACGTCGGCGGCGAGTTTGCGCGCGTCGTCCATCTCGACGAGCAGGTCGGCGACCGCGCCGCCGCCCCCCGCCTCGATGGGCGTCACCGTGGCCACGTCTCCTCCCAGATCACTTTGCCGAAACCCTACCCGAGCGATTACCACCCACCGTGCCTACGCTGGCCCGGTGACTCACGACGTGTTCAACCAGCCACCGGCCCTGGTCGACTACGACGTGGCGGAGGACGTCGCGCTGCTTGATTCGGTACGGCGGGAGGGCGCGGACTGGTCGCTGGACGACCTGCACGCCCTGGGCCGCCGGGCCGGCGAGGCCGAGCCGCAGCGCTGGGCCGAGGAGGCGAACGCGTACCCGCCGAAGCTGCGCACCCACGACCGCTACGGCAACCGGGTCGACGAGGTCGACTTCCACCCGGCCTGGCACGAGCTGATGCGGACCGCGGTCGAGGCCGGGCTGGCCGGGGCCGCGTGGGGTTCGGGGAACAAGGGCGCCCACGCCGCCCGCGCCGCCGCCCTCTACACGTGGTCGCAGGTCGAGGCCGGACACACCTGCCCGATCTCGATGACGTACGCGGTGATCCCGGCCCTGCAGCACGAGCCGAGCCTGGCCGCCGCCTACGGCCGGCTGCTCACCACCCGCGAGTACGACCCGGGCCTGCGCGCCCCGCAGACCAAGCGCGGCCTGCTGGCCGGCATGGGCATGACCGAGAAGCAGGGCGGCTCGGACGTCCGCGCGAACACCACCCGCGCCGCGGTGACCGCCGACGGCTCCTGGCGGTTGCGGGGCCACAAGTGGTTCACCAGCGCGCCGATGTCCGACGTGTTCCTGGTGCTGGCCCAGGCGCCGGCCGGCCTCTCCTGCTTCCTGGTGCCCCGGGTGCTGCCGGACGGCGCCCGCAACGACTTCCGCATCCAGCGCCTCAAGGACAAGCTGGGCAACCGCAGCAACGCCAGCAGCGAGCCGGAGTTCGAGAACACGGTCGGCTGGCTGGTCGGGCCCGAGGGCCGGGGCGTCCGCACGATCATCGAGATGGTCGCCACCACCCGGCTCGACTGTGTGATCGGCTCGGCGGCCGGCATGCGGGCCGCGCTGACCCAGGCGATCCACCACGCGCGGCACCGGTCGGCGTTCGGCCGCCCGCTGATCGAGCAGCCGCTGATGACCGCGGTGCTGGCCGACCTGGCGCTGGAGACCGAGGCGGCCACGACCCTGATGATGCGGCTGGCCGGGGCGGTGGACCGGGGCGAGGACGCGTTCCGGCGGCTCGCGGTGGCGGTGGGCAAGTTCTGGGTGTGCAAGCGACAACCCGCGGTGGTCGGTGAGGCGCTGGAGTGTCTCGGCGGCAACGGGTACGTGGAGGAGTCCGGCCTTCCGCGCCTCTACCGGGACGCGCCGCTCAACTCGATCTGGGAGGGCTCGGGCAACGTGCAGGCCCTCGACGTGCTCCGTACGCTGCGCAAGGAGCCGGAGGCGGTGGAGGCGTTCCTGGCCGAGGTGACCACGGCGGCCGGCGCCGACCGGCGGCTGGACGACGCCGTGGCCGGGCTGAAGGACCTGCTGGCCAACCCACCGGAGAGCCAGGCCCGGCAGGTCGCCGAACGGCTGGCCCTGGTGCTCCAGGGCTCGCTGCTGGTCCGGCACGCGCCGGAGCGGGTGGCCGACGCCTTCTGCGCCACCCGGCTCGGCGGGGACCGGGGCGGCACGTTCGGCACGCTGCCCCCGGGAGTCAACACCACCGCGATCGTCACGCGGAGTGGTTCAGCGCTCAACTAGGTCCCGTCCCGGCCGATATGTCCGACGGCGACCAGTTGCTCATCGCGGTCGCCCGCCGCCATCTCCGAGGCGATAGGTTGCCCCGGTGGCGCTGGGTCCGGACTTCCGACGGTTGTGGGCGGCGTACTCGATCAGTGAACTGGGCAGCGGCGTCGCGATCGGCGCGCTGCCGCTGGTCGCCACGATCGCCCTCGCCGCGCCGGTGTTCCAGGTGTCCCTGCTGTCGGCGCTGTCCGGCGTCGCCGGCGCGGTGCTGGCCCTGCCGCTCGGGCCGTGGATCGAGTTCCGGCGCAAACGGCCGATCATGATCGGCGTCGATCTGACCCGGTTCGTGGTGCTGCTCAGCGTGCCCGTCGCGGCGGCGTTCGGCCTACTCACGTACGCCCAGCTGTGTGTCGTGGCGATGGTGCAGGCGGTCGGGGTGATCGTGTTCGCGAGCGCGAGCGGCGCCCACCTCAAGGCGCTGGTCCCGCCCGGCCTGCGCGGCCAGGCGAACGCGCGGCTGGAGATGACCCTCTGGACCGTCTACAGCGCCGGTCCCCCGCTCGGCGGCGTGCTGGTGTCGGCCCTCGGCGCCACCGCGTCGATGGCCGCCGACGCGGTGTCGTTCCTGCTGTCGGCGCTGGGCATCCGCCGCCTGCGCGCCCCCGAGCCGCCGCCCCCGCCGCGGCACCCCACCCCGAGGCTGCACGAGCTGACCGCCGGCTGGCGCTACATCCTGGGCCACCGGGCGCTGCGAGCACTGTGGCTCAACTCGATGGTCTTCGGTGGCAGCGTGATGGCGACCGCGCCGCTGCTGGCCGTGCTGATGCTGCGCGAGCTGCACATGACGCCGTGGGAGTACGGCATCGCCCTAGGCGTGCCCTGCCTGGGCGGGATCCTCGGCGCGTTCGTGGCCCGGCGGATCACCGAGGAGCGCCCGAAGCTGCTCGGCTTCGGCGTCGGCCGCACCCTGTTCATGATCCTGCTGGCCGTGGCCCCGGCCGGCCCCACCGGGCTGCTCGTGATCACCGTGTCGCAGTTCCTGCTGATCTTCTGCGCCGGCGCGTTCAACCCGACGTTCGCGACGTTCCGGATGCGGGCCACCGAGGACGGTTACATGTCCCGGGTGCTGTCGGCCTGGTCGATCAGCCAGCGGGTGGCCCAGCCGATCGGGATCATGCTCGGCGGCGTGCTGGCCACCCTGTTCTCCACCCGGATCGCGCTCGCCCTGATGGCCGGCGTGCTCCTGACCAGCATCTTCCTGTTGCCGTGGCGGTCGTTCACACGCTCGGCGCCGATGGCCCCCGCAGCTCCGTGATCGAGGCGGCCAGCTCCTCCTGGGTGATCGGGCCGACCTCGCCACCGGTCCGCGCGTCCTGCATCGCCTTGGACAGCTGCACCCGGCGCAGCACCTCCTTGATGTCGGCCCCGGTCATGCCCAGGCTGGCCCGGCCCAGCTCGGCCAGGTCGAGTTCGTCGGCGAACATGGTGAACCCGGGCGCCTCATGCGCCGAGATCAGGCCGCGGATCATCTTGCGGAAGATCTCGGCCCGGCCCGCCTCGTCCGGCTTCGGCACGGACAGCTTCACGTCGAACCGGCCCGACCGGATCAGCGACTCGTCGACCCGCTGCGGGAAGTTCGTGGTCGCGACCACGATCACGTTCGGGTTGGCCTCGATCAGATCGTTCATCTCCTGCTTGAAGATGCCGGCCACCGCGTTGATGGCCTGACCGGCCGCGTCGCCACCCGACCCGACGTAGCTGATGATCGAGTCGAACTCGTCGAACAGGATCAGCGTCGGCACGCGGTAGCGCCGCGCGTCCCGGAAGATCTGCTTGATGTTGCGCTCCGAGCCGCCCAGCCACTTGTCCAGGATCTCCGGGGTGCGGACCTCGCGGAAGTCGGCGCCGATCTCGTTGGCCAGCGCCCGCGACAACATGGTCTTGCCGGTGCCGGGCGGCCCGTACATCAGCAGCCCCTGCGGTCGGCGCGCCCCCCACCGGGCCATCGCCTCCGGATGCCGGAAGGACACCGCGATCTGCCGCAGCTCGGCGACGATGTGCGCCAGCCCGCCGACCTGGTCGAGCGTGACCTCCTGGGTGGTGGTGGGCTGGGCCGGCAGGTTCTCCCGGCTGAGCACGTACCGCCGCCCGCGCAGGCTGTCCGGTCCGGCGATCTCGATCACCGCCTGCAGCGTCAGCCCCGCGAAGGCCTGCAGGTGGGCCGGCGACACATCGTCACGCGGCACCTCGGCCCGCAGCCGCACCAGCGTCCCGGTCTCGTCGTAGGTCACGGCCGCCTGCAACCCCACCGCGGCGTCGGCCAGCGTTCCCGGCTCACGCTGGGTGGCCGGTTGCGGCATGCGATCAAGACCGAGCTTCTTGTACGCGGCCACCGCCGCGCTGCCCACCCCGTCCACGAGCCGGGCGGTCAGCACGTCCCCTTCGGCGATCCGCTTGGACAGCAGCACCCCGATCGGGTCGGCCCCCAGCACCAGCTTCCGCACCTTCTCGGTGGTGAACCGATCGGCCGCGGTGGAGATCTCGGCGCCGAAGACCTGCACCTCGCCTTCGCTGAAGACGGCCAGCTCAACCCTCTTGACCGGCTCGGGCCAGCTGGCGTTCCGCAGCAGCTCGACCCGGTTGACCCGGGCCGCCGCCAGCGCGGTGACGGCATCGACCATCTCCACCGTCGCGCCCGCGTACTCGAAGGCATCCCGCCGTCCGCGCGCCCCGTCACTCATAGTGGTCCTCCGCCTGCTCCGGGTCGTCCTACCAGCCAAGAGTGACACGCCCTCGCCCCGGTCGCTCGTCCCGGCGGTCTCAGCCATGCAACGAGAAGGGGCCCGGCCCGCGTCTTTACCAGCGTGGCCGGCCCCGTCATCCCCCGTTGACGGCGCCGGCCGCTCCCCGTCAGAGGGAGCGGTAGAAGTCGAGGTGGCGGCGGGCGGCGTCGGTCCAGGTGTGCGCGAAGGCGAGGGCGCGTCCGGCGGCGGCGCGGGCCGGGTCGGGCTTCACGATCGCGGTACGCAGCGAGTCGGCCAGCGAATCCGGCCCGGTGCCGTAGAGCACCGCCGGCCCGAACACCTCCCGCAGCACGGGCAGGTCGCGCGCCACCACCGGCACCCCGCCGGCGAGCGCCTCCATCGCGGCCAGCCCGAAGCCCTCCTTGGTGGACGGGAACGCGAACGCGGCCGCGCCCCCCACCAGCCCGGGAAGCTCGTCGTGGGCGACCGGCCCGAGCACCTCCGGCGTAACGTCCAGGTCGGCCGCGAGCTGATCGAACGCCACGCGGTAGTCGCGATAGTCGAACAAGGTCTCCCCACCCGCGAAGACCAGGCGCAGGTCCGAGATATCCGACAGCCGGGCAAACGCGCGCACCAGATCCCATGAGCCTTTGCGGGGCTCAATACCTCCGACCGCGAGAACGTAGAACCCCGGCAAGGGAGTCGCCGCGGCGAAGCGCGCGGCGTCCACCCCGTTCGGGATGACGGTCGGCGAGATGCCCCAGCCCGACCGGACCTCGGCCGCCACGGCCGACGAGACGCAGAGATGCGCGTACGGCGAGACGATCGCCCGCTCGTGGCACGCGGCCAGTTCGGGGGTCGTGAAGGTGTCCAGGTGGTGGATGGTCCGGACGCACCGGCCGGCCGCGTTGGCGCTGATGCAGTCCTGCGCGTGCACGATGTCGTACGCGGAAGGATCGAATGCTTCCCGCAGCACCTCGATCGACCGCAGGATCCGCTCTCCCACGCTTTCCCCGGGCACGTCCTCGAACGGCACCGCGCACAGGCGTACCCGGGGATCGACCGGGCGGAAGAACCCACCACCGCGGGCCAGCGTCCAGACCGTGACGTCCTGGCCGAGCGCGGCCAGCGCCTCGGCCAGCGCCAGCGTGTGCACCACCCCGCCCCGCGGCCGGGTCGAATAGGTGAGCAGCGCGATCCTCACCGGTAGGCGTCCCGCCGCAGCTCCGTGAGGTGGGACAGCACCCGCCGGGCGGACGCGATCTCCTCGGCGACGTCCAGCGAGGCCACCGCGAGGCCGGCCTTGGCCCAGGTGCGGGCGAGGATGTTGCCGCCCGGCCCGACCACCTTGGCCTGTCCGAGGAAGCGCATGCCGCCGACCGCGCCGGTCTGGTTGGAGGAGGCCACCACGATCTGGTTCTCCGCGGCGCGAGCGCAGTCGTAGAGGTCGAACAGCCGGGACTGGCGGTCCTGGGAGAGCTTGGGCGCCGCGTTGGTGATGCTGGCCGGCCAGGCGGACAGGCAGGCGACGATCTGCGCGCCGTCCAGGGCCAGGGTGCGGGCCGACTCGGGGAACGTCTTGTCGTAGTCGATGAGCATGCCGATCCGGCCGGCCGGGGTGTCGAAGGCCGCGAAGGTGTCGCCCGGCGCGTACGCGGTGACCTCGGCCGCCGGGAGGTGCACCTTGCGGTGCCGGCCGAGCACCCCGTCGCCGGTCAGGCAGACGGCCGCGTTGTAGCGCCGGTCGTCGTCGGCCTCGCAGTAGCCGACGCACACCACCATGTCGCGGGCCAGCGCGGCGACCTGGGTCAGGATCGGGTCGTCGGGCTTCAGCGCCGGCGGCAACGCCGACGGGTCCGGGTGCCGCAGGTCGGCCAGGTAGCCGCCGATCGCCGCGTCCGGCAGCACCAGCAGCGCGGCGCCGGCCTCCCGGGCGTCGCCGATCAGCTTGCCGATGCGGCCCAGGCAGTGGTCGAGGTCGCGGCCGAAGTGCGCGGCCGCCGCGGCGATCCGGACCATCGGTCAGTACGCCTCCGGCCGGCGGTCGCGCAGGTGACCCATCGAGCGCCGGGCCGCGGTCAGCGCCGCCGTCACGTCCACCTCGGCGACCGCCATGCCCGCCGCGACCCCGGTGGTGGCCAGCACGTCGCCGCCCGGATCGACGATCTTCGCCGAGCACACGAAGCGCAGCGAGCCGAACGTGCCCGCCTGATTGGCCGACACCCAGACGACCTGGTTCTCCAGCGCACGGGCCCGGTCGAAGAGATCGAAGCGCCGCGTCCAGCGATCCTCGGCGAGATCTTCCGCCGCTTCGGTACGGCTGCCCGGCCACGCCGACACGCACACGATGATCTCGGCCCCGTCCAGCGCCAGCGCCCGCGCCGACTCCGGGAACGCCTTGTCGTAGCAGATCAGCAGCCCGACCCGCCCGACCGGCGTGTCGAACGCGGCGAACGAGTCACCCGAGTCGTAGCTGGCGTCCTCCCGCAGCGGCTGATGCACCTTCCGATGATTGCCGAGCACCGCACCGCCGCCGACACACACCACACTGTTGTAGCGCCGGTCGCCGTCGGCCTCGCAATACCCCGCGCACACCACCATGTCCTCCGCGACGGCGGCCAGCCGGGCGATCTCGGGCCCGTCCACGCGCAACGCCGGCGGCTGTTCCGCATCCCCGTCGAGGTCGGCCAGATACCCGCCGAGACAGGCTTCAGGCAGCGCAAGCAGCTGTACGCCCTCAGCCCGCGCCGCCTCCACAATCTTCTCGATCCGGGCGAAGTCCCCGTCCAGGTCCCGATCGAACTCGTCGGCAACCGCGGCCATCCTGATGACGGTCATGCCGGCCCCATTCCGGTCACGCCGCCCTCCAGGGCGACGGTCAGTTCCCCGTCCGGCCAGCGCAGCCGAACCCCTTGCCGTGACGTGAGCTCGCCGCAGCCAGCAGTGGTCGCCAGCCCCCTTTGCTCTGAGCGCGTATAGGCACCACCACCCTGCTCTGAGCGCGTATAGGCACCACCACCCTGCTCTGAGCGCGTATAGGCACCACCACCCTGCTCTGAGCGCGTATAGGCACCACCGCTTGCCGTGATCATGGCGAAGCCGGGGAAGCAGGTGAGCCAGTCGCCCACGGTCGCGCCGTCCGGGCATGGCACCGAGGCGACATCCAGGACCGCACCGCATCCGCTCGCCTCGGCCAGCATTCCGAGCGTGCCGACGATGCCGGCCATCGAGACGTCCTTGGCCGCGGCGGGCCGTCGCTCGGCGACGATGCCGTGCAGCGCCCGCAGCTCGGCGCTGGTCCGGTGGCTGGTCGAGTCCCACTGCCGGCCGTGATAGCCGGGGCGCCAGCGCCCACTCAGGTCGGCGGTGAGCTGGACGCGCATCCCCGGCCGCCCGCCGCCGCCCGGGACGGGATGCGCGGCGCGCCCAAGAGCGGTCGCCGAGAGGGCGGCCGGAACCCCGAGCTGGGTGTGCCCGCCCAGCACCGGAATGCCCCAGGCCTCGGCGGCGCGGCGCAGTCCCCCGAGGATCCGGGCGGCATGTGCGGCGTCGCGAGCGCCGACGGCGTTCAGCAGCCCCACCGGGGACGCGCCCATGGCCGCCAGATCGTTCACATTCACCAGTACCGAGCACCATCCGGCCCACTCCGGATCACGCTCCACCATGGACGGGACGATCGCGTCGCAGGCGGCGATCAGATCCGATCCCGGCACCGGGGCGCCGTCGTCCCCGGCGTACCCGAGCGGTGTCATGCCTTGTAGAAGCGGTCCCAGCGCCTGCTTGGTGGCCGTGGTGAGCGCCGCGATCCGCCCGATGGGCCAGCGCATCAGCACGTGCGGCCGCCCGGCGACCGTGATCTCCCGGACCCCCTGCCACCCCAGCCGAGAGAACGAACGTTCTTTCTCTCTCTGCACCGTCGCGTCGAAGCGCAACGCGCCGGCGCTCTCCGCGTACGCGCAGGCCGCCCGCACCAGAGCCGAGCCAACACCGCCCGAGCCGCCGCCCGCCGCGCCCACGCCACCCGCCGCGCCCACGCCACCCGCCGCGCCCACGCCGCCCACGGCGCCACCGCTCAAGAAGCCGAGGCCACCCGCGCCGCCACTCAAAGAACCGAGGCCACCCGCGCCGCCGGTTGAAGAGCCGCCTCGCGCGCCGGGCTCGACGACCAGCCGGCCGCCCTGCCACCAGCCGATGTCCGGCCCGTCCACAGCGGGCCCAACGCGCACGCCACCGAGGAACTCCCCGCGAGCCGACCGCGCGACCAGCACCACCGTGCGCGGGTCGTCGTCCCGGTCGTCCAGGTCGTGACCGTCGAACAGCCCCTGCTCGTCGACGAAGACCCGCCGCCGCAGCGCGTGATACTCCGCCCGATCCGTCGTCGGCAGGATCGTGAACGCGGGCCCGAGCAGGGCGGGCACAAGATCGGTCATCCGCCGGCCGCCTGCAGCACCCCGCACGCCCCGCAGGCCGCGCACCCCGCCTTCTGGTCGGCGCCCAGCATCCCGGCGTCGCGAAGCAGCCGCGCCACTTTGTCGGAAATGTCACGGACGACCGACGGCGCGGGCGCCGGCGCCTTGATCATCGCGCCGGCCACCGGCCGATACGGCACCACGAACGGGTAGACCCCGTGAGCGATCAGGCGGGCCGCCCAAGTTACCAACTGGTCGGTATCTTCGCCCAGCCCGACAAGCAGGTACGTCGACACCTGGTTACGCCCGAACACCGACACCGCGTAATCCCAGGCCGCCCAGTACTCCGCCACCGGCACCGACCCCTTGCCCGGCATCCACTTCCGCCGGACCGCGTCGTCGAGCGACTCGACATGGATCCCGATCGACACCGCCCCGGCCGCCGACAGGTCCGAGATGACCGACAGATCCGCGGGCGGCTCGGTCTGCACCTGGATCGGCAGCCCCGGCACGGCGTCGAGCACCGCCCGCACACACCGCACCAGGTTGCGGGCGCCACGATCCGGCCCGGCCGTCGTGCCGGTGGTCATCACCATCTGCGTGATGCCGTCGAGGTCCACGGCGGCCCGGGCCACCTCGGCCAGCTGCGCCGGCGTCTTGGCGGCGATCGTGCTGCCCGACCGCAGCGACTCCTCGATCGTGCAGAACCGGCAGCGCTGCTCCTCGGCGTACCGGATGCAGGTCTGCACCACCGTGGTGGCCAGGACATCCTTGCCGTGCAACCGGGCGATCTGCTCGTAGCGCACCCCGTCGGCCGTGGTCAGGTCGTAGAACCGGGGCCGCCGGACGACGTCCAGGGTGAGCCCGGTGTCGATCTCGCCCAGCCAGATCTTGCCCCGGTCGATCGAGTAGGGGCTGGCCGGGTTGATCGGCAGGGTGGCGTTGCGCCCGTCGATGACCAGATGCCCGTCGTCGGACGGTCCCGCCCCGGCCGGGCGGCGCACGGGTGTCGGCACCCGTACACCGCGCACCGCCAGGTCGGCCCGCACATTCAAAGGGGTGTCGAGGGTCATCAGAACATGTAGGTCGAGTTGATGATCGCGCCCTTGCGCGCGTAGTGGATGAGCGCGTCCTGCACGTCCAGCGGGTGGGTGGGGATGACGCCCTCGATCAGGTCCTCCTCGCGGGCGCCGTGCAGGGACAGCCCGAACCGGCAGCAGTAGACCTTTCCGCCCTCGGCGATGAACGTCTTCAGCGAGTTGTTGATGTTGTGCTCGCCCGGGAACGCGGACGTGCCCGTGGTCGGGAACCCGCGTGTGGCCAGGGCGTTGAGCGAGCCCGGTCCGTAGAAGTAGATGGCCGACTCGAAGCCCTTGCGCAGCGCCCGGGTGGCCTGGAGCACGGCGACGAAGCTCACCGAGGACTCGTGCGCGATGCCGTGCACCAGCGTGAAGTAGCTCTGGCCCTCTTCGGCCTTGTAGTCGGGGAACACCTTGGTGCCGCCGTAGATGCTCGATCCTTCGGACAGCGCCGGGTGCGGGATCTCGTTGAGGGACTTCTGCTCGAGGTCGGTCAGGTCGGTCATTTTTCTCCTCCGTAGAGCCGTTCGAAGTTGGCCGTGAAGACTGCGTTCTCGAGTTCCGAGCCGGCCACCGCGTCTCTGAGCAGGGCGGATTCGCCCGCATGGGAGCCCCACGGCTCGTCGCTGGCGAAGAGCACCCGGTCGTGGCCGAGGCCCCGCCGGTCGATCTCGGCGGCGAGCCAGCGCGGGGCGAAGCCGATGGCCCAGGACAGGTCGGTGTAGACCTGTTTGCCGGCCGCGATCCAGTCGAAGAAGCGCCCGCCGATCAGCTTGATGTGGCCGCTCATGCCCCCGCCGAAGTGCACGAGGTGGATCCGGGTGTGGTCGCCGTACCGCTCGACCAGCTCACCGACCCGGTCGATGTCGGAGCCCGCGCCGGGCGAGGTGTGGATGTGAATCGTCAGGTCGTGCCGGCGAGCAGCCGCGAAGATCCCGTCCAGTGCGGGGTCGTCCACGCTGCCACCGAGCAGGAAGCTGAGTTTGAGCGCCCGCACACCCTTCTCTCCGGCGAGTTTCAAAGCCGCGGCGGTCCTCTCGAGATCCAAGGCTGAAACCCATAGTCCACATCGGATCCGATCGTCCCGCTGCGCCGCCTCGACCACGAGCTCGTTGAACCCGAACGCCACCGCCGGGTCGGGCACGCCGTAGTTGGGCAACACCAGCGCCCGTTCCGTACCCTCGCGGTCAAGGTCTTTCAGCAGCTCGTCGATGGTCGCGCGGGCGGTCACGTCCGGGTTCACCGGCGGGCCGCCATAGAAGGGGTACGCCGGGAGCACGCCGAGGTGCCGATGGCCGTCGTTCATGCCGCTTTCCACCAGTCGAGGCTGGGGTAGGTCTCGGTCGGCGTCCCGGCCAGCCACGAGACGTCCTCGACGACCCGGCGCCGGCGGGTCTCGACGATCCGGCCGGTCAGGTGCTCGGCGTCCCGGGCCACGCCCGCGAACCGTCCCGACCCCCACGTCCACTGCCACGGCAGCCCGAGGAAGTACAGCCCCGGTTCGCTGGTCACGCCGCGGTCGTGGGTCGGGTAGCCGCGCCCGTCGAAGACCGGCACCTCGATCCAGCGGTGATCCCGGTGGAACCCGGTCGCCCACACCACCGCCGCGACGTCCCCGAGCTCGAGCGCCCGCGGCGACCGGCCCGGCTGCCACACCGGCACGTAGCGGCCCTCGTGCGGCGCCTCGATGTGCGAGGCGGCGATCCAGGCGTCGATGGCGTCCTTGATGCCGTCGGCCACCGCATCGGCGTGATCCAGATGCCGGGCGAGGTCGTCGCCGAAGGTGGCCGTGCCGTCGTCCACGCCGAGCAGCCGCCCGTACAGCCGCATCCCGTCCCGCGCGAACGCCCGCAGATCGATGTCCCGCCCGCCGTCGCGCCCGGTCATGTAGTGGTTGGCCCGCAGCCGCACCTCGTCCGCGTCGCCGAACTGGTCGATCCCCCGCGTGTAGTGCCCCATCTCGGCCAGCCAGGCCAGCGTGTCCCGCCCGCGGTAGCGCCGGGCCGCCCGTGGCGCGCTCCCCACCGCGAGGTGCACGCGCCGCCCGGCCAGATGCAGGTCCTCGGCGATCTGGCAGCCCGACTGTCCCGTCCCGACGACCAGCACCTCACCCTCGGGCAGCTGCTCCGGATTGCGGTACTGCGACGAGTGCACCTGCGCGATGCGACTCGGCAGCCGCTCGGCGAGGCGGGGCACGGCCGCCCGGTGGTAGGGCCCGGTCGCGACGACCACCTGATCGGCCGTGCACGACCCGTCCGAGGTGACCAGATCAAAAACGCCTTCCCGGGTACGCCGTAGGCGCCGCACCTCCACGCCTTCGACGACCGGCGGATCGAACGCGGCGGCGTACTTCTCGAGGAGGTCGACGACCTCGGCGCCGAGCATGAACCCGTCCGGATCGTCGCCCTGATAGGGGAACCCGGGCAGATCACACTGCCAGTTGGGGGTGACCAGACAGAACGAGTCCCACCGCCGGTCCCGCCACTCGTGCCCGACCCGGTCCCGCTCGAACACCACGTGGTCCAGGCCGGCCCGGCGCAGGTGCCAGCTCATCGAGAGCCCGGCCTGTCCCCCACCGATCACCGCGACGCCGTAGTGCATGCGATCACCTCGTCAGCCCCATTCGGCGGCTTGCCAACGAGATTCAGTAGAGGAAGGCGGGGTTTCCCCGCGGTTTCATCCGGAACAACCGACCGTTAGATAAACCTCTCCGCGACCACGATCCGCTCGCCCGGGAAGACGGCCAGGTCACGGCCGATCGGGGCGAGCAGGCGGCTCCGGTGCTCGTCGGCCCCGAAGTCGTCCCGCACGGTCAGGCCGTGGGCGGCGAGCCGGGCGGCGATCTCGTCCGGGCGGAAGGCGCTGCGCCAGCGGAGGCGGCGGGACCACCAGCCGTCGGCGTTCGCGTCGGCCGCGTCGCGGGGCAGGTAGGTGAGGATCAGGCGGCTGCCCGGCGGCAGGCTCCCGGCGTACGCGAGGAACCGCTCCACCGCCTCGCCCGGCAGGTACATCGTCACGGCCTCACAGAGCAGCAGCGTGGGCGCGTCGCCGAGGCCGGCGCCGGCCAGCACCTCGGCCGCCGCCGGGGAGACCAGGTCGACCGGGGTGTACGTGACGTGGCCGGCGGGCGCGGGCAGCGCCGCCCGCTTGGCCGACTGGACGGTCGGCAGGTCGAACTCCCAGACCCGGGCGGCGGCCAGCTCGGGCATCCGGTACGGCCGGGTGTCGAAGCCCGCCCCGACGATCACCACCTGGTCGATGCCCCCGGCGAGGGCGGCCCGGCAAAGGTCGTCGATGGCTCGCGTACGGCAGACCACCGCGCCGTACAGCCCCGGCCCGATCCGCTCCATCACCCCCAGGAAGAGCCGCCGCAGCGGCGCGTGCGCGGCCATCACCGCCGGCCAGCCGGACAGCATCCGGCCGGACAGCGGGTCGTCGAACAGCGGCGTCCGGGCGTGCTGCTCGATCGCCCGCATCACCGCGACACCGTCGGCGGTCTTCTCGACGCGCATCCGTCAGGCCGCGATCGCCTCGATCACCACATACGGCGGCTGGACCGGTGTGGCCCGGATCCGCCGCAGGCCGGCCGCCGTCAGCAGCTCGTCGAACTCGGCCACCGTCCGTTCCCGGCTGCCCGCCGACGCGAGCATGGCCAGGTCCATCAGGGCGGCGATGCCCGGCGCGTGGTCGTCGATCGCGATCTCGGTGATCACCACCCGCCCGCCCGGGCGCAGCGCCTCACGGCAGTTGGTGAGGATGCGGACGCACTCGTCGTCGGGCCAGTCGTGCAGGATGAACTTCAGCAGCATGAGGTCGCCGGCCGGCACCGCCTGGAAGAAGTCGCCGGGCACCCCGGTGAACCGGTCGTCGAGGCCCTGCGCCACGGCGGCCGCCCGCGCGCCCGGGATGGCGTGGCCCAGGTCGAGCACGATGCCGTCGAGCCCCGGGTGCTTCGCCAGCATGGCCAGCGCGAAGGTTCCGTGCGCGCCGCCCACGTCGACCACGGTGGTCGCGCCGGCCACGTCGATCACCTCGACGGCGTCCTGGATGACCGGCGCCGACATGCTGGCCATCGCCGCGCCGAAGATCGCGCCCTCCTCCGGGTTCGCGGCCAGGTAGTCGAAGAACGGCATGCCCAGCGCCTGCGTGGTCTGCACCTCGCCGCTGCGCACCGCCTCGGGGATGCGCGCCCACGTGCGCCAGGCCCACGGGCTCGACTGGGACGCCGCGAGCCCCCGCAGCGACAGGGGCGCGTCACGGTGCAGCACGGCCAGCGTTTCGGTTCCGGCAAAACCCTTCTCGGCGTACGCGACCAGCCCCATCGAAGCGCAGGCACGCAGAAAGCGTGCCGTCGCCGCCGGATCCGCACCCTCCGCCTCGGCGATCTCCTCGGCCGTCTTCGGCCCGTCGGCGAGGTGTTCGGCCAGCGAAAGATCGACGGCCGCGCGTACGGCCTGAGCCAGCCACGGCCCGATGATGAATCCCATTACCGTCTCATATGGACTCTGCCCCGTCATGCCCGGCAACCTACTGGTAAGGGCCTGTCGGCGCAGCCCACCATCGGACTGTGCGAATTCTCCGCACGTGATCCGATCGTCGCCGATGCCTGCCCCGCCGAGTACGGCACGTCCTGCCCCGACCGCCCGAACGCCGGACCCTGTCACGCGGCCGGGCCCAGCAGACCGGTCATGATGCGGGTGACGACGTCGTCGAAGCCGTCCGGGCCGCGGCCGTCGGCCAGCGCGGCGGCCAGATGGGGGTGCCCGCCCTCCCGCGTGATCTGCCGCAGGTAGCCGGTCAGCTCGGCCTGCCGGTCGCCGAGGCCGGCGTGTTCGGCGCGGGCGATCAGCCCGATCACCCCGTTGAGGATGGCGTAGGCCTGAAGTTTGGTCGCCCCCGAGGCGGGATGCCCGGCCAGCGTCGCCAGCACGTGCTCGACCAGCGCGAGCGAATGCGGTCCCACCGTCGGCCGCAACGGCATCGCGACGGTCAGCCAGGGATGCCGCCCCATCAGGTCCCGGGTCTGACGAGCGACCTCGACCACACCACCGAGCCAATCCCCCTCGGCCGACCCCCCGAGAGCCGCCTCCGCCTCAGGCGATTCCCCTGCCCGCGACCCCTCTTCGGGTGGCCCGTCCGCGCGGGGATTCGGCGTGGGTGGCGTCAGTCTGTACTCGGCGGCCACCGCGTCGATCATGAGGTCGAGGAGTTCGTCGCGGGTCTTCACGTAGCGGTAGAGCGACGCGGGCCCGGTGCCCATCGCGGACGCGACGCGGCGCATGGTGACCGCGTCCAGGCCTTCGGCGTCGGCGAGGGTGATCGCGGCGGCGGTGATCTGGGCGCGGCTGCGTTCGGCCGGGCGGCCGATGGCGGAGGTCTCCGGACGTTTCCAGATCGGGCCGTCGGTCATGGGTGCTAGCCTAGTTCGAGAACGATGTTCGCAAACTCGGAGGAGGAGGGTGTCGCGATGCGGGTTCTGCTGATCACGCCGGGGACGCGGGGCGACGTGGCGCCGGCGGCGGGGCTGGGCGCGCGGCTGCGCGAGGCCGGGCATGAGGTGGCGATCGCGGCGAACCCTCCGTACCGGAACGTGGTCGAAGCCTCGGGTTGCACCTGGCGTGAGCTGCCCGGCGACCTCGCGCCGCTGCTCGCCGGCGAAGGGAGCGGGTCCTCATTCCGGCAGCTCACCGCCTACATGGACCTCGCCGCCGAGGGCGCCCTCACCGCCGCCGCCGAGGGCGTCGACGCGATCCTGGTCAACGCGGTGGCGCCGTTCGGCCACGACATCGCCGACCGCCTGGGCGTGCCGAGCGCGGGCGCCTTCCTGCAGCCGATGCATCCGAGCGCGGCCTACCCGCCGATGCTCCTCGGCCTGCCCCGAAGCCTCGGCCCCCGGGGAAACCGCCTGGCCGGGCTGGCCCTGGCCGCCGCCCCGGCGCCCCGGCGCCCCATGACAAGGCCCGCCGCCGCATCGGCCGCTCCCGGCGCAAGCCGCACGTCTTCCACGGTTTCAGCGAGGTGGTGGTCCCGCGCCCGCACGACTGGCCGGCCCGGCTGAGCATCACCGGCTATTGGTGGCCCGCAATGCCCGCCGGCTGGCAGCCGCCGGCCGACCTGCTGGAGTTCCTCGACGCCGGCCCGCCCCCGGTGTTCCTGGGTTTCGGCAGCAACGGCGCCACCGATCAGGCCCTCATCATCGAAGCCGCCCGCCTGGCCGGCGTGCGAGCGGTGGTCCAGAGCGCTCGCCCGAGCGGGTCCGGCACCCGAACACGGATCGAGGTCGGCGAGGTCCCGCACGAGTGGCTGTTCCCCCGGATGGCCGCGGTGGTCCACCACGGCGGCGCGGGCACCACGGCGGCGGGATTGCGGGCGGGCGTCCCGACCGTGGCGGTCCCCCGCTACACCGACCAGCCGTTCTGGGCGCGACGCGTCCACGCGCTGGGCGCCGGCCCGGCGCCCGTGCCCCACCGCCTGCTGGCCAACCCGCCCCGAGGCGGCACGTCACCGGCGGAGACACTGGCCGCCGCGATCCGGGCGGCCGTCACCGAACCGCGCTACCGGCAGAACGCGCGCGCCATGGCCCGACGACTGTCCACCGAGGACGGCGCCGCGCCGATCGTCAACTGGCTCGAGCAGCCTCGGGCGTGACCTCCACGATCAGCCCGTCCGGCAACACGTGCGTCCCCGGCCTCAACGCCCCCGGCAACGCGCCCACCAGGCCCGGCGGCAGGTCCAGCTCGAGCGCCGCACCATCGGACCGGGCCGCGTAGGTCTCCGCCGGATGGAGCACAGCCGTAGCCCCGTTGGCCGTCAGGGTCAGACTCCGCCCGTGCGGCAGCCGATCGCGGACGGCATCGGCCACGGACGGCGCCGTCACGTCGCTGAAGCGCAACCGGACCCGGTCGGCCTCGGTGCTCCAGGCGAACCCGGCGACCATCAGCATGCCGGTCGACGAGCCGTCCCGGGCGCGCCCCGCCTCGATCGCCGCGCGGGCCGCCGGGTCGTCGGTGAGCGACGGCCGGTCGAGGTCGGTGACGAGCAGCGGCTGCCGCGCGGCGAGCAGTCCCAGCACACCGGCGGTGTCCCAGTGGCGCGCGGCCGCGTACTCATCGGAGGTCAACCCCACCACCTGCAGGAACTGAAGCCTGCCGTGCGGGGTGTCGATGGCGCCGAGCTCGGGGTCCTCGACGAAGGCCAGCGCGGTCATGGCGGTCGGATGGTCCTGCCGGATCGGCCCGTTGGCGTTCATGTGGTGGCCGGCCTCGAACCAGTTGCCGCTGCTGAACACATAGCGGGCCAGGTTCTGCAGCAGACCGGCGGCCCACAGGGGCGGATCCGTCTCGTCCGGCCGGCGCGCCACCCGGAACGTGAGCTCGAAGCCCCACCCCGACCGGTCCGCCTCCGACGACTCCTTGGCGTAGAGCTCACTCAGCCCGTACCCGACGATGTGCCAGTGCGGCACCGGCTCGACCCGCTGGTAGAAGCTGATGCCGTCAAGCGGGTCGGGCCCACCCAGCGCGAACTTGATGATCGTCCCGTAGTGCTGCGGCTCCACCCCCGGATAGAACTCCGCCAGCCGCCCGTCAATCGCGTCCCACCCGGGAGTCTCCGCATCCACCGGGCGATCATTCCACCCGCCCCGCCGCAAATCTGCCCCGCCAGAAGACCTTGCGAATGCCGTGAACCACCTGCGCGTGGTGGTGGTGGTGAGTCCGTCACCGGGAAGGGCCACCGCACCATCCTGGCCGCCATGCCCTCGGACCGGAGGGTCACGTGCTACCCGGACCTGCCGACAACCAAGGACGCGCAGTACACCTGGGTCAGCCGAGCCCGTGCTCGCCCGGCTGGGAGTTGAGCAGCCACGCAAGCGGCATCGAGGCCTGGACGGTGTAGTGGTCACCGTCCAGGCGGTGCATGGTGACGGTCTGCGCCTGGTCCTGGTCGATCACCCAGTACTGCGGGATGCCGGCCGCGGCGTACTCCACGCGCTTGGTCACCAGGTCGGTGCCTTCCGACCCGGGCGACAGGATCTCGACGACCAGCCACACGTCCGTCACCGGCAGCCAGACCGCCTCAGCCTGAACCTTGCTCCACACCACCAGGTCGGGAATGCGCCCGCCGACACCGCCGTGCCGGCCCAGAATCCGCAATCCGACCGCCTGAGCGACCTGCTTCGCCGGCACCCCGCCCGCCAACAGCCAGCCCATGAGCTCCGTGGCGATGATGGCGTGCGCATAGCCGGGAGGCGGCATTACCGAGAGGACTCCTTCGGGACTTATTTCGTACCGGTGGTGTTCGTCCGCCGCCATCATCGCGGTGAGGTCATCAAGCGTGACCTCCGCGGGCATGTACCTGCCGACAGCTTCCGAGCTCATGACCCATAGCCTACCGGCCACCGCGGCCGGCCCGGGCCGGCTGTGGACAAGGCCGCATCGGCGTCCGCAACGGCCTGACAGAATGACGATCATGCTTCAGCGGTACGACGAGCGGAACGCCGGACTGCGGTACTGGGTCAACGGGGTGCTGCGGCACCGGGATGAGCCGGGCCTCTCGCCCTTCGACTCGGTGGTGCAGGGCGGCGACGCCGTGTGGGAGGGGCTGCGGCTCTACCGGGGCAAGGTCTTCGGGCTGTACGAGCATCTGGCCCGGCTGCGGCGGTCGGCCAAGGCGCTCGGGTTCACCGACATCCCGGCCGACGCCGACATCGTGGCCGCCCTGGCCGAGACCCTTGGGGCCAACGACATGACCGACGGCGTGCATGTGCGGCTCACGCTCACCCGCGGCGTCAAGGTGACCAGCGGCATGGATCCGCGGCTGAACGAGGCCGGCGGCACGCTGATCGTGCTGGCCGAGTTCAAGGCGCCGGTGTACGACACGGGCGGCCTGCGCCTGGTCACGGCCAGTGTCCGGCGCCCGGGCCCGGATGTGCTCGACCCCAGGATCCACCACAACAACCTGATCAATTCGATCCTGGCCAAGATCGAGGCGAACGTGGCGGGGGCGGACGACGCGCTGATGCTCGACGGGCGGGGTTTCGTGGCCGAGACGAACGCCACGCACCTGTTCGCCGTGGCCGGCGGCGCGCTGCTCACCCCGTACGCGATGGCCTGCCCGGAGGGCATCACCCGGCAGACGGTGCTCGACCTGGCGGCGCACCACGAGATCCCGGCCGTGGTGCGCGACCTGTCGCTGACCGAGATGTACACGGCCGACGAGGTCTTCTGCACCGGCACCATGGGTGAGATCGCCGCGGTCACCGAGATCGACGGGCGCCGGATCGGCGACGGCGCCGTAGGCCCGCTGACGTCCAGGATCGCCGCGATCTACCGGGCCCACGCGACCGAGAACGGCGTGCCGGTGATCTAGAGGCGGTGCGCGGCCAGTTCCTCGTAGTAGGGCATGGCCTCGGCGACCAGCGACCGCAGGCGTGCGGGCACGTCGGCCGGGCGCGGGTCGTACGGCGCGAACCCGGTCGACGACTCGACGGACGAGTACCAGTGCGGCGCCCACACCCCGTCGGTGTCGCGCCGGCCGGGCGGCCAGGACAGCATCGCCTCGGTCCAGGGGATGCCGAGGGCCGCGCAGAGCCGCCCGAGCACCCCGGCCGGGTCGCGCAGCAGGTCGGCCGCGTCGATCACCGGTCCGCCGTACGCGCGATAGATCTCGGCCTGCTGGGCATAGCCCAGATCGGCCAGGTCGGGGGTGCCGCGGACCTTCGCGTAGGAGGCCACGACATGCGCCGGGTCGCGGATCAGGAACGCGTTGGACAGCCGGCCGATCCAGTCGCGGCCCACCTCGGGCAGCAGGTGGTGGGTCATGTGCTTCTGGTAGTGCACGGTCACGCCGGCCGGCAGCGGGCCGGTCAGCGACGCGGCCACGTCGGCCCACGCCCGCGGTTGGCCGGCCAGCACGTCGGCCCGGCCCGGGTGGTCGAGGCCGGTGGCCGACAGGTAGTACGCGTACAGCGGCTCGTCCACGACCAGCGTGTCCGGCCGCGCCCCGAAGCTGCGCATCAGGGCCGTGGACACGTTGCGCGGGCCCGACCACATGGCCACCCGGGTCACGTGGCGGCCGGCGCGACGATCGAGAACGTCATGGGCGCAACTTATCGCGTTCGAAACAACTCCGGCGCAGACTGTGCGGTAGGCCTGACCCCTGCGCCCCCGCCCGGCGCGATGTTGCGGGCGGACCTGTCCGGTTGCCGCCGCTCGATCCGCCCGCAACTCAAGACCGCCTCCCGATCGACGGCCTTTTCGTCGCATGCCGGCCACGAGCAAGACCGCGGGCCTCCCTGCCGACGGTCGATTTCCGGCAGGATGGGGATCATGCCCGCCGAACGCCTCGCCCGCGACATCCGGCCGCCGGTCCGCATCGCCCACCTCGGATTAGGCAACTTCTTCCGCGCCCACCAGGCCTGGTACACGGCAACCGCGCCCGACGCCGCCCGCTGGGGCATCGCTGCCTTCACCGGCCGGTCCCGCCCCTTGGCGACGGCCCTGACCGGCCAGGGCGGGCTCTACACCCTGATCGTCCGCGGCCCCGACGCCGACCGGCTCGAGGTGATCGGTTCGGTGGCCGAGGCCCATCCCGGCGACGACATCGCGAGCTGGCGAACCGTCCTGACCCGCCGTGAGCTGTCCGTGGTGACGCTGACCGTGACCGAGGCCGCCTACCGCCGGGGCCGTGGCGGCGGCCTGGACGACACCGATCCCGACGTACGCGCCGACCTGGCCGCCTTCCGCGCCGGCGCCCCGATGGTCACGGTTCCCGGCCGCCTGGTCGCCGGCCTGAACGCCCGCCGCCTGGCCTACGGCGGCCCGATCGCCGTGGTCTGCTGCGACAACCTGCCCGGCAACGGCGCCGCCACGGCCCGGGTGGTCCTCGACTTCGCCAGCGCCGCCGAGCCCGCCCTGCTCCCGTGGATCCGCGACAACGTCTCGTTCGTGACGACGATGGTCGACCGCATCACCCCGCGCACCACCCCCGAGGACGTCGCGTCGGTGGCCGCCGCCGGCCGGCCGGACGAGGTCCCGGTGGTGACCGAGCCGTTCACCGAGTGGCTCCTGGAGGGCGAGTTCCCCCGCGGCCGCCCCGCCTGGGATGCCGCCGGCGCCCGTTTCGTGTCCGACGTGACCCCGCACGAGCTGCGCAAGCTCCTGCTCCTGAACGGCGGCCACTCGCTGCTGGCCTACGCCGGCAGCGCCCGAGGCCTGACCACGATCGCCGACGCCGTGACCGATCCGACCTGCCGGGCCTGGCTGGACGAGTGGTGGGACGAGGCCGTCCGCCACGTCCCCCTCCCGGCGGCCGAACTGACCGACTACCGGGCCGCGCTCCTGGAGCGTTTCGCCAACCCGCGCATCCGTCACACGCTGGCCCAGATCGCCGCCGACGGCTCCCAGAAGATCCCGATCCGCGTCCTGCCGGTCCTGCGCGGCGAACGTGCCGCCGGCCGTCCCGCGACGGGCGCCATCCGAGCCCTGGCCGCCTGGATCACCCACCTGCGCGGCCAGGGCGCCCCGATCACGGACGACGGCGCCCAGCCCTATGTGGACCGTGCCGCTTCCCCCCGCGATGTCCTCACGCTGCTCGCCCCCGACCTCGCCGCAGACCGCGACCTGACCGCGAAACTCGACGAACTGACCTGAGAAAGATCAAGATGTCGTGGCGAGGCGGGTGGTGCTGACCGCAGCTCCCGCCGAGGGTCGGCTCGCCTCCGGCGACGCCTCCACGCCCATGCCCACTCACCCTTCTGCGCGAACCCACAGCCTCCCGCCACGCTCAAAGCCCCGCACAACACAGAGCAAGACCCCGGGTGCCATCCCCGCGACCGTGCTTGCTCGGGGGCGAATCACATCGCAGAACGTGCATCGACGGGTCGGACGGGCGAGTGACGGGAGGCGGCGGGCTACGTAAGCTCAGCCGATGATCAGTGATGCCCGGGCCACGTTCCGTGAGCTGCACCGCAGCGGGACGTTTGTGCTCCCCAACCCGTTCGACGCCGGGTCGGCCCGGCTGCTGCAGAGTCTCGGGGCCAAGGCGCTGGCCACCACCAGTTCGGGCTTCGCCGCGACGCTCGGCCGTGAGGACCAGAGCGTGACCGCCGACGAGCTGATCGCCCACGTCCGAGCGCTCACCCACGCGGTCACCGTGCCGGTCGCGGTGGACGCCGAGCGGGGCTACGCCGACGACCCCCAGGGTGTGGCCGCCGTGGTCGAGGCGCTGGCCGAGGCCGGCGCCAGCGGGATCTCCATCGAGGACTACGACCCGACGGCCGACGCCATCGAGCCGGTGGCGCGGGCGGCGGAACGGATCGCCGCGGCGGCCGAGGTGTGTGCCCGGCACGGGATGGTGCTCACCGGGCGCTCGGAGAACCACCTGTACGGCGTCGCCGATCTGGACGACACGATCGCGCGGTTGCGGACCTACGCCGAGGCGGGGGCGACCTGCGTCTACGCGCCGGGCCTGACGAACCTGGACGACATCCGCCGGCTGACCAGCGCCATGGACGTACCCGTGAATGTCCTGGCGCTGCACGACGGCCCCAGCGTGCCGGAGCTGGCCGGTGCGGGGGTCCGGCGGGTGTCGACCGGCGGGAGCCTGACCTGGGCGGCCTACGGCGGGCTGGTCGCGGCGGCCACCGAGCTGCTGGAGCGGGGAACCTTGAAGCCGCGGGAGAGCAGCCCTTTCCCAGGAACGGATGACATGCTGAAGTGAGACGGTCGTCACAGCTCGGGAGGGAACCCCATGCTCAACCTGTCGATCCTGCTCGAGGACTCCGCCCGGACGTTCGGTGGCCGGGACGCCGTCGTGCTCGGCGCGACCCGGCTGACCTACGCCCAGGTCGACGCGGCCGCCAAGCAGGTGGCGGGCCTGCTGGTCAGCCGGGGTATCCAGCCGGGCGACAAGGTGGCCCTGTCCTGCCCGAACCTGCCGTTCTTCCCGGTCGTCTACTACGGCATCCTCAAGGCCGGCGCGGTCGTCGTCCCGCTGAACGTGCTGCTCAAGGGGCGTGAGATCGCCTACCACCTGGCCGACTCGGACGCCAAGGCGTACTTCTGCTTCCAGGGCACGCCCGAGCTGCCGATGGGCGCCGAGGGCAAGGCCGGCTTCGACCAGACCGACGACTGCGAGCACTTCTTCCTGATCACGGCCGACCCGGGCGCCGCGTCGCCGATCGAGGGCGCCGAGACCATGGGCCAGGCGCTGCGGGGTCAGGCGCCGCTCGCCGAGACGGTGCTGAGGAACGAGTCCGACGCGGCCGTCATCCTCTACACCAGCGGCACCACGGGACAGGCCAAAGGCGCCGAATTGTCGCATTCGAACCTCGTGCTGAACGCGCTGACCTGCAACCGCCTGTTCCAGGCGTCCCCGGGCACCGACACCCATCTGGCCGTGCTGCCGCTGTTCCACTCGTTCGGCTCGACGGTGAACATGAACGCCGGTTTCGCCACCGCGTCGACCCTGGTGCTGCTGCCCCGGTTCGAGGCGGCCGCGGCGGTCAAGCTGCTGGAGCAGGAGTCGGTGACGTTCTTCGCGGGCGTACCCACCATGTATTGGGGTTTGCTCAACGCCCTGTCCGACGGCGTCGACGTGGAGCGGATCGCCCGGAACATGCGGGTCGCGGTCAGTGGCGGGTCCAGTCTGCCCGTGGAGATCATCCACCAGGTCAAGGACCGGTTCGGGCTGCAGATCCTGGAGGGGTACGGCCTGAGCGAGACGTCTCCCGTCGCGACGTTCTCGGATCCGCACTCCGAGCCCCGCCCGGGTTCCATCGGCATCCCGATCTGGGGGGTCGAGGTGAAGCTGATCGACCCGGAGTGGAACACCGTCGATGCCGCGGACGAGATCGGCGAGGTGGCCATCCGCGGGCACAACATCATGCGCGGCTACTACAACCGGCCCGAGGCGACCGCCGAGGTCATGCGGGACGGCTGGTTCCGCAGCGGCGACCTGGGCCGGCGCGACAAGGACGGCTTCTACTACATCGTCGACCGGGCCAAGGACATGATCATCCGTGGCGGCTTCAACGTCTACCCGCGGGAGATCGAGGAGGTGCTGATGACCCACGAGGCGGTGTCGCTGGCCGCGGTCATCGGGGTGCCCCACCCGAGCCACGGCGAGGAGATCAAGGCGTACGTCATCCGTGTCGCCGGCGCCACCACGACCGAGGACGAGTTGGTCGCCTGGGCCAAGGAGCAGATGGCCAGCTACAAGTACCCGAGGATCGTCCAGTTCGTGGATTCGCTTCCGATGACCGCCACCGGCAAACTTCTCAAACGGGAGCTGGACTAGCCACCTCCCGGATTCGCGGGCGCGGCGAGGCCACTGTGCTCGAATCCGGGAGGTGGCTCAGGTCTCATAACATTGCGCGCATGACGGAGGACGCGTGACCACGCTTCAGTTGGACCGGCCCGGGTTCACGCGCGTCGCCCAGTTGCGGCACACCTCCCCCGGGCGGCTCCAGCTCATGCTGTCCGCCCTGCTGGCGCTCGGTCTGCTCACCGGGCTGCTGGCCGGGGTGGCGGCAAGCTCGGCCGACTCGGGCACGGGCGACCTGGGCGGGCGGGCCCAGCCACTGCTCACCGAGGCCGAGACGATCTACTCGGCGCTGGCCGACGCCGACACCACCGCGGCGCAGGCGTTCCTGGGCGGCGGGCTCGAGCCGGCCGCGCTGACCCGGCGGTACGAGGACGACCTGACCCGGGTCACCACGGCGCTGACGTCGGCGGCCCGGCGCACCCCGGCCGGCGGCGAGTCGGCCGACACGGTGCGCGAGCTGGCCACCGGGGTGACCCGGTACGCGGCGCTGGTGGCGGCGGCCCGGGCCAACAACCGGCAGGGGTTGCCGGTCGGCTCGGCGTACCTCTCACAGGCCTCGGCCCTGAACCGCGAGGTGCTCCAGCCGCAGGCCGACCGGTTGCTCCGGATCGCCCAGCAGGAGGTCGAAGATGGGTACTCGTCGGCCCGCAGCAGCGTATGGGTGACGTTCTACGTGCTGCTGATGGCGGTGCTGTTCGCCACCCTGCTCCACGTGCAGCTGCGGCTCAGCCGCACCACGAAGCGCACCTTCAACGTCCCGCTGGTGGCCGCGACCGGCCTGCTGGTGGTGCTGGGGCTGATCTCGTCGGGTGTGCTGTTCGCCCAGCGGGCCCACCTGGACACCGCCGAGAAGGACGGCTCGACGCCGGTGACGCTGCTGTCCAAGGCCCGGATCTTCGTGCTGCGGGAGCGCGGCGACGAGGCGCTGGCGCTGACCGCGCGGGGCAGCGGCGGGGCCTACGAGGAAGACTTCGGCACCGTCTCGCAGCGGCTGACCGGGCCGTACGGGCTGCTCGAGGTGGCCGCCGGCTCGATCGGCGACGACTCCGCCGAAGAGCATGTCCGCGACGCCATGGTCGCCCACGGGAGATATCTCAACCTGCACCGCAAGGTCCGCGAGCTGGACGACAGCGGCCAGCACGACGCGGCGGTCAAGCTGGCCGTGGGCGCCGAGGCGTCGAGCGCCTTCCAGGGCATCAACGACGGCATCGGCGCGGCCATGGACGACCGGATGGCGCTGTTCACCCGCGAGGTCGGCGCGGCCGGCCGGGGCCTGGGCGCGCTGACCGTGCTCGGCCCGCTGCTCGCCCTGATGATCTGCGCGCTGTCCTGGCTGGGCCTGCGCGCCCGGCTGGAGGAATATCGATGACCCGCCGCCACACCCTGGCCGCGGTGGTCGCGGTCGCGCTGCTCGGGGTGACCGCGGGCTGCACGGCCGACCGGGACGGCGGCCGCGTCGAGCCACCCACCGCGGCTCAGCCGTCCGCTCCCCCGCAGGCCGCCCCCGAGGAGTCGTGCAACGCCCGGGCCAGCCTGCGCCCCACCGGCGCGCTGCCGGCGCCGCGGAAGATGCCCGCCGGCACGCACATGGCCGAGATCTTCAAGCGTGGCCGGCTGATCCTCGGCACCAGCCAGGACACCCTGCTGTTCAGCTCGCGCAACCCGTTCACCGGCCGGATCGAGGGCTTCGACGTCGACATGGGCCGGCAGATCGCCGAGGCCATCTTCGGCGACCCCGACAAGATCCAGATCAAGGTCATCGGGTACGACCAACGCGTGCAACTGGCCGCGAACGGCACCGTCGACCTGGTCGCCGACACCATGACCGTGAACTGCGAGCGGCTGGCCGAGGTCGACTTCTCCGCCGTCTACTACGAGGCCGGGCAGCAGGTGCTGGTCAACAAGGGTTCGACGGCCAAGGGCATCGAAGACCTCGGGGGCAAGCGGGTCTGCGCGGTCACCGGCTCGACCTCGCTGGAGAACATCGCCAAGGTCGGCTCGCGGCCGCAGCCGGTCGGGCGGGCCGGCTGGGCCGACTGCCTGGTCGCCTTCCAGCAGAACGAGGTCGACGCGATCTCCACCGACGACACGATCCTGGCCGGGCTGGCCGCGCAGGATCCGTATGCCAAGGTGGTCGGACCGAAGTTCACCTCCGAGCCGTACGCGATGGCCATCTCGAAGCAGTACCCCGAGTTCACCCGGTTCGTGAACCAGGTGCTGGCGCGCAACAAGGCCGACGGCCGATGGAAGAGGACGTACGACACGTGGCTGGGCGACTTCGGGACGGCGCCGGCGCCGCCGCGGGCCGCGTACCGATGATCACCGATCCTCGCGCCGAGCTGGCGCGTCTCGAAGCCGCCGTGGCCCGGGTGGCGGAAAACCTGGTCGAGCTGGACGACAGCGTGGCCAAACGCGACCTCGACGCCCGCGCCCTGACCGGGCGGACCGCCTCGGCGTGGGCGCAGGCCAAGGAGTCGCTGACCCGGCTCTGGGACGGCTACAAGCAGCTGACCACCGCGATCACCGAGGCGCGGGTGCTGCGCGACCAGGGCGGCCCGGCCTTCGCCCACCAGGTGCTGGGCCGGTCGATCACGCTGTCGCTGTCGGTGGTGCCGCTGGCCGAGCGCGGGCTGCTCGGTGCCGGGCAGGAGCGGCGGGCCTGCTCCCCGGGCGAGCTGCTGGCGACGATGGAGGACGCGTTCCGTACGGTCGCCGACGTGGTGACCCGGGCCGGCGACGCGTGGCAGCGCCTGCTCCCGGCCAGCGCCGACGCCGCCGCGGCGGTCGAGAACGTGCGCCGGCTGATCGGCCGTGACCAGCAGGGGCTGGCCGCGCTCGAGGAGGCCGACCGGCGGCTGCGCTACTTCACCCAGACGATGGGTTCCGACCCGCTGGGCGTGGACGAGGCCGAGCTGACCGCCATCCGGGCCCTGGTCGACCGGGCCGACGCCGAGCGCACGTCGGCCGGCGAGCTGAAGGAGATGCTGGCGCAGCGGCTGGCCGAGGCCCACAAGCTGCTGGCCGAGATCGACGCGGCGGAACGGGACGCGGCCGAGGCGGCCGCCCGGGCGACCGACCGGTTCGGGTCCGGGTTCGTCGTGGCCGTCGGCCCCGACCTGCGGCCCGACCTGATGGCGGTGGACGCGCTGGCCTCGGCCGGGCACTGGGCGCTGATCAGCCCCCGGCTGGCCGAGTGGACCCGCCGGGCGCGGGCCCGGCTGGACGAGGTCGCCACGACCGCCGACCGGGCCGGCGAGCTGTTGTCGTCACGCAACGAGCTGCGCGGGCGGTTCGAGTCGTACGAGGCCAAGGCGAAACGGCGCGGGCTCGACGGGTCGCTGGGCCCGGCGGCTGATCGAGTACGCGAGGCGCTCTACACCGCGCCGTGCGATCTGGAGACGGCGCGCGCCGCGGTGAACGCCTACCAGGACGCGTTGCGGGAGGCCGCGTCGTGAGGTGCCTCCGCAACTGTCCGGGTTCCATCATGGATGGCTACTGCGACACCTGTGGCATGGCGCCGGCCCGGGTCGAGGCCACGCCCCCGCCGCCGGTGGTGGCCATCCCGATGCCGGCCGGGCCGACCCCGCGGGTCGAGGAGCCGACGCTCGATCTGGCCGCGCCGGCCCCGGCCCCGGCGGTGGCGCCGACTGTGGCTGTGGCACATGCGCTGACGCCTGCGCCGGTCTCCACGCCGACCCGATCGGCCCGCAGCACCCGGGCGATCTCCACGCGCACCGGAACCCGCCGCCGGCGCTTCGGGGGCGGGCTCGTCGACATCGCCCCGATCACCCAGGCCGACCCGTCGACCGCGGTCATGTCGCCGGCCGAGGTGCCCGAGAACAAGCGGTACTGCGCCAAGTGCAACAAGGAGGTCGGCCGGGGGCGGAACGGGCGCTCCGGGCGTACCTCAGGATTCTGTCCCAACTGCGGTGAGGCCTTCGACTTCAACCCGAAGCTGGTCAAGGGCGACCTGGTCGGCGGGCAGTACGAGGTGGTCGGTCCGCTCGCGCACGGCGGCCTGGGCTGGATCTACCTGGCCATCGACCGGAACGTCTCGGACCGCTGGGTGGTGCTCAAGGGCCTGCTCAACGCCGGTGACGACGACGCGCTCGCGGCCGCGGTGGCCGAGCGCCGGTTCCTGGCCGAGGTCGAACACCCGAACATCGTCAAGATCTACAACTTCGTCGAGCACGACGGCGCCGGCTACATCGTCATGGAGTACGTCGGCGGCGAGTCGCTCAAGGGCATCCTCAAGGACCGGATGGCGGCCAACGGCGGGGTGCACGACCCGCTGCCGGTCGAGCAGGCGCTGGCGTACCTGCTGGAGATCATGCCCGCGTTCGGCTACCTGCACGACCGCGGCCTGATCTACTGCGACTTCAAGCCGGACAACGTGATCCAGACCGGCGACCAGGTGAAGCTGATCGACCTGGGCGGCGTGGTCCAGGAGGACGACCTCGACTCGGCGCTGTACGGCACGGTCGGCTACCAGGCGCCGGAGATCGCCACCCAGGGCCCGAGCCCGGCGTCGGACATCTTCACCATCGGCCGCACCCTGGCCGTGCTCACCACCGACTTCCGCGGCTACCAGAGCACCTACGCCACCAGCCTCCCGGCCCCCGACTCGGTCGACGTCTACCACCGGCACGAGTCGTTCTACCGGCTGCTGGTCCGGGCCACCCAGGGCGACCCGACCGCCCGGTTCGCCGACGCCGGCGAGATGAGCGAGCAGATGCTCGGGGTGCTGCGCGAGGTGCTGGCCGCCGGGGGCGACCCGCGTCCGGCCACATCCCGGCTGTTCACCGGCGAGCTGCGGACCGACCCGCGCAGCGACGCCCCGGAGTGGCGGTTCCTGCCGTCGCCGCTGGTCGACATCACCGACCCGGCGGCCGCGTTCCTCGCCTCGGTCACCGTCACCGACCCGCAGGAGGTGCTCACCCTGCTCGGGCGGGCGCCCGCGCACACCATCGAGGTCCAGCTGCGGGCCATGCGGGCGATGATCGACCTGGGCGCCTCGGCCCAGCACGACCACCCCGGGCTCGACACGTTCTCGCACGCCAAGCGGGCCCGGGACGCGCTCGGCGCGGCGTCACCCTCGGACTGGCGGGTGGCCTGGTACGACGGCGTGCTCGGGCTGGCCTCCGGCGACCTGGGCCTGGCCCGGCGCCGGTTCGACGAGGTGTTCTCGGCGCTGCCCGGCGAGCTCGCGCCCAAGCTGGCCCTGGCCCTCGCGCTCGAGCTGGCCGGCGACCACCAGGTGGCGGCCGGCTACTACGACGTGGTGAGCCGCACCGACCCGGCCTACACGACCGCCTCGGCCGGGCTGGCCCGGTGCCGGATGGCCACCGGTGATCGCAACGGTGCGGTGGAGGCATACCATCGCGTCCCCGGCACCTCGGCGGCCTACCGGAGTTCCCAGGTCGGCGCGGTGCGGGCGCTGGTCCGGCCGCACACACAGGCCACCGCGGCGGTCACCGCGCTGGCCGCGGCGGCCGAGATGATCACCAAGCTGGAGGCGGAGGCGGCGCAGGTGGCCGAACTACGGGCGGAACTGCTCGAACAGGCGCTGGTGGTGTCCGGCGCCGGCACGCCGGTGCCGGGCACGATCCTGGGCCGGGGCGACGGCATCGCGGGCGAACGCGACCTGCGGTTCGCGCTGGAGTCCGCGTACCGGGAGATGGCCCGGGCCACCCACGGCCCGGACCGGGTCCGGCTGGTTGACCTGGCCAACGCCTCGCGCCCGAGGACCCGGACATGACCACCATCGAGTGCGCCGCGTGCGACGACGAGCGCGCGGCCGGGGCCACGTTCTGCGAGGAGTGCGGGCGGCGGCTGATCACCTGCGCCCACTGCGGGGGCGGCGTCGGTGACGACGGATACTGCGAGAGCTGCGGGATGATGGCGGAACGAGAGAGCGACCACGCCGAGGACGACGCCGGGCCGCTCGGGGCGGCGGTCACCGACCGCGGCAAACGACATCACCGCAACGAGGACGCGTTCTTCTTCTCCGCCCGTGCCGCCGACGTCGATCTGGTCGTCTGCGACGGGGTGTCCGCGTCGGCACGGGCCGACGAGGCCTCCCTGCTCGCCGCTCGCACCGCCGGCGAGGCGCTCAGCTCGGCCGATCCGGCTGACGCGATCGTCGTCGCCGGCAAGGCCGTCAACGCGCTCGGCACCGATCACGACTCGCCGGCCTGCACGATCGTGGCCGCCTCGGTTCGCGGCGACACGGTCAGCTGGGCCTGGGTGGGCGACAGCCGGGCCTATTTCGTGCCCGGCGAAGGGCCGGCCGAACAGCTCACCCAGGACGACTCGTGGGCGCGGCACGCCGTCGATCTGGGCGCCGACCCGGAGAAGGCGATGCTCAGCCCGCAGGCGCACGCCATCACCGCCTGGCTGGGGGCGGACGCCCCGGCGTTGCGGCCCTCCTCCGGCTCGAGAGATTTCGACGCGCCCGGGACGCTGGTCCTGTGCAGCGACGGGCTGTGGAACTACCTCGACGACCCGGCCGGCTTCGCCGACGCGGTCCGTGGCAGCCTCGACGGAGGCCCGCTCGCGGCGGCACGGGCGCTGGTCGACTTCGCGAACGAACGTGGCGGCGCGGACAACATCACCGTCGCCCTGACACCTGTGGGAGGTCCGCGTGGCGTACACCGCTGAGGCGTTCCAGAACGAGTTCCTCCCGCTCGGCGGGACCGAGGTGAACGCGATCGTCACGGTCACGTCGACCGGCTCGGCGACCGGGCGGCGGACCACCGGGGCGACCGAGGTGATCATCGTCGACGCGTCCGGCTCGATGCAGGCCGAGGGCCGGATGGCGGCCGCGCGCCAGGCCGCCAAGGCCGCGGTGACCTGCCTCGACGACGGCGTGCACTTCGCGATCATCGCCGGGGTCAGCACCGCCCAGCAGCTCTTCCCCGCGCCCGGGCAGCTCGCGGTGTCCAGCCCGCAGAGCCGCGCCGACGCGATCCGCTCGATCGACCGGCTCCAGGCCAGCGGCGGCACCGCGATGGGCGCCTGGCTCAAGCTGGCCGCGCAGCTGTTCGCCCAGCGGCCCGGCGACATCGCGCACGCCATCCTGCTCACCGACGGCGACAACGGCGAGCACGCCGGCTACCTGGAGAAGGTGCTGGAGAGCATCGGCGGCAAGTTCCAGTGCGACTCCCGCGGCGTCGGCACCAACTGGAAGGTCGCCGAGCTGCGCAAGATCGCCGGCGCGCTGCTGGGCACGGTCGACATCGTGGCCCGGCCGACCGACCTCACCGCCGCCTTCGAGCAGATGATCACCAACGCCATGGGCAAGACCTCGGCCGACGTCCAGCTCAAGGTCTGGACCCCGGTCAACACCAAGATCCGGTACGTGAAGCAGGTCGAGCCGTCGGTCGTCGACCTGTCGGGCAAACGGGTCGAGGACGGTCCCCGGGCCGGCCGCTACCCGCTCGGCGCCTGGGGCAACGAGAGCCGCGACTACCACATCAGCGTCGAGGTGAATCCCGGCCAGGCCGGCGACGAGATGCTGGCCGCGCGGGTGTCCGTGGTCGAGGGCGACGACGTGCACGCCCAGTGCCTGATCCGGGCCGTCTGGACCAGCGACAGCGGGCTCTCCACCCGCATCAACCGGCAGGTCGCCCACTACACCGGTCAGGCCGAGCTGGCCGACGCGATCCAGGCCGGGCTGGAGGCGCGCAAGGCCGGCGACGAGCACACCGCCACCATCAAGCTGGGCCGGGCCGCGCAGCTCGCGCACGAGAGCGGCAACAGCGCCACCACCGAGCTGCTGGCCACGGTGGTCGACATCGACGACGCGGTGACCGGCACGGTCCGGCTGCGCCGCCGGGTGGACGCGGCCGACGAGATGGCCCTGGACACCCGGTCCACCAAGACGGTGCGGGTCGGACGGTCGTCCTCGTGATCTGTCCCCGCGGTCACGACTCGTCGACCGACGACTTCTGCGACGTCTGCGGCGTCCGTATGGGCGTGGCCACGGCGCCGCTGCCGGTACAGACGTTGGCGCCGCCGGCCACGCCGCCCTGCCCGAACTGCGGCGCGGCGCTGCCCGAGTCGGGCCGGTTCTGCGAGGACTGCGGCTACGACTCGAACACCGGCCGGGTGCCGGTCCTGGCCCCCGCCGCGGCCGCCGCCCAGACCGCCGGCGAGTGGCTGGTCACCATCACCGCCGACCGCGCGTGGTTCGACGCCAACTCGGTCGACGGCGTCGTCTTCCCCACCGACCACCTGACCCGCGACGTCCGCCTGCCGCCGCCCCAGGTGCGGGTCGGCCGCAAGAGCGCCTCCAAGGGCACCGACCCCGAGATCGACCTGGCCGACGACCCCGGCGTCTCCCACAGCCACGCCATCCTCACCCAGAACATGGACGGCCGCTGGCTGGTCGCCGACGTCGGCTCCACCAACGGCACCTACGTCAACGACGACTCCCTGCCCCTGGAGCCCGGCCGAGGTGTCGTTCTGGCCGACGGCGACCGCTTCCACGTCGGCGCCTGGACCTGCATCACCCTTCACGCGCCGACGGGGTGAGGTCGCTCCCGCACAGCTGACGTCCCGGGCACCCCTCTTAGTTACCAACTAGTCGGTAGCTAAGGGGCGGCGGGTGCTCTCATCGCCCTGGCCGTCGTCGCCGACGCGCTCCTGCCGGCACCTGGCGCCTAGTTACCAACTAGTCGGTAACTGACGAGTGCGCCGCGCCCGTCAGGGTGACCTTCGCCCATCTCGCCACGGCAGGCCTCCCGCGGCGATACCTTCGCGCCGATGAGGGACGAACGGGTGGCCGGCGCGGAACGCCTCGAAGTGCTCGACCTGCTCAACCGCGCCCTCGACGCCGGCGACGTGGCGCTGAGCGACTACGACCGCCGGGTCGCGGCGGTCGGCTCGGCCACGTACACGTCGGAGCTGGTGGCCCAGCTCATCGACCTCCCACCGGAGTACGCCTGGCTCCCCCTTATCGCCGTGGCCCCGCCCGCGCGACGCCCCGTGGCCGGCGCCGACCGCGGTGCCCTGATCCTCGGCATCCTGAGCCTGCCCACCTCGTTCTGCGTCTTCGGCGGCGTCCTCGGCATCATCGCGATCTTCCTGAGCCGCCGGGGCGCCCGCACCCGAGGCTTCTCCCCCGCCCTGCTCGGCCGCGTCTTCGGAATCATCGGCGTGGCCCTGTCGATCGCCGCCCTGATCAGCCTGATCTTCGTCCTCAACAAGCCGACGTCACCCTGAGCCCGTCAGCCTTCCTCACCACGGCCCACCTCACCGCGGCTCATCTCGCCCGGGCCCACCTCATCGCGGCCCGGCCACCTCCACCGCAGCCGAGCCCCCGCCATCACGGCCCGCGGCCTTCTGAAATCGCGGTTCACGCCAGGTGGGTGGCGGCCTCGGCGGCCAGCTCAGGGTTCCGCGCGAAGATCGACAGACCACGGCCGGGCCGGGTGTCCCCCGCCCGCGTCCGGTAGTAGCCGCCGGCCTCCCGCACGATCAGCGAGGTCGCCGCGAAGTCCCAGATGTACCCGCTGCTCTGCACCGCCACATCCAGATCACCCCGGGCCACGAGCAGCGGCGGGTGCAGCCGCCACGGCCGCCCCGGAATCGCCGCCACATCCACCTCGGCGACCGACGGCAGCGGCACGACGCTGAGCCGAACATCCGGAGCCGCCGGCTCGGCCGCGCCCACGCTCACGCTGATCTCTGGAGCGGCCGCCCCCACCGCGAGCCGCCGGGCCGACCCGAGGTCATCGAGCGGCGCCTCCCAGGCGCCACCGTCACGTTCGGCCCAGAACACCCGCCGCTGGGCCGGAATCACCGCGACCCCGGCGACGATCTCGCCCTCGTCCTCCAGCGCGACCAGCACCAGCCAGCGATCGTCCCCGGCGACGAACAGCGCCGTCCCGTCGATCGGATCGACGATCCACCGCCGCCCAGCGTCCCCCGACTGCCCGCCCTCTTCACCGAGCACGGCGTCATCGGGCCGCTCCGCCGACAGCACCGTCCGGATCTCCGCCTCAACGGCCCGATCCGCCTCGGTGACCACGGTCCCGTCGGGCTTCATCTCCTGCCGCAGCCGGGCCAGATCGGCGAACCAGCGCATCCCGACCGCGGCGCCGGCCAGAGCCGCCCGCCGCGCAACCTGAAGATCGTCACCCACAATGTTCATCAGACCACGGCCCGCTACCCCGGGCACGCAACCACACCTTCGGCCACCCAACGTTCACCATTTGCCACGGCTCGAAGGGGGTGGCCTGACACAGTGGATGCCCCGGTTGCAAGCGAGGTACCGCTGACGCGTCTCCTACTCGTAGGACGACGACGCCGCGCTGCGGGGTTGCCGCGGCTGACCTGGACGACGCCGATCTCGCGCTCGCCCGGACGATCTACGAGTACGTCGTGCGCGACCGGTCTCCGCCCGGGGACGACGCCCTCGCCTACGTCGAAGATCGACGGACGACGGACGACGGACGACGGACGACGGACGGTCCCGGTCGGCCACACCTCCCGCTCCGGGACGACGACGGCGCTCACCTGAGGGTGAGCGCGTACAGGGTCGAATGTCATGTCCAGCGCCGCGGGCAGGTCAGGCGGTGATCCACTCCGTGGCGACCCGCCGCCCGGACACGTCGCACTCGATCCGCACCGGACCGGTTCGGGCCGACGGGAACGAGAAGCACCCGACCTCGTCGGCGGTGGTCTCGGCAACCGGGCCGCTGGCGTCGAGCAGCCACACCCGGCCCGGCTCGGGCGGGATCAGCTGCCCCTCGATGCCCTCGTCGCTGATCTCGATCTCGACCCGGATCTCGCCGAGGGAGAAGACCAGGCTGCGCGGGGCGCCCGAGATCGGGCCGCGGACCGCGGCGAGACCGTCCACCCGGGAGTCGTAGGTCAGCGCGGCCAGCGCCTTGTCCAGGTCGGTCACGTGGTAGGCGAAGACCAGCCGACCGGCCGCCATGATCTGCTGCTCGAGCGGCTCCGGGCGTACCGCGTCGGCGATGTCGCGCATCAGCTCGTCGTCGTCGCTCCAGTTACGCCAGGGCATCACGGACACCTTCCCATCTGTGCGGATCGATCCGCCTCGAGATATGCCCGCACGGCGTCTGTATCACGCAGCTTTTCGAGCACTCGGCTGCGGGTCGGCCCGATGCTGCCGATCGGGATGCCGAGGATCCGGCTGATCTCCGCGTATGAGTAGGGCGGGTCGGCGGACAGCATCAGCAGCAGCTCACGTTGTTGAGGGGCCAGTTCGCCGAGGCCGTCGAGCAGCACCTGCCGGCGCTCCACCGCCAGCAGCATCTCGTCGACCTCCGGCGCGGCGGACCGGTCCTCCCGCATGGTCATCGGGTCCACGGCCACGCTCCGGCCGTTGACCCGCAGGTATCGCTCGCACTCGTGGCGCGTCGTGGTGGCCAGCCAGCCCGGCAGGGCGGCCGGTTCCCGGATCTGTCCCAGGTGTTCGACCAGGCGCAGCCAGACCAGCTGGCTGACGTCCTGGGTGTCGGCCGCGGAGAGCCGGTAGTGCCGGATGACGTACGCGACCAGTCCGGCGAACCTCCGTACCAGCTCGTTCCACGCGTCCTCATCGTGATCGATGCTCGCTTTGACCAGCTCGGACAGGTCCCAGTCGTGCATGTCCGATGTGTCTGATGCCATGTCGTCCCCGCTCTGCCGCGACGTGGACCGGACGGCCCCCCAGCCGTCCGGTCCATCACTTGGTCCGGAGCCGTGCACGGGATCAACCGAGCCCCTGCAGGATCCGCATCGCCTTGCCGTACCCGGCGATCGCCTTGCCGAAGTCGTCCAGCCTGTCGACGGCCGCGCGTGGCTCCAGGCCCTCTTCCTGGCAGATCCGCGCGACCGCGCCGGCGATCTGGGGCGCCGCGAACGACGTCCCGCTCCAGAATGCCCACGCGTCGGCCCCGAAGGAGTCGGGCGAAGGGTCGAAAACCGGCGACTCGACGCCGCTCACGTAGGTGGAGCGGATGCCTTCGGCCACCGCCGAGAAACGTACCTTGTCGCCGTAGGACGACCACGGCGCCGGCGTGAGATACGCGGTCAGCCCGGCCACCGACTCGACACCGTCCAGGTCGGCCGGCCACACCTTGGCCTGGTCGCCGTGGTTGCCGGCGGCCGCGATCAGCACCGTCCGGCCCCCGGACTCGTCGAGCACCCTGCGGACGGCGGCCTCGGTGGCCGGAGGTGGCAGGTCGTCGACGGTGCGTACGCCGAGCGACAGGTTGATCACCTGGGCACCGTCCTCATGGGCCTGCAGGATCGCCTCGGCGATGTCGTAGTCGGTGGCGAAGCCGTCGGTGTCGGCCGCGCGGTACATGCTCAGCTCGACCCCGGGCGCCACCCGCGCGATGATGCCGGCCACGAAGGTGCCGTGCCCGGCCTGGTAGTCGAGCAGCCCGTCCGGCCCGGCGGGCAGGACGTCGAGCTCGTCGATGTTGTCGTCGCGCCGCTCGACCGCGTTGAGCCAGCCGTCGTCGCGCGTCGCCCGCGGAATGCCGGTGTCGATCACCGCGACCTTGATCGGAGCGTGACCGGACCCGCGGGGCAGAGTCGCGGGCCCGGCCACGCTGTCCGGGGCCGGCGGCGCGGCCAGTTCGGGGCCGCCGGTCAGGGTGCCCAGGCCGGCCGTCGCCGGGTCGGGCGTCGGCTCGGGCGGCGGGGGCGTGGGCTCGGGACCGCCGACGCCTTTGCCCACCGCGGCCATCGTGGCCAGGTAGTTGGGGAAGGCGGCGAGCTTGGCCGCCTCGCTGGCGGAGACCACGGCGTCGAGGTCGGTGGGCGCGGCGGCGGGTCGCCGCACCAGCACATTCCGGGTACGCCCGGAGCCGTCCCGCGCGGACTCGTAGTCGCCGAACAGCGATTTCGCCTCGTCGGCGGCCCACGTCTCGGACGGCAGCACCACCTCGCCGCGGGCCCGCAGGCTGACCGTGCCGTCGCGGCGGCCCCGGAACTCGAGCTGGGGCCGGGCCTGGTCGCCGCAGCGCCGGCCGATCAGGATGCCGAGCAGGCGCTGGTCGTTCGCGGCGGTGCCGGCGCCGAGCTGGCCGGTCTGCTGCGCCAGCGTCGCCCTGAGCCGGGCGGCGTCGGCCGGCCCGTAGGATTCGGGATAGTCCCCCTCAAACGCGTAGCCCAGGCGGTCTTGCTCGAATCTCATGGCGTGTCCCCGGTCATTCGCACGGCGGAAGTTGGTCTTTTGGCAGAAGTAGAGACGCCAGTCGACCTCGTGATACACGCCAGGCGTGTCCACGAGGGAATAATTTCGGATCCCCGCCGCTACGGCCCGGTCGCAGCCGATCTCGTGCGGCGGGCGCGGCGGTCCGGTCCGCCCGCGGCACTGGCCCTCGCACTGCGCGCCCAGGCCTGGGGACACCGCGCGCTGTTCGCCGCGGCCGAGGCGAAACGCCTGCTCGACGAGGCCGCGACGGTGGCCCGGCGACACCGGCTCGACCACGTCCTGGCCGAGGTCCTGATGACTCGGTCGGTGGTCAATCAGGAGCTGGGCAACATGGCCGGCGCCTCCCGTGACCTTGATCACGCCAGGCCGATCGTGGCCGCGGACCAGGCGATCGAGCTGGCCTTCCAGCGCGCGGTGCTGGACCAGAACCTCGGCCGGCTGGGCCCGGCGGCCGAGGCGTACCGAAGCCTGCTGGCCGACGACGGGCTGTCGGCGCGGCTGCGCGTGGTGGCCGGCAACAACCTAGCCATGATCGAGTCGCAGCACGGCCGGCACGCCGACGCGCTGCGGTTGCTGGCCGACGCCGGCCGGGCCGCCCCGGGTGTCGGGCCGGCCCACGTGGCGATGGTGAGCGAGACGCAGGCCTGGGTGACCGTGCACGCCGGTCGGCTGGGCGAGGGCATCCGGCTCTTCGACGAGGCCGCTCGCGCGCACGAGGCCGCCGGGCTGCCGCTGGGCGAACACTACGTGGAGTACGCGGACGCGCTCATCGACCTGCGCCTGATCCCCGAGGCGGCCGGCGCCGCGCAGGCCGCCGCCGCCGAGTTCGAGCAGCACGGCGTGCCGCTGATGGGCTCCGAGGCCGAGCTGCGGGTGGCTCAGCTGGCCCTGCTGGCGGGCGACCCGGAACGCGCCGAGGAGGCGGCCACGGCGGCCGCGCGCAGCTTCGACCGGCAGGGCCGGCGGGCGTGGAAGGCCCGGGCGGCGCTGGTCCGGGTGGAGGCACGGTTGCAGGCGGGCACGGCCGGCGGCGGCGACCTGCGCGAGGCCCGGCGGATCTGCCGGACCCTGGAGGAGCAGGAGACCTGGGCGTACGCGGTGGACGCGTACGTGATCGCCGGCCGGCTGGCCGCCCGCCTGGGCCGTCGCACCGACGCGGTCGGCCTCTGGGAGCGGGCCGCCGAGCTGGGCCGCAAGAGCCCGGTGCTGGTCCGGATGCGCGGGAGCGTGGCCGGGGCGAACGCCGCCGCGATCCGGGCCGACGACGCGGGCGTCCTCGCGTACTGCCGTAGGGGTCTTTCCGATCTGGCCCGGCACCGGACCGCCCTGGCCTCCGTCGAGCTGCGCGTGCTGGCCTCGGGACACGGCGCCGAGCTGGGGCAGCTCGGTCTCGAGGTGATGGTCCGGGGCGGATCGGCGCCGCGCGCGCTGGACTGGATGGAGCGCACCCGGGCGGCCGCGCTGCTGGCGGTCGAGCCCCCGGACGGCGCCGACGGTGACGACCTGGACGAGCTGCGCGGCCTGCACGCCGAGCTGGAGAGCCTGACCACCGAGGGCGACCGGCAGCTGGCGCCGCCGGAGCCGCTGGTCGCCAAGCAGAAGACCATCGAGGACCGGATCCGCCGGGCGAGCTGGCGGCGCCGGGCCGGCGACCAGGCGGTGACCAGCCCGATCCGACCGGCCCGGCTGCGGTCCGAGCTGGGCGGCCGGGTGCTGGTCGAGTACGCGAACCTCAAGGGCGATCTGGTCGCGGTGGTGGTCGAGCCGCGCAACAGCCGGCTGGTCCGGCTCGGCCCGGTGGCGGCGGTGCTGAGCCAGGTCCGCACGCTGTTCTTCGCCCTGCGCCGGATGACCCAGGAGCTGCCCGAGTCGTCGCTGGCCGCGGCCCGGCTCAGCGCCGACTCCCGGGTGGCCCGGCTGCGCCGGATGCTGCTGGCCCCGCTCGGCCTGCCGCCGGACGCCGAACTGGTCGTGGTCCCGGTCGGTCAGTTGCACGGCATCCCGTGGTCGGCGCTGTGGGACCAGCCTCTGTCGCTGGCCCCGTCGGCCGGCGTGTGGGCTCGAACGGCCGCCGCCGCGGACCGGATGTCCCGGCGGGCCGGCCGGAACGGCGGACCGGGCCCGACGGTGCTGGTCGAGGGGCCGAGCCTGCCCGGCGCGACGACCGAGGTGCTGCGGCTGCGCGAGCTGTACCCGGCGGCGACCGCGCTGAGCCCGCCGCAGAGCACGTCCGGCGAGGTGCTGCGCCTGCTCGACGGCGCGGCCCTGGTGCACCTGGCCTGCCACGGCTGGCTGCGCGCGGACAACCCGCATTTCTCCTCGCTGGTGCTCAGCGACGGCCCGCTGACCGTGCGGGAGCTGCACACCAGCGGGGTGGCACCGCACCGGCTGGTGCTCGCCTCCTGCCAGTCCGGCGCCGATGTCGCGTACGCCGGGGACGAGGTCGTGGGTTTCATCAGCTCGCTGCTGGCCCGGGGCACCGCGGGCGTGGTGGCCAGCGTCGCCGCGGTGCCCGACGTGGCCGCGGTCGACCTGATGTACACCCTCCACGAGCACCTCGCCGGCGGGCAGACGCTGGCCCGGGCCCTGCACGCCGCGCGCTCCGATCTGGACCGAACGGAGGCGGCCAACTACGTCAACTGGTGCACCTTCAGCGCCTACGGAGCGGCTTGATCACCGTCCGAAGTCGATGTATCAAGGCCGACAGTCAGGTCTCTGACTCTGCGTGGATGTCGGACTGGAGCACGACAAGCACAACGGTTCTGGGCACCGGCGGCAGGCCGCCGTGCTCTTCGCAGATCTGACCGGCTTCACCGCGCTGGTCGAGACGGTCGAACCCGAGATCGTCTATCAGGTGGTGCGACCGCTCATGGATGACCTGGTGGCGATCGCGGAACGGCACGGCGGTGAGATCCAGCAGGTGCTGGGTGACGGGTTCATGTGTGTCTTCGGCCTGCGGGAGACGGCCGGCGACGAGGCCGACCGGGCGGTACGAGCGGGGCTGGCACTGGTTGCCGCCGGTGGCAGCCGCGCCGTTCGTCCGTCGGTGCACGCGGGGGTCGAGTGGGGCGAGGTCTTCGTGACCCCGTCCTGGCCGCCCGCGGGGTACGGCGTGTGGGGACGCGCCGTCAACCTCGCGCAGCGGTTGTGCAGCCTGGCCGGTCCGGGCGAGTTGCAGATCGGGCCGGGGGCGTACGCGGTGGCGGGTCGCGTCAACGGGGGGGTCCCGACCGGGCCGGCCCTCCTCAAAGGGATCCGGCAGCCGGTGCTGAGTCACCGGGTGCCGGCCCGCGGCGGGCGGGCCGGCGGGCCGTTACAAGCTCGTCTGATAGGCCAGCACGCCCCGGTTGACCGCGGTGATCGCCTTGCGGGCGGTGTCGCGGACGCCGGGCGAGGCGGAGGACGCGTCGCGTAGCTGGGTGAGCAGGTCGAGGACCTGTCTCGCCCAGCGTACGAAGTCACCGGCGGGCATCTCCGAGTCGTAACTGGTGGAGCCGCTGGACAGCACCCGGGCCAGCGGCTCGCCCTTGGCCCAGCGATAGATCGGCCAGACGAAGCCGGTGTCGGGCTCACGGGTCAGCGACAGACCGTGCTCGGCCTCGTCGGACTCGATCTCACCCCACAGCTTGGCGCACGCCTCGACCGCGGCCATCGTCGCTCCCTTGGGGACCGAGACGCGCTCGTCGCTCTCCCGGCGCGACTCGTAGAGCACCATGGACACGGCGCCGGCGAGTTCCTCGGGGGTCAGGTCCTCCCAGACGCCGCGGCGCAGGCACTCGGCCACGAGCAGGTCGGCCTCGGTCCAGATCCGGCCGAGCATCCGGCCCGCCTCGGTCACCTCGCCGTCGGCGGTGAGGTAGCCGCGGGCGGCGAGGATGGCGCAGACCCGGTCGAACGTACGCGCCAGCGAGCCGGTGCGGCCGGCCACCTTGGAGCGCAGCGCGTCGGTGTCGCGGTCGAGCCGGTGCCGCCGCTCGGCGACCCGCGCGTGGTCTTCGCGATCGGAGCAGGCGTGGCAGGGATGTTGCCGCATCTGCACCTTGAGCAGCGCGATCTCGGCGTCCTCGGCCGCGCCCGCCTGGGGGTTGTTGCGTTTGCGCCGCGCGTCGCCGTGGCGTTCGAGGCCGGTGGTGGCGATCAGCGCGGCCAGGTCACGTCGCGCGCCCGGCGACCGCGGGTTGAAGTGTCGTGGCACCCGGATCCGGTCGAGCACCTCGACCTCGCCGTTGAACTCGCCGCCGCTCACCCGCCCGGCCCACCGGTCCTGGGTGACGACCAGCGGCCGGGGCTCGCTGAACCCGCCCGCGCCCGGGTCGACCACCACGGCCAGCCCGGCCCGGCGCCCTTGCGGCACCCGGATCACGTCGCCGATGCGCAGCTTCTGCAGCGAGGCCGCCACGGCCGCCCGGCGCTGGGCGGTGCCCTGCCGGGCCAGCGCTTTCTCCCGGTCGGCGATCGCCACGCGCAGCGCGAAGTACTCCTCGAAGTCGCCGTGGTGGCAGGTCATGTCCCGGTCGTACGACTGGATCGTCTCGGCGTTGCGCTGCACCTGCCGGGCCAGCCCGACCACCGACCGGTCGGCCTGGAACTGCGCGAAGGACGACTCCAGCAGCTCACGTGACTTGTCGGCGCCGACCGACCCGACCAGGTTGACGGCCATGTTGTACGACGGGCGGAACGACGACCGCAGCGGGTAGGTGCGGGTGGACGCCAGCCCGGCGACGTGCCGTGGATCGACATCGGGGTTCCACAGCACCACCGCGTGGCCCTCGACGTCGATGCCACGCCGCCCGGCCCGGCCGGTGAGCTGGGTGTATTCCCCCGGCGTGAGGTCGACGTGGGCCTCGCCGTTGAACTTGACCAGCCGTTCCAGCACCACGCACCGGGCCGGCATGTTGATGCCCAGGGCCAGCGTCTCGGTGGCGAACACCGCCTTGACCAGGCCGCGGACGAAGCACTCCTCGACCGCCTCCTTGAAGGCCGGCAGCATGCCCGCGTGGTGGGCCGCGACGCCGCGTTCGAGGCCGTCGAGCCACTCCCAGTAGCCCAGAACGGTCAGGTCTTCGCCCGGGATGCTCGCCACCTTGGCCTGGGCGATCCGGCGGATCTCGGCCCGCTCGTCGGCGCCGGTCAGCCGCAGGCCCGCGCTCAGGCACTGTTGCACCGCAGCGTCGCAGCCGGCGCGGCTGAAGATGAAGACGATGGCGGGCAGCAGCCCCGATCGGTCGAGCCGGTCGATCACCTCGGCCCGTGGCGGCGGCGTCCAGCGCCGGCCGCGCCCACGCGGACCGGCGGCGCGGTCGGTCAGCTCGAGCCGCCGCTGCATCTCGCGCGAGTAGCGCAGCAGTTCGGGGTGCACGTCGTGCTTGCGGGCGGCGTCGGCGTCGTGGAACAGGTCGAACATCCGCTTGCCGACCAGCACGTGCTGCCACAGCGGGACCGGCCGGTGCTCACTGACGATGACCCTCGTCTCGCCGCGCACGGTGACCAGCCAGTCGGCGAACTCCTCGTAGTTGCTGACCGTCGCGGACAGCGAGACCAGGGTCACCGAGCCGGGCAGGTGGATGATGACCTCTTCCCAGACCGCGCCCCGGAACCGGTCGGCGAGGTAGTGCACCTCGTCCATCACCACGTAGGCCAGCCCGTTGAGGCTGGCCGAGCCCGAATAGAGCATGTTGCGCAGCACCTCGGTGGTCATCACCACCACGGGCGCGTCCCCGTTGATCGCGTTGTCGCCGGTCAGCAGGCCGACCCGCTCGGCGCCGTAGCGCTGCACCAGGTCGTGGTACTTCTGGTTGGACAGCGCCTTGATCGGGGTGGTGTAGAAGCACTTTCGGCCGCCGCCGTTCAGCGCCAGATGCACCGCGAACTCGCCCACGACCGTCTTGCCGGCGCCGGTCGGCGCGCACACCAGCACGCCGCTGCCCTTCTCCAGGGCCTCACACGCCTCGCGCTGAAAATCGTCCAGGTCGAACCCGACGTCCTGCATGAAGTCGTCCAGCGCGGGAAACTCGGCGACCCGGGCCGCCCGCCGTCTCGACTCCGCGTAACGCTCCGCGGGACTCGTCATGGCTCAACAGTAGGCCGTATGTGTGACAGCTTGCGATCCCGATGGTTGCCTGCGGGAGTGTCGTGGGCAGTCGGTATGGTTCGAGGCGTGCCGGAAACTGAGCATCGTCCCGTTGATGCCGTGCTCTTCGACTTCCACGGCACGCTCGCCCAGGTCGAAGACCCGGTCGCCTGGGTGGTCGCGGCGGCCGCGTCGTGCGGCGCCGCGCTCGACCGGGGCCGGGCCACCGTTCTCGCCGACCGCCTGGTCACCGCGGGCCGCGCCGGCGGTCCCCTGCCCCACCGCGTGCCACCCCATCTGGCCGAATACTGGGCCGACCGCGACCTGTACGAACACAGTCACCGCGCCGCCTACACCGGCCTGGCGTCGACCGTCCAGACCGACGTCGAGGGTCTCGCCGACGCCCTGTACGACCGCCTGCTCGGCCCCGACGGCTGGCTGCCCTATCCGGACACCGAGCCGACGCTGCGCACCCTGCACGACGCCGGCATCCGGGTCGGCGTGGTCAGCAACATCGGTTTCGACATCCGCCCCCATTTCGCCGCCTGGGGCCTCGACGCGCTGGTCGACGCGTTCGCGCTGTCCTACGAGGTGGGCCGCTGCAAGCCCGACCCGGCCATCTTCCTGCGCGCGTGCGGCATGCTCGGCGCTGATCCGGAGCGGACCCTGATGGTCGGCGACACCCCGGCCGACGCCGGCGCCGTCAAGGCCGGCTGCGCCGCCCTGGTCCTCCCGGCCGCCGAGCCCGGCCACACCAACGGCCTCGGCGCGAGCCTGGCCCTGGCCCGCTGTGCTTGATGGCTCCGCTTCGCTCCGCGGGCGATCGGCCCCTTGATGCCGTTGAGATGGCCCGATCGCGGGACGGGGTCCCACCGCCACCACGGTCGGGGACGGACAACCGCCTACTTGAACTACTTCAACAGGCGGACGGCCCCGGGAACGCAGGTGATGGTCACCGGCAACGGGCCAGTTCGCTCGCCGTCGGCGTACCCGACGATGTCGTCCGCGTGGATCCGCACCTCGCGCGCGCGATAGGTGGTGACCAGCGGGTCGGTCACGTGGGTGCCCTTGATCAGGCGCGGGCGCAGCGTGGCCAGCTTGAACCGGCTCATCGGCGCGGCGACCACCACGTCGAGCAGCCCGTCGGTGGGGTCGGCGCCGGGCAGGATGCGCATGCCGCCGCCGTAGCTCTCGCACACCCCGATCGCGACCAGCACGCCCTCGAAGCCGCGGTCGACGCCGTCCAGCTCCAGCGCGTACACCCGGGGCCGCAGCCGCGCCATCTCCAGCACCATCGCGATGTCGTAGCGCCGCGGCCCGCGTGGCCAGCGCAACCGGTTGGCGCGCTCGTTGACGATCGCGTCGAAGCCCGCCGCCAGCACCGCGCCGAACCACCGCACCTCGCCGTCGGTGCCTTCGATCCGGCCCAGATCAATGCGGTGGTGACGCTTCTCGGTCAGTGCGGCCGCGATCGCCTCGGCCGCCTTCAACGGCGCGAGGGGTACGCCCGTGCCGGCCGCGAAGTCGTTGCCGGTGCCGGCGGGGACCACGCCGAACGGCACGTCCCGCCCGGCCACGGCCTGCAACGCCTGATGCACCGTCCCGTCGCCGCCGACCGCGACCAGCGCGGCCACGCCCTCGGCCACGGCCCGATGGCAGGCCTTCTCGGCCTCCTCGGCCGTGGTCGCGTCGACCAGCTGAACCACCAGGCCGCTGGTCCCCAGCCGCTCGACGACCTGGGGAAGCAAGCCGCGGTGCCGGCCGCGCCCCGCAGAGGGGTTGGCCAGCACCGCGATCGTGTTGTGTGTCACAGGCAGAGAGGTTACCGGTCAGGTCATGTCGTCGAAACGGCGCTCCAGAGGCAGTGGCTTGGCCACCGGCTCCGGAGACTCGACGGAGGCCGGCCCGTCCACCCGATCGGCCGCGCCGACCGGCGTGCGATCGTCTTCCAGCGGCGACGTCTCGTCGTCGTCCAGCCCGGCGTAGATCTCCTTGTCGCGGCCCCTGCGCCGGTCGTTGATGAACGCCACCCCGGTCGCCGCCAGATAGAGCGCGACCATGCACAGCGCCAGCAGCGTCATGCCGAACGGGCCCGGGTCGGGCGTGGCGATCGCCGAGAAGCCGAAGGACAGGAACACCACGACCCGCCACCAGCTCAGCAGCCGGCGCGCGCTGACCACACCGGTGAAGTTGAGCATCAGCAGGATCAGCGGGAACTCGAACGCCGCCCCGAAGATCAGGATCATGCTGGTCACGAAGCCGATGTAGGCCCCGACCTCGAGCTGGGTGGTGTCGCCGATGACACCGGCCTCCATGATGAACGGGAGGCTGTGCGAGATGACGAAGTAGGCCAGCACGGCGCCGCCGATGAACAGCGGTGCGGCGATCGCCACGAAGACGTAGGCCCACTTGCGCTCGTGCTTGTGCAGGCCGGGGGCGATGAACGCCCACAGCTGGTAGAGCCAGACCGGGGCGCCGACGATGAGACCGACCCACAGCGCGATCTTCAGCCGGAGGACCAGACCGTCGGTGGCGCCGAGCACGACGAACCGGCACTTGCCGTCGATCCACGAGCTTTCCAGGCCGCAGTACGGCCCCTCGAGGATGTGGAACACCCACTGCGACACGATGAAGCCGACGATCAGGCCGACGACGATGCCGATGGAGGCGAAGAACAGGCGGTTACGCAGCTCCCGGACGTGCTCGATGAGCGTCATGGAGCCGTCGGAGGCCTGCTCGAACTTGGTCGGCCCCTGACGGCGCAGGGAGATCGCCACGACCGATCAGCGGTCGTTGGTGCGCTGCTGCACCGGGTCGACGTACGGCTGCTGCTGCGCCTGAGCCGGACCCTGGCCGTTGCGGCGCGGGTCGTGGATCTCAGTGGGCTGCAGCGGCTCGCGGGCGTGTTGTGGCTCCGCCTTCTCAGCGGTGTCGTTGTTGTCGTCCACCAGGCCCTTGGTCTCGGCCTTGATGATCCGCAGCGACCGGCCCAGCGAGCGCGCGGCGTCCGGCAGCCGCTTCGCGCCGAACAGCAGCACGAGGACGACGACGAAGACAATGATGTGCCATGGCTTGAGGGCGCCCATGGATAACTCCAGTCGGTCGGATCATGTCAGGGGTGTGCCGGGGTCCATCGTACGTGTGGTTTCGGCGATGTAACCGGTCGCGGTAGCTGTGTATTGGCCGGGTGCGGATGAAGTTCCTGACAACTCGGCCTTAACCGCACGTCAGGGACGTTCTACCCAGGCGTGTTTGCCGGTCGGTTCGCCATGGCCGGCCTTGATCAGGGCCAGCCGTTCCTGCATCGTGTCGGTCCGTTGCTGCATCCCGAGCAGAGTTTCCTGCAGCTGCTCGGCGTTGGCCTGCAGTTTCATCGCCTCGGCCTGGCGGCGCTGGAGGCGCTCACCGGCCCGGCGCAGGTTGCCCAGCTTGCCGAGCAGCGGCACGGCCACCACGGCCAGGATGATGAGGCCGAGGACGCCGGCCCCGATCAGGATCCACATCGTCACGGCCGTAAGACTACTTGCCTGGTGACGCGTACTGGTCGAGGGCCGTCGTCGCCTGCGCGCGGATCCGCTCGACCAGCTCGGCCGGGCCGGTCACGGTCACCTCGGGCCCGACGCTGCTGAGCAGCCGCTGCGCCCAGCCCAGGTCGGTCACCCGCATCGTGACCACCCACTCGTCGCCGTCCTCGCGGACCGACTCGACCGGGTAGTACTCGGTGATCCACCGCCCGCCGCGGCCGACCCGCATGGTCATCAGCGGCAACTCCGGCCCCGGGTGGAACACGCCGTCGCTGACGTCGGCCGGGGTCGCCTCGGCCGGCGGGCGGGCCGGCTCGTCCAGCTCGGTCCAGGCGTCGATCCGGTCGATCCGGAACATCCGGGTCGCCTCGGCCCGCCGGCACCACGCCTCGAGGTAGGCCTTGCCGCCGACCATCAGCATGCGCATCGGGTCGACCGTGCGCTCGGTCGTCTCGTCCCGGGCCGCGGTGTAGTAGGTCAAATGCAGAGCGTGGCGCCGGTCGACCGCCGCCCGGATCCGGTCGAGCCGTTCCGCGTCGGCCGGCAGGCGTACGGACACGGGCGCGCCGGCCAGGTCACCGGCAGCGTTCTCGATCTTGGCCAGGGCGCGCTCGATCACGTCGCGGTTACCCGTACCCGGCGTCTCGGCCAGCATCCGCAACGCGACGACCAGCGCGAGCGCCTCGTCCTGGGTGAGGCGCAGCGGCCGGTCGATCCCCGCGTCGTGGGTGATCGTCACCCGGTCGCCGTCCAGCACCATGTCGATCAGGTCGCCCGGGCCGTAGCCGGGCAGCCCGCACACCCAGAGCAGCTCCAGGTCGGAGCGCAACTGCGGCTCGGTGATCCCCAGCTCGTCGGCCGCGTCGGCCATCGCGATCCCCGGCCGGGCCATCAGGTACGGCACCAGGCTCAACAATCGGCCCAGCCGGTCGCCGGACGCCCGGGGCGGGGTCGTGCCGCGCTGCTGCGGTGGCATCACGCGGGCACCACGTGCTCGTGTCGCGCGACGATCTCCTTGAGCTGCTGGATGACCGCCTCGCGCAGCTCCGGCGGGCCGTCCGCGCGCACATCGGCGCCGTAGCCGACCAGCTGCGCGGCCAGCCGCTCCGGGTCGGAGTAGGGGATCGTCAGCACGTCGCCGTCCGGCCCGGGACTGGTCGCGACCGCCCAGCGCCGCAGGCCCGCCGCCCGCCCCGGCCGCACCGTCACGGTCGCCCGCCCGTTGTGGGCCACCGGCCCGGACCAGCGGGACACGTGCTGGATGAGGTCTTCGTTCTCGGGCGGGGTGTACGCGTCGGGGCGCCCGGTGAGGCGCACGTTGCCGACGATGCGGGAGAGCCGGAAGCTGCGGGAGGCCTTGCGGTCCCGGTCGTACCCCACCACGTACCACCGCCCCTGCCAGCACACCACGCCCCACGGCTCCACCCGCCGGGTGGCCGGCTCGTCCCGCTCGGGCACGCGGTACGAGAACGTCACCGCCCGCCGCTCGCGCGCCGCCGTGGTCAGCGGCCCGAACGCCGGGTCGACCGTCACCACCGGCTCCACGCCCAGGGTGGCCTGCGGGTCGACCTCGACACCGGCGGCCCGCAGCTTGGCCAGACCGGACGACGCGGCCGCGGCCAGGCCGGCGTGTTGCCACAGCCGGGCGGCGATGCCCACGGCGGCGGCCTCGTCCGGTTCCAGCAGGATGTCCGGCAGCGCGTACTCCCGGTGGGCGATCCGATAGCCGATCTCGTCGTCGAACGCGTTCGGCCGCGCCATCTCGAGCGGAACGCCCAGCTCACGCAGCTCGGCCTTGTCGCGCTCGAACTTGCGCTGGAACGCCTCGTGGTCCTTGGGATCGTCCGCGTCGTGCTCGTAGCCGGGGACGGTCGCGGCGATCTGCGCGGCGGTCAGGAACCGTCGCGTGGACAGCAGGCAGATCACCAGGTTCACCAGGCGCTCGGTGCGGGTCCGCGACACGAGAAGACGCTAGCAGCCCCGAGGCGGCGCGGTTATCCGGCGACGCGCCTGGGCATGCTGATCAGGTGCCAGAAAGCAACACGACGCCGGTCGGCCTGGCCGGCGCGGCCGCACCCGTCGAGGAACAACAGAGCGAGAGCGTCGGCACGGTCGTCGTCGCCGGGCTCGCGAACCTGGTCATCGCCGTCGCCAAGCTGGTCGCCGGCATGGTCTCGGGCTCGGCGGCCATGCTGTCCGAGGCGGCCCACTCGCTGGCCGACACGGTCACCGAGGTCTTCCTCTACGTCGCGCTGAGGCGCGGCGGCAAGCCCGCCGACGAGCGACACCCGTTCGGGTACGGCAAGGAAAGCTTCGTCTGGGCCTTCATCGCCGCCCTGTTCACCTTCATCGGCGGCGCCGGCTTCTCGATCTACCACGGCGTCACCACGATCATCTCCGGCGAGCACAGCGGGCACTATCTGATCTCGTACATCGTGCTCGCGGTGTCCTTCATCGCCGAGGGCACGAGCTTCCTGAAGGCGCGCCGCCAGGTCCGCAACGAGTCGGAACGCTGGCAGACGACACCGTCCCGGTTCCTCCGGCTCACCCCGGACACCACGGTCAAGGCGGTCTACTTCGAGGACTCGGCCGCGCTGATCGGCCTGGTGCTGGCCGCCGTCGGCATCGGCCTGGCCCAGCTCACCGGCACCGAACTGTGGGACGGCGTCGCCTCGATCGCCATCGGCCTGCTGCTCCTGCTGGTCGCCGGCACGCTGGCCCGCAGCAACGTGTCACTGCTGGTCGGGCGGGCGGTGCCGCGGCGCATGCACCAGCAGATCGCCGACGACCTGGCCGCCATCCCCGTCGTCACGGCCGTGCCGACCCTGCTCACCATGCAGCTCGGGCCCGGCGACATCCTGGTCGCGGCCAAGGTCGACTTCGACGACAACGTCAGCGGCGCCGAGATCGAGGCCGCCTCCGACGACGCCGAACAACGCCTCCGCCACCGCTACCCCGGCATCCGGTACGTCTTCCTCGACCCGACGCGCGGAGCGGCCGGACGCAACCATCGCGAGGGCGGCACCGACCTATAAAGTCCCGGTTCATGGTGCGCTGGCGGTCCGGAACGGTCCTTTCCCTCCGCCGGGCGTGGCACGGCGCCGTCGAACTGGACGTCGACGTGGACGGCGCCACGGTTCGCGCCCTGGCGTACCCAGAACTGGTCGGAAAGCCTGTGACCGGCGACCGGGTGCTGCTCAATGTGGGCGCGCTGGTGATGGGCCTGGGCACAGGCGGGTACGCGATGGTCGTCGCCATCCCCGACCGCCTGCCCGCCGACCCGGTCTCGGCCGGCACCACCCGCGACGCCGGCCACCTGGTCAAGGCCCGCTACACGCCATTGCAGCCGATCCTGCTCGGCGTCGACGAGGAGGCCTCACCCCACCGAGGGCTGATGGAGTCGGCCGACTCCCTGGACGGCCTGCCCGTCGTCACGGCCGACCTGCATTCCGCGCTACCGGCGATCCTGGCCGCCATCCACGCCGACCGTCCCGCCGCCCGCGTCGCCTACGTGATGCTCGACGGCGGCGCCCTGCCCGCCTGGTTCTCCCGAACCCTGGACGGCCTGGCGTCTTCCCTGGCCGGCACGATCACCACCGGCCAGTCCTTCGGCGGCACCCTCGAGGCGAGCACCGTGCACACCGGCCTGCTGGCCGCCCGCCACGTCCTGCGAGCCGACGTGGCCATCGTCACCCAGGGCCCCGGCAACCTGGGCACCGGCACCCCCTGGGGCTTCTCCGGCGTGGCGGTCGGCGAGGCCATCAACGCCGCAGCCACCCTCGGCGGCCACCCCATCGGCTCCCTGCGCATCTCCTCGGGCGACGGCCGCGCCCGCCACCAGGGCATCTCCCACCATTCCCTGACCGCCTACGGCCGGGTGGCCCTGGCCCCCGCCGACATCGTGACCCCGGCCGACCTGCCCGCATCCCTCTCGACCGGCCTGTCCTCCCTGACCCGCCACCACATCGTCCCCGTCCCCACGGACGGCCTGGAGCAGGCGCTGCTCGCCTCCCCCGTGCCGTTGTCGACGATGGGCCGCCCGTACCCGGAAGACCCTTGGTATTTCCTGGCCGCCGCAGCCGCGGGCCGACACGCGGCCAGCCTCATCTGACCCGCGCCAGAACCAGAACGTCAGCGCGCCGGGTGAGCGATCCGTCACGACGTCGGCCACCGCCAGTGACAGCCCCTCCCCACCTTCGGCCCGCCTCCACTGCCGCCAAACGAACTCCAGCCCGGCCGCCTCGGAACAGTTCCGCGGCACCGTAGTGCCCTCGGGGATCCGCGGGTCCTCAGCCGCCGCCCGCACGCAATCAACGTCGTTCTCCCGCCACCGACGCAGCCGCACAACCTCGTCAGCAAGGTCCGGCTCGGGATAGATCAGCACCACAATCCGACGCTACGCCGAGTCACGCCTGTGGATAACGCCCCCGATTCGTCACACCCATCCGCTACATTCCTGCCCACCCAGAGGGGTGGGGGCGGCGGCGGTGCGCGCACTCCGATTTAAAGATCAACACCGTCGTTTCCCCAGGCCAGCGCGCTTCCGGCTGGCCCCGCTCGTCCTGCCCGCTCAGAGGCACGGGGTGCCACGCGGCCCCGAAATGCGCTCTCCACCAAGACGCCGCCACGGTTTCCACGTCCGCTCTTGAGAAGCTCGGCCGCGCACGCAGAATGAAGGGCGCGCGGCTCTGTTCTGGCCGCCCGCGGCCTTGGAGTCGCGCGCCCGCCCCCGGCGGGAGCGACGGTCAGCACCACCCACCCAGCGACGACATCACGCACTTGATCCTGAAGTTGACCCGGCGGCTTCCGTGCGGGGCAGCAGGAACACCAGCGCCAGCAACCCGGCCACGCAGCAGCCGACGATGTACCAGCTGATGCCGACACTCGATCCCGTCTCCTGGAGGATCTTCGTGGCGATCAGCGGCGCCGGCCCGCCCGCGATCACCGACGCCAGCTGATAGCCCAGCCCGGCGCCCGAGTACCGCAGGTTCGCCCCGAACCGTTCGGCGATCAGCGCCGCCTGCGGCCCGTACTGCATGTCGTGGAAGATCAGCGAGATCACGATCGCGAGCAGGATCAGGCCGGACGACTTGGTGTCGAGCAGCCCGAAGTACGGGAAGGCGAAGGCGCCGGTCAGCACGATGCCGACGCCGTAGACGCGTCTTCGGCCGAAGCGGTCGGAGAGGTGGCCGAAGAGCGGGACGCTGATGACGCCGATGGTGGCGGCGATCAGGATGTCGTCGAGCAGGCCGTCGCGGTTCAGGCCCAACTGCTTGGTTCCGTACGTCAGGACGAAGCTGGTGAACAGGTAGAACGGCGCCTGTTCGCCGAGCCGGACCAGGGCCGAGCCGAGGATGGTGCGCCACTCGGTGCGGATCACCTCGACCAGCGGGCGGCGGGCCACCGCGCCGGTGTCGACGACGGCGGTGAACTCGGGGCTCTCCATCACCCGCAACCGCACGTACAGGCCGATGCCGATCAGCACCACGCTGAGCAGGAACGGGATCCGCCAGCCCCAGCTGTCGAAGGACGGGCCGGTCCAGTCGCTGGTCAGCCGGACCACGCCGGTCGAGGTGACCAGTCCGAGCGGCACACCGACCTGCGGCCAGCTGGCGAAGAACCCGCGCCGGCCGGGTGTGCCCCATTCCATCGACAGCAGCACCGAGCCGCCCCATTCGCCGCCCACGCCGATGCCCTGCCCGATGCGCAGCAGGACGAGCAGGACGGGCGCGGCGTACCCGATGGACCCGTACGTCGGCAGCACGCCGATCAGCGTCGTCGTGACACCCATCAGCAGCAGCGTGGCGATGAGGGTGGCCTTGCGGCCGATCCGGTCGCCGTAGTGCCCGAAGATCGCCGCGCCGACCGGCCGCGCCACGAACCCCACGAACTGCGTGCCGAAGGACAGCAGGATGCCGGTGAAGGGGGCGTGGTTGGGGAAGAACAGTGCCGGAAAGATCAGCGACGCGGCCGTGTTGTACAGGAAGAAGTCGTACCACTCGATGGTGGTCCCGACGGTGCTGGCGACAACTGCGCGGCGGCGGTGCGCCGGGACGACGGTAGCCATGCCTCAATATCGGCCAACATCAATACCAAGGCAAGCGATTCGGGGGTACGGTGCGGATCACGCATGTGGATCTTCGGCTTGGTCCCGGGCGGCCGTCAGGATGTGATGATCAGGTAGAGCCAGCCGGCCACGATGACGCCCAGGACGGCGGCCAGGACCCAGGTGGGGACCTTGTGGCCGCCGGCGCGGTTCCGCTTGATCTCGTCGCGGAGCCGTGCGCGCCGGCGTTCCACCCGGCCCCACATCACGTCTTCGATGGTGCGTTCCGGCTTGGCCGCCTTCTTCTGCTCGGACAACGCCATCACATGCTGGCGATGAGACGTTCGACGCGCTCGTCGTACGCCCGGAACGGGTCCTTGCAGAGCACGGTGCGCTGAGCCTGGTCGTTCAGCTTGAGGTGCACCCAGTCGACGGTGAAGTCGCGGCGCTTCTCCTGGGCGTGCCGGATGAACTCGCCGCGGAGCCGGGCCCGCGTGGTCTGCGGCGGCGTCTCCTTGGCCTCGTAGATCTCGAGGTCGTTGGCGATCCGGTCGACCTGCTTACGCTTCTCCATCAGCGCGTACAGGCCGCGGCCGCGCCGGACGTCGTGGTAGGCCAGGTCGAGCTGGGCGATCCGCGGGTGGCTCATCGGGATCTGGTGCTTGGCCTGGTAGCGCTCGATCAGCTTGAGCTTGCTGACCCAGTCGATCTCGCGGGAGACCGGGTCGAGGTTGCCGGACTCGATCGCGTTGAGGACCCGGCCCCACAGCTCGACGACCCGCTTGGCGGTCTGGTCGCCGCCCCGGCGCTCGACGAACTCGGTCGCCTTGGCCAGGTATTCCTGCTGGATCTCGAGCGCGCTGACCTCTTTGTTGTTGGCCAGGCGGATCTTGCGGCGGCCGGTGGTGTCGTGGCTGACCTCGCGGATGGCCCGGATCGGGTTCTCCAGGCTGAGGTCGCGCATGACCACGCCCGCCTCGATCATGCGCAGGACGATGTCCGCGCTGCCGACCTTGAGCAGCGTGGTGACCTCGTTCATGTTCGAGTCGCCGACGATCACGTGCAGGCGGCGGTAACGCTCGGCGTCGGCGTGCGGCTCGTCGCGGGTGTTGATGATCGGCCGGCTGCGGGTGGTGGCGCTGGAGACGCCCTCCCAGATGTGCTCGGCCCGCTGCGACAGGCAGAAGACGGCGCCCCGCGGGGTCTGCAGCACCTTGCCGGCGCCGCAGATGAGCTGGCGGGTGACCAGGAACGGGATCAGCACGTCGGCCAGCCGGCCGAACTCGCCGTGCCGGCTGACCAGATAGTTCTCGTGGCAGCCGTACGAGTTGCCGGCCGAGTCGGTGTTGTTCTTGAACAGGTAGATCTCGCCCGCGATGCCCTCGTCGTGCAGCCGCTTCTCGGCGTCGACGAGCAGCCCCTCGAGGATCCGTTCACCGGCCCGGTCGTGGGCGACCAGATCGGTGACCGAGTCACACTCGGGCGTCGCGTACTCAGGGTGGGAACCAACGTCGAGGTAGAGCCGGGCACCGTTGCGGAGGAACACGTTGCTGCTGCGGCCCCAGGACACCACGCGACGGAACAGGTACCGGGCCACCTCGTCCGGGGAGAGCCGCCGCTGCCCCCGGTACGTGCACGTGACGCCGTACTCCGTCTCCAGGCCGAAAATTCGCCGCTCCATGCCGAAACACTAGCCGCCCCAGACCCGTGATTGGCAGTCACAACCCGCGCTTTCGCCGTTCCGATGCGTAACCGTGCCGAAGATCATGGCCGCCACCTGCACATTCACTCGCCCGACGGACTCTGAGGCAACAATGGTTCCGTGCCGGTTTCGAGTTGGCTCGGGCGCCTGAAGTGCTCGTCGAGCTGAGCGCTCCGCACGAGGGCGAGCAGGTGATCTCTTCGGTCGGTCGTCCCCCACCCCTCCGGATCCGCGCCGGGAAAGGCGAGGTCACCGCGCCGGTAGGCGGCCGCGACGTCGGCCACGCCGTCAGCGGGACGGTACCTGGGCCTCCATTCCGGGAAGGTCGTGGTGAATCGATCGAAAGCGACGCTGTACGTCCGCGCGTCCTCGGATCCCACGTTCACGATCTGCGCCTCAGGAAATGTGCCGGACACCAGGTCGGCCACATCGGAGACCCGGAAGTTCTCGCCGGGCCGGCCCACATTGAAGATCCTGCCGGTGACCAGGGCGGGGTCGCCGGCAACGGTCGCGCAGATCGCCGCCGCGGCGTCGGCGACGTGCAGCATCGGCCGGATGGCGGCGCCCGTGCCGCTGGTGTTGATCCGCCCGAATCGCCATGCCGTGCTCACCATCCGGTTAACCATGAGGTCACTCCGGAATGACGGCGAATAGCCGTAGAGTGTCGCGAATCGTAGTGCGGTGGCACCGAATTCCGGACCGCCCAGGGCAAGCACGTCGCGTTCGGCATTCAGCTTGCTCGCGCCATAGGCGGTCAGCGGTTCCGGTGCGTAGTGCTCATCGGCGTAGACGTCCCCAGCCGCGCCGTAGACACTGCACGACGACGCGAGCACGAACGAGCGGATGCCGGCGTTCCGCGCGGCACGCGCGAATTCCGTTGTGGCGGCATGATTCAGCTCCTCGGTCGCCGTCGCCACGATCTCGCCGGAGGCGTCGTTGCAGACCGCAGCCAGGTGGACAACGGCGTCGAAGCCGCGGAGCTCGCCCTCACCCAGGTCGCGGAAATCACACCGCTCCCCGGGCGTCCCGGGCGGGTCGAACCAGCCGGCATCGCACCCGCGAATCTCCAAGCCGCAACGCGAGAGCTCACGCTTGGTGACTTCTCCTAGGTAACCTCTGTCCCCGGTGAGTAGAACGCGCACGGAACTCCCCCTCGGCGGCCGCAATTGATCATGCTAGCAAGATGGTCACCGAAAGCAGGCCCGAGCGGGCCTCACATTGGACGCGCGTCACCGGCGCAGCGACTGAATTCCCGGCGACGGAACCGACGTTTACACCGTCTATTTCGGCGTTATGAATCTGTCGGCATATTCGTGTCCGGGTGACCTCGCAGCGAGCGCACACCGGTCCGCCTCCTCTCGAAGACGGACCGGCGACTACGGCCTTGCCCAAAGCGGTCTAGAAACGATCACTCATCGTTGGAGTCGGCGCCCTCGGAAGCGGCGCTCGTCGTGGGCTTGTCCTCGCCGGGAGCCGGAGCGCCGGCGTCGCCGGGCTCCTTCTCGGGCACGTCCTTGCCGCCCTCGAGCAGGCTCGTCAGCGCCGCCCCGGTGATGCGGCGGAAGGCACGGCCCTTGCGCGCGCGGTCGAGGACCGCCACCTCGAGCTGCTTGGCCTCGAGCTCGCGCCGGTTGCCGTTCTCGCCGCCGACGCTGCCCAGGGCCTCCACGGCCAGCTTGAGCGCCTGCGGGGCGTCGGCCGACGCGTCGTGCCGGTCCTTCAGCACCGCGGCGATGGCCTCGGCCTGGCCACCCATGGCCATGAAGCCGGGCTCGTCCATGACCGAGCCGTCGTAGGTGATCCGGTACAGCTCGTCCGCCTCCGGCGAGGTGCCGACCTGCGCGACGCAGATCTCCACCTCGTACGGCTTCTGGGTCTCGCTGAAGATGGCGCCGAGCGTCTGTGTGTACGCGTTGGCCAGCGCCCGCCCGGTCACGTCGCGCCGGTCGTAGGACAGCCCGAGCATGTCGGCCATCCGGATACCGGCCCGGCGCAGGCTCTCGAACTCGTTGTACCGCCCGACGGCCGCGAATCCGATCCGGTCGTACAGCTCGCTGATCTTGCGCAGCGATGTCAGGTTCTCGGCCACCAGCAGGATGCCACCGGTGTACGAGAGCACGACGGCGGACCGGCCCCGCGCGATGCCCTTGCGGGCGTACTCCGAGCGGTCCCGCTGGACCTGCTCGGGTGATGCGTAGAACTGCATGGCCACGGGTGGCTGCTCCTTCTTCGGTTGTCTCGGCGCGGGGTCAGCCGCCCGGGTTCTCCATGCGTCCCGCGACCACCCGCTCGGCGACCGCGGTGATCTCGGTGTCGGTGAGGCGGTGGGTGCCGTCGGCGGTCGCCGTCATCACGACCGGGTAGATCTTGCGGGTGAGGTCGGGCCCGCCGGTCGCGGTGTCGTCGTCGGCGGCGTCGTAGAGCGCCTCGACGGCCAGCACGATCGCGTCCTCGGTGCTGACGCCGGCCCGGAACTTCTTCTTCAGCGCCGACTTGGCGAACAGCGAGCCGGAGCCGACCGCGTCGTACCCGGTCTCCTCGTAGAGCCCGCCGGCCACGTCGTAGCTGAAGATCCGGCCGGCCTTGGCCGGGTCGGCGGGCGTCAGGTCGTACCCGGCGAAGAGCGGCACCACGGCCAGGCCCTGCATCGCCGCGCCGAGGTTGCCGCGGATCATCGAGGCCAGCCGGTTCGCCTTACCGTCGAGGGACAGCATCGTGCCCTCGGTCTTCTCGTAGTGCTCCAGCTCGACCTGGAAGATCCGCATCAGCTCGATGCCGATGCCGGCCGTCCCGGCGATGCCGATGAGCGAGTACGCGTCGGCCGGGTGCACCTTCTCGATGTCGCGGCTGGCGATCAGGTTGCCCATCGTCGCCCGCCGGTCGCCGGCCATGATGACGCCCTCGGCGGTCTGGATCGCGATGATCGTGGTGCCGTGCGGCGCCAGATCACCGCCACTCAGCTGCGGCGGCACCGGCCGCCGCCCGGGCAGCAGCTCCGGGGCGGCCTTGGTCAGGAACTGCGTGAAGGAGGACGTCCCCGGCTCGAAGAACACATCTGGTAGACGCCCGGATGGATCAAAATCCGCTGCCACGTGGTTCCCTTCAAATACTCGATCGCGCTGGCCAGGAACAGCTGGTTGTCCCGGAACTGCCCAAGACCGCCGTTGCAGTTGAAGCACAATATCCCGCGGACCCAGCCGGTGCGATGGTCGTGATCGACGTGTTGAGGGTCGGCCGCGCCACAGATCGCACACACGCCACCTTGCTCCGCGAGCAACTCGTCGAAGTCAACCTGACCAATGCCATAACGACGCCGGAGGTGGTACTCCCGCGACCCGCCACGACGCTCCACACTTGCTTTGCCCCGAAAGTTGTGACAGGGCTTGCAGTAGCCGCCATAGCCGCCTCTGCCCGCCTTGCTCTGGGGAAAGTCCGTCAACGGCTTCGCGGCCTCACAGTCAGGGCAGTACCGGTGCCCGTCTGGCACCGTTCGCCCTTCGCGAACCTGGCGTCCAAACTTTTCCTGGACGCGCTTCGCGTAGCTCCGCTTGGACCGCTCGTTGAAGCAGTCCTTGCAATAGCTACCGCGGCCGCCTTTCCGCTTCGGGCTGGCGTGGAAATCGGTGAGTGGTTTGATCCCGCCGCAATCGCGGCACATCCGAACGCCGTCCCCCGTCTTGGACGAATCGGACATTAAGGATCACTCCCCGCCTTTCTGCACATATCCGCGCACAAATTCTTCAGCGTTTTCCTCGAGGACGGAGTCGATTTCGTCGAGCAGGTCGTCCACGTCCTCGGTGATCTCCGCGTGGCGCTCGGCCACCTCGGGGTTCGCCTCGGTGGTGACGTCTTCGATCTCCTGGTCGCTCTTGCCCTTGCCGGACTGGGACTGGCCGCCGGTGTCTCGGGTTGCCATCGGACTCCCCCTTCGTTCCCGCCCGCCTCAACGGGATGTTGAAAACCTACCTCGCCCGTACGACAAAACGCCTCACCGGCTCGTGATCACCTCGAGCAGATCCTTGGCGCTCTCGCACTTGTCGAACAAGGCCCCGACGTGCTTCTTGGTGCCGCGCTCGGGCTCCATCATCGGAACCCGGACGAGCGACTCCCGTCCGACATCGAAGATCACCGAGTCCCAGCTCGCCGCGACCACTTCGGACGCGTACTGGGCGAGGCACCGGCCGCGGAAGTAGGCGCGGGTGTCCTCGGGGGGCTCGACCATGGCGCGCCGCACGGCGTCGTCGTCGAGCAGGGTCTTCATCGAGCCCCGGGCCACCAGGCGGTGGTAGAGGCCCTTCTCCGGGCGCACGTCGGCGTACTGGAGGTCGACCAGCTGGAGCTTGGGCGACGACCAGCCCAGGTCCTCCCGCTCGCGGTAGCCCTCGAGCAGCCGCAGCTTGGCCACCCAGTCGAGGGTGTCGGAGCAGGTCATCGGGTCGCGGCCGAGCCGGTCCAGGATGTCCTCCCAGCGGTCCAGCACGTCGGCGGTCTGGTCGTCGATGTCGGCGCCGTACCGCTCGTCGCAGAACGCCTTGGCCCGCTCGAAATACGCCCATTGGAGGTCGAGCGCGGTCAGCCGGCGGCCGTCGCGCAGCCGCATCAGGTGCTTCAGGGACGGGTCGTGGCTGACCGCCTTGAGCTCGCTGACCGGGTCGGCGATGCCCAGCTCGCCGGTGAACACCTTCTCCTCGATCATGGCCAGCACCAGCGCCGAGGTGCCGACCTTGAGGTAGGTGGCGATCTCGGACAGGTTGGCGTCGCCGATGATCACGTGCAGCCGGCGGTACTTGTCGGCGTCCGAGTGGGGCTCGTCGCGGGTGTTGATGATCGGCCGCTTGAGCGTGGTCTCCAGCCCGACCTCGACCTCGAAGAAGTCGGCGCGGGAGGAGATCTGGAAGCCGGACCCCGAGCCGTCCTGGCCGAGGCCGACCCGGCCGACGCCGGTGAAGATCTGCCGGGTCACGAAGAACGGGGTCAGGTGGGCCACGATGTCGGCGAACGGGGTCTGCCGGCGCATCAGGTAGTTCTCGTGCGAGCCGTACGACGCGCCCTTGTTGTCGGTGTTGTTCTTGTAGAGCTGAATGCGGTGGGCGCCGGGGATGGTGGCGGCCCGGCGGGACGCCTCGGCCATCACCCGCTCGCCGGCCTTGTCCCAGCGGACCACGTCCATCGGGTTGGTGCATTCCGGGGTGCTGTATTCCGGGTGGGCGTGGTCGACGTAGAGGCGGGCGCCGTTGGTCAGTATCACGTTGGCCAGGCCCAGGTCTTCGTCGGCGAGCGCGTCGGCCGGGTCGTAGGCGGCGCCGGAATAGGTGAAGCCGCGCGCGTCACGCAGCGGCGACTCCTCCTCGTAGTCCCAGCGGGCACGCCCGCCGCGGGTCAGTTCGGGTCGCGCGCCGTACGCGTTGACCACCTGCGAGGAGGTGACCATGGGGTTGGCGCCGGGCTGGCCGGGGACCGAAATGCCGTACTCGACCTCGGTGCCCATGATCCGTCGAACGCTCATGCCGCTGCTCCACCCGCCGTCATTGCCGTGCCCTTGTATCGAGCCTAGACGGTTCGCGTTCCCTTGACGCGCCGGGCAGTGCGCGCCGAAGCACGCTGCGTGCCCGACCAGCATATTTCGCGCTCAGCGTAGAAAAAAGCGGACGGAAGAAGCTTCCGCCCGCTCTTTCCCCACAAATTTTACAGGTACTGACCGGTGTTGCTGGCCGTCTCGATGGAGCGGCCGGCCTCGGCGCCCTTGCCGCCGGAGACGAGCGTGCGGATGTAGACGATCCGCTCGCCCTTCTTGCCGGAGATGCGGGCCCAGTCGTCCGGGTTGGTGGTGTTCGGCAGGTCCTCGTTCTCGCGGAACTCGTCGACGCAGCTGTCGAGCAGGTGCTGCAGGCGCAGCCCCTTCTTGCCGGAGGTGAGGAACTCCTTGATCGCCATCTTCTTACCGCGGTCGACGATGTTCTGGATCATCGCGCCGGAGTTGAAGTCCTTGAAGTACAGGACCTCCTTGTCACCGTTGGCGTAGGTGACCTCCAGGAAGCGGTTCTCCTCGGTCTCCGTGTACATCCGGAGCACGACCGCCTCGATCATGGCCGCGACCGTCGCGTCGGGGTTGCCACCGTGCTCGGCCAGGTCGTCCGAGCTCAGCGGCAGGCCGGTGAGGATGTACTTGGCGAAGATGTCCTTCGCCGCCTCCGCGTCCGGGCGCTCGATCTTGATCTTCACGTCGAGCCGGCCCGGCCGCAGGATGGCCGGGTCGATCATGTCCTCACGGTTGGAGGCGCCGATCACGATCACGTTCTCCAGGCCCTCGACGCCGTCGATCTCGCTGAGGAGCTGGGGGACGATCGTGTTCTCCACGTCGCTGGAGACACCGGAGCCACGGGTACGGAAGATCGAGTCCATCTCGTCGAAGAACACGATGACCGGCGTACCCTCGCCGGCCTTCTCCCGGGCCCGCTGGAAGACCAGGCGGATGTGCCGCTCGGTCTCACCCACGTACTTGTTGAGCAGCTCGGGGCCCTTGATGTTGAGGAAGTAGCTGGTGTGCTTCTCCTCACCCCGGCGCTCGGCGATCTTCTTGGCCAGCGAGTTGGCCACCGCCTTGGCGATCAGCGTCTTGCCGCAGCCGGGCGGGCCGTAGAGCAGGATGCCCTTCGGCGGGCGGAGCTGGTGTTCGCGGAACAGCTCGGCGTGCAGGAACGGCAGTTCCACGGCGTCGCGGATCTGCTCGATCTGGGAGTGCAGGCCACCGATGTCGGTGTAGTCGACGTCGGGAACCTCCTCCAGGACGAGCTCCTCCACCTCGCTCTTCGGGATCCGCTCGTAGGCGTACGCCGACCGCGGCTCGATCATCAGCGAGTCGCCCGCGCGCAGCGTGCCGCCGATCAGCGAGTCGGCCAGGTGCACGATCCGTTCCTCGTCGGCGTGCGAGACGACCAGCGCGCGGTCACCCGGCCCGCCGGCCGGGTCGGCCAGCACCTCCTTGAGGAGGACGACCTCACCGACCCGCTCGTAGCCGAAGGCGTCGACCACGTTGAGCGCGTCGTTGAGGAGCACCTCCTGGCCCCGCTTGAGTTCCTCGACCTCGAGGCTCGGCGAGACCGCGACGCGCAACTTGCGGCCGCCGGTGAAGACGTCGACTGTGCCGTCCTCATGGGCGGCGAGGAAAACGCCGTAGCCGCTGGGCGGCTGGGCGAGGCGGTCAATCTCCTCTTTGAGAGTGACGATCTGAGCCCGGGCTTCCTTGAGGGTCGCCACGAGCCGGTCGTTGTTCTCGGTCAGTCGGGCCAGCTGCGCCTGCGTCGTCGCAAGCCGTTCCTCGAGCTGCCGGACGTGTCGGGGGCTTTCGGTCAGCTTGCGCCGTACCAGAGCGAGTTCTTCCTGCAGGAACGCAACCTGGCTGGAGAGATCGTTGGCTTCTTTCTCCCAACGTGCGGCGCCAGACGCCTCGTCGCTACGTGCCACGTCCCACCTCCCCGGGGGCTCGAACGTCTTGAGAGATAACACTAACCGCTGAAGGGCGGATTTAGACCTTTGCTCTCCCGGGTGTCCGCGTCAAGATCGTTGCGCCAAGCCGCCCGAACGTCTTGTCACACCGGTCGGTTACGGTGGAGGGGACTGCTCCGAGGGGGGACGACCGGTGACCACCGAGACCGAGACCGCACAGCTGGAGGTCTGGGTCGACCAAGACCTCTGCACCGGCGACGGACTGTGCGTGCAGTACGCGCCCGAGGTCTTCGAGTTCGACATCGACGGCTTGGCGTATGTCAAGGACAGTGCCGGTGAGCTGCTGCAATCCCCCGGTGTCCGCACGGGCGTGCCGGCCCATCTCCGCCTCGAGGTGATCGACGCGGCCAAGGAGTGCCCGGGCGACTGCATCCACGTGGTGCGCCAGGCCGACGACGTCGAAGTGGCCGGCCCCGATGCCGGCTAGGGCGGCCCGCCGGCCATAGCAAGAACGTTTTTCGGTCCGGTGAACGGCCGCTGGGTTAAATCTCACAGGCCTACAAGAGGCGACGGAAGCCTCATTCATCACAAAGTGGGGCGCCCGACGAGCGACGCCACCACGCGTGAGAACTCTTCGAGCCGCTGGATCTGGCCCGGACCACCGTCGTCGAGCGTCTTGCCGAAGCGCAGCGCGTCGTGCCGCAGCGCCGCCCGCGTCTCCTCCTCGGCCATCCCGGGTGGCGGAACCGCGTCGTCGACCGAGCTGAGCAGCAGATAGACGTCGATGCTGTCGACCCGCGCCTGACCGGTCGAGGTGCGGGTGAGCCGCCGCCGGCAGCCCACCTCGGTGACCGTGGAGAGCGGCACCACCCGCAGCGACGAGGTCATCGAGCCGACCGGGCCGTCGCCGGGCGCCACGTCTTCGCCGTGCCACAGCACCAGGCGGCTGCCGTCGCAGATGACGACCTCCTGCCAGACGCCGTTGACCTCGTTGACGAAGCGTTCCAGCGTGAAACACAGCACCTCGGCGCCCCGCAGCACGCCGAACAGGGCGTCCAGGGCCACCTCGGGGTCGCGCAGGTAGGCACGGGCGGCGGAGTCGAGGTCCTGGTAGGGCGACCAGTCCGGGAAGACCGCCGGCATCTCGTTGCTGCCGCCGAACGGCGGAGAACTCATCGCGCCCACCCGGTCCCTCCCGCTTGTCACACGTTCCGCCCCGGCAGGAAAACTACCCGACACGCTCCGGACGGTCACACCCCGGTGTCGTCCCGTTCCGCGGCGATCGCCTCCCGGGCGGCCTTACGCAGCGCGTACGCCTCAGCGCCCTTGCTGGGCTTGCGACGACGGGGCGGAGCGGTCACACCCGGGGCGAGCCGGCGGGCCGAGACGAGGAACGCGGTGTGCGCCACCATCCGGTGGTCGGGGCGCACCGCCAGGCCCTCCGCGTGCCAGTCGCGGACCAGGGACTCCCAGGCCCGGGGCTCGGTCCAGCCGCCGCGCTCGCGCAGCGCCTCGACCAGTTCCGACAGCTGCGGGGTGGTGGCCACGTACCCGATGAAGACGCCGCCCGGCACGAGCGACCGCTCGACCATGTCGAGGGCCTCCCACGGCGTCAACATGTCCAGGATGATCCGGTCGAAATCGGTCTCCTCGGCCGAAGCCACGTCGCCTTCGTGCAGGTGCCAGGCGGGGTGTGGGCCGCCGAAGAAGGCCTCCACGTTCTTGCGGGCGATGGCCGCGAAGTCGTCGCGCAGCTCGTACGAGTGGAGCTCACCTCCGGCCCCGACGGCGCGCAGCAGGGAGCAGCTCAGCGCGCCCGACCCGGCCCCCGCCTCCAGCACCTTGGCGCCCGGGAAGATGTCGCCCATCGCGACGATCTGGGCCGCGTCCTTCGGGTAGATCACCTGCGCGCCGCGCGGCATCGACAGCACGTAGTCGCTGAGCAGCGGCCGCAGGGCCAGGTAGGCCGTGCCGCCGGCCGAGCTGATCACACTGCCCTCGGGCAGCCCGATCAACGCGTCGTGCTCCAGGGCGCCGCGGTGCGTGTGGTACGCCTTCCCCGGCTCGAGCACGATCGTGTGCATCCGGCCCTTCGGGTCGGTGAGCTGCACGCGGTCGCCGGGCCGGAACGGGCCCCGGTGCGACGGTGTGGTCTCGGACTCTTCGGCCAGGTGCTGGGTGGTCACGATCTCTCTTTCGCCTGTGCGACGGTTCTCCGGGGCTCCAGCACCGCGGCCAGGTCGGCCACGTGCAGGACGCCGACCACATCCTCCCCGGAGACCACCAGGTACTGCGCACCCGGGTAGGCCTGGATCGCCCGCACCACCTGCTCGCCGGTCAGATCGGACTTGAGCGCGGTCAGCTTGCCGACGTCCCGGGCCACGTCGTCGACCGGCACCCACGGTCGTCGATCGACCGGCACCTTGGCCGCCGCGGTCACGTCGACCAGGGCCACCAGCCGCCCCGACGAGTCCTCCACGCCCAGCGCCGTCCGGTCGCGCTCGTCCGCGGCCCCGCGCCGTTCGGCCTCGGCCAGCGGCGTGCCCGACGGCACCCCGAGCACCGGCCGGGCCAGCCGCCCGAGGTCGACCAGCGGGAACCGGGACGTCATCCGGGCCAGCCGGATCGACTGCCCCGCGCCCTGCCACAGGGTGACCACCACGAGCAGGATGAACAGCATGCCGAACAGGGTGATGAATTCGAGCCGGTAGAGCACCAGCACGGCCACCGCGGTGGCCACCGCGATCACACGACCGGCCCAGCCGGCCACCACGGTCGCCCGGGCGCGGTCGCGGACGATGGCCCAGACCAGCGCGCGCAGCGCCCGCCCGCCGTCCAGCGGCAGGCCGGGGAGCACGTTGAAGAACGCCACCAGGATGTTCGAGGCGGCCAGCTGGAAGGCGATCTCGCCGGCGATGGTCCGGTCCGGCAGCAGGTGGTAGGCCAGCGCGGCCAGCCCGCCGAGGATCAGCGACACGGCCGGTCCGGCCAGCGCCACCAGCGCGTCGACCCGCGGGCTGGGCGCCTCACGATCCATCTCGGTGTAGCCGCCGAGCAGCTCCAGCGTGATGCCGCGCACCCCGATGCCGAACCGCCGCGCGGTCAGCGCGTGTCCGAGCTCGTGCAGCAGCACCGACCCGAGCAGGCACAGCACGAACCCGAAGCCGACCAGGTAGCTGACCGGCCCCGGCAGACCGAGCGACCCCTGCACGAAGCCGCCGTAGACCACGGTGACCAGCACGGCCAGCACCAGCATGGACGCGTTCAGGTAGAGCGGGATGCCCAGCACGCGGCCAACCACCCGCCCGGAGCGACGAGGCTGTTCAGCTCGGTCATCCACGGGTTCGATGGTACGGAAGAGGACGAAGATCAAAATCAAGTGCTTGAGGTCGTAGGTCGGTGGGTGGTGCAGACCGTCGCTCCCGCCGAGGGTCGCTTCGCTCCACCTGCGTGCGGGGTCGCCCTTTTTCAAGGCCTTGCCGCGCGAATTTCTGTCATACCCGGCCGATAGCCTTGTCGCATGACGGTGACCGAATCCTCCGGGACTGCGACCACGTTCGCGGGCCCGTCGTTGTCGCCTTCGCGGGCAGCCGATTTCAAGACGTGCCCGCTGCTGTTCCGCTTCCGCACCATCGACCGGCTGCCCGAGCAGCCCACTCCCGACCAGGTCCGCGGAACGCTGGTGCACGCGGTGCTCGAGCGGTTGTTCGACCTGCCCCCGCTGGAACGCACGCCCGGGGCGGCGGCCGCGCTGATCGAGCCGCAATGGCTGCGCCTGGTCGACGAGGAACCGGTGCTCGCCACGCTGTTCGACCAGATCGAGCCCCCCGCCGCCTCCTCGACCGCCACCGACGCCGCGCCTGCGGAGCCGATGCTCGACGGAATGCCGCTTGACGCCGATGGGCGGCTCGAAGCGTTCTTCGCCAGCGCCGAGGGCCTGCTGGGCGGCTACTTCGAGGTCGAGGACCCGTCGCGGCTCGAACCGGCCGAGCGGGAAGCGCTGGTGTCCACGTTGGTCGACGATCAACTGCTGATCCGGGGATACATCGACCGGCTCGACGTGTCGCCCGGCGGCGATCTGCGGGTGGTCGACTACAAGACCGGTGGGGCGCCACGAGAGGCGTTCGAGGGGCGGGCGCTGTTCCAGCTGAAGTTCTACGCGCTCGTGCTCTGGCGTACCCGCGGGGTCGTTCCGAGGGTTCTGCGCCTGCTCTATCTGAAGGATCAGGAGGTCTGCGACTACAGCCCCGACGCCGAGGAGCTGGAGCGGTTCGAACGCACGCTGGTCGCGCTGTCCCAGGCGATCGAGCGCGCCAAGGAAGACAAAGACTTCCGGGCCAAGCCGAGCAAGCTGTGCGGCTGGTGCAGCCATCAGGCCCGGTGTCCCGAGTTCGGCGGCACTCCCCCGCCCTATCCCGAGCGTGCCCCCGAGCCCAGCGCCCCGCCCGAAGACCTGCTGAGCACGGCCGACTGACCGACCGCCCGCTCCCCCGACAACGGGAAGCGGGCGGTCGATGCGGTCACCCGAGCGTCGGGCCGCGGGCCAGCGGATAGCGTCCCGGCCGGTGACGCCTGCTCGCGCGGCGAGAGGTCAGGACCCGGTGCCCGAGGCGTGCTGCGGGCGGGTCGCGGTCCTGGCGAGCGCTCGTGATCAGGCCGCTCACGGTCAGGCCGCTCATGGTCAGGCGGCTCATGGTCAGGCCGCCAGCTTGGAGGTCGAGTCGGTGACCCGGCGGATGTCGATGTCGCCGCTCGCGGTGCGGATGCGCAGCTCGAGCTGGGCGCCGGTGGACGCGGCGGTGGCGCCGGGGGCGTCGGCGCCCATGGCCAGCTCGTTGCGGGTGCGGCCGGCGGCCGTGCTCACGTCGAGCCAGACACCGGTGCCGGCCAGGACGCCGACCCGCACGTCACCGGAGGCCGCGCTGAGCCGGGCCTCACCGGCGCGCAGCAGGCCGACCTTGATGTCACCGGACGCGACCTTGACCGTGGCCGAGCCACCGACGCCGTGGATCTGGATGTCCCCGGACGCCGCCTCGGCCTTGACGTCACCGATGACGTCACCGGCGCGCTGGTCGCCCGACGCGGTGTTGATCCGCAGCGATCCGCCGACCTGCCCGACGGTGAGGTCGCCGCTCGACGACTCCAGCACGGCGTCGGCGGTGACGTCGCCCAGGCGGAGGTCGCCGGAGGCCAGCTTGACCTGGGCGGTGCCGTAGCGGCCGGTCGCGGTGAGGTCGGCCGAGGCCAGGTCGCAGGCCAGCGAGCTGTCCGGCGGCACGCGCACGGTCACCCGCAGCTTGCCGGTGCGCCGGAAGCCCCAGCCGTGCTGCTCGGGCGCCCGGATGATCAGCGTGTCGCCGTCCAGGGTGACCTGGGTGTTCTCGGCGGCCTGGCGGGACGCCTCGCTGCCGTCCATCGGCTGCACGTCGGCGACCACGGTGAGCCGGTCCTCGGCGGTGATGTCGACCCGGCCCGAGGGCACCTTCAGGGCCACGGTGACGGGGGTGGAACGGTCGAATTCGGGCATGGCGAACTCTCCTCACGTACCGGAAGGAAGGGGTTGGTCAGGCTTGGGCGAAGCCGGTGATGCGTTTGCCGGGCCGGTTCGGCGGCGGGCCGGCCGGGCGCTGGACGGCCAGCGTGACCGCCCGGACCAGCCAGGCGTTGACCGAGATGCCCTCGGCGGCGGCGGTCAGCTCGACCTGGGTCTTCAGCGCCTCGGGCATGCGCAGGGTGAGCCGGGTGAGGTCACCCTCGGCGGCGGCCGGCGGCACGTGGGCCGGCTCGGTCTCGGCCACTGCCGTCGTGGTCACCACCAGGTCGGCCTCGCGGCCCCGGAGCCGGACCTCGACCGACGAGTCGGGCAGCCGGGTGGTGATCTCGGCGGCCGCGTCGGACAGCGCCTCGAGGAGCGCCAGCCGGGCGGACGCGTCGAGCGAGTGGCTGAGCAGCTCGGCCGCCCGCGCGGTGTCGCTCCCACCGGGCGCGGCGGCCGCGGCGAGATCGGCGCGGAGCGTTTCGAGGTACGGCGTCAGGTCCATGCCACCACTATGACGTCATCCGTGACGTCAGTCAAGCGTCACGATGACGGCAGAGCCGAAATCTCTGACCACGGTCAGACGACAACGACCCGTCGGCGGACAAGACTCATCCCCGCGGGCCGAGGTTCCGGCGCACGGGGAGGCGATGTGATGTCAGGCCGCGAGCAGGGTCGCGAGATAGGCGGGGCCGATGCCTTCGAGCGTCGAGCGCAGGTGCACGCCGTCGGTCGGCGGCAGCTCCAGTTCGGCCGGAATGGCGAGCACCGCGGCCCCCGCCGCCACGGCGCTGGCGATGCCGACCGGGCTGTCCTCGATCGCCACGCAGCGCTCGATCGGCACGCCGAGCAGCTCGGCGGCCGTCCGGTAGGGCTCAGGGTCGGGTTTGGGTGCCTTGACCTCGTCGCCGACCACGATCGCGTCGAAGTTCTCGCGGCCGATCGTGCGCAGCGCCACCTCGACCAGCCGGCGGCCGGTCGAGGTCACCAGCGCGGTCGGCAGCCCGGCGTCGCGCACGGCCCGGAGCAGCTCGTAGGCGCCGGGGCGCCACACCAGCCCGTCGGCGAACAGCTCGAAGACGCGGTCGGTGAGCCACGCGACATCCGGCGCCTCGGGCCGGTCGGGCTGGCCCAGGTCGTCGCGCATGATCTGCATGGTGCGGCCCATGTTGCTGCCGATCATCGCGTGCCGCGCCTCGAGCGAGAGCTCACCCCCGGCGAGGGTGGCCAGCTCGCGCAGGGCGACGTCCCAGACTCGTTCGCTGTCGACCAGCGTGCCGTCCATGTCGAAGAGCACCGCGGCGGGAAGTAGTGCAGTCAGGGCCGGCCTCCAGAAGAGCGCGTGAACGACCATTCTCGCCCACCCGCGGTTCACGACAGGTTGCAGGGCTCCAGCGAATCGCGATAACCGTTGGCGAACGCCTGGGTGCGCTGCTTGGCCGAGCCGTGCGAGCCCTCCGCGAACCACGGCTGCCCGGGCTCGTCGCCGACCGCCTCCAGCCCGGCGGCCAGCTCCTCGGTGTCGTCGTCCTGCAGGCTCAGCCGCTTCTGCCGTTCCATGTCGCCGATGTAGGCGCCGGCCATGCAGTCGGCCTGCAGCTCCTGCTGGATCGTGAACTGTTTCTGGATGCCCAGCCGCAACTGGATCGCGTGCGCGTACTCGTGGCCGAGCAGGTAGAAGATGAACGCGTCGCCGACCTGCTGGAACGCGGCGAAGGCCCAGTTGACGTCGTAGGCGATGAAGTCGCCGTCGGAGCAGTAGGCCGCGTTGTTCAGCCCGAGCGGCTGGCCGCCGCAGTCGACCTCGCCCTCCCGCTCGTAGGCGATCACCCGGTTCACCGGCTCGAACCGGATCCCGCTCTGCTTGAAGACCCCTGCCCAGTACTCCTCGGCGATCTTGGTCGCATCACCGATGTCGCCCTTGAACTCCTCGGGGGTGTCGGTGCCGTCGGCGTCGGCGCCGGCGGAGGCTGTTGTGACCGGTGTCTCATCAGGCTCGGGCGGGGCCGCGCCGGGCTGGTCGGGGGCCGACACGCAGCCCAATCCCACCAAGGCGGTCACCATTGCGACCAGCAGGGCGGGACGTCGGCCGTTCGGGACCGGCATAAGGGTCCTCCGAGGGGTGGCGGGACCGGGGTGTTCCACGATACGTGTAAGGGCCGGACGCGGATCATCACCGGATCGGGGTGCTTCATGCTGCTGTCGGGCGAACTGAAGACGGACATCGCTGTGCCCGAGGCGGTGCGCGTCCTCGCGGCCGGGCGCCCGTTGCGCCCGGTCTGGGTCAATGTGCTCGGTGGGACGACCTTCGAGATCGATGACGAGTACGCGCGGAGCTTCGTCAAGTTCGCCCCGGCGGGCAGCGGGCTGCCGCTGGCCCGGGAGGCCGAGCGGCTGGCGTGGGCCCAGCGCTTCACCCCGGTGCCCCACGTCCTGGCCGCCGGAAGCGACCACACCGGAACCTGGCTGCACACCGCGGCCCTGCCCGGCGGCAACGCCGTCGACGCCCGCTGGCTGGCCGACCCGGCGCCGGCCGTCGTCGCGATCGGCCGCGGGCTGCGCGCCCTGCACGACCGTCTGCCGGTCGACCAGTGCCCGTTCACCTGGTCGGTGGAGAGCCGGCTGGCGTCGGCCGAGGACCGCTTCGCCCGCGGGCTGATCGACGTGGCCCGGTGGCACGCCGACTACCGCCACCTGACCGTGGCCGAGGCGCTGGTGCAGGCGATGGACCGGCCGCCGATCGACCACCTGGTGGTCTGCCACGGCGACGCGTGCGCCCCGAACACGCTGGTCGACGACGACGGTCGCTGGGCCGGCCACGTCGACCTGGCCACGCTGGGCGTCGCCGACCGCTGGGCCGACCTGGCCATCGCGTCGTGGAGCCTCGACTGGAACTTCGGCCCCGGCTGGCAGGGCGTGTTCTTCGCCGCCTACGAGATCGACCCCGACCCCGAGCGCATCGCCTACTACCGCCTGATGTGGGAGCTCGGTCCCTGATGAGCGGCCCTGATGAGCGGTAGGTTTCCTTCATGAGGCAGGTATCGCTGGCGGGGCTCGACGTCTCCCGCATCGGGCTCGGTTGCATGGGGATGTCCGCGTTCTACACCGGCAAGGGCACCGACGAGGCGGAGTCGATCCGCACCCTGCACCGCGCCCTCGACCTGGGCGTCACCTTCGTCGACACGGCCGAGCGCTACGGCCCGTTCACCAACGAGGAGCTGGTCGGCCGGGCGATCGCCGGGCGCCGCGACGAGGTGGTGCTGGCCACCAAGTTCGGGCTGATGTCACACATCGGCCGCGGCACACCGGACGCCGCCGGCCGGATCGTCGACGGGCACCCGGACAACGCCCGGGCCGCGATCGACGGCTCGCTGCGCCGGCTCGGCACCGACCACATCGACCTGTACTACCTGCACCGGGTCGACCCGACCGTGCCGATCGAGGACAGCGTCGGCGCGATGGCCGAGTTCGTGCAGGCGGGCAAGGTCCGGCACCTCGGCCTGTCCGAGGCGGCGCCGGAGACCATCCGCCGCGCCCACGCCGTGCACCCGATCACCGCGCTCCAGTCGGAGTACTCGCTGTGGACCCGCGACCCCGAGGACGGCGTGCTCGACACGCTGCGTGAGCTCGGCATCGGTCTGGTGCCCTACTCGCCGCTCGGCCGCGGTTTCCTGACCGGCCACATCACGTCGCCCGACGACTTCGACGCCGACGACTTCCGCCGCGACAACCCGCGGTTCACCGGCGAGAACTTCACCAAGAACCTGGACATCGTGCGCAGCGTGCGCGAGGTGGCGGTCGAGGCCGAGGCGACCCCGGCCCAGGTGGCGCTGGCGTGGCTGCTCGCGCAGGGTGACGACATCGCCCCGATCCCCGGGACCAAGCGGGTGTCCCGGCTCGAGGAGAACGCCGCCGCCGACGCGCTGACCCTGACGCCGTCGCAACTCGACCGGCTGAGCGCGATCGCCCCCGCGGCCGGCGACCGCTACCCCGACATGTCGCAGGTGCGGCGCTGAACATCGAAGAGGTCACGCCGCTGACGACCCGGCCGGTCCGCCGCCCGTGGCTGGTCCAGCAGTGGCGTGACCTGGCCTTCCTGCACTGGCCGGCCGACCCGGCGGTCGTTGCGCCGTTCCTGCCGCCGGGCACCCGCCCCGACACGCTGGACGGCGTCACCTACGTCGGGCTGATCGGCTTCCGGATGGTCGGTCTCGGGCCGCTGCGTGGTCCCGGCCTGCCCTACCTGGGCACCTTCTGCGAGACCAACGTCCGCCTCTACAGCGTCGACGCCCTGGGCCGCCGCGCGGTCGTCTTCCTCTCACTCGACGCGGAACGCCTGATCCCGGTGCTGACCGCGCAGGCCACGCTGCGCCTGCCCTACCGCTGGGCCCGGATGAGCCTGCGGCGCGAGAACGACACCTTCGAGTACGCCAGCAAGCGCCGCGATGCCACCTCGTCCTTCGCGGTCCGGCGTGGCGCCGCGATCGTCTCCCCCACCCCGCTGGAACACTTCCTGACCGCGCGCTGGGGCCTGCACACCCGCGCCTGGGGCCGCACGGTCCACCTGCCCAACGACCATCCGACCTGGCCCCTGCACCGCGCCGACCTGCTGCGCTGCGACGAGTCCCTGATCGCCGCGACCGGCCTGCCCGCCCCGACCGGCCGTCCGGCAAGCGTCCTCTACTCCCCCGGCGTCCCGGTCGTCTTCGGCGGCCCGTCCGTCGCCCCCGAGTCCCGGTAGTTTCCGGCGGGTCAGCGGGCGGTGACCGCTCCCTGGGCGTGCGGCGCGAGCACCGCGGCGCAGCTCAGGTTGCGGTAGTGGCCGCGGTAGTCGAGGCCGTAGCCGACGATCAGGCCGGGCTGGACGTCGAAGCCGATGTAGGCCGGCGTGTCCCCGAACTGGGGCGTGTCCGGCCGCCGCATCAGCGCGCACACGGCCAGCGAGCGCGGCTGCCGCTGGCGCAGGTTGCCGATCAGCCAGTTCATCGTCAGCCCGGTGTCGATGACGCCCTCACAGATGATGACGTCGCGGCCCTCGATGTCGAGATCAAGATCCTTGAGCAGGCGTACGGAGCCGGACGCCCGGTTGCGGGTGCTGTAGGACTTGATCGCCATCCAGCCGATCTCGACCTGGCCGGGGTAGGCGCGGGCCAGGTCGACGGTGAACGTCGCCGCGCCCGCCAGCACGCCGACCAGCACCGGCGTCCGCCCGGCGTAGTCGGCCGCCAGCTGACCCGCCAGGGCGTACACCCGGTCGCGGATCTGGTCCTCGGTCAGCAGCACAGACTCCAGGTCAGCGGCGACGTGCGAAGCATCCACGCGCGAATCGTAGCCGTCAGAGGACGCGAGCCCAGTTCACCACCTCGGTCACCGGTTGGAAGCCGGCCGAGACGTACAGCTGGATGGCTCTGATGTTGTCGGGCTCGGTCTGCAGCGCCAGCCGGTGCGCGCCCTCCTCGCGGGCCGCCTCGGAGACGTGCGCGAGCAGCTCGCGGGCCAGCCCGGCGCGGCGGGCGGCCGGGTCGACGTAGAGGTCGCGGATCATCCAGATGGTGCGCAGGGTCAGCGACGCGGGTACGACGGACACGGTCAGCATGCCCCGGACCACGTCGCCGTGTCCGGCCGCGAACAGCCGCAGCCGGTCGGTGATCAGCTGGTCGCGGATCCACTCCGCGGTCGCCTCGGGCGCCGGGTTCGCGCCGTAGTGCTGCCGGTACGCGTCGAACTGCGCGACCACGTCCGGGAACCAGGGATGCGTCACGCTCACCCTCACCACCGTCATGTGATCATGATGGCGCATCACCCGTGCCGAAGCGACAAACCGGGCATAATGCCAGGATGGAGCGAGAGCACCCGGTGATCGGCCCGGCCGAGGACGCGACCAGCTTCTTCCAGCCGCGGGGCATCGTCTTCGTGACCATGCTGTGGGTGAGCGCGATCGCCTGGGCGGTCTGCCGCGGCCTCTGGGTGCTGGTCGCGCTGCTCTTCGGCGTACGCCCGGCCGCCGCCGACATCGCCTCCATCGCGGAGAGCCTGATCGTCGTGCCGACGGTCATCGCCTGCCTGGTCATCCTGGTCGCCTGGAACCGGTTCGGGTGGCTGCACAGCTCGGTGCACGGCCTGGAGTTCGCGGCCACCGGCCGGCGCGGCATCGCCATCCCGTGGTCGGGCGTGGCCGCCATCGGGCTGCGGCACCGCGGGGTCTTCACCGAGCTGGTCGTCACGCCGGCCGGCCCCGAGGCGGTCACCGAGCTGCCCGGTCCCGGACGGCGGCCCCGGCGGCGCGGCGACTCGTACCTGGTCGACATCGGACTCATGTCCCCCGGGCCCCGTACGCTGCTCGCGGAACTGCACCGGCGCATGCCCTCCAAGGTCTGAGGAGATCTTTCGGTGGCCGACCTCGTGATCACCCGCGTCTTCGACGCGCCGCGCGCGCTGGTCTACCGCGCGTTCGTCGACCCCGACCAGCTCGCCGCGTGGTTCGGCGCGGTCGGCTGGTCGGTGCCGCGCGACAGCGTGTCGATCGACCCGGTGACCGGCGGCCACCAGCGCCTGACCATGGTCAGCGACGACGACCCGGCGCAGACGTCACGGGTCGAGGCCACGTTCCTCGAGGTGATCGAGAACCAGCTCCTGGTCGGCGAGGCGAACGGCATACGCCTGAGCGTCGAGTTCCACGACGAGGAGGGCGGGCGTACCCGTGTGGTCCTGATCCAGGGCCCCTACCCCGACGACGTCGAGGGCATGGCCCGCGAGGGCTGGAGCTCGAGCTTCACCAAGCTCGACAAACTCCTCGGTTAGTCGAACACGATCAGTAGCGACCTGATCAGGCCGGCGTCGCGGGTGATGGTCAGGGTGCCGGTGCCGCCGCGCGTCCACTCGAACGTCACGACCTCGGTGGCGCCGGTGGCGGTCACCTCGCGCGGGCGCATCGTGTCGTCGGGCGGATTCTCCGCGTACGCCGAGGCGATCGCGTCGCGCCCGTGGAACGGACCGACCGGCGGGCCGACGAAGGTCATGGTGGCGTCCGGGTGCAGGGTCGCCACCAGCTCGGCCCAGTCGCCGGTGAGCACCGCGGCGTTGAAGCGGTCGATGTGGGCCCGGGCCTCCGACTCACTCACGGCCGGCAGCCGGCGTTCGGCGACCGACCGCGGTTCCCGCGGCCGGCCACCAGGCCCGGAACGCCGCGATCGGGCCCTCGCCCGTGCCCCGCCGGTCGAACATCACCCCGGCAGCCTACCGTCGTACCCGTGCTGCCGAAGACCGATGTGGAACTCCTGAAGGACGGTCTTGATCAGCGCTGAATCGCCGTGGGATCGGGAAGGGACAGAGTGAAGGATTCTTCGGATGTGGTGCTCTCCTACTGGAACGAGCATCGCCAGCAGTTTCGTCAGTCGGAGAATCAGCGGGCCATGATGACCAACTTCGTGCTGGTGATCGCGGCGGCCCTCAGTGGCCTGATCATCCAGCAGAAGTTCGCGCGGACGACGATTCCGCTCGGTGTGCTGATCGCGCTGATCGGCGGGTTCGGCGCGATCATCTCCGCCAAGTACCACGAGCGCGCGACCTATCACCTCAACCAGGCCCGCGCCCTGACCAGGACCCTCAAGAAACTGGGCGCCCTGGCCGACGACGACAACCTCGACGAGAACCGCCAGAAGCACTACGCCGAGTTCCCCCGCCTCCACCGCATCCGCCTGCACTCGCTCTGGACCGGCCTGCACCTGGCCATCGCCGCCTACGGCCTGGCCTTGACGATCATCGCGATCTCCTGAGCCGGGTCACGCGGTGCGGAAGCGGTTGAGGATGCGCTCGTGGAGGGCCGGCGCGTCGAGGTCGACCGCCACGTCGATCTCGCGGCCCTCGCGCGGGCTGGAGTGGAACCGGCGACGGTCGGCGATGGTGGCCCCGCGCGCCGGCCCGTGGCCGTTCTCCACATCGACCCAGACCCGTTCGGTACGCAGGCTGCCCGGCCAGACCGCCTCGGCCACGGCGAACAGGTCGTGGACGATCAGCCGCCGCTCGCCGAGGATCCGCTCGTAGAACGCCCAGTTGCCGGCCGCGATGGTGGCCAGTGTGGAGCCGACCCGGCCGGTCGCGCCGAGCGCGGTCATCCACTCCTCGGTGACGCCGGCCCGGTGGGTGAGGTCGAGCGGCACCAGCGTGGTCGGCAGGTCCGAGCCGACGAGGACCTGGCGGGCGGCCTCCGGGTCGCACCAGATGTTGAACTCGGCGCTCGCCGTCATGTTGCCCTCGCGGAAGCCGCCGCCCATCACGACCAGGCGCCCGATCCGTCCGGCGGCCGCGGGATGCGCGGCGAGCAGGGTGGCGAGGTTGGTCAACGGCCCCAGCGCGACCACGGTCACCGGTTCGCCGGCGGCCAGCAGCGTCTCGGCCAGCACGGTGACCGCTGGCCCGGGCTCGACCGGCCGGGTGCGCACCGGCAGCCGGGCCGCCTGCCCGCCCAGCCCGTCCGCACCGTGGGCGTGCTTGGCCGCGCTCAGACTGTGCCCGGCCAGCGGCCCGTCAGCGCCCCGGGCCACGGGAAGGTCCGCCCGCCCGCACAACTCCAGCACCCGCAACGCGTTCGCCGCGGCCATCTCCCCCGGCACGTTCCCGTAGGTCGTCGTCACGAGCCGCAGCTCATGGTCGGGATGCGCCGCCCCCAGAGCCAGCGCGAACGCGTCGTCCACACCGGGATCGGTGTCGATGACCAGCATGGGAACCTACTTTGCGTTGAAGTAGTTCGCGTCCGGGTGGTGCACGATGATCGCGTCGGTGGATTGTTCGGGGGTCAGCTGGAACTCCTCGGAGAGGGTGACGCCGATGCGGGCGGCGTCGAGCAGGCCGGTCAGCTTGGCGCGGTCTTCCAGGTCGGGGCAGGCCGGGTAGCCGAAGGCGTAGCGGCACCCGCGGTAGTCGTTCTTCAGGATGCCGGCCAGGTCGGCCGGGTCACCCGTGGCGACCGTCGTGCCGTCGGCGAAGACCAGCTCGGAGCGCACCCGGCGGTGCCAATATTCGGCCAGCGCCTCGGTGAGCTGCACCGACAGGCCGTGCACCTCGAGGTAGTCGCGGTATTCGTCGGCCGCGAACAGCTTCGCGGTGTATTCGCTGACCGGCTGACCCACGGTCACCAGCTGCAGGGCCACAACATCAAGCTCACCCCGGGTACGCGGGGCGAAGAAGTCGGCCAGGCACAGCCGGCGTTCCTGCCGCTGCCGCGGGAAGGTGAACCGGGCCCGTTCCGTGGCGCCGTTCTCGTCGAGGACGACGAGCGTGTTGCCCTCCGCGTACGCCGGGAAATAGCCGTAGACCACCGACGCCTCGAGCACCTGGTCGGCGATCAGGCGGTCGAGCCAGTAGCGCAGCCGCGGCCGGCCCTCGGTCTCGACCAGCTCCTCGTAGGACGGGCCCTGGCCGCCGCGCGACCCCTTCAGCCCCCACTGCCCGAGGAACGTGGCCCGCTCGTCCAGCAGTGACGCGTAGTCGGCCAGCGGCACCCCCTTGATCACCCGGCTGCCGAAGAACGGCGGCTCGGGGATCGCGACGCCGGTCGCCACGTCCGACCGCACCGAGGTGTCGTCGAGCGGCGGCAGGTTCTCGGTCACCATGGCCCGCTGCCGTTCGCGCCGCGCCCGGCGGGCCGCCAGCGCCGCCTCACGTTCGGGGTCGATCACCGCGGCGCCGCCCCGCTTGGCCGTCATCACCTTGTCCATCAGGGACAGCCCCTCGAACGCGTCCCGTGCGTAGTGCACCTCACCGGCGTACGCGGAACGAAGATCGTCTTCGACGTACGACCGGGTCAGCGCCGCCCCGCCGAGCATCACCGGGTAGCGGCCGGCCAGGCCCCGCGCCGCGATCTCCTGAAGGTTCTCCTTCATCACCACCGTGCTCTTGACCAGCAGCCCGGACATGCCGATGGCGTCGGCGCGATGTTCCTCGGCCGCCTCGATGATCGCGTTGACCGGCTGTTTGATGCCGATGTTGACGACCTCGTAGCCGTTGTTGCTGAGGATGATGTCGACCAGGTTCTTGCCGATGTCGTGCACGTCGCCCTTGACCGTGGCCAGCACGATGCGGCCCTTGCCGGCCTCGTCCTCGTTCTTCTCCATGTGCGGCTCGAGGTAGGCGACCGCGGCCTTCATCACCTCGGCCGACTGGAGCACGAACGGCAGCTGCATCTGGCCCGAGCCGAACAGCTCACCGACCGTCTTCATGCCGTCGAGCAGCACGTCGTTGACGATGGCCAGCGCCGGACCGACCGCCAGGGCCGCGTCGAGGTCGGCCTCCAGGCCGTTGCGCTCGCCGTCGATGATGCGCCGCTTGAGCCGCTCGTCCAGCGGCAGCCCGGCCAGTTCCTGGGCCCGGGTCTCCCGGGCCGACGCCACGTCGACACCCTCGAACAGGGCCATGAACCGGTGCAGCGGGTCGTACCCCTCGCGCCGCCGGTCGTAGACCATGTCGAGCGCGACCTCACGCTGCTCGTCGGGGATGCGCGACATCGGCAGGATCTTGCTGGCGTGCACGATGGCACTGGTCATCCCGGCCTGGACGCACTCGTGCAGGAAGACCGAGTTGAGCACCTGGCGGGCGGCCGGGTTGAGGCCGAACGACACGTTCGAGACGCCCAGGGTGAAGTTGACGCCCGGGTAGAGCTCGCTGATCCGGCGGATCGCGTCGATCGTCTCCAGCGCGTCGCGGCGGGTCTCCTCCTGGCCGGTGGCGATCGGGAAGGTCAGCGCGTCAACCAGGATGTCGGCCCGGTTCAGGCCCCAGTCGCTGGTCAGCGCGTCGATCAGCCGTGCGGCGACGCGTACCTTCCACTCCGCCGTGCGGGCCTGGCCCTCCTCGTCGATGGTCAGCGCGACCACCGCGGCGCCGTGCTCCTTGACGATCGGCATGATCCGGGCGAACCGGGAGCCCGGACCGTCGCCGTCCTCGTAGTTCACCGAGTTGACCACGCAGCGGCCGCCCAGCATCTCGAGCCCGGCCTCGATCACCTGCGGCTCGGTCGAGTCGAGCATGATCGGCAGCGTGGACGCGGTGGCGAACCGGCCGGCCAGCTCGCGCATGTCCTGCGTACCGTCGCGGCCGACGTAGTCGACGCACAGGTCGAGCAGGTGGGAGCCGTCGCGGGCCTGGCCTCGGGCGATCTCCACACAGGCCGGCCAGTCGCCGGCCAGCATCGGCTCGCGGAACGCCTTGGAGCCGTTCGCGTTGGTCCGCTCGCCGATCATCAGCACGCCGGCGTCCTGCCGGAACGGCGACTCGTGGTAGATCGACGACACGCCGGGCGCGTGCTCCGGCGTACGCGCACCGGCCGAAGCGCCTCGCACCGCCTCGACCACCTTGGCGATGTGCTCCGGCGTCGTCCCGCAGCAGCCGCCGACCAGCGAGACGCCGTAGTCGCGCACGAACCGCCCGAGCGCCTCCGCGAGTTCGTCGGGGGTCAAGGGGTAGTAGGCGCCGCCGGCGGCGAGGACCGGCAGGCCCGCGTTGGGCATGACCGAGAGGGGTACGCGGGCATTCTGCGAAAGGAACCGCAGGTGTTCGGTCATCTCGGCCGGGCCGGTAGCGCAGTTGAGCCCGATCAGGTCGATGCCCAGCGGCTCCAGGGCGGTCAGCGCGGCGCCGATCTCGCTGCCCAGCAGCATCGTGCCGGTCGTCTCCACGGTCACGTGGGCGATCAGCGGCACCTTGGCGCCGATCTCGGCCATCGCCCGGTGGGCGCCGACCACGGCCGCCTTGGTCTGCAGCAGGTCCTGGCAGGTCTCGATGAGCACGGCGTCGGCGCCGCCGAGGATCAGGCCGGCGGCGGTCTCGTGATAGGCGTCACGAAGGCTTCGGTACGAGGTGTGGCCGAGCGTCGGCAGCTTCGTACCCGGGCCGACCGAGCCCAGCACGTACCTGGGCTGCCCGGCGGTCGTGAACTGATCGGCCGCCGCCCGCGCGATCCTTGCGCCCGCCTCCGACAGCTCGCGGATCCTGTCTTGAATGTCGTAGTCGCCGAGGTTGCTGGCGTTCGCACCGAAAGTGTTGGTCTCGACGCAGTCGGCCCCGGCGGCGAGATAGGCCTCGTGCACGCCGCGGATCACGTCCGGCCGGGTGACGTTGAGAATCTCGTTACACCCCTCGAGGCCCTGGAAGTCGTCCTCGACGCTGAGGTCCGCGGCCTGCAGCATCGTGCCCATCGCCCCGTCGGCGACCAGAACACGTTGGGACAGCGCGGAAAGCAGTTGTTCGGACGCCATCTGGCCAGGCTAGTCGCGGGTGTGCTTTCGTGCCGAATGGTTGGCCGTCACGGCCCACCACTGTGAGCGCGCTCTCGATCTCCGGCGCGGCCGCCGGGTGCGCTCCAGGCGCGGCACGTAGGCTCTGTGAGTACGAATGGCGGAAGGTGGAGAACGTGAGCGAGTTCGACGGCCTGCCCGTGCTGCGTTCCCCGGTGGCGATCGCAGCATTCGAGGGCTGGAACGACGCGGCCGACGCGTCCACCGCGGCCGTGGAACATCTCGAGCAGGTGTGGGAAGCGCGCCAGATCGCCGCGATCGATCCCGAGGAGTTCTACGACTTCCAGGTGAGCCGGCCGACGGTCACGATGACCGAGGGCGAGACCCGTTCGATCGAGTGGCCGACGACCCGGTTCATGCAGGCCTCCCCGCCCGGCGCCGACCGTGACGTGGTCCTGATCCGCGGCATCGAGCCGAGCATGCGCTGGCGCACCTTCTGCGAGCAGGTCCTGGAGATCTGCCACAGCCTCGAGGTCGAACGCATCGTGCTGCTCGGCGCCCTGCTCGCCGACGTGCCCTACACCCGCCCGCTGCCGATCAGCGGTTCCGCGTCCCGCCCCGACGTCGCCACGAAGTACCAGGTGGCGCCCACCCGCTACGACGGCCCGACCGGCATCGTCGGCGTCCTGCAAGAGGCCTGCGGCCGAGCCGAGGTCGACGCGTTGTCGTTCTGGGTGCACGTCCCGCACTACGCCAACAACCCGCCGTGCCCGAAGGGGACGCTCGCCCTCCTGCACCGCCTCGAGGACGTGCTCGACCTCCCGGTCCCGATGGCCGAGATGGCCGAGGAGGCCGACGAGTGGGAGAAGCGGGTGCGAGCGGCCGCCGAACAGGACGCCGAGCTGGGCGAGTACGTGCGTGAGCTGGAGGAACGGGTCGGCGACGCCGGCATCCAGCCGCTGACCGGCGACGAGATCGCCAGCGAGTTCGAGAAGTACCTGCGGCGCCGGGGCGGCTCGGCCGGCCCCACGGCGGGTTCCTGGTAGGTCTGCTCAGAACGTAGGCCTGCTCAGAACTGTCCGGCGTGGATGGCCGCACGGAACGTGGCCCATTCGTCGAGGTCGAGCTTGATCACCTTGCCGGGCTCGCGGCTGTTGCGAAGGTAGACGAACTCGCCGTCGGAGGCCACTTCGGCACACGCCCCGTTCGAGCAGAAGCTGCTGCGTTCCCCAGACCAGGTTCTCGAGTGTTGCCATGGGAACCTCCCCTCGCTCCGCCGTCAGCGTACTTGACCTCGCCGCCTTAACGAAGACTTAGGATTGACACAAAAATGGCGCGCCGGCCACGAGCCGGCGCGCCATCAGAAAAACTCAACGCGGGAAGTCGCCCGCCCGGATGCCCTCGAGGAACCCGCGCCAGTCGCCGTGCGAGACCTCCAGCATGCCGCCGTCGGGCCGCTTGCCGTCACGCACAGCCACGAAATCTGGGCCGTCCGCCACTTCCACGCATGCGGCGTCGCCACAATACGTGCTCTTGATCCACTTCGTTGTGGCCTGCGTCATCGATCCTCGCTTCTCACTGTGCCTCGAGAGCGGCGGCCTCGGCGATGATCCGCCGGGCCGACCTTTCTTCGGACAACGAACGTTCCCATGCTTCAACGAATGCGGTGCGATGAAGTTCTACCAGTTCGTGATCATCGTCCAGTGAGTCGGTCCCCGCTAGCTCACGATAGAGCACTTCACCTGCGAAGACGCCGCGATCAAGACGCATCAGGCCGAACATGCCGATGCCGGTCAGCAGCCCCTCGGCCATCGGCAGGATGCGGATCTTGACGTTGGGCCGGCGGGCCGACGCGGCAAGATCACGAAGCTGCTCCGCCATCACGCCCGCGCCACCGACGTTCATCATCAGCAGCGGCTCGTAGAGGACGACCTTCAGCTCCGGCGGATCCTCCGACTCCAGCGCGGCGCGACGACGCTGGGCGCGCACCTCCATCCGGACCTTGAGCCGGTTGTCGGCGATCGCGGGATCGAAGAAGCGCAGCACGGCCTCGGCATAGGCCGGTGTCTGCAGGCTACCGGGGACCACGTAGGTCAGGAACCATTCCATCGAGTCGGCCACGGCCTCGAACTGCACCTGCTGGACGGAATTCGGGGTGAGGTGCTCACGGAGGTCGGCGTCGACCACATAGCGCTCGCGCCGGGAGACCCGGGCCTCCTCGAGCAACCGGTTGACCGTCTCCGGGTCGGTGATGTCGAGGAGGTCGAGCACCGACCGCAGATCGGTCGCCGACACGTTGACCTCACCCAGTTCGATACGCTGCACCTTGGAGAGCGACCACTCCATCTCGTCGGCGACCTCGGTCTGCGTCAGACCCTTGGCGTCCCGGGCCGCCCGCAGGGCGTGCCGAACCCGCCATCGGGAGACGGCTGGGTGTTCGGCCCGCCCGGACACGACTGTGTGCCTCCATCGTCGATAACGCTGTGTGAGCCTGCTGTACCTCTGTCAGCTATACCGCAGACAGGAAAAGTACACCACCGTGGCAGGCCCGATCGGTCGCGGATGATTACGACTTCGCGTCTTCCCTTCGTTCGATGGCCCGGATCAGGCCCCGGCAGGCCGCGTCGAACTCGCGCCTCGGCAGCTCGAACACGACCACGTCCTGCCCCTTGTAGGTGGCCCGGAGCTCGGAGCACGACCGGGCCCGGGCCCGCCGGCGCTCGATGATCGCGACGGCCACCGCCACGGCGAAGACGATCAGCGCCAGCGGCAGCGCCCAGCCACCCAAGCGGGTGGCCACCAGTCCGACGACGATCGCGGACGAGCCCAGCGCCCACAATCCGGTGGTCCACGGCAGATCGTCGTGCTGCACCGTGCAGCCTCGCAGTTCGGCGACGACCCACAGACGCCACCCGTGGTCGACCCGGACCTTGACGAGCTTCTCCGTGATCACCACATGGCGGCTTCGGTAGTAGACGGTCATCTGCTTCACCTCCTTCCGCGCGGGTCTTGCACCGCCCGGAAAGGAGGAGAAGGATGGGATTTGAGCGGGCACACCCTTTCCCCTCTCCGGGGTCGGATGCCCGAGGCGGCGCTCAGTGGCAGCTGGGCGCCGCTTCCTTCGTCCACGGACCCCATTCGTGACTCTGACGTCAGTATGCGGCCAAGCGGACGTACTTGCTATACCGCAGATTGCGGTATCGCCGTCAGGATTTGCCAAATGTCAGCAAGTGGCTGGAGGCGCCCAGCAGGGCCGGCTCCGCCTCCAGGCCCCGCAGCACGGCCAGGAGCTCGACCGATGTCACCGGGTCGGCCAGCAGTTCGGTGAGCTGGTCGGTCATGGTCCAGACCGGACCCTCGACGGCGAACGTCCGTACCCCCGTCAAACCGGCCGCCGCCGCCTCCAAGATCGGCTCCCCCGGCGCGTGGAAGTAGGCCGTGGTGAACACCTGGCGGTCCCGCGTGGGAAGGTGCCGGCCGTGCGCGATGTCGGCCAGGGTGATCGCCCGAATCTGGCGGTCGCCGAAGAGGCCCCGCGACACGATGTCCAGCAGCGGCGCGTGCCGGGTGATCGTCGCGCCGGCCACCACACCGCCCGGGCGGGCCACCCGCACCGCCTCCCGCCACGCAAGCGCACGGGCCACCGGCTCGAGCAGGTGATAGAGCGGCCCCATCAGCAGCACGGCGTCTGCGGAGTCGGAGGACAACGGCAGCGAGCGGGCGTCGCCCAGGATCGCGGTCACCGAGGGCAGGCCGGACGAGGCCGCGACGTGCGAAGGCACCGGGTCGACCACGGTCACCGAGTACCCGGCCCGCCCCAGCGGACCCGCGTAGACACCGGTGGCCCCGCCGACGTCGACGATCACCGCGGGCGGCGGCGGCAGGATGCGGGTCAGGATGTCCCAGGTACGCAGGAACTCCAGGCGCCCGACACCGGCGGCCAGGCGATCGGTCTCACCGCCACGCTCGTAGTAGGCAAGGATCTCCGGGGTCAGCATGGCTCGACGATCGCGCGTCGCCGGGAGCAGAGCAACCGGAATCGCCGTGCCGGCTCAGCGCCAGAAGACGGCGACCGCCGCGTTGGCCAGGGTCAGGCCGACGATGGCCAGGAAGTGCCCCTTGGCCACCGACTCCCGCTTCCGCGGCACGACGACCATCACGAAGATCAGCAGCGCGATCACCAGCTTGACGGCCAGCTTGATCGGATCGGGTTCGGCGTCGCCACCCCCGCGCAGCGGCGCGGCGAGGCCGATGCCGCTGAGCAGCTGGACGATGGCGCCCCACAGGACCGCCTTGTTGATCCGGATCTTGCCGCTGAGGTACTGCGTGACCAGGCCGCCCAGCAGGAGCGCGAAACCGATCAGGTGCACGTACAGAAGGATCAGCCGGAGTGCTTCCACGACCGAGAGCTTCCCAGACCGCCGACAGCGTGTCGCTGCCGGGCCGGGCACGCCGCCTGAGGCATCCTAGGAACCTAGGTGCAGGAGGTACGCGATGACGATCAACCCGGGCGCCGCCGAGTTTCCGCATCGGCAGATCGCCACCCAGCTCAAGGAGCGCATCCGCCGCGGCGACTGGCAGCCGGGCGAGCGTCTCCCGTCGATCCCGGCGATGGCCGAGATGTTCGGCGTCGCCAAGCAGACCGTGCAGCGGACCGTCGACCAGCTGCGCGTCGAGGGCATCCTGATCACCAAGCCGGGCTCCGGCACGTACGTCCGCGGCACCCGCCGCCGCCTCAACCGGCTCGCCCGCGGCCGCTACGGCTCACACCGCGGCTACCACGCGGATCTCGCCGCCCGCTACCGGCAGCAGCTGGTCGCGGTGGGCCGCGAGCCCGCTCCCCCGGAGGTCGCGGACGCGTTCGGGGTGCGCGACGGAACCGAGATGCTGGTCCGCCGGCACGTGGTGCGCACCGACGACGCCACGGTCGAGGTCGGCGCCTCGTGGTTCCGGCTGAAGGACGTCACCGGCACGTCGCTGGAGCGCCGTGAAGCGTTCGGGCGGCCGCTGTACCAGGAGGCGGAGGAGGCGCTCGACCGCCGCTACGCCTCGGCGACGGACACGATCAGCGCCCGCCAGCCGAGCCGCGAGGAGGCCGAGATCCTGCAGATCCGCCCGGACACCCCGGTGCTCCACCTGCTGCACGTCGCCTTCGACGAGTCGCGGAAACCGATCGAGGTGTCCCAGGCGACATGGCCGGGCCCGATGACCACGCTGACCGAGGACTACCGCATCCCCGCGCCCACGCCGGACCCCGACCCGGATCCCGGATTCGCGCTGGCCTGAGAGGGACAGAACACCTAGAGCTTGATGCCCAGCAACGCGTCCACCGTCCGCGCCATGACGGCGGGTGCGGTCACGTCATCACCGGCGCCGGCGACCGCGGCCTCGGCCCACGCGTCCACGAGCACCAGCGCGGCCGGCGCGTCGAGGTCGTTCGTGAGCGCCTCGCGTACCGAAGCGAGAAGCCCTTCGCCGGACGGCCCGGCACCGGCGGAAGCGGCCGAACGCCACCGCGCCAGCCGCTCCTGACCGGTCTTGAGGACGTCGTCGGTCCACTCGCGGTCGGTGCGGTAGTGGCCGGCCAGCAGCCCGAGCCGCAACGCCATCGGGTCGACGCCGTCGCCGCGCAGCCGGGACACGAAGACCAGGTTGCCCTTGGACTTCGACATCTTCTCGCCGGCCAGCCCGATCATGCCCGCGTGCACGAAGTGGCGGGCGAACGGCCGGTCACCGGTCAGCGTCTCGGCGTGCGCGGCCGAGCACTCGTGATGGGGATAGAGCAGGTCGTTGCCGCCGCCCTGCACGTCGATCGTGGTGCCGAGCAGGTGGAGCGCGATCGTGGCGCACTCGATGTGCCAGCCGGGCCGCCCCGGCCCCAGGTCACCGCCGTCCCAGGCCGGCTCGCCGTCGCGGGCGCCCCGCCAGAGCAGCGGGTCGAGCGGGTCGAGCTTGCCCTCGCGCCCCGGGTCGCCGCCGCGCTCGGCCGACAGCGTCACCATCTCGTCCCGCGACAAGTGCGACTCGTACCCGAATGAAGGCGCCGCCGCCACCTTGAAGTAGACGTCCCCCGTGCCGTCCTCCAGCGTGTACGCCGAGCCGCCGGCGATCAGGTCACGGACATGCGAGGCGATGCGCGGGATCGACTCGACCGCCCCCACGTAGTGCGCCGGCGGGATCATCCGCAGCGCCTCCATGTCCTCCCGGAACAGCGCCGTCTCGCGCATGGCCAGGACGATCCAGTCCTCACCGTCCCGGGCCGCCCGCTCCAGCAGCGGGTCGTCGATGTCGGTGACGTTCTGCACGTACGTCACGTCGTGCCCGGCGTCGCGCCACACCCGCTGCGCCAGGTCGAACGTGATCATCGTGGCCGCGTGCCCGAGGTGGGTCGCGTCGTAGGGCGTGATGCCGCAGACATACATGGACGCGGTCCCGGCCGGCGCGCTCTCGAACACGCCCTGGCGCGCCGAGTCGTAGAGCCGCAACTCACGCGACGTCCCCGGCAACGACGGCACCTCATGCCCAACCCAAGCGTCCATCCCAAAACCCTATCCAGCGGATTTCCGTGTAGCTGTGATCCGTGCCTCTCGCCCGGTCAAAATCAAGATCAACTTCAAGAGCAGGAGGTCGCAGCCGGGTGGGTGGTCCAGACCGTCGCTCCCGCCGAGGGTCGCTCCGCTCCACCTGCGTGCGAAGTCACCCTCACCCCAACCCCCAAACCCATTCCCGCCCCACCCCATCACCCAACGGGGCGGCCGCGCGCCCAGCCCGTCAACCCGCCACCGGGACCCCTGACACCAGGTCTCCACGCGCAAATAGCTCGGAGTGGCGGAACAGGCCCCTACACCGGGGGCCAGGGGACGGCGGGCCAGTCGGTGGGCGGGTCGGGGAACTTGGCCACGCGGAGCAGCCGCTTGACGCGGAGGCGGATGTGCTGGACCTCGGAGATCGTCAAGTGCTCCTCGAGGGCCTCGCCCAACGAGCCGTCGAGCGCCGCCCGCAACGACGACAACGTCTCGACCGCCTCGGCCGGGAGCGCCTTGCCGGTCCAGCCCCAAAGGACCGTGCGCAGCTTGTTCTCGACGTGGAAGCTGACGCCGTGGTCGACGCCGAAGACGCGGTCGTCCGGGGCGTAGAGGACGTGGCCACCCTTGCGGTCGGCGTTGTTGATCACGGCGTCGAGGACGGCCAGGCGGGCCAGGCGCGGGTCGTCGGCGTGGGCCAGGGCGTAGGCGTCGCCCTCTTCGTCGCGGGCCGAGGCGACCGCCAGCCAGCCCTCGGGCACGTCGTAGGCCGGGACGAAGCCGATCAGCGAGGAGGCGTCGTCGGGCTCGTCGATCCAGAGCTGGCAGGCGCCGACGCCGAGCGGACCGTCGCGCAGGATCGTCGGGGGCACCAGGCCCCAGCCGGTCGACTGGGAGACCAGGTAGGCCGACACCTCGCGGCCGGCCAGCGTGCCGTCGGGGAAGTCCCACAACGGGCGCTCGCCGCGCACCGGCTTGTAGACGCAGCGCCGGGTCAGCCCGTCGAGGGTGATCTCGGCGCGCAACGTGGTGTTGGACGCGTCGACGAGGCGGCCCTCGAGCTCCATCTCGCCGCGGGTCAGCAACTCGACCGCGTCGTCCTCGGGCAGCACCGAGATCGTCACCGGTGGTAGCCGTTGTGCCGGGGGCACAGGTGCCCGGCGGGGTCGAGGGGCTGGCCACAGAGCGGGCAGGGTGGGCGGCCGGCGGCGACCACGCGGCGGGCCCGGTCGATGAACTCGCGGGTCTTCTCGGGGGTCAGCCGCACCCGGAGCCGGTCGAGGTCGTCGTCGGGCTCGTCCTCGTCGTCGTCATCGTCGTCGGCCACCTCGTCGTCGTCGGCGCCCAGGTCGACCTCGGCCTCGCCCTCACCGGCCTCGATCGCCTCGATCACGACCGTGGTGGTGTCGACGTCGAAGGCCAGCCCGAGGGTGCCGACCCGGAATTCCTCGTCGACCGGCGTGTCGAGCGGCTCGTTGTCGTGCAGGGCGAGCACCGGCGCGTCGGGCAGGTCGACGCCGAAGCGGCGGCCGGCCTCGGTGAGCAGCTCCTCGAGCTTTTCGGCGAGGAGTGACACCTGCACCTTCTCCAGGGCGACGCTGACCACGCGGCCACCACCGCGGGCCTGGAGGAAGAAGGTGCGGTCGCCCGGCTCGCCGACCGTGCCGGCGACGAACCGCTCCGGCGGCTCGAAGGCATGCACCTGGTGGGTCATACGAAAAAGCCTATCCGCCCCGGGACGCGAGCGCGCAGCGCACCGGCGGGGTTCGCCGAGGGCGCAACCGCGCTTTACGCTGCGGAAACAGTCAACTACGCGGTGTCACCACCGCCCCCGCCGCCCACCGGCGCGTCGCTGGACGCCGGCGCCGCCGGGATGAGGCTGGTCAAGTCGCTGGTGTCGTTGAGACGCACGAGGAACGGGCGGGTCGGCGTGTACCGGATCACGCTGATCGACGCCGGGTCGGCCACGATCCGCTGGAACTCGTCCAGGTGCAGACCCATCGCGTCGGCGACGATGGCCTTGATCACATCGCCGTGGCTACAGGCCAGCCAGAGCGCCTCGGGCCCGTGCTCGGCCGTGACCGCCGCGTCCCAGCGGCGCATCGCGGCCACCGCGCGGGCCGACATCGCGGCCATCGCCTCGCCGTCCGGGAAGGTCACCGCGCTGGGGTGCTGTTGCACCACCGGCCACAGCGGGTCCTTGGCCAGCTCGGCCAGCGGCCGGCCCTCCCACTCGCCGTACCCGCACTCGATCAGGCCGTCGTCCTCGATCGGCTCGGCCTCGGGCAGGGCCAGCTCGAGCGTCTGCCGGCAGCGGATCAGCGGGCTGGTCACCACCTTGGTCAGCGGCAGCGCGCGCAGCCGCTGCCCGGCCCGCTCGGCCTGGGACCGCCCGGTGTCGTCGAGCTCGACCGGCTGCCGCCCGGCCAGGCCGCCGCTCGCGTTCGCGGTGGTCCGGCCGTGCCGCATGAGCAGGACGGTGGCCACTAGGACGCCACCCCGGCCTCGTCGAACGCCTCGGCCACCACGCGCAGGGTGTCCAGACCGGACTTCAGATCTCCCACGTACGGGCTGACCGACAGCGTGGTGACGCCGGCCGCGGCGTATTCACGGATCCGCTCGACGATCACCGGGCGCGGGCCGACCAGGGCCGTACGCTCGATGAACTCCTGCGGGACGGCCGCCGCGGCCTCCCGGATCTTCCGGTCGAGGTAGAGGTCTTGAACCTCCTTGGCCGCGTCGCCGAAGCCCATGCGTACGGCCAGGCGGTTGTAGAAGTTCTGCTCGCGGCTGCCCATGCCGCCGACGTAGAGCGCCGCGTAGGGCCGGATCACGTCGGCGCAGGAGGCCACGTCGTCGCCGATCGCCACCGGCACGCTGGGCGCGATGTCGAAGCCGGTCAGCCCCTGGCCCGCCTTGGCCCGGCCGGCCTCGATGTGGCGCAGGTGGTCGGAAGCCGTCCGCGGGTCCAAGAAGATGGCCAGCCAGCCGTCGGCGATCTCGCCGGCCAGCTCGAGGTTCTTCGGGCCGACCGCGGCCAGGTAGATCGGGATGTGCTCGCGCGGCGGGTGGAAGCCGAGCCGCAGCGCCTTGCCCGCGCCGCCGGGCAGCGGCAGGGTGAAATGCTCGCCCTCGTACGCCACCGGCTTGCGGCCCAGGGCCAGCTTCACGATGTCGACGTATTCCCGGGTCCGGCCGAGCGGTTTGGCGAAGCGCACGCCGTGCCAGCCCTCGGAGACCTGCGGCCCGGACACGCCCAGCCCGAGCCGGAACCGGCCCCCGGAGAGCGCGTCGATGGTCGCCGCGGTCATCGCGGTCGCGGCCGGCGTACGCGCGGGAATCTGCATCACCGCCGCGCCGACGTCGATGCGCTCGGTCTGGCCGGCGATCCAGGCCAGCGTCGACGGCGAGTCGGAGCCGTACGCCTCGGCGGCCCACACCACCGAGAAGCCGAGCCGGTCCGCCTCACGCGCGAGCGCCAGATGATCGGCGGGCGTTGTCCACGCCGCCTGGTAGCCGAGGTTGAGTCCGAGCCGCACGAGCCCTCCCGAAACAATAGGGAAACCTGACCTGAGCCTACTGACCCGCTCGTGAGGCATCTCGGTCCGGTAACCGACGCCGCGCGGGATGTCGCTGGACGGCGGGTGGTGAATATGGTTCACCCATGCAACAGCGACCGCTCGGCCGAAGCGGGCTGGCGGTCTCGCGGCTCGCGCTCGGCACCATGACGTGGGGCCGGGACACCGATCCCGACGACGCGGCCGCCCAGCTCAAACTCTTCCTCGACGCGGGCGGCACGCTGCTCGACACCGCGGACGTGTACGGCGACGGCGACGCCGAGTCGGTGATCGGCACCCTGCTGGAACAGCTGGTGCCGCGAGACGAGGTGCTGATCGCGACCAAGGCCGGGCTGACGCCGGGCGGCTGGCGGCGCCGGGACGGCTCCCGCGGCCACCTGCTGAGCTCGCTGGAGAGCTCGCTGCGCCGGCTCGGCACCGACCACGTCGACCTCTGGCAGGTGCACGGGTACGACCCGCAGACCCCGCTGGAAGAGACCCTGGCCGCCCTGGACCACGCGGTGACCAGCGGAAAGGCCCGGTACGTGGGCGTCTCCAACTTCGCCGGCTGGCAGACCGCACGCGCGGCGGCGTGGCAGGCCGCGTACCCCGGAAGGGCGCCGATCGTGGCCGCCCAGATGGAGTACTCGCTGCTCGAGCGGGGCATCGAGCGCGAGCTGCTGCCGGCCGCGGCCGCGCTGGGCATCGGCCTGCTGGTGTGGTCGCCGCTGGGCCGGGGCGTGCTGACCGGGAAGTACCGGGACGGCCGCCCGCTCGACTCCCGGGCCGCGTCCGAACATCTGGCCGGGTTCGTCCAGCCCTACCTGGAACCGCGCAGCTCGAGCATCGTCGAGTCGGTGGCGACCGCGGCCCGTGGGCTGGGCGTGTCGCCGATCGAGGTGGCGCTGGCCTGGATCCGGGACCGGCCGGGCGTGAGCGCGCCGATCCTCGGGGCCCGCACCGCCGGGCAGTTGCAGGGCGCGCTGCTCAGCGAGGAGCTGACGCTGCCGGGTGAGATCGCCCGGGCGCTCGACGACGTGTCGGCGATCGAGGTCGGCTACCCCGAGCGCGAGGGATGATCCGGCGGGCGTTGCTCGCCCCGATGCGCGCGAGCACCTACCGCCGGGCGGTGTTCCTGCTGCTCGGCACGGTGATCCTGCTCCCCTACCTGCTGCTGGCCGGGCTGATCGGCCAGAGCCTGCTCACCACCACCGACAACCGGGCGGCCATGCTCGGGATCGCCGCCGTGGTGGCCGTGGTCGGCCTGGTCCCGCCGTTCCTCAGCGGCACCCGCGAGCTCGAGATCGCGGCCGCCCGGGCGCTGCTGCGCGTCGACCTGCCGGCGCCGGGCCCGCCCGCGCTGGAGACGCGGCTGCGCGCGGCGCTGTGGTTCGCGGTGCACCTGACGGTGGGCGCGGTGATCGGCACGGCGCTGGTGGCGGCGGTGCCGTTCGCGTTCGTCGGCCTGTCCGACCGGCCCACGGCGGCCTCGCTCGGGGTGGCGCTGCTGATCCTGCTGGGCACGGTCTACGCCACCGCCGGGCTGGGCGCGCTGGCCGCCACGATGGCGCCGGTGCTGCTCGGGCCGTCCCCGGCCGAGCGGATGGCCGCGGTCGAGGCGCGCGAGCGGCGGCTGGCCGAGCGCAACCGGCTGGCCCGTGAGCTGCACGACTCGGTGGGGCACGCGCTGACCGCGACGACGTTGCAGGCGGGCGCGGCGCGGGCGGTGTTCGACCAGGACCCGGAGTTCGCGCGGCGGGCGCTGGCGGCCATCGAGGAGCTCGGCCGGTCCTCGATGGACGATCTCGACCGGGTGCTGGGGTTGTTACGGGCCGAGAACGAACGGCCTTTCGCTCTCCCGGCGTCGCGCGCGGGGTTGCAGCGGCTGCTCGACGACATGCGCGCCGGTGGCATCGAGGTGCACGCCGATCTCGACGTCGGGGAAACGCTGCCCGGCGAGGCCTTCCGGCTGGTCCAGGAGAGCCTGACCAACGCGGCCAAGCACGGGACGGGCTCGGTGCGCCTCGCCATCACGGCGGCCGAGGAGCTGGTCATCGAGGTGCGCAATCCGGCCGCGGGCCGGGCGAACCGCTCGCGGGGCCGGGGCCTGACCGGGATGCGCGAGCGGGTGCGGCTGGCCGGCGGCACGCTCGAGGCGGGCCGGGACGGCGACGACTGGCTGGTGCGTGCGAGACTGCCGCGTGACTAAGGTCCTGATCGTCGACGACGACGCGCTGATCCGGGCCGGCCTGCGCGCGATCCTCGACGCCGAGCCCGATCTGACGGTGGTCGGTGAGGCCGGCGACGGCGCCGAGGTGGTCCCGGCGGTGGTCGAGCTGCGGCCCGACGTCGTGCTGATGGATGTCCGCATGCCGCGCGTCGACGGCATCCAGGCGACCCGGCTGCTGCACGAGCGCCTCGACGCGCCGCCGCGGGTGCTGGTGGTGACCACGTTCGAGAACGACGAGCACGTGTACGACGCCCTGCGCGCGGGCGCCGGCGGCTTCCTGCTCAAGCGGTCCCGGCCGGCCCAGATCGTGGAGGCGGTCCGGGTGGTCGCCCAGGGCGAGTCGCTGCTCTTCCCGGCGGCGGTGCGGCGGCTGGCGGCGGCGTACGGCGAGCCCAAGGAACAACTGCCGGGGGTACGCCTGACCGACCGCGAGGGCGAGGTGCTGGCCCTGATGGCCGACGGCCTGTCCAACGCCGAGATCGCGGCGCGGCTGGTGCTCGGGGTCGAGACGGTGAAGACGCACGTCGGCAACGTCCTGGCCAAGCTGGGCGTCCGCGACCGTACCCAGGCCGTGGTGGTCGCTTACCGGTCCGGGTTCATCTCGAGCTAGCACAGCATCTCCCCCTGGCGCGGGAGCGGGTCCACGCCTGGGCGGGATCCGCCGTGCGGCGCGAACCGCGAGCGTGGACGCATGAGCATTCAGATCAAGGCGGCCGGTCCGGCCGCCGCCTACGGCACCCTCGGGCTGTACTGGACCTTCGCCGGGCACGGCTTCCCGTTCGGGCGCGACGACCCCCGCAACGGCACCAGCGTCCTCCGCACCCTCGACCCGGCCGTGATCGCGCCGATCTTCGCCGGGATGCTGCTGATCACCGCCGTCCTGCTCCTGATCATGCACGGCAGTGGTAGCCAGGAGCGGCATCCGAGCCACGAATACCGCTCTGAGCTACCACTGCCAGCTGGGCACCCGACGCGAGCGGCTCGGCTGGCCATGCTGGGCTGGTGCTGGGCGGTCGTGGTGGCGCTGGCGATCGTGGTGCCGGACACCCGTCTGCTGACCCTGGCCGGCTACCTGCCGATCCTGATCGTCGGGGCGCCGTTCGGCTGGCCGCCGATCGACTACGGCATCGTCTTCAACTGGCAGCACGCCAACCAGGTGGTCTGCCTGGCCCTCGGCCTGCTGGTGGCCCTGGCCGTGCTGCGCTGGCAGCGTCGAACCGCCGGGGCGTGCGAGGCCTGCGGGCGCGACGACCGGGCGGGCGGCTGGACCACGCCCGGGGCGGCTGCGCGCTGGGGCCGCTGGGCGACCGGCGTGGCCGCGGCCGTACCGGCCTTCTACGCGGTGGTCCGGCTGGCCTGGGCGGCCGGCATCCCGTTCGGGATCAGCGACGAGTTCCTGGCCGAGATGCAGCGCACCGGCATGGTCTGGGCCGGTCTCGGGCTGGGCGCGTTCGCCCTGGCCGGGGCGGTGCTGACGCTGGGCCTGGTGCAGCGCTGGGGTGAGGTCTTCCCGCGCTGGATGATCGGCCTGGCCGGCAAGCGGGTGCCGATCCGGCTGGCCACCGTGCCGGCGACGTTCGTCGCGCTGGCGGTCACCGCGGCGTCGCTCGGCCTCTACAGCGAGCCCGAGCTCTACACGTCCGAGCTGAGCCTGGCCCACATCCCGCAACTGGCCTGGCCGCTGTGGGGCGCCGCCCTGGGCGCCGCGACCTACGCCTACCACCTGCGGCGGCGCCCGGCCTGCCGGGACTGCGGGCGAGGGCTGGTGCGGTCGCGGGAACCGCAGGCATATTAGGAGTCATGGACTACGAATACGCGCCCCTGCGGTTGCCTTCGAATGTCGATCGGTTGACCGCCGCGGCGCAGCTCGCCATCCAGGCGGAGTTCTCCGGGTGGGAACTCGCCCGGGTGCAGCTCTTCCGGGACGGGACCCGGCAGGTGGTGCTCCGCCGCAAGGTGCGGGAGAACCCCCAGCCGGGTCTCTCCTACTGACCGTCCGGAACTACTGCTCGTCCTCCTCCTCGGGGAGGTACGGGTGCTCGTCGAGACGGCCGACGAGCAGGTCGTCCGCGCTGGGCGTGAACGGTCCGGCGCCGTCGCTGTCCTCGTACGCCTCGAGGTCGAGCGGCTTGGCGGTCTCGCTGACCGTGATCAGGCCGTCGAGCGGCTCCAGCTCGGGCACGTCGAGCGAGCTGAGCGAGCCGTCACCGGACTGCAGCAGCTCGAGCACGGCCTCGCCGACCGACTCGATCGGGTCGGGGTCCTCGTCCTCCGGCACCGCGTTGCGACGGGCCGCGCCGGCCACCCGGAGCAGCGCCGACACGCTGGGCACCCGGTAGTCACGCCGCTGCTTCACCGAGATCACCTGCGCGTACGCGTCGGCCGGCTCGGCGCCGTCCAGCCCGCCCACGCCCAGCCCGAAGCGCTGATCGGCCTCGTCCGGGTCGATCGACTCGACGTCCCACGGCGTCACCTCGCCGTAGGCGTCCAGCAACTGCTCGTCGTAGGCGAACGAGGCGTTGTTGAGCGCCACGTACGCCTGCCAGACGCCGTCGTCGTCGATGCGTCCCTCGGCGGCTTTCACCGCGGCCAGGTGCGCGCGGGCGGCATCGACCACGCGGTCCAGGGCGGCGTCAAGGTCCGCCATCCGGTCGGTCATCTGAGTTGGGTCCTCTCGGGTGGGGTCCGATGGATTGCGTTGTCAGCTGGCGCGCAGCAGCCGGTCGAGCACGCGCACGCCGAACCTTAGTCCCTCGACCGGGACGCGCTCGTCGATGCCGTGGAACAACGAGGAGAAGGCGAGGTCGGCGGGCAGTTTGAGCGGGGCGAAGCCGAAGCACCGGATGCCCAGGGTGGTGAACGCCTTGGCGTCCGTACCCCCGGAAAGCATGTAGGGAACCGCCCGCGCGCCCGGGTCCTCCGCGCGCAGCGCGGCGCTCATCGCCTCGACCAGCGCGCCGTCGAAGCCGGTCTCCAGCGCGGCCTGCTGCTGCAGGTGCTCGATCTCGATGTCCGGGCCGATCAGGCCGCGCAGCTGCGTCAGGAAGATCTCGGCCTGGCCGGGCAGGGTGCGGCAATCGATGGTGGCGGACGCCTTGCCGGGGATCACGTTGTCCTTGTAACCCGCCTCGAGCCGGGTCGGGTTGGCCGTGTTGCGCAGGGTGGCGCCGATCAGGTTGGCGATCGGGCCGAGCTTGGCGATGGTCAGCTCGGGCTCGGCCGGGTCGAACTCGACGCCCAGCGCGTCCGAGACCCGCTCCAGGAAGCTTTGCACGGTCGGCGTGAGCACCAGCGGGAACTGGTGCCGGCCGACCGCGGCGACCGCCTCGGCGACCGCGGTGACGGCGTTGTCGTCGTGCACGAACGAGCCGTGCCCAGGCCGGCCCCTGGCGTGCAGGCGCAGCCAGTTGATCCCCTTCTCGGCCGTCTCGACGAGGTAGAGCCGCAGGTCGTCGTGGATCGTGTAGGAGAAGCCGCCGACCTCGCCGATCGCCTCGGTGCAGCCCTCGAACAGGTCGGCGTGCTCACGGACGAGGAACTGCGAGCCGTACGTCATGCCGGCTTCCTCGTCGGCGGTGAACGCGAGCACGATGTCGCGGGGCGGCACCACGCCGGTCCGCTGCCAGTGGCGGACCGTCGCGAGCATCATCGCGTCGAAGTCCTTCATGTCGATCGCGCCGCGGCCCCACAGGTAGCCGTCCTTCTCCTCGCCGGAGAACGGCGGCACCGACCACTCGCTGGCGTCGGCCGGCACCACGTCGAGGTGACCGTGCACGAGCAGGGCGCCGCGGGAGCGGTCGGCCCCGGGGATGCGGGCGACCAGGTTGGCCCGTTTCGGCGCCGATTCGTGGATGACCACCTCGACGCCCACCTCGGTGAGCTTCTCGGCGACGTACTCGGCGGCGGCGCGTTCGCCGACCGTGGTGCGCTGGTCGCCGGTGTTGGTGGTGTCGATCCGCAACAGGTCCTGGCAGATGCCGACGACCTCGTCGACAGCGGTGTCGGTCATCCGCCTTTCATACCAGGCAGGTGTTTCGGAGATCTTGGCGGCGGGTACGAGCGGCGCCGTGTCCGCGCTGAATCTTCCTCCGCTGCCGCCCGTCGGCGGCGAGACGACCGGTCGCAATGTCATCGACGTGCTCTCCGAGCAGCACCGCGAACTGCTGGAGCTGACCGCCCTGCCGGCCGGGCCGGAACGTGGACGGCACGCCCAGGCGCTCGTCGCCGAGCTGTCGCGGCACCTGTCGGCCGAGGAGCAGTACCTGTATCCGGCGGTCCGCAAGGTGGTGCCGGACGGCGACCGGCTGGCCGACCGGGAGCTGGCCGAGGACCACGAACTGCTGGTGACGCTGCAACGCCTGGATCGGGCCAGGCCCGACGATCCGGGCTTCGCCGAGGCGGCCGCCGCGGTCGGCGAGGCGGTGGCCCGGCACGCGCGGGCGGACGCCGAGGAGCTGTTCCCGCTGCTGGCCCAGATGGTGCCGATGGAAGACCTGATCCGGATCGGGAACCGGGTGGAGACGGCCGAGGAGGCGGCGCCGACCAGGCCGCATCCCGGTACACCGGCCAGACCACCGTGGAACAAGGTGATCGACCCGGTGGTCGCGGTGGCCGACAAAGCACGCGATGCTGTGACGAGGCGCACAACGTACGCGAAAGACCTTTGATCGGCCGTTGTCAATTAACCCGTTTGCAACAGACGGGGGATCTTTGCCTGGCCGAAGGTCTAGCCGGGATCCTGCGAACGTCCTACCGTCACGCTATGAACCTGGAGCTGCGGCATCTGAAGGTGGTCTGCGCGATCGCCGAGACGGGCAGCGTGACCAAGGCGGCGTCCCAGCTGGGACTCGCGCAACCCGCACTGACGGCCCAGTTGCAACGGATCGAACGTACGCTCGGCGGACCCCTCTTCGACCGCGACCGGCGCGGCGCCCGGCCGACCGCGCTCGGTGAGCTGGTCCTCTCCCGGGCCCGGGTGCTCCTGCCCGCGATGAAGGGCCTGCAGGACGAGGCGGCCCGGCTGGCCGGCGCGGGCTCCGACGACACGATGAGCCGCTACCGGATCGGGCAGGTCGGCGGGCCGGTGATCGGCGGGCTGGTGAACCGGCTGTCCGAGGCCCAGCCCGAGGCGCAGATCTCCACCCACGCGTCGTACTACGTGGAGGAGCTGGCCACCCTCGTACGCGACGGGAAGCTCGACTTCGCGCAGGTCGGCGTGTGCGGCGACGCGATGCCGTCGGCCGAGTACGGGCTGGTCTGGCAGACCATCGCCATCGACGCGGTCTGCGTGCTGATGCAGGCCGACTCGCCGTTCGCCAAGGACGACGAGATCGACCTGGCCGTGCTCGCCGACGAGGAGTGGGCGGCCGGCACCGGCGACGGCTGCTTCGCCGACTGCTTCGCGGCGGCCTGCGCCCGCGCCGGTTTCACCCACAAGCGTTGCCTCGAGACCGACATCCGCGGGGTGGTCGACATGGTCGACTCCGGCGGCGCGCTGGGGCTGTGTCAGCCCACCTTCCGCGCGCCCGCCGGACTCACCCACCGGCCGCTGGCCGGCGCGCCGGTGCGCTGGCGGCAGGTGCTCGGGTGGCACCCCGACTCACCCGCCGCCCAGGTCGCGCCCCGGCTGATCGGGATGGCGGTCGACGCCTACCAGGAGGTCGTCGCCCGCAATCCGCTCTATGTCGACTGGATCCGGGCCTACCCGCAGCTAGGCGGCAACACCCTCGCTGCGGCGTGAGCCGGCGGTCAGCGTGAGCTGACCGTCCACCACGTCGGCGGTGACCGTCTGACCCGGCGCCAGATCGGCCGCGAGCAACATCCGGGACAGCCGGTTGTCCAGCTCGCGCTGGATCGTCCGGCGCAACGGACGCGCCCCGAACTCGGGCTGGTAACCGCGCTCGGCCAGCCAGTCCACCGCGGCCGTGGTGACCTCGAGCGCGATGTCCTGCACGCCCAGCCGGCCCCGGGTGTCCTCCAGCAGCATCTCGGTGATCTGCCGCAGCTGCTCGCTCTCCAACCGGCGGAAGACGATGATCTCGTCGATCCGGTTGACGAACTCCGGCCGGAACGAGTCCCGCAGCCGCCGGTCGAGCTGCTCGCGGAGAGCGTCGTCGGCCGACGACGACCCGGTGTCGAAGCCGACACTGCGCCGCGAACCGTCGATCAGGTCCGACCCGATGTTGCTGGTCATGATCAGGACGGTGTTCCGGAAGCTCACCGTCCGGCCCTGGCTGTCGGTCAGCCGCCCGTCGTCCAGCACCTGGAGCAGGATGTTGAACACGTCCGGGTGGGCCTTCTCGATCTCGTCGAGCAGCACCACGCTGTACGGACGCCGCCGCACCGCCTCGGTCAGCTGCCCCGCCTCGTCGTAGCCGACGTAGCCGGGAGGCGCACCGACCAGCCGCGACACGGTGTGCCGCTCCTGGAACTCGCTCATGTCGAGCCGCACCATCCGGTCGCTGTCGCCGAACAGCGCCTCGGCCAGCGAGCGCGCCAGCTCGGTCTTGCCGACCCCGGTCGGGCCGAGGAAGAGGAAGCTGCCGACCGGCCGGTCCGGGTCGCCGAGCCCGGCGCGGGAACGCCGCACGGCCTCGGCCACCGCGGCCACCGCGTCGTCCTGCCCGACCACGTGGTCGTGCAGGTGCCCCTCGAGGCGCAGCAGGCGGTCCCGCTCCTCCTCGGTGAGCTGGGTGACCGGGATGCCGGTGGCCCGGGACACCACGTCGGCCACGTCGACCGGGGTCACCCGCGGCACCTCCTTGTTCTCGGCGGCCGGCGTCTGCAGCGCCGCGATCTGGTCGCGGAGCTCGGACGCGCGCTCGTAGTTCTCCGCCGCCACGGCCTGGTCGCGGTCGCGGGTCAGCTGCTCCAGCTCGCCCTCCACGCGCCGGACGTCGGCCGACGGGGTCTTCACCCGCAGCCGCACCCGCGCGCCGGCCTGGTCGATCAGGTCGATCGCCTTGTCCGGCAGGAACCGATCGGTGATGTACCGGTCGGACAGCTCGGCCGCGGCGTCCAGCGCCTCGTCGGTGATCCGTACCTGGTGGTGGGCCTCGTAGTTGTCCCGCAGGCCGCGCAGGATCTGCACGGTGTCTCCGACCGTCGGCTCACCGACCATGACCGGCTGGAAGCGCCGGGCCAGGGCCGCGTCCTTCTCGATGTGCTTGCGGTACTCGTCCAGGGTGGTCGCGCCGACCACCCGGAGCCGGCCGCGGGCCAGCGCCGGCTTGAGCATGTTGCTCGCGTCCGTGCCGCCGCCCTCGCCGCCGCCACCGGCGCCGACCAGGGTGTGGATCTCGTCCAGGAAGACGATCAGGTCGTCGCCGTGCTCCTGGATCTCGTCGATCACCTTGCCCAGCCGCTCCTCGAAGTCGCCGCGGAACCGGGTGCCCGCGACCAGGCCGGCCAGGTCGAGCTGGATGACCCGCTTGCCCTCCAGGGTCAGCGGCACGTCGTTGTCGACGATGCGCTGGGCCAGGCCCTCGACGATCGCGGTCTTGCCGACGCCGGCCTCACCGATCAGCACCGGGTTGTTCTTGGTCCGCCGGGACAGCACCTCGACGGCCTGCTCGATCTCGTCGGCCCGGCCGATCACCGGGTCGATCTCGCCGCGGCGGGCCATCGCGGTCAGGTCCACGCCGAACTGCTCGACCGTCGGCGTCTTGCTGTTGCCACCGGCCGCCGGCTGGTCCGGCTGGGCCAGGGCCCTCGGGTCCATCTTGCCGTTCAGCAGCCGGCCGGCCGCCGAGTCGGGGTTGAGGCCCAGCGCCATCAGCACATGCTCGGGCCCGACGTAGGACGATCCGAGGGCCCGGGAGATCTGCAGGCTGTCCAGCAGGGCACGCTTGGCCGCCGGGGTCAGCGCGATCGTCTCCGGGAGGTCCGCGGAACGGACGTCCGGCGTACCCATCTCGGCCAGGACCGCCTCGGGGTCGGCGCCGGCTCGCTTGGCCAGCGCCCGCAGCGGCTCGCGCTGCAACGCGGACCACAGCAGGTGGTCGGTGTCGAGGTCGGCCACCGGCACGCCCGCGGGCGAGGTCTCGGCGGCGCGCGCGGCGGCATCGGACAGCACGGCCCGCGCGTCGTTGCTCATGTATCGGGTGATGTCGATCCGCTGCTGGCGGCGCGATTCCGCGCCGAGGAAGCGCTCGAACAGGTCGTCCCACTCACTCATTTGTCCGTCTCCCAACGTGCGCCGGCGTCGGACGCACAGTTGAGTCAAGTCGAGTCAACTCTGCCGGATTCCCGCCGCTCGGCTGTGAGACGCTGCTCTCATGACGGAATACCCGCTCCTGGTCGTGGACGCCGCCAACGTCGTCGGGTCCAAGCCGGACGGGTGGTGGCGCGATCGCGCCGGGGCGGCGGCACGGTTGCGCGACGGGCTGGCCACGGTCGCGACGGACGGCCTGCCCGATCTTCCCGGGCCGCTCGACGTGCTCCTGATCGTGGAGGGCAAGGCCCGAGGCATAAAACCTATTCCGGGTGTACGGGTGGAAAGCGCGCCAAACTCCGGCGACGACGCGATCGTCGGCGCGGTCACCTCGGCCGGCCGCGAGCGCAGAGTAATCGTCGTATCAGCAGACCGTGAGCTGCGCCGACGGGTCGTTGACCTTGGCGCCGAGGTGCGGGGACCGTCCTCTGTACCACGATGAGTGCGCTTGAATGAATGGGACGGCCTGGCACGCGGGCCCCACAAGGGGCGATAGTCTGGCCAGAAGTGGTCAGGTACTCATCTGCGGGAGGCTGCACGAGTGGCCAGCGTCGCCGAGGTGCGCGCGGCAGTCGATGCCGCGTTGCAGCAGGTCACCGAAGGTCAGGCGGCGATTCAGGCGGCGCGTGAGAAGCTCGGCGAGGCTCAGCAGAGCCTGGCCGCCGCGCTCGACGGCAGCGCCAACGACGCCGTCGGCGCCGCGCATGCCTCGCTGTCACAGGCCGACCAGCAGCTCGAGGAGTGCATGGGCGCCACCCTGCTCGCCGTCGAGCAGGCCCAGACCTACACGGCGACCCTGTAGCCGCCATGTCGCTGCTGCAGGAGTTAGGCGCCCAGCTCCGGGCGACGTCCGACGAGCTGCCCACCGGCCTGGTGACCGCCGCCATGGAGAAACTGCGCAGCGCCACCGAGCTGCTCAACTGGGTGCGGCAGACCTCGGTCGACCCGATCGGCGTGCCGCAGCTCGGCAACGCCACCGAACACGCCGAGCACGCCGCGGCGGCGCTGCGGCTGGCCCAGGACGCGATCGCCTCGTACCTCGCGCAGGTCGGGCTGTCCGGCGAGAGCCAGGGTGGCGACGCCGGCCGCGACTGGCGGTCCGGGCTCGACCGCGACGAGGAGAAGGACAAGGTCGCCCCGCCGCCCGGCGACGAGGACAAGCAGCCGCCGCCGGAACGCCTCGGGCCGTGGTGGCAGCGCCGGGTCGAACAGCTCACCAACGAGGCGCCCGGCGAGGCCGACAACACCGACGGCCGGATCGGCACCACCGATCTGCTGCGCCGGGTGGCCGGCCGGGTCCGGGCCGGCGACCGGGCCAGCCTCGGCCGCGACCTGCACGGGGTGAACGCGGCGACCGGGCTCTCGCTCTCCGCCGCGGCCGGGCCGGTGCTCCGTCGGCTGGCCGGTGACCTGCTGGGCCACGAGCCGCGGCCGGACGACGTGAGCCGGCTGCGGACAGCGGTCTCCGGGCGGGTGCGGTCGCTGCTGCCCGGCATCTCCCCCGCCGCCCTGGACGCGGTGATCAGCCGCACCTGCCGGGCCAAGTCGCCGGACGGCGACCAGCCCCACCCGGCCGACTCCGCGGTCGCGTCCAGCGTGGTGGCCGGCGTGCTGCTCGCCCGCCTCGGCCGGGACGCGTCCACCCTCGACCCGACCGCGCCCGAGCCGCTGCCGCGGCGCCCCGAGGAACGACCGATGAACGGCGCCGATGCCTGATCCACTCGCCCAGCAGACGCTCGACGTCCGCGCCGCCCTGGCCCAGGCACTGGGCGCCGCCGACGCCACCCTCAGCGAGGCCCAGCAACGGCACATCGCCGCCGTCGAACGCCGCGACCGGCTGGCCGCCGCGGCCGACCGGCAACGCGTGCAGCTCGCGCACGCCCGGGACAACCGGCTGCGGGACATCGCGCACCGGCACCACGACGAGCTCGCGGCGCTGGCCGGAGCGGCCGCGGCAGCCGGGCAGACCGGAGCGCCGGGCGCGGCCGGTGACCCCTGGGAGAGCTGGCAGCCGACCCCCGGCATGCCCGGGGACACCGCGCCCGAGCTGCGGATCGGGCGGTTGCTCCTGCCGTACTCGGGTGAGGTTCCGGCCCTGGTTCCGCTCCTCGACCGCGGTCACGTGGTGGTGCGGGGCGACGACGACCGGCTCTGCGACGAGGTGGTGGCCGGCCTGCTGCTGCGGGCGCTCGGCTCGGCGCCGCCCGGCACCGTACGCCTGACCGGCTACGACCCCGAGAACCTGGGCGGCGGGCTGGCCGGCTTCGCGCCCCTGGCCGGCGCCGGCGTGCTCACCTTCGTCGGACCCGGCGGCCTGCCCGCCCTGCTCGACGAGCTGGTCGAACACGTACGCCGGATCAACGAGACCGTGCTGGCCGGCGAGCACACGTCCCTGCGCGAGCTGGCCGCCGCCACCGGGCGCCGCCCCGAACCGTGGCGGATCGCCGTCCTGCTCAACCCGGGCGCCCTGACCAAGCCCGAACGCCAGCAGCTGGAACGGCTGCTGCGCACCGGCACGGCCTGCGGGGTGCACCTGGTCATCCGTGGTCTCGGCGTGCGGGCGGTGCCCGGCATCGAGGTGATCGCCGCCGCCCCCGGTGACGACGCCCGGGCCAGCGGCGCCGGCGACCTGCCGATCCGGCTCGACCCCGGGCCGCCCGCCGGGGTGCTCACGCTGACCAGCCGGCGGATCGCCGACGAGGTGGCCGCCGGGCCGGCCCCGGTCGCGCTGGCCAGCCTGCTGCCGGCCGAGGAGTGGCAGGAGGATTCGGCGCTCGGGCTGACCGCCCCGCTGGGCGACAGCCCGCAGGGCACCGAGGTGCGGGTGACGCTGGCCGACTACCCACCTCACGCGCTGATCGCCGGCCCGTCCGGCACCGGCAAGACCAACCTGATCTACGCCTGGATGGGCGCCCTGTCAGCCCGCTACTCCCCCCACGAGCTGGCCTTCTACCTGCTCGACTTCAAGGAGGGGGTGTCCTTCGCCCGGTTCGCGCCGGGCCGTCGCGACCCGAGCTGGCTCCCCCACGTACGCCTGGTCGGGGTGAACGTGAACACCGACCGCGAGTTCGGGCTGGCATTGCTCCGCTTCCTCGGCGGCGAACTGCGGCGGCGGGCCGACGCGGCCAAGCGGCACGAGGTCACCAACCTGGCCGAGCTGCGGGCCGAGGACCCGGACGGCCACTGGCCCCGGATCGTCGCCGTGGTCGACGAGTTCCAGGTGCTGCTGGCCGGCCGGGACGCGGTGGCCGGCGAGGCGGTCGACCTGCTCGAAGACCTCGCCCGGCGGGGCCGGTCCCAGGGCATCCACCTGGTCCTGGCCAGCCAGGACGTGTCCGGCATCGAGGCGCTGTGGGGGCGGCCGGCGCTGGTCGCCCAGTTCTCGCTGCGGATCGCCCTGCCCCGGGCGCGGCGGGTGCTGGCCGAGACCAACCTGGCCGCCGAGTCGCTGCCGCGCTACCACGCGGTGGTCAACGCCGACTCCGGGGCGTACCCGGCGAACAAGGTCGTGCGGGTGCCGGCGGCCGGCGACCGGACGAGCTGGAGCGAGCTGCAGCACCGGCTGTGGCGGCGGCGCCCGCAGGAGCTGCCGGCGCCGCGGCTGTTCGACGGCGACGCCATCCCGCGGCTCGAGGACAGCCCCGACTTCCGCAAGCTCCAGGGCGGGCTGCGGCCGGCGTCGCCGGTGGTGCTGCTCGGCGAGACCATCGACGTGGCGGCGCGCTCGGCGCGGACCGAACTGCGCCGCGCCCCCGGCCGCAACCTCGCCGTCCTCGGCACCCGGATCGACGAGGCCTGCGCGATCCTCGGCACCGCGGCGCGCTCGCTGGCCACGCAGTTCGGCCCCGGCGAGGCCCGCTTCTCGGTGGCCTGCCTCGACACCGACGCCAGCGGCGCGGTGGACACGCTCAAGTCCGACCTCAACCCGGCCGACACCGGGTTCTACGACACGTCCAACGTGGACTGGCTGCTGGAGGACACCGCCGCGGAGGCCGGGGACGCGCCGGCCGAGCGGCCACACTTCCTCTTCCTCTACGCGGTGGACGCGGTGCCGTCGCTCGGCGGGAGCGTGCTGCGGATCCTGCGGCAAGGACCGGAACGGCGGATCCACGTGCTCGGCTGGTGGCGGGGCGCGGCGCTGCTGCGGGACACGCTCGGCGGGCAGGCGTCCCGCACCGACCCGATCGGGGCGTGGGTGGCGCTCGACGTACACGGCAGTGAACTGTCGCCGTTCTTCCCCGGAACCGGCGCGCCGCCCTGGTATCCGCGGCCGTGGCGGGCGCTGCACTTCGACCGTTCGGTGCACCGCGGGGCCGAGGTCATCATCCCCTACGGCGCCTCATGACCGCCCCCGGTCCCCAGCCCGCCCGCCTGCCCGGCCTCGACGACGCCGGCTACCGCGGCCTGGTCCGGCAGCTCGCCGGCCTGGACGCCGCGGCCGCCGCCGACCGCGACGAGGCCACCCAGTGGCACGACGAGCGGGTGGCCGCGGCCGCCGACAAGCTGCGCATCGCCGAGGAAGGCGTCCGGACGGCCGAGCGGGCCGTCCGCGCCGCCCAGAAGTCCCGCGAGGGCGTCGAGGCCGAGGTCGCCGACGCCTGGAGCAGCTACGTCCACCAGACCGGCGGCAAGGCCGAACGGTTCGGCATCACCGCGCCCGAGCCGACCATCCCCCAGCAGCGCGACCGCAGCCCCGACGACTACCTCCAGGAGGCCGCGGCGACCGCCCGGCTCAAGCCGGCGCCCCCACGCCCGCTGACCGGCGCGACGACGATCATGTTCGCCGCGTTCGGCTTCCTCGGCGGCGCCTGCGGCGTGGCCGCACACCAGGTCCTGCGCTGGGCCGGCCGCGAGGCGGGCGGCGACTGGGCCGTCGGCCTGCCCGTGCTGGCCCTGATCGTGATGCTGGTCGGCCCGGTCCTCGCCGTGTTCGGCGCCAAACGCGTCGCCGACCGCCGCGGCGTCGGGCTCGACCCCACCGCGATCGCCACGGTGCTGGTCACCGGCCTGTTCACCGCAGCGCTGCTGTGGGCGGCGGTCCGGCCCGCGGGCTGAAAACTTTTTCACCGTTAAGGCTCTCTTATGGCGGGCCGTTCTACGGTTCCGCCATGTTGCCAGTCATGGTCACCGACATGGACGCCGGATTGCGTCCCCCGCAGGCACGGCCGATCGACCTGCTCGCCGGGCAGAAGCTGGAATTCGTGCGCCTCGGCCACGCCATCGTGCTGGGCTTCGCCGGCGGCAGCCAGGTCCTCATCGAAACCCTCGCCCGCCTCGACGGCCCCGCCGGCCGCGTCTACGTCGAGCCCGGCGACGATCCCTCGGACGACCTGGCCACCCTGCTCGGCGACACCGTCCAGGACGCCCGCACCTACACCGGCGGCGAGCTGATGATCACCTTCACGAGCGGCGCGTCCCTGCTGGTCGGCGTCGACTCCGACGTAGAGTCCTGGGCGGTCTCCGCCCCCGGCGGCGTCCTGATCGTCTGCCTGGCCCGGGGCGAGATCGCCGTCTGGGGCGATCACGCCTGACCGCCGCCTGAGGCGCCTACGCCCTGAGGCGCCTACGCCCGACCGCCTTCTGGGGCGCCTACGCCCGACCGCCGGCCACGGCGCCGAGCTTGCTGGTGTTCAGCTGCCACAGGAGCTGGTCGATGCCGTCCGCGGAGGCGGTCAGCGTGACCAGCCCGAGCAGGGCGTCACCACGGCGCATGACCGCGCCCGGCCGCCCGTTCGCGGTGATCCACTCCAGCGTGACGCCGTCCCAGTACCACGACGAGAACGCGGCGATGAACTTCGCCACCCGGGCGGCGCCGACGACCGTCGGCGCTGGTGTCGACCGGCTCCGGCAGCCACGGACCGACATGGGTCTCCCGTCGCGCCCGAGCCGACCGCAACGCGTTGATCGCCAGCCGCGTCGCGGTGGTAGCCAGGAACGCCCCCGGATTCTCGACCACCCCGCGATCGGCCCCCTGCCAGCGCAACCACACATCCTGCACCAGATCCTCGGCCTCACCGACACTGCCAAGCATCCGGTACGCGATCCCGAACAGCCGAGGCCGCACCCCCTGAAACACCGCCGCAGCCTCGTCCAGCTCCCCCACGCCCCACATCATCGCCCGGCACCCTCGCCGACAACAGGTGGCCGTGCTCACCCCGCCATCCGCCGCCCAAAAGACCCCACCGGAGGAACGCCGACCGCCGACTCCCAGGCCGAACACCTCCCACCGCACACGTCCTACCACCGAACCGCGCATTGCCCACCCCGGCATGACCGCACCCCGCATGACCCACCGCCCACGGCACACCGCCCACGGCACACCGCCCACGGCACACCGCCCACGGCACACCGCGCATGACCCACCGCTGCATCGCGACGCGCCTCGCCCTCTCGCCCCGGGGAAGCCGCCTCGGCCCCTTTGCTCTGAGTGCATATAGGCACCACCCGGATGGTCATGTCATCCGGATACAACCGCCATCGAAGTGGTGCCTATATGCGCTCAGAGCAAAGGGCGCCGGTGGGCTGGTCCGGGCCGGACGTCGAGAGGCGGCCCCGCGGGTGGACGCGCGCCGATGGGAACATTGGGTGCTCGCGCATCGTGGGAGGCGCGCTGCTAGGACGACGCCGAGGGCTGGGCCGACGCAGAGGCTGCGGGGTGGCGCGCCGGGGCCTCAGGCTGACGCGCTGCAGGCTGACGCGCTGAGGGAACCGGCGCAAGGAGCGTTGTTCGGGGCGGCGCGGGAGGCGTTGGCGGGGCCGGCGCGGGAGGCGTTAGGCGGGGCCAACATGGGACGCGGGCGGGGTTGGGTGGCGCGGAGCGCCGGAGGGTGACCGCTTACGCAGAATGAAGGGTGCGCGGCTCTGTTCTGGCCGCCCCGCGGCCTTGGAGCCGCGCGCCCGGCCCCGGCGGGAGCTGCGGTCTGTGCCACCCACCCAGGTGCGACATCACGCTCTTGATCTTGAAGTTGGGTGGTGGGACGACGGCGCCTCGGCGGGAGCGACTACGGCCTGGACCAAGCTGTTGATCATGGAGGGCGGGGGTACGGGCGTTGTGCCAGGTGGGCGGGTGTCAGATGTCGTCCCAGGGGACGGTGTCCCAGGCTGTGTGCAAGGCCTTGGTGAGCTGGTCGTGTTCGTCGAAGACGATGTCGTCGACGGCGGCTATGCGGCGGGCCGGGGAGTGGGAGTTGACGGCGGCGGCGGCCAGGAGGTCGGGGAGGTCGTCGCGGCGGACGGGGCGCGTGGTCCAGGGGATGCCGGTCATGGACATCGCGATCTGGAGCAAAACTATGGTGACGCCCTTGAGCATGGGGGCCATGGGGAGGACGACCTGGCCGCCGTCCCAGAAGGCTACGTTCCAGGTTGAGCCCTCGCGGATCAGGGTGTCGGGGCCGATGAACAGCGCGTCGTCGTAGCCGGCCTCGCGGGCCGTGCGCTGGGCGTAGCGGAGGCCCATGGTGGCGCTGTGCTTCTGCTCGGGCCAGGGACGTTCGTAGAGCTCGGTGCGCACGCGGATCGGGGTGGTGGGTTCCTCGACCGGGTCGGAGACCGAGATCAGGACGCCCTCGTCGGTGTACGCGACGCGCACCGAGGCGTCGGACCGGTCGCCGAGGGCGTGCCGGATCCAGGAACGCAGGCGCAGTTCGTCGTCGACGTCGCCGCGGTCGCCGAAGAACTTCTCGTTGGCGTCGTCGAGGCGGGCCAGGTGGAGGGCCATGCCGCGGACCTTGCCGTCGCGGACCTGCATCGAGGTGAAGTGGCCGTAGTTGGTGACGGCGATCGTGGCCAGCGCCTGGGCGCTCGGAGGCTGGCCGTTCAGCTCGATGTGCAGCACCGGATCAGGCTACGGCGTCCGGCTGGTGGGACGCCGGGCCCGCCGCGCCAGGACGCTCGTGTCGGCCACGGCGGCGCAATGCTGGTCGTTGTTGAAATAGGCGTACGCCTCGCCACGGCCGGGCAGCCGCGACAGCCAGGAATCGAGGGCTTTCACCCCGTACCTCGGCCAGGGGTTGGCCCGGCCCTCGTGGAAGCGCACGTAGCTCCACCCGGCGGTGACCCACAACGGCGACTGCGGCCGTCCCCGGCGGTCGGCCCAGGCCAGCGCCGCGCCGTGCTCGCCGAGGACGTCGCGCACCTGGTCGGTCCACCACGACGGGTGCCGCGGCTCGACGGCGACGCGGACGTCGGCGGGGAAGTGCCGCAGCGTCTCGTCCAGCGCCGCGGGGTCGGCGCGCATCGTCGGCGGCAACTGGATCAGCACCGGACCCAGCTTGTCGCCGAGCCCGGCGGCCCGCGAGAGGAACCGGGCCACCGGCTCCGCGGGCTCCTTCAGCCGCTTGATGTGCGTGAGGTAGCGGCTCATCTTGACCGCGAACGAGAAGTCGGCGGGCGTGCGCTTGCGCCAGCCCTCGAACGTCGACTTCTCGGGCAGGCGGTAGAAGGCGTTGTTCACCTCGACCGTCGCGAAGGATTCCGCGTATCGCTCCAGCCACAGCCGTTGCGGCAGCTTGTCCGGATAGAAGGCGCCCTTCCAGTCCCGGTACTGCCAGCCCGAGGTTCCGATCATCAACACCAGCCGTGCATACCCCGGGCCGTTGGAGGGTAGTCCGGGGATCTCAGCGAAAGGAGATCGTCATGCGACTCAGTGACGAGGACATCACTTCTGGTGGCAGCGCGGCCGGCGAAGGCCCGGCCGACGGTGGCGCTAACCCGGGCGGCCACGACGGCGGCGCGGACGGCGGCGCGGGCGGTGAAGGCCCCGCGGACGGCGGCGCCAACCCGGGCGGCCACGACGGCGGCGCTGACGGCACGGCCTGACCCGTGCTCTCCCGCATCATCTCGACCGACCCGGACAAGTTCGCCGACGCGTACTGGGGGCGGCAGCCGCTGCTCTCCCGCGCCGGCGAACTTCCGGGCGGTGGTTTCACCGATCTGTTCTCCCCCGCCGACGCGGACGAGCTGATCAGCCGCCGCGGTCTGCGCACCCCGTTCCTGCGGGTGGCAGACCGCGGCACCGTTCTGCCGGCCACCCGGTTCACCGGGCCCGGCGGTCTCGGCGCGGAGGTGGGCGACCAGGTCGCCGACGACAAGATCCTCCGCCTGTACGCCGACGGCGCGACGCTCGTCTTCCAGGGCCTGCACCGCATCTGGCCGCCGCTGATCGAGTTCATCCAGGAACTGGGCGCCGAACTCAACCAGCCGCTGCAGGTCAATGCCTACCTGACCCCGCCCGGCAACCAGGGTTTCGCCACCCACTACGACACCCACGACGTGTTCGTCCTGCAGGTCGACGGCACCAAGCGCTGGATCATCCACGAGCCGGTGATCTCCGAGCCGCTGGAACGTCAGGCGTGGGGCGAGCGCCGGGACGAGGTGACCGCCACGGCATCCGGCGCGCCCGCGCTCGACGTCGTCCTCCGGCCGGGCGACGCGCTGTACCTGCCGCGGGGCTGGCTGCACGCCGCCTCGGCGCAGGACGCGCGGTCGCTGCACCTGACCATCGGGATCCGCGCGTTCACCCGCTACACGATCGTCGAGGAGCTGCTCCGGCTGGCCGCCTCCGATCAGCGGTTGCGGGCGACCCTGCCGTACGGGCTCGACCTGACCGATCCGGCGGCGATCGGCCCCGCGCTCGCCGACACGGTCGCCGCCCTCCAGGAGTGGCTGCCCACGGCCGACCCCGAGGAGGTCGCCGACGGCCTGCGCGAGCGGGTGTGGCCGGCCGCCCGCCCGGCGCCGATCGCGCCGCTGTCCCAGCTCGACTTCGCCGAGGCGCTGACCCCGGACGACCTGGTCCGGGCCCGGCACGGGTTGCGCTGGCGGCTGGCCGAGGACGGCGCCGAGCACGTCGTGCTGCGGTTGTCGGGGCGGACGCTGCGGTTCCCGGCCTACTGCGCGACCGCGCTGCGCATGGTTCTGTCCGGCGAGCCGTACCGCGTCGGGGATCTTCCGCTCGACGACGACGCCGACCGTCTCGTGCTGGCCCGGCGCCTGCTCAAGGAAGCGGTCATCGTCCCGGGTCGATAGGGTATCGCCGGTGAAATCGCTCGAGGAGGCCGGCAGTTAATCGTCGAGCAGGTCGATCAGGGTGCTCGCGTTGCGCTGGGCGTAGTCGGAGTAGCAGTTGTTCATGAAGACCTGGGTGGTGGCGGTCTCGGCGGACAACTCCTTGAGGCGGGGCGCCCACGTGGCCAGTTCGTCGGCGGAATACTCGTACCCGAACTTCTCGTGGATGTCCTTGCTCGTCCATTTGTCGCTGTGGCCGTGGAAGCGGACCACGGCCAGGTCGGCGGTCGCGGCGACGATCGGCGGGACGGAGGACTTGTGGCCCTGCGGCATGTCCACGCAGACGAAGGGGAGCTTGTGGGCGCGCAGGAAGTCGAGGGTCTCGTTCTGGTTGGCGCCCTCGAACCACGACGCGTTGCGTAGCTCGAAGACCGGGCGCAGCGGCTTGCACCGGGCGGCCACCTCGAGCATGTACTCCTTGTTGGACTTGCGGATGCCGAACCACGGCGGGAACTGGAACAGCAGCGCGCCCAGCTTGCCCGCCTCGACCAGCGGGTCGAGGGCGCTCAGGAAACGCGACCAGATCTCCTCGTACGCCTGGGGCGGAAGGTCCTGCGGGTAGACGTTCTTCTTGTCGGTCTCCGGACGCAGGTCCTTGTAGATCGAGCTGACCTTGGTCGGGTGCCCGGTGAGCAGGCTGAACGCCTTGATGTTGAAGGTGAACCCGGCGGGCGTACGCTCCGCCCACAGCCTGGTGGTCTGCTCGTTGGGCGGGCCGTAGTAGGTGGCGTCGACCTCGACCACCGGAAACTGTCTGGCGTAGTAGGCCAGGCGCTTCTCCGGGTTGGTGGCGGTCTGCGGGTACCAGCCCGAGTCGAGCAGCGTGCGGTCGGTCCACGAGGCGGTCCCGACCTGGATCTTCCCCATCCCGGCACGGTAGCCCGGATAGGCGAAGTCCGCCGGTGCACGACCGGCGGACTTCTCGAAAACGCGGTCAGCCGGCGCGGCGCTCCCGCGTCGACTTGCAGGCCACACAGGTGGTGGCCGACGGGAACACCTCGAGGCGGGCGACCGGGATGGGCTGGTGGCACCCGTCGCAGTTGCCGTAGGTGCCCTCGTCCAAGCGCTGCAGGGCGACCTCCGCCTGCTCACGCCGGTCCAGGAGGGTACGCAGCAGCGAGTTGGCCGCGTCCCGTTCCGCCGTCTTGGACCCGCTGTCGGCCTGGTCGTCACCGGCGGCGTCGCCGATCTCGACGAGGCGCAGCTTCTGGCTCTCCGCCACGGCGTGGGCGTACTCGGTGTCGAGCGAGTCGAAGCGCTCCCGAAGAACCACCCGGATCTGGTCGATCTCCTCCGCGGAACGCCCCTTGACGGCACTCTTACCCGCGATCACTGCTCCGTTGACGAGCATGCGTCCCCCTGCCCTTCCCTCTGCCCCTTACCGGTGGGCTCCCCCGCCAGGAGTCTCCACACCGTGGAGCCGCCTGATACCCACCGTCGAAGATCCCAAACCGGATCTTCGCTGAAAAGTAGTCGGAGCATAACTGTCCGTACTGGTTTCCGCTATGGACCCGGCGAACAGGCCCTCGATTCGCAGGTCACCAGGGGTCTGGGCGGTCCAGTACCTGGAACATCAGAAGCGGTCGAGGACGAGCGCGGGGCGGGTTGGATGGTCCATCCGGACCACAAAATCGGCGAAGGAAGCGGGGTCGACCTCCTCGGCATAGCGGGCGTACGCGGGCAGCGTCCACGCCTCGGCCGGGTCGGTGCGGCGGGCCAGCGCGGCCGGTGACAGTTCCAGGTGAACGCTGAGGTCGAAGGGCAGGCCGGCGCCCAGCAGCAGGGCGCCGCTGACGATCACGACCGCGCGGGCGGGCAGGTCGGCGTAGGGCTCGCGGGCGGCCCGGTCGGTGTCCGCGTTCCAGAGCCGGGTGATGATCTTGCCGGTGCCGCCCGGGCCGGCCGGGTCGAGCACCTCACGGCGCAGCCCGGCCTCGTCGACCCAGGCCGAGTAGAACGAGTCGGGATCGGTCCGGCCCAGCTCGAAGCGCAGGGAGGCGGGGCGGAGGAAGTCGGCCGCACGGACATGGACGGCCGGACGGCCGCGCAGCCGCAGCGGGTCGACCAGAGCGTCGGCGAGAGCCTCGGGCCGGGCCGCGGGAGCGCCGTCGACGGCCACCCGCAGCAGGTCGTCGGAGCCGGCCAGGTGGTCGGCCAGCTCCTCGATCAGGATCTCGGGTGAAACCGGGCGTACGCGCAAGATCAGTCGTGCGGCTGAACCACGATGTTGGCGTCGTCGGCCAACCGGTAGCCGACGCCGTAGACCGTGGTGATCAGCGGCACCTGCGGGCCGAGCTTGAGGCGCAGCCGGCGGACGTGCACGTCGACCGTGCGCTCACCGGTGTGCTCGTAGCCCCACACGCCGGCCAGCAGCTGGGCGCGGGTGAACACGCGACGGCGGTTGCCGGCCAGGAACTGGAGCAGCTCGAACTCGAGCCGGGTCAGCGGCAGGGCCGTGCCGTCGACCAGCACCTGGCGGGAGGCGACCAGCAGTCGCACCTCGGGGCCGGTGCCGAACTCGCCGGCGAACTCGGACGGCAGCAGCGCGGCCGGCCGCTCGGCCACCTGGCCACCCGCCTCGGCGAGGTCACGGACCGCGTCGATCAGGCGCTGGGCCTCGGGGCTCAGCTCCTGTTCGGTCATCGGAATGGTGATCGTCAGGGTCAGCGAGGGCGCCGCCACGGGCGTCTCGAACGTTGCCGGTTCGGGTGAGCGGCGGGCCGCCGGAACACGCGCCGCCCTCGTGCTGTGCCGTCCCGGACGTGCTTTCACTGCCGTGCCCGGCATGATCGGACCCTCCCCAGCGCCGCGTGAATTGGCGCACGAAAATGCATTTCCCGCGCCAAAGAACCGTGCAAAACAGTAGCGCGCCCGGCCCACCGGCACAGTCGGATATCACTCGTTCTCGTGTGCGATTCTCGTCACGATGTGGACTTTTTCTTAATGGCTGGTAAGCGGGAGACGCCAACCCGGCACCGATGGCCACCGCACGGTCAGAACCACGGTTTCCTGGTCACCGGCTCGCCATGAATGGTCTTCACCGGGACCCCAGACGACGTAGTCGCCCGGATCTCGCAAGACCACGGTGCGATCACGCAACTCGATGTCGAACGCGCCGCGGATCAGCACCAGCAACGCCGTACGCGTCTCGCCGACGGCCCACGCCGCGCGCCGATCACCGGGCGGATGGACGCCCCACTTCACCTCGACGTCACGCGAGTGCCGGAGTTCGCCCTCGGGCATGAAATGTCCCAGCAGCCAGCCCTGATTGCGGGCGCCGTCCGCACCCGCGCGGCCGACGTAGACGCTGTCACCCACCCGGGAAGGTTATCTTCGGCAGGTGGCAGACGATGTGGCGGGCCCCGCGGCGGCGTTCCTGGCGGCCCTGGACGAGCAACAGGCGGCGGTGGCCCGGCGGCCGTTCGGGGACGGGCAGCGGCGCTGGCTGGAGTACCGGCCGGAGCCCCGGCCCGGCCTGCTGCTCGGCGACATGGGCCCGGTGGCCCGCAAGGCCGCACACCGGCTGCTCGCGACCGCGCTCGCTCCCCCGGCGTACGCGCAGGCCATGGCCGTGATCGCGCTCGAAGAGGTGCTCGACCGCCGGGAGAACTGGGTCCGCGGCCGGCATAGCGACGACTACCGGGTGGTGATCTTCGGGACGCCCGGCGACGACCGGTGGGCCTGGCGGTTCGAGGGGCACCACCTGTCCGTGACGATCACGGTGGTGGACGGCGTGGTGTCGCCGGCGCCGATCTTCCTGGGCGCCAATCCGGCCCGGGTCGACCTGGCCGGCCGCCCGGCGCTCCGGCCGCTGGGCGTCGAGGAAGACCTGGGCCGCGCGATCCTGCTCGGGCTGCCGCCGGCCCAGCGCGACCGGGCGATCGTGAACGACCAGGCGCCGTACGACATCTACTCCGGCCCGCGGCCGTCCTCGTCCCGACTCGAGCCGGTCGGCCTGCCTCGTCGCGATATGCCGGGAGCTATCGGAAACATGCTTGATGAGCTCGTGGAGATCTACCTCGGCCGCTCGGCATATCCGTTAAATACGGATAATCTCCATTTCGCGTGGGAGGGGCCGCCCGGACCCGGCATCGGGCACTACTACCGGATCCAAGGCGACGACCTGCTCATCGAATTCGACAACACCACGGCCGACGGCAACCACGCGCACACCGTGCTGCGCCGCCCGCGCGCGGAGTTCGGCGGCGACCTGCTCGCCGAACACCACGCCCAGGGGTCCTAGTTACCGCTCGAGGTGAGGCGCCGGCCGACCGCCGCGATCAGGCGGTCGAGCTCGGAGCCGAACGGGTTGTCGTGCACCAGGTAGGTCCAGGTGGCGCTGGGCCGCACGAGATCGGCGCGGTCCGGCTGCCAGCCGTCCGACAGGTCGACCTCTTCGAAGGTCGCCAGGGTGCGCGCCTCGATCTCGGTGAAAACCTTCTGGAACGCCGGTACGGCCGCCCGGTGGAACTCGTCCAGCGGGTCGAGCTTGCCCAGCGCCCGCAGGTGCACACCCTCGCGGACCTCGGACAGCTCGGCCAGGTGTTCGGCCCAGAGCCGGTCGAGGTGGAACAGCGCGATCGACCGGGCGGCGTCGGAGAGCACGTCCTCGTCGATCTCCTTGGCCTTCTCGGGCGACCGCTCCAGCAGCATGATCGCCGCCACCTCGGAGGTGAGCAGGCGCTCGCGGCGCTCGGCCAGCGCCACCCGCTGCTGCTCGATCACCACGCTGTAGCGCCAGGTGTTGCGGTGGATCTCGTGGTTCACGCCCTCGGCGACCCGCTGGGCGTGCTCGACGGCGTACTCCACCGCGTCGTCGTGCACCACGCCGTCCATGTCCATCCGCGGCGAGGCCGGCAGGATGTCGCCGGCGTGCCGGGTGACCAGGTTGTCCTCCAGGCTGACGAAGAACACCGAGCCGCCCGGGTCGCCCTGCCGGCCGGCGCGGCCACGGAGCTGGTCGTCCACGCGGCGGCTGTCGTGCCGGCCGGAGCCGATCACGTACAGCCCGCCGAGCTCGACCACCTTCTCGCGGTCCTTCTCGTCCGAGCCACCCAGCCGGATGTCGACGCCGCGACCGGCCATCTGGGTCGACACGGTGACCGCGGCCAGCGCGCCCGCCTCGGCGATGATCGCCGCCTCTTCCGCGTCGTTCTTCGCGTTCAGCACGTTGCTCGGCACACCGGCCGCCGCCAGCTGCTTGGCCAGCAGCTCGGACGCCTTCACGTCCAGGGTGCCGATCAGCACCGGGCGGCCCTTGTCGTGGGCGATCTTGATCTCTTCGACCAGCGCCTCGTCGCGCATGTCGTGCGCCGAGTAGATGCGGTCGGGCTCGTCCTCACGGATGTTCTCGGTGTTCGGCGGGATCACCGCGACCTCGAGGCCGAAGTACTCGCGGAGCTGCTCGCCGACGTGCACCGCGGTCGCGGTCATGCCGCACTTCGTCTTGTACAGCGCGATGAACGCCTGCACGGTGATCGTGTCGAGGACCTCGCCCTCGGCCGTCGCGGTGAGGCCCTCCTTGGCCTCGACCGCCGCCTGCAGGCCGTCGGGCCAGCGCCGCCGCTGGGCGACCCGGCCGCGCATCTCGTCGATCAGCTCGACCGTGCCGCCGCGCACGATGTAGTCGACGTCGCGGCGGAGCAGCGCGTGGGCGTGCAGCGCGACGTTCACCGCGGACAGGTGGGCGACCTGGTCGTCGGCGTACAGGTCGATGCCGAGCTTCTCCTCGAGCTTCTTCAGGCCGGCGTCGGTGAAGGCGACGCTCCGCGCGTCGTCGGCCACCTCGTAGTCCTTGCCGGCCTTGAGGTCACGGACCAGATCGGCCGCCTCGTGCACCGGGTCGGCCTCGGTGGCCAGGCTGCCGGCCAGCACCATGGGCACGCGGGCCTCGTCGATCAGGATCGAGTCGGCCTCGTCCACGATGCACGTCGCGAGGTCGCGCTGCACCCGGTCGGCCACGTCGGTGACCAGCTGGTCGCGCAGGTAGTCGAAGCCGGACTCGGACACCGACACGTAGGTGACGTCGGCGCCGTACGCCTCGCGTCGTTCCTCCGGGGTGGACGATTCGGTCACCCAGCCCACGGTCAGGCCGAGCAGGGTGAAGACCGGTTCCATCCAGGTGGCGTCGCGGCGGGCCAGGTAGTCGTTGACGGTGAGGATGTGCACGGGGCCGTGGCCGGTGCGGACGTGGCCGTACGCGGCGATCGTCGCGGTCAGGGTCTTGCCCTCACCGGTGGCCATCTCGGCGACCTTGCCCGAGAGCAGCGCCATCGCGCCGAGCAGCTGCACGTCGAACGGGCGCTCGTCGAGGGCGCGGCGGGCGGCCTCACGTCCGACGGCGCAGATGTCGGTGAAATCGGTGGCCTCGGCGGCCTTCGCGGTCAGCGCCTCGTCGTCCAGTTCCTTCAGGTCGTCCTCGAGCGCCTCGATCGCGGGGAGCCGCTTCTCGAACGGCGCGAGATCGACCGTCGTACCCGGACGCTGCAAGAACTTGCGGAACCGCTTCTTCAACCGCTGCGACACACCCATGGCCGGTTACGGTACTTCACTTTCCTGGACGGATGGTGTCGACTCCCGGCACCAGCAGTTGTTGTGTGGCCAGCTCGCGATAGAGCGGGCTGGTCACGAGCAGTTCGTCGTGCGAACCGGTGGCCACCACCCGTCCCGCCTCCAGCACGACGATGACGTCCGAGTCGATCACCGTGCTCAGCCGGTGGGCCACCACGAGCAGGGTTCGATCATGGGCCGCGGCGCCGATCGCGCCGCGCAGGGCGGCCTCATTGCGGGCGTCGAGGTTGCTGGTGGGCTCGTCCAGCAGGAGGATGGGCGCGCCGCTGAGCAGGGTACGGGCGATGGCGAGCCGTTGTCGTTCGCCGCCGGAGAGCAGCACCCCGCCCTCGCCCACCTCCGTGTCGAGCCCCTCGGGGGTCCGGTCCAGCAGGCCCGAGAGGTTGACCTCGGCCAGGGCCCGCCGCAACCGCTCGTCGTCGGCGTCCGGCGCGGTCAGCAGCAGGTTGTCGCGGAGGGTGCCGGCCAGCACCGGCGCCTCCTGCTCGACATAGCCGAGCATTTCTCTCAGAGAGTTTCGAGGCAGGTCGCGGATGTCGACGCCGCCGACCTGGACGACGCCGCCGGTGACGTCGTAGAAGCGCTCGATCAACTGGAGGATCGTCGACTTGCCGGCGCCGCTGGGCCCGACGAGCGCGACCCGGGTCTTCTCCTCGACGGTGAAGCTGACGTCGTTCAGAACCGGCGTCTCGCCGTACGCGAAGGTGACGTCCTTGAATTCGATCTTTCCGCCGTTCGCGGTTTGTCCGGTTCGGTCGCTGGAATCCTCGGTCGGCAGCTCCAGGATCTCCTCGATCCTTCGCAACGCGCCCAGCCCGGTCTGCACCTGGGTGTACGCGTTCAGCGCCTGCCCCAGCGGCTGCACCAGGAAGAACAGGAACAGGATGAACGCCACCAGGTCGCCCACGCCGATCGCCCCCGACGCCACCCGCGCCCCGCCCGCCCCCAGGACCAGCAGGAAGGCACCCTGGATGGCGGCGTTCGCGGCCGGGACGATGGCGGCGCGCAGGCGCGCGACGCGTACCCCCGCCTCGAAAGCCCGCTCCGCACCCACCCCGACCGCCTCGGTCTCACGCTCCTCGGCGCGGCTCGCGCGGATCGTGCGCGCCGCCGAGATCGCCCGCTCCACCGCCGAGGTCATCTCGCCCAGCCGGGCCTGAGCCTCCTCCGACAGCGGCCGGATCCGCCGCGACACCACCATGGCGATCGCCATGCCGATGCCCAGCGCCACCACCGCCACCCCGAACAGCACCGGGTCGAGCACGATCATCGCGATCGTCGCACCGACCCCCATCACCAGGCCGGCCACCAGCTCGAACAGCCCCGACGTCACCACAGCCCGGAACAGCGTGGTGTCGGCGCCCATCCGGGACAGCAGGTCACCGGTGCGGCGGCGGTCGTACTCGGCGATCGGCAGCCGCAGCAGATGGGCCGCGAGCCTTCTCCGCGTCGTCAGGACCAAACCCTCGGCGGTGCGCTGAAGCAGGTAGTCGCGGGCCGCGCCCAGCCCCGCCCCGATGATCAACAGGCCGGTGAGCAGCCAGACCGTGGTCGCGATCGGCTTCCGGTCGGTCAGCCCGTCCAGCAGCTCCCGGATCAGCACCGGCTGCGCCAGCGTGGCCAGCGCGCCGACCAGCGACAACGCCGCCACCACGGCCAGCGTCGCGCGATGCCGGCGCAGGTAGGGCAGCAGCGCCTTCATAGGGCCTTCACGAGCTGAAGGCTAGTTGGTTTGCGCATCGTCCCCTTGGTTTGCGCATCGTCCCCGCCGGGCACGTTCACGCGGCAGTTGACCATCGGAGGAACAACTTGGCGAGCCAGCTGGTCTGTCGGCCGGAGCGGGACCTGCCGGTGGCGGTCCTGCGCGTCCGCGGCCGCGTGGACGAGGAGACCGGCGAGGCGCTGCGGGTGGCCGTACGCCGCTGCCTGGCCCCCCAGCCCGAGGCGTTGCTCATCGACCTGGCCGGCACCGACCTGGCCACCCTCGGCGTGATCCCCGACCTGGTGAGCGACACCACCGAATGGCCCAACGTGCCGGTCATCCTGTGCGGGGCCACCCGGCACGACGTGGTCCACCCCCAGATCGGGTACGCCGACACGGTCGCGAAGGCGATGGCCGAGATCGCCGACGAGCCCGAGCCGCGCCGGATCCGCGTCCGCTTCCGCCCCGTCCCCGACGCCTGCCGCCAGGTTCGCCACCTGGTCGTCCAGACTTGCTCCGCCTGGCAGCACAGCGAGGCCGCGTCGACGGCGTCCCTGGTCGCCACCGAACTGGTGGCCAACGTGGTCCGGCACGCGCACACCACGATGGAGTTCACCTTCGGGATCCGCGACAACCGCATCTGCCTGACCGTCCGCGACGGAAGCCGGCGCCTCCCGAGGCCGTCCGAGCCCGGGGTGACCGAGACCGGCGGGCGCGGGTTGCGCCTGGTCCGGGCGTTGACCCAATCGTGGGGCGTCCATCCCTACGCCGACGGGAAGGTCGTCTGGACCCACCTGGGTCTGGCCTGAGCCGTCTCAGCGCTGCCGTCTCAGCGCTTCCGCCTCAGCGCTTCCGCCTCAGCGCTTCCGCCTCAGCGCTCTGGGAAGCCGCTCGGTCCCTGCTCTTCCACGCCTTCCTCGCCCTTCACGCGTTTTTCGGTTGGCGCCGAGGCGCGTCGAGGCAGTCCGCTGGGTGCGGCTTCAGGATCATCAGACCCATTCCCCGGTACGCCCGGAGCGCCGCTCCCCGCGCCGGACAGCCCCGACGGGGCCCCGTTTTCCTGACCCGGACGCGAGCCGACCAAGCCGGCCAGCCCTGATGCCACGCTCGCCAGCCCCGACGGCGCGCCGGCCCCGAACTGAGCGGGCTGGTCCGCCGCCGCCTCTCCCGCCGCCGCCGTCGTCGCTGCCGCCGCCGCCGTCGCTGTCCCGCCGCCGGCTGACCCCAGTCCCGGATAGCCCGGGCCGGCGTTGCCAGGCTGCTGCCCCGCGAAGCTCGGCCCGGCGTTCCCGCCCTGGGACCCGGCGTTCCCGCCCTGGGGCTGGTTGGCCATGGGCCGGTTGAGCTGCCCCATCTGAGGCGGCTCCAACGGCGGGCGGTTGGGGTTGATCGGCGCGGTGGTTGCCTGCTGCCCCAAGGCCACCTCCCCTGGCCCACCCGGCCCAACACCGTGACCCGGCGTCGCACCATGACCACCGAGCTCAACACCCTGACCGGATCCAGCGCCGTGACCGCCCGGCCCACCAGCATGACCCGGCCCTACGCCGTGACCGCCCGGCCCACCAGCATGACCCGGCCCTGCACCGTGACCGCCCGGCCCACCCACGCCTGGACCCGACCCGCCCGGACCAGCACCATGCGCACCCAACCCGGCCGCGCCGCCCTGACCTTGGCCGGCTACCGCTCCCTGGCTCGGACCCGGCTGCTCCATGGGCCGGTTGAGCTGTCCCATCTGCGGCGGCTCCAGCGGCGGGCGGTTGGGGTTGATCGACTGCAAGCCGCCTCCGCCTGGAACCGGCTCCCCCGGCCGCCCGAATCCGCCCTGGCCCGGTTGCCCGAGAGCCCCGCCTTGTCCACTGTGTCCAGAGGTGAAGCCTTGCTGGCCGGCTCCTGGTCCGCTTGGCTGAGCCGGGCTGGCGCCGCCCAGCTGCGACTGCCCTGGGCCGACCGGCGGCGCTTGTCCAGGCCCGCCGGGCTGAGGCTGCCCCGCACCGCCCGACTGGAACTGACCCGCACCGCCCGACTGGAACTGACCCGCACCGCCCGACTGGAACTGACCCGCACCGCCCGGCTGGAAGTGACCCGCGCCGCCCTGGCGAGACTCGCCAGAACCACCAGGCTGGAGCTGACCTGAACCGCCGGGCTGAGACTGGCCGGAGCTACCCGATTGGGTGTGTTCGGTGCCCGACTGACCGAGGGCCGGCTGGCCTGGGCCCGACGCTGCCGGCTGGCCGAAGCTTGGACCAGCAGGCTGACCGAGACTTGGCTGCCCCAAACCCGATGCAGCCGGCTGCGGGCTGGTGGCCTGGCCGGGCCCAGGCAGGCCCTGCGGCCCGGACTGGGCGCCGCCCGGCTGACCCCACTGCGGGGCAGCGGACTGGCCCATCGACGAGGCGCTGCCAGGCTGGTTGAACTGTCCAGCAGGAGCTTGGGAAGCCTGACCCGGCTGACCAACCGCCGGTCCATTCATTCCCGGCTGCCCCGGCACGTTCTGACCCGGACCGCCAGCCTGGCCCGGCCCAGTCAGACCAGGACCACCAGGCTGACCCGGCCCAGTCAGACCAGGACCACCAGGCTGACCCGGCCCAGTCAGACCAGGACCACCAGGCTGACCCGGCAAGGCTGAACCCGGTCCGCCGGGCTGTCCTGGGGCGGTCAGGCCGGGACGGGCCGGCTGGCCTGCGGTGGGGTGGCCTGGAGTGGTTAGGCCGGGCTGCCCGGACGCGCTCTGCGGCGCAGGGCCGGGCGTTGCGGGCTGGCCCGGGTGGTTCGGCGCCTGCGACGGATCTGAGGGCAGGACCGGGTGGGACGTTGCGGCCTGGTTGGGCGTTGGCCAGGTTGCCGGAGGGCTCGCGGAAGGGCGGGCTGTGGGGGTGAACTTCGGGGCGTCCAAGGGGCGGTTCTGGCGGTCGAAGATCGGCGGGCCCAGGAGGAGTGGGTCGATCTCCTGGGTTTCCCGTTCGGCCATGGCCTGAGGTTCGGTGGGGCGGGTGTGCTCCAGGGCCTCAGCGCGGTCGGTGGACGGCGGCTCGGGGTGGGGAGCTGAGAAGGAGAGGCCGCTCGGCTCGTTCTCGGACGGGAACGGAGCGTTGGGCTCGCTGGGGATTGGCTTGGTGGCGCTCGGCTGGTTGGAGGCGCTCGGCTCACCGGCGGATGTTGGGCCGCTCGCGGTGCGGAGGATGCCTGGGGTGGTGGCGTGGCTGGGGTCGGTGGCTCGGGACTTCTTTAGTTCGGCTTCTACGGTGCCGGGAGCCAGGGTCTTGGTCGGCCGCTCCGTGGTGGCGTTGGATGCGCTGGGAGCCGTCGAGCCTGCGGCTGGCGATCCACTGCTGGATGTTGAGCCGGCATCCGGCTGGAGGCTGGTTGCCGATCCGGTGGCGGCGCCGGGCACGGAAGTGATGCCCGCCTTCTCTGCCGAGGCCGCGTCGGGCGAGCCGACGCTGTGTGTGGTCGATGTTCCTGCACTGGCGGCCGCGCCCGGACCCGCGCCCGGACCCGCGCCCAAGCCGGATCCCGCGCCGAAGCTCGGGGCCGCGGCTACGCCCGACCCACCTGGCCCGTCCGGCACTCCCGATCCGCCCGATCCTCCTGACCCGCCGGGCACTCCCGACCCGCCCAGCACTCCCGACCCGGCCAATCCGCCCAAGGCCGATCCGGCGCCAAAGCCCGGTGCTGGGGCCGAGCCGCTCTCGGCATTTGGCCGGTGATCCGGCCCGGATCCGGACCTGGATACGTCACGTGGGCCAGAGCCGGAACCAGGCGCCTGCGCAGCCTGACGCTCACCCACCGCGCCTCGCGCAAGGTCGGACCCGGGCGCGGAGCCAGAACCAGCGGCAGGCCCAGACGATGAACCATAAGAGCCGAAGCCAGACGTGGCGAGCGTGGAGTCTGCGCCTGACGCGAGGCCTGAACCGGACGCGGAACCCACGCCCGAGTCAGAGCCCGGCCCGGAGCTGGAACCCCGACCCGAACCCGACCCGGAACCCGGACCCGACGCAGAGCCGGGCGCCGACCCGGAACTCAGACCCGATGCGGACCCGGGAATCGACGCGGAGCCGGTGAGCGGGGTGGAGCTGGTGAGCGGGGTGGAGCCGGTGAGTGGGGTGGAGCCGGTGAGCGGGGTGGAGCCCGAGGCGGGCCCGGGGGTGGTGCCTGGCGCGGACCCGGCGGTGGAAGGCGAGGCGGTGGTGGGCGTTGAGCCGGGTACGGAAGGCGTCTCGGCGGCGGCCGCGGCGGCTCCGGGTGGGGCGGTGAAGGAGACGCCGGTGGGGTGGCCGGCGCCCTGGGGGCCGGCTGACGGGAGGTCCTGGCCCAGGGGCGTGCGGCCGCCCAGGGCCTGGTGGCGGGCGGCGTCGATGAGGCCGGAGGACTCGGCCAGGCCGGCGGCGAAGAGGACCTCGGCGGCGGCTCGGCCGGAAGGGCAGGGCAGGGGCTCGCCGCAGACGGGGCAGATGGTCATGCCCTCGCGGGGGCCGGCGCCCTGGGCGTGTGCCTCGAGCATCTCGCGGGCGGTTCGCGCCAGCACGCTGTCCGGTTTGACGATCGTTGCCATGCCCTGTGTCCCCCGTCGGATGCCTCGGTGCGCTGCCCGGCCCGGCGCACGTCGAGGTCAAGTTCACCGCCTCGCGTCGGCGCGCGTGCCCGTTTCGGCCAATCGGTAGCCACACGACGGACTCCGGCCCCACCGGCGAAAGCGCCAGGACCGCCCCCACGAGCAGCCCCGGCGGCGGAGCACACGAAAACCAACCAGGTGGCGGTGAGACCAGCCGAGGAATGAGCGCGCGGGGGTGACCCCGCGGGACGACCCGGCGGTGGGCGCGCGGAGCGGGACCAGCGACGGCGGCGGGGCCCGGATGGCGGGACTTCTCAGGCGGGCGTACCCGAATCAGCCCTTGAACCGTCAATTCACTCACTGCGATGAATCGGTGACTCTCCGTACGATGGACGAACCCCCCAGGAGGTGATCCCCCATGGATGACACCGAGCTGTACCGCGAGCAGATCCTCCGGCACGCCACGCCCGTCATCACCGGGCGCTTTGTTGGCTTCGGCGCCTCGTACACCCGCGCGATCAAGGTGGGGCAGCCGCTGGTGCTCGCCGTGTTCGTGGCGGCCACAGTGGCGCGGCTGATCGGGGCGCTGATCCGGCTCAAGGGGGTGCACCGGAGCCTCAAGGATCTCAAGACCGGTCCGGAGTTCCTGGTCACCCCGGTGCGGCTGAGGGACGATCTGGGCCAGGTGTACGAGGTGGAGATGCACGGGCATCTGGCCGCGTCCGCGCTGCACCGTGGCGACCTGGTGCAGCTGCGCACCCAGGCTCAGGACGATCCGACCCTGCCGGTACGCCTGATGACCCTGCTGAACCTGACGACGATGCAGCCGCTGACACCGCGCATCCCCACGATGTGGTCGCATATCGGGCCGGCGTTGCTGATCCAGGCCGCGCTGGGCGTGACGCTGGCCGTGGTGGCCATCGCGGCCTGGATCAGCTGACTCAGAGGCGTCCGAGCGATCAGCCGACTCAGAGCCGCCCGAGCGGCACCACGCGGGCCATGGCCAGGTCGCCGGCGTCGTTCGGGTGCAGGTGGTCGCCGCTGTCGTAGGCGGGGAGCATGCGCGACGGGTCGGCCGGATCGCGGGTGGTCGCGTCGAAGTCGGCCAGGGAGCCGGCGAACGTGGTGCGGATCCACTCGTTGACGGCCACCCGGGTCGCCTCGAGCTCGGGCGTCCACGTGCTCCAGCCCCGGAACGGCATGATCGTGGCGCCCACCACCCGGAGGCCCTGATCGCGCGCCTGGGTGGTGATCTGCTCCAGCCCGGCGATGATCTTCGCGGGGTCGGTCTGGTGCGGGTCCTGCTGGATGTCGTTGACGCCCTCGAAGATGATCACGCTTCGGACGCCGGCCCGGAGCAGCACGTCGGACGGCAGCCGGTTCTGGGCGCTCTCGCCGCAGCCCTGGTAGATCGTCCAGTTGGGGTAGCCGCAGTCGAGCAGCACCCGGTTGCCGCTGATGCCGGAGTTGGCGATGCCGTAGTCGGGCTGCGGGCCGTTCGCCAGGCGCCGGGCCAGGTAGTCGGTCCAGCGCCGGTTGGCGTTGAAGGTGGACGTGACACCGTCGGTGATCGAGTCGCCGAGCGCGACCACGGTGCCGGGGCCGCCGGACACGTCGACGCCGCTGAGGTAGTGCCAGACCTGGGTCCGTTCACCGAACGCGGCGGCCGACTCGTCACCGGCGTGGTCGGCCGGGCCGCGGCTGAACACCGAGTCCTGCATCGCCGCCGGGTGGTAGGTGACGGTGCCGGACGGCTCCGGGGTCCAGACGCTGACCAGCAGGTCGCGGTCGGCGCCCACTTTCAGCGCCACCGGGTCGCTGATCGCGTCGGCGCCGGCCGGCACGGTGAACGACGCGCTGCCGCCGAACAGCACCTCGCGCATGGTGCCGGGGGCGGCGGCGCCGTCGCTCTGGTCGATGGTGCCGTCCCACTGGCCGCCCCGGTGCGCGGAGACGGCCACCGTGACGTGGCCGAACAGCACCGGCTTGGTGCCGTAGCGGTTGGACAGGTGAATCCGCACCTTGTTGCCGCCCACGGTGGTATGGACGACATTGCGGATGGTGAAACCGGCGTACCCCTGCTGGACGCCGCCGACTGCGGCGGCCGGGGCGGTTCCCCACGCGGTGGTCCAACTGGTGGGAGAAAGGCCGGGGGCGGGAGCGGGCAGAGCGAGGACGGAGAGGGCCGCAGCTGCGGCGATGAAGTGCATAGTGACGAGTTTCGATGTCTTCAGGAGGGTTTGTAAAGGTGGCGTACGCGGTAACGGGGTTGTTTGATGGGTCCAGGCACGGCGCTGCACGCGAGAGGCGGTAACCCCGGTGGGTGAAGAGGTCGAGCAGCGCGTGTTCACCCGGGAGGACCGCGCCAAGTATCGGCAGAAGATCCGGCGCAGCCTGGACGTGTTCGCCTCGATGCTGCGCGAGGCGCGGTTCGAGTTCGAGCGCCCTCTGACCGGCATGGAGATCGAGCTCAATCTGATCGACACGAACGCTGACCCGGCGATGCGCAACGCCGAGGTGCTGGGTGCGATCGCCGACCCAGACTTCCAGACCGAGCTCGGTCAGTTCAACGTCGAGATCAACGTGCCGCCGCGGCGCCTGGCCGGCGAGGAGAACGCCGATCTGGAGCGTACGCTGCGGGCCAGCCTGAACAACGCCGAGGAGCACGCCCGCTCGGTCGGCGCCCACATGGTGATGATCGGGATCCTGCCGACCCTGCGCCGCGAGCACATGACCGCCGACGCGCTGTCCGCCAACCCGCGCTACGCCCTGCTGAACGAGCAGATCTTCGCGGCCCGCGGCGAAGATCTGGACATCCGCATCGACGGCGTCGACCGCCTGTCGGTCACCACCGACACCATCGCCCCCGAGTCGGCCTGCACCAGCACCCAGTTCCACCTGCAGGTCAGCCCCGAGGAGTTCGCGTCCTACTGGAACGCCGCCCAGATCATCGCCGGCGTGCAGGTGGCGCTCGGGGCCAACTCGCCGCTGCTGTTCGGCCGGGAGCTGTGGCGCGAGACCCGCATCCCGCTGTTCGAGCAGGCCACCGACACCCGGTCCGAGGAGATCCGGGCCCAGGGCGTACGCCCACGGGTGTGGTTCGGTGAACGCTGGATCACGTCGGTGTTCGACCTCTTCGAGGAGAATGTTCGCTACTTCCCCGCCCTGCTGCCGATCTGCGACGACGACGATCCGGCCGAGATCCTGGAGCGCGGCGACACCCCTGAGCTGTCCGAGCTGCGCCTGCACAACGGAACGGTCTACCGCTGGAACCGCCCGATCTACGCCGTGGTCAAGGGCCGCCCGCACCTGCGCGTCGAGAACCGGGTGCTGCCGGCCGGCCCGACCGTGGTCGACACGATCGCCAACGCCGCCTTCTACTACGGCCTGATCCGCGTGCTGGCCGAGGCCGAACGCCCGATCTGGACCCAGATGTCGTTCAGCGCCGCCGAGGAGAACTTCCACGCCGGCGCCCGCCACGGCATCAACGCGTCCATGTTCTGGCCCGGCCTGGGCTACGTGCCGGTGACCGAACTGGTGCTACGGCGCCTGCTGCCCCTGGCCCGGGAAGGTCTCGACCGCTGGGGCGTCTCGGCGGCCGAACGCGACCGCCTGCTGGGCATCATCGAGCAGCGCTGCCTGACCCACCGCAACGGCGCCACCTGGCAGGTCGAGACGCTCCACAAACTCGAGACCGACGGCCACTCCCGCCAGGAGGCCTTGCACGACATGCTGCGGCGCTACCTGCCGTTGATGCACGAGAACAAGCCCGTCCACGAGTGGCCCGTCTGAAAGTCAAGATCGATGTCGTAGCTCGGCGGGTGGCGCCGACCGTCGCTCCCGCCGAGGGTCGCTCCGCTCCACGTGCGTGAGCGGTCACCCTCTTCCACAGATCCACCGACAACCGCGGGAACACGGCGCCGGCCCACAGCAGTGGTAGACCGTCACGGCATCCGGGCCCGAAATACCGTCCTGCCCCACCACCGCCCCCGACAGTGGTAGGCCCTCCCGGCATTTCGGGTGCCGAAACCGTGCTGCGCTACCACTGTTCGCGGCCGTGGTAGGTCGAGGCGGGGAATTGGGGGTCCGGAGGCGCTCCTGGCTACCACTGGGCACGGCGGCGGGGCTGCCACCGGGCGGGGCGCTGAGGGCCACGCGGGACAACCCGGCGCGGGGGCAGAGGGGGTGACCCACCGCCCAGCCCGCGTGTGCGCCACGGCGTCTTGACGTCGCGCGTACCTCAGCATGAACTTGATCTTCAGCCTTTGACCGCGCCCGCCGTCAGGCCCGCGACGATGCGGCGCTGGACCAGCAGGAAGAAGACGACCGCGGGGACGGTGAACAGGACGGCCGCCGACATGACCGTGGGCAGTGGCGTCACGAACTCGCCGACGAACGACGCCAGCCCCTTGGACGCCGGCCATCTCTCCTCGTCGACCATGAACGTGTTGGCCAGGAGGAACTCGTTCCAGCTGTCGAAGAAGGCCAGCACGGCCGCGGCCGCCAGGGACGGGGCGATCAGGGGCAGGACGATGCGGCGGAGCATGGCGTAGCGGGAGCAGCCGTCGATGGCCGCGGCCTCCTCGATCTCGCGGGGCACGCCGTCCATCGCCGTCTTGATGATCCAGACGGCCACCGGCATGGCGAAGGCCGTGTTGCCGAGGACCAGGCCCCACAGGTTGTTCAGCAGCCCGAGGGTCAGGAAGATCGCGTAGAGCGGCACCACGATCAGCGCCTCGGGCAGCATCTGGGTGGCGAACAGCGCGAAGCCGAAGACGCCTCGGCCGCGGAACGTGAAGCGGGACAGGGCGTACGCGGCCAGCACGGCCAGGGCCAGGCTGAGCACCGTGGTGCCGGCCGCCACGAACGCGCTGTTGGTCAGCCAGCGCAACATCGGGGTGTCCGCGGTCGCACTTTCTAAAGCCGCGCCGAGCCGGGTCACGTCGGGCAGCCAGCGCACCGAGCCGCCGAACAGCTCGTCCTGGCTGCGGGTGGCGGTGACCACCATCCAGTAGAGCGGGAAGCCCGCCACGGCCGCGAGGGCGGCGAGCGCGATGAACCGGAGCTTCACGCCAGGTCCTTTCCGGCGGCACGTCGCTCCGCCAGGGCGTACAGAACGGTGGCGATCCCGGAGAGCACCAGGCCGACCACCCCGGTGGCGGCCGACCGGCCGAGGTCGGAGTCGAGGAACGCCTCGCGGTAGACGTCGATCACCAGCGTGGTGGTGCGGTCGACCGGGCCGCCCTGGGTGAGCAGCCAGATGATCTCGAAGCGCCGGAACGACCAGATGGTCATCAGCAGCGCGATCACCCGCAGCGTGGGGACGAGGAACGGCAGCGTGATCCGCCGGAAGACCGTTCCCGGTCCGGCGCCGTCGATCGCCGCGGATTCGATCAGATCCTTGGGTACGGCCTGGAGCGCCGCCAGCACGACCAGCAGCACGAACGGGAACACCTTCCACACCGAGACGGCCGTGACCGTGGCCAGCGCGTACGCCGTCAGCCACCCGTGCCGGCCCAGCCCGGCGGCGGCGGACGCGTGGTTGAGCACCCCGTTGTCGTTGTTGAAGATCCACACGAAGATCAGCGTCACCGCGACCGTCGGGGCCGCCCACGGCAATGTGAGCAGCACCCGCAGCGCGGTCCGGCCCCGGAACGACGCGTCCAGCAGGATCGCGCCGGCCGTGCCCAGCAGCAGCGCCCCGGCCACCGTGGCCAGGCTGTAGATCAGCGTGATCCCGAGCGTCCCGGCGAACCGCGCGTCGGCGACCAGGGCCGAGTAGTTGTCCACGCCGATCCACTCGCCGCCCGTGGGGTCGAGCAGCTTGGTGTCGGTGAAGGACAGCCACACCCCGTCGAGCAGCGGCCCGGCGGTGAAGACAAGCAGGTAGAGGGCGGCCGCCGCGGCGAAGACGTACGGCGCGCCCCGTGCGGCCCTCACTTGAGCTGCTCCGCCTCCTGCTGGGCGCGGGCCAGGGCGGCGGCGGGATCGTCGCCGTCGACGAGCACCTTCTCGACCTGGCTCAGCACCGCGTGGCGGATCTGCGGCGTCTTGATCTCGAAGCCGTCGATCACCGCGTCCTTGGAGGTGGACGCCTGGGCCTGGAACGTCGGCACCCACGGGTTCGCGGCGACGAACTCGGCCGGCGGCTTGGCGTCGGTGCCCAGCACGCTCGCGCCCAGCGCGGCCGCGGCCTGCTTCTGCGCGTCGGCGCCGTAGTACCAGCGCAGCCACTTCTTCGCGGCGTCCTTGTGCTTGCCGAACTTGTTGACGCCGATGAAGAAGCCGGCCTGGCTGCTGGCCGGCGCCGGGAACGGCAGCTTGCTCGCGCCGACGGTCTTGCTGGGCACGACCTGGTTGCCGGTGACCATGGTGGCCAGGGCCGAGCTGTTGTCGATCATCATGCCGACCTTGCCGGCCTTGAACTTGGACCGGAACGTCGACGCGTCGTCACCGACGGCCATGGCGCCGCTGGAGTACATGTCCCGGAACGCGGTCACCGCCGCGACGTTCTCGGGGCTGTTGATGGTCAGGGTGCTGCCGTTCGACCACGAGCCGCCGAACCCGTAGGTCCAGTTGGAGAAGTCGATCCACCAGGGGACTTCCTCGTTGATCTGGTGGCGTACGGCGAAACCGGGGTTGCCGGTCTTGGCCTTGATCGTCTTGGCCGCCGCGATCAGGCCCGGCACGTCGGTCGGCGGCCGCACGCCCGCCTGGTCGAGCAGCGCCGGGTTCCAGAAGAGCGCGTAGTTGACGATCTCCCAGGCGTACCCGAGCTGCTTGCCGTCGACCTTGCCGGCGTCGTTGGTGGCGTTGAGCGCCTGCTTGCCGGCGGCGTCGAGCACGTCGTCGAGCGGTTCGAGGGCACCCGCGTCGGCCAGCTCGGGCAGGAACGTGTCCGGGATGATCAGCAGGTCCGGGCCGCCACGGGCCCCGATCTGCGTCTTGAGCGTGCTCTCGTAGTCCTTGCGCGCCACCGACTGCTGCTTGAGCGTGACCTCGGGGTTCGCGGTCACCGCCTTCCACAGCTGCTCGCCGCGCCCCGGCTCGAGCCACTGCCAGCTCGCGAAGACGAGCTCTCCACTCTGATCCCCGCCGCCGGAACCACCACAGCCGACGGCCAGCGAGGCGGTCAGCGCCACGGCGAGCCACTTCCGGATGTTCACCCGAACCACCGCTCTACGAACCAGGTTCGTAAATAGTCCTTTTATCGTTGAGAGCGACAGCGTGGTCAGGGCGAAGTCGATCGTCAAGCGTCCGCTTTGTTGGGAAGCACGACTTACGAACATGTGCGGGGACCCGGAGCGGCATCCATCTGCACGGATATTTACGAACGTGCCCGACCGCCCGGGCAGCAAATGCAAATTCGGACTTTTTCGCAGGTCGGGTGGGTGGTGCTGACCGTCGCTCCCGCCGAGGGTCGGCTCGCTCCGCTACGCCTCCGCGTCCGTGCGGGGTCACCCTCTTTCACCGACCTCAGGGCAGGATGGCGTCCACATAGCCGCCGTCGACCCGCACGGCGCCGCCCGTGGTGGCCGAGGCCAGCGGGGACGACAGGTAGACGACCAGGTTGGCGATCTCCTCCGGCTCGATCAGCCGCTGGAGCAGCGACTGCGGCCGGTGCCGGCGCATGAACTCCCGCTGCGCCTCATCCCACGGCAGGTCCTTGTCCACGAGCGAGTACACGAAGTCTTCGACGCCACCGGTGTGCGTGGGCCCGGCGATCACGCAGTTCACGGTGACGCCCGACCCGGCGGCCTCCTTGGCGAAGCCACGGGAGACGGCCAGCAGGGCGGTCTTGCTCATGCCGTAGTGGATCATCTCGACCGGGGTGACGACGGCCGAGTCGCTGGCGATGTACTGGATCCGGCCCCAGCCGCGCTCCCGCATGCCCGGCAGGTAGGACCGGGTCAGCCGGATCGCCGACAGCACGTTGACCTCGAAGTAGCGCCGCCACTCGTCGTCGGAGATCTCCAACGCCGGCTGCGACCCGTAGACGCCCAGGTTGTTGACCAGGATGTCCACGTCGGGCAGGGCCTCGAGCACGGTCGCGGCCCCGGCCTCGGAGGCGACATCGGCCGGCACCGCCACGAAGTCGCCGTCCCCCAGGTCGTCGAGGGCCCGCTCGACCGATTCCGCCGACCGCCCGTTGACGCCGACCCGGGCGCCCGCCGCGGCCAGCCCCGCGGCGATCGCCCGCCCGATGCCCTGCGTCGAACCGGTTACCAGCGCGGTCTTCCCACCGAGATCAAGTCGCATGCCCCAAGCTTGCCCCGACAACGCGGCCGGCGAACCCCGGATGACCCGCCCAATGCAGATGCAGGAACGAGGCGTGCAGGCTCGGGGTGGCGAAACCCTCGGGGTCGTCACCGCGCCAGGCCCACGCCGCGGTGCCCGCCGGGGACAGCAACAGACCGGACCGCGGATGCACGGTGGTGCGGTGGAACTCGTGGCCGGTGACCCGGGTGCCGGCCGGCGCCAGCGGGCTGTCGCCCAGGGCGACCGCGTCCCGGTAGCCCAGCGTCAGGGTCGGGGTCATCGCGGCCTCGGCGTCGAGCACGCCACACATCGGCGCGCCGTCCAGGCTGCGGCACAACCAGAGCAGGCCCGCGCACTCGGCGACGATCGGGGCGCCGCTCTCGGCCAGCTTCCGCACGGCCGCGCGCAGGGGGTCGTTGGCGGACAGCTCCGCGGCGTACACCTCGGGAAAGCCGCCGCCGACGACCAGGGCCGCCGTGCCCTCCGGTAACGCCTCGTCCCGCAGCGGATCGACGGTGACCACGTCGGCCCCGGCCCCGGTCAGCAGTTCCGCCGTCTCCGCGTAGGCGAACGTGAACGCCGGGCCGCCGGCGATCGCCACCACCGGGCGCTCCCGTTCCCCGGCCGACGGCTCACCCGGGCTCCATGGGGTGGCCTCGAGGGGCGGCGCCGATCGGGCCACCGCCATCACCTCGGCAAGGTCGACCGACCTGGTGACCAGCTGTTCCAGCGCGGCCACCGAGGCGAGCGCTTCCTCGCGGCGTTCGGCCACCGGGACCAGGCCGAGGTGCCGTGAGGGAGCGGCCACCGCGTCGGCCCGCCGCATCGCGCCGAGCACCGGGGTGCCGACCTCCTCGCACGCGTCGCGCAGGATCGACTCGTGGCGCTCGGAGCCGACCCGGTTCAGGATCACCCCGGCGATGCGGGCGTTGCCGAAGCTGCGGAACCCGTGCACCAGCGCCGCCACCGACCGGCCCTGCGCGGCCGCGTCGACGACCAGGACGACCGGGGCGTCCAGCAGCGACGCCACCTGCGCGGTCGACCCGGTCTCACCCGCGCCGGTGCGGCCGTCGTAGAGCCCCATCACACCCTCGACCACGGCGAGGTCGGTGTTCTCGGCCCCGTGCGCGAAAAGAGGCCCGATCAGGCTCTCACCGACCAGCACCGGGTCGAGGTTGCGGCCCGGCCGGCCGGCGGCGAGCGCGTGATAACCCGGGTCGATGTAGTCGGGCCCCACCTTGAACGGCGCCACGCGCAGGCCACGCGAGGCGAACGCCGCCAGCAGCCCCGTCGCCACGGTCGTCTTGCCGTGCCCGGACGCCGGCGCCGCGATCACCACGCGCGGGATTCTCACCACTCGATGCCCCGCTGACCCTTACGCCCCGCGTCCATCGGATGTTTGACCTTGGTCATCTCGGTGACCAGGTCGGCTGCCGCGACCAGGTCGGGATGCGCGTCCCGCCCGGTGATCACCACATGTTGCGTGCCGGGCCGCGCGGCCAGCGTCGCCACCACGTCGGCCACGTCGACCCAACCCCACTTCATCGGGTACGTGAACTCGTCCAGCACGTAGAACGCATGCGTCTCGGCGGCCAGATCCCGCTTGATCTGCGCCCAGCCCTCGGCCGCCTCGACGGCGTGGTCGCGCTCGGTGCCCGGACGCTGGATCCACGACCACCCCTCGCCCATCTTGTGCCAGGTGATCCGCTCGCCCAGCGCCTTGAGCGCGGTCTCCTCGCCGACCCGCCACTTCGGACTCTTCACGAACTGGAACACGCCGATGTCCCAGCCGGCGCTCCAGGCCCGCAGCGCCATCCCGAACGCGGCCGTCGACTTCCCCTTGCCGTGCCCGGTATGCACAGCCAGGACGGCCTGCCGCCGCCGCTGCCGCGTGGTCAGCCCGTCGTCCGGGACGACCTCGACCTTCCCCTGCGGCATCAGGCGGCCTCGAGAGCGTCGAGCGGGACGAGGTCGGCGGAGAGCGTGGCGGCCAGCCGGCGGGCCAGGCCGAGGCGGACCGGGCCGGACTCGCAGTCGACGACGATGGCGGCCACGCCGGCCAGGGCCGGGGCCACGGTCGCCGGGTCGGGGCCGGAGGTCGCGCGGCCGTCGGTCACCACGATCAGGAGCGGGCGGCGGCGGGGGTCGCGGCGGCGTTCGGTCGCGATGGTGGCGGCGGCGGTGCGGAGGCCGGCGGCCAACGGGGTACGGCCACCGGTGCGCAACGCGGCCAGCCGCATCACGCCCACCTCGTGACTGGACGTGGGCGGAAGCACCTGCTCGGCGTTCCGGCCCCGGAAGGTGATCATCCCGACCCGGTCGCGCCGGTGATAGGCGTCGCGCAGCAGGGACAGGACCGCGGTCTTCACGACGGTCATCCGCTTGCGGGCGGCCATCGAGCCGGACGCGTCCACCACGAAGAGCACGAGGTTCGCCTCGCGGCCGACGTGGACGGACTCGCGCAGGTCACCGGGCTCGACCGTGCGGGAACCGCGGTGGATCGCCGCGCGCAGCGTCGCCGGCAGGTGCGGGGCGCCGGTCAGACGGCCGTGGGGCACCCGCGATCCGGCGACACGGCCGCGACGGGTGAACGCGGGCGACCGCCGGCCCGAGTGCCCGCCGGCGCCGCGGTCGGTGATGCGCAACGTCTTCGGGCGGTAGGCCGAGCCGGGCGCGGCTACTCCCCCGGCCGGCGCCGGTCTTTGCTGCTTCTGCTCGTCGCCGGCCCGCTCCGGTTTTTGTTCGTCGGCGGCCTGCTCCGGTTTTTGTTCGTCGGCGGCCCGCTCCGGCGTGGAATCCGGCCTGCCCGCGGGCGGCGGCGGTGGGGGTGGCCCGTCGCCGGGGCCGCTCCCGCCGGGCGGATCCGGGTCTTCGCCCTCTTCCTCGTCGTCCTCGGCGGCGGCGTTGAGCGCGTCCTCCAGCCGCTCCTCGTCGGAGCCGGTCGGGTCGAGCGGGTCCTTGCGACGCCGGTGGGGCAGGGCCAGCCGGGCCGCGTCGCGCACGTCGTCGGCCGTCACCACGGAACGCTCATGCCAGGCGGCCAGCGCGACCGCGCACCGGGCCACGACGATGTCGGCGCGCATGCCGTCCACGCCGTAGGCCAGGCAGACCCGGGCGATCCGATCGAGCTCGGCGTCGGGCAGCACCACCGACGCCGAACGTGCGCGCGCCGAGGCGATCCGCACCGCCAGCTCGGCATCGGACGAGGCGAACCGGGCGGCGAACCCGGCCGGATCGGCCTCGTAGGCCAGCCGCCGCCGCACCACCTCGGCCCGCTGCCGCGCATCCCGCGGGGCGGCCACCGTGACCACGAGCCCGAACCGGTCGACGAGCTGCGGCCGCGGCTCGCCCTCCTCGGGGTTCATCGTGCCGACGAGCAGGAACCGCGCGGCGTGCTTGACCGACACCCCATCACGCTCGACGTGGGCCCGGCCCATCGCCGCGGCGTCGAGCAGCAGGTCGACCAGGTGGTCGGGCAGCAGGTTGACCTCGTCGACGTAGAGGGCGCCGCGATGGGCGGCGGCCAGCAGCCCCGGCTCGTAGGCCTTGGTGCCGTCGGCCAGGGCACGCTGGAGGTCGAGGGTGCCGACGACGCGGTCTTCGGTGGCGCCGACCGGCAGCTCGACCAGGGTGGCGGGACGAGGCCCGTGCGGGGCGTCGGCGTCATGCGGGCCGTCCGGGCAGTCGGCGTCGGGCGTACCCGGATCACACGCGAAGCGGCACCCACGCACCACCTCGACCTCGGGCAGCAGGCCGGCCAGCGCACGCACCACCGTGCTCTTCGCCGTGCCCTTCTCGCCGCGGACCAGGACACCGCCGACGGCCGGTGAGACCGCGGTGAGCAGCAGCGCCAGGCGCAGGTCGTCGAGGCCGACAACGGCCGAGAACGGGTACGGAGGCAGCACGCGCACTTCCCTTCTGCCCCGGGTCCTCGCCCGGGCGACGGTGGGTCGAGCGGCCGGAGTCTCCTGACTCCCGGACCGCGCACGATCACCGGCGAACCGGTCACGCACACGACCTGGTCACAGTGGCGGGACCGTCCCGGACTCACACCGGGTTCCTCCGCTACCGCTCGTCCGCAACTCAACCCGACGGACTACGACCACGTCAATGTGACGCTCATGTCGTGCCCCGGCAGTGAACGGCGCCGCTTCTCCCGGCCCTCAACCGCTTCTTCCGGCCCGTCAACCGCTTCTCCGGACCCCTCAACCGCTTCTCCGGACCCTCGACCGCTTCTCCGGCCCGTCAACCGTGCAGGGACATCGCTCTTCCGGCGCCTCAGCCGGGCACAGCACCGCTCTTGCGGTCGTCGGGCGCGGCGACCGGCGTTGTCAGCTGCTCGGACAGGTGGGCCACGAACAGCGCCGCCTCCTCGATCAGCGGGCGCTGCCGGCGGTAGAGCTCGGCGTTCGCCGCGTCGGGCACGGTCGGCGCGCCGATGTCGACCAGCCCCGCGGCCTGGTCCAGGTCGGGCAGCGAGCCGAGGGCGTGCCAGCCGAGCAGGCAGGCGCCCAGCCCCGTACCCTCGGGCGTGTCGGCGATGGCCACGGGCAGGTCGAGCGTGGCGGCCAGCACACCCACCCACAGGTCCGACGCCACGGCGCCGCCGGTCGCGCGTACCTCGGTCACCGGGAACCCGGCCGCGTCGAACGAGTCGCGGACCAGCGCCACCTGCTGGCACACCCCCTCGACGGCCGAGCGGACCAGGTGGGGCCGGCCGTGCTCGCGGCCCAGCCCGAGGAAGGCGCCGCGCATCCCCGCACGCCACCAGGGCGCCCGCTCGCCGAGCAGGTAGGGCAGGCAGAGCAGTCCGTCGCTGCCGGGCGGCGCCGACTGGGCCTCGATCAGCAGCGCGGCGTCGATCTCGTCGGCGTTCTCCCCTTCGGCGGCCGGCCGCGCGAACCCGGCGGCGAAGGCTTGCCCGGCCCAGCGCACCACGGACCCGGCGTTGTTGACCGCCCCGCCGACCACCCAGCGGTCCTCGGTGAGCGCGTAGCAGAACAGCCGCCCGGCCTCGTCGGAGCTGGGCTGGTCGACGACCGTACGCATCGCGCCGCTGGTGCCGAGCGACACCGCCGCGACCCCCGCCGGGGTGGCCCCGACACCCAGGTTGGCCAGCGGCCCGTCGCCCGCCCCGATGATCAGCGGCGTGTCCGCGGGCAGCCCGGCCGCGGACGCCACCTCGGCCTTGAGCCGCAGCCGCCGCGTGGTCGGCACAACTTCGGCGAGCTGGTCCTCGCGAACCCCGGCGATCTCCAGGGCCTCCGGATCCCACCGCCGCGCATGGATGTCGTAGAGGCCGGTCGCCGAGGCCAGGGACAGATCCAGCAGGTACGCCTCGTCGGCCAGCCCCGACAGGATCAGCTCCTTGCCGCCACCCCACCGAGGCGTGTCGCGCAGCGTCTCCGGGTCGGTGGCGCCCCACCAGGCCAGCTTGGACAGCGGCGCCATCGGGTGCACCGGGGTGCCGGTGCGGGCCAGCAGCTTCTTGGCCAGCCCCTGGTCGGCGATCGCGGCGCTCTGCCCACCGGCCCGCCCGTCGGCCCAGGTCACCAGCGGGCCGAGCGGTTTGCTGTCGGCGTCCATCGGAACCAGCGCGTGCAGGAACGAGCTGAGGCTGACCCCCACCACCCGGTGACCGGCCGCGCGGCACTGACCGGCCACGTCGACAAGCGCCTCGACCGCCGCGTCCCGGACCCGGTCGGCGTCCAGCTCGGCCCGGCCCGGCCCGGGCACCAGCAGCGGATAGTGCACGCTGGCGTGCGCGTGCAACTCACCATCGAGCCCCGCGGCGACGCCCTTGGTCGCGGTGGTCCCGCTGTCGATCCCGATCACGACGTCCATACGCTCGACCTTAGGGCCTGTCCCGCCCACCGGCTCGGGACCGGACCCGGCGACCTCCCCCATCGCGCTCGATGCCGTCTCCGCACAGGCCCCAGGCCGAACCGCCTCCGTGTCTTCTCCGCTCTGGGTCTCAGGTCGGGACGGGCAAGAGCACCTCATTGGCGCCGTCCTGGTAGCGGATCTCGAGCGTGTCGGGGGGCAGCAGGGCCGCCGCGTCCGGGTTGGTGATCCAGCCGCCGTTGAGCCGGCGGTAGCGGAAGCGGGATCGTTTCGAGGCGAACACGATGCCCTGGCCGTCGGGCAGTCGCGTGGCGAAGGCGGACTGGCGGCGTTCCGGGACGACCCCGAGAAACTCGGGCTGCTCGCCGTCGAGGAACCGGAACAGCCGGATCGTCCGGTCGTCGACCATGGTCTGCAGGACGAACGCGCGGTTGTCGGGCGTGACACCGGCGATCCGCCAGGCGGTGGTGAGGGACGGGTGGTGATAGCCCGACATGTCCTCGTAGCCCGGGATGTTGCGGACGTCTCGCCGTTCGTCGCCGCTCCCGCCCAGCCCGACCTCTCGCGACGAGGGCAACTCATCGAGGGGCAGGCTGCCCTTCGGGTTGCCCAGTTCGACCCGGCGCCCCCCGGCGACCAGCGCGAACGAGGCCGGGTTGGAGATCGGCCGGGTGGCCGAGCCCTCGCGGAAGGCGACATCCTCGAACGACCAAACGATGCGACCGGCCCTGTCGACGGTGTAGCGCGAGGCGAACCGGGTGGGGCGTCCGTCGTCGACCACGATCAGCGTCTGCGGGCTCCGCGAGGCGTCGCTCCACTGCTTGACGAACTTCTGGAAGGCCGGGTCGACCGCCTCGCCGACCAGGAAGGCGTTCGCGTTGTCCCAGCCGGTGACCATGGTCTCGGGGCCGCCGACCGTCCACTGGGACGCGCCGTCGCGCAGCTCGACGAAGCCGGTGACGCCGTAGTGGACCGGCCCGCCGGGCGGGTCGTCGAGCGGGATGCGCTGGGCGACCAGCGCCAGCCGCCCGGCCGGCGTGGTGCCGGCCCACGCCACGTTCGGTTCGCCGACAGTACGCACCGACGCCGGCAGGGCCGACCGCCAGGCGTTGATCGCCGCGTCCAGGAAGACGGCGTCGGTGGCCAGGTCACCCCGGGTCGGTGCGTCGAGCCGGTCGTTGGCCGGCGGCGTGACACCGGATCCGCCGCCCAGCCGGAGCACACCGGCGGTGGCGCCGGCGCCGGCCACGGCCAGCCCCGCGGTCAGCAGCGCCCGCCGCCGGATCACCCTCCCCCACCGACTGGGCCCCACCGCCGGCCCTGCACGACTTCCTGGCCGCCGGCCCACCACCGGTCTTCATCGGCTTCGGCAGCATGGCCCCCGCCCAGGGCGCCCGCCTCGCCCCCATCATCCAGAGCGCCATCCGCAAGGCCGGCGTCCGAGCCGTGATCCAGGCCGGCTGGGCCGGCCTGACCCTCAACGCCCACACCAGCGGCGTCCCCAGCAGCAAGACCAACCAAGCAGACGGCGAGCGCGGCAGCGGCGGCGAGCGCGGCAGCGGCGGCGAGCGCGGCAGCGGCGGCGATGGCGATGGCGGCAGCGGAGGTGGCGGCGAGCGCGGCGGCAGCGGAGGTGGCGGTGGCGAGCGCGGTGGCGACGTCTTCACCATCGGCGAGGCCCCACACGACTGGCTCTTCCCTCGAATGGCCGCGGTCGTTCACCACGCCGGCGCGGGCACGACGGCTGCGGCGCTTCGGGCGGGCGTCCCCGCGGTGCCCGTGCCCGTGCTGGCCGACCAGCCCTTCTGGGCGTCGAGAGTCCACGCGTTGGGCGCGGGCACTCGACCGATCCCGATGTCCCGCCTGACCTCCGACCACCTGGCCGCAGCCCTGACGGAAGCGACCACCAACCCCCACCGACGCGCGCGAGCCGAGGCGATCGCCGCGCGCCTTTCAAGCGAAGACGGCCCGTCCCCCATCCTCGCCTGGTTGGACGCACTGAAATAAGCAACAGGAACCAACAATGACCAGGGGCGCGCCGCGACCACGGGCACGGCAGGCAGCGAGCGTGGCGGGCGGCGGACGCGGGCGGCGAACGCGCGGGCGGCGGGCGCGGCGGTTGGCGGCACGGCGCGGCGGTTGGCGGCGCGAGCCACGCGGGACGACCCGGCGGCTGGGCAGGGAGGGTGACCAGCGACGGCCCGGCGTGTGCGTCGCGTGACTTCGACGTTGCGCGTATCTAAACAAGAGCTGGCGCCGAACAACGGACCCGCGCCCCAGGGGAGAGCCGGCGCGTCAAGCGACGGACGCGCCAGGAGAAGCCCGCGCCGGACCGGCGAAACAGCCCCCGGCTCTGAGGAGAGCCGGAGGCTGTGACGACGGAACCGCTGTGGCGGAGGAACCCGCCGAGACGGACGGTTAGCGCTCGGTGATGGCGACGAACGGGCGCTCGGCCTCGCCGGTGTAGAGCTGGCGGGGGCGGCCGATCTTGGTGGCCGGGTCGAGCATCATCTCGCGCCACTGGGCGATCCAGCCGGGGAGGCGGCCCAGGGCGAACAGCACCGTGAACATCTTGGTCGGGAAGCCCATCGCCTTGTAGATGAGGCCCGTGTAGAAGTCGACGTTCGGGTAGAGCTTGCGGGAGACGAAGTAGTCGTCGCTGAGGGCGATCTCCTCGAGCTGGAAGGCCAGTTCGAGCAGGGGGTCGGGCCGCTCCATCTTGGACAGCATGTCTTGCGCGGCCTTCTTGACGATGGCGGCGCGCGGGTCGTAGTTCTTGTAGACCCGGTGGCCGAAGCCCATCAGCTTGACGCCTTTTTCCTTGTTCTTCACGCGGTTCACGAAGGTGCCGACGTCGCCGCCGTCCTTCTTGATCAGCTCGAGCATCTCGAGGACCGCCGCGTTGGCGCCGCCGTGCAGGGGGCCGGACAGGGCGTTGACGCCGGCCGAGACCGAGGCGAACAGGTTGGCCTGGGCCGAGCCGACGAGCCGGACCGTCGACGTGGAGCAGTTCTGCTCGTGGTCGGCGTGCAGCACGAAGAGCATGTCGAGGATCTTGGCGATCTCGGGGTCGACGTCGTACTCCACCGTGGGCAGCCCGAAGGTCATGCGCAGGAAGTTCTGCACGTAGTCCAGCGAGTTGTCGGGGTAGGGCAGCGGGTGGCCGATGCTCTTCTTGTAGGCGTACGCCGCGATGGTCGGAAGTTTCGCCATCAGGCGGATGCCGGAGATCTCGACCTGTTCCTGGTCGGTCGGGTCGAGCGCGTCCTGATAGAAGGTGGACAGCGCGGTGACCGCGGACGACAGGACGGCCATCGGGTGGGCGTCGCGCGGGAAGCCGGAGAAGAAGTTGCGCATCTCCTCCTGCAGCAGCGTGTGCATCCGGATCTGGTCGCTGAACGCGGCCAGCTCGGCCGGCGTCGGCAGCTTGTCGTGGATCAGGAGGTAGGACACCTCGAGGAACGACGCCTTCTCGGCGAGCTGCTCGATCGGGTAGCCGCGGTACCTCAGGATGCCGGCGTCGCCATCGATGTACGTGATCGTCGACGCGCACGAGGCGGTGTTGACGAAGCCGGTGTCCAGGGTGACGAAGCCGGTCTCCTTCAGCAGCGCGCTGATCTCGATGCCACCGGGACCCTCGGTAGCGGAGCGTACCGGCATCGACAGCTGGCCACCGGGGTGGTCAAGCTTGACATCCGTCATGTATTTCCCTCACTTCACCGGCAGATGTCCCCAAGAACGTGAAGTTCACCGTAAACCCTCAACCTGAATGGGTCATCAGGCGGCCAATGCTCTGAGGAATAGATCACGAAGCGCGAGGAATCGCGTACGCCATAGATAATGGTCCGTGGAGGTGGGTGTCGATGCGGACCCCGAAGCAGTCCCCCGTGGTCGTGGGCGTCAACAGCAGTGCGGCGAGCCTCGCCGCGGTGCGTCTGGGCGCCCGGGAGGCCGTGGCCCGAGGCCGGAAGTTGCGGGTGGTGCACGCTTTCAGCTGGCCTGACCCTCGATTCGGACGGCCGCCCCAGGGGTACGCCCAGTCCCGGCGTGAGGCCAGCCGGCTGGTCGACCGGGCGGTCGCCGCGGCCCAGCGCTCGGTGCCGGGCGTCAAGGCGAGCGGCCTGGTCGCCGATGGCCTGGCCGTCCGGGTGCTGGTGCAGCAGAGCCGCGGCGCCGAGCTGCTGGTGCTCGGTGACGAGGACGACGCGCCGGTCGACTCGGTGCTCTACCAGGCGGTGTCCCGGGCGTTCTGCCCGACCGTGGTGGCGCGGGGCCCGCGTCCGCCGTCCGGTCCGCTGCTCGCCTGCGTCGACGGCTCCGACGAGTCGCTCCACGCCCTGCAGCTCGCCGCCGAGGAGGCCGCGCGCCGCGCGCTGCCGCTCGAGGTGGCCCACGTGGTCTCCCGGAAGGCGGGGCGGCCGGCCGGCCAGGATCTGCTCGACCGGGCGATGGAGGCGGTGCCCGAGTCGCACGACGCGACCACCCGCCTGCTGATCGGCGAGCCGGGCAGCGCGCTGGTCCGGGCGTCGCGGAAGGCGCGGATGGTACTCGTCGGGCCGCGGGGAATGGACGGAACGCAGCTTCTGGGGCCGGTGGCGCTCCAGCTGCTCCGCCGCGGCGCCTGCCCGACGTTGTTTGTCCACGGAACCACTGCCACGGGCCATTGGTCACCGGGTACGGTGCCTTCGGCGGGCACCCAGGCTTCTTGATCCTCGGCGACTGACGGAGCCCGCCAAGGGGGCTCAGTGTCAGGATCCGCGGGCGCTTCGTCCGCCGGCCGGCGGCTGTGGCGCGTGTTCGCCATGGCCGGTCTCGTCGCGACCGCGATCTACCTGGTGGCCACCAGCCTGGGCCAGCTCGAGATCGCGATGCTGGCCTTCATGGTGATCGGCGTCGGCACCGTCTGGGCCTGCTTCGCCGGCCCGCGCCGCTTCGGCGCCGAGCCGCGCTCGGCCTGGCTGCTGCTCGGCGTGACCGCGCTGCTGTTCCTGCTCGGCGTGGTCACCCGGCCGTTCTTCTCCGACCAGCCGATCCCGATATCGCTGATCACCGACTTCCTGATCGTGCCCGGCTACTTCACCCTGGCCGCCTGCTTCGTCATCCTGCTGCGCAGCCGCCGGAGCCTGGACGGGCTGGCCGTCCTCGACGGGCTCATCGTCTTCCTGGCCGGCGGCCTGCTCGGCGTGCTGCTGCTGGCGGCGCCGACCGCGGCGATCAGCGACCGGCCGATGCTGGTCTCGGCGCTGGCCGCGGCGTACCCCCTCTTCGACGTCATTCTGCTGTTGCTCGTGGTCAACCTGACGTTCACCGCGACCACGTTCCCGGTCAGCCTGATGACGTTCATCGGCATGATGGTGCTGATGTTCACCGGGGATCTCGCGTACGCGGTGATCGGTCTGTCGGGCAAGACCTACGACTCGCCGCTGCTCGACGTGCCGTTCATCCTCGGCTTCGCCCTGCTCGGGATGTCCGCGCTGCACCCGTCGGTGGCCCAGGTCAGCCGCGCGGCCCGGCGTCCGGTGCAGGCCTGGTCGTGGCGGCGGATGACGCTGCTGGGCCCGGCCGTGATCGCGCCGTTCGTGCTGGTGGTGCTGGTCGGCGACGACTCGCCGGCGTACCGGCTGACCATCGGGGCCGGCGGCGGGCTGATGATGCTGCTGCTCCTGGCCCGGGCGGCGACCGCGGTCCGGGCGCAGGCGGCGGCCCAGCGCCATTCCGAGCACCAGGCCATGCACGACCCGCTGACCGGGCTGCCCAACCGGCGCTCGATGTCCGCGCACGTCGAGCGGCTGCTGATCGAGACGCCGCCGATGGACGACCGCCGGGTCTGGGTCTACCTGCTCGATCTGGACGGCTTCAAGTGGGTGAACGACTCGTGGGGCCACGACACCGGCGACCAGCTGGTGATCGAGGTGGCGCGCCGGTTGCGCGCGGCGGTTCCGCACGGCGTACGGGTGGCGCGCACCGGCGGCGACGAGTTCCTGCTGGCATACGTCGGGGAGAAGCCCGGCGCCCTGCGGGTGGTCGACGAGATCCGGAGCTGCTTCACCCACCCGCTCGCGGTGCACGACACCGAGGTGGTGATCAGCGCGTCGATCGGCATCGCGCACGCGGCGGCCGACGGCGACCCGGCGGTGACCGCGGAGGCGCTGATGCGCGACGCCGACACCGCGATGTACCGGGCCAAGAGCGAGGGCCCCGGCCGTTCCACGATCTTCGACACCTCCATGCACGACCGGGTACGCGAACGCATCGAGCTGGAGGCCGAGCTGCGCAAGGCGCTCGCCGACGGGCAGCTGCACGTGGCGTACCAGCCGATCGTGCGGCTCGACACCGGCCGGCCGCTGGGCGCCGAGGCGCTGCTGCGCTGGAACCACCCGACCCGGGGCCCGATCCCGCCGATGGCGTTCATCCCGATCGCCGAGGATTCCGGGATGATCGCCCAGATCGGCACCTGGGTCCGCGAGGAGTCGGTGCGCCAGCTGGCCGAGTGGCGGGCCGACGGCACCGTGGCCGACGACTTCTACCTCTCCATCAACGTCTCGCCGCGTCAGCTCAACGACGCCGACCTGCCGTTGATCGTCTCGGCCGAGCTGATGAAGTACGGCGTGCCGGCCCGCGCGGTGGCCCTGGAGATGACCGAGTCGGTGATGGTGGACGGCTCCAGCGTCACCTCACGCGTCCTGTTCGAGCTGCGTGAGCTGGGTGTCCGCCTGCTGGTCGACGATTTCGGCACCGGCTTCTCGGCGCTCGGCTACCTGCGCAAGTTCCCGGTCACCGGTGTCAAGATCGACCGCTCGTTCGTCTCCGGCCTGGGCCAGAGCCTGGAGGACGAGGAGATCGTGCGGGCCGTGGTGGCGATGAGCTACGCGCTGGGCCTGAGCATCGTCGCCGAGGGTGTGGAGAACCGCGGGCAGCGCGACGCCCTGGCCGCGGTCGGCGTGACCCAGGGCCAGGGCTGGCTGTGGGGACCGGCGGTGGCGCCGGCCGAGTTCGCCGCGCACTGGCACGCGGGCGGGCCGGCGGCCGGCCGGGCCGCCGCGGCGTCGAGCCTGCCGCCGGGCAAGAACCAGCGCTCGACCGGCCCGGCGGCGAAGGGCCGCAATCAGCTCGCGGCCGAGAACTCGTAGAGCCAGTACGACTGGCTGTCGACCCGGGTGGCGGTCGCGGCGCCGCCGATCCTGGTCAGGATGCCCTCGACCGCCCAGGGCAGCCTGAGGTGCGACTCGTTCCACATGCAGATGTCGAGCAGCACCGCGGCGTCGACCGGCCGCACCATGCGGTCGTAGATCTGCTGCTGGAGGGCGACGAAGACGCCGTCGCCCCGGTCGCCGGTGACCGCGCCGATGAACACGCAGTAGATCAGCCGGCGCTGCTCGTACAGCTCGGGCCAGTGGGCGGCGAAGAACGGCGGGGAGATCAGTGGGACCGCGCTCAGGTCGTCGGTCATCACGGACAGCCCGGTCACGCCCTCGGCGTCCCGGGTCAGGAATTTGGGCGCCCGGGGGTCGGCCATCATCGGCTCGAACTCGGCGCGGGTCATCAGGTGGCGGGTCGCCGATCGGGTGACCAGCGGCGAGAACGTGGTGCGGTAGAACTCCCAGGCCGGGTCGATCAGGTCCGCCGGCAGCTCGTCGAATACCTCGACCCCGTTGATGTTCGGCACGCGAGAGAAGCTAGCCGATCGATCGCGGCCACGAACCAGACAATCGGGTCTGGTGCGGACACCACTCGGTCGGGCATGATTCGCGACCACGGATCGCTTGCGGTCGCGCGACGCGCGCCGATGAGTTACACAGGTCATAGGGAAGGGAGGCCATGGTGACCGGACTGATCGGTGCCGAGTGCAACGTGTGGCTCGTTCTCGCCCTGCTGGTTCTCGCCCTCGGCCTGGGCGGCGCCCTGCTCGTGGCGGTTCGTAGCCGGCGGCACACCGGGTAGCCTCGTACGCTGGGCCGCATGCGGTTCGCGACCTGGAACGTCAACTCGGTCAAGGCACGTCTCCCCCGGCTGCTGGAGTGGCTGGGCGACACGAAACCCGACGTCCTGCTGCTGCAGGAGACGAAGGTCGCGCCGGGTGATTTCCCGTCGGCCGAGGTCGGCGAGCTGGGGTACGAGACCGCCGAGTACGGGCAGGGCCGCTGGAACGGCGTGGCCGTGCTGTCCCGGGTCGGCCTGGCCGACGTACGCAACGGCTTCCCCGGCGAGCCCGGCTATCCCGGTCCCGAGGCGCGATCGATCACCGCCACCTGCGGCGGCATCCGTTTCATGTCGGTCTACGTGCCGAACGGCCGGGCGCCGGAAGATCCGCACTACACGTACAAACTGTCGTGGTTGTCGGCTTTGCGAACGGCGCTGGCCGACGACGTCGCGGCCGGGCCGGTCGTGGTGGCCGGCGACTTCAACGTGGCGCCGACCGACGCCGACGTGTGGGACCCGGCCGCCTTCGTCGGCGCCACCCACGTGACCCCGCCCGAGCGCGAGGCGCTGGCCGCCATCCGATCCCTGGGGTTCACCGATGTGCCCGCCCGCCCTCTGAAGGGTGATCACCCCTTCACCTATTGGGATTACCGAGCCGGCATGTTCCACAAGAACATGGGCATGCGGATCGACCTGGTCTACGCCACCGCCGATGTCGCCGGCACGGTCAAGGATGCGGTGGTGGACCGCGAGGCGCGCAAGGGCAAGGGGCCGTCCGATCACGCTCCGATCGTGGTCGAGATCGATCGGTGACGACACGCTGAGCAGCGCCTCCCGGCGGCGGAGCACGTAGGCTGTCGGGGATGGAAGGGGATCGCATGACAACGGATCGGACCGATCCGGTCGTCCTGGCGCCGGCACCGGCGCTGCTGCGAGCTGCCCTCGACGCCACCTCCGAGGCCGTCGTGCTGTGCGCCGTCGATACCCACGAGATCCTGCTGGTCAACAACGCGGCTCGGGCGCTGACGCCGGCCCTGCGACCAGGCATGTCGGCCGATTCGTCGCCGATCGCCGCGCTGAACGAGGCGATCACCACCGGTGGCCACACGTTCACGGCCCAGTTCGACGGGCGTCACGTCCAGGGCGATCGGCGTGCCCTGGGCGGCGAGCACTACGGCTGGTACCTGCAGGATGTGACCCCGCTCGAGCAGGAGCGGGCCCGCACCGCGTTCCTGGCCGAGGCCGGCCGTCGCCTGGCCGCCTCGCTCAACCATCGGCGCTCGCTGCGTACCACCGCCGAGCTGGCCGTCTCCCACCTGGCCGACGCCGCCGTGGTGGTCCTGCCCCCGGTGCGCCGGCAGAGCGAGTGGGTCCGGCTGGTCGCCGGGGCCACCGTCGACGAGGGCACGCTGCGCGAACGGCGGCTCGGTGAGGTGCCCGGGCTGGTCGAGGCGCTCGGTGACTTCCCGCCCATCCCGAGCCGCTGGCTGGACGCCGGCCAGGCGCCCGACTGGCTGCTGCCGCGCGGGTCCGGGCCGATCGGCGCGCTGCTGGTCATCCCGCTGCCCGGCAACGCCGAGCCGGCCGGCGCCCTGATCCTGGCCCGCCGCGGCGCGGACGCCGCGTTCAGCGACGACGACGAGCTGCTGGCCCGGATCTTCGCGGCCCGGGCCGGCGCGGCGATCTCGGCCGCCCTGCTCTACCGCGACCAGGTCGACACCACCGCCGTGCTCCAGGCCGACCTGCTGCCGCCCGAGCTGCCCCAGCCCGACGGCGTCGAGCTGATCGGCTCGTACCAGGCGGCCCGCGACTCGCTGCGGGTCGGCGGCGACTTCTACGACGTGTTCAAGCCGACGCCGCGCAGCCCCGACACGGTCATCGCGCTCGGCGACGTGTGCGGCAAGGGCCCCGAGGCGGCCGTGCTGACCGGCAAGGTGCGCCAGATGCTGCGCGCGCTGCGGCTGGTCGAGGTGCCGCCGGACGAGATGCTCGGGGTGCTCAACCAGGCCCTGCTCGAGGGCGGCCGGCAACACCGGTTCGTCACGCTGGTGGTCGGCTCGGTGGTCCGCGCCGACCACGGCCGGGTCCGGCTCCGGCTGGCCTCCGGCGGCCACCCGCCGCCGCTGGTGCTGCGGGCCGACGGCACGGTCGAGGAGGTGGCCACCTCCGGCACCCTGGTCGGCGTCGTCCCCGACATCGTGGTGCACCCGGCCGACGTCGAGCTGGCCCCCGGCGAGCTGTGCCTGCTCTACAGCGACGGGCTGACCGAGGCGCGCGGCGGGCCGTCCGGCAACGAGCAGTACGGCGAGCAGCGGCTGCACACCGCCCTGTCGAGCTGCCATGGCATGCCGGGCGCGGCGGCCGTCGAGCGGATCCGGCAACTGGTCTCCGACTGGGTGCGTGGCGGGACGCGGGACGACATCGCCATGCTCGCGGTGCGTGCTCCCTCCCGTACCCCGCTCAGCCTCCGCGGCGGCGGCGCCCGCAACGCGTCCCCCTTCGCGATCGACTCCAGGCGGAACGAGCGCCGCCCGAGGCAACGCGTATGACCGTCTTCACCAGCAGTGCCCAGCGGTCCCTGGACGATCCCGGGTTCCGTGACCACTTCCTGCGGCTGATCGGCGACGGCGACGAGTTCGGCGCGGTCGAGGCCGTCACGGCGCTGCTCGACCAGGGCGTGCCGGCGCAGCGGATCATGGCCGACCTGATCACCCCGGCCCAGCAGCGGGTCGGCGAGCTGTGGGCGGCCAACGAGTGGTCGATCGCCCGCGAACACGCGGCCACGGCCATCAGCGAGCGGGCGCTGGCCGCGGTCGCCGCCCGCTCCAACGTGCGACCGCACCGGGGGCGGCTCACCATCGCCTGCGTGGACGGCGAGTGGCACGCGCTGCCCGTACGCATCCTGGCCGAGACCCTGCGCCTGGACGGCTGGCGGGTCGACTTCCTCGGCGCCAGCGTCCCCGGCCCCCACCTGGTCACCCACCTGCACCAGACCGGCCCCGACGCGGTCGCGCTGAGCTGCATGATCGCGACCCGGCTCCCCCGCGCCCACGCCGCCATCACGGCCTGCCGCGCGGCCGGGGTGCCGGTCATCGCGGGCGGGCGCGGCTTCGGCCCCGGCGGCCGTTACGCCGAGAAGATGGGCGCCGACGCCTGGGCCGGCAGCGCCGAGGACGCCGTGGCCCGCCTGGCCATCGACTGGCCGCCGGTCATCGACGACCCGTCGGCCTCGGCCTTCCTGGGCGACGACGAGTACACCTGGGTGGTCCGCCACCGGGCCGACCTGATCGCGACCGCGCTGGAACGCCTGGCCGCCGCCTACCCGAAGGTCCGCCGGTACGACCAGCGCCAGGCCGACGCCACCGCCGAGGACACCGGCCACATCGTCGACTTCCTGGCCGCGGCGCTCTACGTCGGCGAGGACCGCGTCTTCACCGACTTCATCGACTGGACGAACAGCGTGCTCACCGCCCGCGGCGTCCCGCCCGAGGCGCTCGCCGCCGGCCTCGGCGTGATCCGCGACCAGCTCCACGACTGGCCCGGCTGCCTGCGCCTGCTCGACGCCGGATCAATTCGGTTGCGGCCCCCGGCCGACGCGGATTAGCGTCGTCGCATGATCTCCTGACGAAGCGCGTTCCACAGCCACATTCACACATGTCGGCGGCCTTCGTCAGCCGTGGGGACAGCCACTTCTTCGTGCCGACAACCTTCCGCCTGCCCCGGCGCCCGCCTCACTCGTTCCCGAGGAGGTAGCTGTATGCCTGCCCAGCCCTTCACCGTCCACGTCGACCTCGACGCCCTGGCCCGCCAGGAGTTGTCCGACGCGGTGTCCCTGCCGTCCGCCCAGGACGGTGCCCCACGCGACCGCTCCGCCGACCGCCATCACGGTTCCGGCGCCGACCGCGTGGAGGCCCGCAACCGCTCCGAGCGCGATCACGCCCGTCGCGCCTCCGGCTCCGGCAAGGGCCGCTCCTACGCCTTCCGGCGGAGCTAGGCCGCGTTTGAAACGCGGCCTGGAGATGGTGACGGCCCGGGGGTTCGCTCCCGGGCCGTCCACATTCGACGGGTACGGGCACAGCATCGTCCCGCCCTCCGGGCCCGGCCGCCGTCGCTGGTCACGCTCCGCGCGCCCACCGCCGGGTTGTCCCGCGGGGTGCGCTCAGCCCAGCGTGGCGTACACGTCGTCCAGATAGCCGTGGTACATGTCGCTGCTCGTGTTGAAGTTGGGGCCGCCGATCCGCAGCGGCTTGTCGTTGAGGATGGTCATCGCGGCCGGGACGGCGACCGAGCCGCGGGCCACCCCGTCGACGTAGATGGCCATCGAGCCACCGGCCCGGATGCACAGGATCTTGTGCCACTTGCCGTCGGCGACGGCCACCGACGAGCGGACCAGGTAGGCCGTGGCCGCACCCCGGCCGACCACCACGCACTGGGCGCGGCCGTGGGTCTCGCCGACCTGCATCTTCCACTGGCTCTCGGTGGTGGCCACGCCCTTCTGCACGATGTTGGACGAGCCGGCCAGCTGGGCCTTGCTGACGTTGATCGTCGCGCCCCAGCGGAAGTTGCTGGTGCCCGGGTTGAGCTCGGGGTCGTTGGTGCCTTCGAGCAGCGCCCGCGGGCAGACGCCGGTCGCCGGGCAGCGGACCGGCAGGCCGACGTAGCGGCCGGTGCCGGCGGCCACGAAGCGGACGGCGCCGCGGTCGGCCGCGCGCACGGTCAGCGGCGCTCCCTTGCCGGACAGGTCGGGCACCTTGCCGGCGGTGGTGGTGTCGAACGAGTAGCGCGCCACCACGACCGGCGAGGCCGCGGCGGCGAGCGATGTCGGGGCCGCCAGGGCGGGCACGGCCGGGACCACGATGAGCGCGAGGGTGAGAATCCTGGCGGGAAGCTTCATGGGAGAAACGTACGTTTCGCTCCCATAGTTCGACAAATCAGACTTGCCACCTGTTCGGGCGGATTCTTATAGCAGACCGGACGAGTCTGCGATCGCACACACGGCCACCAGGCGCAACACGTGCCAGTCGGCCAGCCGCCACCCGGCGGTGGCCAGGTCGGCGTCACCCTCGGCGGGGATCGGACGGCCCATCCGCTCGGCCGCCGCCGAGATCGACTTCGCGTACGAGGCCAGCCCGTCGGCGTCGGCCGGGCGGCCGGCCGCGGCGAGCGACTCACGTACGGCGGCGGTGTGCTGGTCGATCTGAACGAGCAGGCTGACATCGGCGTACGCGGCGGTCAGCCCGTCCACACCGATCCGGGCCATCAGCTCGTCGAGCTGCGCCAGCGCCTCCAGCTGGGCCGGCGTCTCGGGCAGCACGAACGCCTCGAGCAGGGCCGGCGAGTCGGGCACCACGACCGACACGGCGGCGAACAGCGCGGCCGGCGAATCCGGCACGACGACCGTCTCGACGACGCTGACCGGGTCGACGGTCTCCTCGGCGTCCAGCAGGTCCAGGTCGAGCTCGATCAGGTCGAACTCGATGTCCAGGTCCAGGTCGATCTCCTGGTCGAGCGCGGCGTCGAGCTGGGTCTCGGCGTCGAGCTGAGCCTCGAGGGCGGGCTGCGGCGAGGAGGCGGCGGCGTCATCCGAGATCGGGGCGAAGGCCAGGAAGTCGTTCGTCATGCGGAAGACGCTAGGGCCTGCCCGACCCCCGGCACAGCGCGGTAACCGAACGGCACCCAAGCCCTACCGCCCCCGCACCCCCCGGCTCCCGCAAGTCCGTTTTGCGGCGTTTTCGCGGGCCGCCGCCACCCCCGCCCCGTGCACTGGGTGGGCAAGAATGTAGGCCGGGGATGTTGCGGAAGTGCTAACTGTCCACAGGAAGTGTGGCGGCGGTGTTGCGGCCAGGAGATCGGCGGCCTCGGGTCGAGGACGGGGTGGGGCAGGACCGGACAGAAGGTGCTACGCGGGCAGGGCGTCCATGGCCTTGTAGATGCGTTTGTCGGAAACCGGGTACGCGGTGCCGAGCGCCTGGGCGAACAACCCGACCCGCAGCTCCTCGATCATCCAGCGGATCTCGGTCAGGCCGTCCCCGGCCGGCAGCTCGGCCTTGAGCTCGCGGTACTCCCGCTCGATCTCCCGCACCTGGCTGGTCAGCTGCCGGTCGCGAGCCAGGTTGCCGCCGAGCCGGTCGAGCCGGTGCGAGATGGCCTTGAGGTAGCGGGGCAGGTGGTGCAGCTGCCGCCAGCCGGTCTCGGTGACGAAGCCGGGGTGCACGAGGCCGGTGAGCTGCTGCCGGATGTCGGCCAGCGGCGCGATCAGGGCGGGATCGGACGTGCCGGACAGCCGCTGGCCGACGTCGTACGCCGTGGCCAGCACCGACTGCACCTGCTTGACCACCGCCGCCGTGGCGTCGACCAGGTCGGCCCGCACCTGCTCGCGCAACGCCATGAACCCGGCCTTGTCCCAGGCCGGCCCGCCGGCGTCCTGCACCATGCGGTCGACCGCGGCGCCCGCGCAGTCGTCGAGGAGATCGGCGATCGAGCGGTACGGGTTCCCGCGCGACAGTTCGAGCTTGGCCCGGTTGTCCAGCCGCCCCTGCAGGTAGCGGGCGGCCGGCGGCAGCGTCAGCAGGAGCAGCCGCCGGGTCCCGGCGCGCATCGCCACCCGCTGCTCGGCCTTGGTCTCGAAGACCCGGACGGCCACGCTGTCGCCCTCGTCGACCAGGGCCGGCCAGACGGTGACCTCGAGGCCGCCCCGGACCTGGGCGACCTTGCGCGGGATGGTGCCGATGTCGCCGGTGGTGATGCCGGTGCGTTCGACCCCACCGGCCGCGGCGGCGATCGTCTCGCGTACCCGAGGGGCCAGCTGGCGCCGCAGCACCTCGAGGTCGCGTCCCTCCCCCAGCGTCGCGCCCTGCTCGTCGACCACCCGGAAGTTCATCCGCAGGTGCTCGGGCACCGCGTCGGGACGCCAGGCGTCCCGCGGCACGATCGTCCCGGTGAGCCGGCGCAGCTCGTCGCCGACCGCGTCGGGCAGGGCGCCGCGACGGGCCGGGATGCGGCCGAGGACGGCGGCGGCCCAGTCCGGCACCGGCACGAAGCTGGTCCGCAGGTGTTTGGGCAGGGCGCGGATCAGGGCGATCACCGCGTCCTGCCGCATGCCCGGCACGGACCAGCCGAAGTCGTCCGCGTCGAGCTTGTTGAGCAGCGGCAGCGGCACCTCGACGGTGACGCCGTCGCCGGGCTTGCCGGGCTCGAACCGGTAGGACAGCTTGAGCCGCACGCCGCCGGCCAGCCACGCGTCGGGGTAGGCGCCCGGCTGAACCTCGTCGCGACCGGCGTTGATCAGCTGCTCGCGGGTGAAGGTCAGCAGGCCGGCGTCGTCCCGCCGGGCCTTCTTCCACCACGAGTCGAAGTGGCGGGCGGAGACCACGTCGGCCGGGATCCGGGCGTCGTACAGCGCGAAGATGGTCTCGTCGTCGACCGCGATGTCCCGGCGGCGCGAGCGGTGCTCGATCTCCTCGATCTGGGCGATCAGCTTCGCGTTCTCGGCCACGAACGTGTGGTGGGTGTCCCAGTCGCCCTCGACCAGGGCGTTGCGGATGAACAGCTCACGGCACAGGGCCGGGTCGATCTTGGCGTAGCCGACCTTGCGCCGCGGGACGATCGGCAGCCCGTACAGCGTGACCTTCTCGAAGGCCATCACCGAGCCCAGCTTCTTCTCCCAGTGTGGCTCGCTGTAGCTGCGTTTGACCAGGTGGGGCGCGAGCGCCTCGGCCCATTCGGGCTCGATCCGAGCATTCACCCGCCCCCACAGCCGGGACGTCTCGACCAGCTCGGCCGACATCACCCAGCGAGGCTGCTTCTTGAACAGCGCCGAGCCCGGGAAGATCGCGAACTTCGCCCCGCGCGCGCCGAGGTACTCGCGCTTGTCCGGGTCTTTCAGGCCGAGGTGGCTGAGCAGGCCGGACAGCAGGGCGGTGTGCACGTTCTGCCCCGGCGAGACCTCTTCGCGGTCCTCTTTGACATTCAGGCCGAGGGTACGGGCGACCTGCCGCAGCTGCGAGTAGATGTCCTGCCACTCGCGGACCCGCAGATAGTTGAGGAACTCGGCCCGGCACAACCGGCGGAACTGGTTGCCGGACAGCTCCCGCTGCTTCTCGCGCAGATACTTCCAGAGGCCGAGGTACGAGAAGAAGTCCGATTCCTTGTCGACGAACCGGCTGTGCTTCTCGTCGGCCTGCTGCTGCTTGTCGGCCGGGCGCTCCCGCGGGTCCTGGATGGACAGCGCCGCCGCGATCACCATCACCTCGGCGACACAGTCCTGCTTGTCGGCCTCCATCACCATGCGCGCGAGCCGCGGGTCGACCGGCAGCTGGGCGAGCTTGCGGCCGAGCGGCGTGAGCTCGCGTCCGGTCAGGGCGCCGAGTTCCTCGAGGAGCTTCACGCCGTCGGTGATGTTCCGCTTGTCCGGCGGGTCGATGAACGGGAACTTGGCCAGGTCGCCCAGGCCGAGGCTGGTCATCTGGAGGATGACGCTGGCCAGGTTGGTCCGCAGGATCTCGGGCTCGGTGAACTCCGGCCGCTGGGTGAAGTCCTCCTCGTCGTAGAGGCGGATGCAGATGCCGTCCGACGTACGCCCGCATCGCCCCTTGCGCTGGTTGGCGCTGGCCTGCGAGATGTCCTCGATGGGCAGCCGCTGCACCTTGAGCCGGCTGCTGTACCGGGACATCCGCGCGGTTCCGGGGTCGATCACGTACTTGATGCCCGGGACGGTCAGCGAGGTCTCGGCCACGTTGGTGGCGAGCACGATCCGCCGCGCGCGGTGCGACTGGAACACCCGGTGCTGTTCGGCGGCGCTCAGCCGGCCGTACAGCGGAAGCACCTCGGTGTTGCGCAGTTGCCGTTTCTCGAGCGCGTCGGCGGTGTCGCGGATCTCCCGCTCGCCGCTCAGGAAGACCAGGATGTCGCCGCTGCTCTCGCCGGCCAGCTCGTCCACCGCGGCCGAGATGCCGTCGATCTGGTCCTGCTCGGCGTCCGGGTCGAGCGGGCGATAACGGACCTCGACCGGGTACGTCCGCCCGGTCACCTCGATGATCGGGGCGCCGCCGAAGTGATCGGCGAACCGCTGCGTCTCGATCGTGGCCGACGTGATGATCACCTTGAGGTCGGGCCGGCGGGGCAGCAGCTCGCGGAGGTAGCCGAGCAGGAAGTCGATGTTCAGGCTGCGCTCGTGGGCCTCGTCGATGATCAGCGTGTCGTAGCGGCGCAGCGACCGGTCGTTCTGGATCTCGGCCAGCAGGATGCCGTCGGTCATCACCTTGACCAGCGTGTCCTCGCCGGACTGGTCGGTGAACCGCACCTTGTAGCCCACCGTGGTCCCGAGCGGCGTGCCCAGCTCCTCGGCGATGCGTTCGGCGACCGTGCGCGCGGCGATCCGGCGCGGCTGGGTGTGCCCGATCTGCCCGCGCACCCCCCGGCCCAGCTCGAGGCAGATCTTCGGCAGCTGGGTGGTCTTGCCCGAGCCGGTCTCGCCGGCCAGGATCACGACCTGGTTGTCCCGGATGGCCGCGGCGATGTCGTCCCGCCGCGCCGAGACCGGCAGGTCGTCGGGATATTTGATCTCGGGTACGGACGCCCGCCGCGCGTCCCTCTTCGCCATGGCCGCGTCGACCTCGGCGGCGATGTCGGCGAGCGCGGCGGCCTTGCGCTCGTCGTCCTGCATCCGCCGGGTGCCCTCGAGCCGCCGCTGGAGCCGGCGCTCGTCGCGGGGGAGCAGATCGGACAGGCGGCGGCGCAGTTCGGGCACGGTGACAGACATAGCGCAGCAAGTCTAGGCAGACGACGTCCGAAACGCCGCGTGATTATCGCCGCCCTCCCGCTAGGAGACGGCGTCCAGGGCGGGCACAGAAGCGGGCGGGATCGCGAGGGCGCCGGCGGCCAGGGGCAGGGTGAAGTGGAAGCGGGTGCCGCCGCCGGGGTTGTCGGCGACGCCGATCTGGCCGCCGTGGCGCTCGACGATACGGCGGCAGATGGCCAGGCCGAGGCCGGTTCCGGCGTAGCCGGCGGCGGTGCGGGCGCGGTGGAACGACTCGAAGATGTCCGGCTTGTCCTCGTCGGGGATGCCGATGCCGCGGTCGGCGATCTCGACCCGGCACCAGCCGGGGCCGGCCTGCGCGGCGGTCACGTCGACCCGGGCCGGGCGGCCCTTCGGGACGTACTTGAGGGCGTTGCCGATCAGGTTGTCCAGCACGTGCCGGAGCATCGCGGGGTCGGCGTAGACGTCCGGCAACGGGCCGATGTAGAAGTCCGGCGGCGGGGCGTCACCGGGGCGGCGCGGGCCGGTGCGGCCGAGGATGACGTCGTCGACCAGCGGCCCCAGCGCGACCGTCTCGCGGCGCAGCGGGGCGTCCTTCGAGGTGGTGTAGGCCAGCAGCGTGTCGATCTGGGCCGCCATCCGGTCGGCGGCCAGGGTGATCCGGTCGAGCGCCCGGATCGCGCCCGCCACCTCGGCCGAGTCGTCCGCCTCGGCCAGCTCCTCGGCGGCCGTCTCGCAGTGGCCGCGGACCACGGCCAGCGGCGCCTTCAGATCGTGGGCGACCACGCCGGCGAACACCGACAGGTCGGTCTCGTACCGCCGCAGCTCGGTGATGTCGTGGAAGACCGCGACCGCGCCGGGCTGGCCGGCGCTCTCGTCCAGCGGGCGCCCGTCGACGCTGATCAGGATGCCGTCCGGGCGCTCGGCGTTGCGGACGAGCATCTCCACGCCGTCCGACGACTCGCCGTGCAGGGCCCGGACCAGCGGCATCTCCTCGATCGGGAACGGGGTGCGCCCGTCCGCCCGGAACAGCCCGTAGTGCTCCTGCCACTCCCCCGGCCCGCGTACCTCGTCGTCCACGCCGAGCAGCGCCTTGGCGGCCGGATTGTGCAGCAGGAAGTCGCCGTTCCCGTCGACCACGCCGACGCCGTCGCCGAGGCTCGCCATGATCGCCCCGAGCAGGCCGGCCTGGCGGCGGCTCTCCGCCTCGGCGGTCCGCAGGTCGGCCGTCGCCACCTGCACCTGCCAGCGGGCCTTGGACCGCCCGTTGGCCAGCACGTGCACCAGCGCCGCGAGCATCATGGTGAGCGCGATGCCGCCGAGCAGCACGGTGGTCGGCAGGCTGCTGCGGGCGCCGGGCAGAAAGCCCGAGTCGGCCCCGGTGATCAGCGTCCACTGCCGGTTCGCGACCGGGAAGGTGGCCTCGCGGACCAGGTCACGGGTCCCGCGGGCGGTGTAGACGGCGACACGTACCCGGCGGCCGTCGCCGTTGGTGGCCAGCAGCTCGCCGTCCAGCTGGTTCTGGCTGGCCGTGCTCAGCACGCCGCCGAGGAAGTCCTGGCCGCGCAGGCCCAGCACCATCCAGCCCTGGAACACGGGTGTGCTCGCCGGCGTGTAGACCGGCGCGACGAAGACGAACGAGAGCTGCTGCTGCCGCGCCGGCAGGCCGCGGTCGCGGAGCAGGACGTACGTGTCGGAGACGGTCGGCCGGCCGGTGCGCCGCGCCTCGACCAGCGCCGCGGTGGCCTCCGGCGAGGCGGCCACGTCGCGGCCGGCCGGGCTGGGGGTGCCGCCGTGCAGGGTCCGGTTGAAGACCGAGAAGTAGTGCTCCGCGGCGCCGGGGTGTGGGTGCAGAACGAGATCGCCGGCGCCGCGGGACCGCCAGCTCGCCTGGGTGCGGGCGGCGCCGGCCGGCGGGCTGGCCACCACGTACGCGACCGAGATGGCGCCGAGCAGGTCGGCCGTGTCCAGCGGGCCGGTGACCGCGGCGAAGTCCGTACCGGTGAACCTGGCGTTGGTGCCCGCGCCGGCCGCCACCGCCTGGAGCAGGGTGCGGTAGCGCCCGGTCTCGGTCGTGACCGCGGCCCGGGCCACCGCCGTGCGCTGGTCCATCACCCGGTCGGCGTTGTTCTCCTGGGCGGCGCGCAGGCTGGTGACGGTCAGCAGGGTGACGGTGACGCCGAGGACCGCGACGTTGGCGGCGAGCAGGGGACCGACAAAGCGACCCCGGCGGCGGCCCGCCGCGGCGGCGGCGGGATCGTCGCGTCGCTTCACTCAACCGAGCATAAGACGCAAATCACCCCCGTCGGCCCAGTTCGGCCGACGGGGGTGAAGGTGCCTTACTTCCAGGTGTCGTACTGGTAGAGCTTGTTCTTGGCCATGATGCCGGTGATCTTGCCGTAGTAGTTCGGGTCGGTGGCGTAGCCGGCCTTCCACACGTTCCAGATGAACTTGTTGGCGTTCTTGGTGTACGCGAAGGCGGGCTGGTAGCGGTTGTTGACCTTCAGGAAGTTGCCGTGGTCGCGGAACGAGTTGGCCATCGACGAGTAGGTGCGGAACACGCCGGTGGTGTCGTAGCACTTGCCGGCCTTGGTGCACTCCTGCGTCTTGTACGTCTGGCAGCCGTTGGCCAGCGTGCCGTACCGGCCGTTCTGGCACTTGATGCCGAAGTAGTTCTTGTGCGTGCCGGACAGCGTGCTCCGGCCCCAGCCCGACTCCAGGATGGCCTGGGCGATGGTCACCGACGGCGGCACGCCGTACTCCCGCCAGCCCTGCTGGGCGCCCGGCACCGCGGCCTTGATGAACTGGTCCGTGGTCAGGGCCGGCGAGGTGCTCGGCCGGGTCGAGCCGGCGCACACCGGCAGGGTCGCGCTGATCACGAAGCCGTGTGACAGGTACAGGCCGGTGCTGGTCTTGTCCCACTGCCCGGTGGTCCGGACCGTGCCGGCCACGTTCTGGCCGGTGACCGCGCAGACCAGCAGCGCGTTGCGGCCGCTGTTCAGCTTCAGCACGACCTTGCCCGACGTGTTGGGCGTGGTCCGGACGTTCACCGGGCCGTCGGTGCTGCGGATCTTGCCGGTGATGTACTTCGGCGCGGTCGAGGTGCCCGGCTTGGTCCTGACCGGAATGGCCTGCGGGGTGGTGGTCGCGCAGCGTCCGACGGAGCGGGCGGCGCTGACGTACGCGAACGAGATGTACCGCCCGGTGCCGATCTTGGCCCACAGGTTCGAGGTACGGATCGAGCCGCGCACGTTGGTGCCGGTGGTGACGCAGAGGACGCCGATCCGCTGGGCGTCACGGACCGAGCCGGCGATCCTGCCGCTCAGCGATGGGGTGGCACGAACCTTGAGGGTGCTGTTGACCCGCACGGTGGCGGGCACGGTCGTCGCGGCATTCGCGGCGGCCGGGGCGGCGGCCAGCCCGGCTCCCACGGCGGCCACCAGCAGCGTGCTGGTGAGCAGTCGACGGGCGGTGTGCGGCATGAGTACGGTTCCCCTTCGCTGTCCGGCGTTGTCCCCATGAAGGTCGCCAGGGGCCGTTGCCAGGGCAGGCGGAGAACGGGTGCGCATCGGTTGCGTCAGTCGCTGGTGTGAAGTCGTTGTGACCCGAGAGAATCCTGTTTCGAATGAGGCCGTGCCGGGGCAATAGCGGCTGGCGTCCAAGCCCCCCGGAGGAACCCGACAGATGACGGCCACGGCCACCCGAACCAAGACCCCCGCCAAGCGCCCGGCGCCGCGGAAGAAGAAGCCGGCCCGCCGCGGCGCCCTGCACCTGTTCACGCCGATCCTGGCGGCGGTCGTCGGCGCGGCCGGCGCCGCCGCGATCTACCGGGTGTTCGTGCTCTCCGCGCTCGGGCAGGAGATCGACACCGCCGCCCTGCGGAACTCCGACGTCGGGCACGAACGGGCCGTCGAGATCATGCAACGGGCCCTGAACGGCACCTCGCTGGCCAGCCTGGTGCTGGTCTGCGTGGCCATCGCGCTGATCGGGGTCATCCGCCGCCGGGCCGACCTGGCCGGCGCCGCCGCCGTCATGGTGGTCGGGGCCAACGCGACCAGCCGGCTGCTCAAGATGCGGCTGCCGCGGCCCGAGCTGGACGGCTACCCGATGCCCAACTCGTTCCCCAGCGGCCACACCACGGCCGCCGCATCGGTGGCGTTCGCGCTGGTCCTGGTCCTGCCGCTGGCGATCCGCGGTCTGGTCTCGCTGATCGGCGCGGCCTTTGTCGCGGTGATCGCGGTGGCCACCGTCTGGGCCGAGTGGCACCGGCCCAGCGACACCATCGCCGCCCTGCTCGTGGTGCTCGCCTGGGGCGGGCTGGTGACGTTCTTCCTGCGGGTGCGGCTCCGCCGGCGCAAGCCCGGCCCGGTCGAGCGGCCGGGACGGCTGGCGACCGGGCTGTTCGTGGCCGGCGGCGCGCTGTCGGCGCTGGTCGGGGTCGGGCTGGGCGCGGTGGTGCTCTTCGAGCGGGTGACCCCCGACCTGGTGTCCGGCCGCTTCGCGTTCCTGACCGGGGCCGCCGCCATCACCGCCGCGGTCGCCGCGGTCTTCCTGATCTGGGCCCGCCTGGCCGCCGGTGACCAGCCGCCCCTCGAGTCATCCGGCCCGGCCGCCCGCCCCAAGCCGTCCGTCGCGGGCGCCCGTTCGGAGGCGCCCGAGGCGACGTCCAAGGAGGTTCAACCATGACCACGCCACCTGACGGCACCATCCCACCGGGCCCGGCCGGCACCCCGGTCGTCCCGGCCCAGAACCCGGGCGCGGCCGAGATCGGGCCGACCGTGGCCGTCGCCACCTACCCCGACTACGCGTCCGCCCAGCGCGCGGTCGACTACCTGTCGGACAACAAGTTCCCGGTCCAGCGGGTCGCCATCGTCGGCACCGACCTGCGGATCGTCGAGAACGTGCTGGGCCGGGTGACCGTCGGCCGGGCGGCGCTGGCCGGTTTCGCCAGTGGCGCCTGGTTCGGCCTGTTCATCGGCCTGCTGTTCGGCATCTTCAGCGACTCGAACTGGGTCGCGGTGATCCTGGCCGGCCTGATCATCGGTGGGATCTGGGGCGCGATCTTCGGCGCCCTGGCCCATGCGATGACCGGCGGCCGGCGGGACTTCTCGTCGCGCTCGTCGCTGACCGCCTCGCAGTACGCGGTGACGGCCGACGCCGAGGTGGCCGACGAGGCCCGGGCGCAGCTCACCCGGCTGAACTGGAACGCGAACAACTGACGGTGCCGGGGTGGCTCATCGGAGCCACCCCGGGCACAGCAGGACAGGCCCTAGAAACCGGCCGCCAGCTGGACACGCAGCTTGGTGAGCGCCTTGGTGAGCAGGCGGGACACGTGCATCTGCGAGATGCCGACCTGGTCGGCGATCTGCGACTGGGTCAGGTTGCCGT
>NZ_JBFBGU010000018.1:0-42135 GCF_040684855.1 Actinoplanes sp. NPDC089786
ACCACGCCGCGATGGCCCAATGGGCGATGATCATCATCATGACCCGCCGGTTGGCCCGCCACCAACACACCTGAACCCCTCATTTACCAGGGTCTAAGGGTGTTGCCTATACGCGCTCAGAGCAGAAGGTCCTGCTCTGAGGGCGTATAGAGGGCGTCTGATTCACGTACTTTGTGCGTTATGGTGGTTTAGGTGTCTCGCCAGGTTGGGGTGGTTTCGTCAGCCGCTCGTCGGATGAGGTTGTCGATCATCGCGATGCGGACCATGGTGGCGGAGGTTTCCGGGAGGGTTTCGTAGTCGCGGGCCAGGCGGCGGTGTTGCATGAGCCAGCCGATGGTGCGTTCGACGACCCAGCGACGCTTGATCACTGAGAAGCCTTTGACCTGCGGGTCTTTGGTGACTACTTCGACATCGACGCCAAGCGCGGCGCCGTGTTCGACGACCTTTTTGCGGAATCCTGCGTCGACCCAGGCCTTGGTCAGCGTGGGGTAGGTGTCGGTGGCTCGGTCGAGTAGGGCCGAGCCGATGGTGTTGTCGCTGACCGAGGCGGCGGTGACGATGACGGCGAGCAGCAGGCCGAGAGTGTCGGTGATGATGCCGCGTTTACGGCCGACAATTCGTTTGCCTGCGTCGATGCCCTGGCTGGCGGCCGGAACGTTGGTGGACGTCTTCACGCTCTGGGTGTCCATGATGGATGCCGTCGGTTCGGGGTTGCGGCCGGTCTTGTTGCGTACCAACCCGTTCAGGCTGTAGTTGAGGTCGGTGAAGATGCCATCGGTGTTCCAGGTCTTGAAGTACCAGTAGACCGTCTGCCACGGCGGCAGGTCGTGGGGCATGTAGCGCCAGGCGATACCGGTGCGGTTGACGTAGAGGATCGCGTTGAAGATCTCCCGAAGATCATGCTCGGCGACACGGCCACCGATGCCGGCTTCGGTACGGGCTTGGCGCCACGCGGTCAGCCGGGCCTCGATCAGGGCCCAGCGGGCATCGGACAGGTCGCTGGGATAGGCGGCGCGATTGGTCATGTAATGCAGGTAGCGTCGCTGATCGCACACATCCCAGACGCGTGGTGCGTCGAATCCTGCACGAACCTGAATCAGACACGATCGAGTGGCCAAATGTGGTCGTAATGGTGCTGCCGATACGGACCAATCGACTGTTGTAGGGACTTACCAGGCTGGCATTGCCCCGAGAAGCGCGATGACAAATAATTGCACTCCTCTCGAACCAGAACTAAACGTCCAGATAGAGCCTGTTTGATACTGCGGGTGGGCTGGTGTGGTAGCGGCGTGGCGTTGATCGATACAAGGGCAGGCTCTTGGTAGATAGGCGGTTCCTGCACCTGCCATCACCAAGAGCCTGCGATGCCATTGAACATCCGCGACACCGCCGGCGCCAACCCGCTGCTGCACACCGCCGCCCAACACAGCATCCGCTACATATGGGCTGATCACGCCTACCGCGGCGACCTCATCACCTGGGCCAACCACACCTTGAACCTCACCGTCCAGGTCGTCGCCCGACCCAGGGTCAGAGGCTTTCACCTGCTGGCCCGCCGCTGGGTCGTGGAACGCAGCTTCGCCTGGATCAGCCGACGCCGCCGCTGCGCCCGCGACTACGAACGCCTGCCCGAACACCACGAAACCATGGTCTACCTCGCCGCCGCCCTCCACATGAGCCGCCGAGCCGCCCGCCTCCATACCACCTGACCAGCCCACACATTCCAAGACAGGCTCTATACGCGCTCAGAGCAGGACCTCCTGCTCTGAGCGCGTATAGGCAACACTCGCGTCACTGACCGAGCTGAGCGCCCATGCGGCGGCGGATCGGCGGGAGGGCGTCGACCGTGCGCAACATGGTCCGGAACGCGGCCCGGCCCAGGCGGTTCGGCGAGGCGCCCTGGCGGGCGTTGCGCAGGGATCGGCGGACGGCGGCGAAGCCGTACCCCAGCATCTCGGTCTCGTAGTCGCGCAGCGCGGGCAGGAGGTCGGGCCTGGTCAGGGCGCGGGCCAGCAACTCGGCGTCGCGCAATGCGGTGTTGGCGCCCACCCCGGCCATCGGGGTCATGTTGTGGATGGCGTCGCCGAGCAGGGTGACCCGGCCGGTCGGCCAGGGCTTGACCGGGATGGCGCTGCGGATGCGGAGCGCGTTCGGCGTGTCCGAGCCGGCCACCAGGTCGCGGAGGGCGGGCGCCCAGCCGGTGGTGCGCTCCAGGACCAGCCGGCGGAGATCCACGTTGGCCGGCGGCGGCAGTGCGGAGGCCAGATCGGAGAAACTCCACAGGACGTACGGGTCGTCGCCGGGCCAGATCGCGGTGAAGAACGAGCCGCGCCGCGCCGGGATCACCAGGTTGACGTCGTCGGTCAGGACACGGGGCAGTGTGGCCGCGGGAAGCGGGTGCCGGCCGGCGATGGTGATGATGCCGGTGTCGACGCGCCCGGCGGCGTGGGGGAGCAGCTGGGCCCGGACCCGGGAGTTGGCGCCGTCGGCCCCGATCAGGACGTCGGCGGTGTCGGTGCTGCCGTCGGCGAAGTGCGCCGTGACCGTGTCGCCGGAGACGGCGTAGGAGACGAACTCGTGGCCGGTCCGGAGGTCGTCGCCGAGGCCGGCGAGCAGCACCTCGCGCAGCTTGATCCGGCTCACGCCGTAGTGGCCGTCGCCGACCTCGGTGGCCGGGAAACGCAGCAGGTCACGCAGGTGCTCGGTGGTGAAGCCGAAGCCGGCCCGGTCGGCCGGGACGGTGTCGAGGAACGTCTTCCAGCCCTCGGGTGGCAGGCAGGCCTCCACCGCCCGGGCGCCGTGCGGGTTGATGTGGATGCGGTAGCCCTGCAACCAGTCGGTGCGGGCCTCGGTGCGCTCGTGGACGGTGACCGGCACGCCGGCCCGGCGCAGGCCGTGGGCCAGGCACAGGCCGCCGATCCCGCCGCCGATGATCATGACTCTCAAGCTGGGCATGGCTTGAGTGTCATCTTTGCGGTTGTCTCTGTCAATCGTTCAGTTGATTAAGGCAGGTGCTAGGGTGATCCGATGCCTCGTCGTTCACCCAGCGCCGACCAGCGCAAACGTGACCCGGAGCGAACCAAGGAGCGCATCCTCGAGGCGGCCTTGATCGAGTTCAGCGAGCACGGGCTGGCCGGCGCGCGAACCAGCGCGATCGCCGCGCGGGCGGGCGTCAACCAGCAGCTGATCTCCTACTACTTCGACGGCAAGGAAGGCCTCTACCGCGCCCTTCAGCGGCGGTGGGAGCAGACCAGCGGGACGCCGCGGCCGGACGTGCCGATGGCCCACATCGTCAGCGGGTTCCTGCCGGTCGACGCGACCCAGCGGGCGTGGGCGCGGCTGCTGGCCTGGGAGGGCCTGACCTCGACGGGGCCGGACGACACCGAGACCGGCGACTACTTCGCGGCGATGGTCGAGGACATCCGCGACCGGCAGCGGGCGGGTGAGCTGGCCGAAGACCTCGATCCCACGTACGTCGGGGTGATCTTGTTCGCGGCGACCCTCGCCCCGACGATGCTGCCGCAGATCGTCCGCCGGTTGACCGGCCTCGACGCCGCGTCGCCGGAGTTCGTCCAGAAGTACGCCGACGAGCTCGGCCGGGTCCTCACGAAGCTAACGGGAAGCCGTCCGAGGTGAAGGCGCGGGCATCGTCGGTGACCACGGCCGACTCGTAACCGTCGGCGACCAGGGTGGCCAGCCAGGCGATGCCCGGCTCGCCCATGGCCAGGGCGGCCGTGGCGTAGGCGTCGGCCACGGCCAGGTCGGGGCCGGTCACGGTGACCGAGCGCAGGCCGGTCGCGGGCGCGCCGAGGCGCGGGTTCCAGACGTGCGCGCCGCGCTCGTAGACGCCGGAGGTCGCGACCGCGCCGTCGGTCACCGCGAGGACCCAGCAGAGCTTGTCGGCCTCCCAGGGGTGGCGCACGCCGACCCGCCACGGGCCGCCGACCGCGCGGATATCCCCGCCCGCGTTGATGAAGTGCCGTTCGGAGCCGGCCGACACCAGGCGGCGGGACGCGACCTCGACCGACCAGCCCTTGACGTAGCCGGACGGGTCGAGCGGGCCGGCGGCGTACGCGTCGAAGTAACCGCCGGTGAACTTCCACAGCTCGGCGCACTTATCCAACACATGCCGCATGTCGGGCGAAAGGGAAGCGGCGTCAACTTCGCGGCGCTGGAAACGGTTGACCTCGCTGTCGTCCTTATAGGTGGAGAACCGCGCGTCGACCTCGTGCAGCCACGCGACCACATCAGCGATCCAAGCCTCGGAAGAAGCTTCGATGCTCACGGCCGTACCCATGACCTGCTCGACGTGGCGCACGGAGAGGGAGCCTACTTCGCGGCCTTGTCCAGCGCGGCCTGCAGACCCTTCAAGTACGCCTCGCTGGTCAGCGTCGCGCCGGAGACCGCGTCGACGTCCGCGCTCTGCGCCTCCAGCGTGGCCGCCTTCAACGCCTCGATGGCCGGCGGGTTGATCGTGCCGCTGTCGTTCGCGGTCGGGTAGCCGGCCTGCACCGAGGCGATCTTGCCGCCGGTGACCTTGAGCGAGAGCGAGATGGTGCCGTACACGTACTTGGCATCGGCCTTGAACGTGCCGTTCTTGAACTTGCCCTCGTCCTCGGCCGGCTTCTTCTCGGCCGGCGCCTTCCCGGTCGGCTTCGTGGACGGCTTGTCCGCCGCGCCCGCCTCGCCGTTGGAGGCCGGCTGCTCGTTGGCGGCGGGAGCGGGAGGCGCGGCGACAGGGGCCTCGGGCACGGACACGCTCAGCCGGACCCCCACGATGAGGGCGGCGCCGGTCAGTGTGCCTACGGCCGCTGCGGTGCTACGTCGCATCAGAAAACTCCGTCAGAATTCGAAGGGGTCGAGGTGCATCTGGCTGTCCGGAACCTCGAGCTCGTGAAGCGTCGCCACCGCGGCGCCGACCAGCCCGGGCGGGCCGCAGAGGTAGATGTCGCGGCGGTTCACGTCGGGCACCAGGCCGAGCATCCCGTTCGGGGTGAACAGGCGGCTCGGGCCGGGGTCGTTGCGGGAGCCGACGATGTAACGGACCCACGCGTCACGGCGCTCGGCGAGGTCCTCGAGCTCGGCCCGGAAGACCAGCTCCTCGGGGCGGCTGGCCCGGTAGATCACGATGGTGTCGGCCGGCATGTCCTCCAGCAGCGCCCGGATCGGCGCGATGCCACTGCCGCCGGCGATGAGAAGAGCACGGCGACGGGTACGCCGTTCGGCGGTGAACGTGCCGAACGGTCCCTCGGCCCACACCGGCGTACCCGGTTGCATCTCGGCCAGCTTCGACGTGTGGCCGCCGACCGCCGTGACGGTCAGCCGCAGCCACTCCGGGTTGGGCGCCGCGGACAGCGAGAACGGGTGCGACTGCCACCAGCCGTTGGCGGTCAGGAAGCGCCACCGCATGAACTGGCCGGCCTGGGCCGGCAGCTTGTCGAGGCGTTTGCCGTCGATGTAGAGCGAGAACGTGTTCTGGCCCTCGGCGACCACCTCGGCCACCTCGAAGCGGTGCCGGATGTTCAGCCAGACCGGCTCGACCAGGCGGCCCCAGGCCAGGGCGGCGATGACCAGCGCGGCGAGACCCGGCCAGAAGATCTTGGCGTACGGTCCGCCGAGGTTGGCGCCGGTGGCGACCTGGTGGCCGTAGCCGAGCAGCAGCACCGCGTACCCGGCCAGGTGGATCAGGTGCCACAGCTCGTAGGGCATCCGCGTGCGCAGCGCCCGGATCGAGATCAGGCTGATGAACACGAGCAGGCCGGTCGCGATCAGCGCGCTCATCATGTCCGGGAGCGAGGTGATGATCGTGATGCCCTGCTCGACGACCGGGGTCTCGGCGGTCAGGGCGTACCCGTAGATGATGAACACCGCGTGGGCCAGGACCGTCACCACCAGTGACGTGCCCAGCCACCGATGCCATTTCAGCAGGTCACGGGAGCCGACCCACTCCTCGAGCCAGGACACCCGGCTCATCATCAGCAGCTGGATGAACAGCACGTAGCCGGCGATCAGCCCGGTGATCCGGCCCACCGCCAGCATCAGCGTGGCCAGGTCGTTGACCGTGCCGGCCTCGGTCTCGAAGAGCCACATCGACACGCTGGCGCCCAGGCCGCCGAAGAACAGCAGAACCGTGAGCAGGCGGTTCCCGCTGTTCGCCTCGGCCGGCGGGCGGTCGTCCACCGGCGGCAGGGACTGCGCCTGCCATCCGCTGGGGTCGGTCTGCGACTCGAGGACGATGTCGCTGCGCTGGTAGGCCTCGTCGTTCCACCATTCCGGCGGTTCCTCGCGCCGGCCGTACCGTGGGTCCTCGAAGGTTGGAGACTGCTGGTCAGCGGTGTTGCCGTAGGCCCGCGCCATTCGTCCTCACCCTCAGATCCTTCGCTCGGGTGCCGGTTCACCCCCCGGTGTCCGGCCGTCTGGGAATTGGTACGCAGCGCCGGACGGGATGGCTCAAAGATCCGGGCAGAAAGTTCCCTGGGGTAGCGTCTCGTCGTGCTCAAGGTGGTGGGGATCGGTGCAGGTGGTTGGTCTGATCTTTCGGGTACGGCCACGGCGGCGCTGAGGTCCGCGTCGGTGGTGCTGGGCAGCCGCCGCCAGCTCGATCTGCTGCCGTCGGAGGTGACGGCCGAGCGGATGCCATGGCCGTCGCCGCTGCTCCCGGCGTTGCCCGGGCTGCTGGCATCATTCGCCGAGCGGGACGTGGCCGTGCTGGCCAGCGGGGATCCGATGTTTCACGGGATCGGGGCGACGCTCGCCCGCCTGCTCAACCCCTCAGTGGTAGCTCAGAGCGGCGTCCGGGTCTCCGATGCCGCTCTGGGCTACCACCTGGAGTGGGAGGTCATCCCGCATCCGTCGTCGGTGTCGCTCGCCGCGGCTCGCCTGGGGTGGGCGCTGGCCGAGGTCGAGGTCGTGAGCCTGGTCAACGCGCCGGTCTCGAACCTGCGCCGCCGGCTCAACCCAGGGCGCCGGATCCTGATCCTGTCGGCCGGCGCGGGGACACCCGCCGAAGTCGTGGACCTGGTGCACCGCGCCGGGTTCAGCGAATCAGATATTTCCGTCTTGTCGGATCTGGGGGGCCCGGCCGAGAGCGTGACGGCATGGGCCGGGGTCGCGGCCGAGGAGATCTCGGCGCTCAACATCGTGGCCGTCGAGTGCCGGGGCGGGCCGGCGACACCGGTGGTCCCGGGGCTGCCCGACAATTCGTATGAATCGGATGGTCAGCTCACCAAGCGTGAGGTGCGCGCGGTCACCCTGGCCACCCTCGGCCCCGCGCCCGGCGAACTGCTGTGGGACGTCGGCGCCGGCGCCGGCAGCATCGCGATCGAGTGGATGCGGGCGCACCCGTCCTGCCGGGCCATCGCCGTCGAGGCCGACCCGGCGCGAGCGGCGACGATCGAGACCAACGCGGCGCGGCTGGGGGTTCCCGGTCTCACGATCGTGACGGGTACGGCGCCCGCGGCACTGACCGACCTGCCGTCCCCCGACGTGGTCTTCGTCGGCGGCGGCGTCACCACGGACGGGCTGGTCGAGGCGTGCCTGGCCGCCCTGCCCGGCGGCGGGCGCCTGGTCGCCAACGCGGTCACCCTCGAGTCGGAGGCGGTGCTGACCGCGTGGCACGGCAAACTCGGCGGCGAGCTGACCCGCGTCGCCGTGCAGCGCTCCAAGCCGGTCGGCGGCTTCACCGGCTGGCACACCATGATGCCGGTGACGATCCTGTCGGTGGTGAAGCCATGACGGTCCACTTCATCGGCGCCGGCCCAGGAGCGGAAGACCTGATCACGGTACGTGGGCAGCGCCTGCTCGCCGCGTCGCCGGTCTGTCTGTACGCCGGCAGCCTCGTCCCGCCCGGCCTGCTCGCGCACTGCCCGCCCGGCGTCCGCCTGGTCGACACCTGGCCGCTGACCCTTGACGAGATCATCGCCGAACTGGTCGCCGCGCATCAGGCCGGCCAGGACGTGGCCCGGCTCTGCTCGGGCGACCCGTCGGTGTTCAGCGCCATCGCCGAGCAGATGCGCCGCCTCGACGCGGCCGGCGTCCCGTACGACGTGGTGCCCGGCGTACCCGCCTTCGCCGCCGCGGCCGCCGCACTGGCCCGGGAGTTCACCGTGCCCGGCGTGGCCCAGACCGTGATCCTGACCCGGACGGCCGAACGCGCCACCGCCATGCCGCCCGGCGAAGACCTGGCCACCCTGGCCGCGAGCCGCTCCACGATGGTCCTGCACCTGGCCATGCATCGCATCGACGCGGTCGTGGCCGACCTGCTGCCCCACTACGGCCCGTCCTGCCCCGTGGCGATCGTGGCCCGGGCCAGCCGCGACGACGAGGTGATCCTGCGCGGCACCCTGTCCGACATCGCCGCCAAGGTTCACGAATCGGGCATCAAGCGCACGGCCGTGATCGTGGTCGGCGCGGCCCTGACGGCCTCACAGTTCCCCGACAGCCACCTCTACTCGTTCCAGCGGCCCCGCCCGCTCACTCAGCCGGACCACTCGCTCGCCGAGCCGGACCGCCCGCTCACTCAGCCGGACCATCCGCTCGCCGAGCCGGACCGCCCATGATCGTGCTCATCCTCGGCGGGACCACCGAGGGGCGGCTGCTCGCGTCGGCGTGCGTCCAGCTGCCGGGGGTCGTGACGATCAGCTCGCTGGCCGGCCGCACCAACGACCCCCTGATCCCCGCCGGCGACCTCCGCATCGGCGGCTTCGGCGGCGTTTCCGGCCTGACCCGGTATCTCGGCGCTCAGAAGATCGACGCCGTGGTCGACGCCACGCACACCTTCGCGCGGCAGATGACCGAGCATGCCGTCGAGGCTTGCGCCGCTTCGGGCGTACCCCTGCTGATCTTGAGAAGACCGGGCTGGACCGAACAACCGGGCGACACGTGGCACCGCGTCCCGTCCCTGCCGGCCGCCGCCGTGCTGCTCCCCGAGCTGGGGAAGCGGATCTTCCTGACCACCGGCCGTCAGGAGATCGGGGCGTTCGCCGGCCTCGACGACCTGTGGTTCCTGGCCCGCTCGGTCGAGCCCCCGGCCCCGCCCATGCCGCGCCGCCTTTCGGTGCTGCTCGACCGCGGCCCGTTCACCGTCGAGGGCGAACAGGCGCTGCTCACCGCCCACCGCATCGACGTCCTGGTCACCAAGGACAGCGGCGGCCCCGCGGCCAAACTGACCGCGGCCCGCGCCCTGTCCCTCCCGGTCGTCCTGGTCGACCGTCCCGCCCCGCCACCCGTGCCCCTGGTTCCCTCGGTCGAGGCGGCCGTGACCTGGTTGCGCACCCTCATGACGCACGCACCGGCAGGCGACGGCCGTTCAGCCGGTGGTGACGGGCAGCGAGCTGACCCCGCGGACCTCGGGCTGGGGTAACCAAGCCAGGTCCTCCGGGAGGATCGCGAGGCGCAGGCCCGGGAACCGGGTGAGCAACCCGCCGATCGCCACCCGGGCGGCCAGGCGGACGTGGGCCGCGACCGGGCTCAACCGGCGTCCGTAACCCAGGCCGAGATGGCCGTCATCGGCGCGCATCAGGTCGAGACGGTCCGGGTCGGGGAAGCGGCGCGGGTCGCGGTTGGCCGCGGCCAGGCTGACGACGACGTGGTCGCCGGCCGAGATCACCTTGCCGCCGATCGTGAGCTCCTCGACCGCCACGGCGGGGGCGGTGCGTGGCACCGGGCCGTCGAAGCGGATCAGCTCCTCGACGGCGGCGGGCAGCAGGGTGGGGCGGGCCCGGAGCGCGGCCGTCTGCGCCGGATGTCGGAACAGCGTGATCATGGCGGTGCCGACCACGTCGATGACCGGGCGGGGCGGTGTGGTGATCAACTCGTGGGCCAGCGGGACCGCGACGTCCGGAACCAGGTCGCCGCGGCCGCGGGCGGCCAGGCCGTCCAGCAGGTGGGCGACGATCTCCTCGGCGTGGGCGTCCGGCGGTGGGTCGACCGGGGCGGGCGGGTCGGTCAGCGGGCGCAGCCGCTGGTCGTCCAGCGCGGCGCGCGCCTCGTGGTAACGGGTGACCAGCCAGAACTCCGGCCCGGCGGGGCCACGCGTGAGGTGGATCGGCGCGCGTGCGGGGGCCGGGCGGGCATCGATGATCGACTCTGGATTAGTCACGGCCCGCAGACTCTAGCGGGTCTGTACATCTCGGACAGTCCCGCCTTCGTGGGTTTACCCCCTGGACGAGCCTTGACCTGCGCGGTAATGATGCCCGGGTGACGGACGACTTTCTGCGCGCCGTCGTCGACCGGCGCGAACGGCCCCGGCTGTGGGCGTCGTCGTGGCGGGCCCGTACGCCCGAGGACCGTGCTCGTGCCCGGCTGGTCCGCCTGGCCGACGCGGCCCGCAGCGAGCCCGCCGACCTGGCCGTGCTGGCGGCGACCCACGGCCTCGACGCTGGTCTCGGTGGCCTGGCCGGCCGGGTCCGGTGGGCCGACGCGCGGCCGACCGGCGAGGTGGCCCGCTACGGCGTTGATCATCCGGCGCCGCCGATCACCCGGATCTGCGCGGTCGACTTCGCGGACGTCTCGGGCATCGCGACCGCCACCGGCCGCGGGCGGGACGGCATCCGGATCTGGCGGCCCGGCGCCGAGGAACCCGTCGCCACGATCACTCGAACGGGTGACGATGTCGGCGCGCTGACCGGTCTGCGGTCGGGTGGCGCCACGTTCCTCGCGGCCGGCCTGCGTGACGGCCGGGTCCTCGTGTGGCGGCTCCGGCTCGCCGGCGAGCAGGTTGCCGTCGGTCCCATCCTGGAACGGGACCTCGGCGTCCGCGTCACCGCGATGTGCGCGTTGCCCGGCCCGTCCGGCGACCGGCTCGCGTGCGGGGGCCAGGACGGCCGGGTGGCACTGTGGAGCGCGGCCGGCACGGCGGCCGGTGGGTTCGCCGCGCACGGCGGCGCGGTCACCGCGATGGCGGCGCTCGGCCGGGATCATCTGGTCACGGTGGGCGCCGACCGCGCGGTCCGGGTGTGGGACGGCTCTTCCGGCACGCCGTACGACGAACTCGCCGCGACCGACGTGCGGGCGCTGTGCGCGTGGGACGGCACGGTCGCGTTCGCGTCGCCCGGCACGATCACTCTGTGGACAGTTGACACCGGTGACATCCGCGAGTTCCCGTCGGCCGAGGTGACGTCGGTCGGCGCGGTCCCGTTCGGCGGGACGACGTTGCTGGCCGCCGCGGGAGACGAGATCCACTTCCGCGATCCGGTCGGTGGCGCGGTTTCCGGCGCGTGGGGCGCGCCGTCGTTCAACGAAGGCTGGTGTACGTACGCCGAGGCGGCCTGCCCGGTCCGGGTGGACGGGCGCGTGCTGCTCGCCACCGGATGCCGGGACGGTGCGCTGCGGCTCTACGACCCGGCCGAGGGCATCCCGGGGCCCGGCCCGTCCGGGGCGGCCGACGGGCTGTGCCTGCTGAGCGTCGAGCAGCGCCCCTACGCGGTGGCCGTCGGTCCCGGCGGCGTCCGGTTCTGGGACGTCGAGACCGGCGCGATCTCCGGGGCGATCGAGCTGGCCGAGGCGGCCCACGACGTCTGCGTGGTTCCCCTTCCCGGGCGTACGCTGCTCGCCTGCGCCGGCCCCACGTCGCTGCGACTGGTCGACCCCTACCAGGGCGCCGTCGTCCGGGAGATGAGCGGGCCGACCAACCGCGTCTGCTCGGTGACCGTGGACGGCCAGGCGATGGTGGCGTCGACCGGCGAGGACGGCACGGTCCGGCTGTGGGACCCGATCGCCGAGTCGCCCGGCCGCGTCCTGTTCACCGGCCGCACGCCCACCGACGCCCTCTGCCCGGTGCCGTTCGAAGGTCGCGAGCTGCTGGCGTACGCGTGCTTCGAAAAGGTCTTGATCGTGGACCCGTCGACCGGTGACCTGCACGCCACGCTGGACCGTTGCGGCGCCAACGCGCTGGAGGTCTTCGTGTACGACGGCCGTACGATGCTCGCCGGCGCGCCCTTCGAGTTCACGCCCGGCGGCCCGTCCGTGCACCTCTGGGACGTGGCGGCGGCGATCAAGGAGGATGGTCCGGCCGCTCCGGTGGCGACCTTCGGCGGCCAGGTCGTGCGTTCCGAGGACCTCTGCCCGGTCGAGCTGAACGGCCGCACCCTGATCGCGGCGGTCCACCCCGACCAGTGGGTGACGCTCAGCCTGTGGGACCCGGCCGAGCCCACCGCCCCGCTGCGCGAGTACCCGTTCTTCCAGGCGGCTCGCCGGGTCGAGTCCCCGTCACCCGGCACCCTCGTGGTCGCGCTGGCCAACGGGGTGGTGACCCTCAACCTTGGATGAGCTGTTGCGCCGCCTGCCCGCCGCCGGATTCGAGCGTGCGCCCCGGATCCGGCCGGACGGAACCCGAACCTGGATCGAAGGTGAGGTTCCCACGGCCGGCCCCTACCACCTGAGCGACGCCCGGATCGTCAGCGCCACACAGCTGATCCGGGCCTTCCACGACGCGACCACGAGAACCGGCCTCACCGCCGGCCAGGAGATCGTGGCCCACAACGACCTGGGCCCGCACAACACGGTCTTCGCCGGCGACGAGGCGGTCGGCCTGATCGACTTCGACGATGACGTGGCTCCGGGCGCCCGCGCCGACGACTTCGCCCACGCGGCCTGGGGTTTCGCCGACCTGACCGACCCCGCGGTCCCGCGGCCCGAACAGCTCCGCAAGCTCAATCTGATGTGCGCGACCTACGGCGACATCACACCGGCCCAGACTCTCGACGCCCTGGCCGCCCGCTTCGAGCGCGCGATCACCCAGCACCGAGCAGCCAACCGCCCCGCCGCGGTCCACATCTTCGAGGACTTCCGAGCCCGGCTGGTGGAGGAGCTGCGATGACTGTCGGGGACTTCCGGGCCCGGTCGGAGGAGTCGCGATGATCGTCGGGGACTTCCGCGCCCGGCTGGAGGGGTCGCGATGATCGTCGATCAGACGCTGATCCGCATCGGGCAGGGCGTGGAGCTGCATCACCATCGGGGTGAGCGCGAGGCCGCCCGTCTCATGTTCGCCCAGATCTGGGACGACATCGGCGGCGAGCAGGGCGATCCGCTGCACGTCTGCGTCCTCGCCCACGCGATGGCCGATGTGCAGGACGACCCCCGGCAGGAGCTGACCTGGGACCAGCGCGCCCTGACGGCGGCCGCCCTGCTCACCGAGGACCGGGTGGCCGAGGCCGGAGTCGCCATGCCGGTGGCCGCCCTCTACCCGTCACTGCACCTCAACCTTTGCGAGTGCTACCGCAAGCTGGGCGACCTCGCCCGCGCCCGCGAACACCTCGATCTGGCCCGGGCCAGAATCGGCGCGCTGGGCGACGACGACTACGGCCGGCTGATCAAGGACGGCCTGGACCGCGCGACGCAGCAGCTGGCCTCGACGTAGCCGGTGACATCGCGGTCAGGCGTCAGGGGCGTGGCAGACCGCCTCGAGGTTGATGCCGTGTGGGTCGACCACGAAGCCTCCGAAGTAGTCGGCGTGGTACTCGGGATGTACCGCCGGCGTCAGCAGTGACGTTGCCCCGGCGGAGAGGGCGGCCTGGTAGAACGTCGAGACCTCGGCGCGGGTGTCGACTGTGAAGGCGAGGAGCCGGACCGGTCGGGATTCGTCATGGTGATCATGGCTCCCGTGATTGCGGTCACCGGATGACCTCAAGAGGATTAGTCCGATTTCGGCGGCGCGGCGATGACCGGGTCGATGCATGGGCCGACGTGGCAAAAGGGACGCTTTGCCCTGGTCGGAGCGGAGGTCAGCGCCTAACGTTTGCCCGGTAAGAGAAAATTACGGTTTTGGAGAAACGTGAATCACCCTCACCGGTCCGGTCCTACCGCTCGTCGTCGCCGCTGGATGTTCGTGGTCGTCCTGTCCACCCTGGCCGTCGTCAACGGCACCCAGCTCCTCGGCCCGGCCGACGCGAACGTTCCCCAGGGCTCCTCGATCGCGAGCGCGCCGTAAACGGTAGGCGGGGCGGTGGGCGGTCACCCGTGCGGTAGGCGGTAGGGGCGCACGGTAGGGCTACTGATCGGGCGCCAGCACGATGTCGAAACGGACCCGCGACCACGAGCCCGCGACCTCACGACCATCCGGCGTCGCGGTGCCCGCCGCCTGAGGTTCGAAGCGCTTCACCAGCGAGTCACGTACGCCGAAGACGCTGTCGCTGGTCAGCAGCTCGTCGCCCGCGACGAAGATGTGTGTGACCAGCGTCCGGAATCCCGGGGCCCGCACCATGAAGTGCAGATGCGAGGCGCGCATGGGGGAGCGGCCGGTCGCCGCGAGCAGACGTCCCACCGGCCCGTCATGCGGGATCGGGTACGGCGTCGGTGTGATCGCCCAGAAGCGGTAGTCGCCATCCGCCCCGGCGACGAGGTGACCGCGGGCGGCCACACGCTCGTCCGAATACTGCACGTCGTAGAAGCCTTCGTCGTCGGCCTCCCACACTTCGATCCGCGCGCCGGGGACGGGGTTGCCACCGGTGTCATGGACGGCGCCGCTGACCCAGCACGGTTCGCCGGGGGCGCCGTTGGCGATGTCGCCGCCGGGCGGGATCAGTGGCGACCCCTCGACGAAGAAGGGACCGAAGACGGTGGCCTCGGTCGCGTCCGCGTACGCCTCATTGTTTACCGTGATCGTCTGCATGGACACCCCGAGCACGTCGCTGAGCAGCACGAACTCCTGCCGCCGGCGGTCGGTGATGTGGCCGGTGGCGGTGAGGAACTCGATCGCCGCCTGCCATTCGGCCTCGGTCAGCCGGGTCTCGCGGACGAACGCGTGCAGGTGGCCGGCGAGCGCTCGCATCAGTTCCCGCAGCCGCGGGTCGGGCGTGCCGTCGAACGAGGCGAGCACGCGTTCGACCAGCTGGGCCTCGCGCGCGTCCTGTTCCGTACTCATCGCGGATCCTTCCCCTCCCAGGCGTCGTGGAGCAGCGTCGCGAGGCGGGCGCCGTCGACCGGCGCCGGGTTGTTCCCGGGTACGGCGGCCAGCACACCGTCCGCCGCCGCCGGCAGGTCGGCCTCGCGGAGCCCGAGTTCCCGCAACGATCGTGGCGCGTCGAGCCGATTCGCGAGGCGCAGCAGGCCTTCCAAGGCGGTCGGCGCCCCGAATGCCGGCGCCAGCGCGGGCGCCGCGAACTCGTTCAACGCCGTCACGTAGGGCAGGACCACCGCGTGTGTCGGAGCGTGCGGCAGGTTGAACATCCCGCCGAGCACGTGACAGACCTTGTGGTGCAGGCCGGATCCGGCCGACGCGAACGCGACCGCCGCCAGATACGCGCCGTACAGCAGGTTCTCGCGTCCCTCCACATCGGAGGGATGGTCGAACACCCGTGGTAGTCCGGCGTTCAGCGCGCGAATACTTTCCAGCGCGAACGCGCGGTTGATCGGGTCGGCGCGCGGCGCCCACATCGAGTCGACGCCGTGCGCGACCGCGTTCAGCCCGGAGGCGACGCTCAGCGGGACGGGCAGCGACAACGTGAGGCTCGCGTCGTAGACGACCACCCGCGGCAGCACCCGCGGATCGGTGCCGGTGGTCTTGCGGCCGCCCTCGGTCAGCCCCCACACCGCGGTCGCCTCCGAGCCGGCGTAGGTGGTCGGCACCGCGATGATCGGCAGCCCGGTGGTCAGCGCGACCGCCTTGGCCAGGCCGGTCGTCGAGCCGCCGCCGACCGCGACCAGCACGTCGACCCCGTGCGAGGCGGCCGAGGAACGCGCGCGCTCGGCGACCTCGACGGGCACGTGCATGACGACCTCGGTGTGCCGCACCGCGCCCTCGAGTTCGATCGACGTTCCGGTCGAGACGAGCATGGGCCGCCGGGCGCCCAGTCGCTCCACCTCGGCCGCCACGTGATCCGCCGCCGCGTACGAGTCGAAGACGACCCGCTGCGGCAGTGATTCGTGAGTGAACTTCAACTCTGGCGTCCCAGAATCGTCAGCAGGGCCGAGCGCAGGGCGGACGCGGGGTCGTCGGGCAGACGCATCGCACGCCACCCGATGTGTTTGTCCGGCCGCACCAGCAGCACACCGTCCTCCTCGACCTCGCGCGCCCGCGCCCAGTCGTAGTAGAGGTCGGTGACCGTACGGCCGGGCCCGATGACCACGATCCCCAACGGTACGCCGAGCTCGGCGCCGATCTTCGCCGCCGCGTCCGCCCACGGTTCCCCGGAGATGCCTGTGAGCAGCGTGAACCGGCTCATCGGGGCCAGGTCGAGGGTGGAGATCCGGGTCAGCGTGTCGCCGACCCAGACATGGGGCAGCCGGGCGCCCGGCACGGTCGAGGCCTCGTAGTAGAGCTCCGGGTCGCGGCTCGGCGCCGGTCGGGTGGCGCCGTCCGGGACGATCGCCGCCGAGGTGTAGAACTGGCCCATGTCCACGCCGTGCGCGTTGAACTCGTAGTGCTTCAGCTCCATCGCCGCGACCAGGGCGGCCCGCTTCGCCTTCCCGCCCGGGGTGTTCGCCTTCCGCTCCTCGATCCGCGCGGCCATCTCCGCCTCGTCCTCGGCGTCGAGCAGTCCCAGAACCTCGAAGAACTGGACGAACTCACGGCTCGACCGGTTGGCCCGCACCACGATCTGCTCGGCGACCGGCGCGCGTTCGGCCGAGTACGTCTCCAGCAGCGCCGGTGACGCCTGCCCGCGCAGCACGGCGGCCAGCTTCCAGGCCAGGTTGTACGAGTCCTGGATCGAGGTGTTCGAGCCCAGCCCGTTGCTCGGCGGGTGCCGGTGCACGGCGTCGCCCACGCAGAAGACGCGCCCCGACTGGAGATGGGTCGCGTACATCTCGTTGTTGCCCCACAACGAGGTCCCGGTGATCTCCACCTCGATGTCGGGCAGGCCGAGCAGGTTCCGGACGACCTGCACGGCGGCGGCCTCGTCCACCACGGGCGGCGGTTGCTTGATGTCGTAGCCCCACACGATCAGCCACTCGTTCCACGGCCGCACCATGCGGACCAGGCCGGCGCCGATGCCGCCCACGTTCGAGCCGGGCTGGATGACCCAGTAGAGCACCGAGGGCCGGTGGCCCACGTACGCCGAGATGTCGGCCTTGAAGGTGATGTTCATCGACCCGGCGATGTCCATGGCGCCCCGCATCGGCAGGCCGAGGTCGGCCGCGACCTGCGAGCGCGCGCCGTCGGCGCCGATCAGATAGCGGGCCCGGACGGTGTACTGCTCTCCGGTGAGCCGGTCCCGCACGAGCACGTCGACGCCGTCGTCGTCCTGGACGTGCGACACGTACTCGGTCTCGAAGCGCGCCCGGGTGCCGCGTTCCACCGCGTTGCGGACCAGGATGGGCTCGAGGTGGTTCTGCGGGATGTCCACCGGCAGACAGGGCGAGGCGAGCCGATAGTCGGCCTCGCGGGCCGGGTGGGTGCCCCAGGTGAGGATGCGCCCGATCTCCTCGCCGGCGATCGAGGTGCAGAAAACCGTGTCACCCATCAGCTCGTGCGGCGTCGCGTCGGCCTGAACCTGTTCCTCGATGCCGAGGTCCCGGAAGATCTCCATGGCCCGCTGGTTGGTGATGTGCGCCCGCGGCGTGTTGGCCGTCCACCGGTACTTCGTGATCATCACGTGCGGAATCCCGAGCGTGGCGAGAAGCAGCGCGGCGCTGGCCCCGGCCGGTCCCGACCCCACGACGACGACGTCGGTAGTCACCCTGACATCCATCCGCCAAGTCTCCGGCCGATCGGCCCGGCCGTCCGGAAAAACGGCGGAAGTCCGAAGAGATGGCGGAATCTACGCGTTGCCGGGGAGCGCGGCGCGGGCCTCGCGGCGGACGTCGGAGGGGCGGCGGCCGTAGCGGGCGCGGAAGGTCTGGGAGAAATGCGCGGCGGAGCCGAAGCCGCAGCGGGCCGCGACCTGTGACACCGGTGTCCCGGGCGCGGAGGCGAGCAGCGTGTGGGCCCGGTCGAGGCGGCGGGCCAGCACGAACTGCGGGACGCTGACGCCGGTCGACCCGAACGCCCGGGACAGGTGGCGCTCGCTGATGCCGATCGCGGTGGCCACCCGGGCCGCGCTCAGGCCGGGGTCGGAGAGGTGGAGTTCGATATAGGTGCGGGCGTTGGCGACATGCACCGAGGCGGTGTCGTGGCCCGCGGTCATGCTGGCCAGCAGTTCCAGGGCCACGTCCTCGTCGACCGGGCCTCCCGAGGTCAGGGCCTCGTCGACCAGCCGGGCGAAGGAACGGGCACTGGGGTCGCCGCGGCCGAAGTCGCGCACCAGCGGTGTGCGTACCTCGTCCAGGCCGGTCACCGACCGGAAGACCGGCCGCCGCACCTTGACCGCCAGTTCCTCCAGCCCGCGCGAGAAGCCCCGCATGAACGGCCGGTCCGCGTCGCAGATCAGGGCCTGCCCCGGCCGCAGCGTCAGCACCCCGTCGTCGTGGTAGAAGAACGCCTCGCCGACCAGCGTCAGATAGACCGCGACGGCGTCGGCCGGGTTGCGCCGGACCTCGGCGGCGGGCCGTTCGACGACGTGCGCGTTCCCGCGTACGCGGGCCAGATGCATCCCGTCGAGCTGGAGGTTGACCTCGGTCGCGTCCAGCGCCGCCTCGCCGAGCATCCGGCAGCGCAGCCCGATCAGCGCCCGGGAGTTGTGCTCCTCCCAGCGCGCGATCTTCTGCGCCTCGGGCAGGCCCGCCGTGCTGAAGGACACCGGCCTCATCGCCGCACCATACGCCGATCGGCCCGGGCCGTCAGGCGCCGTTGATCAGTGCGCCTGGACGAGGCCGCCCATCAGCGGGTCCGTGATGCTGTCGCGGCCGTTCTCCAGGTGGCCGGCGAACTGCTGCTTCGCGCCGCCCGCGAAGGTCACGGTCAGGTCGTGCCAGCCGTGGGTGCGCTGCACGTTCCAGGACTTCGTGGTCGACCGGCCGGCGGGCACGGTCACCGGCGTTCGGTGGCCGGTGTAGCGGTCGACGACCGTCAGCTCGGCGCGCCGCGTACCCCGGTTGTCGAACGTCAGGGACACCCGCGAAGCCCGCGCCTCGACACTCAGCCTGACCCCGACGGGGCTCTCGCGGTGGAAGGCCCGGAAGAACCCGTTGGGACCATGAACCTCGATCGAACTCGAAGTCCACGTGTCGGCGAGGCGCTTGCCCGGGGAAACGGTGTAGGTGCGGGGATCCACGCCCGTCGCGCGCACCTGGAACACCGCGGTCTGGCGGCCGGTGTTGCCGAACTCGATGGTCGTCGTTCCCTTGTGGAACCGCGCGTCGGCGTGCAGCTCGTAGGGGAGCGCGCGGGCCGGGCGGATGCCCCGCTCCTGCCGCGGCAGCCGCTGGTCGGCCGGCGGGACCGGCACCTCGTCGGGCTTGCGGACCAGGTCGTCCGGCTTGAAGGCGTCGGTGCCGGGCAGGTGGATCGGGCGCGGGCGGTTGGGCGTACGGAAATCGAACGCCGTGGTCAGATCGCCGGTGACCGCGCGCCGCCACGCCGTGATGTTGGTCTCGACCAGGTCGGGGCGGCGGTCGGCGAAACGCGCCTCGAGGAAGCGGATCAGCGACGTGTGGTCGAACAGCTGCGAGTTGACCCAGCCGCCGCGCGTCCAGGGTGAGACGACGATCGTCGGGACCCGGATGCCGAGGCCGTAGGGCCCCGCCGGATAGCGCGCGCTGCCGGGGAAGATCTCATTCGTGACGGGTACGGTCGACAGCCCCTGATCGCGTGTCACCGGTGGCATCGGCGGCACGAGATGGTCGAAGAAGCCGCCCTCCTCGTCGTAGGTGATGAACAGCGCCATCTTCGACCACACCTCCGGGTGCGCGGCGAGGATGTCGATGACCTGGGAGATGTACCAGGCGCCGTAGGACGGTTCCCAGTTCGGGTGCTCGGTGTACGCCTCCGGCGCCACGATCCATGACACCGGTGGCAACTTGCCTCGGGAAACGTCGGCGCGGAACTGTTCCAGCAGCAGGTCCGGCGACCGGCCGTGCGCGTTCACGTTGGTGCCGGTCTTGGCCCGGTCGGCCAGCGGGGTGCCGGGCCGCGCGTTCTGGTACTGGTGGAAGTAGAGCAGCGCGTTGTCGCCGTAGTTGCCGATGTACGGGTCCGAGGTCCAGCCCCACGATCCCGCCGCGTCCAGGCCGTTCCCGATGTCCTGGTAGATCTTCCAGCCGATGCCGGCCCGCTCCAGGCGCTCCGGGTACGTCGACCAGTCGTACCCGGCCTCGGCGTTGTCGACGACCGGCCCACCGGCCCGGCCGTCGTTGCCGACCCAACCGCTCCACATGTGATAGCGGTTCGGGTCGGTCGGGCCGAGCAGCGAGCAACGGTAGTTGTCCAGCACCGTGAACGCGTCGGCCAGCGCGTACTGGTAGGCCAGGTCGTCACGGTTGTGATAGGTCATCGCGGTGACGCCCTTGTTGGGCACCCAGCCGTCGTGATGTCCCCGGTTGACCGCGGCGTGCCCGTCGGTCCAGCCGTGCGGCGGGTCGGGCAGGTAGGTCTGGCCCAGGTCCGGGACCGGCGGGCGGAACGGCAGCAGGTCCTGGCCGCCCGGGCCGTTCGGCTGGTGCCACACGCTCTTCCCGCTGGGCAACCGGACCGGATGCGGGTCGGCGAAGCCGCGTACGCCGCGCATCGCTCCGAAGTAGTGGTCGAAGGACCGGTTCTCCTGCATCAGGATGATCACGTGCTCGACGTCGGCGATCGAGCCCGTCCGATCGTGCGCCGGGATGGCCAGCGCCTTGCCGAGGTCCAGCGGCAACGCCGCCGCCCCCGCGATCTTCAGGAAGTTCCGGCGATCCACGGCAGCCATGAAGCGGAAGTTAGCTATGCCTTCTGAACGACCAGCACGTAGAGCGCGAACGATGCACCCTCGCGCCGGAAATCCTTGGTGTACGAGAACCCGAGCCGCTCGCGGCCTCTAGCGATGCGCCTCCACCGCATGGGCGTCAGCACCGTCATGTCCCCGCCTTCGCAGAGCGCCGACGCCCGCGCCGACGGTCAGCACCTCGACGGCCACCAGGAGGATCAGGTCGGCCCCGGTGTCAGCGTTGCCGAGCAGGCCGAACGCGGTGTGGCCGGCCAGCGCGCCGACACAGGCGGCGAGCAGGTGGCGCGGCGTCGTGACCCAGCGCCGCACCGTCCACAGCGTCACGCCGGCGAGCACGGCCGCTCCGGCCATCGGCAGCAGCGACCAGGCGCCGTGCGTGAACAACGGCTGGGTCGCGCCGCCGAACGGCCAGATCATCGCGAGGAAGGCGAAGGTCGCCAGGGCGGTGGCGCCGGCGACGACGGGTACGGGCTTTTCCATGAAGATCTGGGCCGGCCCGACCCGGACCTTCAAGGCGGCGACGACCACTGCGGCGGCGGCGACGGCGATGATCAGCGCGGCCAGCGGCGGCATCGTGTAGCCCGGGTCCTCGGCGGGCGGCACCACCACCCGGATCAGGCCCGCGCCCAGCAGCGCGACCACGCCGGCCGTGATCACGCCGCCGCGGCGCAGGTAGGGGCGGGCGCCGTAGCGGAACTCCACCAGCAGGATCGGGATCGTGATGCTGAAGACGGCGTGGTAGACCAGGTTGACCTCGGTGTACGCGGTGTTCAGGCCGAACAGGCGCGGCGCCCAGCCGGCCGCACCGTACAGATGCGGGCTGGTCAGGCTCTGCAACGCCAGACCCTCCTCGACCAGGCCGTAGGCGACGCCCATGAGCAGCAGGTTGGCGATCCCGCCGCCGGTACGCCGCACCACCTCGCGGATCAGCAGCGCGCCGCCGCCGTAGATCGGGATGAAGAACAGCACCACCCAGGCCATGTCGAGCGGGATGTTGCCGAGGCTCACCTCCGCGACCAGCGGCGCCGCCAGCACGAGCAGCCCGGCCGCCTTCAGGTTGCGCGGCCGCGGGTCGGGCACGGCCGGGAACGCGTCCCGGACGGCCCGCCGGTTGACCGCCACGATCAGCGCGGCCAGCACCGCCAATTGGACCACCTGCACGGCCCGCAGCCAGGCCGGATACTCGGCCGACACCAGCAGCCAGGCCACCGCGGCGAAGCCCACGACCGAGACGATGCGTACGCGGCGGTACGCGCGAGCCACGCCCGCCACCAGCTGACGGGTCACCCAGACGTAGAGGACGGCCACGACCAGCACCGGGATCGGCCGGGTCCACAGGGTCGCCGACAACGCGTGCGGATCCATCTGTGGCCGCCTGGCCTGCTGGTAGGCCAGCACCTGACCGTGGAACACCACGGTGAGCAGGGCGAACACGACGTTGACGGAGAGGCTGGCGACGAGCAGGACGACAACGGTCCGGATCGATCGGGTCATGCCTCCGACGTTAGGAACACCGGCCCCCGGCCGGATCCGGCGCGAGAACGGTCCCGCGTCTACGACTTCAGGATGAGGGCCGGGGCCGGACCAGACCCAGGTCGTACGCCAGCACCACGGCCTGAACCCGGTCCCGCACCGCGAGCTTGCGCAGAATGGCCGACACGTGGGTCTTGACCGTCGCCTCGCTCACCACCAGCCGGGCCGCGATCTCGGCGTTCGAGGCGCCCCGGGCCAGCAGCGTCAACACCTCACGCTCCCGGTCGGTGAGCCGCTCGACCAGCCCGGGCGACGCCGGCGGGGTCACGTCGGTCGCCACGAACCGATCCAGCAGCCGCCGGGTCGCCGTCGGCGCGAGCAGCGCGTCACCCCGCGCCACCACCCGGATCGCCTCGACCAGGTCGGCCGGGCGCACATCCTTGAGCAGGAAGCCACTCGCACCCGCCCGCAGCGCCGCATACAGCGGTTCCTCCAGGTCGTAGGTGGTCAGCATGATCACCCGAGGTGGGTTCGCCCCCGCGGTCAGGCGTGCGGTCGCCGCCACCCCGTCCAGGCCCGGCATGCGTACGTCCATCAGCACCACGTCCGGCCGGGTCTGCCCGGCCAGCCGCACGGCCTGATCCCCGTCACCGGCCTCGCCCACCACCTCGAGATCGTCCCGGGCCTCCAGAATCATCCGGAACCCCGACCGGACCAGCGCCTGATCATCCGCGATCAACACCGTGATCACGGCGTCCCCCGCAGCGGCAGGTGCGCCTCGACCTCGAAGCCACCGTCCGGCCGGCGCCCCGCGCGCAGGCTCCCGCCCAGCAGACCGGCCCGTTCCCGCATCCCGAGCAGGCCATGCCCGTCCTTGACGGCGGACCCGCCGCCCCCGGCGCCGTCATCCCGCACCCGCACCATCACCTCGTCCCCGGCCACCCGCACCAGCACCTCGGCCCGCGACGCCCCGGCGTGCCGCAACGTGTTGGTCAACGCCTCCCGCACGATCCGATAGGCCCCCACCTGCACGCCCGCCGGCGCTGCGCCGTCGCCTTCCCACACCACCGACACGTCCAGTCCCGACTCACGCATCGTCGCGGCGAGCCGATCCAGGTCGGACAGCCGCGGCTGCGGTTCGTCCGCCGCCCCGTCCCCGTCCTCGTCGCCCTTGTCCTCGTCGCCGCGGACCGTGCGCAGGAAATGCCGCAGCTCGGCCAGCGCTTCCCGACCGGCCTGCTCGGTGCGGCGCAAGCCTTCGCGGGCCCGTACCGGATCGAGGTCGAAGATGTCGTCGGCGGCCGCCGCCTGCACCACCATGACCGACACCGTATGCGACAGCACATCATGCAGCTCCCGGGCGATCCGGGCGCGTTCCTCCAGCACGGCCCGGCGCCGCTCGGCCACCCGCCGCGCACCGCGGGCCCGCGCCCAGGCGCCCCAGCTCCAGGCCAGCAGCGCCGCGCCCGCCCAGAGCCCGGCCAGATCCCAGCGCCCGCGAGCCACCGCCGGCCCACTGGCGGCCGCCACCGCCGCGGCCAGGATCCACCACGTCCGCGCGGCCGGCCGCAGCCAGGCATAGGTGCACAGGGCGACGAAGGCGAGGCCCGGCCCGAACACCGGATACAGCACCTGCATCCCCGCGCCGGCCGCCAGCACCACCGTGGCGGCGGGCGCCGGGCGGCCACCGAGCCACCAGAAACCGGCGGCCTGCACGGCGATCAACACGACGGCCACGGCCGCCGCGGGGGAGTAGCTCGCCTTCGCGGTGAACACCAGGATCGACCCGGACACCACCACGGACGCCACCGCGAACAGCACCCGCAGCCGCTGCGGGAACCGCGCCGTGTAGCCGTCACTCATAAGGCGACACGGTACGGCCGCTCGACCCGCACCTCCGCCCGGAGCGCGCCAACGGCCGTGACCCACCACCCAGATCCGGGAGATGGCGGGACACGGCCGCTGCGGTTGTGAACCTTTGTCGCGCGTACCTATGAAGGGATTTATGCGGGTTCAGGAACGCCCGACGGGGCCGGCTCGGTGTCGGGTGCCGGCTCGATCACCGGGGGCGGCAGCGGATCGGGTGAGCCCGGCTCGAGCTCGCCCGGGTCGTCGGGAATCGGAGCGCCCGGGTCAAGCGGTGGGTAGCGGTCCGGTTCGGTGCCTACGTTGCGCAACATCATCCTGTCCCCTCTCCGTAGCAGCCCCTGGCCGCTCGTGACCGGATCCAAGATCCAATTTCCTACCCGCTGACCGTTCGGGTAAACGCCGGCCAACCTGGCACCGGCAGTCCCAGGAAGAGGGGGACGATGCCTATCCGGCGCGGAGAGGGGCAGATTCGGGGGATGACGACAACCGATCTGCCCGGCGGCACCTTCACCGTCGCCGACCTCGAGTTCACCCGTGTGGGCTACGGCGCCATGCAGCTGGCCGGCCCCCACGCGTTCGGGCCGCCGAAGGACCGCGACGAGGCCGTCCGCGTCCTGCGCACCGCCGTCGACCTGGGCATCCGTCACATCGACACGTCCGACTACTACGGCCCGTACGTGACCAACGAGCTGATCCGGGAGGCGCTGCACCCCTACCCGGAGGACCTGATCATCGTCACCAAGGTCGGCGCCCGCCGCGATGACCAGGGCGGATGGCCGTCCGCGCTGGGCCCGGACGACCTGCGCCGGGCGGTGCGCGAGAACATCGAGCGGCTCGGCGTGGAGGCGCTCGACGTGGTCAACCTGCGGCTCGGCGGCATGCGGGGCCCGGAGCCCGGCTCGATCGCCGACAAGGTCGAGGTGCTGGCCGAGCTGCGCGAGCAGGGCCTGATCCGGCACCTGGGCCTCAGCACGGTCGACGCCGACCAGCTCGCCGAGGCGCAGCGGATCGTCCCGATCGTGTGCGTGCAGAACTTCTACAACATCGCCAACCGTCACGACGACGCCCTCATCGATCACACCGCGCAACAAGGCATCGCCTACGTCCCGTACTTCCCGCTGGGCGGCTTCAACCCGCTGCAATCGGCCGGGCTGGACGCCGTCGCGAAGTCCCTGGACGCCACCCCGCTCGCCGTCGCCCTGGCCTGGCTGCTCCAGCGCTCGCCGAACATCCTGCTCATCCCCGGCACTTCGTCGGTGGCCCACCTGCGCGACAACATCGCCGGCGCCGGCCTCACGCTGCCCCCCACCGCGATCGAGGAACTCGATAACCTGCCCCGATGATCGGACGCTGGCACGGCCTCATCATCGACACCCCCGACCCGTCCGCCCTCGCGTCGTTCTACCAATCCTTGGTCGGCATGCAGCGCATCCAGGACGAGGGCGACTGGATCGTGATCGGCGACGCCCCCGACCGCCCCGGCATCGCGTTCCAGCGTGTCACCGACCACCAGCCACCCCGATGGCCCGACCCCGCCCACCCACAACAGATGCACCTGGACGTCCGAGTCACCGACATCGAGCCGGCCGAGTCGGAGGCGCTGTCCTTGGGCGCAACCCGGCTGCCCGGCGGCGGCAAGACCTTCCGCGTCTACGCCGACCCGCACGGTCACCCTTTCTGCCTGGTCTGGGGCTTCTAGAAGATGACGGGTACGGGCACAGCAAAGTCCCGCCCTCTCCCGAAGCCAGGCGTCCGTCCAGGCCGTTGGCGACCATCCGGCGTCAGGCGCGGCTCCCGGCCCGTGCCGGTCTCCCGCGCGGCGCGACTTCCCGTGCGGGGCGGGTCCCGGCGCGCGCCGAGCTCCAGCGTGGCGGGAGTTCGTGCGTGTGGCGGGTTCCGGCGCGCGCCGGGCTCCTGCGTGGCGCGAGTTCCTGCGCGGGGCGGGCTCCTGCGTGGGCCGGGCCCAGGCGTGGGGAGGGCAAAGGCGTGACATCGGGTGACGACTGGCTGCAGGGTCCGGCGCCGTCCGGCCGCTTGCCACGGAACTTGCTGGAGGAGCGAATCCTCCAACTCCTCCGCTGCCAGAACATGTGCGTCCTTGCCACCACCGGCCCCGACGGCCCGTTGGCAACGCCGGTCCGCTACTACCCGTTCGGCCTGGCGGTCATGTTCACCGCCGCCCCGCGCTCGCCGAAGATGCGCAACATAGCCGCCGACCCCCGCGTCTCAATCGGCGTCTTCGCGCCCCTGGTCGGCCTGGCCAGCAGCCGAGGCGCCCAACTATTTGGCCAAGCGCAGGTGCTCCCACCCGACGACCCAGCCCAGCAGCGTTACTGGCCATCCTTCCGCTGGGAGAACGAACACGCCGAACGCGGCCGCCCCCTCTCCGACCCACCCCGCGAAACCTTGGTCGTAGTCGAACCCACCCGCATCGTCTACACCGAACACTGGCTACGCCGAGACGGCTACGCCCCACGCCAGTTCTGGCGCCAAGCCGAGGTTTAGCGGGCTGATCGCATAGCTCACGCCGGCGCTCCCTCCCAGCCCCCGCCACCGCCACCGCTGCCCGCCGCCCCATGCCGCCACCTCGCCCACCCCAGATGCCACCGTGTCCTACCACCGTTCGTCCGGGTGGTAGCCAAGCCCGCGTTGCGGGTCTCGGACGCCGCCGTGTTCTACCACCGCTCGCCGGAGTGGTAGCCCAGCCCGCTGTTTCAGGCCCGGACGCCGGGCCCTCCTACCGCTCCTTGCCCGGCGGCCACCGCGACTGGCGGCAGCGACGGTGAGCGGACACCCGGGCGCCTGGCGCACCTCTGCTTGACCCGGGTCCTGGCTGGAGTGGTGGCAGTGACGGTGAGCGGGCACCCGGCATGCGCCGGCTTGACCCCGGTCCCGGCTGGACTGGCGGCAGTGACGATGAGCAGGCAGCGGGGTGCCTCAGCTTGACCCGTCGACCCAGGCGAGAGGCGGCGCAGACGGCGAGCGGGCACCCCCGGCACCTCGCAAATCCCAGCCCGGGCCCAGCGCGCAAGCCATATGCCGCCACCGCGGACGCCGCCCGAAAGTTCGCGAAATTTCCGGCGCCGGCCCCGCCGCCACCCCCACCCCGGCACTGGGTGGGTCGGAAATGTAGCAGCGCGGCCCGACGGTTTCGGGCGTTGTCCACAGGCCGATCACTGTGACGTCGGCGCCTTCTCACGCGCCGGAACCAGCAGAAGCACCGACAGCACCAGAACCCCGACAAGGCTGACCACATTGCCCACCTTGTCAACCATCGAAAACGCCCCCAAGTGCAGCGAGTGCCACAGCAGATGCTGCGCATCGAAGACCAGCCAAGCCCCGCCCGTGACCGACATCCCCGCCACCGACGGCCGACGAACCGCCCACACCGTCAGCACCAGCAACCCTAGATAGAGCCCGCCCACATCCCGAGTCAGATGCTCGTTGTACGCCCCCAGCGTCGACACCCAGTGGCGCCCCGGCAGCGGGAAGTCGGCATAGAAGGACGCCGGGAACGCCGCGGCCCACACGCCCACGACGGCGGCCACCACGGCGAGCAGGGCTGCGACCACGCGCTTGGCCGCGAGAGAGAGTTTCATGCCATCGGGACGAGCCCAAGCCCGGCTATGTGACAGCGGCGGCGATCACCCGGGTCAGGGCGGCGTGCAGGCTTTGCAGGTCGGCGAGGGGGAGGCCGAGGCGTTCGACGACGGCGGGCGGGATCTTCTCGGCCTTGCTGCGGAGGGAGCGGCCCTCGGTGGTGAGGGTGATGGCCAGGCTGCGTTCGTCGGCCGGGTCGCGTTCGCGGCGCAGGTAGCCGATTGCTTCCAGGCGCTTGAGCAGGGGCGACAGGGTGCCGGGGTCGAGTTGGAGAAGTTCGCTGAGGCGGCGTACGGACAGGGGCGCGTGTTGCCACAGGGCGAGCATCACCAGGTATTGCGGGTGGGTGAGGCCCATGGGTTCGAGCAGGGGCCGGTAGACGGCGACCTGGTGATCTAGCACGTCACCCGGGCGGCCGGCAGGTTCGCCAGCAGGGTGTCGACCGTTTCGTCCGGCGTCTGGTCCGAGGTGTCGAGCCAGAGCCCCAGGCGTGGCGTGTCCTCCCGCAGCGAGCGGTCGAGCTCGGCGGGCGTCCATTCTCCGTACCCCTGCTTGGCTCTGAGGGCCTCGCGGGCAGCCAGCACCGACACGCTCGGCGCCAGTACGACGACATGCAAGGGGCGCGTGGTGATCATGGCGACCACGTCGGCCAGGTCGGGGCCGAGGATCACGTCCTGGACGACCGGGGTGTAGCCCGCCCGCGCGTACTCGTCGGCGGTCATCGCGGCGAGCCGGTAGCGCAGGGAGAGCAACGCGGGGTCGGCCGAGGCGGGGCGGCCCGAGACGATCATGCGGCGGAAGGCGTCGCCCCGGACGTGGGCCGCCTTCGGCAGCCGCGCGGCCAGCAGGGAAGCCACAGTGGACTTGCCCGCGGCCATCGCGCCGGTGATCAGGAACATGGCGCGAGAATAGCCGGGTCAGATCTAGGACAGGCGGCGGGACAAAACGCTCCGTGTGGTGTCCATCATGGAACGTGACTACTGCTGAGGAAGTCCCCACCTATCCATTCACGCAGGAGGACGCGCTGCGGCACCCGCCTGAGCTGGTGGAACGCCGCGGTTGCCCGGTCTCCCGGGTACGCCTGGTCAGCGGCGACGAGGCGCTGCTGCTGACCGGCTACGACGACGTCAAGGCGATGCTCGCCGACCCCCGGTTCACCCGCCGCCTGACCGCGCCGGACGCCGCGCGGCTGACCGCGTCCGACTCCGGTGGCCTGTTCAACGAGGACAGCCCGATCGCCCAGATGATGGAGGGCGACGGGCATCTGCGCTGGCGGCGGATGATGGGCCGCACCTTCACGGCCAGGCGGGTCAACGCGATGCGCCCCCGCATCGAGGAGATCGCCCACCGCCTGATCGACGACATGCTGGCCGGCGAGCGGCCCACCGACCTGAACGCCGCGCTCGGCTTCCCGCTGCCGGTGTTCGTGATCTGCGAGCTGCTCGGGGTGCCGGCCGAGGAACGGGTCCGGTTCGCGCACTGGTCCGACGCCATGCTCAACCTGAACCGCTACACCGAGGAGGAGCTGTACACCGCCGCGGTCGAGTTCCACCAGTTCATGGCCGCGCATGTCCGGTCCAAGCGCGCCCACCCCGGCGATGACCTGCTCAGCGAGCTGGCCGCGGTGGTCGACAGCGAGGACGGCCGGCTGAGTGAGGCCGAGCTGATCGGCACCGGCCAGGGCCTGCTGGTGGCCGGGCACGAGACCACCGCCAGCATGATCGGCAAGATGATGGCCGTGCTGCTGGCCGACCGGCGGCACTACGCGCGCCTGGTCGAAGACCCCACGCTGGTCCCGTCCGCGGTCGAGGAGTCGCTGCGGGCCGACCCCAACCCGGGCTTCGGCATTCCGCGCTACATCTCCGAGGACATCGAGGTCAGCGGTCAGAAGATCCCGGCCGGCAGCACGGTGATCAACTCGATGGCCGCCGCGAACCGGGACGCCCGTGCGTTCGCCGACGCCGACGAGGTGGTGCTCGACCGCAAGCCCAACCCGCATCTCGCGTTCGGCGCCGGGCTGCACGCGTGCCTCGGCCAGGCGCTCGCGCGGGTGGAGCTCCAGTCGGTGCTGACCGTGCTCACCGACCGCGTGCCGACGCTGGAGCTGGCGGTGCCGCCGAGCGAGCTGCGCCGCAAGGAGGGCCTGATCGTCGGCGGGTTGCAGGAGCTGCCGGTCACATGGTGAAGGTGACGGTTGACCAGGAGAAATGCTGCGGCGCGGGCCAGTGTGTGATGCTCGCGCCGGAGGTCTTCGACCAGCGCGAGGAAGACGGCGTGGTCCTTCTGCTGGCGGCGACCCCGGCCGAGGACCAGACCGATGCGGTACGCGACGCGGCCGCCGTCTGCCCGTCGGCCGCGATCATGATCTCGCCCTGACGTCAGGGCCCGTCCGGCCACCCGGCCACGGGACTCAGCCGGCGGCGTTGCGCAGCATCCACTGGTCTTCGCCGCCGGCCCCGTCGTCGGGCCGTACCCGTGGCACATCCGTCTCGGTCAGGGCTACCGCGTCATCCGGGTGCACCCGCGGCGGAAGCGCCCCGAACTTCGTGGCGCGGTATTCGGCGCCGTCAACCTCGACAGCGGGCTCCTCGGTCATGACCCCATCGTGACACGGGTTCCCCACCCCCGGAGCAGCGATCAACGGCCGGTCGCGCCGTCGATCTGTTCGCGGATGATGTCGGCGTGGCCGGCGTGGCGGGCCGTCTCGGCGATGACCGCGAGCAGGGCCGTGCGCAGGGTGCCGGGCCTGCCCTTGCTGGTCACCGGCGTGTCGCCGCCGGCGGCCGCCTCGATGATCGCGTTGGTGGCCGCGCAGGCCGCCCGGTAGTCGGCGCGCAGCTCGCTCAGCGACACCGACGGGTCGACCGTCATCGAGCGCCGGCCGCGGGCGGGTGTGCCGAACCAGGCCGACTCGGCGAACGTCAGGTGTTGTACCAGGCCGGCCACGTTGGTGCCCGAGCCGACCGTGCTGCGGCGGGCGTCCTCCTCGGTCAGCCCGGCCAGCTTCCTCAGCACGCCGGCCCGCAGGCTCTCGAGGGTCGCGTGAAGGTGTTCGACTTCGGGGGTCACGCTGACGACCATAGGACCGATGGAGCTGAGAGACCGAGTCGCGGCCGGCGGCCACGCCGGAGCCGGCCGGGCGGCCGTCATAGGCTCGAGGCATGCGCATCGTCTCGCTGCTGCCGTCGGCCACCGAGATCGTCTACGCCCTCGGCCTGGGTGACGACCTGGTCGGCGTGACCTTCGAGTGCGACGAGCCGGCGGAGGCCCGGCGCGACAAAGCCGTCGTCGTGGGTGGGCGGGACACGTCGGGACTGACGCCGGGCGAGATCGACGACTACGTCAAGGAGCGGATGGCGGCCGGTGAAGACCTCTACACGCTGCGGGCCGGGGCGCTCGCCGGGCTCGATCCCGAGCTGATCCTCACGCAGGACCTGTGCCGGGTCTGTGCCCTTCCGTCCGGGCAGGTCGAGGACGCGCTCGGCCACCTCGGCTGCCGGTCCGACGTGCTGTCGCTCGATCCGTACACGCTCGACGACGTCCTCGGCACCATCGTCGAGGTCGGCGCGCGGGCCGGCGTACCCGGGCGATCGGAAAGCCTGGTGCGCACCCTGCGTGAGCGGCTCGCCAAGATCTCCGCCACCGTCGCGGGCCGTGAGCGGCCGCGGGTGGCGCTGGTCGAGTGGGTGGACCCGCCGTTCTCCGCCGGCCACTGGGTGCCCGACCTGGTCAGCGCGGCGGGAGGTGAGGCGGTGGGGGCAAATCCGGGGGTACGCTCCGCGGAAACGACCTGGGCCGCCCTCGCCGCGACCGACCCGCAGTACGTCATCGTCACGCCCTGTGGTTTCCACCTCGATGGCGCCGCGCAACAGGCGAAGCTCGTCGTCCCGCACTTCCCGGGCGCTCAGGTGTGGGCGATCGACGGCGACGGCCTGGTCGTACGCCCGGGCCCGCGCCTGATCGACGGCGTGGACGCGATCGCCGCGATCCTGCACCCCGACGCCGTCCCCGCGCCGCCCCCAGGAGCGATCACGCGCGTGGCCTAGCGGATCTCGTACCCCTCGCAGCCTTCGACCGGCCCGTCGCTGACCTCGACGCCGGTCACGGTCGCCCGCAGCGGCCCGCGGTGCGCCCAGCTCAGCAGCAGCTGCACCGCCTCGGGCGACCCCTCGAAGACCGCCTCGACCGTGCCGTCGTCCAGGTTGCGCACCCACCCGGTGACGCCCGCGCGCACGGCTTCCCGGCGGCACGTGTCGCGGAAGAAGACACCCTGCACGTCGCCGGACACCACCACGCGTCTGTGGATCACAAATCAACCGTACGGACGTCCCTGGCGCCGAGATTCCCCTTCGGCGGGAAACCCCCTCATTTGGGGAGGGCGCCGCCGGAGTCGAGGGCGGCGGTCAGGACGGCGGCCGGCGAGTGGGCATAGAGTCAGGCAGATCGATGCCTGTACGGGGAGGTCGACAATGCGTTCTCGGTGGTCTGCGCGCGCCGGAGTGGCCCTGGTCGCGATCGTTGCTCTGCTGGCGCCGCCGGGGGTTGCGCAGGCGACTGACGGGGTGTCGGCCGTGGTGCGGGCGATGCTGCGGCACATGACCGTGCGGGAGAAGGTCGGCCAGCTCTTCGTGGTCGAGGTCTACGGGCCGGACGCCGAGAGTGTCACGCCCGCGGTGGCCGCCCGCAATCAGGCGCTCTACGGTGTCGACACGCCGGCGCAGGTGGTCGCCAAGTATCAGCCGGGTGGCGTCATCTACTTCGACGCGCGGCGCGGGCCCGACAACGTGCAGAATCCGCGTCAGATCGCCACGCTCTCCAACGGGCTGCAGCGGGCCGCGCTGCGCCGCCGCGTACCCATCCCGCTGTTGATCTCGACCGATCAGGAAGGCGGCGCGGTCGTCTATCGGCTCACCGCGCCGGCCACCGCGATGCCGGGCAACATGGCGCTCGGCGCGGCCCGGTCGACCGCCGCCGCGCGGAAGTCGGCCCGGGTCATCGGGGCCGAGCTGGCCTCCGTGGGCATCAACCAGGACTACGCGCCGGTCGCCGACGTCAACGTCAACCCCGCCAACCCGGTGATCGGCGTACGCTCGGCCGGCGCCGACGCGGGCCTGGTCTCGAGCATGGTCGGCGCCCAGGTCGACGGCTACCACGCGGGCGGGGTGGCGACCGTCGCCAAGCACTTCCCGGGCCACGGTGACACGGCCGTCGACAGCCACTTCGGCCTTCCGGAGGTCACACACACCCGGGCCCAGCTGGACGCGATCGACCTGCCGCCGTTCCGCACGGCCATCCGCCGGGGCGTCGACACGATCATGACGGCGCACGTGGTGCTCAGGTCGGTCGACCCGAGCGGCGCCCCGGCCACCATGTCCCGTCCCATCCTCACCGGGCTTCTCCGGGAAGACCTGGGGTACGACGGGCTGATCGTCACCGACGCCCTGGACATGGGCGGGGCGACCGCCGACTACCCGCCGGCCGTGGCGCCGGTGCGGGCGTTCCAGGCCGGCGCCGACCAGCTGGTGCTCGCCCCGCAGATGGACACCGCGTTCGGCGCCGTGCTGAACGCCGTGAACAGCGGGGAGATCTCGCGGAAGCGTCTCGACGAGTCGGTCGCCCGGATCCTCACGCTGAAGCTGAAGCGCGGCCTGTGGCGGCCGTTCGTCGACCCGGCCCGGGCCGAGCGGGTGGTCGGGTCGGCCGGTCACAAGGCCGCCGAGCAGCAGATCACCGACCAGACGATCACCATGGTCAAGAAGGACGGCCTGCCCGTGGCCGACGCGGGCAAGGTGCTCGTGACCGGCTGGGGCGTGACCACCACCAGCACGCTGGGCGCGGCGATCGGCCGGCGCGGTTCCGCGGTGACCGTACGCGAAACCGGCGCGAACCCGACCCAGGCCTCGATCGACGCGGCCGTGGCCGCAGCGCAGAACCAGGACCTGATCGTGGTCAGCACGATGAACGCCAACGCCGCGCAGCAGTCGCTGGTCCGCGCCCTGCTGGCCACCGGAAAGCCGGTGGTGGTGGCGGCCGTGCGGAACCCGTACGACATCGCGCTCTTCCCTGAGGTGAAGGCCTATCTGGCGAGCTATGGCTACACCGCGGCCTCGCTGGAGTCGCTGACCCGGGTGCTGTTCGGCGAGGTGGATCCGGTGGGGAAGCTTCCGGTCGCGATACCTTCGCTCTACCCGTACGGATATGGGCTGAGCTACCACTGAGGGGGACACCATGCCGCAGCCGGAAGGCGCCGACCTGGAGGCGGTCCGCGCCCGCCGCACCGAGTTGCGTGACAAGTACCTGCTGCCCAAGGAGCTGCGACCGGCCACCACCGGCCGCGGTCTTCATCACGCGGCGCTGATCTGCTCCGACGTCGAGGCGACGATCCGGTTCTACCAGGAGGTGATCGGCTTCCCGCTGGTCGAGCTGGTGGAGAACCGCGACTACCAGGGTTCCAGCCATTTCTTCTTCGACCTGGGCAACCGCAACCTGCTCGGCTTCTTCGACTTCCCCGGCCACGACCACCCGGCCTTCCAGGAGACCGTCGGCGGCGTGCAGCACATCGCATTGTCGGTGAGCCCCGAGCAGTTCGCCGCGGCCCGGGCCCGGTTCGACGCGGCCGGCATCGAATACCTGGGCCCGGACCGCGGCGTGGAGGACAGCCTCTACGTCCGCGACCCCAACGGCGTCGGCATCGAGCTCTACAACGAGGAGATCGGCACGTTCGAGGGCACCAAGATCGTCGACTGACAGTGGTCGCGCAGAGCGGTATTCCGGCGGCGGATGCCGGGCCGGGCTACCACTGATCAGAAGTCGATGCGCATGACGTGGCGGCGCGGGGTGGGGTGGGTCAGCTCCTGGAAACCCGCTTCCTGGAACGCCTGGAGCGGGCCGACGGACAGTTCGCCCCAGGTGATGGTCTTCCCGGGCTCGGTGTTCATCGGGTACGCCTCCAGCGCACGGGCGCCGCGCTCCCGGGCGTACCCGATGGTCGCCTCGGCCAGGTGGTAGGTGAGCCCGCGCCCGCGGAAGCCCTTACGCACCACCATGCACGAGACCACCCAGACGTCGTGGTCGTCCTTGTCCTCGGCGCGGCCGGCCCAGACGACCCGCGAGGAGCGATATTTCGGGTACGCGGTGCGCGGCTCGACCGCGACCCAGCCCGCCGGCTCGTCGTCGACGTAGGCGACCAGCCCGCTCGTCGTGGTGGCCTCCGGCCGGTCGCAGCCGGTCTGCGCGCGCAGCGACGCCGTGCGTTCCTCCTGGGTGGAGTCGCGCCAGATCCAACCCATCACCTTGTAGCGCTGGCAGTGGCAGCGGCCGGCGTCGGACGCCCCGAACACCGCGTCGATGTCGGCCCACGTCGCCTGGTTGGCCGGCACGACCGTGATCTGCTCGGCGGTGAACGGTTCCTTGAGCGAAGTCACCGCGGCGGGTCCTCTCCGGTCAGCCCGTCGATCGCCTCCCGCAGCAGGTCGGCGTGACCGACGTGCCGAGCGTACTCGTCGTGAAGATCGACCAGCAGCCGCCGGAAGTTCGGCCCCTTGATCGACGGCTGTTCGGGCCGGATCGAGGACATCGCCTTCCGGGCACGCCCGACCGCGCCGAACCACAGCGCGTACAGCTCGTCCGGCCGATCCGTGGCGCCGGTCCGCCACTCCCAGTCCGGGTCGGCGTCGAAGTCGGCCCGGTCCCAGGGCGCGCCCATCGGCTCGCCGGTGATCCACTTGGACGTGTAGTAGTCCTCGATCAGCGCCAGGTGCTTGATCAGCCCGCCCAGGGTCATGGTCGACGACGGATGCGTCCGGCTCAGCCCGGCCGCGTCCAGCCCGCCGGTCTTCCAGGCGAACTGCATGCGCGACCGCTCCAGCGCGAACAGCAGCGCCTCGGTCTCGGTCGCCTCCGGGGACAGCTCTTCCACGACGATCTTGTCGGTCATGAGGCGATGCTAGGGTCGGTTCCGGACGAAAGGCTTCCGGTTTGGAAAAGGCGAGTCCGGCCGCGCGCGCGTTGCTCGCGCTCGAGCTGATCCAGAGCAGCCCCGGCATCACGGCCGAGCGGCTGGGCGAGAAGCTGGGCGTCACCGAGCGGGCGGCCCGGCGCTACGCCGAGATCCTCCGCGAGGCCGGCATTCCGGTCGAGTCGGTCCGCGGCCCGTACGGCGGCTACCGGCTGGGCCGTGGCCTGCGCCTGCCGCCGCTGATGTTCAGCGCCACCGAGGCGCTCGGGCTGGTCATGTCCGTGCTCGACGGCCACCACGACGCGAGCGACACCACCGACCCGGTGGGCAGCGCGCTCGCCAAGATCATGCGCGCGCTCCCGGAGCCGGTCGCGGCCCAGGCCGAGGCGGTACGCCGGACCGCCGCGCCCGCCCCGGACCGCGGCGCCGCCCGGCCCGACCCGGCCATCGCCACCGCGCTCGTGCAGGCGGTCTCCGGGCGCCGCCGGGTCCGGGCCGGCTACCGCACCGAGGCCGGTACCGAGTGGACCGCCGAGGTCGACCCGTGGGCGGTCGTGGTGCGGCACGGGCGGTGGTATCTGCTCTGCTGGTCGCACGGCGCCGGCGCGCGTCGCGCGTACCGGATGGACCGCATCTCGCACGTCGAACCCGGCGCCGAGACCTTCGTCCCCCCGGCCGGCCTCGACCCGGTCGCCGACCTGGAGGACCACCTCGCGACCGGCTGGGAGTTCACCGCCGAGGTGCTCATCGAGGCGCCCGCGGAACGGCTCGCCTGGCTGCCGCGCGTGCTGGGCCGCGTCGTGCCGGTCACCGCCACCACCTGCCGCCTCACCGGGACGACGAGCAACCCCCATTGGTACGCCGAGCAGCTGGCCGTGGTGCCCGCGGCGTTCCGCATCGAAGGGGGCCCGGAGCTGCGCTCGGCCGCCCGCGCGTTGGCTGAGCGTCTCCTGGCGGCCACCTCGTAGCGACCGGGCGAACGTCTGGATACAACATCGCCGGAATGGTGGCGGGGACCTGTCCCCGCCCGGTAAGACCTGCGGTCAAAGGCCGGCCCGTTCCGCCCAAAGGGTTAATCGATTGCTGACCGCGACGACCGTGCGAACGAAGACGATCGATGTCGTCTACATCAAGGCCGGTGGTGGCCATCGCGCCGCCGCCGTGGCTCTCGACGTGGCCATCCGGGAACAGGGACGGCCCTGGCGGGTGCGCCTCGTCGACCTGGTCGACATCCTCGATCCCCAGGATGTCGTCCGCCGGATCACCACGAAGCGGCCCGAGGAGTACTACAACCTGCGCCTGGAACGCGGCTGGACCCTCGGTCTGATCCGCGAGCGCCACGTGCTGCAGGCGGCGCTCCGGATGGGACACCGGGCGGTGGTGAAGCGGATGCAGGCGCACTGGGACGCCAGCCGCCCCGACCTGGTGGTCTCGGTGGCGCCCCACTTCAACCGGCAGATGTTCGACTCGTTGCAGCGCTCCAGGCCGGACACGCCGTACGTGACCGTGCTGACCGACTTCGCCGACCTGCCGCCGCGCTACTGGATCGAGCCGCGCCAGCCCCAGCACTGGATCTGCGGCACGCCGCGGGCGGCGCTCCAGGCGCGGGCCGCCGGCTGCGATCCGGCCCGGGTGCACCGCACCTCGGGGATGGTCATCCACCCCGACTTCTACCTGGACCATCAGGTCGACCGGGCCGCCGCGATGGCCGAGCTGGGCCTCGATCCGGACCGGCCGACCGGCATGGTGATGTACGGCGGGCACGGCTCCAAGCAGATGCGGGTGATCGCCAAGCGCCTGGCCGACACCCAGCTGATCTTCGTCTGCGGGCACAACTCCGGTCTCGCCGATGACATCCGGGCCATGGATTCGTCGGCGCCGCGGGTCGTCCTCGGGTTCACCTCGGAGATGCGCCGCTACATGCGGTTGTGCGACTACTTCATCGGCAAGCCCGGGCCGGGCAGCATCAGCGAGGCGATCAGCCAGGGCCTGCCGGTCATCGTCGTCCGCAACGCCTGGACCATGCACCAGGAGCGCTACAACACCGAGTGGGTCCAGGAGAACAACGTCGGGGTGGTGCTGGAGTCCTACCGCGACATCCCGGAGGGGGTGGCCGAGGTGGTGGACAACATGGACGCCTACCGCGTCGCCGTCGGCCGGATCGGCAACCGCGCCGTCTTCGAGATCCCCGACCTGCTCCAGTCGATCATGGGCGTACCTCAGGCGTGGCCGAACCTCACGGCCGCGGTGTAGTAGGTGTTGGCCAGCACCAGGCAGAGCGGCCGCCGGCCACAGACGCGGCCGAGGTCGCCGCGGAACGCGAGGTCGAGCCGCTTCTTGTTCCTCCGGAAGGTGCCGGCCTCGCCGTAGTTGCGGTAGCCGAAGTCGTGCCGGTAGCAGGCGAGCCGGAAGTCGTAGCCGAAGGGCTGGTCGGGGCCGCCGGTGCAGCCGTCGGTGGCCCAGTCGAAGTCGTACGTCTTCCAGGCGCCCCGGTTCTCCCGCGCGAGGAGCCACCTGGCGTAGCTGGCCGTGGAGGTCTGCGTCCAGGCCGCGAGCACCGCGCCCTTGTCCTTCGGCGCGCCGGCCACCGGCGCGGCCCGGGTCGGCGTGGCGGCGGCACTGGTCAGCAGGACGGCGGCGAGCATGATGAACAGGCGAGATCGAACGGACATGGTGGCATCTTCACCACTGATCACCGAGAAATCCGGCTGTTGCCGACTTATAACCCGGGCGTGATCGGCCGGGCCCGGTTGACCTCGCTGCGGAACCGCTCGTCATGCGCGTGCCCAGGGTACTTGCCCTTCCCCAGCGGTTCACCCTTCGCACACCCGGGCGTTTGACCAGCGCGGTTAACCTTCGCCGATGGATGCCCCGCTCCGAACCGGGACGATCCGCTGGACCGGCTTCGGCGCCGCGGGCCTGCTCGCGCTGGCCGGGGTGCTCGGCGGCGCGCACCCCGGCGGCAACGTCCAGTCCACCCCGGTCACCGTGGCCACCGCGCCGTACGGGCCGGTCGTACTGGCCACCTGGCTGCTCGGCACCGCGGGCCTGGCCTGGGCCTGGTGGCGGCTGCGCGACCGGGTGCCGTCGGTCCGCTGGGCGGTCGGGACGATCCTGCTGTGGGCGGCCCCGTTCCTGGTGGTGCCGCCGATGGGCAGCCGCGACGTGTTCTCGTACGCCTGTCAGGGTCACCTCTACGTCAACGGACTGAGCCCCTACCGGTTCGGCGTCGACACGTTGCCGTGCCCGTGGGTGGAAGCGGTGTCCCCGATCTGGCGGGACACGCCCGCGCCCTACGGTCCGCTGTTCGTGCTGGCCACGGCGGCCGCGGTGCTGCTGGGCGGAAGCCTGGCCGGGGTGATCGTGCTGCTGCGCCTGCTCGCCGTGGCCGGCCTGGTGGCGATCATGGCCGCGCTGCTGCCGCTGGCCCGGCGCTGCGGGGTGCCGGCCGAGCGGGCGCTGTGGGTGGCCATGGCCGGGCCGCTGATCGGGGCGCATCTGGTCGGCGGACCGCACAACGACACGCTGATGATCGCCGCGGTCGCCGGGGCGATGGCGCTGCTCGTGATCGGCCGCCCGCCTGTGGACGCGGTCGCGGCCGGCGCCCCTGTGGACAACCGAGCCGAACTGTCACAGCCGAGCGCTACATTGCCGCCCACCCACAGGGGTGGGGGAGGTGGCGGCCCGCGCGCGAGGATTTCGATCTTGAACATGGCGCTGAGCAGCGGCAATGCGTCGGTGTCGGCGGCTGAGCGGGACGGCGGTGCGGGTCGCGGCGGTGCGGGCCGGGGCAGGGCTCGGGGCGGCGCCGCGGTGCGGGTCGTGGTCGGCGCCGGGGTGCTGCTGGGGCTGGCCGTCGCGGTCAAGGCGACGGCGATCGTGGTGGTGCCGTTCGTGGCGTTGCTCGCGGTGCCCCGGCCGCTGCGGTTCTGGCCCGCCGCCCGGGCGCTCGCGCTGGTCGGCGGGGTGACCGTGGCGACCATGGGCGGCGTGACCGCGGCCAGCGGGCTGGGGCTGGGCTGGATGGCGGGCATGACGCACACCCAGGATCTGATCCAGTTCACGTCGCCACCGACGGCGGTCGGCATGACGACCACGTACCTGGGCCGGCTCTTCTGGCCCGGCTTCGACGCCGTGCCCGCCGTACGCGCCATCGCGATCGTGCTGTTGGCCGGCGCCGTGCTCTGGTTGTGGGTGCGGGCGCTGGTCGCGGACGAGCCGGTCCGGGCCGCGTTGCGGGGGGCGGCTCTGGCCAGCGCCGCGATGATCGCGCTGGCGCCGTCGTTCCACCCCTGGTACGTGATGTTCCCGCTGATCCTGCTGGCGGTCACGACCGTACGCACCGACCTCGTCATGGTGGTGACCGCGGTGGCCGCGTTCCTGGTGCTGCCGGACGGTGGCGGGCTGGTGCGCTACGTGAAGTTCCCGGGCGCGCCGATCGTGACCATCGTGATCGGGTACCTGCTGTACCGGCGATGGAGGCGCGGCCGCGAACCACGACCGCCCCTGGTCACCCGATCAGCCGAGGATCTTGAGGTCGTTCACCGTGCGGGAGAGTGAGCCCCGCTCCTCCCGGGCGGACGCGAGGAACCACAGCGCCTACCAGCCCAGCGGCCCGTGCTCGTCCGAGAAGGTGCCGGTCGGGCCGTCCGGGCCGAGGGTGGCCAGGCGTACGACGACCGCGGCGCTGTCCGCCGGGGCGCGTCCGATGCCGAAGGCCGCGGTCATGTCGGTGGCCGTGGTGCCGGGTTCGAGCGCGTTGAACTTGATGCCCGGCTGGGACTTGGCGTACTGGACGGTGAGCATGGTGGCCGCCGCCTTGGACGCCGCGTAGAGCGCGAGCGGCATGCCGTACTCCGGCCGTTCGGGGTTGTTCACCGCCCAGAACGACCCCATGCTGCTCGACACGGTGACCACCGTCGGGTTGGACGACTTCCGCAGCAGGGGCAGCGCGGCCTCGGTGACCCGCACGATCCCCACCGCGTTGGTGTCGAACGCGCGGAGGGCGGCCGGCCCGTCGACCACCCCGTCGGCGAGGATGCCGGCGTTGTGCACCAGCACGTCGAGCCGTCCCTCGGCCGCCCCGACGGCGGCCAGCGCGTCGTTCACCGACGCGTCGTCGGTCACGTCGAGCCGCACGAACCGGGCGCCCAGCTCCGCCGCGGCCTTCTCGCCCCGCTCGGCGTCCCGCGCGCCGACGTACACGGTGTGGCCCAGCTCGAGAAGCTGCTTCGCGGTCTCGTACCCGATGCCCTTGTTCGCGCCGGTGATCAGTGTGACGGTCATGCCTGTCTCCTTTGTACCGCTCGGTTGGGCCAACCGTAACAGCTTTTGTACCGCTCGGTTGGTGGCCCGGGTCACCTTTTGTACCGAGCGGTAGGATGGCCGCATGACCACAACCACCGGCCGTCCGCGGACCTTCGACGAGGAGACGGTCCTCGACCGCGCCGCCGTGGTCTTCTGGCGGCACGGCTACGAGGGCGCCTCCCTGAGCGCCCTGACCAGCGCCATGGGCATCAACCGGCCCAGCCTGTACGCCACCTTCGGCAGCAAGCGGGAACTGTTCCGGCGCGCCTTCGCCCGCTACCACGACACCAAGCTGGCCACCGCCCGCGCCGCCCTCGACCGGCCCACCGCGTACGCCGCGATCGAAGCCTTCCTCCGCACCAGCGCCGACGGCCTCACCGCCGGCGACCAGCCCCCCGGCTGCCTCTCCGTCCAGGGCGGCCTGGCCTGCTCACCCGAGAACGCCCCCGTCTCCGAGATCCTGGCCGCCGGCCGCGCCGCCACCGAGTCGGCCCTCGAGCAACGCCTGACCCGCGCGGCGTCCGAAGGCGACCTCCCACCCGGCATGGACCCCCGCTCCCTGGCCCGCTTCGTGATGGCGCTCAGCGAGGGCCACGCCGTCCACGCCGCAGCCGGCGCCACCACCGAAGACCTCCAGGCCTCGGTCGACGTCGCCCTCCGAGCCCTCCTGACCCGTTAAATCAAGATCAAGATCTCGATGTCGCACCTGGGTGGGTGCTTCAGACCGCAGCTCCCGCCGAGGCCCTCTTTTCGCCTCAACGTAGATCCAGATCAAAAGCTTGATGTCGTTGCTGGGTGGGTGGTGCTGACCGTCGCTCCCGCCGAGGCCGGTCACCCGGCTCCTGGCCGCTGGCGCGTCCAAAACAGAGCCGCGCGACCTTCATTCCGCGTGCGTGGTCAACCCTCCGGCGCTCCGCGCCAAACCCCGGCCCTCGCCGAGAGCGCGTGGAGGCACTTCCGACGGCGAGCCCTTTGCTCTGAGCGCGTATAGGCAACACCCGACGGCGAGCCCCTTGCTCTGAGCGCGTATAGGCAACACTCGGATACCGGCGACATCCGGATACCGCCACCATCGAAGTGTTGCCTATACGCGCTCAGAGCAAAGGGGCTGTGAATGACGTGCCCGGGGTGATGGACCGCGCGGGGCGGCAACCGCGCAGTGGGCCGCGCGGCTCCGAGAGCGGCGCCCCCGAG
>NZ_JBFBGU010000018.1:42234-204416 GCF_040684855.1 Actinoplanes sp. NPDC089786
GCGCGGTGGCCCCGAGCGCGGTGGCCCCGAGCGCGGTGGCCCCGAGCGCGGTGGCCCCGAGCGCGGTGGCCCCGAGCGCGGTGGCCCCGAGCGCGGTGGCCCCGAGCGCGGCGGCTCGGGGGCGCGGCGGCACGGGAGCGCGGCGGCACGGGAGCGCGGCGGAGTGGTCGGGGGAATCGAGCGCGCTAGCCCTTGACGGCTCCGGAGGTCATGCCGGCGACGATCTGGCGGTTGAAGAACAGGAACATGATCAGCGGCGGGATGGTGACCAGCAGGATGTCGGTGAAGAGCAGGTTGTACTGGGTGTTGAACTGGCTGTAGAAGTTGTAGAGGGTCAGCTGGACCGTGGCGTTCTGTTCGCCGGGCAGGAAGTACAGCGGGTTCACGAAGTCGTTGAAGACGTTCACCGACTGCACCAGGATCGCGGTGATGGCGACCGGGCGGAGCAGCGGGAAGATCACCCGGAAGAAGAGCCGCAGCGGGGTGGCGCCGTCGATGATCGCGGCCTCGTCCAGTTCGCGGGGGATCGTCGAGATGAACGCGCGGAACAGCAGGATGCAGAAGCTGAGCCCGAACGCCACCTCGACCAGGATCAGGCCGGGCATCGTGCGGAACAGCCCGAGCCGTTGCAGCACCCAGATCGTCGGCACGACCGCCGGCGGCATGATCAAGCCGGCCAGGACGAGGCCGTTGACCAGCGCGCTCCAGCGGCTCGAGCGGCGTTGCAGGGTCCACGCCACCATCGCCGACAGCACCACCATGATGGTCACGCTGGCCACCGTGAGGATCGTGCTGTTGATGAACGCGATGATCAGCAGGTAGTCGCGCGCCTCGATGACCGCCTGGAGGTTATCGAGGAACTGGAAGTTGCGCGGCCAGGCGAAGGTGAGCTCGGACGCCTGCGTACGGTCCATGAAGGACGTGAGCAGGATGAAGGCGAAGGGTACGAGGAACACCACGACCGACGCCAGGATCGCGAAGGCGCTGAGAAACCAGCGGGGCCGGGTCACATCTCCACCTCCTTCCGGTTCAGGAAACGCCAGAGCGGGAAGACGATCGCCGTCACCACGATGAACAGCACGACGTTGCCCGCGGTGGACAGGCCGTAGAAGCCGGCCTGGTACTGCTTGTAGATCACCGACGCGATGACGTCCGAGGTGAAGCCGGGGCCGCCCCGGGTCATCGCCCAGATCAGGTCGAACGATCGCAGCCCGCCGATCAGCGACAGGATGATGACGGTGACCGTGGCCGGGCGGGCCAGCGGCAAGATGATCTTGCGGAAGTTCTGCCAGGCGCCGGCGCCGTCGACCCGGGCCGCCTCGAAGTACTCCTGCGGGATCGACACGATGCCGGCGATGTAGATGAGCGTGGCCAGCCCGACGCCCTTCCACACGTCGACCAGGGCCACCGACAGCAGCGCGTAGCTGGGATCGGTCAGCCAGCCCGGGCCGTCGATCCCGACCTTGCCCAGGGCCTGGTTGATCAGGCCGCGCTCGGGGTTCATCAGGATCGTGAACGTCAGGCCGACCCCGATGGTGCTGACCAGGGTCGGGAAGAACACCACCGAGCGCAGGTAGCCGCGGGCGATGATCTGCGAGGTCAGCAGGATGGCCAGCGCCATGCCGAGGACCACCTTGAGGCCCGAGGTGACCACGGCGTAGACCAGCGTGTGCCACAGGCCCGAGAACAGCGCCGGCTCCCGGAAGAACAGCGCGTAGTTGTCGAAGCCGATGAACTCGTTGGAGAACAGGCTCCAGCGGGTCAGGCTGAAATAGAGCGCCAGCACGGTCGGGACCAGGAACAGGATCCCGTAGATGGCGGCCGCGGGCGCGTAGAACCAGTAGGGGTAGGGGCTTTGTCGTCGTCCCGCGGAGGGGGCCGGACCGCGCTTCGCGACCCGGCCCTCCGTGCGGCCGGCGGCGGTGGACGTCGCCACTGCTACCAGCCTTCCAGCCCGAGCTGTTGGGCCTGCTTCTTCACATCCTCGTCGTAGAGGGCCGCGCCGGCCGGCGCCTTACGGATGCCGGAGCCCACCTCGACGCAGATCTGCTCCAGCGCCGGCCCCTTGACCGGGGACAGGAACTCCAGCGCCAGGCTGGACGTGTTCTGCCCGTCGATGTACGTCTGCATGTCCTTGGCCACCTGCGGCACGTCGGCCGGGAGCTGGCAGCCGGTCACCGCGTACGGCCCGGTCGGCGCCGAGGCCGTGGTCTGCGAGGTGCAGCCGTCGGGGCTGCCGACGAAGGCCAGGAACTTCTTGGCCGCCGCCAGCTTGTCGCCGGTCGTGGTCTGCGGGATGTAGAGGCCGTTGGGCGTCCACACGGTCAGGCCGTTCTTGGCCGCGTCGTTGCCCGGGATGGGGAACAGGCCGACGTCCTTGGCCTGATCCTTGTAGTTGGCCACGATGGTGGCGATGGTGCCGGACAGGATCGGGTAGTGCACGCCCTCGCCCTTGGCGACCATCCGCAGGCCGTCGTCCAGCTTGGCCGACGCGAAGTCCTTGTTGAGGTAGCCGGCGTCGTGCACCTCCTGCAGGTGCTGGAAGCCGAGCAAAGCGTTCGGGTCGCTGGCGTACTTGGCCTGGTTCTTCGTGTACTTGTCCGGGAAGTCCGGCTCGGCGGCGAGGACGTTGTGGAAGTCGCCCAGGATGAACAGCTGCGACGTCCACGTCTCCTGGTAGGTCTGGATGACCGGCGCCGCCTTGCCGTCCGCCTTGATCTTGGCGTTGTTGGCCATGAACTCGGCCCAGGTCTTCGGCACCTGGAGGCCGAGCCGCTGGTAGATCGGCCGGTTGTACATGATCCCGCCGGCCGAGAAGGTGCCCCACGGCACGCCGTAGAGCTTGTTGTCGGCCGACACGGTCTTCTTGAAGTTCTCGTCGAGCTGGCCCGCGTACGGCTGGTCGGTCACGTCGACCAGGTTCTTCTGCGGCGCGATGGCCTGGAACAGCGAACCCGAGTTGTACATGAACACGTCGGTCATGTCCCCGGTGGACAGCCGCGTCTTGATGATGTTGTCGCCCTCGGTGCCGGCCGGGCGGGTCTCGACCTTGACCGTGATGTCGGGGTTCTTGGCGGTGAAGTCCTTGGCCAGCTGCTCGCCGGCCCGGACGGTGTCCTCCGAGTTGTCCACCAGCAGGGACAGCGTGACCTTGCCGCCCTCGCCGCCGTCGTCGTTGGAACCGAGGCTGCCGGCGCTGCACGCGCCACCGGCGGCCATCGTCGCGGCGGCCAGCGCCCCGACGGCCATGGTGCGAAATCTCATCTCGACCTCTCAAGAAGGGTTTGCAGGGCGGCGCGGAACGCTTCTGCGCCGGGTACGAAGCCTCGGCCGGTGGCGGCGTCCGCCAGGTCGGTGGTGGGTGCGTCGAGGTAGCGCGCGAGGCGGTCGGCCAGCGCGGCTTCGCCGTCCGCGACGCCCGCTTCGGTCGCCGCGGCGACCACGCGCTGCCAGCTCGGTTCGTGGTCCATCAGCCGGCGGATGGTCGCGCCGGTGGGCAGCTCGGGTTCTTGCGCGTACGGGTCGTCCACGGTCCATTCGTGTACGCCGTGCGCCACCTCGACCGTGTCGCCGCCGGGGATCTCCACGGTGGCGCGGCTGCCGACCGGCACGGTGACGGTGAGCGTGAGCCGGCCGCCGGCCCGCTCCCATCCGGCGGCGGCCTCGCCGTACGGCGTCAGGTGCCGGGCGCTCGCCGACGTCAGCGCGTGACCGGGCAACGGGCGTACCGAGATCGTGCGGTAGCCCGCGTCACCCGGCGCCAGACCGGCGACCCGGCGGTGCATCCAGTCCGCGACCGCGCCCAGCGCGTAGTGGTTGAACGAGGTCATCTGGCCCGGGTTGATGCTCCCGTCGGGCAGCATGCTGTCCCAGCGCTCCCACACCGTGCTGGCGCCCATGGTCACCGCGTAGAGCCAGGACGGGCAGCCGGTCTGCAGCAGCAGCCGATACGCCAGCTCCGGCTCGCCCGCGTCGGCGAGCACGTCGGTCATCAGCGGCGTGCCGACGAAGCCGGTGCTGATCCGGTAGCCGGCCGCGCGGACCAGGTCGGCCAGCCGCTGACCGGCCCGTTCGCGCTGCCCGTCGTCCGGCAGCAGGTCCCAGTGCAGGGCGAGGGCATAGTTGGTGGCCGAGTCGGAGAGCACCCGGCCGCCGGCCGTCGTGTACTCCCGGGCGTACGCCGCGCGGGCCCTGGTGGCCAGGTCGGCGTACTGCTTCTCGACCGCCGTGTCACCGGTCACCGCCGCGGCCTTCGCGACCAGGCCGGCCGAATAGGCCAGGTGCGCGGTGGCGATCACGTCCGGGTCGGCCTTGGCCCGGAACGGGTCGGCCGGCGGTGCGGTCGGGTCGAGCCAGTCGCCGAACTGGAAGCCGCCCTGCCACAGCAGGTCCGGGCCGGCCAGCTCGACCATCCGGTCGACCCAGCCGCGCATGCTCGGCAGCTGGCGGGCGAGCAGGCCGGCGTCGCCGTGCGCCCGGTAGACCACCCACGGCACCACGGTCGCGGCGTCGCCCCAGGCGGTGGCCGACGGTCCCGCGTCGCGGATCACGTCCGGGATGACGAACGGGACCGAGCCGTCCTTCTGCTGCTCGGCGGCCAGGTCGGCGAGCCAGTTGGTGAGGAAGCCGGCGCTGTCGTACAGGAAGGTGGCGGTGGGGGAGAAGACCTGGAGGTCGCCGGTCCAGCCGAGCCGTTCGTCGCGTTGCGGGCAGTCGGTGGGCACGTCCAGGAAGTTGCCGCGCATGCCCCATACGACGTTCTCGTGGAAGCGGTTGAGCAGGTCGTGGCTGCTGGTGAACCACCCGGTGCGCTCCAGGTCGGAGTGCAGCACGACGGCCTGGATGTCGTCCTTCGCCAAGGCAGGAACACCGGTCACCTCGGCGTAGCGGAAGCCGTGGAAGGTCAGCTCCGGCTCCAGCGTGACCTCGTCCGGGCCGGCCAGGATCCAGGTGTCGGTGCACTTGGCGGTGCGCAGCGGGCGTACGCCGAGCTCGCCGTTCTCCAGCACCTCGGCGTGCCGGATGGTGATTTCCTGCCCGTTTTGTCCATCGCGGACCCTGAGCCGCACCCGGCCGACCACGTTCTGCCCGAAGTCGACGAGGGTCTTCCCGCTCGGTGACGCCGTGATCGCCTTGGCGCTGACGATCTCGGTGATGCGTACGGGTGGGCCGTCCGGCGCCACGAGCCGGCTGAGGTCGGCGTCGACCACGCTGACGGGCTGCGACGGCGCATCGAGGTGGCGGAGGTCGGTGGTCTGGCCGTCGTAGAGGTCGTTGGCCGTCACGGTGCTCGCCCGCGCGGTCCACGAGCCGTCGGTGCCGAGCAGGTGCGTCTGCCCGTCCTCGGTGGTGACCTCGAGCTGGGCCAGCAGGGCGAGGTGGTCGCCGTAGAGGCCGCGCTGGCCGCGGAAGCCGAGCCGGCCGCGGTACCAGCCGTTGCCGAGCTGGATGTCGAGGCGGTTGGCGCCGGTGCGGACCAGGCCGGTGACGTCGAAGGTCTGGTAGCGCAGGCGGTGCTGGTAGGCGGTCCAGCCGGGGGCGAGCTGGTGGTCGCCGACGCGCTGCCCGTTCAGGTGCGGGATGTAGAGGCCGTGGGCCGTCGCGTACAGCCGCGCCCTGGTGATCGAGAAGGGGATGTCGAGGGAGGCGCTGAGGATGGGCGCCTCGGCGTCCGGGTCGCCCTGGACGAATCGGGCGGTCCAGTCGCTCGGCTCGAGGAGGCCGGCTTCGGCTTCGGCGTACTCGCTCCAGCTGTCGTTGACCTTCACCCGGACCCGCACCCGGTCGCGGGATCTCAGCGGCGCCGCCGGCCACGGGACCAGCACCTGCTCGTCCGACTCGACCCGGAACGTCTCGGCCGGACCGTCGTTGCGGCTGATCTCCAGCTCGTACGCGGTCTGGGGCTCATCGTTCCACCACGACAGCCGGGGCGTGGCGGTGCCGATGCCGAGGGCTTCGGTGTGGTGCTCGAACCGGAGGCGGTGGGGCATGTGCTCGACTCCCTGAAACGATTCATTGAGAAGGCGCGAAGGTGGAAGCGGTTTCCGGAAAATGTCGGGGGGATTGCGGTCGTCTCCCGATCCTGCGTGGCTCAGGTCACACTCAGCTAGCCCAGACTTGACCGGTACTAGCACGAACTTCACCTGGGACCGGTTCCGGAACCGCCCTATACTCGGTCGATGAGGGAGTTGCCGGTCAACACGTCAACCGATCTCATGCATCTGACGGACGGCGCCATGGCCTACGCGGGCCACTGGCAACACGACGGTGTCTGCCCCACCCACACCCACAGCTTCGTCGAGGTCGCCCTGGTGATGTCGGGTCACGGCGTGCACCACAGCCTGGCCGGCCGGCAGGAGACGCGCGTCGGCGACGTGGTGCTGCTGCGGCCCGGCGTGTGGCACGGGTACGAGGACTGCCGGCAGCTCGACATGTACAACTGCTGCTTCTCGGTCGAGCTGCTCCAGCACGAACTGTCCTGGACCCGCGAGGACCCGCTGCTCGGTTACCTGCTCTGGTCGGGCCCCTATTCCGGTCAGCGCCGCGGCATCCTCACCGCCCACCTCGGCCCGGCCGACCTGGCCGAGTGCGTCAGCCACCTGGACGCGCTCAGCGCCCTGCGGACCAAGCCGACGAGCTTCTTCCGCGGCGACGTCATCGGCCGGCTGTCGCTGTTCCTCAGCGCCCTGGCCCGAGCGGTGATCGTCGACGGCGGCGACGTGCTGGCCGGCGTCGTGCACGCCACCCATCCCGCGGTCGTCGAGGCGATGCGGATGATGGAGGACCGCCCGGCCCACCGGTGGACGCTGGCCGAGCTCTCCGACGCGCTCCACCTCGCGCCCGGCTACCTGGTCCGGCTGTTCAAGTCCGCGACCGGGCTGCCGCCGATCGCCTATCTGGCGCGGCATCGCGTCGAGCTGGCGGCGACCCAGCTGCTGCGTACGGACGAGCCGATCGCCCGCATCGGCGAGTCGGTCGGCTGGCCCGACCAGAACTACTTCGCCCGCCGCTTCCGGGCCCACTTCGGGCTGAGCGCCTCGGCCTACCGGTCCCGCTTCACCAACAACGCCGTGCGGTTGCGTACGTGGGACGCCCCGCCGCTCCGCGGATCTCTGTCACCTGCCCGCTGACGATGGTGGTTCGTCGAACTCGCCCAGCGCGTACCGCAGGCCTTGATTGAGGTCGTGGATCGCCTGACACAGCTGGTCCTCGGTCGCGGCCGGCGCGATCAGCCCCTCGTGGGCCAGCCGCTCGCGCAGCCGCCCGAGCAGATGGGACGATACCCCGCCGACCATCAGCTCACCCTCGAGGACGGCGAGCAACCCGATCAACGCGGCCAGGTCACGAGCCCGGCAGAGCCGCAGCGCCAGCCCGTCACCCAAGCCGTCCCCCATGGCGACACCTTAGTGAAGTTTTGCTCGAGCGCGTCGACCGCGCGCAGTTCCTGCAGCATCATCCGGACACCCTCCTGACGGTTGCGGGAAACTGCCAAACTTCTTCGAATGGATGTACAGCTTCGCCCGGTCCGGCGGCAGGACGCGGCCCGACTCGTTCCGCTGCTCGACCAACTCGGCTATCCGACCACCGAGGCGGCCGTGCACGAGCGGCTCGACCACTGGCTCGACGCCCCCTCGGGCCGGCTCATCGGCGCCGACGACGACGGCGTCCTGGTCGGCGTCGCGGCGCTGGCGATGATGCCGCTGCTCGAGGTGACCGGATACCTCGGGCGCCTGATCGCCCTGGTCGTCGACGAGCGCTACCGCAGCCTGGGTGTCGGTCAGTCCATGGTCCGGGCCACCGAGGAGCAGGCCCGGGCGGCCGGCTGCGTCAAGCTGGAGGTCACCAGCAGCCGCTACCGGACGAGAACCCACGAGTTCTACAAGCAGCTCGGGTACGAGGACATCTGCTCGTCCAGCGCCCGCTTCCTCAAGAGCCTCTAAGGGCGGGGCTCGGTGAGGGCCTCGCGGGCCGCGGCCAGGATGCGGTCAGAGACCGGGGCGCCGGCGGTCGCGCGGGCCAGGGTGACCGCGCCGACCAGGAGGCTCAGGGTCACCAGGTCTTCGCCCTCGTCACCGGCCAGCCAGCGGGCGTAGCGCTCGATGGCGTCGGTGAAGTTCGCGCGGGCGGCGGCGTCGGCGGGCTCCCGGGCCACGTCGGGGGCCAGGGCGACGGCCGAGCATCCCGCGCCGGGCCGGTCCCGGTGGGCGGGGGAGAGGTAGTCGTCGAAGAACGTCGACAGGGCGGTGTTCGCCCGCTCGGCCCGCTGCTGGGCGAACGTGGTCTGCACGGCCTCGGCGACCAGCGCCTCCTTGGACGCGAACTGCTTGTAGAAGCCGCCGTGGGTCAGCCCGGCCTCGGCCATCACGTCGGCCACGCTGACCGCGTCCACGCCTCGTTCGCGGAAGAGCCGGCCGGCGGCCTCCACGACGCGTTCCCGGTTCTCCCGTGCCTGTGCCTGCGATACCCGTCCCATCCGCCCAGTATAGATGTCTGGTGTCATCTATCACCTTGCCGCTATTAGATGACGTGCCTAATCTAAAGGGCATGGATCTCCAGAACGCAGTTGCTCTCGTCACCGGGTCGAATCGCGGCTTCGGCCGTGCCCTCGCCGCTCAGCTGGCCGATCGCGGCGCCAAGGTCTATGCCGGGGCCCGCGACCCGGAATCGGTCGACCTGCCGGGCGTGATCCCGGTGCGGCTCGACGTCACCGACCCCGGCCAGATCGTCGAGGCCGTCGCGGCCGCGCCGGACGTCACCCTGCTGATCAACAACGCCGGGGTGGACACCGGCGCCGACCTGCTCACCGGCGACCTCGCCGAGATCCGGCGGGAGATGGACGTGCACTACTTCGGGACGCTCGGCGTGACCCGCGCGTTCGTGCCGGTCATCGAGGGGAACGGCGGCGGCGCGATCCTCAATGTGCTGTCCGTGCTGTCCTGGACGCACCCGCCGCGCTTCGGCGCGTACGGCTCGGCCAAGGCCGCCGGGTGGGCGCTGAGCAACGCCCTGCGCGCCACCCTGGCCGACCGGAAGATCACCGTCACCGCGCTGCACGTCGGCTTCATGGACACCGACATGGCCGCGGCCGTGCCCGCCGGCCAGAAGACCGACCCGGCCCTGGTCGCGGCCCTCGCCCTCGACGGGGTGGCCGACGGCGCGCCCGAGGTGATCGCCGACGACTTCACCCGCGCCGTGAAGAGCCGCCTGGCCGCCTGACGCGAGGCCCGGTCAAACGAGGCCGGGTGGTACAACCGCCTAGGGCAGTGCCCAGTTCTGGCCGGAGCCGCCGCAGGCCACCACGGCCACGTCGTTGTCGTTGCTGGACAGGCACTGCTTGGAGCCGTTGTTGACCAGCGTGTTGCCGGGGCCGGCGCGCCACTGGCCGGCGGCCGCGTTGTTGCAGACGCGGACCTTGACCTCGCCGCCCTCCTGCACCGCGCAGGAGCCGCCCACCCTCAGGGTGCCGTCCTTGGCCAGGGTGAAGCGCTGCGACGAGGTGTTGTTGCAGTCGCGGGCCACCAGCTCGTCGCCGAGCAGCAGGATGCCGGCGTCGATGTCGAGGCAGTTGCCCGACGCGGCCACGACCGGGCCGACACGGTCCGCGGCCGGCGGCGGCGCGAGGGTGGCCGGCGGGGTGGTCTGCGTGGGCGGGCCGTTTCCGTTTCCGTTTCCGTTGCCGGCGGGCGGCAGGGGGAAGTTCGGCGTGTTGATGCCGGGCGCGGCCGGTGGCTTGGTCGCGGCGCTGCCCTTGGCGCCCGTCGCGGAGGGTGACGCGGAGCCCTTGGACGGGCCGGCCGAGGGGGCGCCGGCGGGGGCGGAACCCTCCGGTGAGCCGGGTTGCCCGGCCGCGGGCGGTGCGGGGCGCGGCGCCGCGGCGGTCGGGGTCTCCTCCTCGTTGCCCGGCCAGAGCGCGAACATGGTGACCGCGACCGCGATGACCAGGGCGAGCCCGGAGCCGATCAGCCAGACCATCTGCCGGCGGTCGGACTCGGGATTGACGTGCGACACCGGAGGCTCACGGTCGCTGTCGCCGGGCAGCACCATCGGCGTGGGGTCGGGCACGAAGACCGGGCCGGTCTGCTCGGGATCGTCCTGGTAAGGGCGCTCGAAATCGGGCTGCTCCGGAAAGGTGTCTTCCGGAAAATCGGGCTCCTCCGGGAAGGCGCCGCCCTCGGGCAGGCTGTAGTCGGGGGAGTCCGGCGGGATGTACGGCCGGACGAGGACGTTGTCGCCCGAAGGAGGCGTCGACGGAGGATCCCCATAGCCCGAGTAGTCCTCGAAGTCGCGCACTGCTCCCACCATCCCGGCCGTCGATACCACCGGGCGGCAAAATACCGGGATCAAGGTCAATAGTCACGTTTCAATCAGACGACGGACGTAACCTGCCTGGTAGGGCAAATGTCGACGTCAGAGCAGCCACGGATCGAGCTGTCCGCCGCGCGGCGGGTCGGTCACCGCGGGTGGTGGCGGGCGTCGCTTTCTGGTCACGTTCAGCAGCGGGCCGAGCAGCCGTCCGAGCGGTCCCGGGCGCCCGGCGCCGAGCCGGGTGAAGTCCCGCCGGGACGGGCCGGTCGGAATGTCCTTCGGCAGCGACGCGGCGGCCACCAGCCAGGTCGGCAGCCCGAACATCCGCAGCACCCGGGACAGCCGTTCCGACTCGATCATGCTGTCGGTGTCCAGCCGCTCGGACAGCAACTCGGCCAGGTCGGCGGCGGCGGAGGGGTTGCCGAGGGCCGCGGCGAAGGCGGCCGCGTGCTGAGTTCCGTACGGATCATCGAGAACGTCTTCTTCCGCACCCGGCTCGCGGGAGGGATCGCTCAGATAGCGCCCGGCCTCCTCGCCGTCCACCCAGACCGCGAGCAGCAGCTGCCGGTCGGCGCGCACCCGGACGGCCAGCACGGTCCCGCCCAGCCGCTCGGCGAGGAACGAGGCGACCCCCACGACGCCCCGCCGGCCGGCCGCGACGGTCCCGGCCCCGGAGGCGGTGACGATGGGCAGCCAGCCGTTCTCGGGCGCGCCGACCCAGCCGCTGAACCGGATCTCACGTAGCGCGGCGCCGACCTCGGCCGGTCGGAGCAGGACCGCCGCGTACGTGTAGCCCTCCGGCCCGTCCGCCGACGGTGACGGAACATTGCCGGGATAGCCCGGGAAAACCATGGCCCGCGTCCTCTCCGCGCAACGGGTCGTTCACTCACCATGCGTGAGCACATCCCCCAGCAGGTACGAAAAGCGCTTTCCCCCTTGCGCCGTGGCGGCACCCGGCTGGTGCGCCGGGGCATCCGGGTCGCGAGCAGGCACGTCGGCGTGGTGGCCGACTACGAGTACCTGTTCGTGCTCACCTACGGCCGCTCGGGCTCGACGTTGCTGGCCGGCCTGCTCAACTCGATCCCCGGCTACCGCGTGCGCGGCGAGAACTACAGCGCCCTCTACCGGATCTACCAGGCCGACGCCGCGATCGCCAAGGCCCGGGAGAGCTTCTCCGGCGCCGACCATCTCAGCCCGCTCAGCCCCTGGTACGGCACCCCGCGGGTCCGGGAGAACCGGTTCCGGGCCGGCCTGCTGAACAACTTCGTCAGCAACGTCCTGCGTCCCGAGCCGGGCGACCGGGTGCTCGGCTTCAAGGAGATCCGCTACACCCCGGTGCACATCCCCGACCTGGCCGAATACGTCGCCTGGCTGCGCCGCTCGTTCCCCGACCCGCGGATCGTGATCAATCACCGGGACCCGGCCGCGGTGGCCCGCAGCGGCTGGTGGCCGGACAAGCGGAACGCCGAGAAGACGATCCGGGCGGCCGACGAGCGGCTGTGGAACATCCCGGCCGACGACCGGCACCACCACTTCAGCTACGACGACATCGACGACGGCCTGGCCAACGTGCGCGCGCTGTTCGACTTCCTGGGCGAGCCGATGGACGAGGCAACGGTGCGTGAGGTGCTGGGTACGAAGCACAGCGCGTATCCGGCGACGGATGGCAGATGATTACCCCCCGATTGCCTGAATGTCATGTGTCGGTGGTTTACCGGTACGGGCTGGTCGGCCACCGTGGACCCATGATTGCTGTCGCCGGTATGGCGCTCGCAGCCGGCGCCGGCGTGTTGCTCGCGGCCCTGGAAAACCCGAACGCCGGGAACAGCCCGCGCCTGCGCAAGCTCTGCACCGTTCTGTTGATCGCGTCGGGCGCCACGCTGGCCGCGGCGGGCGCCGACGCGATCTGGTAGGGATTCAGCAGCTCAGGCGGGCACCGGCCCAGTCGGCGTGATCCAGGCCGTTGCCGTCGCCGGCGTCGGTCACCCGCAGTTCGAGGGTGCTGCCGCCGGTCAGGTCGACGTCGATCGGAACGGCCGCGCCGTCGCCGGTGAGCCGGGCCGTCTGGGTGAGCTGCCGCCCGTCCAGCCAGGCCGAGAAGAGCACCGAGCCGCCGCTGCCGGTCTCGTCGTCCACGCCCGCGTCGGCGCGGAAGCGTGTGCAGCTCCCGCCCAGCGGCACCCGGACCACCGACAGGGCGTGAACCCCCAGACCCTTCGGGTACGCCCGACCGGCGATGCTCAGCGTGTCGCCGTCCCCGGCCGCCTGCTCGCCGTTGCTCAGGTCCCGTTCGGCCGGCCCCCAGCCGTTGCTGACCGCCTCGAACGGCCGGTCGCTCAGCCAGGCGTAACCGGGCGGCAGCGGCGTCGCCACGGTCGCCGACGCGGTGGTGGTCGAGGTGAAGCCGCTGGGTGTCGTGCTGACCACGGTCGCGGTGAGCTGATGAGTGCCCACGTCGGTGCCGGCCGGCGCGGTGACCTGGAAGGACGCCGTGCCGTCGCCGCCGAGGGACACCGACGGCGGCGTCACGGTCCAGCCGTCCGGCACGTCGAGCGTGACCGTGGCGCTGGTCAGGCCTTCGGCGCAGCGAGCGGTCACGGTCACGTCCACGGTCGCCGGGGTGCCGGGGGTGACCGTGTCCGGCGCGTTCAGGCCGACGGTCGGCGGGCAGGGTGCCGGCACGTCGGAGTCGGGCACGCCGCCCCGGGCCGCCTCGCCGGTGGTCAGCGGGCGAAGGACCAGCTCCTGGGCGTACGGGCGGTGGGCGGGCAGGCGGTAGGGCGGGAGCACCGAGTTCGGCGTCTCGCCCATGCCCGTCTCGCCGGCCAGCGCGTGCAGCGTGACCCAGCCGCGGTTCTTGACCAGGGGCAGCTGGTGGTCGTACTCGGCCCGGGCCAGCTCGTCGTACGCGGTCACGCTGACGTCGTTCATGCCGCCGACCAGCAGCCCGTCGCGGCCGTCGGTGAGCGAGGCCCAGCGCGCGTCGGTGTGGTTGCCGTACGCCTGCGGCCGCGAGTACCGCACGTACTCGTCGGCGACCGTGCTGCGGTAGACGCCCATCGCCGCCCCCGACTTCCGGTCGTTGTAGGTCTCGTGCGGGCCACGCCCGTAGAACGCGAACTTCTGCATCGCGTCCGGGACCTTCACCGACAGACCCACCCGCGGCAGGTACGGCAGGGAAGCCGTCCCGGAGCCCGAGGGCGTGACCTGCTGCCGCAGCGTGACCGTGCCGTTCCGGTCGATCCGGTAGCGCAGCGTCTGGTCGAACGCGATGGTCTTCCCGGCGTACCGCTCGACCACCTCGACGACCGCGGCGTCGGGCTCGGCCGAGGTGTGCACCGAGGTGACCGTGTGTGACAACGCGTCCAGGCCGATGTCGTGCCAGACCCCGCCGTCGTTCACATTCCAGTCGTACGTCTCGTTGCTGGTCGGCGGGCGGTAGACCGACAGCGCCGGCCCGCCCTTCAGCAGCTCCCGGCCGCCGGCCCGCATCGAGGCCAGGGTGCCGCCGTCGAAGCGGTACCGGAAGTCGTCCCCGCTCACCGTGATCGTGCCGGCGGTGCTGGTGAGCTTGGGCGCCCCGCGTACCGGAGCTGGGAGAACACCGGGAACCGCCCGGCCGCCGGCCGCGAACTGACCCTGACCCAGCACCCACCCGGCGCGCGCCCACTCGGTCGCCCGGGCGCTCAGCGCTTGCACCGTGAGGAAGCGTTCGCGGTCGTGCGGGTTGGCCGGCGCCTGATCAACCGTCACGTCGGCGCTCGCGCCCGGAGCGAGAACGAACGTTCTTTCTCCCTTGCGCAACAATCGCTCGGCCTCGGTCAGCTTCCACGTCACGCGCAGTGAGTGCGAGCCCGCCTGCTGCTCGTTGGTCAGGCGCACGACCGTGGGCGAGACCTGCGAGACGCGGATCGGGGACTGCGCCCAGGCCATCTCCTGCGTCTCGGGCTGGAGGTAGCGGTCCGAGCCGACCAGGCCGTCGGTGCCGGAGAGGCTGATGCCCAGGCTGAGGAAGTCGCCGCGGCGCTGCGCCGACTCGAATTCGAGGGCCAGCACCGGGTCGGCGCCGGCGCCGTAGACGCGGGCGTAGTCGACCTCCCCGTGCCCGGTGCGCGCGCTCCACAGGTCGTTGTCCAGCTGGGTCTCGGCGTTGTGGCCGATCTGCACCTCGTACAGCCCGGGGTCGATCTTCCCGGTCTTCGCCGCGGTCGCCACCTGGACGCCGTCGATGAGCAGGCGCAGCGCCGAGCCGTCGTAGGAGCCGCTGACCGTGTGCCAGGTGTCGTACCAGTCGGCCGGGACGTCGGCCGCCACGGTCGTCCAGCCGCCGATGTCGGCGCCGAACTCCAGGGTGTCCCGGTCGCGCATCTGCACGGCGTACCCCAGGCCCTTGGTCAGGATCGGGAAACTGCCGGACCACGCGCCCGGCTTGACCCGCGCCTCGAGCCGGACGGCGTCGGTGAGGTCGAGGGCGGGGGAGCGGAAGGTGTCGACGAAGTCGTCCAGGCCGGAGAGGTCGACGGCGCCGTCCGCCACCGTGGGCTTGCCGACCAGGAAGGCGTTCTCGCCCACGAAGTAGAGCGGCTGGCGCAGGTTCTGCTCGGCCCAGTCCCAGATGAAGCCGCCCTGCATCGACGGATATCGGCGGGCCAGCGCCCAGAACTCGTCGAAGTTGCCGAGGCTGTTGCCCATCGCGTGGGCGTACTCGCCCATCACGATCGGCTTGGCGCTGCTCTGCGTCCGCGCCTCCAGCCGGGCCGGCGTCGGATAGCGCGGGCCGTCCACATCGGCGAACGGCGCGTCGCCGTCCGGGCTGTTGGACTGGTGGTAGAGCAGGCGGGTCGGCTCGTGGGCGTCGGCCCAGGCGGCCATCGCGTAGTGCGCGGCGCCCAGCCCGGCCTCGTTGCCGGTGTCCCAGAAGATGACGCTCGGGTGGTTCTTGTCGCGCTCGACCATCCCGCGGAACCGGTCGGCGAACGCGGCCTGCCACTCCGGACGGTCGGCCAGGCACTGGCTCGGGCAGCTCTCGTGGTTGTGCGTCTCGATGTCGACCTCGTCGTCGATGTACATGCCGTACTTGTCGGCGAGGCGGTAGAGGTACGGATCGCTCGGGTAGTGCGAGGTGCGGACCGCGTTGACGTGCAGGCGCTTGAGCGTGAAGACGTCCTGCTTCATGAACTCCCGGGTGGCGGCGCGGCCGGTGTCCGGGTTGGTCTCGGCGCGGTTCACGCCCTTGATCAGGATGCGTTTCCCGTTGACCAGGATTTGCTTGTCCCGGACCTCGAGGTCACGGAAGCCGACCGCCTGCGACGTGGTGTGCACGACCTTGCCGTTGCTGGTGAGCTGGAGGATCAGCGTGTAGAGGTTGGGCTCCTCGGCGCTCCAGCGTTTCGCGCCCGGCACGGTCAGGCGATCGGTTCCGGTGGCGACGAGCTTCCCCTTCTCGTCGAGGAGCTTCGCGGTGACCTGACCGCTTCCCGCGATGGTGGTCCGCACGGTCATCGTCTCGCCGGCCGTCGTGACGTACGCGTCCTGGAGGTGATTGGTCTCGGTGCGGTAGAGCCACACGTCGCGGAAGATGCCGCTGTAGCGCCACTGGTCCACGTCCTCCAGGTAGGCGCCGGAGCCCCAGCGGTGCACCTGGACGCTCAGCTGGTTCCGGCCGGGCCGCAGGTGGTCGGTGATGTCGTACTCGGCCGGGGTGTAGCCGCCCTGGTCGTACCCGACGTACTCGCCGTTCACCCAGACCAGGTAATTGCTGGTCACGCCCTCGAAGCGGAGGACCGTGCGCTTGCCGTCCCACTCGGCCGGCACGGTGAACGTCTTGACGTAGGCGCCGGTCGGGTTGACGTCGCGCGGCACCCGCGGCGGGTCGTCCGGCACGATCTCGGAGGGAATGTTCCGGAAGATCGGGTGGTCGATGAAGTCGGACTGCCAGGTGTGCGGCACCTGGGCGGTCGGCCAGTCGCCGGCCTGGTCGGCGAAGTCGGCGGGCACGTCGGTCGGCTTGTCGAAGATCTTCAGCCGCCACGCGCCGTCGAGCGACATCGAGTACGGGTTGGCCGCGTTCCGCTCGGTCACGTCGGCCGCGGCCGACCGCTCGTCCGGGTACGGCCGGAGGTCGGCGTGCGGCTCCTCCTGGCCCTCCTGGGTGAGCTGTGGATCGTCGAGATAGCGGTAGATGTCGAGCGGCTCGGCGGCCGGTGGCGCCGCGAGCGACCCGGTCATCAGAAGCACGACGGCAGCGAGACGCACGGCACCTCCCCGTAACAGATCGACAATGAACGATGTTTCTTCTTTCGGGGTCGTCCGTCAAGACTTTTAAGCGGTAATTTTGGGCGTTTCAACCGCTCTGACCCTGTTTGACGGGTTTTCCTGTAGGCCAGGTTCCCGACATTCAGGAGTGAGAGATATGAAGGCTTCCCGACTCGCCTGTGCCGCGGTGGCCACCGCGGCCCTCATCACGGGTGCCGCCACCCCGGCTCAGGCCGCCGCCAAGCTGGTCGTCGACTCGTTCGAGTTCCCGCCCGCCCCGGCCAACGGCTTCACCAGCTACAACGCCGGCGACTGGATCGGCCCGTGGGTGGTCAGCAAGGGCTCGGTCGACGTCGTCCGGGAGAACTACTGGGACGCCGCGCACGGCCGGCAGTCGGTCGACCTGTCCGGCAGCTCGGCCGGGGCGATCACCCGGACTTACCAGAAGCTCATCCCGGGTGTGAACTACCGGCTCAGCTTCCAGGTCGCCGGCAACCCTGAGTGCGGCAAGGGCCTCAAGTACGGCGACGTCTGGATCGACGGCAAGAAGGTCACCTGGTTCGTCGCCGCCCCCGCGACCAAGCAGTGGATGGACTACGACTACAAGCAGGTTATGTTCAAGACCAAGTGGTTCTCCAAGACCGCCAAGGTGACGATCAACAGCAACTCGAACGGTTACTGCGGGCCGGTCATCGATGACGTCCGGCTGAGCCCGGCCTACTTCCACTAGGTCGTTCTTCCGGCCTCGCTCTGGCCGGAACGCTGGTTCGACAGGTGCCCGGGGATGCGACGATGGAGATCATGACCCTGGAACGCACGGTCCGGCTCCGCTTCGGGCACCTGTCCCGCGCCAGCGCGACACACACCAACCTCTCGGCCGTCCGGTCCGACGGGAACGTGCTGTGGATCGCCGGCGACGAGACGGCCACCCTCGAACGTCTGGTGGCCGACGACCCTGTGCTGCCGCAGGAGTACGCCGAGGACGCCAGCTTCCGGCTCGCCGACTTCGTCGAGCTGCCCGGCGAGGACGCCGACGAGGAAGCCGACATCGAGGGCGTCGCCCGGAACGGTCACTTCCTCTGGGCGGTCGGCTCGCACGGCCTGCGGCGCAAGCAGATCAAGGCCAGGCACGCGGGGGAGAAGGCGATGCGCCGGCTCGGCCGGGTGGTGGGTCAGGACAACCGCCAGATCCTGGTACGCCTCCCGATCGCCACCGTCGACGGCCTGCCCACCCCGGTACGCAGCCTGGAAGCCGACGGCGAGACCCACCACGCCGCCGCGCTGGCGCCCCGCGACAACCTGCGCGAGCTGCTCGCCGACGACGAGCACCTGAGCATGTTCCTGCCCATCCCCGGCAAGGACAACGGCCTCGACATCGAGGGCATCGCGGTCCACGGCGAGCGGGTCTACCTGGGTCTCCGCGGCCCGGTGCTGCGCGGCTGGGCGTTCGTCCTGGAACTGCGGCCGTACGTCGACCCGGCCTCGCCGGCCCGGCTCCAGCTGCGCCGCTTCGACGACGGCCGGGCGTACCGCAAACACGTCCTTGATCTGAACGGGCTGGGCGTGCGCGACCTGTGCCCGGCCGGCGAGGACCTGCTCGTGCTGGCCGGGCCGACGATGGACCTGGACGGCCCGGTGCGGATCTACCGCTGGCACCAGGCGATGAGGGCGGAGCAGCCGTCGGTGGTGCGCGACGAGCTGATCACGCGCGAGGTCGAGCTCACCTTCGGCGAGGGCGACGACCACGCCGAGGGCATGGGCCTGATCGGCCCGGCCGACCGCAAACAGGCCCTGATCGTGTACGACAGCCCGGCGGTGGCCCGCTTCCACGGCGACGACATCGTCCTCGCCGACGTGATCAACCTGCCTTGATTCCATCCACTGTGTGTAGTGGAATCGATACGTGGCGATGATGATCTAGTCTGATGCTGATCAATCGCCCGTGGACGATGTCTGCTGACCCGGTGGAGTGGATCCGGACATGTCTGATGTGCCCAGCACCGGGCCGGTCGCCGCGTTCTGCGCCGAACTGAAGGAACTCAGCCGCGCCGCCGGCCGCAAACCGGCCGCGCTCGCCGCCACCCTGTCGATGAGCCGGGGCCAGCTGTACGCGATCATCAACGGCGAGGTCAAGCGGCCGCCCGACTTCGCTCGGTTCGTCGAGCCGTTCGTCCGGGCGTGCGGTGGCGATGACGCCGCCGTGGCTCAATGGCGGCGCCGCCACGACGTCATGGTCCGGGTGTACGACGAACTTCGCCGGCACCAGCCCGTACCCCAGCCTTCGCCGTCGCCTTCGTCGTCCCCGGACATGGAACCGCCGCCCTACGCCGCGCCCCGGCGCTGGCCGCTCGTCGTGGTCACCCTCGTCGTCGCGGTGCTTCTGTCGGCGGTGGCCGGCGTGGTGTCCGCTCATCTCGCCGCGCCGGCCGCCGGTCCGGTCGCCGCCCCGGCCTCCACCGCCCCGGTCCCGTGCGCCGGCGCCGTCCCGCCGGTCGGCGCCGACCTGATCGACGCCACCCACGGACCGGCCGACACCGCCCAGCACGCGCCCGACTGGTGGTCCAACACCGACCGGGTGCGGGCCCTGACCTTCGACCGGCACCGGTGGGACGCGTCCGTGGAGGAGGGCTCGAAAGAGCCCTATGACGTGCTGGTCGTACACAGCTGCGTGTCGATCGTGACCGCGCGGAAGTACCGGCTGTCGTTCCGCGCGTCGGCCGACCGGGCGGAGACGATCTGGGTACGGGTGCAGGACAACCAGCCGCCCACCTTCGCCGCGTCGCTCTACGAGCGGATCCCGCTCGGCGCCACCGCGCGGTCGTGGTCGTTCGACTTCATCGGCACCGTCACCACGCCCGCCGGTGAGCTGATGTTCCAGCTGGGCGGCCGGCCCGAGATGAAGGTCGAGGTCTCGGACATCCGGCTGGTGGCCGTCCAGGGGTGACCGGCGTCCGGTGTTGTCCGGCGCGCCCGAGCCGATGACCGGGGGTGGACGGCCCTCCGGTCCGGTGTTGTCCGGTGTTGCGGGCGGCCGCACACGGTGTCCACTGTCCTGGTGAGGACGACCAACCTCTCAGGAGCGATGATGACGAAGGAAACCGTACCCACCGCACCGCCCGGCGTGGTCACCGCGGCCGGCGACCGCGGGCTGGGCGAACTGGTGGAAGCGCGCAAGGAGACGAACCCGCTTGTCGGCGCCGCGATGGGGCTGGGCGCGGGCGCGGTCTGCTACGGCCTGCTGTGGGGCATCACCGCGATCGGCGAGCAGTTCTCGCTGCGCGCGGCCCAGAAGCTGGCCGGCTGGCTCGGCTTCGCCGCCTGCTTCCTGATGGTCGTCTGCATCGTGTACGTGCTGTACGTGCTGATCCGCGGCGCCCGCGCCTACTACGTGTGGTCCGGCGGCTTCGTCTACCAGCACAACACGACGATCCGGGCGATCCGGTGGCCGGAGGTGACCGAGCTGCGGGGGCGGCTCCACGAGTCCGGCGACAAGGCGGGCAAGGTCGCCGAATATCAGCTGGTGCCGGCCGAGGGCAAGCCGATCACCGTGCCCCTGGACGTCGACGACGGCCGCGACAAGCTGGTCGACGCGCTGATCGCGGCGCTGCGCGCGGAGGGCCGGCCCGTCGTCTGAGCCGGCCCGTCGTGCCGGCGAGGCTGTCGATCCGCCTGCTGACCGGCGCGGGTCGGTCAGCAGCCACTTTGTTGATGCGGGAAGAAGAACAAAGTCCCTCGGGGAGACTTGGACCATGGACGAGACGCTGCGCGAAGCCGCGGACCTGGTGGCCACGGCCGAGCGCGTGGTCATCTTCACCGGCGCCGGGATCTCCGCCGAGAGCGGCGTGCCCACCTTCCGGGAGGCGCTGACCGGCCTGTGGGAGCGGTTCGACGCCGCCAAACTGGCCACTCCCGAGGCGTTCGACGAGGACCCGGCGCTCGTCTGGGGCTGGTACGAGTGGCGCCGCGCCCTGGCGCTCACGGTCGCGCCCAACCCCGGTCACATCGCCGCCACCGAGATCCTGGCCGACGCCGGCCACGCCACGCTGATCACCCAGAACGTCGACGACCTGCACGAGCGCGCCGGCGCCACCGGCGTGCTGCACCTGCACGGCAGCCTGTTCACGCCTCGCTGCTCGGCGTGCGCCCGGCCGGCCGCCCTGTCGCCGGCGCCCGACGGCGAACCGGGCCGCATCACGCCGCCGCCGTGCGACCGGTGCGGCGCCCCGATCCGCCCCGGCGTCGTGTGGTTCGGCGAGGCGCTGCCCACGGACGGCCTGGAGGAAGCCGTCGAGGCCGCGGCCAACGCGGACGTGCTGATCAGCGTCGGCACGTCCGGCCTGGTCTACCCGGCCGCCGAGATCCCCCAGGTCACCGCCCGCATGGGTGGCGCGGTCATCCAGGTCAACCCCGAGCCGACGCCGCTCGACCCGGTGGCCCGGGTCAACCTGCGCGGCCCGTCGGCCGAGATCCTCCCGGCGCTGCTGCGCCAGAGCCGGCCGTCGACGTGACCTCCTCGTGCGCGCCCAGCGCCAGATAGATGGCGAAGAAGTGCCGCGTCGACGGCGCGAGGTCGAGTCCCATGATGACGTCCACCGGCAGGAACCTCATGTCCCGGCCCTCGCCGAGCCGCACATCGGAGTCGTCGCGCGGCGTCGTGGCCGCGAAGGTGTGCTCCAGGTAAGGGGTCCCGGTCCCGGCCTCCAGGGTCTCGGTGATGTGCCCCGAGAACAGCGGTCTCAACGAGCCGGCCACGTCGAGGCCGGCCTCCTTTAGCACCTCACGACCAGCCGCGGCCGCCGGCTCCTCACCGGGCTCCACCGCGCCGCCCGGCAGGCACCACATGTCCGGGCAGGTCGGCGCGTTCTCGTCCCGATGTTGCAGCAGCACCCAGCCCGCACTGTTCACCACGAAGACCGACACACCCTGCTGGAGAACCTTCACGGCGTCGTTCCACCTTGTCAAAATCGTTTCGCTCGCGCGCGCGGCCGCCGCCACCCCCACCCCGGCACTGGGTGGGTGTCAACGTAGCCGGGAAATGTGGCGGATCTGTGGCTATCCACAGGGGTTCGGGCACGGTGAAGGTCACAGCTCGCCCGGACGGCGCCGGCACTAACGTGGTCGCATGCGGATGTTGGTGGATGGGGCCTGGGTGGACGCTGCGTCGGGGGCGACCACGGTGGCCGTCAGCCCGGCCACGGGTGAAGAGCTCGGCACTGTGCCCGAAGCAGATCGCGACGACGCCCGCGCGGCGATCGCGGCGGCCCGGAAGGCCGCGCCACAGTGGGCCCGGGTCTCGGCCTTCGAGCGGGCCGCCCTCCTCCACCGGGTCGCCGACGTCATCGAGTCGAGGCGTGACCCGCTGGCGCGGACGCTGACGCTCGACCAGGGCAAGCCGCTGCGGGCCGAGGCGTACGACGAGGTGGACGAGCTGGTCGCCTACTGGCGGATGGCCGCCGAGGACGGCAAGCGGCTCGGTGGCCTGCTGCCCAACTCCGCGTCCACCGGCAAGCGGGCGCTGCTGGTGCGTCGGCCGCGCGGTGTGGTCGGGGTGATCACGCCGTGGAACTGGCCGTACACGATGCCCGCCGAACTGATCGCGCCCGCGCTCGCGTCGGGGAACACCGTGGTGTGGACGCCGGCCCCGACCACCTCGATCGCGGCCGGCGCGCTGGCCGAGTGTGTGGCCGAGGCCGACCTGCCGCCGGGCGTGCTCAACCTGGTCACCGGGCCGGGCGCGGTGGTGGGCAACGAGATCGCCGGCCACCCGGGCGTCGACGCGGTCGCGTTCATCGGGTCGACGGCCACCGGGCGGCTGGTCGCCGAGGCGGCCGTGGGCAAGGCGACGCTGCTCGAGATGGGCGGCAACGGGCCGCTGGTGGTGCTGGCCGACGCCGACCTCGACCGGGCGGTGGAGGGCGCGCTCGCCGCGTGTTTCCTCTGCGCGGGGCAGAGCTGCACGGCCGGCGAGCGCCTGCTCGTGCACGAGTCGGTGCGCGACGACTTCGCGGCGCGGCTGGCCAAGGCGGTGACCGAGGGGGTCCGGCTGGGCGACCCGCTGGACGACGCCACCACGATGGGCCCGCTGAACAACGCGGCCGTCGCGGCCAAGATGGACGAGCACGTCGCCGACGCTCTGAACCGGGGCGCCCAGGCGCTGACCGGCGGCTCGCGGGCCACCGGGTTCGCCTCCGACCTGTACTGGCCGGCGACCGTGCTCACCGGCGTACCCCAGGATTCTCTCGCCGCGACCGAGGAGACCTTCGGACCGATCGCCCCGATCGTCGGCATCGGCTCGGTCGAGGAGGCGATCGAGCTGACCAACGCGTCGCGGTACGGGCTGCTCGCCGCCGTCTACACCGCCGACCTGAGCGCCGGGCTGGCCTTCGCCGACGCGGTGCGCACCGGCTGGGTCAACATCAACGAGTCCACCAACTACTGGGAGTCGCACCTGCCGTTCGGCGGCCGCGCCGGATCGGACAGCGGGCTCGGCCGGGTCGGCGGCGCCCACCCGATGGAGGCGTTCACCGAGCTCCAGACCGTGATCATCGGCTGATCGACAGGATGCGCCCTAGACCGCGATGTGCATCCGCTCGCACAATCCGCGCAGCTCGGCGCCGCCGGCCTCGCGCCGGGAGCGTTCCAGCAGCGACCGCACCGTCTCCTGGGCCGTCGACGAGGTGTGCACGTGTTGCGGCGCCACCCGTTCCGCGGTGAGCAGGTAGCGGATCGCCTCGCGGTCGCGCCCCTTCATCGCGGCGAGCGCCCGGCCCGCGTCGGCGTAGTAGAACACCTGCCGGCACCCGAACGGCAGCACGGCCGGGTTGGTGGTCGCGGCGATGCCGGCCGCGGTGTCGGGCTCGCCGCCGTCCACCTCGATGCCGATCCGCCAGATGTCCACATTGGTCGGTCCGAAGGTCAGCCCCAGCGCCGGGCTCTCGCCGGTCCGGGCGGCCAGCCCCGCCGCCTCCGCCGTCCACCCGCGGCTGTCCTCGACCCGTTTCAGACCCCGGCTCGCGTACGCCGAGACGAGCTGCAACGTGCCGACCGTCTCGAGGGCGCCCGGCAGGCCCAGATGGGGCTGCATCTCGTCCACCGCCCGTCCGGCGAGCGCCAGCCCGCGCTGGAACGCGTCGGCGGCCAGCGCGGCATTGGCTCGCGCGTATCCGGCGTACCCGATCAGCACCGGATCTTCCGTCGCGGCCGCCGCCTCCCGGCACCGCTCCGCGGCCAGCCACGCCTCGGCCGGATGCCCCAGGTTGCGCACCGCGCCCGACGCCAGGAACGTCGCGTGGCACAGCATCCGCAGCGCGACCTGCCGCTGCGCCGGGTCCTCGGCCAGCGCGTGCAGATCGCGGAGCAGGTCCGGCAGCACGCGCGCGGCCCCCGCGTAGTCGCAGGCCCGCCGCAACGTCTCGACCAGGTCGAGGGTGCGGGTCAGCTCTTGCACGGTGAGCGCCGGCCGGTCGGCGGGCTCGTTCAGGTCGGTCTCGATCAGCGCCTGGTGGATGGCGTGCACCCCGGCATGCGCGGCCAGCGCGTTGCGGTCGCCGGACGGCACGAACATCCCAGCCAGCTCGACGGTCGAGCACTCCAGCGCGGTGGCGATGTCCGCGAGCACGAACCGGTTGTCGGCCGCCTGCCGCCCCCGTTCGATGCGGCTCCAGGTGGCATGCGAGATCCCGGCCCGGCTCGCGGCGTGGCGTACGCTCCAGCCCCGCAACAGCCGCCGGTGCCGGATCCGTTCCCCGATGGTCAGCGTGTCCATGACCTGACGCTAACCACGGTCACCACGGGTGGTGGTACGCATCCGCACCGCTCAATCCGCCCTGGTCACCCGATCGGGGGAGACAAGGTGGACTTCCCACCCCAAATCGCGGTCAAGAGCTTCATGTCGCACCTGGGTGGATGGTGCAGACCGCAGCTCCCGCCGAGGCCGGGCGCGATCAGCCTGGCCGCTGGCGCGTCCATAACGGCCGCCCGCGCCCTTCATTCTGCGTGCGTGGTCACCCAGAAAACCCCTCGTGCCCGCCGAGGACCGTGCGGGGCGGAACTGATCGTGGCTGGCTGTGGGCGGTAGCGTCGGCGGGATGAGGGCCTTGATCGTTCGCGGCGGGTGGGAAGGTCACCAGCCGGTGGCGTGCACCGAGCTCTTCCGCGGCTTCCTGGAAGGGCACGGCTTCGAGATTCGAACGGCCGACACCCTCGAGGTGTACGCCGACCGCGCCGAACTCGCCGCCGCCGATCTGATCGTGCAGTCGTGGACACGCGGCGAGTTCACCGAGGAGCAGGAGAACGGGCTGGTCGACCGGGTCCGTGACGGGGCCGGGTTCGCGGGGTGGCACGGTGGCGTGCTGGCCGTCGGGTTCCAGGCGTGGCGCTACCAGTTCATGGTCGGCGGGCGGTTTCTGGTGCACCCGGGGGATTTCGTCGACTACCGGGTGCGGTTCGCGGACGACCATCCGATCGCGGCGGGGCTCGACGACGTCGACGTGCACACCGAGCAGTACTACGGCCACGTCGACCCCTCGCTCACCGTGCTCGCCACCAGCGTCTTCGACGGCGGGCACGGTTACCCGGAGACCGCGGGGGTGGAGATGCCGATGGCGTGGGTGCGGGAGCACGGCGCCGGGCGGGTCTTCGTGAGCACGCTCGGGCACGGGCCGGACGATCTGGCCGTGCCACAGACCCGGACGCTCACCGAGCGCGGGCTGCTGTGGGCCGCCGGGATCACTTGATCAGCAGGTCGAGGCCGAGCCAGCCGGCCAGGTCGTCGAGTTCGGCGTGGACCGCCGCCCGATCGAACGGCACGTCTTCGTGGATCGCGTCGACCCGGAGCACGCCCGCGGCCCGGTCGGCGGTGGCGTCGACCTTACCGACTAGTTGGTCACTAAGCAGGATCGGCAGGGCCCAGTAGCCCCAGCGCCGTTTCGCCGCCGGCTTGTACATCTCCAGCTGGTAGTCGTACTCGAAGATCTCGGTCATCCGCTTGCGGTCATAGAGGAGCCGGTCGAGCGGGGACAGCAGCGCCGTGCGGCCCTCGAAATCACGGCCGAGGTACGCCGGGTCGACGCGCCACTTCCCGCGTACCCCCTCGATCGTGGCCGGCTCACCGGCCTCGCCCACATGGTTGGGCTCGCCGGGCACGGCCGTCGCGCGGGCCCGGGCGATGCCGAGGGCGTGCAGCCGGCGCTCGTCGCGGATGCGATTCGCCTCGTCGGGCGGGACCGGCGGGTCGTCGGGGTAGACGCGTTCGGCGAGGTCCCACAGCCGGTCGCGGCCGCGGCGCCCGACCACGGCCACCTCGCCGCGGGCGGCCATCTGGTCGAGCAGGCGGATCACGTTGCGGTCGTTGTTCCAGCCCGAGGAGCGCCACGGGACGATGGTCAGGTCGGGGAAGGCGCGGGCGGTCAGCGGGTTCTCGTCGTAGAGGCGGGCCAGGATGTGGCGGCGGCACTCGTCGTTCGCGGCCACCCAGTCCTCCAGCGCCGCCTCCCACTCGCTGACCTCGCCGCGGCCGGGCCAGTCGGCCATGTCGGCGCGGAACAGCGCGATGTCCTCGGCCGGGCGGATCATCATGTTCAGCTCGATCAGCGACTGGCCGGCCAGCGCGGCGGCAAGGTCTTCCGGCGCGTACGCCGGGCCGAGGCGGCTCCAGAGGATCAGATCGGCGTTCGGCGCGACGGCGGCCGTCTGGTCGTACTGCAGAAGGGTGAGCCGTTGGATGACCGCGGTCAGGTCTGGTGGCCGTGCGTGATCAAGCAGTTGCGCGGTGATCGCGATCTGCCGGGCCTCGGCGCGAGTGAGCTGGTGAACGGCCATGCGGGCAGGTTAGCGGGCCCGGAAGACAGTCTCTCTGAATACGAAGGAATCATGGATCGGGTTCATCTTCCCCCTCACTTTGCACGATTGACTTCGATCTTCCGCCGCGCGTGCGCCGAGCGGGCCGAACCGCGTTGATCAGGAGTAAGGTCCGCGACGGCGTGCCGGGCTGATATCGGAGGGGAAATCGGATGAGCATGCCCCTGCATCCGGGCGAGGCGACCTGGCTCGGTGACTACCAGTTGGTGGGGCGGTTGGGCCGTGGCGGTATGGGCACGGTCTACCTGGGACGGGCACCGGACGGCGGCAAGGTCGCCATCAAGGTGATCCGGGCCGAACTGAGCGACCACGAGTTGCGCGCCCGGTTCCGCAGCGAGGTGAACCGGCTGCGTCAGGTGCCGTCGTTCTGCACCGCGGCCGTGCTGGACGCCGACGTCGACCACGACCCGGCGTACATCGTCGTGGAGTACGTGGACGGCCCCAGCCTGGCCGACGTGGTCCGCGATCGTGGCCCGCTGTCGCCCCAGAAGTTGCACAGCGTGGCTGTCGGCATCACCACCGCGCTGTCCGCGATCCACGGGGCCGGCGTCATCCACCGCGACCTCAAGCCCGAGAACGTGCTGCTCCCGGTAGGCGGGGTCAAGGTCATCGACTTCGGGATCGCCCGTACGCTCGACGCGACCAGCCTGCACACGCGCACCGACCAGATGGTCGGGACGGTCGCCTACATGGCCCCGGAACGGTTCGCCTCGGACGGCAGCCGCACGGTCACGCCGGCCGCGGACATCTTCGCCTGGGGTGTGATGGTGGCGTACGCGGCCACCGGGCGCACGCCGTTCGCGGCCGGTTCGCCGCCCGCCACCGCGATGCGGATCCTCTCCCAGCCGCCGAACCTGGACGGGCTCACCGAACCGATCCGCGGCCTGGTCGACCGGGCGCTGGCCAAGGACCCGGCTCAGCGGCCGTCCGCGCGGCAGATGCTCGACGCCCTGCTCACCGAGGACACGGTGGTCATGTCCGCGCCGGTCGCGCGGCCGATCGCTCAGCGCGTACCCCGCTCGGTCGAACGTCTCACCGCACGGACCGCCCGCCGCCGCAAGCGCAACGCTTTCGCCGCGGCCGGCGGCGCGGTCGCCCTCACCGCCGCCGTGCTCGGCTTCGCCCTCGTGCCCTCGCTCGGCCGGGCCGACGCGCCCGAGGCGCCGCGGCCCGGCAGTGTCGCCGTCCAGCGCGCGGGCGGCACCGCGGCCACCGACCCGTCGAGCCCGCCACGCAAGCCGGCCGCCGCGCCCGCACCGGCGACGAAGGCCGCGACCCCCAGCGCGATGCTCGAGCTGCTGTCGCGGATGTTCCCCGACCGCACCCTGTCCCGGGGCGCCACCGTGGACGACGGCGACCGGCTCTGGGCGCAGGTGCTGATGGACGGCGGCGACGGCCCCGGCCGCGTGTCGATCGAGGTCACCCGGGACAAGAACCCCGATTCCCAGGTACGCACGACCGGCCCGAAGATCACCGTCGAGCACCAGGAGAGCAACTGCATCCAGAACGTGCTCGTGCGGTCCGACTGGGACGACGGCACCCACGTCTTCCTGGCCGTGTCCACCTGCCTGCCCTGGGACGGCGCCGGCAACCCCGAGACCGCGCCGCCGCTGACGGTCACCGAGGCGCGCAAGGTCGTCTCCGACCCGCGCTGGGGCGTCACGATGGACGCCGACCTGGTCACCGCCGGCGCGAAGAACTACCCCAAGCTGATCAAGGTCGGCTGACCGGCCCGTCGCGATAAAGCAGTGTGCGGCGGCGCCCCGCTCTCGTACGGTGGTGCCCATGTCGCTCGAAGCCGCGCGTGCCGCCGACGTGCTCGCCGCGCTGTCCAGCCCGATCCGCCTGAGCGCGCTGGCCGAACTCACCCGCCGCGGCCCCGAGGGCGCCACGATCGCCGAGCTGGCGTACGCGCTGGACGCCTCGGTGCCGCAGACCGGTGACGCCTGCGCCCGCCTCGTCGCGCTGTCCCTGGCCACCGGCTCCGGCAACGGCGTCTACCGGGCCCGCCCCGAGGGCCTGCGCGAGGCGTCGGCCGCGGTCGACCGCCTCCAGCCGATCGCCCCGCTCCTGGAGTCGTACCCACAGCTCCGGGGCTATTTCGCCCACGGACGCCTGGCGTCGCTGCCACCCACCCTGAGCGAGCGCTACACCCAGCTCGGCGAGTTGCTGGCCCGCTTCCTCGCCCTCGACGGCCTCTACACCGAGGACGAGATCAACCAGCGCCTGGCCGCGGTCACCGACGACGTCGCCGGCGTCCGCCGCATGATGGTCGACACGGGCTGGCTGGAACGAGACCGAGCAGGCACGAATTACGGTGCTGGCCGCTCGGTCCCCACCGCCTGAAGCAGGTCTACCTACCCGCGTCCTTGCGGCTCTTCTGGCTGGTGTGCCACTCCACCGCCTCCGCTGCTTCGTGGTATTCGAGCAGGTGTTGACCGGCAACCGCGGCGAGGATGTCCCGCACCTCGGTCGGCGACGAGTAGAAGAATTCCCGCTGCTGGTTCACCAGGTTGACCTTGCGGTCGGCGAGCGTCTGATGCAAGCGGGCCTCGAGCCCGACGGCATCGTCGCTGAAGATCAGAGCGTGGGTGTCGAAGCGGAACGGGACGCTGGCGTCGCCCAGTTCCCTGATCCGGTCGCTGGGCTCCAGCCGGCGAGTCATCCCGATCTTGACCATGCCGGGACCGAAGGCGCCGATGTTGCTGATCACGTAGACGTAACCGGCGCGGATGTTGGCTTCACGTTCCTCGACACCGTGGATGGCGCCGGCGATCTCGTCCAGCTTGCCGGCGAGCTGCTCGGCGCCCGCGGCGTCGCCCTGATCCCGCATGCGTTGCAGGACGGCCCGGTAGTGGGCCTGTTCCTTGAGGAGCCGGGCCTTCTCGCGCTCGAACTCGCGCTGGGCCCGTTCCTCCTCGCGCTGTTGTTCCCGCTGAGCGCGGATCCGCTCCTTCTCCTGCTCGACCTTGCCGAGGTGGTCGGCGGTGAGCCTGATCTCCGACAGCCGAGCCCGGTGGTACTCGGCGGAGATCACGATGTCCATCGTCTTGCCGAGCCGGGCAATGGTGTCCCGGACCTTGGTCAGCCGGTCGGTGACCGCGATCAGCCGATGTGGACGTACGGTGCGAACGCAGTTGTCGGCCTCGGCGTTGTAGGCGCGCAACATCAACTTGGAGAAGTCGCGAACCATCGCCATGCCCTCGCGAGCGGACCCGTTCACGGTCCAGTTCGTCGTCGCGTTGACCGCCGCGTCCGAGCGTGTCATCGATTTGATCTTGTCCTTGATGCCCGCCAGCCGGGCCTTGTAGGCGACCGCGTCCTCCAGCGGATGCAGGTACTCGTAGATGCCGGCTTCCTGCAGGATCGCGGTCTCCTGCACCGCGACCAGCTGCTGCCGCAGCGCGGCCAGTTGTGCTGTCGCCACCGCGGCCTGCTCCCGGGCAACGTCACGTTCGTGGACCAGGCGAGCTGCCTCGCCGCGCAGGAGCCCCGGGTCGAGACCCAGGATCCGTCTCAGCTCGCTGTTCGAGGCCTCCACCGCGGCCGTGAGCCGATCCATCTCGGTCTGTAGCGCGACGTTTCGCTGTGACAGCCTGGTGTTCTCGTCCCGTGCCCCGGCCACGACGATTCCCAAGGCGTTGACCTCGGCTTCGAGCTCCTTGCGCCGCCCGCCGAACAACCCGGCGGACGCCTTCACCGGCAGGACCGGCTCGGCCGCCTGGTTGGTCAGCGCGCTGCTCACGGGAGCGCGCCAGAACTGCCATCCAGGCGGCGCCGGAGGCCAGCTCGGATCAGGGGCCCACCCGGGCGGTGGAACCCAGCCGTCAGGCGGCTGGGGCCAGCCGGGAGGCGTGACGAACACTTGACCGGTCACGCGGACCACCGGCCCTCGGGGCATTCGGATGACGGGGCGGGAAGCATCGATTCACGGTAGGACGCGCCCTCTCCGATGTGGACGCCTTTACGGTCCGCGTTTTCGGACCAACGGACCGTGTCCTTCGTCGGTCACCTGGTCAGGACTCCCGGACGACCAGGTGGCTGGGCACGATGTGGACGCCGGGGGTGGGGTGGCCGTCGATGGCGGCCAGGAGGAGGTCGCCGGCTCGGTGGCCGATTTCCTCCAGGCCCAGGTCGACGGTGGTCAGGGGTGGGCGGGCGGCCTCGGCGATGACGCCCCAGTTGTCGATGCCGACGACGCCGGCCTGCATGGGCAGGGAGACGCCGGCCTCGCGCAGGCCGTCCAGGACGCCGCGGGCGATCACGTCGTTGCCGCAGAAGACGCCGTCGACGTCGGGGGCCGTACGCAGCACCTGCGCCACCGCGAAGCGGCCCCACGCCTCGGTCCAGCTGCCGAACAGCGGCTCGCCGACCATCTCGAGGTCGAAGGCGGCCAGGGACGAGGCGGCGCCGGACGCGCGTGACCGGGCCGACTCGTGCGACTGCGGGCCGGTGATGTGGGCGATGCGCCGGCGGCCGGTCTTCACCAGGTGTTCGACGGCCAGGTGGGCGGCGCCCCGTTCGTCGCTGACCACGCTGCAGTCGTGCGGGTCGCGGCTGCGGCCGAACGCGTACACCACCGGAACCGGCAGGTTGTCGGCCAGCGGCTCGCGGGCGTCGGTGCGGCGGCCGGCCACGATGATGCCGTCGACCTGGCGTTCCAGCAGCTTGCGCAGGTGGTGCTGTTCGCGGATCGGGTCGTCGCGGCTGTCGCAGAGGAAGGCGATCATCTCGCCGACACCCAGCGAGTCCTCGACGCCGCGGGTCATCGGGATGCTGAACCGGCCGTAGCTGTCGGTGGTGATGATGCCGACCGTGAAGGTGCGGCCGCTGAGCAGGCTGCGGGCCACCGCGTTGGGGGTGAAGCCCAGCTGGTCGGCCGCCGCGCGTACCCGGGCCCTGGTCTCCGCACGCAGCGTGCCGCGGCCGTTGAGCGCCTTGGACGCCGTGCCCAGCGAGACACCCGCGAGGGCGGCGACGTCGGCGATCCCGACGCGGCGGGTGGCCGGAACTGTCATCGCCACAGCCTAGACAGGAAAACGTTTTCCCTCCAAGTGAAGCGGCATTCTCGATTAGAGAACACTGCAACGAGCGCTTGACCAGCGGACAAGCGCCCTCCTAACTTGGCGGTTGAACAAACGGTTTCCTAGAAGTTTCCGGAAGCGGAGGCCCTGTGAGCACCCCCGTCGCCCCACGCGGCAAGACCCGTCTCGTCCCGGCCGAAGGGCGTCTCGACGCGGGCGAGTTCCTCGGCGCCTGGCAGGAGCTGAACGCGGCCGCGACCATCCCGCACTGCGTCGAGAACCTCGAGACCTCCGGCGTGGTCGACAACTTCCGCCGCCTCGCCGACGGTGGCGCGGACGGCCCGGCCGGCGAGTTCCGCGGCTTCTGGTTCGCCGACTCCGACCTCTACAAGACGCTCGAGGCGATCGGCTGGGAGCAGGCCCGCAGCGGCACCCGGGACCACACGGCGCTGCTCGACGAGGTGGCCGCGCTGTTCGAGCAGGTGCAGACCAGCGAGGGTTACCTCAACACCTACGTCCAGGGCACGCCGGGCGAGACCGAGTTCGCCCACCCCGAGTACGCCCACGAGCTCTACTGCGCCGGCCACCTCATGCAGGCCGCCGTGGCGCTGCACCGGGGGAGTGGCGACGAGCGGTTCCTGACCGTGGCCCGGCGGCTCGGCGACCTGGTCGTGACGCGGTTCGGCGACGACGGCGAGCCGCTCATCGACGGTCACCCCGAGGTGGAGACCGCGCTGGTCGAGCTCTACCGGGAGACCGGCGAGCCGGCCTACCTGCACGCCGCCGAGCTCCAGATCGAGCGCCGCGGGCACCGGTGGCTGGAGCCCGGCCGGTTCGGCTCGCTCTACTACCAGGACCACCTCCCGGTCCGCGAGAACGCCGAGGCGCTCGGGCATTCGGTGCGCCAGCTCTACCTCGCCGCCGGGGTCACCGACCTCTATCTGGAGAACGGCGACGAGACCCTGCTGGCCGCGATGGAGAGGCTGTGGGACTCGGCCTTCCGGACCAAGCTCTACGTCACCGGTGGGCACGGTTCGCGGCACCGCGACGAGGCGTACGGCGACCCGTACGAACTGCCGCCGGACCGCGCGTACGCGGAGACCTGCGCCTCGATCGCCGCCTTCCAGTGGTGCTGGCGGCTGCTGCTCGCCACCGGCCGGGCGCGCTACGCCGAGGAGATGGAACGGGCGCTGCTGAACGCCATCGCCGCCTCCACCGCGTCGACCGGCAGGGCGTTCTTCTACTCCAACCCGTTGCAGCTGCGCACCGGCCACGAGGGCTCGGACGAGGATTCACCCAGCGAGCGGCTCCCCTGGTACGCCTGCGCCTGCTGCCCGCCGAACCTGGCCCGGCTGCTCGCCTCGCTCGGCGGCTACGCGGCGACGTCCGACGACTCCGGCCTCCAGTTGCATCTGCTCGCGGCGGGCACCTACGAAGCGCCCGGCATGACGGTCACCGTGCTCACCGCGTACCCCAGCGATGGTGAACTGACGATCAGCGTGCGGGGCGCCGGTGAGCTTGCCATCCGCGTGCCGGCCTGGACGAGCGGCGCCTCCATCGACGCGGCCGGGTCCGACGGCGAACCCGTGCCGGGCGAATACCTTCGAGTGTCCGGTGTGGATGGTGAGACGATCCGGCTGAGCCTGCCGATGACGCCGCGGCTGGTGCGCGCCGACGACCGGGTGGACGCCGTCCGCGGCTGCGTGGCCGTCCTCCGCGGCCCGCTGGTCTATTGCATCGAGCAGGCCGACCTGCCCGGCGGCGTGCTGGTCGAACAGATCCGGCTCGACCCGGCCGCGCCCATCTCGGTCGAGGGCGACCGGCTCCGCCTCACCGGGCGGGCGGCCGCCCTGAACACCGAGCTCTACTCGGCCGCGGGTGACGGCGAGGCGGGCGAACCGATCACCTTCACCGCGATCCCGTACCACTCCTGGGCCAACCGTGGACCCGGCGCCATGCGGGTCTGGATACCCACTCTCTGAAGAAGGTCGAAGAAGATGATCAGGAGATCCACCCCGCTCGCGGTGACCGCCGCGACGGCTGCTCTCGCCCTCGCCGTCACGGGGTGCGGTGGGGGCGACACCCCGGAGTCCAGCGCCACCGACAAGCCCACCGGCAACGCGACCCTGTGGGTCCGGGACAGCCAGAAGGGCTTCATCAACCTGCTCACCGACCAGTACAACAAGACCCACGACGGCAAGATCCAGGTCACCGTGATCCCGGCGGCCAGCTTCGTGCAGAAGTTCGGCACCGCCGCGCAGACCGGCTCCGGACCCGACATCGCCTCGATCGACCTGGTCTACCTGCCGTTCTTCGCCTCCAAGGGCGTGCTCGACGACCTGACCGAGGTGCAGAACCAGCTCACCTGGAAGGACGCGCTGAGCCCGGCGCACCGCAAGCTCGCCGAGTACGAGGGCAAGGTGTACGCGCTGCCGTTCACCGCCGAGGCGTCGATGATCTTCTACAACAAGGACCTGTTCACCAAGGCCGGCCTGGACCCGTCAAAACCGCCGACGACCTTCGACGAGATGCTCAACGCCGCCCGGAAGATCCACGCGCTGGGCAAGGACTACTACGGCTTCACGATGGCCGGGCAGTGCGGTGGCTGCAACGTCTTCGAGGTGGCGCCGCACATCTGGGCGAGCAAGGGCGACATCCTGTCCGAGGACGGCAAGACCGCGCAGTTCACCAGCCCGGAGGTCACCGACGTCCTGACGTTCTACCGGCAGATGTGGACCGAGGGCCTGATGCCGCCGAACGCCAAGACCGACAACGGTTCCATCCAGGGCACCACGTTCCAGGGCGGCAAGACCGGCATGGTGACGCTCGGCGCGTTCTACGTGCAGACGCTGATGGCCGACAAGAAGGTCGACTTCGGGGTCACGCCGATCATGGGCAAGGACGGCGGCACGGCGTCGTTCGCCGGCGGCGACGAGATCGCGGTGACCAAGAGCGCGAAGAACAAGGCCGTCGCGTACGACTTCGTCAAGTGGGCCACCAGCGAGGAGGCGCAGACGATCCTGGCCAAGAACTCGATCGTCCCGGTCCGCACCGACCTGATCGACAAGATCTACGCGCCGATCGACCCCCGCTACAAGCCGCTGGGCGAGGCCATGTCGACCGGGCAGACGCCCTACAGCGTGGTCGAGAACGGCATCATCAACGACAACAACGGCCCCTGGGCCACGCTGATCAACCAGGGCGTCTTCGGCGCCGGTGACATCAGGCAGGCGCAGGAGACGGCCAACAAGGCGGCCCAGGCCATCATCGACAAGGGCGCCTGACCTTCCATGAGCTCCCGCCGCGGCCGGCCCGTCGGCCGCGGCGGGTCCCCTTCCCGGGAGTCCTACCAATGACCGAGACTTTGGCTCATCCGGCGACGGAGATCGCGCCGTCGGAACCCAAGCGGCCCTGGCTCACGAACCGGCGCCGCCGTCAGCTCATGGGCCTGCTGCTGGTGTCGCCGGCGCTGGTCGTCGTGATCGTCTTCTTCATCGTGCCGCTGGTGATGACGTTCTGGATGTCGTTGCACGACTGGCCGCTGCTCGGCGACCACGAGTTCGTCGGCCTGGCCAACTACAAGCAAGCCGTGGACGACACCGAGTGGACGAACGCGATCTGGTTCACCCTGAAGTACACGCTGCTGATCACGCCCGCGCTGCTGATACCGGCGCTGATCCAGGCCTTCCTGGTGAACCGGCCCGGCCGCGGGGCGCGGTTCTTCCAGACGATCTTCTTCCTGCCGGTGGTGATCGGCTTCGCCGCCGGGGCGTACCTCTGGCTCTATCTGGCCCAGCCCGGCCTGGGCCCGCTCGCCGACCTGTCGGCCAAGCTGGGTTTCTCCGACTCGACCGACAACTGGTTCGCCACCGGCACCAGCGCGCTGCTCCTGGTCAGCCTCATGGTGGTGTGGAAACAGACCGGCATGCAGATGATCCTGCTGCTGTCCGGCCTGCAGTCGATTCCGGACGAGCTGAACGAGGCCGCGCGGATCGACGGGGCCGGCCGGTGGAAGGCGTTCCGCTACATCACGCTGCCGCTGCTGCGGCCGACGCTGGCCCTGGTGCTGGTCTTCTCGGTCGCCGGTTCGCTGCTGGCCTTCGACCAGTTCTTCATCATGACCGCGGGCGGCCCGTCCAACACGACGATCACCGCCGTCTACCAGATCTACCGCACCAGCTTCATCAACTTCGATCTCGGGTACGGCGCCGCGCTGTCCGCCATGCTGATGGTGGTCCTGGCCGCGGTCAGCGCCGTGCAGATGCTTCTGCTGCGGAGGACGGACCACTCATGAACGCCATAACCGAGGTTCGACGGGCCGTCCCGCGCATGGCCTGGTGGGCCATCTGCGTCTGCCTGTCCGTCATGGTGGTGTATCCGCTCTACATCATGGTGTCGCAGTCGTCGAAGCCGGTCGGCGAGGCGACCCGGAACCCGCCCACCCTGTTCCCGCACGCCCTGTCGGCCGACAACTTCAAGGCGCTCAGCAACACCGGCCAGGTCGGCATCTGGACGCACATCTCGAACAGCGTCATCGTCTCGATCGGCGCCACCCTGCTCACGGTCGCCCTGGCCACGCTGGCCGGCTACTCGTTCGCGAAGCTCCGCTTCCGCGGCAGCGGCCTGCTGTTCTTCATCATCCTGGCCACCTTCATGATCCCGTTCCAGGCCATCATCACGCCGCTGTTCTCGATTCTGCACGGCCTGGGCCTGAGCAACACCCTGCTCGGCCTGACCCTGGTCTACACCACGTTCCAGCTGCCGTTCGGCGTCTTCCTGATGCGCAACAGCTTCGCGGCGCTGCCGGCCAGCATCGAGGAGGCCGCCCTGATCGACGGCTGCGGCTTCTTCTCGGCCATGAGCCGCGTCATGCTCCCGGTCGCCATCCCCGGCGTGATCAGCACGGCCCTGTTCACGTTCTTCACCAGCTGGAACGAGTTCTTCGCCGCGCTCATCCTGGTCACCGACGAGACCAAGTTCACCCTGCCGGTCACCCTGACCGTCCTGGCCTCCAACCAGATGGGCACCCTGAACTGGGGCGTCATGCAGGCCGGCGTCGCCGTCACCGCCATCCCGTGCATCGTGCTGTACCTGCTGCTCCAGCGCTACTACGTGAGCGGTCTGGTCGCCGGCGCGGTCAAATAACCCCCGATCAAGAGCACGATGTCGTGCCTGGGTGGGTGGCACTGACCGCAGCTCCCGGCGCCCCTCTGTCAAGGGGTGTCGGGAGCTGCGGTCTGCACGCCCCACCCAGGTGCGACCGCAAGCTCTTGATCTGATGGTCGCGAACCGGCGTCGGAGGCGGGCGGTTCGGCCAGCGCTCGGGCTGCGCGCCGGATCACCTTCTCGCCCGCCGTCCTGGACGACGTCGCCGCCCGCAGCGAGGGCGTGACGGCCTCCTTCATGAAGGAGCTGGTGCGCCGGGCCGTCCTGATCGCCACCGACGACGACCTGGCCGGGGCCGTCCAGGAGATGCTGGCGGAGGTGGCGGGTTGGACCGCTACGAGTCGGTGAGGCCCCAGCGTTTGCGCAGCGAGGTGTCGGCGAGGTTGAAGAGCAGGTCGATCATGATGCCGATCACCAGGACCACGATGATGTAGCTGATCACCAGGCTGGATTCGAACAGGTCGCGAGCATTCTGCATGCGGACGCCGATGGAGACGGCGCCGGGCACGATGACCAGGAGCTCGCCCGCCATCAGGCTGCGCCAGGAGAAAGCCCAGCCCTGCTTGAGGCCGGACACGAACGACGGCAGGGACGCGGGCAGGATCAGGTGGCGGTACTTCGCGAAACCCTTCATGCCCAGCACCTGGCCCACCCGCAGCCAGGTGCGGGGGACGTAGTCGATGCCGCTGATCAGGCCGTTGGCCACGGACGGGGCGGCGCCGATCACGACGACGAACAGGATCGCCTTCTCGCCCAGCTGGAACAGCAGGATGGCCAGCGGGAACCACATGATCGACGGCATCGTCTGCAGGCCGGTGATCAGCGAGCCGATGGCCGCGCGCAGCGGCGGGATGGTGGCCACGGCCGCGCCGACCAGGGTGCCGATCAGCACGGCCAGGGCGAAGCCGGTGACCGCCCGGGTCATCGTCAGGCGCACGCCGGCCCAGAAGTCGGCCGTGGTGATCAGGCTGCCCAGGTCCTGGAAGACCGCGGCCGGCCCGGGGAGCACGAAGGCTTCCTTCCACCCGGAGAGCACCACGAGTTCCCAGATCAGGATGACCAGCGCGATCGCCAGCAGCTTGGGCCAGGCGCTGCGCCAGACGCGACGGCCCAGATCGGTACGCCGCTGGACTGGCGCCAGCTCCAGAGCATCCAGGCCGGCGGTGGTGTCGCGCTGGTTCGGGATCAGGTCAGTGTGCATGGCGCGCCACCTCCGCGCGGAGCTTGTCGGTGATCTCGGCGGCCTGGGTGGACACCTCGGGCGAGTCGATCCGCCGGGGGCGGGGGGAGGTCACCGGGAAGTCCTCGATGACCCGGCCGGGACGGCTGCTGAGCAGGATCACCCGGTCGCCCAGGCGCACCGCCTCGCGGACGTTGTGCGTGACGAACAGGACGGTCAGCGACTGTTCCCGCCAGATCCGCTCCAGCTCGTCGTGCAGGATGTCGCGGGTCATCGCGTCCAGGGCGCCGAACGGCTCGTCCATCAGCAGGATGTCGGCCTCCTGGGCGAGCGCCCGGGCCAGCGCGACCCGCTGGCGCATGCCGCCGGAGAGTTCGTGCGGCCGCTTGTCGCCGAACTCGCGCAGCCGCACGATCTCCAGCAGGTCCTCGGCCCGCGCCCGGCGTTCGGCCCGGCCCACGCCGTTCAGCCGCAACGGCAGTTCGATGTTGCCCCGCACCGACAGCCACGGGAAGAGCGCGGCCTCCTGGAACATCAGCGAGACGCGCCGCCCGCCGATGTCCAGGACGCCGCCGCTGATCTCGTCGAGCCCGGCGACCAGGGACAGCAGGGTGCTCTTGCCACATCCCGAGGCGCCGAGCAGGCAGACGAACTCGCCCGGCGCCACCTCGAGCGACACGTGGTCCAGCGCGAGCAGGGACCCGTACCGCTTGGAGACCCGGTCGAGGGTCAGGACGCTCATGTCAGGACGCCGCGTCGGTGATCGCCGGCTGGCCGTCGGCCTGCAGCACCTCGTTGACCAGGGTCAGGTCGTAGATTCCCTTGAGGTCGACCGGCTTGAGCAGGCCGACGTCCTGGGCGTGCTGCGCGCTGGTGTAGAGCGACGGGGCGATCGGGTCGGTGGTGAAGCTCAGGTTGGCGAAGGCGGCCTTGAGCACCTCGGGCTTGAGCGGCTTGCCGCTGAGCGCCTCGAGCTGGGCGTTGGCGTCGGTCTGAGCCTTGTCGCCGTTGTCCTTGATGTACTTGATCGACGCGACGTGGCCCTGCAGCAGCTTCTTGACCGTGCCCGGGTACTTCTTCAGGAAGTCCTGCTTGACGATCAGGTGGGTGGTGACGAACTGCCCGCCGGGCCAGAGCTCCTTCTCGTTGACCAGGAGCTTGCCCTTGGAGTCGAGCAGCATCCGGCTCAGCGTGGGCTCGGGCACCCAGGCGCCGTCGATCGCGCCCTGGGCGAAGGCCTGGGTGGCGGTGGCGTTGTCCTGCGGCAGCACCGAGACGTCGCCGCCGCCCTGCTGGTCGGCGTTCAGCCCGTTCTGCTTGAGCCAGGCGCGCAGTGCCACGTCCTGGGTGTTGCCGAGCTGCGGGGTGGCGATCTTCTTGCCCTTGAGGTCGGCCGGGCCGGTGATGCCCGGCTTCACCACCAGGCCGGCGCCGCCGGAGGTGCTGCCCGCGATGATCTTCAGGCCGGTGCCCTTGGACTGTGACCAGCCGTTGATGGCCGGGTTCGGCCCGATGTACGTGGCGTCGATCGCGCCGGAGAACAGCGCCTCGATCGCGGCCGGGCCGGCGTTGAAGGTCTTCGCCTCGAGCTTGGTCGAGCCGAGGGCCTGCTGGAACAGGCCGTCCTTGACGCCGATCAGGGCCGGCGCGTGGGTGATGTTGGGGAAGTAGCCGAGCCGGATGGCGGATGCCTCAGCCGCGGCGCCGTCGCCGCCGGAGGACGAGGAGGAGGCGGCGTCGTCGCCGCAGGCGCTGAGCGCCGTGGCGGCCAGGGCGGCGATGGCGAGCGTACTCAATAAGCGGCGCACAGGGTCCTCAGTTCTCGATCTTTTCCAGAGCGGAAACAGCAGTCAGTTCGGCCAGGGTCTTGTGGTCGATGACGCCCTCGATGGCGGCCTCGACGGCGACCCAGACATCGCGCAGGCCGGTGGCCGCGCCGTGGTAGACAGCGGTGGCGGTGGGCAGGCCCCGGACGGTGGTGAGCGCGCCGCCGGCCGCGCGGACCACGTCACCGACGGTGATCTCGGCGGCGTCGCGGGCCAGGTGGTAGCCCCCGTCCACGCCGCGGTGGCTGTGCACCAGGCCGGCGCGTTTGAGGTCGAGCAGGATGCCCTGCAGGAAGCTGAGCGGAATGTCCTGATCGGCGGCCAGGGTCGCGGCTTTGACCAGGTCGGGGTGCCGGGCGGTCAGCGACAGCATCGCCTGGACGGCGTAGTCGGTGCGGGCCAGGACATGCACACGCCTCACCCCTCGTTTTCTTCTTATCCCATCTGTTCCATGGGAATAATGGACGAGGTGGGGAATGGTCGTCAAGGTGGGGTCCGATTTGGGTTCCCCGGGAGGGGGAGGATGGCGGCATGACGCTCTCCGCCGTGGTCGCCGAGGTGGTCGCCGGCACGCCCGAGGTCAGCTGGTCGATCGCGGTCACCGGGCGGCCCGGCGCCGAGGCCGCGCACGACCCGGGGCGCAAGCTGTCCACCGCCAGCATCGGCAAGATCCTGCTGCTGATCGAGACGGCCCGGCAGATCGCCGAGGGGACGCTCGACCCGGGGGAGGTGCTGCGCCGCGACCCGGCCGTCGCGGTCGCCGACTCGGGACTGTGGCAGCACCTGGCCGTGGACGCGCTGCCGGTCGCCGACGTGGCCGCGCTGATCGGCGCGGCCAGCGACAACTACGCGACGAACGTGCTGCTCCAGCGGGTCGGCCCGGAGGCGGTCCGCGCGGTGGCGGCCTCGCTGGGGCTCGAGCAGACCGCGCTCAACCGGATGGTCGGCATCCGGCCGCCCGGCGTACACACCAAGCTCTCGACCGGCTCGGCCCGTGAACTGGCCGCCCTGATGCTCCGGCTGGCCCGTGGCAGGGTGATCTCACCGGCGGTGTCGGCGCGGGTCGACGGGTGGCTGGCGCTGAACACCGACCTCTCCATGGTCGCCTCGGCCTTCCACCTTGACCCGCTGGCCCACCTGGGTGAACGCCTGCGGAACAAGACCGGGACCGACGATGGGGTACGCGCCGACGTCGGCTATCTGCGCGGCGACCAGCCGTTGGCGTACGCGGTCCTGGCCAACTGGGATCCGTCCGCCCGCCCGGTGACCGGCGACGTCATGGAGGGCATGCGCCGGATCGGCTCGGAAATCGGCCGGACCTGATGTCGAGGACGCCGATCCCGCTCCGACCCAGGGGTGTCGGACACCTCATCAAGGAGTTGGGAAAAATGGGCAAGGTTGCGACGGGCGCCACGATGTCGATCGACGGCTACATCGCCGGCCCGGGCGACAGCGGGTTCGACCTGCTGTTCCAGTGGTACAACAACGGCGACATCGAGGTGCCGACCGCGATGCCCGGGCTGACCATGAAGGTCTCCCAGGCCAGCAAGGAACACCTCGACGACTGGAACAGCGCGTTCGGCGCGCTGGTCGTCGGCCGGCACCTCTACGACCTGACGAACGCCTGGGGCGGGCGGCACCCGCTGGACGTCACGGTCGTGGTGCTCACCCACCAGCCGCCGGCGGACCGGCCGGCCGCGGACGAGAACTTCGTCTTCGTCACCGAGGGCATCGAGGCCGCCGTGGCCAAGGCCAAGGAGATCGCCGGCGACCGCAACGTCGGCGTCAACGGCGGCGAGATGGCCCGGCAGGCGCTGGACGCCGGCCTGCTCGACGAGGTGCACGTCGACCTGGCGCCGGTGCTGCTCGGCGCGGGCACACCGTATTTCCCCAGCCTGGGCGTCAAGCCGGTCCAGCTCGCGGGCCCGATCAAGATCGTCGAGGGTACGGGCGTCACGCACCTGACGTACGCAGTGCCGAAGTGAGCCGGTAGCGACCGGGGCCGGGGACCCGGACGCGGGTCCACACCCCGGCCGGCTCCACCACCGCGGGCGGCTCGACCCGCAGCCAGCGGTAGTAGCGCACCCGCACCATCACGTCGCCGGCCGCCGGAGCGTCGAAGGTCACCGACGCCCCGGCCTGCTCGACCGTCACCGCCGGCGGCGCCACCACCGGCTCGGCGTCCACCACCGCGTAGAGCCGCCAGTGCTCGTCCGACCACACCTGCCGCAGGTAGGGCAGGCCACCCTCGACCAGCGCCGCCTCGGCCCGCCCGGGCCAGGAGAACTCGGCGTCGGGCAGGGCGACGTACTGCACCGACGTCTCGGCCAGCCAGGCGCGGTAGCTGTCGGCGGTGAGCTTTACGCCCGTACCCGAGGCACCGGGCACCTTCTCGAAGAACAGCGGGTTGCGGTCGATGTCGGCCTGCCGGAGCCAGCCCCGGGCCAGGGGCACGTCACCCAGGTGGGCGGCCTCCCAGTAGTCCCGGGTCGGCGGCACCTCGACCCGGCCGGTCAGCGACACCATCGCCAGCCGGTCCCGCAGCGGCCGGAAGTACGCCGGGTCCGAGGTCGGGTTGCCGATGTCCCGCACGTCACCGACGACCACCGGGGACAGCAGCGCGCACACCGCCACCAGCGCCGGCGGCACCGCCCACTTCGGAACCCTCGCGTACGCGGCGAGCACCGGCAGCGCGAACATGGTCACCAGCCGGGTCGCGTTGAGCCCGACCGGCGTGTGGATCAGCCACGCCGCCAGCACCCCCGCCGCCGACAATGCCGCCCCGATCCGCACCGCCCGCTGTGTGGCGAGCAGTGCCACCAGCACGCTCACCCCCGCCGACCGCAGCATGTCCTGAAGGCTGATGTTCATCCAGCCCCCGTCGCCGAAGAGCAGCGCCGCCACCCCGACCGGCACCGCGGCCGGCACGGCCACCAGCAGCCCGTCCCGGACCCGCCCCGCGAGCAGCAGCGCCGCGCCCGCCAGCCCGACGAACAGCCCCGCCACCGGCGACGTCGCCCCGGCCAGCAGCGCGACCGGCGCCGCCAGCCAGGCCGCTTTCCGGTAGGTGAGGAGCAGCAGCGCCCCGAGCCCGAAGCAGACCCCGAGGCCGTACGTGACCCGCCCCGACACCAGGTTGCCGGCGATGCACGCGGCACCGATCAGCGAGCCCAGCCACGGTCGGGGGGCGCTCACCCTCCGCAGCAGGACAGCGAAGATCGCCGCGGCGGCGACCAGCGCCAGCGCACCGGTCACCCGAACACCCAGCGTGGCCATCACCGGCTGGGACACCAGGCTGTAACCGAGCTGGTTGACGCCGCCGTACCAGCGCAGGTCGACCGGCGCCCAGCCGTGGTCGGCGAAGAACCCGGCCCGTGCGACCTGGGCCGACAGGTCCGACCCCAGGGGCGGCAGCACGAGATAGACCGCCGCGAGCGCCACCGCCCACCCGGCCGTCACCCACTCCAGCCGGCGCCGCGCCCACACGCCGCCGACCCTACCGGTGGTTGCTTCGCGTCACGGTAGGGTGGCCGCCATGCCCGGCCCCGCAACCCTCCGCTATGGGGGACTGGCCGGAAGCCTGCTGCTGGCCGTGGCCGCCTACGTCCGCGGCGCCCACACTCCGTGGTCGCCGCCCATGACCGCCCGCACCATCCTCTCCGGCGCCGACGGCTGGCTCGTGCCGCTCTGCTGGCTCGCCGGGACGCTCCTGCTCGTGGCGGCGTGGTGGCTCGGCCGCCACCGGGTGCCGTCGCTGCGCTGGGCCTACGTGACGGCCGCGCTGTGGGCGCTGCCGCTGCTGTTCGTGCTGCCGCTGGGCAGTTACGACGTCTACTCGTACGCCTGCCAGGGCTGGGCGCTGACCGCCGGCCACGATCCCTACGCGGCCGGCGTGGCCGCGTACCAGTGCCCCTGGCTCGACGCCGTCGCACCCACCTGGCGCTCCTCGCCGGCCCCCTACGGCCCGGTCTTCCTGCTGCTGGCGGCCCTGACCACGGTGGCCGGCGGTTCCCTGACCGGCACGCTCGCCCTGCTCCGGGTGATCGCCGTGCTCGGCGTCGTCCTGCTCGCCGCCGGCCTGCCGGCCCTGGCCCGCCGCCACGACGTCGACCCCGGCCGCGCGGTCTTCCTGGCCGTGGCTTGCCCCCTGGTCCCGATCCACCTGATCTCCGGCGCCCACAACGACGCCGTGATGGTCGGCCTTCTGGTCGCCGGCCTGGCCCTGGTCTTCCGTGAGCGACCGGCCTGGCTGCTCGCCGCCGGTGCCCTGATCGGCCTGGCCGGCGGCGTGAAGGCGACCGCCCTGGTCGTGCTGCCCTTCGTCGTGCTGCCGCTGCGCCGGAACTGGTGGGTCGCCCTGGGCGCCGTTCTGTCGCTGGGCCTGGCGTCACTGGCCTCCGGGCTGGGTTTCGGCTGGCTCTTCGCGCTGGCCGGCAGCGGCGTCTCGGTCCAGTGGACGTCCCCGCCCACCGCCGTCGGCATGACCGCCTCCCTGCTCGGCGCCGGCGACACCGCGATCACGGTCGCCCGCCTGGTCGGCCTGGCCGCGCTGGCGCTACTGCTCATCACCCTCTGGTGGCGCTTTGCTCTGCGCACCCATACTCACCCCCTGGTCGTGCGCCAAGGGTTGCCGGAGAGTGCGCAGGTCAGGGGGGCTGAGGCGGTTGATCCCGACCCGGAAGTGCCGGTGGGTGCGCAGGCCGGTGAGAGTCATCAGCGCCGGCCGGCTCGCACGAACACGCAGGTCAGCGCGAGACGCGGCGTTGTCGCGCGCCTAGAGGTGAGTATGAGTGCGCAGAGCAAAGGGGCCGGGCTGGCGTTGGTGGCTACCGTGGCGCTGGCGCCGGTATTTCACCCCTGGTATCTGACGTGGCCGCTGGCGGTGCTCGCGGCGACGCTACGCAGGGACACGCGGTGGCTGGTCGTGCCGTGTGCGGTGGCGTCGGTGCTGTGTCTGCCGGATGGTTACAACCTGGCGCTGGCCGCCAAGGCGCAGGGCGCGATCGCGATGACGGTCGTGGTGGTGGGTGTGGTGGTCTACGCGGTGCGGTGGCGGCGACGGTCATGAAGAAGCGGGTCGCCGCCGTCGCCGGCCTGGCGGTGGTCACGCTGGTCGTGCTGTGGCTCAGCGAGCGGCGGAACACCTGGTTCGACGCGCGGGTCTACTACGGGGCGATCAACTACTGGTTCGACGACGGCGGGATGGTCTACGACTTCCTGCGGCTCAACTCGCCGTACGGCTTCACCTATCCGCCGTTCGCGGGGCTGGTGATGGCGCCGATGGCGGTGGCGCCGTTCCCGGTGGTGCTGGTCGTCACCACGGTGGCCACGGTGGGCGCGACGGTGTTGCTCGTGCGCTGGCTGAGCCCGGGCAAGGGCTGGTTCGGGCCGGCGGTGGGGGTCGGGCTGGCGCTCTGCTTCGAGCCGGTGCGCGAGACGATCACGCTCGGACAGGTCAACATGGTGCTGCTCGTGGTGGTGGCGGCGGATCTGCTGTTCGGGCTCAGCGCGGGGCGGCGCTGGGCCGGCGTGGGGGTCGGGCTGGCCACCGCGATCAAGCTCACGCCGGGGGTGTTCATCGTCTATCTGCTGGTCACGCGCCGGTGGAGGGCGGCCTTTACGGCGATGGGTACGGCCGTCGCGGCGACCCTGGTGGCCGCGGCGATCTTTCCGGATCAGTCGCGGGAGTTCTGGACGGCCGCGCTGTGGGACACCGATCGGGTCGGCGATCTGTCGTATGTGTCCAATCAGTCGCTGCGGGGCTTCGTGGCGCGGTTGCCGTTCGAGGGCTCCGCGACGTACATCTGGATCTGTCTGGTTTTGATCGCACTGGGGTGGTGGGTGTGGCGGGTCCGGAGGGCTGATGTCGTCGGCGGGCTGGCGCTGACCGGCGTGCTGAGCTGCCTGATCAGTCCGGTGACCTGGGTCCACCACTGCGTGTGGCTGCTGCCCGCGCTGATCCGTTGCCTCAGCGGCGGAGGCGAAGGCGGAGCTGGCGGAGGCGGCGGAGGCGAAGGCGGAGGCGAAGGCGGAGGCCGCGGGCGCGGGGTCAAGGCGCTGGCGGTGAGCGCCTATCTGGTGATGACGTCCCGCCTGCTGTGGCTGTGGGAGAACCCGCCGCGACCGCCGGTGGAGCTGGTCGGGAGCAACCTGTACGTCTATTTCTCGGCCGCGCTGCTCATCTGGACCCCGCCGGTGGCGGCGCCGTGCTCCCGCGTGGGATCAGGTGAGCTGCGCCGGCCCTGAGGTGGCCGACGTTGTCGCCGGCGATGGTGGCCAGCAGCTGGCGGGCGGCGTGGGCGCCGTACTCGGCGATGTCCCGTCTCAGCGCGCTCAGCGGCGGGTGGACCAGGCTCGAAAGGGGCGAGTCGTCCCAGGCCACGATCGACAGGTCGGCGGGTACGCCGATGCCGAGCTCCTGGGCGACGGCCAGCCCGGCGACGGCCATCACGTCGTTGTCGTAGATGATCGCGGTGGGCCGGTCGTCCCCGGTGAGCAGCCGCCGGGTGGTGACGCTGCCGCCCTCGCCGGTGTAGTCGGAGAAGACCGAGACCGCCGACTCCATCCCGACCGTGGCGCAGACCTCCTCGAACGCTCGCGTCCGGGTCTGCGTGTGCAGCAGCTCGGGCATGCCACCGACCCGGGCGATCCGCCGATGTCCGAGAGTGGACAGATAGCGCACCACCTCGGTGATGGCGGGGGCGTCGTCGGACCAGACCTGGCTGATCGGCCCGGTGTCGCCGGGCCCGCCGATCACCACGGCCGGCAGGCGCAGGTCCCGGAGCACCGGGATGCGGACGTCGTCGCCGCGTAGGTCGGTGACGAACACGCCGTCCACCCGGCGCTCGCCCCACCAGCGCCGGTAGACCGCGATCTCGTCGGCCGGGGTGGACACCACCTGGATCGTCAGGGCGAAGCCGCGCGCCGCCAGCTCGGCCTCGAACCCGCTGATCAGGCGCATGAAGAAGGTCTCGACGGCGAGGATCTCGGCCGGCCGGCAGAGGGTCATGCCGACCGCGCGGGCGCTGGCGCCGGACAGCGCCCGGGCCGCGTTGCTGGGGTTGAAGCCCAGCTCCCGGGCGATCGCGACGATGCGCTGCCGGGTCGCGTCGGAGACGCCGCGCCGTCCATTGAGGGCATAGGAGACGGCGCCCTTGGAGACCCCGGCCCGTTGGGCGATGTCGGCGATCGTCGGCCGCTTCATGTGATCTCCCCGGAACCCGTATGGCCTGGTCACTTGACCGATTAAGTGGCTCAGGCCACAACACTAAGGGTCATGTAGCGGTGGGGCAACGCCGGATTTATCCGCCTTACCGAGCACCAGAGGTCATCTGGACATCGTGCCGTAACACGGTATTGACACCGATCGACGGGCGTCATACGGTCGCGCCACTTACCCGGTTCAGTAACGTCATTCGGCTCATTGCTCCAGGGGGAGGCCCACATGGGACGGTTCGGTACACGAGGCGGCGCGCTGGTGCTCGTGACAGCGCTGGCGTTGTCCGGCTGCAGCGGCGAGAAGCTGTCGGGCGGTGGTGGCAGCGGCGACGCGACCGCCGGCGCCGTGACTCTCAAGGTCAACTTCTGGGGTGACTTCGGGCTCAACGACCTGAAGGCGCAGTACGAGAAGGAGCACCCGAACGTCAAGATCGTGCTCAACTCGGGCGAGTTCAACGCCCAGCACGAGGACCTGCAGAAGAAGCTGGTCGCCGGCAACGGCGCCCCGGACGTCTCGGCCATCGACGAGGGCTTCGCCGTGCAGTTCCGCGGCCAGTCCGACAAGTTCGTCAACCTGCTCGACAAGGGCGCAGGCTCGTACCAGGCGAAGTATCTCGACTGGAAGTGGAAGCAGACGCTGTCCCCGGACGGCAAGACCCAGATCGGGCTCGGCACCGACGTCGGCGGCCTGGCCATGTGCTACCGCAGCGACCTGTTCAAGGCGGCCGGCCTGCCCACCGACCGGGCCGAGGTCTCCAAGCTGTGGCCCGACTGGCCGTCGTTCATCAAGACCGGCCAGAAGTACACCCAGGCCACCGGCAAGAAGTTCATCGACTCGGCCAGCAACATGTTCAACCCGGTGATCGCCCAGCAGCCGCAGGGCTTCTACAACGAGCAGGACCAGCTCCAGATGGACGGCGGCCCCAAGGTCGCGTTCGACGTGAGCATGCAGGCGATCAAGGCCGGCCTGTCGGCCAACCTGGTCAGCTTCCAGCCCAACTGGGACCAGGGCTTCAAGAAGGACCAGTTCGCGGTGCTGGCCTGCCCGGCGTGGATGATCGGCCACATCCAGGAGACCGCGCCCAACCAGAAGGGCAAGTGGGACATCGCCTCGATCCCCGGCGGCGGCGGCAACTGGGGCGGCTCCTTCTGGACCATCCCCAAGCAGGGCAAGAACGTCGACGAGGCGTACAAGTTCGTCGAGTGGATGGTCCAGCCGGCGCAGCAGATCTCCATCTTCAAGAAGGTCGGCAACCTGCCCTCGCAGCCCGCGCTGTACAAGGATCCGGCGGTGCTCGACTACAAGAAGGAGTTCATGAGCAACGCGCCCACCGGCCAGATCTTCGCGGCCACCGCGGAAAGTCTGAAGCCGCAGTATCTGGGCAAGAAGAACGGCCCGACCCGGGTCGCGGTGGAGAACGTCATCACCCGGGTGCAGCAGGGCAAGCTCTCGCCGGACGCGGCGTGGCCGGTCGTGGTCAAGGAAGCCGAGAAGGCCGCCAAGTCCTGATCGACGACCGTGGCGGGGCGGCCTGAGGCCGTCCCGCCCCTCCGCGACGTGAAGCGAAGGAGCGAGCCCGTGACCCTCACCCGCACCGACCCGCCACGCCAGGCCGAGCAGCAGTCGCCCGAGCCGAGGCGAGCGCGGAACTGGCTGCACCGCTTCGACATGAAGCGCACGCCGTACCTGCTGATCGCGCCGTTCTTCCTGTTCTTCGCGGTCTTCGGCCTGTTCCCGATCATCTTCAACGGCGTCGTGGCCCTGCGGACCTGGCGGCTGGACGATCCCGGCCAGGACGGCTGGGCCGGCCTGGACAACTTCGCCAAGCTGCTCGGCGACTCCGACTTCTGGAACGCGCTGCTGAACACGTTCGGCATCTTCGTGCTGTCCACCGTGCCCCAGCTGCTGATCGCGCTGATGCTGGCCAACCTGCTCAACCGCCGGCTGCGGGGCACCACGTTCTGGCGGATCGGCGTGCTGCTGCCGTACGTCACCCCGGCCGCCGCCTCGACGCTGCTGTTCTCGGTGTTCTTCGCCCGCGACAACGGCATGGCCAACTGGTTCCTGTCCCTGGTCGGGTTCGGGACCGAGAACCCGATCGACTGGCGGGCCGACAAGTGGAGCTCGTGGATCGCCATCGCCACCATGGTCAACTGGAAGTGGATCGGCTACAACGCGCTGCTCTACCTGTCCGCGATGCAGTCCATCCCGAAGGACATCTACGAGGCCGCGGCGGTCGACGGCGCCGGGCCGTGGCGGCAGCTCTGGCGGATCACGGTGCCGATGATCCAACCGGTCGTGATCTTCACCGTGGTGCTGTCCACCATCGGCGGCCTGCAGCTGTTCAACGAGCCGATGCTGTTCGACGCGAACCCCCAGTCGGCCAGCGGCGGTTCGGACGGGCAGTTCCAGACCATCGCCCAGCTGATCTACCAGGTCGGCTGGAAGAACCTCAATCTCGGGTACGCGGCCGCGATGTCCTGGGCCCTGTTCCTGATCATCCTGATCGTGGCCGGCGTCAACGCGCTGGCCACCAACCGGCTCAGTGGAGGCCGTCGATGAGCACGTCCCAGCTGGTCCGGCACGGCCGCGAGATCGGCCGGGCGCCGCAGGACACCCGTGGCACCTGGAAGACCTACCTCTCGCTGACCGCGATCCTGCTGATCTCGGCGTTCCCGGTGTACTGGATGTTCGTCATCGCCACCAGCACCGAGGAGGCGGTCTCGCAGATCCCGCCGTCGGTCGTACCCGGCACGCAGCTGCTCGCCAACCTGCGTGAGGTCTTCACCCTGCAGGACGTCTACTTCACGGCGTCGCTGATCAACAGCGCCATCGTCTCGTCGGTGGTCACCGCGTCCGTGCTGTTCTTCTGTTCCCTGGCCGGGTTCGCCTTCGCCAAGCTGCGCTTCCGCGGCCGCAACGGGTTGATGATCGTGGTGATCCTGACGCTCACCGTGCCCAACCAGCTCGGCGTGGTCGCGCTGTACATCCTGATGGGCAAGCTGGGCTGGAACGGCACCCTGCTCGCGGTGATCGCGCCCGGGCTGGTCACCGCGTTCGGCGTCTTCTACATGCGCCAGTTCATCCTGCAGGCGGTGCCGGACGAGCTGGTCGAGTCGGCCCGGATGGACGGCGCGCTGACCATGCGGGTGTACTGGAGCATCATCCTGCCGGCGATCCGCCCGGCCCTGGCCGTGCTCGGGCTGCTCACCTTCGTGGCCACCTGGAACGAGTTCCAGTGGCCGCTGATCACGCTCAACGGCACCGAGTTCCCGACCTCGATGGTGGCCCTGTCCGACCTGGCCAGCGGCAACTACGTGATCTACCGGCGGGTGCTGGCCGGCGCGTTCGTCGCCACCGTCCCGCTGATCGCATTGTTGCTGCTCGGTGGCCGGCAGATCGTACGCGGGATCATGGAGGGCGCCGTCAAGTCGTGAAAGCACCCATGCTGACCTGCACTGACACGACGCTGATGTCCGTGTCAGCGCCGTGTCAGGCGGTCGGCGCACTCTTCTCCCGTCGAACTCACGAGGGAGAAATCATGAACCAAGCGATCGTCGCCGAAGGGCTGGTCAAACGCTTCGGCGACACCACCGCCCTGGACGGCGTCGACCTCGAGGTCCGCAGCGGCACCGTGCTCGGGCTGCTCGGCCCGAACGGCGCGGGGAAGACCACCGCGGTCCGTCTGCTGGCCACACTGATCCGGCCCGACGAGGGCCACGCCACGGTCGGCGGTTACGACGTCGTCCGCCAGGCCCACCAGGTCCGCGGCCTGATCGGCCTCACCGGCCAGTACGCCTCGGTCGACGAGACGCTGACCGGCGCCGAGAACCTGATCCTGATCGGCCGCCTGCTCGGCATGTCCCGCCGGGACGTCAAGGCCAAGGCGCGGGAGCTGCTCGACCGGTTCCGGCTCGGCGACGCCGCCGACAAGGCGGCCGGGAAGTACTCCGGCGGCATGCGGCGACGCCTCGACCTCGCGGCCAGCCTGGTCGGCGCCCCGCGCCTGCTCTACCTGGACGAGCCGACCACCGGCCTCGACCCACGCAGCCGCAACGAGGTCTGGGACATCGTCCGCGGCCTGGTCGCCGACGGCGTCACCGTGCTGCTCACCACCCAGTACCTGGACGAGGCCGACCAGCTGGCCGACGAGATCGTGGTCATCGACCACGGCCGGGTGATCGCCACCGGAACGGCCGACCAGCTCAAGGCCCGCACCGGCGCGCAGACCGTGACCGTGCGCCCGATCGCCGAGGACGAGCTGGAGAAGGTCGCCGCCGCGGTCGAGTCGGTCGCGGCCGGCCCCATCACCCGGTCGTCCGGCCTGGTCACCGCGCCGGTCACCGACCCGGGCGCCCTGGCCCACCTGGTCCGGCGGCTCGACGAGGAGAACCTGCTCGTCGCCGAACTGTCCCTGCGCAGCCCCAGCCTCGACGAAGTCTTCCTGACCCTGACCGGTGGTACGAAATGACGACTCTGGCCGCGGAACCCCGCGTCACCCCGATCCAGGGCGTCCGGCACACGCTCACGCTGGCCTGGCGGACCCTGGTGCAGATCAAGCACAACCCGTTCGAGCTGATGGACTTCAGCGTGCAGCCGGTGATGTTCCTGCTGCTGTTCACCTACGTCTTCGGCGGCGCGATCTCCGGCTCGCCCGGCGACTACCTGAAGTTCGGGCTGGCCGGGATCATCGTGCAGAACCTGCTCTTCGCCACCATGAACACCGGCGTCGGGCTGAACACCGACCTGACCAAGGGCGTCTTCGACCGGCTGCGGTCGCTGCCGATCGCCCGGTTCGCGCCGCTGGCCGGCCGGATCGTCGCCGACGTGGTGAAGCAGGCGTGGGCGGTGGCGCTGCTGCTGATCGTCGGCGTGATCCTCGGCTTCCGGTTCGGCTCCGGCCCTCTGGACGTACTCGCCGCCTTCGGTCTGCTGTTGTTCTTCGGTTTCTGCGCCTCGTGGATGTCGGTGCTGGTGGCGATGCTGGTGAGCGCGCCCGAGAAGGTGCAGATCTTCGGGTTCACGCTGCTCTTCCCGCTCACCTTCGCCAGCAACGCGTTCGCGCCGACCGCGACCATGCCCGGCTGGCTGCAGGCCTGGGTGAAGGTCAACCCGGTGACGGTGCTCGCCGACGCGGTCCGCGGCCTGCTCAACGGGGGCGACGTGTCCGGCCCGGTGACCCAGTCACTGCTCTGGGCGTGCGGCTTCCTGGTGGTCTTCGCCCCGCTGTCGGTCTGGGCCTTCCGCCGCCGGGTGTAGGCCGGTCGCCTCCCGGATGGTCGCCGGGGTGACCCGCAGACCCTCGTCGTAGCAGGCCTCGAAGCCCGCGTCGCCCAGCGCGGCGCGGGCTTCGGCGGTCAGCCGCCCGACGTCCGGCAGCGAACGGTCGAGCGAACCGCGGATGCCGTCGGCCGCGCCCAGCAGCAGGGCCGCCCGTCGCGCGTCACCCTCCCGCAGCACCAGGTCGGCGCATCCGGTCAGGACGAGCGCCATCACCGGCTGGTCGGACGAGGTGACGGCCAGCTCGACCGCCTCGGTGTGCAGCCGCCGGGCCAGGGTCAGGTTCCCGGCGGCGGCCTCGATCAGCCCGCGGGCTGATCGGGCGATCGAGGCGAACTGCGGCGCGAACAGGCCGGGCGGCATCTGCTTCATCGCGCGGCCGGCGTGCTCCCGCGCCGCGTCCAGGTCACCTTCCAGCCGGGCCAGGGTCGCGGCGGCGTACTCGACCGAACCCATCACCTCGGCCAGCCCGATCTCCTCCGCGGACTCCCGCGCGTCCTTGACCATCCGCCGCGCCTCGGCGCGGTCGCCGGCCATCCACAGCTGATGGGCCAGCTTCACCTGCACCTGCGGGATGTCCTCGCGGATGCCCACCTCGCGGATCAGCCCGATCGCCTCCCGCTGCCAGCGCACCGCCTGCGCGAAATCGCCCTGGGCGGCGGCCAGGTCGCCGAGCTGGCTGAGCGAGAACCCGATGCCCCAGCGCTCGCCGATCGACCGGAAGATCTCCAGCGCCGTACGCAGCTCGGCGGCGGCCTTCTCGACGCTGAACCCGAAGTTCAGCATCAGCTGGCCGTTCATCATCCGGGCCGTCCCGCGCAGCCACGGATCGTCGGCGTCGAAGAGCTCGGCGAGCCTGTCGAACGCGTGGGTCTCGGCCGCGGCCTGGAACATCGCGCTGATCGGGACGACCATCCGCAGCGCCGAGTTGACCGTCGTGTCGCCGGTCACCAGCCGCTCGGCCTCGCGGAACCAGGCCCGCACGTCGGGCATCGGCGCCGCGCCCTCCAGGCCGTTCATCGCGGCGAAGGCGAACGCCGTGGCCCGGTCCTCGCGATCGGCCTCGCCGGTCATCGCCAGCACGTCCCGGGCCATCATCGAGCCCTCGGCCCGGTGCCCGCTCAGCCACCAGTACCAGCCGAGCCGGGCGGCCAGCGCGAAGGCGGTCGCGGCGTCGCCGGCGTCGACCGCTCCGCGCAGGGCGGCGTGCAGGTTGTCGTGCTCGGCGTTCAGCACCGCCAGCCACTCCAGCTGCTCGGCCCGGCGCAGGTGGGGTTCCGCCGTCGCCAGCAGCTCGCCGAAATGGGCCGCGTGGGCGCGGCGCATCGGCTCGACCTCGCCGGCCTCGGCCAGCCGCTCCAGCCCGTACTCGCGGATCGTCTCCAGCATCCGGAACCGGCCGGCCCGCAGCACCAGCAGCGACTTGTCGACCAGGGCGCCGAGCACGTCGATGTCGGTGCCGCAGACCCGTTCGGCCGCGGTCACGTCGGCGCCGCCGTGGAACACCGAGAAGCGCCGCCACAGGGTGCGTTCCGGTTCGGTCAGCAGCTCCCAGCTCCAGTCGACCATCGCGCGCAGCGTCTGGTGCCGGGGGAGGGCGGCGCGGCTCCCGCCGGTGAGCAACCGGAAGCGGTCGGCCAGCCGGTCCGCGACCACGCCGGGCGGAAGGGTACGCAGCCGCGCGGCGGCCAGCTCGAGGGCCAGCGGCATGCCGTCCAGCGCGCGGCAGATCGTCTCGATCGGCCCGGTGGTCGCCGCGTCCAGGGTGAGCCCCGGCCCGGCCCGGTCGAGCAGCAGCCGGACTGCCGGGAACCCGGCCGCCACCTCGGGCGGCGCGCCCTCGGGCGGCAGCCGCAGCGGCTCGACCGGCCGCAGCCGCTCACCCGGCAGGCCGAGCTGCTCCCGGCTGGTGGCCAGCAGCCGCAACCCCGGCGCGGCCCGCAGGATCGCGTCGGCCACCCGGGCCACGTCGGCGATCAGGTGCTCGCAGTTGTCGAGCAGGATCAGCATCTCCCGCCCGGCCAGCGCCTCGCAGAGCCGGGTCAGCGGGTCGACCGTCGCCTTGTTCGAAAGGACGAGGCTGCGCAGCCGCAACGCGGTGAGGACGGCCGAGGGGATCTCGGCCGGGTCGGTCAGCGGCGCCAGCTCGACCTGCCACACCTCGCCCCGGACGCCGGCCCCGGCCTCCATCGACAGCCGGGTCTTGCCGCTGCCGCCCGGCCCGGTCAGCGTGACCAGCCGGTGCCCGGCGACCAGGGCGCGGATCTCCCGTACGTCGTCCTCCCGGCCCACGAAGCTGCTCACCGACGCCGACAGGTTCCCCCGGGGCTTGCCCCGGAGCAGCTCCAGGTGCAGTTCGGCCAGCTCGGCCGCCGGATCGGTGCCCAACGTGTCGGCCAGCCGCTGCCGGAGATCGGCGAAGACCTGCACCGCCCGGCCCGGCAGCCCCTGGTCGGCGAGCGCGCGCATCAGCAGCCCGGCGAACCCCTCGTCCAGCGGATGCCTGGCGACCAGCGCCTCCAGGGCGACCGTGACGTCGGCGCCGCGCCGCACCTGCTCGGCCAGGACGGCCCGGTGGGCGGTGCGGCGCGTCTCGGTGAGGCTGGTCGCCTCGGCCCGGGACGCCTCCGGGAAGTCGAGCTCGCCCCGCCACAGCGCCAGCGCCTCGGCCGGCCGCGCCGGGGCGAGCCGCATGAACCGCACCGCGTCGATCCGCTCCGGGTCGATGACCAGGCGATAACCGGTCGGGGCGGTGTCGATGACCAGCCCGGTGCGGCGCAGCCGGGAGACCAGCGCCTGCAGGGCGTTGCCGGCCGCGGCGGGTGGATCGTCGCCCCAGACGGCGTCGATGAGCCGATCGGTGGACAGCACCCGATTGGCGTCGAGGGCGAGAACAATCAGCAGGGTACGCAGGCGCGCGCCGGCCACCGGCACCGTCCCGCCGGTGTCGGCACGCACCTCGAGCGGCCCGAGCACCCCGATGTCCACGGGTCCGATTCTGCCCTGCCGGCCCCACCGCGTCGCCGTAGGTCCGACCCGGGCCGGTCGCGGCCCGGCGGTGCCGGTTTCCGAGGTGTTGCCCGCGCGTTGCGAGGCGTTCATGATGAGCGCCATGCCGGGGCGCCCGACCATCTATGACGTGGCGGCCGAGGCGGGCGTGGCCGCCTCGACGGTGTCCCGTGCCTATTCCAAGCCGGGGCGCGTCCACGCGGACACCGCCCAGCGCATCTTCGAGGCGGCCGGACGTCTCGGCTACCGGGCCGCGCCCGCGCCGGCCACGCGCCCGCCGGCCGAACGCCAGAAGGCCATCGGCCTGGTCGTCGCGGACGTGACCAACCCGTTCTACGGCGACATCATCAAGGGCGCCTACGAGGCCGCGCGTGAGGGCGGCTACCAGCTCATCCTGACCCACACCAACGAGTCGCCGGAGGTCGAGCGGGAGAGCATCGAGCACGAGCTGGCCCAGGTCGACGGCATCGTGATCGCCAGCTCGCGGATGTCCGACTCGGCGTTGCGGATGGTGGCCAAGCAGAAGGCCGTGGTGCTGCTCAACCGGATGATCCCCGAGGCCAGCTGCGTGCTGAACGACAACGACCGGGGGATCCGGCTGGCCGCGGAACATCTGGCCGCGCTCGGCCACGACCGGATCGTCTACGTCGGCGGGCCGGAGACCAGCTGGTCGGACGGGGTGCGCTGGCGGGCGCTGCGGGAGGCGGCGGCCGACCTGGGGCTGGAGGCGCGGCGGGTCGGCCCGAACGAGCCGAACGTGCTGGCCGGGCTGAGCGCCGCCCGCCGGGTCGCGCGCCTGGAGGCGACGGCGGTGATGGCGTACAACGACCAGCTGGCGATCGGCATCGTCAAGGGGCTGCGCAAGCTCGCGGTACGGGTGCCCGAGGAGGTGAGCGTGGTCGGGTTCGACGACATCACGTACGCCGAACTGGTCGAACCGCAGCTCACCACCGTCGCCTCACCGCTGTACCGGATGGGCCTGACCGGCGTGCAGAACTGCATCGCGGTCGCGCTGGGCGCCGTGCCCAAGGGGCCGCCGCTGGTGCTGCCGATGCGCCTGGTCGTGCGGCAGTCGACGAGTCACCGCGGGCGGGCCGCCGGCGCACCGGCCCGCGGCGTCCCCAGGCCGTCGAAGCCGGCCGTGCTCAGGTGACGCGCCCGGCCAGGAACGATCGCGCCCATTCGTACGAGATCCGGTGCGATTCCGCCTTCGACTCGACGCTGGGCTCGTCCACCTCGATCATGAAGTCGCCGTCGTAGCCGGCCGGGATCGCGTCCAGGACGGCCGTGAAGTCGACGGTGCCCAGGCCGGGCTCGGCCCACAGCCGTTTGGTCGCCGCCAGCTCCGGATAGCTGAGGTCGGGCAGGCCGGCCGGCGGGAAGACGTCCTTGATGTGGATGCCGCCGAGCCGGTCGGCGTAGCGCCGGATGAACGCCGCCGGGTCGACGCCGGCCCAGGCCAGGTGGCCGGTGTCGGGGCCGGCGCCGATCAGGTCGGGCCCGAGGTCGTCGAGCAGCTTGGTGATCTCGTCACCGGTCTCGAAGACCCCGCCCACGTGCGAATGATGCAACGGCCAGATGCCTTCGGTACGCAGCACGCGGCAGACCGCCCCCACGTTCTCGATCGCTCGGTCCAGCCGGCCCGCGTCGAAGCCCGTCCCCACGGCCGGGCGGGCGATGCGCTCGGGCCGGGCCATCGACGACACCATCGTGCGGTCCAGCCCGAGCGCGGCCTGCTGCGCCCCGAAGCGCTTGGCCTTCTCGAGCTCCACGGCCATGTCCACGGTCTCGTCGAACGGGGAGTTGAACAGGCTCAGCGCGGGGGAGAGGCCGTAACCGGCGATCCACTCCCGGTATTCGCCGACGGTCATGCCGTCCGGCACGTCGGCCTTGGTCGCGGTGAAGCCGATGGCCTGGAAGTCCCGGAACGCCTCCTCGAAGACCTCCCGGGTCTTGCCCGCCTTCGACCAGTACGGGATGGGGTTGGCGGCGATGCGGCTCACTGTCGTCCTCCGTCCAGGGCCACCGGTTTCCCTGTGCGCGCGGATTCGTACACCCCGGTGATCACGCCGATCGAGCGGCGGTTGGTGACCAGGTCGACCCGGAGTTCCTCGGTGCCGTCCAGGGCGGCGAGGAAGTTCTCGTACTGCGACCTGTGCGCATCGGACAGCATTCCCGGGTCGCTGCCGGCGGTGGGGACTTCGCGTGCTGTGTTCGTACCCATCAGACGTTCTTGGGGGTTTTCGCCCTCGGCCGTGACCTGGAAGAACACCAGCTGGTCGTTGTCGATGACGGCCGAGCCGCGGTCGCCGTGCACCTGGAGCCGCGCGCTCAGGCCCGGGTAGGCCGCGGTGGTGGCGTGGAGCATCCCGAGCGCGCCGCTCTCGAAGCGCACCACCGCCGCGGCCACGTCTTCCACCTCGATCCGCTGATGGGCCAGGGTGCCGGTGTACGCGAACACCTCGACCGGGTTGCCCAGCGCCGCGACCAGCAGATCCACCGTGTGCACACCCTGGTTCATCAGCGCGCCGCCGCCGTCCAGCGCCCACGTGCCACGCCAGTCCCCGGAGTCGTAGTAGCTCTGCCCGCGCCACCAGTCGATCGACGCGATGCCCGACGTGATCCGGCCGAGCTCGCCGCGCGCGATGGCGCCGAGGACCTGCTCGGTGGACGGGTCGAAGCGGTGCTGCGAGATGACCGTGACCAGCTTGCCGGCCTTCTGCTGGGCCGCGATGATCTCGTCGGTCCGGGCCACGGTGACCTCGGCCGGCTTCTCCACGATCACGTGCTTGCCGGCCTCGAGCGCCTCGATCGCCAGCTCACCGTGCTTGCCGGTCGGGGTGCAGACCACCACGACGTCGATGTCTTCGGTGTCGATCGCCTGGCCGAGCTCTTGAAAAGCACGCCCGCCGTGCTTCGCGGCGAGTTCCGCCGCCTTCTCCGGGATGACGTCGACCACGGCCACCAGCTCGATCCGGTCGGCGAGCTGGGAGATCACCTTGCCGTGGTGCTTGCCGATGACGCCGGCGCCGACCACCGCGACCTTACGCATACTCGATCCCCTCAGCGGTGAGCAGGCCGGTGAAGGCCAGCCAGGCCCTACGGAAGTTGTCCGGTCCGGAGAAGCCGCCGGTGGCGTGCCCCTCGGCCAGGTGCGGTTCGAGCGAGAAGAACCCGTCGAACCCGTCGTGGCGCAGCGCCTGCATGGTCCGCGCCACCTCGCCGTCGCCCTCGCCGGCCGGCACCACCGTGCCGTCGGCGGCCAGGGCGTCCTTGATCTGCACGTACTCCAGGTGGGGCCGCAGCACCGCGTAGCCCTCGGTGTACGGCTTCACGCCGACCTGCACGAAGTTCGCCGGATCCCAGGCCAGGCGCAGGTGCGGCGAACCGACCGAGCGGACGATGTCGAGGCACCGGCGCGGGATGTCGCCGTAGATCTCCTTCTCGTTCTCGTGCAGCAGGATCAGGTCGGCCTCCTCGGCCACCCGGGCCAGCGCCCGCATCCGCTCGATCACCTCGGCCCGCTTCTGGTCGGGGTCGGTGCCGGGCGTCTGGAAGAACGAGAAGATCCTGATGTACGGCGCGCCGAGGAAGTGGGCGACCTCGGCGGCGTGGCGCATCCGCTCCAGGTGGGGCGGGAAGTCGTCGTCGATGTGGATCTTCCCGATCGGCGAGCCGATGCTGGAGACCCCGAGGTCGTGCCGGGCCAGAATCGTCTTCATCAGCTGAAGCTGCTCGTCGTCCAGGTCGAGGATGTTGACGCCCCAGGCGCTGCGCACCTCGATGTATCTCAGGCCCAACTCCTTCGCCACCTCGCACTGCTCGTCGAGGTCGGGTGAGATCTCGTCGGCGAAGCCGGACAAAGTCCACATCGGACGTTACCTCCTGTAGAGCTGATCAATGAGCCGGAGGCTCTTCGTGCCCTCGGCCGGATCGATCCAGAACGGGCCTGGGTCGTGCAACGTGCGGTAGAAGTCGGCGATCAGCAGCTCGTGCGACGCGCCCCAGTAACTCTTCGAGCCCGGGCCGGCGCGCCGTTCCGCGACGTGCTCCACGCGGCCGTCGCGATGGGTGATCGTCAGGCCGTCCCGGATCAGCAGCGTCGCGTCGCCGGTGACGATCTCGATGGTGACCGGGGAGTCGACGGCGTTGGTGGTGGTCGCGAAGAGCACGCTCGTCCCGCCGCCGGCGTGGGTCAGCCGCGCGTTCGCGGTGTCCTCGACGTCGATGGCGTCGACCTCGCCGTAGTGGCCGACGTGACCGCTGACCCCGGTGACGTCGCCGAGCAGCCACTCCAGCAGGTCCAGCGTGTGGATGGCCTGGTTGATCAGGACGCCGCCGCCGGCCCGTTTCTTCTGGCCGCGCCACGGCGCGCTCGCGTAGTAACCGCTGTCGCGATGCCATAGCAAAGTTGCTGTAGCACTGAGGTTCGGCGCTTTTGCTGTAGCATCCGGCGTTCTTTTTGCAGCGCCCGGCGTGATCACCTTGCGGGCCGCCTGGACGGCGGCGTTGTAACGGTTCTGGAGGCAGACACCGACCTTGAGGCCCGGCGCCCGCGCGGCCGCGGCGATCACCCGCTCGGCCGCCTCGACCGTGTCGGCCACCGGCTTCTCCAGCAGCACGTTGACGCCGCGGTCGAGGCAGTCGGCGACGATGTCGGCATGGGTGTCGTGCGGGGTGCAGACGTGCGCGACGTCCGGGCGTACCTCATCGAGAAGTTTGTGGTAGTCATGGGTCGCGGCGCCCACCAGCTCGACCTCGGGCAGGGCGTCGATCGCCGCGAGATGCACCTTCGAGATCGTGCCGAGACCGATCACCACCGCCCGTGGCACTACTTGACCCCGCCCGCGGTCAGCCCGCCGACCAGATAACGCTGGAACAGCAGGTAGAGGATCACGACCGGAGCCGCACAGATCAGCGCCGCCGCCATCATCTGCGAGTAGACCGGCAGCGCCCCGCCCTCCTGGGCCGAGCCGAAGATCTGCAGCGCGACCGCCGCCGTGTGCGTCTCGGGGCGGGTGAGCACCGAGGCGAACAGCACGTCGTTCCAGCCGAGCAGGAACGCGAAGATGCCGGAGACGACGATCGCGGGCAGGCTCAGCGGGATCACGATCCGCCAGAGCACCACCAGGGTGGACGCGCCGTCGGTCCGCGCCGCCTCCTCCAGTTCGCGGGGCAGGCCGCGCAGGTAGGTGACCATCACCCAGGTGGAGAACGGCAGGGCGAAGGTCAGGTACGCCACGAACAGGCCCCAGCGGGTGCCGATCACGGTCAGGCCCAGGTAGTTGCCGGCCGACGAGAACAGCACGAACACCGGGAGCAGCATCAGCGTGCCCGGGATCGACTGGAGCCCGACCAGGCCCCGCAGGATCGTCAGCCGGCCGAGGAACGAGTACCGGACCAGCACGTACGCGGTGCTCGTGCCCAGCAGCGCGGACGCGACCGCGGTGGCCGCGCAGACGATCAGGCTGTTGACGATGCCGGTGGACAGGTCGGCCGTGGTCCAGATCTTGGAGTAGCTCTCGCCGGTGAACGAGCTCGGCCAGAACTCGCCGCTCGCCACCCCGACGTCCGAGTTGAGCGAGGCCAGCACGATGTACGCCAGCGGCACGAGCACCATCGCGCAGAGCAGCACGGTGATCGTGACCAGCAGCGGGCGGGGGAGCAGACGCTGCGCCTCGGCCTGGGCGGTCATTTGTCCACATCCAATCTCACTGCCCGCAGGTAGGCGTAGAGCGGGATCGCGATCAGGATCAACGAGATCACGGCCATCGCGGCGCTGAGGCCGAACCGCAGACCCTGGAAGCTGGTCACGTAGACGAGCATCGGCATCACGTTGACGTCGTCCGGGGCGGGCGCCCCGAACAGCACGAACGGCAGCGTGAAGTTGTTGATGTGGTTCAGGGTGGCCAGCAGGCAGGCGAGCAGGACCGGGCCCCGCAGGTAGGGCAGGATCACCCGGGTCAGCTTGGCCCACCAGTTCGCCCCGTCCACCGCCGAGGCCTCGTGCACCTCGTTGTCGACCGACTGGAGGGCGGCCAGCGCCATCAGGTAGATGAACGGCCACGCGGCCCAGATCTCCACCAGCACCAGCGTCCAGTACGAGTTCGGGCCGCTCAGCCACAGCGTGCTGCCGAGGCCCAGCGTCTCGTTGACGATGCCGTCCGGTTGCAGCATGGTCCGCCAGACCGAGGCCACCACGAACGACGGCAGCACGTACGGGATCAGGAAGACCGCCCGGACCAGGGCCCGGCCCCGGTACGCGTTCTGCGTGACCAGGGCGGCCGCGATCCCGATGGGCACCGTCACCGCCGTCGACAGTACCGCGAAGGACACGCTGAGCCAGATCGACTTCGGCAGGCCGGCCTCGAACGACTCGACGTAGTTGCCGATCCCGATGAACGGGGCCTCCACCCACCGGCGCAGCGTGTACTGGTCGAGGTCGATGAGGGAGATCCACAGGGCCAGCAGCAGCGGGATCAGGATGATCAGCGTCATCAGGAGCCCGCCGGGGGTGAGGAGCCACAGCGGACGCTGCCGCTCGCTCACCTTCTTCCCCGGCTTCGCGTCCTTGCTCCCCGGCTTGTTCCCCGGCGGCGCGGCGGTCACGGCGCTCATGGCTACTTGGCCCGGTCCAGGGACGACTGGGCCTTCTTCTGCGCGTCAGCGATGCGGCCGTCCAGGGTCGCCGCGGACACCGGGCCCTTGGCCAGGTCGGGCAGGGTCTGCACGGCCACGTTGGTCAGCGCGAGCTGGATGTCGGCCCAGGCGCCGGTGAACGGGGTCGCCACCGACTTCTGCGCCGCGTCGGTCAGCGGGGCCAGCTTCTGGTCCGACTTCAGGGTGTCCAGCGCCGCCGCGTTCGCGGGCAGGTTGCCGAACTTCTTGTAGTAGTCGAGCTGCTGCTCCTGATCGGTGACCAGCTTGACGTACTCGAAGGCCAGGTCCTTGTTCTTCGAGTAGTCGGCCACCAGCAGGTTGTCGCCGGAGAGGATGCTCGCCGCCTCGACGCCGTTGGCCGGTCGGCTGGTGGCGCCCGGCGGGACGGTCGGCAGCAGCGTGAACGCCCACTTGCCCTTGACCGCGCCCTGGTCCAGCGAGTTGATCGCGGTCGCCGTGGTCAGCGCGAAGTAGCCGGTCTTGCCCTTGGAGAACGCGGCGACGGCCTGCGGGTTGGTCCAGCCGATGGCGGCCGGGTCGACGACCTTGTCGGTGGTCAGCCAGCCGAAGTACGTCTCGTACGCCTTCTTCACCGTCGGGTCCTGCAGCTTGGCCGTCTTGCCGTCGACCAGCGGGTTGCCGGCCTGGGTGGACATGCCCCAGACGAACTTCCACGGGTCGAAGTTGTCCTTGTACGCGATCGCCAGGCCGTACTGGTCGCCCTTGGTGAGCTGCTTGGCCTGGGCGGTGAGCTCGTCCCACGTGGTCGCCGGCTTGTCGATGCCGGCCGCCTTGAGAAGCTCGGTGTTGTACGCCATCACGAACGGCCGGCTCACCCACGGGATGCCGACCTGGTTCTGGTCGTCCGGGCCGGAGATGCCGAGCGTCGCCGGCACGAACTTCTCCTTGCCGCCGATCTTCTTCCACTCCTCGTCGCCCAGCTTCACGAACGCGCCGGTCGAGTAGGCGGTCGGGGTGAACGTGGTGCCGACCGCGTACACGTCGGGCCCGGAGCCGGCGACCACCGAGGTCTGGATCTTGGTCAGCTCGTCGTTCGCGGAGGCGAACGTCTCGAACTTCACCTCGGCGCCGGTCTGCGCCTTGAACTTGTCGCTGATCGACTTCTGCCAGGCCGCGAACTCCTCCGGGTACTGGGTGTTGGCGCCGATCAGCACGTTCAGCGTCTTGCCCGCGCCGTCCCCGCCGCCGCCCTCGTCGCCGCCGCCGCAGGCCGTCATCGCGGCGACCAGCACGGTGGCGCCGGCCAGCGCTATCGCTCTTCCGTAACGCATCGCTATGTTCTCCGTTTCGCTTCTTCGCCGCGGTCCGCCTGCCGGTCCAACAACCCCGCAGTGACCGACATCACTGTTACGAGCTGGTTTCCGGAATGGCAATTGGTTGCCATCAGTTGCCATCGCGCCCGTGGCAACAACTGGCAACCGCTTGCTGTGCGTTTACGGACGGCCCGAGGCTCGGGCCATGCCCGCTCTCGCACCGCATCCCGACCGGCTGCTGCCGTCCGACCCGGCCGTCCGGCAGATCGCCCGCCGGCTCTACGAGGCGGTGGCGGCGCTGCCGATCGTGTCGCCGCACGGGCACGTCGACCCGCGGATGCTGCGCGACGACACGCCGTTCCCCGACCCGGCGACGCTGTTCATCAAGCCCGACCACTACGTGACGCGGCTGCTGCACGCCGGCGGGGTGCCGCTCGACTCGCTGCTCGGGGACGCCGACCCGCGCTCGGTGTGGCGGCTGTTCTGCGCCCACTGGCACCTGCTGCGGGGCACGCCGGTGCGCTACTGGTTCGAGAGCGAGCTGCACTCGATCTTCGGGATCACCTCACGGCCGTCGGCCGACAACGCCGATGAGTTGTACGACCAGATCGACGCGTTGCTGCGCACGCCCAGCCACCGGCCGCAGGCGTTGCTGTCCCGCTTCCAGATCGACTTCATGGCCACCACCGACGACCCGGCCGACGACCTGGCCGCGCACGCCGCGTTAAGAGATCTGCCGACGCGCGTGGCGCCGACCTTCCGCCCCGACCGCTACCTGGAGGTCGGGCGCCCCGGGTGGCCGTCGATCGTCAAGGAACTCGGCGGAGACGTCGGTTCCTACGCCGGCTACATCGCCGCGCTGGAGGAGCGCCGCCGCTACTTCGTGTCGGCGGGCGCGGTGTCGGCCGACCACGGCCACGTCGACGCCGGCGCGGCGCCGCTGTCACTCGACGACGCGAACCGGATCTATCGGTCGGCCCTGAAATCCGACGTGTCACCCGCCGAGGCGACCGCCTTCCGCCGCCACATGATCGTCGAGATGGCCCGGATGTCCTGCGACGACGGCCTGGGGATGACCCTGCACCCCGGCGTCTTCCGCAACCACCACACGGCCACCTTCGACCGGCACGGCCCCGACACCGGCCACGACATTCCGGTGGCGGTGGAGTTCACCGAGTCGTTGCGGCCGCTGCTCGACCGGTTCGGCACCCACCCCGGCTTCCACCTGGTGCTGTTCACCGTCGACCCGGACGTCTTCACCCGCGAGATCGCCCCGCTGGCCGGTTTCTATCCGGCCGTGTTCGCCGGCGCCCCGTGGTGGTATCTCGACAACCCGACCGAGATCCGCCGATACCAGCGCGCGGTCACCGAGACGGCCGGTTTCAGCAAGCTCTCCGGTTTCATCGACGACACCCGGGCCTTCTGCTCCATTCCCGCCCGGCACGACATGTCGCGCCGCCTCGACGCCGGCTTCCTGGCCGAACTGGTCGCCACCCACCGCCTCGACCCCGAGGAGGCCGAGGAAACCATCGTCGACCTGGTCGTCCACCAGCCCCGCCGCGTCTTCAAGATCAAGCCTTAGCTTCAGGATCGAGCCTTGGCTTCCGGATCGAGCCTTGGCTTCAGGATCAAGCCTTGGCGAAGTCGACCTCGTCGACATCAACCACACCGGCCGACTTGCCCGGCGCGGTCTGGTGCTTCCAGTAGAGGTTGGTGTGCCGGATGACCGCCTCGGGCTCCGGCGCGCCCCACGACGACCGATCGCCGGACGTGTGCGCGTCGCCGACCAGGTAGGTGTCGTAGCCCCGGGCGAACGCACCGTGCAGAGTGGACCGCACGCACGCATCGGTCTCGGCCCCCGACAGGTAGAGCGCGCCCACGCCCAGCCCCGCGAGCACCTCTTCGAGATTCGTCCCCTCGAACGAATCCCCGTGGTGCTTCTCCACCACCGTCTCACCCTCGCCGGGCGCCAGTTCCGGGACGATCAGCCAGTCGTCGCTGCCGCGCACCAGCCCGTCATCCGAGTGTTGCACCCAGACAACCGGAACCCCCGCGCCGCGCGCCCGCTCAACCAGCCTGGCCACCGCGCCCACGACCCGGTCCCGCTCGAACGCCTCGGCCACCACACCGTTCTGAACATCGATCACCAGGAGCGCCGCGCGCTCACGCCCCACCAAAGTCGTCATGGCTCCAAGCTAATCCGCGGGTACGACAGTTCGGGCGCCCTTGAAGCCTCATCAACCTCCAGCGTTGCCTGCCGCTGCCGCCTGCCGCCTGCCGCCGCCGCCCGCCGCCTGCCGCTGGTCCGCGAACCTCGTCGGCCTCCAGTGCTGCCTGCCGCCTGCCGCCGACTTGGTGCCTGCCGCCCGCCGCGCGTCCCGGCAACGTCGTCATGGCGGCGCCCTGAACGTCAGCCGGCTGCCCGCTTCACCAGCTCGCCGATCCGGGCCTCAACCTCCGGCGTCAGCGTCGTCACGGCGAACGCCGTGGGCCACATGTCGCCGTCGTCCAGCTCGGCCGGGTCGTTGAAGCCGAGGGTCGCGTACCGGGTGTCGAACTTCTTGGCCGGCTGAAGGAAGCACACGACCTTGCCGCCCTTGGCGTAGGCGGGCATGCCGTAGTAGGTCTTCGGCGCCAGCCCCGGCGCGCTCTCCTGGACGATCCGATGGATCCCCTCGGCAAGGACCCGGTCGGCGTCGGGCAGCTCCGCGATCTTCGCCAGCAGGTCCGCTTCCGGGTCAGCCTTCTTGCCCCGGGGCAGCCGCTCGGTCTTCAGCTCTTGAGCACGCTCCTTCATCGCCTTGCGTTCGTCCTCGCTGAACCCGTCGTAGCTCTTCTCGTTCGTCTGCCTGGCGGTCATCGTCCGCTCCTTCTCGCTGGTCTCACCCCATGCTAGGAACGGCCCGGCCTGCGAACTTCTCGAATCGTGACCACTACGCCGCCGCCCTGCGCCGCCGCCCTGCCCCGCACCGCATGCCCGCATCACCCAACTCGCGTCCACGCGCCTGCGGCGGCCCGGCGTCGGTCAGGCGTCTGCCGTCCAGTCGTCGGTGTGCCTGTGGCGGAGCAGGTCGGGGCGTCGAACTCGTCGTAGTGGCCGCCCCGCTCCACGCCGAGGGCGGCCAGCACCCGGGAGATCGGGCTTCCGTCCGCCGGGAAGCGTTCGTCCTCGGCGACGCTGAGCGGCCCGATCACCATCGAGCCGCCCGACCACAGGGCGGCCCACTGGGTGCCCGTACCGCCGAAGAACTCGGCCTCGAGGTAGCCGATCGGCCCGTCCGCCGAACGCCGGGCCAGCTCGGCCTTCACCGCGTCGGGCAGCCGGTCGAGGTCGGGTCGCCGGCTCGGTAGCCCGCCGGCGTAGGCCTCGGCCAGGCTCGCCGCGACCTCCCGGGTGATCGGGATCAGGGCCAGGTCGAACGCCAGCGGCACCACGACGGCGGGTGAATGGCCGGCGGCGAGGGAACGCAGCGCCGGTTCGCGGCCGACCACGGCCTCCAGGACGTAGCTCATGAGTGCGGGGACTCCACGATCACGTAGGGCTCGGGCGCGTCCTGGGGCGGGTCACCGCGGAACCGCTCGACCAGGGGCAGGTAGGGGACTGGGCCGGTGACCGCCGGGATCGGCTCGTCGCACGGGCGGAGAGGCTCGGCCGGAACCACCCCGCCGTCCTCGCCGATCGCGCCGAACCGGTAGCCACGCTCGCGGACGCCCCGGATGATCTCGGGCAGCGCGGTCACCACCGACCGGCCCGACGGCGTGTCGACGTTGCCGTCGTGCAGCAGCAGGATCACGCCGGGCGCCACCCCGGCGAGAAGCGCGTCACGCACCTGCTCGGGTGTGGTGGCCGCATCGGGATCGGCGGCGTTCACGTCGACCCGGACGATCGTGCGATAGCCGAGGCCCGCCAGCACGTTCCGCCCCGCATCGTCGATGTTCAGGAACGGCGGCCGCATACCCGGGAACGGCATCGGCGCCCCGGCCGCCCGCATCGCCGCCTCGGTCTGCCGCATCTCCTCGCGCACCGCGTCGGGCGTCAGCCTGGTGAGGTCGGAATGGTAGTAGGTGTGGTTGAAGACCTGGTGGCCCTCGCGCACCTGGAAGCCGACGAGGTGAGGGTTGGCCGCGACCCGCATCCCGACGTCGAAGAACGCGGCCGGCACGGCCAGCCGCCGCAGGATCGCCAGCGTCTCGGGCCGATAGATCGACGGCCCGTCGTCGAAGGTCAGGGCCACCCACCCGGCGTGCGTCCCGGCATGGCCCGGCTCGCCCGCCCATCCAGCGTGCGTTCCGGCATGGCCGGGCTCGCCCACCCACCCCGCGTGCGTCCCGGCGTCGCCGAGGTCGCCCGGCCGGCCGGAGGCGGGACCGGTCACGGCTGCGGCTCGAGGAGGCCGAGGCGCCGGGCGACGGCGGCGGCCTCGACGCGGTTGGCCACGTTGAGCTTGGCGATGATGCGGGAGACGTGGACGCTCGCGGTCTTGGGGGAGATGTAGAGCTGCTCGGCGATGCGGCCGTTGCTGTGTCCCTCGGCCACCAGCGTCAGCACCTCGCGCTCGCGGGCGGTCAGGATCTCGGTGGCCGGTTGCGCGGCCGCCGACGGTCGCAGGCCGAGCCGGTGGGCCAGCGTCTCGGCCCGGGACAGCAGCGGCGCCGCACCCAGGGGGCCGCCGATCTCGGCCACCTCTTCGATGGCGATTCCCGCCTCGGCGCGCTCACCGGCGCCGGCCAGCGCCTCGGCGTAGCCCAGCAGCGCCGCTGCCAGGGGGTAACGCTGACCGTCTTCCCGCCACGCCGCGACCGCCTCACGCCACGCCGCCGGGTCGTGGTTCAGCGTGGCGGTCACCTGGGCCGCATACGCCCGGTCGACCGCATATCTGACCTGTGGCCAGCGTGCCTGCGCCCGAACCAGCTCGGTGAGCTGCGGGTCGCCGAGCCGGTCGGCGGCGGCCGCGGCCGCGGCGATGGCCGGCCAGCCGTACCGCGCGTCGTCGGTGATCGTGGGCTCGGCCAGGGCGGCCTTGGCGGCCATGCGGATCATGGCGTTGTCGCCGAACTCCAGGGCGCACAGGATGCGTAGTTCCAGGAGGTAGAGCCGCGTCTCCACGTGAAGGTAGGGCTTGCTCAGGAAGCCGAACGCCCGGGACAGCAGCGCCTCGGCGCCCTCGTTGCCGCGGGCCAGCCGCAGCCAGGCGCGCAGCCGCACCACCGGCAGCACGAGCGTGCCGGGTGGGTCGAGCCGGGTGGCCTCGGCGAGCCGGCGCTCGGCCTCGTCCCACTCGCCCAGCGCGATCTCCGCCTCGGCGTAGTTCGCCAGCAGGTAGACGCCCGTCGTCCGGCTGATGCCGACCTTGTCGGCGTTGGGCACGCCCTCCCACGCCGCGTCGGCGGACTCCGCGTAGCGCCCGACCTCGAACAGCGCGTCCGAGATGTTGACCAGCGCGTAGGCCAGGTTCTGTCGATCGCCGGTGCGGCGGGCGGTCTCGGCGGCCGTCCGGATCACCGGCAGCGCCTCCTCGAGCGGCACCGAGCCCGCGCACAACCGCCCGAACGTGACCGTCGCCGCGACCTCGGCGGCCACGTCGCCCAGCTCGACCGCCTCGGCCATCGCCTCCTTGGCGATGTCGGCCGCCAGCTCGGCGTCGGCCCGGTTGAGCGTGTGGGCGACGTCGGCCAGCAGCTTCACGCTCTCGGCGGTTCGGGGCTGCTTCCGCACGATCTCGTAGGCCTCTTGCGACTCGGCCGCGCCGTCGCTCTTGCCCGCGTTCTGCAGCAGCTTGGAGCGCCGCACCAGCAGCCGCGCGGCCCGCAGCGGCTCGGCCTGGTAGTCGATGCCGTGCAGCGCGTGCTTGGTCAGGCTCAGCGCCCGCATCGACTCGCCGGCGTCGATGGCGACCAGGGCCGCCTCTTCCAGCAGGTCGACGTGGCAGGTGTTGAGCAGCGTCTCGGCGTCGGGCACCTGTTCCCACAGCTCGAGCACCCGGTCGAGCAGACGGGCCTGCTCGCCGTAGGCATAACGCCGCCCCGCCTCGATCGCGGCCGCCCGCGCCGCCACCAGGGCCCGTGGGTGGTCGTGGGCGGCGTGCCAGTGATGGGCGATCTCGGCGGGCGCCCGGCCGATCGACACCAGCCCCGGCTCGCCCTCGATCACCTCGGCGTAGCGCGCGTGGAGCCGCGCGTGTTCGCCGGGCAGCAGGTCGTCGTGCACCGCCTCGCGCACCAGGGCGTGGCGGAACTCGTACTCACCGCTGGCGTCGACGACGATCAGCTGGGCGGCGACCACCGTCCGCAGCGCCGACTCCAGCTCGGGCTCGGGCACGCCGGCCACCCGGGTCAGCAGGCCGTGGCCGAACCTGGTGCCGCCGACCGCGGCCACCCGCAGCACCCGCTGGGCCGGCTCGGAGAGCTGGTCGACCCGGGACAGCAGCAGGTCGCGCAGGTTGTCGGAGATGTCGCAGCACTCGTCGCCGGACGCGGCGATCTGCTCGATGAAGAACGGGTTGCCCTGGGCGCGCTCATGGAGGGTGTCGACCACGCCCGGTGCGGGCTCGGCGCCGAGCAGGTGGGCCAGCATCTCGGCGGTGCCCTCGCGGTCGAGCCGGTCGAGCTCGAGCCGCTGCACGCCACGCACCCGGTCGAGCTCGGCCAGGAACGGCCGCAGCGGATGCCCCCGATGCATCTCATCCGTGCGGAACGTGCCGACCAGCAGGACGCCCGGCAGGCGCGCGGCGCGCAGCAGGAAACCGATCAGGTCGCGGGTGGACCGGTCGGCCCAATGCAGGTCTTCCAGCACCAGCACCAGCGGCTGCCGTTCGGCCAACCGGCCGAAGAGCCCCGCCACCGCCTCGAACCCGTGCCCGCGGCGGGCGTCGCCACCCGACTCGGGCGGGCCGAGCTCGGGCAGCAGGCGCACGAAATCACCCTCGCGCCCCTCGAACACCCCGGCGCCGTCACGCTGGACCAGCTCGCGCAGCGCCCCCACGAACGGCGCGTAGGGCAGGCCCTCTTCGCCCAGCTCGAGGCAGTGACCCGTCAGCACCTGGGCGCCGTCGGCGGTCGCGGCCCGGGTGAACTCTTCGATGAGCCGGGTCTTGCCCACCCCGGCCTCGCCGCCGACCAGAACGGCCGACGGCTCGGCGCTGCGGGTTCGTTTGAGGGCGTCTCGGACCAGCGCCAGATCGGCCTCACGGCCGACCAGGACGTCGGTGCTCCGCACGCTCGCCGTCATGAGGTCGAGCATGCCATGGGGGTACGACCGAATTTCGGCGCCGACGATGCCCATCGGAGGACCAGCCCAGCTCATTACTGCGCCGGCGCCCGCACCGCGGTGGCCCATCGGGAGGCACGGCCGAAGCGGCGATGCCGTCCGGCCGGCGACACCCCACGCGCCATACGGTGGGCGTCGGCCTCGCGGCGTAGTTCGTCGGCACGCTGGTGGTGCAGGTCGAGGATCGTCTGCGCGTCGGTGTAGGGAAACATCCGCTTGCTCCTTGCGTACTCGTCGGCATCTCTTGGTCTTGATGACGACTTTCCGCGTGAAGGCAGGCGTGGCGCATGGGGAACGACCCCTATGTTGGGGCGGGCAGGTACCTTACGTTTGGCTGCTGAGGTGCCTGGGCGGCGTAAGGCCCTTACTGCGCACCATTACACTTCCGGGTATGGCAACTCCCGAGGAGAAGGTGTCGTTCGGCACCCGGCTCAAGCAGATCGGCCAGGTCTTCGCCTTCACCGCGAAACAGGACAAGTGGTTCGTGCCGCTCCTGATCGCGGCGGTCCTGATCCCGATCGCGCTGACCGTGCTGTTCTTCCTGCTCGGGTTCGGCTGGGTGGTCATCCCGCTCGGCGTCATGATCACGCTGCTCGCCGCCCTGATCGTGCTCAACCTGCGCTCGAACGCGGCCATGATGAACGTCGCCGAGGGCCAGCCGGGCTCGGCCGCGCAGATCGTGGAGAACATGCGCGGCGACTGGCGGGTGCGCGCCGCGGCCAGCTCGACCACCCAGTTCGACATGGTGCACGTGGTCATCGGCCGGCCGGGCGTGATCCTGCTCGGCGAGGGCCAGCCGCAGCGCGTACGCACCCTGCTCGGCCAGGAGAAGCGCCGCCTCTCCAAGGTCATCGGCAAGGCGCCGATGTACGACTACATCGTCGGCTCGGGCGAGGGCGAGGTCTCCGTACGCAAGCTCCGCACGACCTTCCTCCGCCTGCCCCGCAACCTCACCGGCAAGGACGTGAACGCCCTGGACAAGCGTCTCGCCGCGCTGATGTCCCGGCCGCAGATGCCCAAGGGCGCGATCCCCAAGAACATGCGCCCGTCGAAGGGCCAGTTCCGCCAGCAGCGCCCGCGCTGACCTAGGTTCGGGGACGAAGGATCACGACGGAGCCCGCCAGCCGGTCATGCCAGCCGCGGCGGGACTGATCCATGATCACGGCCGGGACGAGCAGGGCCAGGAGTACGGCCCGGAGCAGCCCCTTGGCCAGGCCGATCGCGCCGCCGTCCTCGATCGAGACACACCGGATGCCGGCCAGCGCCATGCCCGGGGTCTGTCCGAAGAGGCCGATGAAGAACGTGTTGAGCAGCACCAGCGCGACGACCGGCGGCCAGGCGACCCCGCGCGGATCGCCGACCAGGCTGCCGACCAGAAGGCACAGCGCCCAGTCGATCATCAGCGCGGCGAACCGCCGGCCGAAGCCCGCGAGCAGGGTGGACCCGGGGTCGAAGGCGGGCGGACTGGAATTCGTTCGAGCGGCCACGGGAGACCACGCTACCGGGGTAACCTCCGGTAGGTCGCGGCAGATCACCGGCTCCGTAACACGGCGGAAACAATAGGGATACGCCTGGGCAACGGCGTACCCATAGCGTCGCGACCAGCCTAGCGACGTGGCGGTCATCCCGCCCGGTTCGATTTTCCTGCCAGGAGGACGTGTGTTCGCCAATCCCGAGGAACTCCTGCGATACCTCAAGGACGAGGACGTCAAGTTCGTCGACGTACGCTTCTGTGACCTGCCGGGTGTCATGCAGCACTTCAACATCCCGGTGGAGTCGTTCGACGAGAGCGTCGTCACCGATGGCCTCGCCTTCGACGGATCCTCGATCCGCGGGTTCCAGGCCATCCACGAGTCCGACATGATGCTCCTGCCGGACGTCGCCACCGCGTTCATCGACCCGTTCCGCATCCAGAAGACGCTGGCGCTGAACTTCTTCATCCACGACCCGTTCACCCGCGAGGCCTACTCGCGTGACCCGCGGAACGTGGCGAAGAAGGCCGAGACCTACCTGGCCTCCAGCGGCATCGCCGACCAGGCCTACTTCGGCGCCGAGGCGGAGTTCTACATCTTCGACTCGATCCGCCACTCGACCAGCGCCAACGAGTCGTTCTACTACATCGACTCGGTCGAGGGCGCCTGGAACTCCGGCAAGGAGGAGGAGGGCGGCAACCGCGGCTACAAGACCGCGTACAAGGGCGGCTACTTCCCGGTCGCGCCGCTCGACCACTACTCCGACCTGCGCGACGCCATGGTCCGCCGGCTCATCGACGCCGGCTTCACCGTCGAGCGGTCGCACCACGAGGTCGGCACCGCGGGCCAGGCCGAGATCAACTACAAGTTCTCGACCCTGCTGCACGCCGGCGACCAGATGCAGATGTTCAAGTACATCATCAAGAACACCGCCTGGGAGCACGGCAAGACCGCGACGTTCATGCCCAAGCCGCTGTTCGGTGACAACGGTTCCGGCATGCACACCCACCAGAGCCTGTGGCTGAACGGCGAGCCGCTGTTCTACGACGAGACCGGGTACGCCGGCCTGTCCGACACGGCCCGCTGGTACATCGGCGGCCTGCTCCACCACGCGCCCAGCCTGCTGGCCTTCACCAACCCGACGGTCAACTCGTACCGCCGCTTGGTGCCCGGCTACGAGGCCCCGGTCAACCTGGTCTACTCGCAGCGCAACCGCTCGGCCTGCACCCGCATCCCGGTGACCGGGAGCAACCCCAAGGCCAAGCGCGTCGAGTTCCGTGTGCCCGACCCGTCGAGCAACCCGTACCTGTCCTTCGCGGCCCAGATGATGGCCGGCCTGGACGGCATCAAGAACAAGATCGAGCCGCCGGCGCCGATCGACAAGGACCTGTACGACCTGCCGCCGGAGGAGTGGGGCAACGTCAAGCAGGTGCCGGGTTCGCTCGACGCGGTGCTCAACTCGCTCGAGGGCGACCACGAGTTCCTCACAGCGGGCGGCGTCTTCACCGACGACCTGATCGAGACCTGGATCGACTGGAAGCGGGCCAACGAGATCGACCCGGTCCGCCTCCGCCCGACCCCGCACGAGTTCGAGATGTACTACAACGTCTGACCCAGTACGGTCATCGAACGGCGGTCGCGCTCCGGCGCGGCCGCCGTTCCCGTCTGTGGAGGACCCCGTGGCGTACATCGAGGATCTGACCCCGTACACCTATGGCGACGATGACATCGTCCGGGTCGGCGACGAGTACGTGATCTACCGCCCACGCGTACGCACCGCCCGAGCCCTTCATCACCGCCGTCGAGTCCTACGACCCTGCCTGGGCAACCGACCCGAACCACGGATGGATCCCGGCCGACGCCGAGCGCGACTAGTCACCGGGCTAGGGTGACCTGATTCGTGTCTCCGTTGTCATTCCGACCACCGGCCGCATCTCGCTGCGCGCCACCCTCGACGCGCTCGGCCGGCAGGAGCAGGCCCCGCCCTTCGAGGTGATCGTGGCGGTCGACGGTGGTCCCGTTCCCGACGTGGCCGGGATCGAGGTGGTTCGGCTGCCTGAGCGGCGTGGTGTCAGCGCCGCCCGGAACGCGGCCGTCGAGCGGGCTCAGGGCGATCTGATCGGCTTCCTCGACGACGACGTCCTGCCCGGCCCTCGGTGGCTGGCCGTCCTCACGGAGCGGCTGGGCGCCGTCGACGCGGTCGCCGGGCGGATCCTGGAAGACGTCGAGCCCGGGGCCCTGTCGCGGCTCCGGCGGCTGGCGTTCGACAACCGGGACCGGGTCAACGGCGCGACGGTCGACTACCTCAACGGCGGGAACTTCGGGGTCAGGGCGCGGCTGCTGCGGCAGGTCGGCGGGTTCGACGTGCGCTTCGTCAAGTCTCAGGACCGGGAGCTGGCGCGGCGGCTGATCGGGGCCGGCGGGACCATCGGGTACGCGGCCGGCATGGTCGTCCGGCACCGCGGGGCGTACGACCTGGCCGGCCTCCTGCGTGGGCGCTACCGGGCGGGGAAGGCGGCGGCCACCATGGCGGCCGCGGGTGACCTGACCTCGGTCGGGCCGCGGTCCGCTCGGGAGACGTACGGCGCGAATCTGGCCGTTCTGGCGCTGCGCCACGGGCCGCTGATCGGGGCGTACGCCGCGCTCTCCATGGCCGCCCACCGGATGGGCCGCCGCGCCGGCTACGGATCGTAGCGGTTGTAGACGCCGCTCATCGCGCCGTTCGGGTCGAGGCGGTGCAGGATCGCGTCGGTGATCTCCGTGAGCTGGGCGATCTGCTGCGGGGTCAGAGCGTCAATGACATGGGTACGTACGGTCGCCGCATGCCCCGGCGCCGTGGCCTCCACCTTGGCCCAGCCGGCGTCGGTCAGCCGCGCGTTGGTGGCCCGCTTGTCCTGCGGGCACGGGAAGCGCTCGACCAGGCCGCGCTCCTCGAGCCGCTGCACCACATGGGACAGCCGGGGGAGCGTGGCGTTGGTCTGCCGGGCCAGTTCGGTCATGCGCAGCGTCCGGCCGGGGGCCTCGGACAGCATCGCCACCACGAAGTAGTCGAAGTGGGTCAGCTCGGCGTCACGGCGCAGCTGCCGCTCCAGCACACCGGGCAGCAGCTCCATGACGGCGGCCAGGCGTACCCAGGCGGCCTGCTGTTTGTCGTCCAGCCAAGGCGAGTCCATGGTCACATTCTCCTACGCAAAGATTGTCGCGACAACTTTTTGGGTCTAGAGTCTTGGTTGTAGCGACAACCAAGACCTCAGGGAGCGCATCATGAGCCACGTCAGCATCCTCGGCACCGGCAACATGGGCCCGGCCATCGCCTCGCTCGTGACCAAGGGCGGCAACACCGTCGAGCTCTTCAACTCCTCCGACACGGACAAGCAGATCACCGGTGACATCGTGATCCTCGCGGTGCCCTACCCGTCAGTCGCCAAGGTCGCGGCCGAGCGGGGCGACCAGCTCGCCGGCAAGGTGGTCGTCGACATCACCAACCCGCTGAACTTCGAGACCTTCGACTCGCTGACCGTACCCGCGGACAGCTCCGCCACCGCCGAGATCGCCGCGAAGCTCCCGCAGTCCCGCGTGCTGAAGGCGTTCAACACGAACTTCGCCGCCACCCTGAACAGCGGCACGGTCGGCACCGAGCCCACCACGGTCCTGATCGCCGGCGACGACGCCGAGGCCAAGGCGCTGCTGGCCGGCATCGTGTCCGCGGGCGGCCTCAAGGCGGCCGACGCGGGGTCGCTCAAGCGCGCCCGCGAGCTCGAGGCGCTCGCCTTCCTGCAGATGACCCTGGCCGCCGGCGAGAAGATCAGCTGGACCGGCGGCTTCGCCGTCATCGCCTGACGAGCCGCGCGGATTTGAGAAAGGCGCGAGCCGCGCCGGCCTGAGGAAGGCGCGAGCCGCGCAGGCCTGGGGAAGACGCGAGCCGCGCAGGCCTGGGGAAGACGCGAGCCGCGCAGGCCTGGGGAAGACGCAGGCCCCGCCCGGGCCTGTGGACAGAGACTCGAAACTGTCACACCCGACCGCTACTTTGACGCCCACCCAGTGCAGGGGTGGGGGAGGTGGCGGTGGCCGCGCGCCAAATCAAGATCAAGAGGCGAGAGCGCGTTGAAAGGCCGCGACCCCGAACGCGGGGTCGCGGCCTTTCGCGTGGGGCGCGAAGAAAGAGAACGCCTGCGGCGTGAGGACAAGAAACGCGTGCGGCGCGAGGGAAAGAGAATGTGTGGGGCGCGAGCGACAAGAAACGCCGGGGAGCGCGAAGAAAGTGAACGTGCGACGCGGGAAAGAACGAGAAACTCAGCCGCGAGCGGCCAGAGCCTGCTGATAAAGCCGCCCAGCCCGATAAGACGACCGAACCAGCGGCCCACTCATCACCCCGGCGAACCCGATCGCCTCAGCCTCGGCCTGAAGCTCGACGAACTCTTCCGGCTTCACCCACCGCTCGACCGGGTGATGCCGTGGCGTGGGCCGCAGGTATTGGGTGATGGTGATGATCTCGCAGCCCGCGTCGTACAGCTCGCGCAGCGCCTGCGACACCTCGGAACGCTCCTCGCCCATGCCGAGGATCAGGTTGCTCTTGGTGACCAGGCCGGCGGCGCGGGCCTTGGTCAGCACCGACAGCGAGCGCTCGTAACGGAAACCGGGCCGGATGCGCTTGAAGATGCGCGGGACGGTCTCGACGTTGTGGGCCAGCACCTCGGGCGCCGCGCCGAAGACCTCGGCGAGCTGGGTCTCGTCGGCGTTGAAGTCGGGGATCAGCAGCTCGACGCCGCAGCCCTGCTGGAGCTTGTGGATCTGGCGGACGGTTTCGGCGTAGAGCCAGGCGCCGCCGTCGGGCAGGTCGTCGCGGGCGACGCCGGTGACCGTGGCGTAGCGCAGGCCCATGGTGGCGACGGACTCGCCGACCCGGCGCGGCTCGTCGGCGTCGAACTCGGCCGGCTTTCCGGTGTCGATCTGGCAGAAGTCGCAGCGCCGCGTGCACTGGTCGCCGCCGATGAGGAAGGTGGCCTCGCGGTCTTCCCAGCACTCGTAGATATTGGGGCAGCCGGCTTCCTGACAAACCGTGTGCAACCCTTCACGCTGCACCAATCCGCGCAACTGCGTGTACTCCGGGCCCATCTTCGCCTTGACCTTGATCCACGGAGGCTTCCGTTCGATCGGAGTCTCGGCGTTGCGCGCCTCGATGCGCAGCATGCGGCGGCCCTCGGGAGCAATAGTCACAATGCCGAGGTTACGCCGGATCAAGCGGACGTTGGCCTCTGGGCGACGTGGCTCACGTGGCTGGCGGTGTGAGTGCCCTCACGTGACACGTGTAAACCCGCTTTGCCACGGAGTCGCCCCCTGTTAACGTCCGGTCCATCGGCTGTGACGGAGCCAAGTAGCGCCCGACCACGCCGGCCGAGAGAGCCACCGTGAGCTGTGAAGGTGGCCCGGCGCCGGGCGCGAAGACACTCCTGAGCCGCGGTACGACAAGAGGCGCCGCGAGGCGCGAAGGTGTGGTGGCACCGCGAGGTTTCCCGCTCGCCCACACCTCCCTGGGGCCGCGTTGCAGCAACCAAGGAGGTCACCACGCCATGCAACGCATCATCTCCACCGAACTGGCCCGGCACCCCGGTGAGATCGTCATGATCGCCGGCTGGGTGCATCGTCGCCGCCTGCTCAAGCAGGTCGCTTTCCTGATCGTCCGGGACGCCGCCGGCTTCAGCCAGGTGGTGGTCACCGACCCGGCCACGCGCGCTCAGATCGAGACGATCTCCGAGGAGAGCGTGGTCGAGGTGACGGCTCGGGTCAGCGTCAACGCGGCGGCGCCGGCGGGGGTCGAGCTCACTTCTCCTTCGGTACGGGTACGGAGCGCTGTGTCCGTACCCCTGCCTCTGGAACTGCATCGACCCGCGCTCACCGCGACCCTGCCGACGCAGCTCGACCACGCGGCTCTCGCCCTGCGGCACCCGACCCGGGCGACGGCTCTGCGCATGGCCGCCGCCGCGACCGAGGGGTTCCGGTCGGCGCTGGCCGCGCAGCGGTTCGTCGAGATCCACACGCCGAAGATCGTGGCGTCGGCGACCGAGTCGGGCGCGAACGTGTTCGCCCTCGACTACTTCGGGCGGCCCGGCTATCTGGCCCAGTCGCCGCAGTTCTACAAGCAGATGATGGTCGGGGTGTTCGAGCGGGTCTTCGAGGTGGGGCCGGTGTTCCGGGCCGAGCCGCACGACACCGGCCGGCATCTGGCCCAGTACACGTCGCTCGACGCCGAGCTGGGGTTCATCACCGACCACCGGGACGTGATGACCGTGCTGACCTCGGCGTTGGCCGGGATGGCGGCGGCCGTCGAGCCGTGGGCCGCCCTGACGGTCGAGAGCGAGCTGCCGGCCGTGCACTTCACCGAGGCGCTGCGGATCGCCGGCGCCCCGGACGACGAGCCCGACCTGGCGCCGGCCCGCGAGCGGGCGCTCGGCGCGTGGGCGAAGCGGGAGCACGGCTCGGACTTCGTGTTCGTGACCGGCTACCCGATGGCGAAGCGGCCGTTCTACACCCATCCCGACCCGGCCGACGCCCGCTGGTCGAACGGTTTCGACCTGCTGTTCCGCGGGATGGAGCTGGTCACCGGCGGGCAGCGGCTCCATCGCTACGACGACTACGTGACCGCGCTGAAGGGCGACCTGGAACCGTACGCCGGCTATCTGGACGCCTTCCGCTACGGCATGCCGCCGCACGGCGGGTTCGCGATCGGCCTGGAGCGCTTCGTCGCGCGGCTGCTGGAGGTCCGCAACGTGCGCGAGGTGACCGCGTTTCCCCGCGACCTGCACCGGCTGACCCCGTAGGAACGGCTGGAGCTGACGCCGTAGGAACGACTAGAGGATGAGCAGGAGGGTGGTCGCGATGACCACGACCAGCGGGACCACCGTCATGCTCAGGAAGATCGCCCACGCGATGCCGTGGGCGAAGTTCAGGTAGACGCCGCCGCCCGGCCGCGGCAGGAAGACCCGTGGGTCGTCCGGTTGCTTCTCGAAGGCCATGCCCTAGGAAAGCAGAGTCGGCAGGTGACGCTCGACCACGGGCCGCACCTCGGCCACGGTGACATCGCGGCCCAGCTCCCAGCTGAGCGAGGTCACGCCGGCGTCGCGGATGCCGCAAGGAACGAAACGGTCGTAGTTCGACAGGTCGCAGTCGCAGTTGATCGCGAAGCCGTGTTGGGTGACGCCGCGGGCGACGCGGATGCCGATCGCGGCGATCTTGCGGTCGGGGCCGCGGTCGTCGGCGAGCACCCAGACGCCGCTGCGCCCTTTGATGTCGACCCGGGTGGCGGCCACCCCGAACTCGGCGCACACGTCAATGAGCATCTGTTCGGTGCGGCGGACGTAGGCCACCACGTCGATCGGGTCGGGCAGCTTGAGGATCGGGTAGCCGACCAACTGGCCCGGGCCGTGCCAGGTGATCTTGCCGCCGCGGTCGACCTCGACCACGGGAGTGCCGTCGATCGGCCGGTCGGCGGGCTCGGTGCGTTTGCCGGCGGTGAGGACGCTGGGGTGCTCCAGCAGCAGGATCGTGTCGGGCTGGTTGCCCTCGGCGACCTCGGCGTGGATGCGGCGTTGCTCGTCCCACGCCTCGCGGTAGTCGACGAGGCCGGGCCGCAGGATGCTGAGCGTCGGGCTGGTCACGGAAGAAAGCCTAGCCCCAGTCGTCAGCCCGGTGGTGTGACCGGGTCCACGCCCGGCCGGATCCGCCAGAACAGGACGTCGTCCACCCGCTGCGGCTCGCCGAACAGGTCACGCGCGGTGAGTTCGACCGCCGCCCGGAACTCGGGACCGTCCGCGCCGGTCACCCGGTCGGCCAGGAACACGCCCTGGATGTTCCAGTAGGCCAGGTCCTCCCGGGCCCGGATCCGGTCGGCCTCGGTGATCTGCGGAACCTCGCCGTACCGGCCGGCCCGCGCGAGCAGCCAGTCCGTCCAGTGCCAGCGCGCGCCGATCTGCCCGGTGCCGTCGTGCCCGCCGGGGCCGAGGAAGTAGCCGTCCGGGATGCGGAACTGCTTTCCACCCCGAGCCATCGTGTACGCCTGCCAGCGCTGCGCGTCGGCCGACAGGTTGCTCGCGAACGGCAGCGAGCTGAGCGACGCGCCGTCGTCCACGTAGCGCTTCCAGGTGCCGTCGGCGATGAACTGCGGCTCGGGCGCCCGGTCCATGGTCAGCAGGGGAATCGGCATGATCGGGACCAGGGCCACCGCGTACGCCGCCCCGAAGGCCGTCTGCGCCGTCGACGAGAGCGTCTTGTCCTTCAGCAGCAGGTCGCCGAGCAACGCCAGCACCATGCCGAACACCCCGACCAGCACCAGCGCGAACCGGGCGGGCAGGGCCGAGTCGAAGAGCGGCAGGTGGGCCAGGGCCGCGTACGGCAGCGGGATCGGCGTCTCGATCTCGAAGATCTGCAGCCGCGGCCCCCACGACAGCAGCACGAACGTGATCGCGACGATGATCAGCGCCCGCAGCGTGGCTCGACGCCCCGGGTCGGCCCGCTTCCACAGCGTGACCAGTCCCGAGATGATCAGGACGATCAGCGGCAGCCCGAAGAACGACGTCTCCTCGGTCGAGTTCGGCGCGAGCCAGGCGCTGTCCAGCCCGGCCCACCCGGCGAAACTGCGTTCGGCGTAGCTCAGGTAGGACGCCACGTCCTCGACGTAGTGCCGCTGGTTGAACCCGGTGCCCGAGAAGCTCTGCGGACCCGCGAAATGCATGTAGAGGGGGTACGCGAGGAGCACTCCGGCCACGCCCGCGGTGACGCCGAGCCCCTTGAGGACCGTCGGCAGCGCCGCGCGCGCCTCCCCCCGGGTGGCCGGCGCCAGCGCCCACGCCGCCAGGAAGACCCCGCTGGCCAGCGCCGTGAAGAACAGCCCCTCGGCCGCGATCGAGAACCCGCAGGCGACCAGCAGGCCGAGCACCAGCCCGTTGCGCAGCCATCGATCGGGCTGGCGCAGCTTGAGCACCCACCACAGGACGAGCGGCGCGACCCAGCCGGCCGACCAGTTCAGGTGGCCGTTGGCATGCGACACGAAGCCGGGCGCGAACCCGCAGAACAGGCCGGCCACCGCGGCCACACCCCGGCGGGTGGTCGCGTAGCGGTTGAAGAACAGGTACCAGGCGAACGCCGCCCCGGCCAGGTTGCCGGTCAGGATGGCCGCGAAGCTGACCTGCGGGCCGAGGAAGTGGCTGATCGGCGCCATGGCCACGATGAAGACCGTGATCGAGGTGTTCGCGGCCAGGTTCACGCCGTCCGGCACGTTCATCATGTCGGTGAAGAACGGGTCGGCGCCGTGGCTCAGCAGGTACCAGCCGTACCCCAGCAGCCATTCGAAGAACGCCTGGTCGCCGGCATTGCGCAGGAGCACCTTGCCGTACGGGTCGGCCCACAGGCCCTGCGTCACGTAGGCGGCGAGGGTGATCGACACCACGGCCATGAGCAGATGGCCGGGCCAGCGGCGGCGCACGGTGGTCGCGGCGGCGGGCTCGGCGGGCGGGTCGGAGGACTCGGCGGGCGCGGTGGCGGTCACGGACATCGGCTACAAGCTAACAGTCCCGGACCTCCGCTTATGTCGCCGCGCTCGGCGCCTGCCCGACGGCCACCCGCAGGGCCGACTCGATGGTCGGGTGAACCCACTGGAAGCCGGCCTTGCCGAGCACCCCGGGCATCACCCGTTTGCTGCCCAGCGCCTCCTCGGCGAAGCCGCCCAGCGCGACCTGGAGCGCGAGCCCGGGCACCCACAGCGCCGCCGGCCGATGTAGCACGCGGCCCATCACCTCGGTGAACTCGGCGTTGGTGACCGGCTCGGGCCCGACGATGTTGACCGGCCCGGTGACGTCGTCGCGTTCCAGCAGGAACTCGACGGCACGCAGCCAGTCGTCCAGCGCGATCCAGGGCATGTACTGCTTGCCGCTGCCCAGCCGGCCGCCCAGCCCGGCCCGGAAGATCGGCATCATCGGCTTGAGCAGCCCACCGTCCTGATGCAGCGGGAGCCCGCTGCGGAGCAGGGTGACGCGGGTGCCGGCGTCCTCGGCGGGCCGGGCGGCCGCTTCCCACACCCGGACGACGTCGGCGAGGAAACCGCGACCGGCCGGCGACTCCTCGGTCACGCGACGGTCACCGGTCTCGCCGTACCAGCCCTCGGCCGAGCCCTGGAGCAGCGTGCGCGGCCGGTCGGCCTCGGGGAGCCGGCTGATCGCCCGCGCGATGGTCCCGGTGGTCTCGACCCGGCTGGACCGGATGGTGCTCTTGTACGCCGCCGTCCAGCGCTTGTCGCCGACACCGGCGCCGGCCAGGTTGATCACCGCGTCGGCCCCGGCCACCAGGGTGGGGTCGAGCTGGCCCTGGGACGGCTGCCAGGTCGCCTCGTCGGCGGCCTCGGCGGGCCGCCGGACCAGCCGGGTCACGTCGTGGCCGGCCTCGCGCAGCCGCCGCGCGAGCGGGACGCCGAGAAAGCCGGACGCGCCGGCCATGAGGATCCGCATGTCCCCATCATGCCCGGATTCGAACAGGTTCAAAACTGAAAGGGCCCCGCGCGATCGCGGGGCCCATCTCAGCGGAGACGATCTAGGACAGTTCAGCTTCGAACTGGCCGCCTTCCAAGCGCTGCTTCATGGTGGTCAGGAAGCGGGCGGCGTCGGCGCCGTCCACGATCCGGTGGTCGTAGCTCAGGGCCAGGAAGATCATCGACCGCGGCACGATCAGCTCGCCCAGGTTCGGGTCGTCGACGACAACGGCCCGCTTCACCACCGCGCCGGTGCCGAGGATGCCGACCTGCGGCTGGTTGATGATCGGGGTGTCGAACAGCGCGCCCCGGCTGCCGGTGTTGGTCAGCGTGAACGTGCCGCCGGACAGCTCGTCCGGGCTGATCTTGTTGTTGCGGGTGCGGTCGGCCACGTCGGCGATCCGCTTCGACAGCCCGGCCAGGTTGAGGTCGCCGGCGTCCCGGATGACCGGGACGATCAGGCCCTTGGGGGTGTCGACCGCGATGCCCAGGTGTTCGCCGTCGTGATAGGTGACCGTGCCGGCCTCCTGGTCGATCGACGAGTTGACCACCGGGTGCTCCTGGAGCGCCTCGACCGCGGCCAGCGCCAGGAACGGCATGAAGGTCAGCTTCACGCCGTGCTTGGCCTGGAAGTCGGCCTTGGCCTTCTGACGGAGCTGGGCGACCTTGGTGATGTCGACCTCGACGACCGTGGTGAGCTGCGCCGAGATCTGCAGCGACTCGACCATGCGCCGGGCGATCGTGGCGCGGGTGCGGGTCAGCTTCTCGGTGCGGCCTCGCAGCGGGCTCGGCGCCGCCTTGGGCGCGGCGGCCGCGGCCGACGACGTCGCGGCGGGCGCGGCGGCCGGAGCCGGCTTGGCCGCGGCGGCGGCCGCCTTCTCGGCCGCCTCGATCACGTCCTGCTTGCGGATCCGGCCACCCACGCCGGTGCCGCTCAGCTTGGCCAGGTCGACGCCCTTCTCGGCGGCGAGCTTGCGGACCAGCGGCGTGACGTACCCGGCGTCGCCGGACCCGCCGTTGGCCGACGCCTGTGCGGGGGCCGGGGCCGACGGCTGCTGCACCGGCTTGCCCTGCTCGACCTTGCCTTGCTCGACCTCGGGAGACGGGTCGGCGTAGGACTCGCCGGAGGACGCCACCTGCGGCGCCGGCTTCGACTCGACCTTGGGCGCCTCGGCCTGCTGCGGAGCCGGCGCCTGCTTGGGCTCCTCGCGCTGCTTGGGCTCCTCGCGCTTCGGCTCTTCCTTCGCCGGCTCGGGCTGCGACGGCGCCGGAGCGGAGTCGCCGCCGCCCGACGACTCGGAGCCGATGATCACCAGGTCGGCGCCGACGTCGGCGGTCTCGTCCTCCTGGACCTTGATCTCCATGACGGTGCCGGCCACCGGCGACGGGATCTCGGTGTCGACCTTGTCGGTGGAGACCTCGAGCAGCGGCTCGTCGACCTCGACGCTGTCGCCGACCTGCTTCAGCCAGCGGGTGACGGTGCCCTCGGTGACGCTCTCACCGAGCGCCGGCATCTTCACCGCGGTGCCCTCGCCACCACCGGCCGGTGCGGCGGTCTGCGGTGCGGGCGCCTCGGCCTCGACCGGCTTCTCGGTCGACGGCTCGTTCGGCGCGGCCGGCTCGGGCTCGGCGTCGGCCTGCTCGTCGGCCTGCTCCTGGGCGGGCGCGGGCTCGGACGAGCCGGACTCCTCGCCGTCGCCGGAGATCACGGCCAGCTCGCTGCCGACGTCGGCGGTCTCGTCCTCGCCGACCACGATGCGGGTGAGCACGCCGGCGGCGGGGGAGGGGATCTCGGTGTCGACCTTGTCGGTGGAGACCTCGAGCAGCGGCTCGTCGGCCTCGACCCGCTCGCCCTCCTGCTTCAGCCAGCGCGTGACGGTGCCCTCGGTGACACTTTCACCCAGCCGCGGCATGGTGACCGATACCGGCATGTTCTCGAACTCCTAACCAGGTGCGTGCGGATGGATGAAATCAGGCGTGTGCGTGCAGGGGCTTGCCGGCGAGCGCGAGGTGGGCCTCGCCGAGCGCCTCGTTCTGCGTCGGGTGAGCGTGGACGAGCTGGGCGACCTCTTCCGGGAATGCCTCCCAGTTGTAGATCAGCTGGGCCTCGCCGACCTGCTCGCCCATCCGCGCGCCGATCATGTGTACGCCGACGACCGGCCCGTCCTCGACCCGGACGAGCTTGACGAAGCCCGCGGTCTTGAGGATCTGGCTCTTGCCGTTGCCACCCAGGTTGTAGTTGTACGTCTTCACCTTGTCGGCGCCGTACTTCTCCTTGGCCTGGGTCTCGGTGATGCCGACGGAGGCGATCTCGGGGTCGCAGTAGGTGACCCGCGGGATGCCCTTCTCGTCGATGGCCGGCGGGTTGAGGCCGGCGATCTCCTCGGCCACGAAGATGCCCTGTGCGAAGCCGCGGTGGGCGAGCTGGAGGCCGGGGACGATGTCGCCGACCGCGTAGATGTTGCCGACGCCGGTGTGCAGGCGCTCGTTGGTGATCACGAAGCCGCGGTCGAGGGTGACGCCCTGTTCCTCGTACCCCAGGTCCTTGGTCGTCGGGCCGCGGCCGACCGCGACCAGCAGCACCTCGGCCTCGACCGTCTCGCCGCCCTGGATCGTCGCGCGGACGCCGTTCTCGGTGTGCTCGACCTTCTCGAACGGCTTGCCGACCTTGAAGTTGATCTTCCGCTTGCGGAACGCGCGCTCGAGCGTCTTGGAGATCTCCTCGTCCTCCGCGGCCACCAGCCGGGGAAGCGCCTCGAGGATGGTCACGTCGGCGCCGAAGGACTTCCACACGCTGGCGAACTCGACGCCGATCACGCCGCCGCCCAGCACGATCGCGGAGCTCGGCACCCGGTCGAGCTTGAGCGCGTGCTCGCTGGCGATGACCCGCTTGCCGTCGACCTCGAGGCCGGGCAGCGAGCGCGAGTAGGAGCCGCTGGCCAGGATCACGTTGCGGCCGGTGTAGCGCTTGCCGTCGACCTCGACGGTGTCCTTGGCGACCAGCTTGCCGGCGCCCTGCACCACGGTGATCTTCTTGTTGGCCGTGAGCAGCCCGGTGAGGCCCTTGAAGAGCCGGGCGACCACGCCGTCCTTGTACGAGTTGACGCCGGCCATGTCGATGCCGACCAGGTCGGCCTTGACGCCGAACTGCTCGCTCTCGCGGGTCTGGTCGGCGATCTCGGCGGCGTGCAGCAGCGCCTTGGTCGGGATGCAGCCGCGGTGCAGGCACGTGCCGCCCAGCTCGGCCTTGTCGATCAGCGCCACCGACAGATCAAGCTCGGCGGCGCGGAGCGCGGCGGCGTATCCACCGCTGCCCGCCCCGAGGATCACGATGTCGAATGTTCCGCCGTTCGGCTGGCTCACGGTCAACTCCCTTTGCATCGTTCCGCCGCGGGTCACACAAGCGAAACGGTCACAGTCGTCCTGGCCATCTTGTCACTTGTGGAACCGGTCGATGCACTCAGGGACCCGACGACATGCCCCGGCCAAGTACGCTTGCGCGAAATAAACGTGAGGAGGGCTCGGTGGCCTGGTTCCGCCGGCGCAGGGAGTCGGGTCGTACGGCCGATCGTGGTGCTGATCGTGCCGGTCTGGAGCACCTTGCGGAGTTTGTCCGTTCCCGCCGGGGTGTCGAGGGCTTCATCGAGCCGCGCACCACGGTGACCGAGACCACGTTGTTGCTCGTGGCACACGACGGCGAGTGGACCCGTCGCCGCGTCGAGTCGCCCGAGTCGGCCCGTCGCTTCGCCCACCAGCTCGCCATGCCGATCTACGACGTGAAGCTGATGGGCTACCCCCAGCGCATGCGCGACTACAACGCGCGCAAGAAGACCCGACCGGAGGGCTGATCAGCCGTTGGCGGCGACATCTTCCACCAGGGCGAGCAGCGTGCGTACGGGTACGCCGGTCCCGCCCTTGGTCAGGTAACCGGTCGGCTCGCCCGAGTGGAAGGCCGGTCCCGCCACGTCGATGTGCGCCCAGTCGACCCCGTCGGCCACGAACTCGCGCAGGAACACGCCGCCCTGGAGCATGTGCCCGGCCCGGTCCATCGCGTTGTTCGTCTGGCTGATGTCGGCGATCTCCGACTCCATGCCCTTGCGCACCTCGTCCGGCAGCGGCATCGGCCAGGCCGGCTCGCCCACCGACTCGCCCGCCGCCTTGACCCGCTCGCAGGTCGCCGGGTCGCCCATCACGCCGGCGATCCGCTTGCCCAGCGAGATCACCTGCCCGCCGGTGAGCGTGGACGTCTCGAACAGGTAGTCGGCGCCGTCCTGGCAGGCCCGGGCGATCGCGTCGGCCAGCACCATGCGGCCCTCGGCGTCGGTGTTCAGCACCTCGACCCGCTTGCCGTTGAACATGGTGATGACGTCACCGGGCCGGTACGCCGTACCCGACGGCATGTTCTCGGCCATGGCCAGGTAACCGCTCACCGCGACATCCGGCTTGAGCGCGGCCACCGCCAGCATCGCCGCGCCGACCGCGGCCGCCCCGGCCATGTCCGACTTCATCTCCCACATCCCGGCCGCGGGCTTGATGCTGATGCCGCCGGTGTCGAAGGTGATGCCCTTGCCGACCAGCGCCACCCGCTTCGGGTCGGTCACCCCGGCCGGGGTGTAGCTGAGCTTGACCAGGCGGGGACCGGCCGACGAGCCCTGGCCGACCGCGACGATCCCGCCGTACCCACCGGCCTGGAGCTGCTCGAGGTCGAGCACCTCGACCTCGAGCCCGGTGCCCTCGGCCGCGGCCACCACCGCGTCGGCGAACGCCGGCGGGCGCAGGTTGTTGGGCGAGGTGTTCACCCAGTCACGGGTCAGGCGGACCGCACCGGCCACCGTCCCGGCCCGCGTCACCTCGGCCCGGGCCGCCTCGTCGGCGGCGTCGGGCACGTGCACCTGGAGCGCGGCGATCGGCTCCCGGCGGCCCGGCTGCGGCTTGGTCTTGTAGCCGGCGAACCGGTACGACCCGAGCAGCGCGCCTTCCAGGATCGCCCGCAGCACACCGGGCGCGTCCGCGTCGTCGGGCAGCGGCAGGGCCAGCGCGACCGTCTCGCTGCCGGCCAGCGCGCGCACGGCGGCGCCCGTACCCCGGCGAAGGGTCTCGGTGGCCGGCGCTGAACCGGTCGGCTCGTCGCCCAGGCCGACCGCCACCACCAGCGGCGCCGTGACCGTGCCCAGGGTGGCCAGCTTGGTCACCTCGCCCGGCGAGCCGGTCGCGCCGAGCAGGGCCAGCGTCGCGGTCAGCTTGCCGTCGAACGCGGCCGCGATGCTCTCGGCACCGGCCGCGGGCAGCAGCGCGCCGCCCTCGTCGGGCTGGCTGTGCAGGCCGATCACGATGGCGTCGACGGCGAGTTCAGCGGGATCGGTGTCGACCAGGCTGAGGCGGGGCAGGGTCACGCGGGCTCTCCGGAAAGTCGGGAGCCGGTGTCGCCTGTGGGCGGCGCCGGCGCTGGCGACGCCCGGCACGGTGCGGCCGGGCGCAAGGGGGTACCAGGCGACAATAACGGGCACTCTGATCACGGGTAAGTTGACTCCATGCTCCAGCGCTCACCACTACACGATCGACACCTCCAGCTCGGCGCGAAACTCGCGGAATTCGGTGGCTGGGAGATGCCGCTGGAGTACGCCGGTGGCGGCGTCATCAAGGAGCACACGGCCGTCCGTACCCAGGCCGGGGTCTTCGATGTGTCCCACCTGGGCAAGGCGCGGGTGGCCGGGCCGGGCGCCGCGGCGTTCGTCAACCGCTGCCTGACCAACGACCTGGGCCGCGTCAAGCCCGGCCAGGCGCAGTACACGATGTGCTGCGACTCCTCCGGCGGCGTGGTCGACGATCTGATCGCCTACCTGTTCGGCGACGACGACGTCTTCCTGATCCCGAACGCGGCGAACACGGCCGAGGTGGTCGCCCGGCTCGCGGCGGCCGCCCCCGAGGGCGTCACGGTCACCGACGAGCACACCGGTTACGCGATCCTGGCCGTGCAGGGGCCCTCGTCCGAGGCCGCGGTGCGCGCGCTCGGCCTGCCCACCGGCCACGAGTACATGTCGTTCAGCGCCGAGAACGAGATCGTGGTGTGCCGCACTGGCTACACCGGCGAGCTGGGCTACGAGCTGGTGGTGCCGTGGGACGACGCCGGCGGGCTGTGGGACCGGCTGGTCGAGGCGGGGGTCCGGCCGTCCGGTCTGGGCGCGCGCGACACCTTGCGTACGGAGATGGGCTATCCGCTGCACGGCCAGGAGCTGACCCTGGACATCAGCCCGGTGCAGGCCCGGGCCGGCTGGGCCGTCGGCTGGAAGAAGCCCGAGTTCTGGGGCCGCGAGGCGCTGATCCGGGAGAAGACCGAGGGTCCGCGGCGGGTCCTGCGCGGACTTCAGCTGACCGGCCGGGGCATCCCGCGGGGCCACATGACCGTGTACGCCGGTGACGGCGCGGTCGGCGAGACCACCAGCGGCACGTTCTCGCCGACGAAGAAGGTGGGCATCGCGCTGGCCCTGATCGACACGTCCGCCGGGCTGGCCGAGGGCGACCTGGTCGAGGTCGACATTCGCGGCCGCCGCGCCGAGGCCACGCTGGTCAAGCCGCCGTTCGTCGACCCTTCGGTGCGATAGCGGCGGCGGGCCGCGTTCTATGCTGGCCGGGTGAGCAGCGAGGCGGCCCGATGAGAACCGGCGCCGCGACCGGCCACGAGGGCTACTTCCACGAGTCCCTGTGCTACGCCTCGGACGAGGAACTGGTGGCCGTGACCGTGCCGTTCCTGATGGAGGGCCGCGCCGCCGGTGAGCCGTCCATGGTGACGCTGAACGAGCGGAGGACCGGCCTGATCCGCTCGGCCCTGCCCGCCGGCTCCGGCGTCGAGTTCCTGGCCGGCGGTGCCGTCTACGCCCGGCCCGCCACGGCCATCCACTCCTACCGGCGGCTGCTGGCCGACCGGGTGCGGGCGGGGGCGCGACAGATCCGGATCGTCGGCGAGGTGCCGATGGCCGCGGCCGGTGCCGGCTGGGACTGGTGGGCCCGCTACGAGTCGGCGATCAACCACGCGTACAACGACTTCCCGTTGTGGAGCATCTGCACCTACGACCGGCGCACCACCCCCGAGCACATGCTGGTGGAGGTCGCCCGCACCCACCCCCGGACCGCCCGGCCGGACGGCACCCACCCGCCGAGCCCGGCCTACCTCGACCCGGTCACCTACCTGAGCGAGCCGCGCCCGGTGACGCCCGACCCGCTCCAGGCGGGCCGGCCGATCGTCGACCTCGCCGCGCCCACCCCGGCGGCGGCCCGGGCCGCGATCCGCGCCGCCAATGCCGGCGTGCTCGACGACAACGACCTGGACGACCTGGTCGTGGCCGTGAGCGAGGCGGTGACCAACGCGATGGTGCACGGCGTCCAGCCGGTCCGGACGCGGGTCTGGACGGGCCAGGGCCGCATGGTGGTCGCCATCAGCGACGCCGGCGCCGGCCCGGCCGACCCGTTCGCCGGGATGATGCCGGCGACCGACCGGGCCACCGGCGGGCGCGGGCTGTGGATCGTCCACCAGTCGTGCAACCACGTCACGGCGGAGTCCTCGCCGGACGGTTACACCCTCCGCCTCACCGCCGGCAAGCTCGGTTAATGTGATCGCCCCGAACTGATCGGTCTCGGTACGATCCCGCGCAGGGTGGGACCTGTAGCGCAGAGGTAGTCGCGCCGCAGTCGCAGTGCGGAGGATTCCGGTTCGAGTCCGGTCTGGTCCCACCCGCTCGTCGTGTGGCCGGTAGCGCAGAGGTTGACGCGCCGCACTGCTCATGCGGAGGACGCCGGTTCGAGTCCGGCCCGGCCACCCTTCCACGGCCCTGCTCAGCTCGGGAGAAGGCGATGAACGGCGACGAGGTCGAGGCGGCGCTGCGGGTGCTCGGTGAGGTCCGGGCGCTCCCGGCCGACGACCCGGTCCGGCTCCGGGTGCAGCGCGCGGTCGACGGATTGGTCAAGGACGCCCAGAAGCGGCGCCGGGCCGACCGCCGGCGGCGGACCGCGGCCGGCGACCGGGCCGTGGTCTCGACCGCGGCCACGGGCGCGCCGGACCGCGCTGAGGGCGTGCCGGTCGTACCCGTCGACGGCGTGGGGACCGACGCCGCCGGCCGGACCCGCCGCGAGCGCCGCTGCTACATCTGCCGCGGGCGGTTCCGGGAGGTCGACGCGTTCTATCACGCGCTCTGCCCGGCCTGCGCCGGCGCGCACCGCGAGCATCGCGACGCCCGCACCGACCTGACCGGCCGCCGCGCCGTGGTGACCGGCGGCCGGGTCAAGATCGGCTACCAGGTGGCCCTGAAGCTGCTGCGCGACGGCGCCGAGGTGACGGTGGTGACCCGGTTCCCGGCCGACGCCACCCGGCGGTTCGAGCGGGAGCCGGACGCCACCGGCTGGTCCTCGTCGCCGCGGATCATCGGCGCCGACCTGCGCGACCCGCGCCAGGTGCTGGATCTGGCCCAGCGGCTGTCCGACGGCGGCCGGACCCTGGACATCCTGGTCAACAACGCGGCGCAGACCGTACGGCGGCCGGACTGGGCCTATCAGCCGCTGGTCGCGGCGGAACTGCTGGCCGGGAAGGCGGTCGAGACGGTGGCCGGCTACCGGCCGGGGGCCGCACCGCCGGAGTGGAGCGCCGCGCTGGAGACGGCCGGCTCCGAGCTCGCGGCGGTCACCGACGCCATCGGCGCGCTGGCCGTCGGCGGCGCCCACAACTCCTGGAGCGCCCGGCTCGGCGAGATCGACCCGGTCGAGCTGCTGGAGGTGCAACTGGTCAACGTGGTGGCGCCGTTCCTGCTCGTCGACCGGCTCCGCCCGGTGCTGACCGCGCCCGGCACCACCCGGCGGTACGTGGTGAACGTGACCGGCCGCGAGGGCTGGCTGGGCGCCGGCGACCCCGGCCCGTACCGGCACCCGCACACCTCGGTCAGCAAGGCCGGCCTGAACATGCTGACCCGGGCCGGCGCGGCCGACCTGGCCCGCGACCTGGTCTACATGTGCGGCGTCGACACCGGCTGGATCACCGACGAGAACCCGGCCGAGCGGAAGGCCCGCCGCGAGGCCACCGGCTGGCGCCCGCCGCTGGACGTCGTCGACGCGGCCGCCCGCATCTACCACCCGATCGTCAGCGGCGAGGCCGGCGCCCCGATGCACGGTGTGCTGCTCAAGAACTACGCCGTCGTCCCCTGGTAGGGAGCTTCACAGGGCCAGCCCGACCAGCGTGACCGTGGTGGCCAGCTCGACGCAGGCGCCGAGGACGTCACCGGTGATGCCGCCGAAGCGGCGTACCGCATGCCTGAGAAGAAGGACCACGACGAGCAGGGCGGCGGCGACGGCGGCCGGGCCCTGCCACGGCCGGCCCGGCACCGCCCACCAGGCCGCGCCGGCGACGGCGATCGCGATGCCCACGGCCAGCGGCGCCGGGACCGTGCCCGCGACCATCGCACCCAGGCCGTCCGGACGGGCCGGTGGGACGCCGCGGCGGCAGGCCAGCGGCAGGGCGGCGCGGCCGGCGGTCCAGGCCACCACGGCGGCCACCGGGGTCAGGGCGGCGGCCTGAACGAGCAGGGTCAGCGCGACCGCGGCCACCCCGAACGGCCCGATGTCCGGCTTTTTCATGATGTCCAGGGCGTCGGCGCCACGGCGGTAGGAGCCGAGCGCGTCCACCGTGTCGGCCAGCCCGTCCAGGTGCAGGCCGCGGGTCAGCAGCACCGCCACGGCCACGGTCACGCCGCCGGCCACCAGCGGGGGAGCGCTGTCCAGCAGCCACAACAGGCCGGCCAGGACCGCGCCCAGCAGCAGGCCGACCAGCGGCGCCACGCTCATCGCCGTCCGCGCCGCCCGGCGATCGACCCGGCCCGCCCGCAGCGGCAGCACGGTCAGCGTGGTCAGTGCCAGGCGGAGGCCGTTCAATCGTCCGGAGCGTCTTCGCCCAGCGCGGGGTGGGCCGGCAACGAGGAGGCCAGGCCGATCGCGGTACGCAGCACCGGCAGCGCGGTCAGCGCGTTCAGCCCCTCGCCAAGGTCGAGCCCGAGCTGGGTCACCGGCGTCAGCCCGAGCACGTCGGCGCCCTGCTTGACCAGCTCGGACGTGCCCGCGTCGGGCAGCAGGCACCAGTGCCGCACCTGACTGCCCAGGTCGCGGGCGACCAGGCCGGCCGCGATGCCCACCGGGCCGTCCAGCAGCACCGGCAGCCGCTGGGCCGCCGCACCGAGCAGCGCGCCGGTCGCCACGGCCACGTCCGCGCCACCGACCTGGGCGAGGATGTCCAGCGCGCCGCGGGACTCCTGCCGGATCCGGTGCAGCGCGTCCCGCACCGCGGCACAGCGCACCATCCAGGCGTTGTCGTCGTAGGTTCCGCCCGGCGCCAGCACCCGCGGCAGCACGGCCACCGGCTCGGCGCCCGTGGTGGCCGACAGCACCGCGGTCGCGGCCGCCTCGGCGCCCGTGCCGTACGCGGCGATGACCAGGGCGTCCCGGCCGTCCGCGCGGGCCGCCCCGGCGAGCTGCCAGCCGTGCCGCAGGGCCGCCTCGACCGCCTCGGCGTCCAGCACCGGGCCGTCCTCCATGGCCCCGGAATCGGCCGCGCGGACCACCGCCACGTCGGCGCCGACCTGCCCGGCCAGCCGGATCAGCGGACCGGCGCCCGCCTCGGCGTCGGCGATCCGGCGCGCGGCGTCGGCCGGGTCGGAGCCCGCGCCCGCGCCGCCGGCATGCGTGCCCGTGAGCAGCAGGACGCGGACCGCGGACCAGGGCTGCGGGGTCACGGTCGACTGGGTGGCGGCGGCGAACTCGATCGCCTCGCCGAGCGAGCCGAGCCCGGCGCCGGTGAGGTCGAGGGTGGCCAGGCGGTCGTGCGCGTCGGGACCGGTGTCCTGGTCGGGCATCGGGAGGTCCATGCCCGGCTCGAAGACGACGTCGTCCGATTCTTCCGGCGAGTCGGACGAAACGAGCAGCGCGGGCTGGGTTTCGGCCGGCACTGGAGCGGGCGCCACGACCTTCTGCGCCGGGCGCGGGTTTACGGCCGCCGCCTTGATCCAGGTGTGCTGACCGGCCACGACCAGAGCCACCCGGTCGACCACCGAGGCGAGCGCCTGGTTCGTCGTACCCAGCGCGTCAGCGAAAGCGCGACCGACCGGCGTGGCCGGAACCAGCGACAGCCCCACCTCGGGGCTCACCAGCACCACCCGCCCCGCGCACGCGCGCAGCGCGTCGGCGAGCGCGGCCACCATCGCCACGTCGTTCTGCGGCTGATTGGCCGGGTCGAGCAGTGTCGCCACCCAGCCGCCCAGGTCGTCGATCAGCAGCGTGTCGTCCGGCTTGGCCTCGGCGAGCACGGCCGCCAGCCGGGCCGGCTCGCCGCCGGTCTCCTCGGTGGACCAGGTCTGCGGGCGGCGCCGCTGATGGGCCTCGATGCGGCCCATCCACTCCGGGTCGTCCTCAGCGCCCACCGCGGTCGCGACGTAGTGCACCGACGCCGCGTCGGCCACCAGCTCCTCGGCGAACGCGGACTTGCCGGAACGGATGCCCCCGAGCACCAGCGCGGTGTTCCACCGATCAACGGACATGACCCGTACCTTAGGCCTTGTCTCAAATTCGATCGCGAGGCGGTGCTTCGCGAGGCGAATTTGAGACTTGGCCCAGCGCTGGCGCACAGAGCGACGCCGTAGGGTGGAGGCGCCGTGCAAGGAATAGAACAAAGGGGGCGGCGCATGCCGTGGAGTTGGCGGTACGAGGGCGTCGACGGGCGACCGGTGGCCGGTCCGGCCGAGACGTTCAGCAGCCAGGCCGACGCCGAGTCCTGGATCGGCCAGGCCTGGCGTGAGCTGGCCGCCGCCGGGGTCACCAAGGTCGTGCTGGTCGAGGACGACCGGGTCGACTACGACATGAGCCTGCTGCCGAGCGAATGACCGGTTTTCAGGCGGCCCGGCAGACGCCGCGGAACGCGTTCGTACCCAGCCCGGTCTTCGTCGGCATCCTCGCCCTGACCGTGGTCAGCGGCTGGATGACCTGGACCGGCTTCGGAAACGTCAAGGTCGACGTCTTCCTGATGGTGATCTGCGGCTGGCTGCTGTCGCTGTGCCTGCACGAGTACGCACACGCGATCGTCGCCTTCTTCTCCGGCGACCACGAGGTGGCCGAGCGCGGATACCTGCGCCTCAACCCGCTGAAGTACACCCACCCGCTGCTGTCCATCGTGCTGCCGATCGTGGCCGTGGTCCTCGGCGGCATCGGCCTGCCCGGCGGCGCGGTCTGGGTGAACCACGACCACATCGGCAGCAAGACCAAGCTGTCCCTGATCAGCGCGGCCGGCCCGCTCACCAACGTGCTGTTCGCGCTGGTGCTGGCGGTGCCGTTCCTGGCCGGGCTGGGCCCGGACATGGAGGGCAACGTGCTGTACGGGGAGAACCCGCACCTGGCCTTCTGGGAAGCTCTGGCACTGCTGGCGGTGCTGCAGATCACCGCCAGCGTGCTCAACTTGATCCCCGTACCGGGCCTGGACGGCGGGAACATCCTGCAGCCGTGGCTGAGCCCGCCCTATCAGCGGGCCTACAACCTCTTCGCCCCGTACGGCTTCATGCTGCTCTTCGTGCTGCTCTGGCAGTCCCGGATCAACGTGTGGTTCTTCACCTTCGTCTACTGGGTCGCCGAAGCCATCGGGATCTCACCGGCGCTGGCCGGCGAGGGGTTCAATCTGATGCGCTTCTGGTCGGACTGGTTCTAGGGACGCTTCGGCGGGCTGACCGTCTTGGCCGGGTCGAACTCGGCGATCGGCTGGATCACCTGGTCGATCGCCTTGAGCAGGTCGTCGTCGAGCTTCACGCCGGACGCCTTGACGTTGTCCTCGAGCTGTTCCGGCCGGGTCGCGCCGACGATCGCCGCCGAGACGTTGGGGTTCTGCAACACCCACGCCACGGCCAGCTGGGCCATCGTCAGGCCGGCCTGCTCGGCGAGCGGCTTGAGGCCCTGCACGGTGGTCAGCACCTCGTCGGACATCAGGCGCGAGATCATGGTCGCGCCGGACTTGTCGTCGGTGGCCCGGGACCCGGCCGGCGGCTGCTTGCCCGGCTCGTACTTGCCGGTGAGCACGCCCTGCGCGATCGGCGAGAAGACCAGCTGGCCGATGCCCAGCTCGATCGACGTCGGCACCACCTCGGCCTCGATCACCCGCCACAGCATCGAGTACTGCGGCTGGTTCGACACCAGCTGGATCTTCAGGTCCTGGGCGAGCTCCCAGCCGGCCCGGATCTCCGACGCCGTCCACTCGGAGACGCCCAGGTACAGGGCCTTGCCCGAGTGCACGATGTCGGCGAACGTCTGCATCGTCTCCTCGAGCGGCGTCGCGTAGTCGTACCGGTGGGCCTGGTAGACGTCGACGTAGTCGGTCTGCAGCCGGCGCAGCGAGCCGTGGATGGACTCGTAGATGTGCTTGCGGGACAGGCCGCGGTCGTTGGGACCCGGGCCGGTCGGCCAGAACACCTTGGTGAGGATCTCCAGGCCCTCGCGGCGCTCACCCTTCAGCGCCCGGCCGAGCACCTCTTCGGCGCGGGTGCCGGCGTAGGTGTCGGCCGTGTCGAACGTCGTGATGCCGAGGTCGAGGGCGGCCCGCACGCACGCGGCGGCGGCCTCCTCCTCGACCTGTGAGCCGTGGGTGATCCAGTTGCCGTAGGCGATCTCGCTGATCAGGAGGCCGGAGCGGCCGAGATGACGATGTTCCATGCCTGCATTTCTAGAGCACCGGCTTGGTGTCCGCCAACAGAAGGTCGATCGCGTCCACCACATCCGCCTCGCTGCGGTGCACGGTTTCGATCAGCGGCTCGCCCTCCCGGTCGAGCGCGCCCCAGCGCCCGTCGCGGTCGGCGATCAGGAACGCCACCGGGTGGATCACCAGCGCCGGATGCACCGGCGCCACCACCAGCTGCCCGCGCCGGTCGATCACGCCCAGCCGGTTGCCGGCGTCGACGATGGCCAGCCCTTCCCGGGTGAACCCGTCCACCTGGCGCCCGCCGGTCAGCACGGTCGCGAACCGCTGGTACCGAGGCTGCACCACCGGCCGTGCGTACCGGTCGACCGCACCCCACCGGCCGGCCTTCACCGCCGCGACCCCGTTCCGGAACCGCAGCGCCTCCTCGAATCCGCCCGGCACGACCAGCCGGTTCTGCGCGTCGATGGCGAACCAGCCGCCCCGCTCCTCCCGGGACACCCAGGCCAGCCCCTCATGGAACGGCTGCACCCGGACATATCCCCCGAGAACCGTCCGCCCGTCGGCGTCGACCAGCTCCCAGGCCCACGAATCCGGCCGCCGCGCCCAGGCCAGCCCCTCCGAGTAGGCCTGCACCTCGGCCCAGGTCTCGCCGGCCCGCAACGGCTCCGGCGTCACCTTGCCCAGAATCTCGTCCGGCGTCCGCTGGAACGGCCCCCACCCGTGCTGCCGGATCTGGTCGGTCACCAGGTCGAGCGCCAGCGCGGTCCGGTCCGGATCGTCACCCCGGCGCCACCGCAGAGCCTCGTCGAACCGGCTCATCGCCTCCAGGTACCGGTCCTGCTCGAACGCCGACCGCCCCGCCAGGTCCGAGATCTCGGCCCGCAGCCGATCCGGCAGCTCCGGGTCGATGGCATCCTCGAACAGCCGGTCCGCCTCGGTGAAGTCGCCCCGCCACCGCAGCACGTTGGCCAGCCGCGCCTGCACGATCGCCTTCCGCCGCAACTCACCGGTCCGCTCGGCGTGCTCCAGCGCCGCCCGCCCGTCGGCCAGCGCGAAGTCGAGATCCCCGAGCACCCGCGACACCACGGCGCGCAGACTCAGCAGCCGGGCCCGGATCGCGTCGCGCTCGGCGTACTCGAGCTTGTCGGTGAGCCGATCACGAACGGCCCGGAGCTGGTCCGGGTGGTCGGCCATCTCGCGCAGGGTGCCGGGCTTGAACCTGAAGGGGTACGCGGACAACACCTGCTCGGGGTCGACCAGCCGGCTCCGTGGGTCAACCGCTGATTGCCCCACGTTCCGGGCGGAGTCAGTGGTCCCGCCGGCCGCACCCGCCCCGATGACAGCCGCCGCCAACCGCTCCGAAGCATCAGCCACCGCCCCCTCAGCCGCCCCCGCCCCACTCTCTTCCCCGGCGTCGCCGTCCTCCGCCTCACCATCCGCGCCGCCGTGACCGTCGGCGCCGCTGTGACCGTCCGCGCCGCCGTCGCCTTCCGTCCCAGTCTCGCCTTCATCGGCAGCACGGCCCTGGGCGACCGCGGCTACCTCCGCCGAATCCTCGCCCTGGCTGGTCCCGCCGGTCTCAGCCGGCGCGGCTGTGCGTTCCTCACTCGGCCTTGCGTCGTCGCCGGCAGTGCTTGCGCGCATCCCTGCCACCGTGGCGTCGCGGCTGGCCGCGGATTCGTCTGCCCGCTCACCACCCGTGCTCGTCTCCACGGCCGCGCCGGAGTCACCGATGGCGCGCGTCTCCGTGTCCGTGCGTGCCTCTGCCGACGCTCCACCCTCGCCGGCGGGCTTCGTCTTCGTGGATGCGCCCGCGTCGCCTGTCGCGCCGGCCTCAACAGGCGCACCGACCGCGCGCGTATCTCCTGGCCTGCGGGTCTCGTCGGCTGTGCGTGACTCGCTGGCCGCTCGTGCCTCGGTCACCGTTCCGGCGTCGCTGTTCGAGCGTGCCACTCCGGAGCCGTAGCTCGTTTCTTCCGTCTCCGCGGATGCGCCGGCGTCGCTCCCCGCGCCCGCCGAGCCCCCCGAATCCGTCACAACGTCAGCCGCGACCTCGTCGGCCGCACCCGAACTCCCCTGATCAGCCTTCCGCCCCGCCGCCCCCGCATCCGGAGCACCCGAATCCAGCAAGTCTCCTGTGGAACCAACGCTGCCATCAGAACCGCGAGCACCGCCGGGCGACCGCCCCGCATCGTCCAGCCCAGAGCCACCGCCCCGCGCGGCCTCATCGCTGGCGACGCGGCTACCCGACCCGCCCCCACCCAGCGCCGCAAGCTTGCCGAGCCCTTGCCCGCGACCAGCGCCTCCCAGCCCAACCGCTTCAGACTTCTTCCAGCCCTCGGCCTTCTTCCAGCCCTCGGCATCGTCAGCAGGCGCAACCCGTCCCGCCCCGCCCCGCCGACCTTCCCCAGCATCTCCGCCGGCACCGGTCGAGACTCCCGCGCCCGAACCCCCACGTCCCGAACCAGCGCCGTCCCCACCCACTGTCGCCGCAGAGACAATGCCGTCCGCGCTGCCTACTCCGGCCGCCCCGCCGAACTCGACCGCATCGTCACGCTGGACCGCACCTTCCCGCCCCGCCGCACCTTCCCGGCCGACCGCACGGTCCTGCCCAGCGCCGGCGTCTGGCCCAGCGCTCGTGTCTCGCTCAGCCGTGGCACCTCTCTCGGCCGTCGCATCCCGCGTGGCCGGTGTGCCCTGCTCAGCAATGGCATCCCGCGTGGCTGGGCTACTTTGCTCGGCTGTGGCGTCCTGCGTGAGCGTGGTGTCCCGCCCAGCCGCGGTGCTTTGCGCGAATCCAGTGCCGTCGGTATTCCGTGGCTCGACGCTCTTCAGGTCGTTCCGCCAAGTCGCCGAGCCGCCGTCAATTCCCTCGCCAGGCTCCGTGTCACTCGAGCCCACTTGATCGAGAGACCCGCCGTCGTGCGCGGAGATCGTGTCGTCTCCGCCCTCCTGCGCGGCGGAGTCCGGCTTCTCTTCAGCCGCCGTGGCTGCCACGTCGTCCCGTTCAGGCGGGAAGGTCTTGTCCGCCAGCGACGCGGGACGCTGCATCCGAGCGTCCGTATTCGGCTCGAACCAAGTAGGCCGCTCCTCATCCTCCGCCGGCTCTTCCTCAACAGGCGCGACAGGAGCAGGCGAAACCGGCTCCGCCTCAGCCGGAGCCTCCGTGGTCTCGGCCCCCAGCCCGCTCATCTTCAGCAGCCAGCCGAGCCCACGCTGCTCGCCATCCTCGTCTCCCGCAGCCTCCCCAGAGGCCGAGCCCCCCGAGACAGGTGCTCCGGAAGCCGGCATCCCCGAGACAGGTGCTCCGGAAGCCGGCGTCCCTGAGGCGGGCACCCCGGATACGGGCGTCCCTGAGGCGGGCACCCCGGACACGGGCTTCCTCGGCGCTGGGACGACCGGGTTCGGTGTGGACCCGGGCGCGGCCGACCCGGCGCCGCTGGTCCTGAGCGCGCCCGAAGTGGGTTGCGCGGGACCGCTGGGCGGCGCGGCGGACGCGTCCGAGGCGGGTCGGGCGGAACTGCCGGGCCACGCGGCGGACGCGCCGGAGGTGCGTTGAGCAGGACCAGCCCAGGTGGCGGGTGCGCCCGAGGTGGGTTGGGCGGGGCTTCCGGGCCACGCCGTAGATCCGCCTGAGGTGGGTTGAAAGGGGCTTCCGGGCCATGCCGTGGGTGCACCTGAGGTGGGGTCGGCTTGGTTGCCTGGTCCGGAGGCGGGTGCGGTCGAACTCGGTTGGGTGGGAGCGCCGGGCCACGCGGTCGGAGGGGCTGATGCGGGCGACGGCGCGGCCGGAGAAGTTGGCCCGGGCGGAGTCGGAGGCTGGAAAGCCAACGGCTCGGAGAGTGGGACTCGGGCCGCTGGGGGAGTCCAGGTGGGTTCGGAGTGGGTGTCGAAGTCGTCGGATACGACCTCGCCCTCGATGACCGGCAGGCCTGTCGCCGGGTCGATCACCTCGCCGGAAACCGCGCCCGCCAGCGTGTCGGACGGGTCTGCGTTCGGCGCGTTCCAACCAGATCGCGGTGCCGGGCCGGCGTAGGCGCTGGCGGTGTCGGCGGTCCTGTCCCATGTGGCGGGTGGGCCCGTGAAGGTGCCGGCGGTGTCGTCCCGCGCGGTGGGTGGTCCCGCGAAGGTGCTGGCGGGGTCCGCGGGTGCTCCCCAGGGGGCGGGCGGGCCCGCGAAGGTGCCGGCTGGGTCGGAGGTCTCGCTCCATGTGGCGGGTGGGCTGGTGAAAGTGCTCGCCGGGTCGGCGGTCCTGTCCCGCGCGGAGGGCGGTCCGGAATACGTGCCCGCCGGTTCCCACCCCGGCGGGGTGGGACGCTGCGCGTTTGGCGGCGCGCTGCGTCCCGGTGTCGCAGGAGACGTTGCGCCGGTGGCGCCGGGCGAGCTTGGGCGGGCGGTGCCGGGCGAGGTCGGGTGGGTGGTGCTGGGCGAGGTCGGGTGGGTGGAGCTGGGCGAGGTCGGGCGGGTGGTGCTGGGCGAGGTCGGGTGGCTGGTGCCAGGCGAGGTTGGTCGGGCAGAGCTGGGCGAGGTCGGGTGGGCGGTGCCAGGCGAGCTTGGGTGGGCGGAGCTGGGCGAGGTTGGTCGGGTGGTGCTGGGCGAGGCCGGGCGGGTAGCACCGGGAGAGGCTGGGCGGGCCGGGCCGGCGAGGGTGCTGGCCGGGTCGGCGGATGACGAGTCCCACGCCGTCCGCGGCACGGGTGCGTTGTGCCGTGAGTCCAGGCTGGACGGCCGCCGGTCGACATCACTCGGTGGCCGGGGTGCGGGCGGCTCCCAACCGGTCGGCTCGCCGGCCGGGGAGACCCGGGGGGCGCGGTCGCCAGGACCATGCGCTGTGGGGGTCGGCCGCGAACCCGGGCCGGCCCACGTGTCGGCGGGGTCGGGTGGACCGGCCCAGGTGTCGGCTGGGCTGGGTGGTCCGGCCCAGGTATCGGCTGGGTTGGGCGGGCCGGCCCACGTGTCGGCCGGGCTGGGTGGTCCGGCCCACATGTCGGCCGGGCTGGGCGGGCCGGCCCAGGTGTCGGCGGGGTCGGTTCCGGACAGGGAAGGGTCGGCAATCCCCGCCCACGCCGGCGGCGCTCCGTGCGCCGGACCGAACCCCGAGTCGGGTTGAGACCGTTGCCGGCCAGGCATCGCCTCGCTCGCCGGGTTCGGCCGTCCGGAACCCCCGCCGCGCGGTGCTTCCGAGCGGCTGGGGGTGGTCGGCTGTCCCAGGCCGGCGTCGCGTGGTGCCTCGGGCCGTCCGTGGGTGGTGTCGCGCAGTGCTTCCGGCCGGCCGGCGGCGGGGTCGCGGCCGGGGATGGGACGTCCTGGGCCGGTGTCGTGCAGTGCTTCCGGACGGCCGGGGGCGGTGTCGCGGCCGGGGACGGGACGTCCTGGGCCGGCGTCGGTCAGTGCTTCCGGGCGGCCGGGCATGGGGTTGCGGGCTGGAGCCTGGCGGCCGGGAACGGGGTTGGCGGGCGGCGCGGGTCGGGTTGGTGGTGCTTCGGGGGGTGCGCCGGCCCAGGTGGTCTCGGGGGTGGTGTCGGCTCGGTTCCAGGCGCCGGCGGGGGACTCCAGGGGGTTCCAGGCGGGTTCGGGGCCCTGCTGCTTCCAGGCGGATCTTGGCGCGTCCCAGGACGGGCGGGTGGGTGCGGGGCGGCGGTCGGGGCCGGCCAGGGTGGAGGCGGGGTCGGCGGAAGGGTCCGTCCATCCGGGTGGGCGGGTTTCGGCAGCGGGTCGTGCGGGGCCGGAGACGTAGGGGCGCGGGCCGTCGTATGACCGCGGCGGCTCGGGGTGGGTCGGCGGCGCGGGCTGGTCGGGGCGCCTCGGGCCGGGTCGGGTGTCGCGCGACTGACCGTGGAACGGCGCCGGCATGTCCTGCACGGGAGGCGGCGCGTCCCGGAAGGCCGGGCGCACGTCCTGTGGCACCGGGCGGGAGTTGTCGGCCGCCCGCGGGGCCGGCCGACCGGCCGGCGGGGCTGAGGAGGGCGCAGGGCCGTGGCCGCCGGGCGGGGCGGAGAAAGGCACGGCGCCATAGCCGGAGGGCGGTGGCGAGGACGGCGTCGGGCCGTAGCCGGGCGCCGGAGCGTGGCCCGGGGGCGGCCCGTAACCGGACGCCGGTGACGGACCGTAGCCGGCGGGAGCCCCGGACGACGGCCGCGCCTGGCCGTAGCCCGTACCCGGACCGTGCCCGCCCGGCGCCCCGGGAGACGACGGCCGGCCCTGGCCGTACCCGTTGGGCGGCCGTTCAGTGCCATACCCCGCGGGCTGCGGTCGCCCGGACCCATAGGGGTCGGCGGGACGAACCCCGGGGCCACCGTCATACGGCTGGCGCTGCGGCGGCACCGGCCCGCCGCGTCGAGGCAGCGGATCGCCGGATCCGTATTCGTTCCACTGAGGACCCGCGGACCCAGGATGTTCCGGGTACGCCGGCTCCTCCGACCCGGCCTCGTAGATCGGCGTGTGCACGGCCCGGCGGCGGCGCCCGGGGTCGCCGGGATAGCGCTGACCCGGCAGCGGCTCCCATTCCCAGGTGATCTCGTAGAGCCAGGCCGGCTCGTCGTCCCAGCCGCCCGCGCCCACGTGGGAGCTCCAGCCGTTCATCGGGCACCTCGGCCCGATGGTTGGCGACGCTCTGTCACGGCGGGCTCCACCTCAAAGGAAAAGCGCGGTGGCGAGCCGTGCCACCGGGGTACAGTCGCCCGGCTCCACTGCGGGGGTTTGGGAAGGAGCGTATCGACGTGGACCGGCTCGACGCCAGGGAGGGCGTGGTCACGTTCGGTGCACTAGCTCGGTCGGGGTTCCGGCGCTGGTCGACCTATCGGCAGGCCACCATAGCCGGTGCGTTCACGAATGTCGTCTTCGGCTTCCTCCGTTGTTACGTCATTCTGGCCGTTGCGGGCGCGACGGTCAGCGGCACCGCGGCCGGATATGACGTCGCGCAGCTGGCCACGTACGTCTGGCTGGGTCAAGGGTTGATCAGTGTGGTGGGGATCTGGGGCTGGACGGAGCTGGCCGACCGGATCCGCACCGGCGAGGTGGCGGCCGACCTGTTGCGCCCGATTCCGCCGGTGGTCAGCTACCTGGCCGCTGATATGGGGCGTTTCGGGCACGCGGTGCTGACTCGGTTCGTGCCGCCGATCGTGGTCGGCGCGATCTTCTTCCCGCTGTACGTCCCGCAGCGCCCGGGCACGATCCCGCTGTTCGTCCTGTCGATGCTGCTGGCCTCGGTGGTCAGCTTCGGGGGCCGGTTCCTGGTGAACGCGACGGCGTACTGGCTGGCCGACGCCCGCGGCCCGATCGCCCTGTGGACGCTGTCGACGGGCGTGCTGGCGGGGCTGTACTTCCCGCTGCGGCTGCTGCCGGACTGGGCGGCGATCCTGCTGTACGTGGCCACCCCGTTCCCGAGCGTGCTCCAGTCGCCGGCCGACGTGCTGGTCGAGCGGGACGGGCCGCTGCTCCAGTCGGGGCTGGTGGCGGTTCAGGCGATGTGGGCCGTGGGCCTGCTGGTCGCCTGCTTCAAGGTCCAGAAGCGGGCCGAGCGCAAGCTGGTGGTCCAGGGTGGGTGACCAGGCCCGGGCGTACGCCCATCTGATCGGCGGCCAGTTCCGGTCGATGGTGTCGTACCGGCTGTCGTTCCTGGTCGAGATGATCTCCCACTCGCTGACCGTGGTGCTGGACATCAGCACGGTCCTGGTGCTGTTCGGCGCCGGCCGGCGGGTGGGCGGTTTCACGCTGGAGGAGGCGCTGCTCGTCGCGGGGCTGTCGTCGGTCGGGTTCGCGCTGGCCGACCTGCTCGTCGGCAACGTCGATCACCTCAAGACGTACGTCCGCAGCGGCCTGATGGACGTGATCCTGGTGCGTCCGCTGGGTTCCCTGTGGCAGCTGTTGTGCATGGATCTGCCGTTCCGCAAGGTGCTGCGGGTGGTCCTGGCGGGCGTGGTGCTGGCCATCGCGGTCCGGCTCAACGACCTCGACTGGACACCGGCCCGGGTGGTTCTGCTGGTGGTCACCCCGCTGGCGGGGCTGGTCTTCTTCGGCGCGATCTTCGTACTGAGCGCCAGCCTGGCGTTCTGGTGGGTGGACTCGGGCGAGATCGGCAGCGCGTTCACCTACGGCGGGCGCGACTTCACGACGTACCCGGTGCCGGTCTATGCGGCCTGGTTCCGGGCCGTCTTCGCGTACGCGCTGGGTTTCGGTTTTGTGGCCTACCAGCCGGCGCTGACCCTCCTGGGCCGCACCGATCCGCTCGGCCTGCCCGCCTGGGCCGGTTACCTCTCACCGCTGGTCGCGCTGGTCGCGGCCGCCGTCGCCGCGCTGGCCTGGCGTGCCGGCATCCGCCACTACCGGAGCACCGGATCATGACTGTCATCGAGATGCGAGACCTTCGAAAAGACTTCGCGGTACGCGTACGGGTGGGCCGGTTCCGCCGTCGAAAACGCACGGTGCCGGCCGTGGACGGCATCGACCTGACCGTCGACCGGGGCGAGATGGTCGGCTACATCGGCCCGAACGGCGCCGGGAAGTCGACCACGCTGAAGATGCTGACCGGCATCCTGACCCCGTCCGCGGGCGCCGTGACGGTGTGTGGGCTGACCCCGGTCCCGCAGCGTACGAGGCTGGCCCGCCGCATCGGCGTGGTCTTCGGCCAGCGCTCCCAGCTGTGGTGGGACCTGCCGCTGCACGAGTCGTTCACGCTGCTCCGGCACATCTACCGGGTGCCGCCGGCCGACCACGCGGCCCGGCTCGCGCGGTGCCGGTCGCTGCTCGACCTGGACCCGTTCCTCGACACCCCGGTGCGCCAGTTGTCGCTCGGCCAGCGGATGCGCGGCGAGATCACCGCGGCCCTGCTGCACGGCCCCGAGGTGCTGTTCCTGGACGAGCCGACGATCGGCCTGGACGTGGTCAGCAAGCAGGCGGTCCGCGGTTTCCTGGCCGAGCTGGGCGCGACCGGCGACGTCACGCTGATGCTGACCACCCACGATCTGGCCGACATCGAACGGTTGTGCCGCCGCCTGGTCGTGATCGACCACGGTCACGGGGTGCACGACGGCACGATCGAGGACCTGCACGCCCGCTACGGCTCCCGCCGCCGCCTGGTGGCCGACCTGGACGCGCCCCTGCCGGCGTCGTTCGCGCTGGCCGGGGCCACCCTGGCGGCCACCGAGGCGGACGGCCACCGGGTGTCGTTCACGCTCGAGTCGGCAACCGCCGCCGAGGCCGTGGCAGCCCTGATGACCGCCGCCCCGGTGCGCGACCTGTCCCTGGTCGAGCCGGACATCGAGGACGTGGTGGCCCGCCTCTACACCGCCCGCTGACCCCGGTTGTCGATCCGCCTTCCCCGCCGGACGTCGTGAGGGTAGATGTACCTCGACGAAAGGCGTGACATGGCCAAGTACATGCTCCTCATCCAGGGCGACCCGCGGCAGTGGGACGCGATGACCCCGGACCAGTGGACGGCGCACGGCGCGGCGCACGGCGCCTTCAGCGCGGAGGCCGGCGCCCGGATCCTCGGCGGCGAGCAGCTCGAGACGGCGACGACGGCGACGACGCTGCGGGCGGATGGCGCGGGCGGCGTGGTGACCACCGACGGTCCGTTCCTGGAGACCAAGGAGGTGCTCGGCGGCTTCTACCTGCTGGAGGCGGCCGATCTGGACGAGGCGATCAAGCTGGCGTCGCTGCTGCCCGAGGTGCGGGCCGGGCACAGCGGCGTGGAGATCCGCCCGGTCGTGGAGCACGGATGACCGAGGACGTGGTCGCGGCGGTCGCCGAGGCGCACCGCCGCGACTGGAGCCGGGTGCTGGCCTGTGCGGCCCAGGTGACCCGCGACCTCGACCTGGCCGAGGAATGCACCCAGGACGCGTACGAGCAGGCCCTGCACACCTGGGCCCGGGACGGCGTGCCGGACCGGCCGGGCGCCTGGCTGACCAGCGTCGCCCGGAACCGGGCGCTCGACCTGCGCCGCCGCGAGGAGCGGTTCCGCCGCCGGATGCCGCTGCTGGTGGCCGAGGACCCGGCGCCCGGCCCGGAGGACGGCCTGGACGACGACCGGCTCCGGCTGATCTTCACCTGCTGCCATCCGGCGCTGTCCGGCGAGGCCAGGATCGCGCTGACCCTGCGCCTCGTGTGTGGCCTGTCGACGGCCGAGGTGGCCCGCGCCTTCCTGGTGTCCGAGCCGACCATGGCCGCCCGGATCACCCGGGCCAAGAAGAAGATCGCCACCGCGCGCATCCCGTACCGGGTGCCCGCCGCGGACGATCTCGCCGAGCGGGTCGGCGCCGTCCTCGACGTGGTGCACCTGATCTTCACGACCGGGCACACCGCGCCGGCCGGACCGCGCCTGATCCGCCGCGACCTCGTGGACAGCGCGATCGACCTGGCCCGCACGCTGCACCTGCTGATGCCGACCGACGCCGCGGTCAGCGGGCTGCTCGCGTTGCTGCTGCTCATCGACGCGCGTTCGGGCAGCCGGGTGTCGGCCGACGGCCGGATGCTGCTGCTGCCGGAACAGGACCGCACCCGGTGGGACGGCGGCCTGATCGCCGAGGGCGTCGCCCTGCTGACCGACGCGCTACGCCGAAGGCCACCTACGCGGTACGCGGTGGAGGCCGCGATCGCCGCCGTGCACGCCGAGGCGGCGACCTGGGCCGACACCGACTGGGCGGAGATCGCCGCCCTGTACGACGTGCTGCGCGGGCTCTGGCCGTCGCCGGTGGTCGAGCTCAACCGCGCCGTGGCGATCGGCCTGCGGGACGGGCCGGCGGCGGGCCTGGACGCGCTCGCGCCGCTGCTCGACGACCCCGCGCTGGCCACGTACGGCTACCTCAGCGCCGCCCGCGCGGATTTTCTGCGCCGCCTCGGGCGCTGGGACGAGGCGATCGACGCGTACGAGGAGGCGCTGGCTCTCACGGACAGCGAGAAAGAGCGTTCGTTCTTGCTCGGCCGACTGGCAGACACGCGAGAGTCGCGTTCACGGCCCTGACCAGCGGCTCGCTCGCGGTGTGCCACGGCGAGCTCACGTCGCGCGTACTCAAGAATGTTTCTAACGATGTTCCATGACGAGCATGGCCCAGGTGCCGGGGGCGACCGCCTCGTAGCGGTGGGGGACGTCGCCGGGGAACGCCACGTAGTCGCCCGGCGCGAGCTCGACCGTGTCGTCGGAGGGGCCGGCGACGAGTTGCCCCGCGCCGACCACGACGTGCTCGACGCCGCCCGGGATGTGCGCCTCGGCCTCGCGCGGGCTGCCCGGTTCGAGCTGGAGCACGTAGATGTCCCGCCGGGTGTGCGGCGATCCGGCCGACAGCAGCGTCGCCATGAAGTCGGCGCGATCGGCGGCCAGCAGCGGCCCCTCGCCCCGTAGCGCGGATCCGGCCGGGGGTGGGTGGGTCAGGCCGGGGTGGGTTCCCGGCGGAGAGCGCCGTGCAGAAAGAGGTCGATCATCAGACGGCGGTCCGTGCTCTCCATCACGGGCGGCCGCCCGAACTGCGACTGCAGGAACACACCCGCGGCCTGGGCAGGGGAGACCCGCAGCTCGGCGCTGTCCGGCTCCAGTAGGTAGGTGATGGCTTCGGCGACGGCGATGCGCGATGCCTCCCGGGCCGAGGAGCGGGCTTCCGGCAGCGGAGCCTCCCGCCCGGATGATCGGCCCGCTTCGAGGACGGCCGCCGGCCCCAGCGGAGAAGCAGCCGGCGCGCTGTCGCGGGGCGGGCGGCGGTGTGGCATGCCCGAGGCGTGGATCGCGCCCATCACCGCGCCCATCCGGCCGAGGTGGGCGTCGAGCGCTTCGGCGGCCTCGAGGAGCCGGTCTTCCAGCGCGGTGTCCAGCGGGATGGAGTGGAGTTCGCGGAGCATGTCCGCCGGGTTGAGCGCCTCGGCGATGCAGGCCCTGATCAGGGCGTCCTTGTCGTCGAAGGCCCGGAAGACGGTGGCCTCGCCGATGCCGGCCGCGCGGGCGACCTGGGCGGTGGTGACGGCGCCGCCGAACTCGGCGACCAGGGGCAGGGCGGCGCGCACGATCATGGCGCGCCGTTCTTCGGGTGTCATTCCCGGGGCACGGCGCCGGGCGGTCTCGTCGGTCATGCCCTGACGATACGGAGTGAGTACTCACTCCGTCCACGGAGTTGACGTGCCAACCCGAACGACGGGGGAGGAACGAATCAGACCTTCTCGCCGAGTTGAACGGCCGGCTTCGGCACGCGCATGCGGCGGAACGTCAGCCCCCGCATGATCCCGTACAGCGACAACGACCCGAGCCGCTGCGTCGTCTTCGGGAACCGCTCGCGCACCAGCGCCCGCACCTTGCGCGCGATCAGGAAGCTGTCGATGATCACCGCGACCGCCAGGATCGCCCACAGCAGGTTGGCCGCGAGCTGCACGGGCTGCGGCATCCGGGTGGACGAGCCGATCAGCACGATGATCGCGCCGGCGAAGAAGTAGGTGCCGACGGTGCGGCGGCTGTCGACGATGTTGCGGACCAGCAGCCGCTCGGGGCCCCGGTCACGGGCCAGCAGGTAACGCTCGTCGCCGGCCCGCATGCCCGCGGAGGCCTCGGCGCGCTCCTCGCGCTGGCGCTCGCGCATCTTCTTGTACGCCTCGCGCCGGTTCTGGGGCGCCGGCTCGGTCACCCGCCGCTGGCTGCTCACCCGCTTGGGCGTGACCTGGCCCAGTTCCTTCTTGGAAGGGGTGTAGTTCTTGGGCCGGGCAGGCTCGACGACCTCCTCGGCCACGTCGGAGGTGGCGGGGGCGTCTGAGGTCTTGCGACGAAACAGCGAGGGCACGTCATGAAGGGTAACGAAGGGCGGCTCACATGCGGAGAGCCGCCCTACGCCAATAAATCTAGATCCGCTCGACGTGCGCGCCGAGGGCCGACAGTTTGTCCTCGAAGTGCTCGTAGCCGCGGTTGATCAGGTCGACCCCGTACACCTTCGACGTGCCCTCGGCGGCCAGCGCCGCGATCAGGTGGGCGAACCCGGCCCGCAGGTCGGGGATGACCAGGTCGGCGGCGTGCAGCTTGGACGGCCCGGCGATGACCGCCGAGTGCTTGAAGTTGCGCCGGCCGAAGCGGCACGGGGTGCCGCCCAGGCAGTCACGGTAGACCTGGACCGTGGCGCCCATCGCGTTCAGCGCGTCGGTGTAGCCGAGCCGCTGCTCGTACACGGTCTCGTGCACGATCGACAGCCCGCGGGCCTGGGTCAGGGCGACCACCAGGGGCTGCTGCCAGTCGGTCATGAAGCCGGGGTGCACGTCGGTCTCCAGGGCGACTGCCTGGAGCTCGCCGCCCGGGTGCCAGAAGCGGATGCCGCCCTCGTGCGGGGTGACGCCGGGCCGGCCGACCCGCTCGTCGGTGATCTCGAACTCGCCGCCGATGGACCGGAAGACGTTCAGGAACGTCATCATGTCGGCCTGGCGGGCGCCGAGCACCTCGACGTCGCCGTGCGTCGCCAGGGCGGCCGAGGCCCAGCTGGCGGCCTCGATCCGGTCGGGGATCGGACGGTGGCTGTAACCGTGCAGCCTCGGCACGCCCTGGATCTCGATGACCCGGTCGGTGTGCACGGTGATGATCGCGCCCATCTTCTGGAGCACGCAGATCAAATCGAGGATCTCGGGCTCGATGGCCGCGTTGCGCAGCTCGGTGACGCCCTCGGCGCGGACGGCGGTGAGCAGCACCTGCTCGGTGGCGCCGACGCTCGGGAACGGCAGCTCCAGCTTGGCGCCGTGCAGCCCGTTGGGCGCGCTGAGGTGCATGCCCTCGGGCGCCTTGTCGACGACCGCGCCGAACTCGCGCAGCGCCTGGATGTGGAAGTCGATGGGGCGCGGCCCGATGTGGCAGCCGCCCAGGTCGGGGATGAACGCGTGGCCGAGCCGGTGCAGCAGCGGGCCGCAGAACAGGATCGGGATGCGGCTGGAGCCGGCGTGCACGTTGATCTCGTCGGTGCTGGCGGTCTCGACGTGCGTCGGGTCCATCACCAGCTCACCGTCGTCGACGCCGTCGCTGACCTTGACACCGTGCAGCTCGAGCAGGCCGCGGACGACCTCCACGTCACGGATGCCCGGTACGTCGAACAGGCGGCTGGGCGACTCGCCCAGCAGGGCGGCCACCATGGCCTTGGAGATCAGGTTCTTGGCACCACGGACCCGGATCTGCCCGTGCAGCGGCGCACCGCCGTGCACAGCCAGGACGTCGTCGGTCACGGAACCTCCAGAGGGGGCGGGGGAAGCCGCCCGGCGGGTATGAGGGGCCCGGAGAGCATAGCCCTGAGTGATGCGGGCGGCAGTCACCACAAGCCGCGAGATGGCACGAATCCCTGATGATTAAGGCAACACAAAGACACACCCGTGCGTACGGACAACAGGGCGTAACCGTGCGTAATGGTCAGGGAAGGGCCAGCATCTGGTCGAGCGCCACCCGCGCGTGATGGGCCGTGTCGGGGTCGACGGCGATCTGGTTGGGGACCCGGCCGGCGACCAGCTCTTCCAGCGCCCACACCAGATGGGGCAGGTCGATGCGGTTCATCGTGGAGCAGTAGCAGACCGCCCGGTCCAGGAACATGATCTGCTTGTCGGGGTGGGCGTTCGCCATCCGGCGGACCAGATTGAGCTCCGTACCCACCGCCCAGGCCGAACCCGCGGGCGCGGCCTCCAGCGCCTTGATGATGTATTCGGTCGAGCCGACCTGATCGGCGGCCCGGACGACCTCGTGCCGGCATTCCGGGTGGACCAGGACATTGACGCCGGGTACGCGCTCGCGCACCTCACGCACGCTGTCGATGGTGAAGCGCCCGTGCACCGAGCAGTGCCCGCGCCACAGGATCATCTTGGCGTCGCGCACCTGATCGGCGGTGAGCCCGCCGTTCGGCTTGTGCGGGTCGTAGAGCACGCAGTCGTCGAGCGTGAGACCCATCTCGAGGACCGCCGTGTTGCGCCCGAGGTGCTGGTCGGGCAGGAAGAAGACCTTGCTGCCCTGCTCGTACGCCCAGGTCAGCGCGCGCTGGGCGTTGGACGACGTGCACACCACGCCCTTGTTGCGGCCGACGAAGCCCTTGATGTCGGCCGAGGAGTTCATGTACGTCACCGGGATGATCTGGTCGGTGAGGCCGAGGTCTTCGAACTGTTCCCAGGCGGTCTCGACCTGCCCGAGCACGGCCATGTCGGCCATCGAGCAGCCGGCCGCCAGGTCGGGCAGCACGACGCGCTGGGCCGGCGAGGTCAGGATGTCGGCGCTCTCGGCCATGAAGTGCACGCCGCAGAACACGATGAACTCGGCGTCGGGCCGGGCGGCGGCCTCGCGGGCCAGCTTGAACGAGTCGCCGGTGACGTCAGCGAACTGGATGACCTCATCGCGCTGGTAGTGGTGGCCGAGCACGAAGACGCGGTCGCCCAGCGCCGCCTTGGCGGCGCGGGCCCGCTCGACCAGACCGGGGTCGCTGGGCGCGGGCAGATCGCCCGGGCAGTCGACCCCGCGCTCGCTGGCGGGGTCGGTGCCGCGGCCGAGCAGGAGCAGGGCGGTGGCCGTGTTGGAAGGCTCAGTCCAGGTAGACGTCACAAGAATCATGGTGGCACAGCGTTGCCGCCGCATAACGGTGGCGTTCACCACCCCGCGGCACTAGCGGCGGCGGCCCTGGAGGCGGGCCAGCAGTCGCCGGGCGCGCGCCTGGTTCTCGGGCTTGGCCGCCTGGCGCCGGCCCTGCTCGACGATCCGCTGCCCCTGCGGGCTGCGGAGGAACTTCTGCAGTCGCTGCATGAGAGTGGCCATGACACCCACAGTGACATGAATTGCTGAGCGTCGCCTGTACGGTCACCCCGTGCGCGTACTCATCTGCCCCGACAAGTTCGCCGGCACGCTCTCCGCCCCCGCCGCGGCGGAGGCCTTGGCCGAGGGCTGGCGGGCGGCCCGGCCCGACGACGAGACGGTGCTGCGGCCGCTGGCCGACGGCGGCCCGGGGTTCGTGGAGGTGCTCGCCGCCGCGATCGACGGCTCCACCCGGCTGCCGGTGCGGACCGTCGATCCGCTGGGCCGGCCGGCGGCGGGGGAGGTGCTGCTGGCCGGGACCACGGCGTACGTGGAAAGCGCTCAAGCCTGCGGCCTGCACCTGCTCACCGAGAAGGAGCGCGATCCCGGCGCGACCACGTCGTACGGCCTGGGGCTGCTGATCGCGGCCGCCGCCGAGGCCGGCGCGACCGAGGTGATCGTGGGCCTGGGCGGTTCCGCCACCAACGACGGCGGCGCCGGCCTGCTCGCCGCGCTCGGCGCCGGCCCGCTGGACGTGGTCGGCTTCGCCCTCCCGTACGGCGGCGCGCCCCTGATCTCGGCCGACAAACTGGCCGGACCACCCACCCTCCGCCCGGTCTCGCTGATCGCCGCCACCGACGTGGACAACCCGCTGACCGGCCTGCACGGCGCCAGCAGCGTCTTCGGCCCGCAGAAGGGCGCCTCCCGCGAGGACGTGCTCCGCCTGGACGCCGCGCTCGACCACTTCGCCGGGATTCTCGAGCGCGACCTGGGCGTGGACGGGCTGCGGACCGCCCCCGGCGCCGGCGCGGCGGGCGGGCTGGGCGCGGCGCTCCTGGCGCTGGGCGGCCGGGTGGTCTCCGGGATTGCGCTGATCACCCAGGCGATCGGGCTGGAGGCCGAGCTGGACCGGGCCGACCTGGTGATCACCGGCGAGGGCTCGTTCGACCACCAGAGCCTGCGGGGCAAGGTGGCCGCCGGCGTGGCCAACGGCGCCCGGGACCGCGGCCTGGCCTGCGTGGTGGTGGCCGGCCGGGTGGAGACCGGGATGCGTGAGGCGGCCGCGGCCGGTGTGACCGAGACGCACTCGCTGGTCGACCACTTCGGCGGCACCGAGCAGGCGCTGGCCGAGCCGGCCCGGGGGCTGCGCGAGATCGGCGCCCGGCTGGCGGGACAATGGAGCAGGTGATTTCCGGCCTCGGGTGATTCCGATCTCCTGGATTGGGAATCTCCGCCAACAGGGTTAGCGTTGCTGACTAACGGCAGAACACCGTCCGCAAGCTGGGAGATCCGCAGTGACCACTGAAGCGCACACCGAGTCGACCGAGGCCACCACGGTCGCCGCGCCGACCGGCGTCACCCTGACCGACGTTGCCGCTGTCAAGGTCAAGGCCCTCATCGAACAGGAAGGGCGCGACGACCTGCGCCTGCGTATCGCCGTGCAGCCGGGTGGCTGTTCGGGTCTTCGCTACCAGCTCTTCTTCGACGAGCGCTCGCTCGACGGCGACATCGTGGCCGGCTTCGACGGCGTCGAGGTCGTGGTCGACCGGATGAGCTCTCCGTATCTCGCCGGCGCGACGATCGACTTCGCCGACCGGATCGACGCTCAGGGCTTCACCATCGACAACCCGAACGCGCAGAACTCGTGCGCGTGTGGCGACTCGTTCCACTGACAGCAACGGAAAAGGCCGCTCTCCGCGTGGAGGGCGGCCTTTTCTCGTCCGAGGGCCGGTGCCGGTAGGCTCGCCGGGCAACCCCCCGTTCACGACATCGAGGGCCGACATGAAGATCGCCGTAACCGGCTCGATCGCCACCGACCATCTGATGCACTTCCCCGGCCGTTTCGCCGAGTCCCTGATCGCCGACCAGCTGCACAAGGTGTCGCTGTCGTTCCTGGTCGACGACCTGGTGGTGCGGCGTGGCGGGGTGGCGCCCAACATCGCGTACGGGATGGGCCTGCTCGGCCTGTCGCCGATCCTGGTCGGCGCGGTCGGCGCCGACTTCGCCGACTACCGGTCGTGGCTCGAGCGGCACGGGGTGGACTGCGGCTCGGTGCACATCAGCGAGGTCGCGCACACCGCGCGGTTCGTCTGCACCACCGACGACGACCTCAACCAGATCGCCTCGTTCTACGCCGGCGCGATGTCCGAGGCCCGCAACATCGAGCTGGGCCCGGTCGCGGCCCGCGCCGGCGGCCTCGACCTGGTGCTGATCAGCGCGAACGACCCGGCCGCGATGCTGCGCCACTCGCAGGAGTGCCGCACCCGCGGGCTGGCCTTCGCCGCCGACCCGTCCCAGCAGCTCGCGCGCATGGAGGGCAGCGACGTGATGGCGCTGATCCAGGGCGCCGACTACCTGCTGACCAACGAGTACGAGCGCTCGATGCTCGAGACCAAGGCCGGCCTGACCGGCGACCAGGTGCTCGACCAGGTCAAGATCCGGGTCACCACGCTGGGCAAGGACGGGGTCGAGATCACCGGCCACGGCATCGACCGGATCCACGTGCCGGTGGCCCGCGACGTGCTGGCGACCGACCCGACCGGCGTCGGCGACGGCTTCCGGGCCGGCTTCTTCAGCGGCATCAGCTGGGGGCTGGGCCTGGAGCGCTCCGCCCAGGTGGGTTCGCTGGTGGCGGCCCTGGTGCTGGAGACGGCGGGTGGCCAGGAGTACGAGGTGAAGGGCGACGACTTCGCCAAGCGCTTCGCCGACTCGTACGGGTCCGAGGCCGCCGCCGAGATCAAGTCCCACCTGCCGGCCTGATCGCGCCATGTCCGTGCTGGCGGTGTTCGCCGGGCTGCCCGGTGTCGGCAAGAGCACGCTCGCCGCGCAGGTGGCGGGCGCTCTGCCGGCCGCGGTGCTCGCCGTGGACACGGTCGACTTCACCCTCCAGCGCTACCAGGTGACCGAGCAGCGGCCCGGGTTCGCGGCCTACGGGGTGGTGGCCGCCCTGGCCGAGGAGCAGCTCCGGGTCGGGCACAGCGTGATCATCGACGCGGTGAACCCGGTCCGGGCGGCCCGCCAGCTCTGGGTCGACCTGGCCGAGCGCCAGAAGGTGCGGCTGCGGGTGGTCGAGGTGGTCTGCGGTGACGACGCCGAGCACCGCCGCCGGGTCGAGGCGCGCTACGCCACCCGCGACCACGACGGCATTCCCGACTGGGTGCGGGTGCTCGAGCGGCAGGCCGAGTGGGAGCCCTACCTGGGACCGCGCCTGGTCGTGGACACGTTCCTGGCCCGCGACCCGACGGCGCCCGTGGTCGCGTACCTCACTCAGTGATCTTTCGCTGCCGGGGCGTGGCCTCGCGAGGCGAATGTGGACGTGGGTCTAAGTGATCTTTCGCACGTCGAAGGCCGCCGGGCCGGAGGCTCCGAGGAACTCCTGACCCTTGAGCCTGCACCACGCCGGGATGTCGTTGGCGGCGGCCGGGTCGTCGGCGAGCACCCGGACCTCCGTACCGATCTCGGCGTTCTTCAAGAACCGCGCCAGCTCGATCACCGGAATGGGGCAGCGGCGGCCCCGGCAGTCGATCTCGGTCACATCCCCGCCTCCGCCCGGATGCCGGCCACCAGCCCCGGCAGCACCGCCAGGAAGCGTTCCACCTCGTCGGCGGTCGTGCCGCGGTGCAGCGACACCCGCACGTTGCCGTGGCTGAGCACGCCCATCGCCTCCAGCACGTGGCTCGGCTGGAGCGTGGACGCCGTACACGAGGAACCCGAGGAGACCGCGAACCCGGCGCGGTCCAGCGCGTGCAACAGCACCTCGCCGTCCACGTACAGGCAGGAGAACGTCACCAGGTGGGGCAGCCGGTTGTCCGGGTCGCCGACCACCTCGACGTCCGGCACGGTCCGGGCGACCTCGGTCCGGATCCGCTCGACCAGCGCGGACAGCCGCTTCGCCTCGGTGTCCGCCTCGTCCAGCACGGCCCGCAGCGAGGCCGCGGCCGCGACGATGGCCGGCACGTCGGCCGCGCCCGGCGACCGGGGACGATAAAGATCATCACCGGGGTACGGCGACCGCCAGCGAACGCCCTTGCGCACCACCAGCAGTCCTACCCCGGGCGGGCCGCCCCACTTGTGCGCGCTGGCGGCCAGCATCGACCAGCCCTCCGGCACCGGCGCCCGGCCGAGCGTCTGAGCCGCGTCGACCAGCAGCGGAACCCCGGCCTCGGCGCAGTACGCGGCGGCCACCTCGATCGGCTGCACGGTGCCGACCTCGTGGCTGGCGCTGATCAGGCTGGCCAGCGCGACCCCGGGCGCGGACACCGCCTGGTCCCACGCCTCCAGGTCGAGCCGCCCGAGCAGATCGACACCGACCGAGGCGGAGTCGCCGTGCGCGGCGGCGATGTGCAGCACCGCGGAGTGTTCGATCGCGGAGTGGACCAGGGTCGAGCCCGCCCGCTGCCGCCCGGCCAGGCCGCCCAGGACGCCGGCGTGCAGGGCGGCCGTGCCGGACGGCCAGAAGGACAGCTCGTCCGGGCGTACCTCGAGACTCTCAGCCGCCGCGGCCTGCGCCGCCTCCAGCAGCCGGCGGGCCCGCCGCCCGCTCGCGTAGAGCCGTTCCGGGTCGGCCCACCCGTCCTCCAGGGCGGCGTGCCAGGCCTCCCGCGCGACGGGATGCAGGGGGGTAGCGGTCGCGGCGTCGAAGTACGACGCCGCACCGACCGGATCGGCGCTGTTTTCCACCTGGGAAACGGTATCGTCCGGTTGTTGAGAGCAGGCGTCCGCCACGTGTCCGGGGGCGCGAAGATCGGACCCCGCAACGGGTCGGTAGGGCCAGGTCGAGTAGTCTGCGACCGTCGGTAACGCCTGGGCGTCGGTGTCCGGTTCAGCAACGGGGACGACGCTGATTGGGAGGCATGGAGCACGTGGGCGTAAAGAGTAGGACCGCTCGGCCACGGGCCACCCGGATCGTCGGGCTCGGCGCTGTTGCGGCGGGGCTGCTGGCGCTGTTGTCCGGCTGCTCGCTGGTCGACTTCGGCGAGCGCTTCGGCCACTTCGGCTGGCCGGGACCGGGTGTCAGCCTGCAGGCCCACAAGATGTACGACCTCTGGATCGGCTCGGTCATCGCCGCGCTGGTCGTCGGCTTCTTCGTGTGGGGCCTGATCTTCTGGTGCATCATCCGGTACCGCAAGCGCGGCGACGAGCTGCCCGTGCAGACCCGGTTCAACATGCCGATGGAGATCCTCTACACGGTCACGCCGGTGCTGATCGTGGCGGTGCTCTTCTACTACACCGCGATCGTGCAGACCGACGTCGACAAGCTCTCGCGCAATCCCGACCAGGTCGTCGAGGTCGTCGCGTTCAAGTGGAACTGGCAGTTCAACTACCGCGACGGCGTGGGCAAGGACGCCGGCACGGTGGCCTCCACGCTGGGGTCGGACGACCAGATCCCGCTGCTGGTGCTGCCCACCGGCAAGAAGATCCGGTTCGAGGAGACCAGCCCCGACGTCATCCACTCGTTCTGGGTGCCCGAGCTGCTCTTCAAGCGCGACGTGTTCCCGGGCAACGTGCGCAACCAGTTCGAGGTCACCCTCGACAAGGAGGGCCGCTACGTCGGCCACTGCGCCGAGCTGTGCGGCACCTACCACGCGTTCATGAACTTCGAGATGGTCGTGGTCTCGCCCACCCGGTTCGACCAGTTCCTGGCGGCCAAGAAGGGCGGCGCGGACACCGCTTCGGCGATGGAGGCGATCGGCTTCACCGGCGCCGACCGGTACGCGACGACCACTCAGCCGTTCGACACCCGCCGGCACGGCCAGAGCTGGAACCAGTCCGGCCAGACGCAGATCACCGCGGGAAAGTAAGGGCCTGAGTTGAAGACCGAATACAAGATCTTCGCCGGCGTCGCCGCCTTCCTGTGGGCCGCGGCGACCGTCTACGGCACGTGGACCAACGGGGCCAGCGGCGGGGTCGAGTGGATCGGCACGGTCGCGCTGATCCTCTCCGGCCTGCTCTGCGCGATGTGCGGCGGCTTCTTCTGGTTCGTCTCCCGCCGCATCGACCTGCGTCCGGAAGACCGGGAAGACGGCGAGATCGCCGAGGGCGCCGGCGAGATCGGCTTCTTCAGCCCGGGCAGCTACTGGCCGTTCGGTGTGGCGCTGTCCGCCTCGATCGCCGGCCTCGGCCTGGTGTTCTGGATGTGGTGGCTGATCGCCCTGGGCCTGATTCTGGTGATCGTCACCGCGTCCGCGATGATCTTCGAGTACTACACCGGCACCCGGCACCCGGCCGAACACTGATCTGCTGACGTTTCAAGGCCCGCGCTTCTTCTCGAAGCGCGGGCCTTGCTCGTTGATCAGGCGGCTCGGCGTTGCTGCGGGGCGACGCCGTGGAAGCGGCGGACCCGCAAGGACAGCGGGAAGAGCATCTCGGCGGCGCCACAACGCGTGCACAGCAGTTCGGGACAGTCGTCCTCATGCCCGTCGGGGCAGGGCGGCACCTCGAACATCATGTCGCGGTCACAGATGACGCAGCGCAGTTCACGGTCTCCCACGGGTGGCTCCTCTCCTCGTCGGAAGGTGGAATTCCCCGGTTGTGCTGTCGACGCTGCCACGAACCGCAGGTGAAGCGTGGTATGTGGCGCGGCGTGTCGCGTCTCAGCCTTCCTCGGCCTTCGCGGCCTGGGCCACGGTCACCCAGCGGTCGAGCAGGGCGGTGGCCGCTCCCGCGTCGACGGTCTCGGCCGCGCGGACCAGCCCCGACCGCAGCGTCTCGCGGAAGTCGCCCGGCAGGCCGGCGTGCGCGGCCAGCGCGGCCGACGCGTTGAGCAGCACCGCGTCGCGGATCGGGCCCGGCTCACCGGCGAACATGCGGCGGGCCGCGTCGGCGTTGAACGGCGCGTCACCGCCCCGCAGGTCGCCTTCCCGGCTCCGGGGCAGGCCCAGCTCGGTCGAGTCGACCAGGGCCTCTTCGACCTTGCCGTCGCGGGCCAGCCAGACCCGGGTCGGCGCGGCGGTGGTGAACTCGTCCAGGCCGTCCTCGCCGCGGAGCACGACCGCGGTGTCGCCCCGCCGCGCGAACACCTCGGCCATCACCGGGGCCATCCGCAGGTCGAAGCAGCCGACCGCGGCCGAGCGCGGGCGGGCCGGGTTGGTCAGCGGGCCGAGCATGTTGAAGAACGTGGGAACGCCCAGCTCGCGGCGGGTGACCGAGGCATGCCGCATGCCCGGGTGGTAGCGGGCCGCGAAGCAGAAGCCGATGCCGGCCTCGGCGACCGTGCGGATCACGCCGCGCGGGCCCAGATCGAGCGGGATGCCGAAGAACTCGAGCAGGTCGGCCGTGCCGCACTTGGACGAGGCGGCCCGGTTGCCGTGCTTGACCACCCGCACGCCGGACGCGGCCACGATGATCGCGGCCATCGTGGAGATGTTCACCGTGTGGGCCCGGTCGCCGCCGGTGCCGACCACGTCGACCGCGTCGGCCCGGACGTCTTCGGGCAGCTCGATCAGCGTGGCGGCGGCCAGCATGGCCTCGACCAGGCCGGCCAGCTCACCGGGCGTCTCGCCCTTGGCCCGCAGGGCCATGGCCAGGCCGGCCATCTGGACCGGGGTGGCGTTGCCGGCCATGATCTCGCCCATCGCCCAGGCGGTGTCGGTGGTGTCGAGGTCGGTGCCGGCGAGCACGCTGCTCAGCAGGTTGGGCCAGGTGCGGTCGGCCATGACCCGTCAGCCCAGCTTGCCCATGGTGCCCAGCGGGATGGCGCCGTTGCGCCGGGCGCGGAGCATGCCGGCCACGGTCTGGCCGGTGGTCACCGGGTCGAGCGGGAAGAGCAGGGTGGCGTCGACCTGCGCGTACGCGGCCAGCCAGCGGTCGGCGGCCCGGGCGATCACCACGCAGGTGGGCGGCGGGTCGGCGTACTCGTCCTTGGTCTGCCGGGCGATCCCGATGCCGCCGGCCGGGTTGGCCTCGCCGTCGAGGATCATCAGATCGATCTCGTACGTGTCGAGCAGGTTGCGGCAATCTTCCCAGGTCGTCGCGTCGGCGAACTCGATCGCCAGATCGGCCGCGGGCCGGGGGCCGATGGCCTGCCGGATCTTGTCGCGCACGGCGACGTCGTCGCTGTAGAGCAGGACGGTGTACTTGTCGCTCATGATTCCCCGCGCTCCCAGGGTCGTAGCTGCCTGCTGATCGTAGCGAACCGGCTATTCCGCCGGGGCCTCCGGGCCGCGCGAGGCCGCCGCCGCCTCCTCGCGGTCGAGCTGGCGGTCGACGCGGCGAGCCTCACGTTCCGACTGCCTGATCCACTGCAGCACCAGGATGCCCAGCATCGTGACACTGACCACCTCGCCGCCGGCCCACAGGATGCCGCCGGCCACCACCTGGTCGTTCTTGGGGTCGGACCAGGCCAGGGCCAGGTTCGGGTACCAGTCGCCGCCGAGCAGCGTGGTGCTCTGCATGATCGTCAGCCCGAGGACCGTGTGGAACGGCACCGACAGCACCATCAGCAGCGCGCGGGCCGGGTAGGGCCAGCGGTTGGGCAGCGGGTCGAGGCCCAGCAGCGGCCAGAAGAACAGGCAACCGGTCACGATGAAGTGCACGTGGACCAGCTCGTGCAGCCAGGCGTGTTCCAGGGTGGCCCGGTAGAGGCCGGTGAAGTAGAGGACGAACGGGTTGGCCACGAACAGGCCGAACGCGACCAGCGGGAAGGTGATCACGCTCACCGGGCGGCTGTGCAGCAGGCTGACCAGCTTCTTTCGCGGGCGTGCTCCGGCCGTACGCATGAAAAGCGTCACCGGAGCGCCCAGCGCCAGGAAGATCGGCCCCACCATGGACAGCACCATGTGCTGGATCATGTGCACCGACAGCAGCGTGGTGTCGTACGCCTCGACCCCGGTGACCGTGACCGCGGCGATCGAGCCCAGCCCGCCCACCAGGAAGGCGATGGTGCGACCGGCCGGCCAGGCGTCCCCGCGCCGGCGCAGCCGCCGGACGCCGTAGAGATACACGGCCGCCGCCACCACCATGAACAGGGCGATCAGGCTGGTCAGGTGGATCTGCGTGAAGATCGCGCCGACGGTGAACGGGGGCGGCGCAGTATTCCCCGCGTCGGCGAGGAGAGCAGGCATTTCGGCGAGATGCACCGTTCGAGGCTAGGCCTCCCGTCGTGGTGATCGTTATACCGGGGCGCGACACACGCCGGATTAGGCCCCCCGCGACATGTTGTCCTGATCGCGGGGCAATAATGAGCCCGTGACTGCGGCTTCAGCCATCGACAAGAGCAGGATTCACTCGCTGACCCGACCCAACATGGTCAGCGTGGGGACCATCGTGTGGCTCTCCAGCGAGCTCATGTTCTTCGCGGCGCTGTTCGCGATGTACTTCTCCATCCGGGCGGCGGCGCCGCAGCTGTGGGAGGAGCACACCGAGGCGCTGAACATCCCGTACGCGACCACGTTCACCGTGATCCTGGTGCTGTCCTCGGTGACCTGCCAGCTCGGTGTGTTCGCGGCCGAGAAGGGCGATGTGTTCGGGCTGCGACGCTGGTTCACGGTCACCTTCGTGATGGGCCTGATCTTCGTGCTCGGCCAGGCGAACGAGTACCGCAACCTGGTCACGCACGAGGGCATCACGCTCCAGGCCGACGGCTACGGCTCGATGTTCTACCTGACCACCGGCTTCCACGGTCTGCACGTGACCGGCGGTCTGATCGCCTTCATCGTCTACATGATCAGGACGACCATGGGCCGGTTCACGCCGGCCCAGGCGACCTCGGCGATCGTGGTCTCCTACTACTGGCACTTCGTGGACGTCGTGTGGATCGCGCTGTTCGCGATGATCTATTGGCTGCAGTGACCATGGACCCTCGCCCGCCCGTCCGTGAGCAAGGTTCGACACAAGAGGACGACCGCAGATGACTTCTGACCCCCACGGCGGCCCTCGCTTCCGGGTCTTCGCCCGGAAGCGCAGCGCACCCAGCCGTGCGCGCCGCCGCCTCGGCGCCGCGGTCCGGATGATCGCCGCCCTGGCCCTGGCCGGCGGCGTCTACACCGCGTTCACGCCGAACGCGGCGGCGGAGGACGACCGCACGCTGACCGCCTCGGCGCAAGAGGGCAAGGCGCTGTTCGACAACAGCTGCATCACCTGCCACGGGCGCGACGCGCAGGGCGTCACCGACCGCGGCCCGAGCCTGATCGGCGTCGGCTCGGCCGCCGTCGAGTTCCAGGTCGGCACCGGCCGCATGCCGATGACCCGGCAGGAGGCCCAGGCCGAGGAGAAGGCGCCGCAGTTCGACGAGGCGCAGACCAAGCAGATCGGTCAGTACATCCAGGAGATCGGCGGCGGCCCCCAGCTGCCGTCCGGCGAGCTGGTCGAGAACCTGGAGAACAAGCCCGACGCGCTGTCCGCCGGTGGCGCGCTGTTCCGGGTCAACTGCTCCTCCTGCCACGGCTTCGGCGGTGGCGGCGGCGCCCTGTCCTCCGGCAAGTACGCGCCTAGCCTGCACGACGCGACGCCCGAGGAGATCTACGCGGCGATGCTCACCGGCCCGCAGAACATGCCGGTGTTCGGTGACAACGAGCTCTCGCCCGACGAGAAGCGCGACATCATCACGTACGTCAATCTGCAGCTCCAGCAGGACAAGGACCCGGGCGGCGTGTTCAACCTGGGGCGCTATGGTCCAGTGACCGAGGGCCTGGCGATCTTCGTCATCGGCATCACCATTCTCGTCTTCGTGGCCCTCTGGATTGCGGGGAAGTCATGACGGTTGTGCACGACGGTACGCACGACTCCGGCACCGAGCCGGTCGACGTGCAGGACCCCCGGCTGTCGCGCTTCGAGATCATCAAGGAGGGCGCTCGCCGGGACGACATCGAGATCGTCACGTACGAGTCGCAGTTCCAGGGCGCCAACTCCAAGGCCGAGAAGCGGGTGGTGCGCAACATCGCGCTGCTGTTCCTGCTCTCCGGCGCCGGCGCGCTGGTCTTCCTGGTGGCATACATCTGGTGGCCGTGGGAGTACGAGCTGGGCCACCAGATCAACGACTACTACACCGCGGTGCTCGGCATCTCGCTGGGCATCTCGCTGCTGTCCCTCGGCTTCGCGATCCTCTCCTGGGCCAAGAAGCTGCTGCCGCACGAGGTCTCGATCCAGGACCGGCACGACCAGCCGTCCAGCGACGACGACCGGCTGATCACCGGCCAGACCATGGCCTACATGGTCGACGAGCTCGGCGTGCAGCGCCGGCCGCTGCTCAAGGGCGCGATCGGGCTCGGCCTGGCGCCGCTCGGCCTGGTCGCCGCGGCGCCGCTGATCGGCGGGCTGATCGAGAATCCACACAAGGACGACGAGCCGATCATGTTCCACACCGGCTTCGACCCGGTGGCGAACGAGGGCAAGCTGGTCCGGCTCACCCGGCCCAACGGCACCCCGATCCGGCCCTCCGACGTCAGCGTGGGCGGCCAGCTCACCGTCTTCCCGGGCATCCCGGGTGGCGCGACGAACGAGTACGCCGACTCGCCGACGCTGCTCATCCACCTGCGCGACCAGGACGCCGAGGCGACCCGCCAGGCGACCGAGAACGACGCGCGCAACAAGGGCGTGATGTGGGGTAACTACGTCGCGTACTCCAAGATCTGCACCCATGCCGGCTGCCCCGCCAGCCTGTACGAGCAGCAGACCAACCGGTTGCTCTGTCCCTGCCACCAATCGCAGTTCCTGATCACCGACAACGCCCGGCCGATCTTCGGCCCGGCCAGTCGCAGGCTGCCCGCGCTGCCGATTTCGGTGGACGCGGAGGGCTTCTTTGTGGCAAGTTCGGACTACCGGGAGACTGTTGGACCCGACTTCTGGGAGCGGCCATGAAGCGCCGGAAATTCGATGTGACCCAGGTCCCGGCCAATGTCGGCAAGGGTCTCGACGACCGCTACAAGGCGGCCACGCCGCTGCGCGGGCTGCTCAACAAGGTCTTCCCTGACCACTGGTCGTTCCTGCTGGGCGAGATCGCCCTGTTCTCGTTCATCATCCTGCTGCTCACCGGCGTCTTCCTGACCCTCTTCTTCGACCCGTCGATGAAGGAAGTGGCCTACAACGGCGCCTACCCGGGCCTGCGCAACGTCGAGATGTCGGCGGCGTACGAATCGTCGCTGAACCTGTCCTTCGAGGTGCGCGGCGGCCTGTTCATGCGGCAGATGCACCACTGGGCGGCGCTGCTGTTCATGGCGTCCATCGTCGTGCACATGGCGCGCATCTTCTTCACCGGCGCGTTCCGGAAGCCGCGCGAGGCCAACTGGGCGATCGGCATGGCCCTGTTCCTGCTGGGCTTCCTGGCCGGCTTCACCGGCTACTCGCTCCCCGACGACGGCCTCTCCGGCACCGGCCTCCGCATCGCCTCGGCGATCATGCTGTCCATCCCGATCGCCGGCACCTGGATCTCGGCGTCGGTCTTCGGCGGCGAGTTCCCCGGCCACCTGATCATCGGCCGCTTCTACATCGCCCACGTGCTGCTCATCCCCGGCGGCCTGCTCGCGCTGATCAGCGTGCACCTGGGCCTGGTCTTCGCCCAGAAGCACACCCAGTGGCCGGGCCCCGGGCGGACCAACCACAACGTGGTCGGCGAGCGCATGTTCCCGCGGTACGCGCTGAAGCAGGGCGGCTTCTTCATGGCCGTCTTCGGGGTGGTCGCCCTGATGGCCGGCCTGTTCCAGATCAACCCGATCTGGCTGTTCGGCCCCTATCGCGCCTCCGAGGTGTCGTCGGCGAGCCAGCCCGACTGGTACGTCATGTTCATGGACGGCCTGGTCCGGCTCATGCCCGCCTGGCAGATCACGCTGCCGATCGGCGACGGCTACAGCATCCCGCCGCTGTTCTGGCCCGCCGTGGTCGGTCTCGGCGCGCTGACCACGGTGCCGATGGCCTACCCGTTCATCGAGGCCCGGCGCCTCAAGGACCACCGGGCACACCACCTGCTCCAGCGCCCCCGTGACGCGCCCGAGCGCACCGGCCTGGGCTTCATGGCCTTCACGTTCTTCTTCGTGGCCACCCTGTCCGGCGGCAACGACGTGATCGCCGACAAGTTCCACATCAGCCTGAACGCGATGACCTGGGGCGGCCGCATCGGCCTGGTGCTTCTGCCGCCACTGGCCTACTTCATCGCCGTCCGGGTCTGCCTGGGCCTCCAGCAACACGACCGCGAGGTGCTCGCCCACGGTGTCGAGACCGGCATCATCAAGCGGGCCCCCGACGGCCGGTTCTACGAGGTCCACCAGCCGCTCGGCCCGGTCGACGGCCATGGCCACCCGGTCCCGCTCGACTACGCCGGGTGGGTCGTCCCGAAGAAGATGAACCGCCTCGGCGCCCTGGCGCCCGCGGTGAAGGGCTTCTTCTTCCCGGTCGAGCAGCCGATCGAGGCGCCGGTGTCCCCGGCCGTCCCGCCGGTCACCGCTCCGGACAAGCGCGAGGAGATCACCTCCGGCCGCTGAGCCACGGCGCAACACGAAGGGCCCGGGAGTTCACCTCCCGGGCCCTTCGCATGCTCGCGGTTCAGTCGGCGTCGGGCAGCCCGATCGCGAAGGCGTCCTCCAGGTCATGCTTGGAATACGCCCGGAACGCCACATAGGTCTCGGTATTCACCACACCCGGCGTCTTGGAGATCCGCCCGGCGATCACCTCGGCGATGTCATCGAAGTGCGGCACCCGCACGATGGCGATCAGGTCGGCGTTGCCGGCCACCGAGTAGACCTCGCTGACCCCGTCCTGAGCGGCCAGGGCCTCAGCCACCTCAGGAATCGAATCGGTGGCACAGTCGATGTGCACGATCGCAGTATTCACAAGAACATCCAATCATCCCGCGGCATCCGATCGTCCCCCTGTCGACCAGACCGCTTCCACCGAGGCGGTTTCTCCTCGGCGCCACCCACATTCAAGATCAGGATCAAGATCGTGATGTCGCATCGGGGTGGGTGGTGCAGACCGCGGCTCCCGCCGAGGGCGGCCACCCGGCTCCTGGCCGCTGGCGCGTCCACAACAGAGCCGCGTGACCTTCATTCTGAGTGAGTGCTCACCCTCGAAGCCCGAAAAATCCAACCCGTGCCGCCGCTCCGGTTGTTAGCGTCTCGGGCCATGGGGCGGCGCTATCGGTATGTCGGGCCGGATGATGTTCGCCGGGCGGCCGGTGGCGGCACGGGCACCGGCATCAGGGGCGTTGCTGATCTCGAGCGGTGGCTGGCCGACGCCGAGCCGGGTGAGCCGGCCACCTTCGTCGTGACCCTGGATGGGGTGCTGAGGCTGGCGCCACGGCGCAGTGAGCATGTCGCCTGCGCGGAGGGCGCGGATGTGCTGGCCGCGGGGGAGATGGGGTTCGACGGCACCGACGTCTCAGCGGTGAGCAACCAGTCGACCGGCTACTGCCCGGATCCCGACTCCTGGCCGGCCGTGGCGGCGTCCCTCGAGCGCGCGGGCATTGCCCATCCCGGCCGTTACACCGACCTGATCACGTTCCGCCGGTGCGAGCATTGCGGCGAGCGCAACATCGTCCGGGACGGCGACTTCACCTGCGCGGTGTGCGGCGGCACCCTGCCCGAGCAGTGGAACTTCGCCGGGGCATCCGGGCTTGGCCCGGCCCGGTAGGTGTGGGCCGCGCGGAGGGCGGTCAGCCGCTGATGGTTCTTCACGTGAGCGTCCGGCCCCCGGTCGACCAGGTCGCCGACCTGCACGACCACGGCGTCCTCGGGGACCTCGGCCAATGGCCGGGCCAACTGCTCGGAGAAGCCGCCCACGTCTCCGACGATCACGACCGTCGCCACGACCACGCCTCCCGGGTCAATCGGTCTGGCACAGGCAGAACGGGTGGCCGGCCGGGTCGAACAGGACCCGGACGTGGTCCTGCGGCTGGAAGTCGGCCACCTTGGCGCCCAGGTCGACCGCGTCGGCGACGGCGGACGCGAGGTCGCCGACCTGGAAGTCGAGGTGGGTCATGGCGCGCTGGGCGCCGGGAGCGGGCGGCCACACCGGAGCCTCGTACCCGTCGGCCTGTTGGAAGACGAGGAACGAGCCGCCGGCCGGTGGGGCGCCGAGCACCGACGTACCGGGCTCCTCGTGCACGATCGGCCAGTCCAGCAGCTCGGCGTAGAACCTGGCCAGCGCGGGCGGGTCGGGCGCCTCGACGGCGACTCCCCACCACATCTCTCCGGAGCGTGATCGCATCCGGCCACGTTACCTATTGTGTGAGGGTGGGAGAGCAACCGAGGACCAGGGCGCAGCGTAAGGCGGACGTGCTGGCCAAGCTGAGCGCGCCGGTGGCCGACGTCTGGGTCGCCACCGCCGCCGACGGCCGGCCCTGTCTGGTGCCGCTGACGGCCGCCTGGCACGACGACCGCATCGTGCTCGCCACCGACACGAGCACGCCGACCGCCCGCAACCTGATCGCCGGGGGCATCGCCCGCCTGGCGCTGGGTGGCACCCGCGACGTGGTGCTGATCGACGCCCGGCTGGAACGCACGGTGCCGAACCAGGAGGCGGGGGCGATCGGCGAGGCGTACGCGGCCCAGAACGACTGGGATCCGCGTACGGCCGGCGACGCGTACGCCTTCCTGATCCTCCGCCCCGAACGCATTCAGGCCTGGCGCGAGCTGAACGAGCTGCCGGGCCGCGCCGTCATGCGTGACGGTGACTGGCTGGCATGATCGCTTGACCCTGACACAAGGGGAGACCCCATCATCGTGGCGGGAGGTAATCATGACCGAGATTCGACTGCGGGATGTGCCGGAACAGCACGTCGTGAGCGAGACCAGAAGCGTCACCCAGGCCGAGCTGCTCGACTGGCTGCCGGGCGCGATGGCCCGGGTGGCGGAACGCGCGCGGGAGGCGGGCGGTCTGCTCGGCACCACGGACTGGCCGTTCCTGGAGCGGCCGGGCCCGGACGAACCACTGCTGATGGCCATCTACGAGGGCAATCCGAACGAGGGGCCGACGCCGGTCGAGGTGTGCGCCACGGTGCCGTCCGGTGGTGACCGGACGATTCCGTCCCACCGTGAGGCGTACGCGCGGGTGACCAAGGCCCTCGTCACGTCGGGTGAGCTGGGCGGCGTGTACGAGGCGGTCGAGAAGTGGATCTCCGACAACGGGCTGGCCGTCGCCCGGGCGCCGCGGGAGACCTACTGGATCGATTTCGGGGCCGCCGCCGGCTCCGACGAGGTGTTCGACGTCGCGTTCCCGGTGAGCTGATGCCGGGCGGGCCCGGGTTGCTGACGATCGGCGAGTTCGCCCGCCGGTCCGGCCTGTCGATCCGGGCTCTCCGGCTGTACGACCGGATCGGTCTGCTGCGCCCGGCCGAGGTGGTGGACGGCACCGGCTATCGGCGGTACGCGAGCCGCCAGCTGTACGCCGGCCGTCTGATCGCGTTGCTGCGCCGCCTCGACATGCCGCTGACCGAGATCACCGAGATCGTCGACGCGCCGGGGCCGCGGGCGGCCGAACGCCTGGCCGGCTACTGGACCGCGGTGGAACGCCGCCTGGCCGCGCAGCGGGAACTCGCCGACCGCCTGGTCCGTAACCTGTCCGCCGAGACCCCGGCGCCGCCCGAGGGCTCGTGGCCGGTGGCCGTCCGCGAGGTCGCCGAGCAGCATGTCGTCACCGAGATGCGCTACGTCACGTCGGCCGAGCTGGTCTGGATCCGCGAGGCCACCGCCCGCCTGACCGCCCTGGCCGACCGGGCCGGGGGAGCGGCCGGCCCGCGGTTCGTGGTGTTCCACGGCCCGGTCGGCGAGGACGACGACGGCCCGGTCGAGGTGTGCCTGCCGGTGCGTCCCGACGCGGCCGGGCGCAGCGAGCCGGCCCACCGGGAGGCGTACATCCCGGTGATCAAGGGCCATTTCGAGGCGCCGCAGATCCTGTCCGTCTACGACTCGGTCCGGCGCTGGGTCCGTGACCGCGGGCATGCCGTCGCCGCCCCGCCGCGCGAGGTGTACCGCTACGACACCGACGTCGACACGGCCGCGCCGAGCGACCTGATCTGCGACGTGGCCCTACCGTTCCGCTGACGCGGACGCCACCGCGGTGAGGGCGTCGGCCGCGTCGACGGGGTAGAGCGCCCACCGCCGAGCGTTGCGGGCCCGGGCCAGGAACGCGGGCACCCGCTTGGGCGTCACCGACTGGAACCACAGGGCGCCGCTCGCACCGTCCTCGAGGAAGCCGTGGTAGGCGTCGGCGGCCGGTGGCTCGTACCCCTCGATCTCGGTCTGGGCCGGCGGTACCGGGAAGACCGTGACCACCGCGCCGGCCGGGATGGCCGCCCGCACCGCGGTCGCGTCACCGCCGGCCGGGATCAGCGCCCACCGCCGCGCCACCACATCCACGGCCTCCAGCACCGCGAGGTCGGCGTTCCGCTCGGCGGCCAGCCGCCCGGCCTTCGCCCAGAACTCGTCGTCCGCCACCGGAAGGTGATCGGTGGCCGCGGCGGCGATCGGCGCGAGAAGCGGGGTGGTCCGGGCGGTCCGTTCCCCGCCGAGCTCGCCGAGCCGGAGCGCCACACCGGACGTCGCGACCTCCCGGCGTACCTGATCGCGGATCTGCCGCACCCCGAGGAACAGCATTCCCAGCGCGGCCAGCCGCAGCACGGTCCGCACCGCGAACCACCCGAACATCGTGGCCAGCTCGTCGGCCGTGGTCCCGGTCGTGGAGATGCCCGGGGTCATGTAGAACCCCGCCCCGAGCAGCAGACCCCACGCGACGACGGCCCAGTGCACGGTCGCGCCGCCGGTGAAGTCACCGATCCGGCGGAGCATCTCCCGGGTCTGGTGCCGCCACCAGAAGTACGCGCCGAGGTAGGCGATCACCAGCAGGACGTAGAGCACGTCGAACGGGCCCGCGTTGTCGATGACGAACACCACCAGCGCCGACACGGTGGTGGTTCCGCCGTTTCGCAGGTAGGCCCACAGCCCCACCTGCGTGGCCAGCAGAATCACTCCGAGCAGGCCGGACGCCGCGATGGCCACCAGCACGCCGACGGTCTGGGTCTCCCAGGAGCGAGGCGGCCGGGCGGCCCGGGACACGGCTTCGGAGGTTGTCGTCACCGCGGCAATCTACTATGGACGCCGGGCGTGGTGAGGAAGAAGGTCCGCACGTCCTCGGCGAGCAACTCCGGCACCTCCATCGCGGCGAAGTGGCCGCCCCGCTCGAACTCCGACCAGTGCCTGATGTCGTAGAGCCGCTCGGCCAGCGGCCGCACCGACTGCGTGATGTCGTGCGGCAGCACCGCCACGCCGACCGGCACGGGGCACGCCGCCGCCCCACGTGGGGTTTCGCGGGTCAGCCGGGCCGAGGACGCCGCGGTGGCGGTCAGCCAGTACAGCGAGACGTCGGTGAGCATCCGATCGTCGCTGATCGGCGAGCGCGGGTCGGTCCACGCCGCGAAGCGCTCGGCGATCCAGGCCAGCTGGCCGACCGGCGAGTCGGTCAGCGCGTACCCGATGGTCTGCGGGGTGGTGGCCTGCAGGACCTGGTAGGCGGGGCGGTTGGCGATCAGCTGCCGGACCTTGTCCAGCCGCGCCTCGTCGGCCTCGGACAGGGCGACGCCGGCGACCGGCCGGGTCGGCAGGTAGTTGACGTGGACCCCGGCGACCTGGCCGGGGGCGACGGCGCCGAGCGAGGTGGAGATCCCCGCGCCGAAATCGCCGCCCTGGGCGCCGTAACGCCGGTAGCCCAGCCGTCGCATCAGCTCAGCCCAGGCCCGGGCGACGCGGACGATGTCCCAGCCGCGCTCGTGGGTCGGCCCGGAGAAACCGAACCCGGGGATGGACGGGATGACCAGGTGGAAGTCGCGCGACAGCGGCTCGATGACGTCGAGGAACTCCAGGAACGAGCCGGGCCAGCCGTGGGTGAGGACGAGCGCGAGCGCGTCGGGGTCGGCCGACCGTACGTGGATGAAGTGGATGTTCTGGCCGTCGATCTCGGTGCTGAAGTGGGGGAGCCGGTTGAGCCGGGCCTCGTGCTCACGCCAGTCGTGGCCGGTTCGCCAGTGGTCGGCCAGCTCCTGGAGCCGCGCCAGCGGGAAGCCGTAGTCCCAGCCCGCGCCGGCGACCTCGTTGGGCCAGCGGGTGCGGGCCAACCGGTCGGCCAGGTCGTCGAGGTCGGCTTGCGGGATGTCGATCCGGAACGGCGTGATCATGGCTTCTCCCCGAGTGAATCATTAGTTGCCCTAACGTTAGACGCACGAACGTTTATCCGGTCAACGTGTGGTTAGGCTGATCACATGGAGAACTGGGAGAGGCTGCCCAGCTGGCTGCTCACGCAACTGGCCGGTCACGCGCATCGGCTGGTGACCGAGGGGTTCTCGTCGGTGAACGCCCGCGGCTACCACTACCGGGTGCTGGCGACGCTGGAGCAGCACGGCCCGGCCAGTCAGGCCGAGCTCGGCCGGCGGAGCGGCATCCACCTCAGTGACATGGTCGCCACGGTCAACGCGCTGGCCGAGGCCGGCCTCGTCGAACGGGCCACCGACCCGGCCGACCGGCGCCGCAACATCGTCTCGCCGACCGCCACCGGCCGGCGGCAGCTCCGGCGACTGGAGAAACGGCTGGCCGAGACCCAGGCCGAGCTCCTGGCGCCGCTGTCCGCCGAGGAGGGCCGGCAGCTGACCGACCTGTTGTCCAAGCTGCTCGACCACCACAAGGAAGGGTGACCACGCACGCCGGTGGAGCGAAGCGACCCTCGGCGGGAGCGACGGTCTGCACCACCCACCCGGCTACGACCTGGTTCTAGGTACGGAGCCCGCGGTCGACGAAGCCGATGATCCACTCGAAGCTCTCGTCGACGTCGGTGTCGAGCTGGAAGCCGCCGGCCACCTCGAGCAACGCGAAGCCGTGGAACAGCGTGCGCAGCAGGCGCATCCGATGGACCGCGCCGCCCGGCTCGAGCCGATAGCCGGCCAGCGCCGCCGCCAGCGAGTCGAACACCCGCGCCCCCGCGGCCGGATCGTCCGGCGGGACCGTCGTGGCCGCATACCGCCCCGGATGTTCGACCACGTAGGCCCGGATCGTGCGCGCGGCGGCGGCCAGCGCCTCCCGGCCCGCGCGGCCCTGGAGCGCGTCGCGCAGAGCGTCGCCCAGCTCGGTCAGGGCCAGCGTGGCGACCCGGCGGGTGATGTCGGCCTGGCCACCGACGTGTTTGTAGAGCGACGGCGCGCGGACGCCGACCCGCTCGGCCACCGAGCCCATCGTCACGTTGGCCAGGCCCACCTCGTCGGCCAGGACGGCGGCGGCCGCGACCACGGCCGCCCGGTCGAGGCCGGCTCTAGGCACGGGCGTACGCCTTGAGGAACGGCAGCAGCAGGGCGACGGTCTCGTCCGGGTACTGGGTGTGCGGGTAGTGGCCGGCGCCCTCGATGATCGCGAGCTGTCCGACGCCGGACGGCAGGGCCGCGACGATCGCCTCGCCCTCGGCGCGCGGGTCGGCCCAGTCGGGGTCGAGCGAACCCTCGACGATCAGGGCCGGGCAGCGAACATTGCCGAGCTGGGCGCCGGCGTCGGTGGCCGGGGTCTGGCCCATCCGCTGGAGGACCTTCATCCGGCCCGGCTCGCCGAGCATGGCCGCGTTGTCGCGCAGCTGGTCGGACCAGTCGGCCGGCTTGCGGCCCGGGTAGGCGACGTCGAAGTAGCGGTGCCACCACTTGACGCTGCCGAGGACGCCGGTCAGCACCAGCCGGAGCATGCCGGCCCGGTAGGTCTTGGCCCGCAGGTCGCCCAGGTTGATCGCCTGCTTGCGGGTGAACGGGGCCAGCTCGACGATGCCTTCGATCAGCTCGGGGGCCTGCGCCGCGGCGATGGTGACGGCGCCGCCGGAGATCGAGTGACCCACCAGCACGGCCGGGCCGCCGAGGTGTCGCACCACCGCGAGCAGGTCGCCGGCGATGTCGGTGCGGGTGTAGGACGGCCACCCGACGCTCGACTCGCCGCAGCCGCGCACGTCGACGTTGGCGACGCGGTAACCGGCGGCGACCAGCTGGGGCACGACGAAGCGGTAGGCGTTGCGGCTGTCACCCATGCCGTGCGCGAGCACGACGAGCGGGCCTTCGCCGCTGACCTCGTACGCGATGGTGCCGCCGTTGACCGGGAGGAACTGGCTACTGTTCATAGCCTAAAGCTAATGCCATTAGCCAACGGTGTCAACCGCCCCAGAGCAAGATCAAAAGATTGATGTCGTGCCTGGGTGGGTGGCTCAGACCGCAGCTCCCGCCGAGGCCGGGCGCGCGGCTCCAAGGCCGCGGGGCGGCCAGAACAGAGCCGCGCACCCTTCATTCTGGGTGAGTGGTCACCCTTCAAGAAAGAAGAGCGGCCGGGATGGTGAGGGTGCCGACCCGGATCGCATCGGTGAGCACCTCGGCCGCGCCGACCGTGGCGCCGGGCAGGACCACCGAGCGGGTCACCGTGCCGTGCACCGTGGCGTCGGCGCCGATCACCGCGGACGTGCAGGTTCCGGACACCGAGGCGCTGGGGGCGATCAGGTTGCGGTGGCCGGCGGCGTGCAGGTTGGCCGCCAGGTAGAGCGGGGGCGTGCCGGTGTCCAGGTAGGTGCCCTCGAACGGGATCAGCTCGAGCTCACCGGCGGCCTCGGCCGGGCGCCAGACGTCGCGGACCAGGCCGGCCGGCGACGGAACCAGGTCGCGGACCCGGGACCAGGGCAGCAGCGAGAAGCCGGCGAAGCGGTGGTTGCTGAAGCCGCCCGATTCGCCGTCGGGGAGCGGCCGGACCAGCATCCGGACCGACGAGCCGGACCAGCCGTCGAGCAGCGCCGCGATGTCCTTGCCGGGGGGACGGGACGGGTCGGACAGGTAGGCGTCCGCGTTGCCGACCAGCACGCCGCGGCCGTCGATCCAGTCGCGCAGCTCGGCCACGCCGCCCGAGGTGCCCAGCGGGCCGTCCGGCTCGACCGACAGATGAGCTCGGGCGCCGACGTGGGCGACGACCTGACCGGCCAGATAGGAGGCGTTCACCGCGACCGCGGCGACACCGGCGGCGGAGACCCGGGCCAGCGCCCGGTCGAGCAGGGGCACGTTGCCGACCGGACACAGCGCCTTCGGCAGGTGGGTGGTGAGCGGGCGGAGTCGTTGCCCCTCGCCGGCGGCCAGGATCACCGCGCAGACGGCGGCGGTCACCAGTCCACCCCGGCGCTGTCGGCCGGATCGCGGCCGGCCGACGGGCCGATGCCGTACACGCCCAGCAGCAGTTCGGTGTTCGGCGTGAGCCGGGGCAGTTCGCCGACCGGCCACCAGCGGGCCTCGAACACCTCGCCACCGTCCACCTTGAACACGGCGTCGTCCGGCGCCGTGCCGAAGAAGACCAGGTCGATCCAGCCCAGCGCGTGCACGATCGCGTTCGGTTGGCCCGGCGTCAGCGCGGACGGGTCGAGCCGCAGCCCGGACTCCTCGAACAGCTCACGCGCGGCGCCGACGGCCGGTTGCTCATGCTTCTTGAGCAGGCCGGCGGGCAGGCCCCAGCCCCGGCCCGGTGGCTGGAGGAGCAGCAGAATGCGGTCTTGCCCCGGGGACCGGATCACGTTCACCGCCCCGACCAGGTATTTCGGGCCGGCCAGGCGGACCAGGAAGCGGCGGGCGCGACCGGGCAGCTGGTAGAAGGCGCGGTAGCCGTAGCCACGCAGCCGCCGGGGGATCTTCACGTTGGCCAGGCTATCGGGCGGCCGGACGAATCAGTCCGGGTGGTCGACGAGCGTGATGAGCTGCTCGACCACCATGTCGGGGTCGAGGGTGCGCTCGAAGACCGCCACCAGCATGGTCTCGAGGTCGGGGTAGCCGAGGTCGTCGGCCAGCCGGCGCAGCGGCACCTCGCTGGCCAGGCCGCGGTCGTGCTTGCGCAGCGTGAGCCCGATGGTGGCGCGGCCGAGGCGCATCTTGTCGGCGATGCTGATGCCGGGCTCGTTGTCCTCGGCGAAGTACTTGTTGATCTGCATCTGGGCCTGGCTCGACTTGACGAACCCGAGCCATTCCTTGCGGGGGCCGCGCGGCGCGTTGGGCTCGGCGTCCACGTGACCGTCGGTCTCGGTGAAGATCTCGACGACGTCGCCGTCGTGCAACTGCGAGCTGAGCGGGGCGAGACGACCGTTGATGGTCGCGGCCAGACACTGCTCACCCTTCTCGGGGCTCAGTTCATAGGCCAGATCGACCGGCGTGGAGGCGGCCGGCAGCTCGACCGTGTTGCCGTGCGCGAAGATCTGGATCTGCCCCTCGGACAGGTCGCACCGCAGCGACGCCAGGAACTGCAGCGGGTCGGTGGTGTCCTGTTCCCAGTCGAGCACCCGCTTGAGCCAGGTGAGCTGGTCGGTGCCGGGGATCGCGTCGGTGCCGAAGGACGACTTGGGGTAGCGGTAGCCGGCGGCCACCCCGTATTCCGCGCAGCGGTGCATCGACTGAGTGCGGATCAGCACCTCGACCAGCTTGCCGTCGGGCCCGGTGACCGTGGTGTGCAGCGACCGGTAGAGGTTGTTCTTGGGTGAGGCGATGAAGTCCTTGAACCGGCCGGCGACCGGGCGCCACTGGCCGTGGATCGCGCCGAGCGCGGCGTAGCAGTCGGTGTCGGGGCCGTCGACCACGACCGCGATGCGCGGCAGGTCGAGGGGCACCGCGTGACCGCCGGCGACGGTGTCCTTCCAGATCGAGTAGTAGTGCCGGGGCCGCCAGTGCACGTCGGCGGTGACCCGCTGGCGGCGCAACGAGGTGCGCGCCTTGCCGATCACGTTGTGCAGGTATTCGGACCAGCCGGGGCGGTTGTTCACGTGTTCCTCGATGCGCGCGTAGGCATCGGGCTCGAGGTGGAACAGCACCACGTCGTCGAGGTCGCGCTTGAGGGCCTGGATGCCGAGCCGGTCGCAGAGCGGCACGAGCACGTCGAGCGTGGCGGTGGCGATGCGGGCGCGCGAGGCGGGGGAGCGGACACCCAGCGTGCGCATGTTGTGCAGCCGGTCGGCCAGCTTGATCACCAGCACCCGGACGTCCTTGCCGGCCGCGACGATCATCTTGCGGATCGTCTCGGCCTCGGCCGCCTTGCCGTAGAACGCCTTGTCGAACTTGGTCACGCCGTCGACCAGGTGGGCCACCTCGGGGCCGAAGTCGCCGGTCAGCGCCTCGAGCGTGTAGCTGGTGTCTTCCACCGTGTCGTGCAGCAGCGCCGCGACCAGCGTGGTGGTGTCCATGCCGAGCTCGGCGCAGATCTGCGCGACGGCGAGCGGATGGGTGATGTACGGCTCGCCGCTCTTGCGCATCTGACCGCGGTGCATGTTCTCGGCGATGTTGAAGCCGCGCCGCAACACGCCGGCGTCGGCCGACGGATGGATGGTGCGGTGGGTTCGGGTCAGCTTGGTGACCGGGTCGTCATCGCTGCCTCCCTGAAAACTCAGAAAGGAGCGGAGCCGCTGTGAGAGCGTTGTCTCTCGGGGCGCGGAACTGTGCCCGCGGCTGAGCGCGGCGCCGTGGCCGGCGTCGACGTCCACCCGGACACCTCCTCACCCCTCGCGGCCACCCCGGCGAGCCTGCGCGCGCGCCGAGACCACCACGGACCGACCAAACCGGTCGGTAACCCCGTGTTGCCCTACAGCCTAAGCGAGCGAGCGTCGTCCGAACGGTCAGTTACCGATGAGCGAACGGATGAGTCTCGTGACCCAACCGCGGCCTCGGCCCTGGTGAGAAGGCTAGTGAAACGCGCGGCGCCACGAGCCGGTGACACCCAGTCGCCGGAAGTCTCCACCAATCGGGTGTCGGGTTTCTCGAGCCACGTGAGAATCCGCTCGGTCTCCTCCGCCGTGGCCGCCGGAACCGGTCCCGGTCCGGGTAGGACCGTCTCGGCCGTCTGCAGGGCGACATCGAGCGTGGGGCGCGGGTGTTGCCGGGGCGGCGAGGAGGCCGCCGCGGCCAGCCGGCCATGGCGGACCACCACGATCTCCCAGCCGCCGACCGCGTCGCGGCGGGCCGCCACCAGCTCGGAGAGCCTGGTCAGGGCGCCCAGCCGCTGCATCCGCACGGTGGCCCGGAGCACCGCGATCAGCCGGGACCGGACGACCGCCGCCTCCTCATAACGCTCCCGGTCGGAGAACTGGTCGATGCGGGCCATCAGGGCGTCGACGATCGGCCGCGGGTCGCCCACGGTGGCCGTCCGGAACGGAACCGCGGCGCGTTGGGCGTACTCCTCGGTGGAGATCTCGTGCTCGCAGGGCGCCGGGCATCTCCCCAGCTCAGCCAGCGCGCAGGCCGGCGTCTTGGTCTTGGTCGAGAGCTTGTGGGTGCACTGCCGGAGCGGGACCGCGTCGTGGAAGCCGGCCGCGGCCAGCTCGGCCGTGCGGCGCGACGAGAACGGGCCGAGGTAGGACGCGCCGTCGTCGGCCAGCGCCCGGACCACCGAGAGTCTCGGGTACGCCTCCTGGGTGAGCTTGAGCCAGACCACCCGATCGGGATGCTTGGACCGGCGGTTGTACGGCGGGGAGTGGGCCGCGATCAGGCGTAACTCGCGTACCTCGGCCTCCAGCGGGTGGGCGCACTCGACCGCCTCGACCCGCACCGCCGCGGCCAGCATCTCGGAGATGCGCGCCCGCTTCTCACTCGCCGTGAAATAGGACCGGACCCGCTTGCCGATGTCGTTGGACGTGCCGACGTAGAGGGGGCGACCATCTTGAGCTCGGAAGATGTAGACGCCGGGGACATGCGGCAGACCGTCGGCCAGGTGCCGTTGCCGGCGCTGCTCGGGGCTGACCGCCTTGGCGAACTCGACCGCGTCGCCCAACGTGTAGACCCGGTAGCTGCCCAGGCGCTCGATCAGCCCGTGGAGCACGTCGACCGTGGCCTTGGCGTCGTCGAGCGCGCGGTGGGTCGGCTCGACCCGGGCCCGGAAGAACCGGGCCAGCGTGGCCAGCTTGCGGTTGGGCACCTCGTCACGGGTCAGCGCCCGGCGGGCCACCGCGGCCGTGTCGAGCACCCTGACCTGGGGCCACTGGTAACCGTGGCGGGCGCAGGCGGCCTTCAGGAAGCCCACGTCATAGGGCGCGTTGTGGGCCACCAGCACCGTGCCGCGGAGGAACTCGAGCAGGCTGGGCAGCACGGTCTCGATCGACGGGGCCGGGGCCAGCATCGCCTCGGTGATGCCGGTCAGCACGGTGATGAACGGTGGCAGCCGCTCACCCGGGTTGACCAGGGTGCCGAAGACCCCCAGCTCTTCGCCGCCGCGCACCTTGACCGCCCCGATCTCGGTGATGCCGCCGCCGTCCGGAGCGCCGCCCGTGGTCTCCAGATCGAGCACGGTGAAGGTGGTGTCGGCCAGGGACAGCGCGGCCGGATCGACCGAGCCGTCGGCGGACAGGAGCGTGTCCAGAGTGCCCTGGACGTATGCCGGTTGTGCCACGGCGGGGAGATTAGGACATGGGTACGACAATTCCCGGCCGCGCGCCCGAAAAGATCACTTCACGGATTGGGCGGTTGCCTTCCACAGGGTGGGAGAATGAATTCATGTCCGCGCTCGAGCCGTTCTCCGACACCCCCGCCGAGGGGTCCGCGGACGCGGCCGAGCCGACCCTGCCCGAGCCCGTCCGCCAGCGGGTGACCGCCCTCGCGGCCGCCGCGATCCCCGCCCTCTCGGCCGACGAGGTTCCGGTCGTGCTACGGAAGGTCGCCCGGTTCGCCCCGAATCGTCGCGCTCGTCTCGGCGGTCAGGCGATCGCCGCCCAGCTCACCGCCGACCCGCTCTTCCGCCAGCGGATCGGCCGCCGGGTCGCCGACGATTCCGGCGATCTGGGCGCGGCCGTCGCCGCCGGCTTGTCCCCGGCCGCCGCCGACCCGGTCGAGGTCGCCGCGATCGCCTATCTCTGCCGGCCCGACGGCTGGCGTGAGCTGGTCGCCGAGGCCGGCGAGGCGGTCCGCGCCGATGTCGACAGCGCCGCGGTGATCAGCCAGATCCGCGACGCCGAGCAGCGGGCCGCCCGCGCCGACCACGACCGGGCGGTCGCCAAGGTCGAGGCCGACAAGCTGCGCGACGAGCTGGCCCGGGTCCGCGAAGAGCTCGGCCAGCTGCGCGAGGAACACCGGGCCACGGCGAAATCGCTGCGTGAGGCCCTGGTGGCCCAGAAACGGGCGAGTGACCTGCTGGCCACCGAGAAGGGTCGCGCGACGCAGGCCAAGGCCGAACACGAGACCGAGGTACGCCGGCTGCGCGCCAAACTGGCCGACGCCGAGGCCATCGCCGCCACCGGCAAGGCGGCGGCCAAGGAGGCGCGGTCGGCCGACGACACCCGGCTCTGGCTGCTGCTCGAGACGATCGGCCAGGCCGCCTCCGGGCTGCGCCGCGAGCTTGCCCTCGGCCCGTCCGACCGGCTCCCGGCCGACTACGTCGCCGACACCGCGGCCGAGCGTCCCGGTCAGCCCGAGCGCTCCCGGGCCCGCGCCCAGGACACCGACGACCCGGCCCGCCTCGATCAGCTGCTCGCCCTGCCCCGGGCCCACCTGATCGTCGACGGGTACAACGTCACCAAGCGCGGCTTCGCCGAGATGTCCCTGGAACAGCAGCGCAAACGCCTGATCACCGGGCTCGGCGGCATCGCCGCGCAGACCGGCGACGAGGTGACCGTGGTCTTCGACGGCGCCGAGCGGGTCCACGGGCTGCCGCCGGCGCCGCGCAACGTCCGGGTGCTCTTCTCGAAGAAGGGCGAGACCGCCGACGAGCTGATCCGGCGGCTGGCCCGCGCCGAGCCCGACGGCCGGCCGGTGGTGGTGGTCTCGTCCGACCGCGAGGTGGCCGACGGGGTCCGTCGCCACGGTGCGTATCCGATGGGCGCCGACAGCCTCATCCGCCGGCTCTCGCGCAGCTGACGTTTTTGTCGTACCCCCTCCGTAGCGTGATGGGTGTGGCGGTCACCCGTCACGACTTCGCATGGAGGAGGAGCCATGATCATCGACTGCGGGCGTTGCGCCGAGCGGGCCGATGAGTGCAGCGGTTGCCTGGTCCGGGTGCTCGCCGAAACCCCCGAGGAGATCACCGACCTGACGCCCAGCGAGATGCGGGCCATCGAGGTCTTCGAGCTGGCCGGCTTCGACGTGGAGTTACTGTCGACGCCGGAACCTCCCGTCGTGGTGCCCTTCCGGCGCGACGTGGCCTGACGGGTAGGGTCGCCGCGTGACAGTGCGGGGCTGGGCTCTTATGGCGTTCGGCGTGCTGGTCGTGGCCGGTGTGGTGCTCGCCGCGGTGCTGATCCCGTGGCACCGGCCGCCGGCGCCGCGGGCCGACCAGCTCAGCGCGCTCGGCGAGTTCGACCAGAGCCAGGTCGACAAGGCCGAGGCGTTCCACCGGGCGCTGCGGCCGGGGTCGTACGGGTCGATGCTGATCGGTCTGGTCGTCGCGCTGGTGCTCGGCCTGACCCCGCTCGGCGCGGGCCTGGTCACCCTGGCCGGGCGCCCGTTCGGTGGCCACTGGGTCGCCCGGGCGCTGCTCGGCGGCCTGCTCATCGTGCTGGTCTCCGAGGTGGTCACGCTGCCGTTCGCGGCCTGGCGGCACACCATCGTGGTGCGTTACGGCATCTCCACCCAGAGCTGGGGCCCCTGGGCCGTCGACCTGGTCAAGGGCTGGGCGGTCGGCGCGGTGATCGGCGGGGTGGCGTTGCTCGGCTTCTTCGCCGTGGTCCGGCTCGCGCCGCGCTGGTGGTGGGCGTGGGGCGCGGCGGGCGCGGCGATCCTGGTGATCCTGCTGTCGTTCGTGCTGCCGGTGCTGGTCGAGCCGGTGTTCAACAAGTTCACGCCGATGGCCGCCGGGCCGTTACGCACCGACCTGATGCGGCTGGCCGACCGGGACGGCGTACCCGTCAAGGATGTTCTGGTCGCCGACGCCTCCCGCCGCACGCGGGCGGTGAACGCCTACGTCTCGGGGTTCGGGCCGACCCGGCGGATCGTCGTCTACGACACCATGCTGACCGAGGCGACGCCGGCCGAGGTGGTCTCGGTGACCGCCCACGAGCTGGGCCACGCCAAGGCGCAGGACGTGCTGATCGGCACGCTGCTCGGGGCGCTCGGCACGGCCGCCGCGGTCATCGGCCTCTACCTGCTGGGCTTCTGGAGCGCTCTGTTGCGTACGGCCGGGGTCGACTCGATCGCCGAACCCCGCGCCCTCGGCCTGCTGGTCGCGATCGCCGCCGTGGCCGGCCTGGTGGCCACGCCGGCACAGTCCTTCGTCACCCGCCAGATCGAGGCGCGGGCCGACGACCACGCGCTCGAGCTGACCCAAGATCCGGCCACCTTCGAGTCGATGCAGCGCAAGCTCGGCTCGGTCAACCTCGCCGAACCCGACCCGCCGGCGTGGGAACAGGTCCTGTTCGCGTCCCACCCGTCCACCGTGGAGCGGATGGCCGCCGCCCGCGCCTGGGCCCGCGGGGAGCGCTGATGGCCCGCACGCTGCTGATCACCAACGACTTCCCGCCCCGGCCCGGCGGCATCCAGCAGTTCATCCACAACCTGGCCGTGCGGCAGCCGGCCGGCTCGGTGGTGGTCTACGCCTCGACCTGGAAGGGGGCGGCCGAGTTCGACGCCGAGCAGCCGTTCGAGGTGATCCGTGAGGACACCGGCATGCTGCTGCCGACGCCCGCGGTCGCCCGCCGGGCCGCCGAGATCGCCCGCACCCGCGACTGCGACCGGGTCTGGTTCGGCGCGGCCGCCCCGCTCGGCCTGCTCGCCGCCGGTCTGCGCCGCGACGCCGGGATCGAGCGGGCGGTGGCGATCACCCACGGCCACGAGATCGGCTGGGCCGCGCTGCCCGGCGCCCGCCACCTGCTGCGGCGCATCGCCCGCGGCAACGACGTGGTCACCTACCTCACCGACTATCAGCGGGTCCGCCTCGGCCGGGCGCTCCACGGCCTGACCGACCTCCAGCGTCTGGCCCCCGGCGTCGACGCCGACACCTTCCATCCCGGCGTCGACGGGTCGGCCATGCGAGCCAAGTACGGCCTGTCCGACCGGCCGGTCGTGGTCTGCGTCTCCCGGCTGGTCCCGCGCAAGGGTCAAGACATGCTGATCCGCGCGCTGCCCGAGATCCGTCGCCGGGCGCCGGGCGCGGCGCTGCTGCTGGGCGGCGGCGGGCCGTACCGCGCCAAGCTGGAACGCCTGGCCCGCGACACCGCGATGGCCAAGCACGTGGTGTTCACCGGCTCGGTGCCGTGGCCGGCGCTGCCCGAGCTGTACGCGGCCGGCGACGTCTACGCGATGCCGTGCCGCACCCGGGCCGGCGGGTTCGACGTCGAGGGCCTCGGCATCGTCTATCTGGAGGCGTCGGCCGCCGGGCTGCCGGTGGTGGCCGGCGACTCGGGCGGCGCGCCCGACGCGGTGATCGAGGGCGAGACCGGGCACGTGGTGGGTGGCCGAGACGTGCCGGCCATCGCCGGCCGGGTCGCCGAGCTGCTGGCCGACCCGATCAAGGCCAAGGCGATGGGTACGGCCGGACGCTCCTGGGTGGAGCGGGAGTGGCGGTGGGAACGGCAGGCCGACCGGCTCCGTCACCTCCTCACGTGAATCGTTCACTCTTCGCACGTGAATAGACACGGAGCGTCATCGAGGCGTATCAAGGCGTCATGCAGCCCGACGAGGACGACGAATCGGAACTCGCCCTGCCCTACTGGCTGACCAGCACCTCCGAGGCGGCCACCACCGGCTTCCGGGCCATGCTGCGGCGGCTGCCCAAGCTGCTGCTCGCGGCCGGGCGCATCGCCTGGGAGGCCAGCCCGCGCACCACGACGGCCGTGGTCGTGCTCCAGGCGCTGTCCGGTGTGGTCAGCGCGATCGGGCTGATCAGCGTCGTCGGCGTCTTCGACGGCCTCCTCCGGGACGGCGCGACCCCCGAGCGGGTACGCGCGGCCGCTCCCTCCCTCGTGCTGCTGGTCGCGGCGGTGGCCGTACGCGGAATCCTCACCTCCGCGGCCGCGAGCGCCAACGGCCGGCTCGCCCCCAAGGTCTTCCAGGCGGCCGAGATGCGCCTGCTCACCGTGACGACGCAGGTGGAGCTGACCACGTTCGACGACCCGGAGTGGCGGGACGCCATGCAGCGCGCCCGCGACCGGGGGATCAGCGCCGCCGAACAGGTCGTCAACCAGGCGATCGAGGTGCTCAACAACGTGATCGGGCTGATCGCCGCCGGTGGTGTCCTCGCCGCCCTGCACCCGGCCCTGCTGCCGTTGCTGATCCTCGCCGTGCTGCCGGTGGCCTGGGCGTCGGCCCGCGGCGCCCGGCTGCGGCACCAGAGCCTGCTCAAGATGATCGCCATGTGGCGCCGCCAGCACATGCTGGCGCACCTGCTCGCCGCCCGCGAACCGGCGCCCGAACTGCGCGCGTTCACCCTGCGCGGCTTCCTGCTGGACGAGGTGCGGCGGCTGCTCGCGATGGCCACGAAGCGGGAGATCGCCCTGTCCGACACGGTCGTGCGCACCACGCTGGTCGGGAGCGTGCTGAGCGGCTTGATCACCGGCCTCACCTACGGCGTGCTGCTGTGGCTGCTGTGGACCGGCGAGATGGCGCTGGCGGCGGGCGGCGCGGCCGCGTACGCGATCAATGTGGGCATCGGCAAGCTCTCCGAGCTGGCGTACTCGGCCAACCGGGTGTTCGAGCAGGGGTTGTACTTCGCCGACTTCGAGGGCTTCTGCGAGATGTCGCGGGCCCGCGCCGAGCAGCCGCCCGTCCCCGGTTCCCCCTCGCCCGGCCTCGACGAGATCAGCCTCGCCAACGTGACCTTCACCTACCCCGACGCGGAGCGGCCGGCGATCCAAGACATCTCCCTCACGGTACGGAGGGGAGAGATCATCGCCCTCGTCGGCGAGAACGGGTCCGGCAAGAGCACCCTCGCGGCCGTGATGGCCGGGCTGTACCGGCCGGAATCCGGCATCGTCCGATGGGACGGCGCCGACCTCCGGGCCTTCTCGCCCGAAACCATCCGCGACCGGGTGGCCGTGGTGATGCAGGAGCCGACCCGGTGGCCCTTCTCCGCACGCCAGAACATCACCATCGGCCGCCACGACCGCGCCACCGACCACGACCTGGTGCAGGTCGCGGCCCAGGCCGGCGACGCCCACGACTTCGTGATGGAGCTGGCCCGGCAGTACGACACGCTGCTGTCGCGGCACTTCACCGGGGGAGCGGACCTGTCCGGCGGCCAGTGGCAACGCCTGGCCGTGAGCCGCGCCTTCTACCGCGACGCGCCGCTGCTGATCTGCGACGAGCCGACCGCCAACCTGGACGCCCGGGCCGAACACGCGGTGTACCTGCGCCTCCGCGAACTGGCCGCCGGCCGCACGGTCATCCTGATCACCCACCGCATGGCCAGCGTCCGCGAGGCCGACCGCATCTTCGTCCTCGACCACGGCGCGGTGGTCGAGGAAGGTGATCACTCGTCGCTGATGTCCCGTGGCGGCATCTACGCTCAGATGTTCACCCTCCAGGCGAGCGCCTACCAGAACGCCTGATTCCCCTCCGCCGGGTTTGCTCGCTTGCGCTGGGTCTCCTTCGCTGGACGCTGTCTTGCCGGGTCTCCTTCGCCGGACGCACGCTTGCCAGGTCTCCTTCGCCTGATCCCCCTTGCCGGTGGGATTGGTGGGTGGGATCACCTGGTCGGTTCGGCTTGCGGCGTGCCACAGTCGGGACATGACGGTCGGGCTGGTCGTGGTTGCCGTCGCGCTGGTGGTTGCGACGGTGATCGGTCTGTGGCGGCGCGCGTCGGATGGGCGCCTCCGGGCGGCCCCTTCTGGCCGCGCCGCATCTTTCGCCGCGCCTTCGCTCAGCGCTGATTCTTCGATCGCGCCTTCTTCTGGCTCTTCTTCCCTCGCTGGGCCCTCGCCCGGTGCCTCCCCCTCCGGCGCCTTCTCGCCCGGTGTCTCCTCTTCCGGCGCCTCCTCGCCCGGATTGTCCCCTTCCGGCGTCTCTTCGCCCGGCCTCTCCCCTTCCGGTGCGGCCGAGTCCGGCGCTTCTGATTCCGGCGGCGCCTCTTCCGGCGCTGTCGATGACGACGCTTCCGCGGCCGGGATTTCGCCGGCGTTGCTCGAGGCGCTTGGCGTCGACCGCAACGCGGAAGCGACGTTGCTGCAGTTCTCGTCGGCGTTCTGTCAGCCCTGCCGCGCGGTCCGTCGGATCAGCGGCGAGGTCGCGGCGATGGTGCCCGGGGTGCGACACGTCGAGGTCGACGCCGAGAGCCACCTGGAGGCCGTGCGGGCGCTGAACATCTGGCGTACCCCCACGCTCCTGGTCCTTGACCGCAACGGCCGCGAGGTAAGGCGTGCCACCGGGGTGCCCGGCAAGCCCCACCTGATCGCCGCCCTGGGCGACGTGCTCGACCGCTGAAACTGCACTTCAACAATGGTGATGTCACTCACGGCCGCGTCCCGCCCGCAAGGTGCGACAGTCATGACATGGAGCTAGACCCCCGAGGCCAGCGCTTCGCGGCGTCCATCACCAGCGTCGTGATAATCCTGGTGCTGGTGACCAGATCCCCCTGGCTGGCCCTCGCCCAGACCGCGGTCTTCGCGCTGACCGCCACCAACCCCCGCCGCGGTCCTTACGCCTTGCTCTTCCGCCAGTTCGTCCTGCCCCACATCGGCCCACCCGCCGAACGCGAGCCCGCCGCCCCCGTCCGCTTCGCCCAAACCGTAGGCCTGGCCTTCCTGGGCGCAGCCACCATCGCCTTCTTCGCCGGCGCGCCGGTCGTCGGTCTGATCTTCGCGGGCCTCGGGCTGGTCGCCGCCTTCCTGAACGCAGCTTTCGGCCTCTGCCTGGGCTGCGAGGCCTACCTGGCCCTGCGCCGCCTGACCGCCGCCCGCAACTCGGCCGCCTGACGGCCGCGCAACTCGGCCGCCCGCAACTCGGCCGCCCGCAACTCGGCCGCCTGACGGCCGCCCGCAACCGCGTCGTTTGTCGCTGGCCGTCGACCGCCCGCAACCTCGTCGCCTAAATCCACATTCCGCTGCCGCTGTGGACAACTCGTCGTTCTGTCGTACCCGGCGGCTACATTCCTGCCCACCCACAAGGGCGGGGGAGGCGGTGGCGCGCGAGCTGCGAAGCAAGATCAATTGAAATCGCCAAAGCGAGATTCTGCGCCGCGCGGCGCAGAGCCCGGCGATGTTGATGGTTGTGCCGACCGCGCTCGAACCCGCGTGAAGCCGTCCGTCATGGGGTGCTCGGGCGAAGAATCCCCCGATCGGGTGAATGGTCGGGTGCCGGATCGGTGACGAGAAAGGGCCGAAGATCCGGCCGTCAGGAATCGCCGTAGAAGCCGGGAATGCCGGGAACCGCCGGAGCGGCAAGCCTCACGCCGCTGCCGAAGCGCCGGCCGCCAGGGCCCCGGAAGAGCCGTTCGCCTCGGCCCCGGAACGCCAATCACTCAGCCCGTGAAACCCCAACAATCCAGCCCGAGAAGGCCGACAATCCAGCCCCGGGAGACCGACAACCCAGCCCCGGGAGACCGACAATCCAGCCCCGGAAGACCGACAACCCAGCCCTGGAACGCCGATCACTCAGCCCCGGAACGCCCGAAAATCAGCCCGGAACGCCGACCGCCCGGGCGCGGTGAAGCGGCCGGGCGGGTCAACGGGGTGGTGCGGGTCAGAACTTGGGGGCGTCCGGGGCTTCCAGGAGGCCGAGGCGGAGGGCGGTCATCAGGGCCTGGGCGCGGTTGGCGGCGCCCAGTTTCTCGTACAGCTTGGAGATGTGGGTCTTGGCCGTGGACTCGGAGACGAAGAGCTGCTTGGCGATGCCGGCCACGCTCATGCCGTCGGCGAGCAGGCGGAGAACCTGGCCCTCGCGTGGCGACAGTTGTGGGCCGCTCGGCGCCAGGCGGCGCTTCATGGCCTCGGCCAGGTCGGCGGCGGTGAACGCGCTGGGTGCGCTGGCGGCGTGCCGGGCGGCCGCCACCACCTCGTCGGCGGGCGCCGTTTTGGGGACGAACGCGCTGGCCCCGGCCTCGAGAGCGCCGAAGAGCTGGTCGTCGCCCGCGTACATGGTGAGGACCACGATGCCCATGTTGGCGTTGTTCTTGCGGAGGGCACGGGTGGCTTCGAGGCCACTGCCGTCGGGCAGCCGGAGATCCATGATCACGACGTCGGGCTGCAGGGCGCCGGCCTGGCGTACGGCCTCGGCCGCCGTGGCGGCCTCACCGACAACCTCGAACTGCCGGTCGCGCTCGAATGCGTGTCGCAGCCCCTTACGAATCAAGTCATGATCGTCGACAAGGAGGACCTTGGTGCGCGTCGTCGGCGCAGGACTGGTCGACATGCTCGGGTTACTCCCCTTCTGGAGCGGGAACGCTATCCCGCACGCTATCGCGCCTAGCGGCTGTGCCAAGCACCACGGCTACGGTTGTCCCGCTGGGGTGTCGTGGCGTGATCTTGAGCTTCCCGCGAATTCGTTCGGCACGTTCGGCCATGATGGTGAGCCCGTAACGACCGTCGGGGCGGTCGTCCGCGAAACCTTTGCCGTCGTCCGAGACGGTGATCTCGGCGTACGGCGGATCGATGGTGCAGGTGACCCATAGATTGGACGCCCCTGCGTGCTTCCGCGCATTGGTGATTGCTTCTTGGGCGATGCGCAGCAATTCCGCCTCGGTCGCGGCGGGCAGCCGGGCCGTGGACTCGTCGAAGGTGAAGTGCACGCGCAGGCCGGCCGGCGTGCCGATGGTCCGGGCGTACTCGGCGATGGCCGCCGCCAGACCGCCGTTGCGATCGACCTCCGAGCGCAGCTCGAACAGGCTCAGCCGCAGCTCGGTGATCACCCGGGTGACCTCGGCCCGCAGCGACCGCAGCTCCTCGGCCGTCTCCTCGGCGCCCTCGGGCAGGGTGGCCTGGGCGTTGTCGATGCCGTACCCGACCATCACCAGCTCCTGCGCGACCCCGTCGTGGATCTCACGGGCCAGCCGCTGACGTTCCTCGTTGGTGGCCAGCGACCGCACGTCGTCGAAGAGCAGGGCGGCCTCGAGGCGCAGCGCGGCCGGGCCGGTCACGTCGGTCACCTGGGCCACAACCGGTGAGGGGTACGCCTGCGCGATGTCGGCCTCGAGGATCACCAAGCCGATCGTACGGACACCGGCGACCAGGGGCACCACCAGCGACGATGACGCGTCGCCGCCGCGGTGGGAGCGGGCCTGGGAACGGTTGGCGGTCTGTGGCTGCTGGGTGGCCCAGGCGTCGGCGATGGCCGAGTCGGCGTCCAGCGTGGTCTCCCAGTCGACCCGCTCGGCGCCGCTCTGGGCGAGCACCACGAGCCGCCCGCCGCCGCTGGTCGAGAGCACGGCGGCCCGCTCGCCCGGCGCGACCTGGCGCAGTTCGTCGAGCAGGTGCTCGGAGATGCCGCCCGGGTCGAGCGTGGCGCCGGGCAGCGAACGGGCGACGCTGCGCAGCTGGGTCAGCAGCCGGGTGGCCTCGGCGTACGGCTGGGGCGTGGGTGGGGGTGGCGCCATGAACTGGCGCATCGTGTCGGCGGCGAAGGTGACGATCGCCCCGAGGACCAGCCACTGGCCGCCGGCCGCGAGGAAGCCGGGCTGGGTGATCGGCGGCGGGTCGCCCATCAGGGTGCCGCCCGCGACCATCGAGACCGCGGCCACGCCGAGCAGGGCGGCGCCTTCGGTCGGCCGGCGGCGCAGGCTCGCGGTCAGCAGCGGGACGGCCAGGTAGGGGAGGATCACCTCGGCGCCGAACCCGGCGTACTCGCCGATCCGGTCGGCCGCGGCCGCGACGGAGCCGGCGGCGAGGCCGGTGATCGCCACCTCGGCCACCCGCCCGAGCGGCGCCAGCCACCGGTGGTCCGGCGCGAGGAACGCGGGCAGCGCGGCGACCAGCAGCAGCGCGATCCAGCGGAGCTGGCCGATGTCTTCCGTCGCGATCAGGGTCAGCGCCGCCACGAGGGCGAGCATGACGATGCGCGCGGCCACTGCCAGGGGCTGGACGCGGGTGGGGGCGGTGGGGGATCCGGGCACGTCACGGATGGTAGCGGCATGGTCGGTGAACGGCCCATCGGCGGACCGGCGCTGAACCCGGGTCCCCCATTCGCCGCCGGTGCTGACGCCCCGGACCAGAAATTGGGGACCCGGGTTTGGGCAACCCTGCACGGTCAGTTTGTCGTGGGTGCGCGGTAACCTCCGGGGCATGGCGGACACCTCGACACAGTCGATCCGGATCGCCGCGCCCCTCGATCGGGTCGCGGCGGTGATCTGCGATTTCGCGCGATACCCCGAGTGGGCCGACGCGATGAAACAGGTCGAGGTGCTGAGTGAGTACGAGGATGGGTACGCGGCCGAGGTCCGGTTCGTCATCGACGCCGGTGTGCTGGCCGACGACTACACGCTCGAATACTCGTACGCCGAGGATCTCTCCCACATCGAGTGGAGCCTGGTGAAGCCGTCCAAGACGCAGAAGTCGCAGGACGGCTCCTACGATCTGGAGGCGGACGGTGACGGGGCGACTACGGTGACGTACACGCTCGCGGTGGAGTTGTCGGTGGGAATGCTCGGCATGTTCCGGCGCAAGGCCGAAAAGATGATCATGGATACGGCGCTGAAGCAGCTCAAGCGTCGTGTGGAGGCCTCTGCGGAGGCGTGACCGGCGAGGAGCGCGGTATGGCGGGAGAGACGGGTTCGGCGCGGCAGGAGGCCGAGCGACTGGTCGCCACCGTGCTCGCGATGACGAGCCAGGCGTCCGACGACACGGTCGCGGCGACGGCCGACCGGATCGTGTCCGGCCTGGGCCAGATGGGCTCGACGGTGGCGGGTTTCGTGACCCGCGCGACCGAGGCCGCGTCGGGTGGATCGGCGGCCGCTTCAGGCGGGTCGGAGGCCTCGAAGACGGCGGAGGCCTCGAAGACGTCGGAGGCCTCGAAGACGTCGGCGGCGCCGGAAGGCGAGCCCGACGAGCCGAGGACCGGGCCGAAGCCCGCGGCTGAGGGTGATCCGTGGGCGCGGGCTACGGCGTCCCCATCATCGGCGACCGACAGCGCGGCCGAAAGAGACAGCGCGGCCGAGCACGAGAGCGCGGCCGAGCACGAGAGCGCGGCCGAGCAGGAGAGCGCGGCCGAGCAGGAGAGCGCGGCCGAGCACGAGAGCGCGGCCGAGACAGAGGCCACGGCCGAGGGCGACCCCTGGGCCCGTGCGACGGCGCCGCCGTCGCCGGCCGACGAGGGTGATCCGTGGGCCTGGGCCACCGGTGCGGTGCGGCGGGTGATAGGTCAGGGCGGTGACGATCGGCCGGGTACGCACGTGAGCTACGGCTGGTCGACCGGCAGCGTCGAGTGCTGTGTCTGCCCGGTCTGCCGGACGATCGCCTCGATGCGGAACCCGACCCCCCACACGGCCGAACGGCTCGCGACCGGCGCGGGGGACATCGCGACCGGCGTGGCCACGCTGATGCGGGCGTTCTCGGCGATGTCCGGCACCAGGCCCAAGCCGCCCCGGCGCAGAACGGCGCCGCCGCCTCCGCCCGACCCCGATCTCGCCTGGTCGGCGGCCACCCGGCGCGGCTCGGCGCCGGTCGATGTCGCGGACGCGCCCGACGACCAGTCACCGTGGACGGCCGCGACCCGGGCCGCCAACAGCGAGGCCAACAAGGAGGCGGCCGAGCGGGCGGCGCTGGCCAGGGCCGAGCGTGAGCGGGTCGCCAAGGCGAAGGCGGAGTCGGCCGCGCGGGCGAGGCTGGCCCGCGCCGAGGCCGCCGCCCAGGCAAAGGCAGAGGCCGCGAAGGCCGATGTCGAGGGCGCGACCGGTGGCCCGGGCCCGACCCCGGCGGGCGGCGAGGCGCGGCCGTGGGGCTGGGGCGGCGGCGACCGGGCGGGTGATGTCTGGGCCCGGGCCACCGCAGATCCCGGGGTTGGCGGCGCGACCGGCGGGCCCACCGTGGATCATGATGAGACGGGCGACGCGGCCCGCGACTGATCGACGGGGCAAGCCGGTCAAAAGGCATGCGGGACAGGGCCAGAGGGGACGGGCAGCGTGACGCTGACCATCGGAATCGATGTCGGTGGGACCAAGGTCGCCGGCGGGGTGGTTGACGAGCACGGCACCGTGCTGGCGTCCAACCGCAAGCCCACGCCCGCGGAGGACCAGGCCGGGACCCGGGACACGATCGTCGAGGTGGCCGCCGAGCTGGCCCGGGAACATCCGGAGGCGACGGCCATCGGCATCGGCGCGGCCGCCTGGATCGACGCCGCGGGCTCGACCGTCCTGTTCGCCCCCAACCTGGCCTGGCGGGACGAGCCGCTGCGCGACTACGTGTCCAAGGCGGTCGGTCTGCCCACCGTCCTGGAGAACGACGCCAACGTGGCGGCCTGGGCCGAGTTCCGGTTCGGGGCGGCCCGCAACGCCGACGACTCGATGGTGATGATCACCGTGGGCACCGGCATCGGCGGCGGGATCGTGATCAACGGCGGCCTGTGGCGCGGCGCCAACGGGATGGCCGGCGAGCTGGGCCACATCCAGTCGGTGAACGACGGCCACCCGTGCGGCTGCGGCCGGCTCGGCTGCCTGGAGCAGTACGCCAGCGGCAACGCCCTGGTGCGCTTCGCCCGGGCCGGGGCGCGGCAGGAACCGGACCGCGCCCGGCTGCTGCTCGACCTGGCCGGCGGCGACCCCCTGGCGATCACCGGCCGGCAGATCACCGAGGCGGCCCACCACGGCGACGGCGTGGCCCGGGACGCGTTCGCCCAGATCGGCTACTGGCTGGGCGTGGCCATGGCCGACCTGGCGCAGTCCTTCGACCCGCAGATCCTGGTGATCGGCGGCGGCGTGATCGACGCGGGTGACCTGCTGATGGGCCCGACCGAGAGCACCTACCGCGATCAGCTGGCCGCCCGGGGCCGCTTCCCGGTGGCCGAGGTCAAGGCGGCCGAGACCGGCAACACCGCGGGTGTCCTCGGCGCGGCCGACCTGGCCCGGCGGATCTGATCATGACCGGGATCCCGCTGCGGGTGATGACCTACAACGTGCACGGTCTCAAGGACGACCGGGCGGCCCTGACCGGCCTGATCCGCGACGCCGAGCCCGATGTCGTGCTGGTGCAGGAGGCGCCGCGCCGGTTCCGGTGGCGGCACAAGTGCGCGGCGCTGGCCGACGACGCCGGCATGGTGGTCGGCGCCGGCGGCCTGCCGTCGCTGGGCAACCTGATCCTGGTCAGCCTGCGGCTCAGGGTGCTGCGATCGTGGTGCGTCCGCTATCCGCTGACGCCGGGACGGCACATGCGCGGCGCCGCCTTCGCGACGTGCGCGGTGCGGGGGGCCGAGTTCACGGTCTCCGGTTCGCACCTGTCGACCGATCCGGTCGAGCGCCCGGAGCAGGCGGCCCGCTGGAAGCAGGAGCTGTCGGCGATCGACGGCATCGTGATCGCCGGTGGTGACATGAACGAGGGGCCGGGCGGGGGCGCCTGGCGTACGGTCGCCGATGGTCTCGGCACCGACGACGCCGGCATCCTCACCTTCCCGGCGCGGCTGCCCCAGCACCAGCTCGACGCGGTGTTCGCCCACCCGGGCGTGACCATCGACAAATACGCTGTGATCGACACGGACCAGGCACGTCTGGCGTCCGACCATCTTCCGGTCATCGCGGACCTGAGACTCCCTTCCGCATAAGCGGGAGTCTCTGCGAGGATTCGCGGGTGCCAGAGACACCCGGAGTCGCCGACCGCCGAGATGCCGTGTGCGTCATCGGCGCGGGCGCGAGCGGCCTCACCGCGATCAAGAACCTGCGCGAGCACGGGTTCGCGGTCGACTGCTACGAGCGCGAGACGTCCGTGGGCGGCGGGTGGAACTGGCGGCATGACCGCAGCCCGATCTCGTCCGCCACCCACCTGATCTCGTCCCGCCCGCTCTCCGAGTTCCCCGACTTCCCGATGCCCGACGACTGGCCCGACTATCCACACCACGCCCAGGTGCTGTCCTATCTGGAGCGGTACGCCGAACACTTCGGGCTGGGCGAGCATGTCTGGTTCGGCACCGAGGTGGCGTCGGTCGTGCCGGTGGGGGACGGCCGGTGGGACGTGACCACCCACAGCACCGGTGGCGGGGCCGAGCGCACCCAGCGGTACGCGGCCGTCGTGGTGGCGAACGGGCACAACTGGGCGCCGCGGATGCCCGAGATCGAGGGCGAGTTCCGAGGGCGCTTCCTGCACGCGAGCGCGTACAAGAACCCGGCGGTTCTGCGTGGCCGCCGCGTGCTGGTGATCGGCGGCGGCAACTCGGGCTGCGACATCGCGGTCGAGGCGGCCCAGCAGGCCGCCGAGGTGTGGCATTCGACCCGGCGCGGTTACTGGTACGCCCAGAAGTACGTGTTCGGCCGCCCCGCCGACCAGTCCGCCGCCCTGATGCGGCGCCTGCGCCTGCCGATGTGGCTGCGCGACTGGCTCTACCGCCGGACGGTGCTCGCCACCTCCGGCGACCCGGCGCGGTTCGGGCTGCCGACGCCCGACCACGGCCCGTACGAGTCCCATCCGGTCGTCAACAGCCAGCTCATCCACTACCTGGGCCACGGCCGGATCACCCCGGTGCCCGACGTCGCCCGGTTCGACGACGCCGCGGTCGAGCTGACCGACGGCACCCGGGTCGAGCCCGACCTGGTGATCGCGGCGACCGGTTACCGGCCGCAGTTCGAGTTCCTGGCGCCGGAGCTGCTCGACCTCGACGACGATGGCCGGCCCGATCTTCATCTGCACGCGTTCGCCCGGCGGCACCCGACGCTCGCCGTGGTCGGCCTGCTCCAGTCCGACTCGCCGGGGCTGCTCCCGCTGGCCCACTGGCAGAACGTCGCCGTGGCGCGCTGGCTCCGGCTGCGTACGGCCGACCCGGTGCGCGCGGCGGCCGTGCAGCAGGCCGAGTCGAAGCGCCCCCTGGAGCAGTGGTCGCGGAGCAAGACCGTGCCGACGGCGCGTCACTGGTTCGAGGTGAGCGGCGTCGACTATCTGAAGGTGCTCGCGGAGCTGTTGAAGCGGTTGGAGCCGGCGCCATGAACCTACTGCGCTTCGAGGACTGGACATCGCCGGTGCGGCCGGTACGCCGCCGGGTGCTGAGCGAGGTGCCGGCCGACGCGTCCGAGCCGCCGGTGCTGTTCGTGCCCGGCCCGGCGTTCGGCGCCGGGGTGTTCGCCGAGCACTGGCTGGCCCACACGGCCGGTCGCGGCTTCCCGGCCCACGCGCTGACCGCCCGTGAGAACGGTTCCCTCCGCGAGTACGCGCACGACGTCGTCCAGACCGCCGCGGCCCTGCCCCGGCAGGCCGTGCTGGTCGGGCACGGCGTCGGCGCGATGATCGTGGCCCGGGCCGCCACCCGCTACCCGGCGCGGGCGATCGTGCTCGCCGGCCCGGTGCTCGACCGGTGGGCGACGATCCGGCAGGCCCTCACGGTCAACCCGGCCGGCGCGATCCCGGCGATCTTCGGCGGCCGGATGCGGCTCAACCGGCGGCAGGCCGGTCATGGCTCCATCCCGGCGCGGTTGCCGGCGTTCCAGATGGAGAAGCCGGTCGGCGACCCGCCCGTGCTCGTGGTGGGCAGCCCCGACGACAAGGTGGTGCCGCGCGCCTCCCTCGACCGCACGGCCGCGCGGTACGGCGGCGCGCCCCTGCTCTTCCCCGGGATGGGTCACGACCTGATGGTGGGCGACGGCTGGGCCGAGCCGATCGACGCGATCCTCGACTGGCTGGGCAAGGAACTGACCGTCTGAGCCGGCGGCGGGATCAGCTCGGCGATCCGGCCGGTCCGGTCCAATGTGGTGAGATAGTCGCGCGCCCAGCGGACGATGTCGTGCCGGCTCAGGTGGTCGCGCATCGCCACCATCCGCTTCGACAGGTCGTCCGGCCGGGTGTCCATGGCCTCCAGCAGGGTCGCCTTCAGCCCGTCCACGTCGTGCGGGTTGACCAGGAACGCCTCTTCCAGCTCGGCCGCGGCGCCGGCGAACTCGCTGAGCACCAGCGCGCCGGTCCCGTCGGTGCGGGCGGCCACGAACTCCTTGGCCACCAGGTTCATCCCGTCGCGCAGTGGCGTCACGACCATCAGGTCGGCGGTGCGGTAGAGCGCGGCCAGCTCGGCCCGGTCGAACGGCTGGTTCAGGTAGTGGATGGCGGGCTCGCCGACCCGGCCGTACTCGCCGTTGATCCGCCCGACCTCGCCCTCGATCCGGTCGCGCAGCGTCTGATAGCTCTCCACCCGCTCGCGGCTGGGCACCGCCACCTGCACCATCACCGTGTCGCGGACCTTGACCCGCCGGTCCCGCAGCAGTTCGCTGTACGCGGTCAGCCGGTGTTCGATGCCCTTGGTGTAGTCGAGCCGGTCGACGCTGAGCAGCACCCGCTTCGGCTGGCCCAGGTCGGACCGCAGCTGCCGCGCGCGGTTCATTACGTCCGGCCGGGCGGCCAGGGCGCTCATCTCGGCGACGTCGATCGAGACCGGGAAGGCTCGGGTACGCACGACCCGGTCGCCCTCGGGCGAGCTCAGCACGATCTCGTCGTCGGTGGCCGCCGCCCCCAGCAGCTTGGTGGCGAGCTGGGCGACGTTGTGGGCCGCCTGCGGCCGCTGGAAGCCGACCAGGTCGGCCCCGAGCATCCCGCGCAGCAGCTCGACCCGGCGGGGGAGCTGCATGTAGAGCTCCGGCGGCGGGAACGGCACGTGCAGGAAGAAGCCGATCAGCAGGTCGGGCCGCAGTTGCCGGAGCATCGCCGGGACGAGCTGGAGGTGGTAGTCCTGCACCCAGACCGCGGCCTTGGGCTCGGCCACCTCGGCCGCGGCCTCGGCGAACCGCCGGTTGACCGCGCGGTAGGTCTCCCACCAGCCGCGGTCGAAGACCGGCGGCTCGACGGCGTCGTGGTAGAGCGGCCAGAGGGTGGAGTTGGCGAAGCCCTCGTAGTAGCCGCGCAGCTCGTCCTCGCTCAGCCCGACCGGGCGGATGCGCAGGCTGCCGATGTCGGGGAGGGCGGGCGCGTCGCCGATGCCGCCGCCCCAGCCCACCCAGGTGGCCGGCGTGTTCTGCAGGATCGCGTGCAGGGCGCTGGCCAGACCGCCGGGGCTGCGTCTCCATTCACAGGCACCGTCGGGGGCCGCGTTGTCGTCCAGGGGCAAACGGTTGGCAACTACCACCAGTGAGCTCTGACGCACCACGACAGGTTACGCCACAACTACGCACCGAAGTATCGGCGGGGATAAATCACACAACGGCGCCGTCGTCGTAATCCTCGTCGTCGTCATCGCCGGACCGCAGGCGCCAGACCAGCGTGACCGCGCCGGCCACGATCGCGCTGAAGCCGAACAGCGTGACCAGATCGCCGTCCACCGGGATCAGGGTCGGGCGCAGGAACAGCACGAACCCGACCACGATGGCCAGCACGCCGGCGACCGCGTACTTGCTGAACCGGGGGAGCGGCGGCGGGGGCGGCGGGATGTAGCGGTCCTCGTCGTCGTCCGGGACGTCGGCGCCGAAGGTGTCCAGACCGTCCAGCAACGACGGTTCCGGCGCGGGCTGCGGATCGGTGCGCCGGCGGTTCAGGGTGATCCCTGAGATGTCCGTGGCGGACGGCATCGGGGGAGACGGGCGGGGCTGGTCGGCGCTCTCGGCCGCCTTCTCCTCGGGCAGGGTGTGGAAGCCGGCGATGATCTTCGCCCACTCGGCGTCGACCTCGGTCTGGCTGACCTCGGGCCGCGGCGGCGGCGTCGGGCTCACCCCGCCGGTCAGCTTGTGCAGCTGCTCGCGAGCGGCCTCGAGCTGGGTGCGGTCGACGAAGAGCCGGTCGGTCGGCCGGCCCGGGAGGGTGGTGGTGCGCAGCACCGGGTTGAGATCGGCCGACGGCTGGAGATACGCCGCGATGCCCGCCGCGGCCAGCACGTCGAGCAGGTGTTCGCCCACGCGCGGATCCACATCACCGGCCACCGCGTAATCGGCAGCGTCGAGCCCGTTGTCCCGCCGCCCGCGACGGGCGCCACCCGTAGACACCCTGGCACTCTCCCTCGCCCGTCCTGTCGGCAATGGTGACACGACAGGGCCCCTTTACGGGAGTGCGTCGTCGCGGCGCGCTCCCGGTACTCTCGTGTGACCTGACGCACTCGGAGAGGTCATCGGTGTTCTACTGGTTGCTCAAGTACGTCCTGCTCGGGCCGGTTCTGCTGCTGCTCTTCCGCCCGCGGGTCGACGGTCTGGCCAACGTGCCCGGGTCGGGGCCGGTGATCCTGGCCTGCAACCACCTTTCCTTCTCCGACTCGATCTTCACACCGCTGATCGTCCGGCGGAGGGTGACGTTCGTCGCGAAAGCGGAGTACTTCACCGGTAAGGGGGTCAAAGGCTGGCTGATGCGCCAGTTCTTCTCCGGCACCGGGACCATCCCGGTGGACCGCTCGGGCGGCAAGGCGGCCCAGGCGGCCCTGGACACGCTGCTGCGGGTCCTGCGCGAGGGTGACGTCGCGGGCATCTATCCCGAGGGCACCCGCTCGCCGGACGGCCGGCTCTACCGCGGCAAGACCGGCGTCGCCCGCCTCGCCCTGGAGAGCGGGGCGGTGGTGGTGCCGGTGGCCCATCTGAACTCCGACGAGATCCAGCCCACCGGAAAGATGATTCCCAAGGTCAAGCGGGTACGGATGAGGTTCGGCGCCCCGCTCGACTTCTCCCGGTACGCGGACCGCCGCGGCGACCGGTTCGTCGAGCGGGCGGTCACCGACGAGATCATGTACGAGATCATGACGCTGACCGGCCGCCCCTACGTCGATGTCTACGCCTCCACGCTGAAGACGACGGTCGAGAGCCCCGCGCCGAAGGCGCCGGCCGGGAGCCCCGCGCCGAAGGCCGGGGGCCCCGCCGAGCCCGCCGCTAGCGAGGCGCCTCCATCCCCGCGCGACGCCGCAGCGCCGAAACGTCCGTGACCACGATCCGCCGGCCCTCGGTGCGCAGCCACCCCCGGTTGGCGAAGGAACCGATCGCCTGGTTGACGCTCTGCCTCGAGCCGCCGGCCATCTCGGCCAGCTGACTCTGGTTGAGCTCGATGGTGATCATCGGCGCCTGACTCTCGCCGGCCAGCCGGACCAGGGTCTTGGCCACCCGGCCGGGCAGGTCGAGGAAGACGTGGTCGGTGTTCTGCTCGGTGAGCCGCCGGATCAGCGCGCCGACCGAGCGCATCACCGCGTCGAGGATGCGGGGGTTGGAATGGACCAGTTCCATGAACGCGGCCCGGGACAGGGCCAGGGCCTGGGTGTCCTCGATCGCCTCGGCCGAGGCGGACCGGGTCGACGCGTCGAGCAGCGAGACTTCGCCCAGGACATCGGGTGGGCGCGCCACGGTGAGCACCGCGCGTTCGCCTGAGGGTGCGGTGCGGAAGACGGCGACCGCCCCACGCTTGAGGATGATCAATGATTCGCCAGGGTCATGCTCCACAAAAAGAATCTGGCCCTTGCGATAGGTGCGCGGAACCGCCGCACCCAGTACACGGGCGCGTACCTCTGGTTCGAGGCCGGCGAACATATCCACGCTGGCCAGCGGATCACCGGGATCCGGCAGGCGATGGTCCACGACTCCATCCTCCCCGGTCAGGGCCTTGATCGCGCTGCTCGGGGGACGCCATCCCGATGAGCGACGATCACTCATAGCATGAAGAGCGCCCGGGGTGCCACGTGATACGTCAGTTGCAAAATTCGCGTCGCGAGGCGCTGTCCCCCTCCGATCATGCTCCAGCAATCGCTTTCTGTATAGACGACAATCGCGAAGCGTGATTGTCGCCCACGGTGTCCGTCGGATGTACGCGGCGTGCCGGAATAATCCTCCGCCGTGCCGGACGACGACCTCCTTCGATCCCTTCTGCGTGATCACTGGCATCTCGCGCCGAGCCGGATCACCGCCCTCGAGTGGGGTCAGATGTCCTGCGCCTGGGAGGTGCTCGCCGGCGACGAGCGGTACGTGTGCCGGCTGGTCGACGATTATGCCGCCCGCCCGGTGGAGGCCGGCTTGGCCGCGGCGGAACACCTGCGCGACTGGGGGATCGCGGTCGGCGCTCCCGTCCGTACCCTCGCCGGGGCCTTGACCGCGACCACCTCGACCGGCGTCCTCTCCGTCTCGCACCGCGTGCCGGGCCGGTCCCTGGCCGGCTGCGACCCGGTCGACCAGCAGTGGTGGGGCGACCGGCTCGGCGCCATGCACCGGGTGCTCCAGCGGTTCCACCACCCGGGCCTGCGCGCCTGGCAGCTGATCGACCTGGACGCGCCGCACCTGGGCGCCGAGCCGTGGCTGCGCCCCGCGGTCACCGACGCGGTCAACGCCGCCGTCCGGCTCACCGTCACCGACCGCCTCACCTACGGCGTGCTGCACGGCGACCCGGCCCCGGCCGGCTTCGTGGTCGACCCGGACACCGGGCGGGCCGGCCTGTTCACCTGCGGCGCGAGCGGCACCGGACCACTGGCCTACGACGTCGCCGCGGCCGTGGTGTACGCCGGCGGCCCGCCCGCCGCCGCCGAGTTCCTGGACGGCTACCTGGCCGCCGGGCCGGTGCACCGCGACGAGGTGGAGGCCGCGCTGCCGGTGCTGATCCGGTTCCGCTGGGCGGTGCAGGCGGACTGGTCGGCGCGGCAGCTCGCCGGTGGCGGGGCGTGCCCGGCGGAGGCGCGCCGGGCGCTCGCGACCGCACGGGAGGCCCTGGAGTCACCCGGCCTTTAGCCATGGGCGAGGATGGACCCGATGGTCTACCGCTATTTCTACGACTGCGAGTTCATCGAGGACGGCCGCCTGGTCGACCTCGTCTCGATCGGCGTGGTCGACGAGTTCGGCCGCGAGTTCTACGCGGTCTCCACCCAGTTCGACGACACCCGGGCCGTGCCCTGGGTGCGCCGCAACGTGCTCGACAAGCTGCCCAGCCCGGCCGACCCGGCCTGGCGCTCCCGCGAGCGGATCCGCGACGACCTGCACGCCTTCCTGATGGAACCGGTGAAGGGCCGCGACGAGCAGATCGAGCTCTGGGCCTGGTACGCGGCGTACGACCACGTGGCGCTGGCCCAGCTCTGGGGCGCGATGCCGGCCCTGCCCCGGGAGATCCCGCGTTTCACCAAGGATCTCCGCCAGCTCTGGGACGATCGGGGGCGGCCGCCGTTACCCACCGCGACCGGCCGACATGACGCTTTGGTGGACGCGAAACATAATCTTGCCCGCTGGCAGAAGATGAACGACGGGCCGTTTTGATCCGGGGTCGTGACGCCCACTACAGTGCGCATGCGGCCCCGGGCCCCCGGAACGGCAACGTTGCCGAAATGTCGAGGAGGCGTGCCGGGCGTCTCGCGTTCCATCTTTGGAAGGACGAGTCATCATGCGTATCGGCGTGCTCACCGGCGGCGGCGACTGCCCCGGTCTGAACGCGGTGATCCGGGCGGTGGTGCGCAAGGGCGTCGCCACGTACGGACACGAGTTCGTCGGGTTCCGGGACGGCTGGAAGGGCCCGCTCGAGGGTCTGACGAAGCCGCTCGGCATCGCCGAGGTGCGTGGCATCCTGCCGCGCGGCGGCACCATCCTCGGCTCCTCGCGCACCAACCCGTTCAAGATCGAGGGTGGCGTCGAGCGGATCAAGCAGAACCTGGCCGACCAGGGCGTCGACGCGCTGGTCGCGATCGGCGGCGAGGACACCCTCGGCGTCGCCACCAAGCTGTTCGACCTGGGCGTGAATGTTGTCGGCGTGCCGAAGACGATCGACAACGACCTGAACGCGACCGACTACACGTTCGGCTTCGACACCGCGGTGAACATCGCGATGGAGGCGATCGACCGGCTGCACACCACCGCCGAGTCGCACCACCGCACGCTGGTCGTCGAGGTCATGGGCCGGCACGCCGGCTGGATCGCGCTGCACGCCGGCCTGGCCGGTGGCGCGAACGTGATCCTGCTGCCCGAGCGCAACTTCGACGTGGAGCAGGTCGCGACCTACGTGACCAAACGCTTCCAGGTCGAGTATGCGCCGATCGTCGTGGTCGCCGAGGGCGCGCAGCCGCTCGAGGGCCAGATGCAGCTGGTCAGCCAGGAGAAGGACTCGTTCGGTCACGTGCGCCTGGGCGGCATCGGCCAGTGGCTGGCCGAGCAGCTCGAGGAGAAGACCGGCAAGGAGGCCCGCACGGTCGTCCTCGGTCACATCCAGCGCGGCGGCACGCCGACCGCGTTCGACCGGGTGCTCGCCACCCGCTTCGGCCTGCAGGCGATCGACGCCGTCAACGAGGGCGACTTCGGCAAGATGATGGCCCTGCGCGGCACCGACATCGCGCGGGTTCCGCTGGCCGACGGCACCGGCGAGCTGAAGACCGTCCCGATCGAGCGGTACGACGAGGCCGAAGTCTTCTTCGGCAGCTGAGCTGTCCGCCACTCCGGCCCTATTTGCGCGGGGAGAACTTGGGCATTCGGGTGCCGGGCGGCAGGTTGGGCTGGTCTCTACTGCAGGGGCTGGGCTTCGTCGGCGGGTGATCTCTTCGGAGGGGTTTCATGACGGTTGCGGTGATTGGCACTGGGAAGATCGGCGAGCTGGTTGTGAGCGGACTGCTCAGGGCCGGGCGGCCGGCGTCCGAGTTGCTGATCACCGCCCGTCGGGCCGAGCGGGGCAAGGAGCTGCACGAACGCTACGGCGTCCGGGTGGTCGACAACGTGACTGCCGTGCAGGAGGCGGACATCCTGGCCATCGCGGTGAAGCCGCAGGACGCCGGGACGCTGCTCGACGAGATCCGGGCCGCGATCCCGCCGGGCAAGCTGGTCGTCTCGCTCTGCGCCGGCCTGCCCACCAAGTTCTTCGCCGATCGGCTGCCCGAGGGCACCCCGGTGGTACGGGTCATGACCAACACCCCGGCGGTGGTCGACCAGGCCATGACCGCGATCTCGGCCGGTCCGCACGCGACCGCGTCACACCTGGAGATCGCCGAGGACATGTTCCGGCCGCTCGGCTCGGTCATCCGGGTGCCCGAGTCCCAGCAGGACGCGGTCACCGCGCTCTCCGGCTCGGGCCCGGCCTACTTCTACCTGCTGGTCGAGGCCATGGTGGACGCGGGCATCCTGCTCGGGCTGCCCCGGCAGGTGGCCCACGAGCTGATCGTGCAGACCGCCATCGGGTCGGCGATCATGCTGCGCGACTCCGGCGAACACCCGGTGAAGCTGCGCGAGGCGGTCACCTCACCCGCGGGCACGACCATCTCGGCCATCCGCGAGCTGGAGAATCACGGGGTACGCGCGGCCATGCTCGCCGCCCTCGAAGCGGCCCGTGACCGCGCCCGCGAGATCGCCGAGCAGAGCGCCGGCTGACTGACCGCCACTCCGGCTGACCTCCACTCCGGCCCTATTTGCGCTACCCGACGTCCGGCGTGATTCTCACCCCTGGTTGGTCCCCGCTTCGTCGCCTTTGGATGCGTTGTCCGGCTTTCCTCCAGCTTGGCGGGACCGCGTCCCTTCCGCTCGGCCGGGCTAACCCGCGCGCGTCCTCGCGGGGCTAGTCCCTGTCGCCTCTGGCGAGGTGGCCCGTTCCGGGCTGAAAATGGGTGTTGGTCGCTCGCTGACGTCGTGTCTCCTTGATCCGTAC
>NZ_JBFBGU010000019.1:0-97876 GCF_040684855.1 Actinoplanes sp. NPDC089786
CCGCATAAGTCACCGCTTCAACCAAGACCCATCCCACGCCGCTTCGCGCCGCGGGATGCTGCCGCGTATCTGGTCACGGTCGATTTTCGAGTTAGCCGATGGCCACCAGCCGCGCCGTGGTGGCCGAACCGTCCTTGGCGCCGGCCACGCCGACCGTGCCGCCGTTCTTGATCGCGCTCGCGTCGGCCTTCTTGCGGTCCTGGACGACCCGCAGGTCGGAGGCCACGGTCCAGGTCAGCGTGAAGCCGTCGGTCGACTTGACGGTCAGGGTCTTGCCGTCGGTGGCGGTGACCGTGCCGCGCTGCACCACGACGGTCTTCACGCCGTCCTTGCCCTGCACCGTCATCTCGCCGTGCAGGGTGTTCTTGCGCAGGAACTTGCGGGCGGCGACCCGGCGCTCCTGGCGCTTCGCCTTGCGGTCCGGCGCCGCCGCCGACGAGGACGGCGACGGGTCGGGCGCGAGCTCGGTCTGGTAGCCGACGGCCTCGAGGGCGGCGACCTCGTCACCCAGTGAGGCGTCGAGGGAGTCCGCGACCGCGGCGGGGGCGGCGTTCGGGGCCGGCCCGGCGGCACAGGCAGACAGGCCGAGCACGGCGGCGAGCCCGAGCGCGGTCGCGGTCAGCGCCGCGCGGCGGCGGTGATGCGTGGGTGTGCTCAGAGCAAAGCGGGTGCGAGTCATGCCGACAACTCTCCGCCGGGACGGCGAAGGCCGGGTCAGGGCAATGTTCGGGTTCCGTAAGGGAGCTGCGGGAGGGTCACGGTGAACTGGGCGCCGCCCTCGGGGGCGTGACCCGCGGTGATCGTGCCGCCCAGGCGTCCGACCAGCCGCGAGGCCAGGGCCAGCCCGAGGCCGCTGCCGACCTTGCGGATCCCCCGGTAGCGCTGGTGCAGGGCGCCGCGCTGGAAGGCCACCGCGAGGTCCTCGTCGGTGAAGCCGGGACCGCCGTCGCGCACCTCGATGACGCCGCCGGCCGGAGTGGCCCGCACGGCCAGGATCAGCGGGGCGCCCTGGGGCACGGCGCGCAGCGCGTTCTCGCACAGGCCGTCGACCACCTGGCGTATGCGGCCCGGGTCGGTGCTCACCAGCACGGGGTGGGCGGGCAGTTCGGTGCGCAGGGCGGGGCCGTCGGGGAGGCAGCGCGGCGCCCACGCCTCGCCGGCCGTACGGATCAGGTCGGTCAGGTCCACCTCGACGATGTCCAGCGGGAGGTCGGCCGCCTCCAGGCGGGACAGCACGAGCAGGTCGGAGATCAGGCGGTCCAGGCGGTCGGCCTCGGCGAGCATGGTCGCGCCGGCCTTGGGGGCGCCGTCCGCGCCGACGACACCGTCGGCGAGCGCTTCGGCGTACCCGCGGATGGTGGAAAGGGGTGTTCGAAGCTCGTGCGAGACGCTGAGCAGGAAGTCGCGCTCGCGGCCCTCGCTGATCTGGAGCGCGCTGGCCAGCCGGTTGAACGCCGTGGCCAGCTCGGCGGCCTCGGCCGGGCCCTCGGTGACCAGGCGGACCGAGCGGTCGCCGGCCGAGAGGTGACCGGCGGCGACGGCGGCGCGGCGGATCGGGCGGACGGTCAGCCGGGCCAGCAGCGCGCCCGCCAGCAGGCCACCGAGCAGGCCGGCGGCGAGCGGGAACCACACCGCGCCGAGCAGGCCGCCGGCGACGCCCGAGGCGACCGGCTTGGTGAGGATGACGCCGCTGCTCTGGCCGGTGATCGGGCGGCCGACGATGAACACGGCCCGGCCGCCGACCCGGCCGCGGGTGTCGACCTCGTCGCCCTCGGACACGAGCTGGACGATCCGTTGGGGCAGGCCGGGCGTGTCGACGACGCCGCGCCGGATCAGGTAGACCGAGATGCCGTCGCGGCGCAGGTCGCGCACGATGCGCTCGCGGGCGGCCGGGCGGACCGGGAGCAGCTCGACGGCCAGGCCGGCCCGCTCGTTCAGCTCGGCGCGGGCCTGCCGGTTCACCGCGTTGACGGCCAGGGGCACGGCGACCAGCGCGGTGATGATCACGGCGATCACCGCGGTCGCGGCCGTGACCAGCACGACCCGGGCGGTGAGCGTGCGGAAGACGTTAAACATCGGCGGTGTAGCCGACCCCGCGTACGGTGCGGATCAGCCCGGCCGCCCCGCCCAGCTTGGCCCGCACCTGGGCGACGTGCACGTCCACGGTCCGGGTGCCGGCGTGCGACGCGTAGCCCCACACCGAGGCCAGTAGCTCCTCCCGGGTGAACACCCGGCCGGGCCGCCCGAGCAGGTGCCCGAGCAGGTCGAACTCGGTCGGGGTGAGGGACAGCGGCGCGCCTTCGACGGTGACGAGACGCCGGCCGGGGTCGAGGGTGAGCGGGCCGAGCGTGCGTACCCGCTCGCCCTGGTCCGGACCGGCCGCGCGCCGCAGCAGCGCCTTGACCCGGGCGACCAGCTCGCGCGGGCTGAACGGCTTGGTCACGTAGTCGTCGGCGCCCAGCTCGAGCCCGAGGATCCGATCGACCTCGTCGTCGCGGGCGGTGAGGAAGATGACCGGCGTCCAGTCGCCGTCGGCCCGCATCCGCCGGCAGATCTCGGTGCCCTCCAGCCCGGGCAGCGCGATGTCGAGGATGGCCGCGACCGGGCGCACCCGGCGGGCGGCGGCCAGCCCGGCCGTGCCGTCGTGCTCGACGTGCACGCCGAAGCCCTCCCGGGCCAGGTAGAGCCGGACCAGGTCGGCGATCGGCCGCTCGTCCTCGACGACCAGCACGAGCCCCTTTTCCGTCACGGCACCTATCTTGCCGGTTCTCCGTGTTCGGGCGTTGTAAGAGATGCGCGCAGCGTGAGGTACCGCTGCTCGGGGACGCTGGTGGTGAGCGCGGCGGCCCGCACGTAGGCGTCGTGGGCGCCGGCCCGGTCGCCGGCCCGTTCCAGCAGGTGGGCCCGCACCGCGTCGACCCGGTGGTTGCCCGACAGCCGCTCGTCGCCGTCGACCGAGCCGAGGACCGCCAGCCCGGCCAGCGGCCCGCGCGCCCAGCCCATCGCGACCGCCTTGTTCAGCGTGACGATCGGTCCCGGGGCGAGCCGCTCGATCACTTCGTAGAGGGCGAGGATCTGGGGCCAGTCGGTGTCGTCCGCGGTCGCCGCCTCGTCGTGCAGGGCGGCGATCGCGGCCTGGAGCTGATAGGGCCCCACCGGCCCTTTGCCCAGGCAGGCCGAGACCAGCGCCACCCCCTCGGCGATCTGCGCCGCGTCCCACACCGAACGGTTCTGCTCGTGCAGCGGCACCAGCGCGCCCTGGGCGTCGGTTCGCGCGTCCCGCCGCGCGTCGGTGAGCAGCATCAACGCGAGCAGCCCGCCGGTCTCCACGTCGTCCGGGGTCAGCGAGCGCAACATCCGGGTGATCCGGATCGCCTCCACGGTCAGGTCGTCCCGCTTGAGGTCGGGCCCGCCGCTGGTCGTGTAGCCCTCGTTGAACACCAGGTAGAGCGTCTGCCGCACGACCCGCAGCCGCTCGGCGCGCTCGCCGGCCGGCGGCATCTCGAACCCCAGCCCGCTCTTCCTGATCGTGGCCTTGGCCCGGCTGATCCGCTGGGCCATCGTCGCCTCGGGCACCAGGAACGCCTTGGCGATCTCGGCCGTGCTGAGACCACCGACCGCCCGCAGGGTCAGCGCCAGCTGCGAGGGCGGCGACAGCGACGGGTGGCAGCAGAGGAACAGCAGCGTGAGCGTGTCATCCGTGGCGCTGACCTGGTCACCGGGAGCCGGCGGCGGCTGCAGCAGGAACTCGTTCTCCTCCCGCTTGCGCCGGGCCGACTCGCTGCGGAACTCGTCGACCAGCCGGCGCCCGGCCACCGCGAGCAGCCACGACCGCGGGTTGCCGGGCATCCCCTCGACCGGCCACTGGGTGGCCGCGGCGAGCAGCGCCTCCTGCATCGCGTCCTCGGCCGCGTCGAACTGCCCGTACCGCCGGGCCAGCGCACCCAGGACCTGGGGCGCCAGCTCGCGCAGCGTCGTTTCGATCTCCACGCGCTCAGACCTCGGGCGGCCCCGCCGGGACCTCACGCAGCTCGACCCGCTGCGCCCACGGCAGGATCTTCGACGCCAGCTCGATCGCGCGGGCCTCGTCCTTGACGTCCCAGATCCAGAACCCGGCGAGCGACTCCTTGGCCTCGGCGAACGGCCCGTCGGTGACCACCACCTGCCCGCCGCTCAGGCTCAGTGTCTTGGCCGTGGTGGGGTCGGCGAGCCCTTCGGCGAAGACCCACTCACCGGAGGCGTTGACCTCCTGGTTGAAGCTCTCCATGAACTGGATCATGTCGCGCACCCACTGGGTGTCGTGATCCTCCATCATCGTCGAGCTGTCACCGAACATCATCAGCATGTACTTCATCGCAGTCCCTTCGTTGTTCCGTCACCCGTGGTCGGAGCGGGCGGGGTGGTCTCGACATCGCGCCGACAAGAATTCGGGACCGAAATTCAAGAACCAGTTCAAGATCTGGATTTTCCCACGTCCGTCGTGGTCCAGACCGCATGCTCCCGCGGGCTCCAGGTCCGTGCCTGGTTCCGCGGCTGAAGCCGCAGATCAAACCAGATCAAACCCGAACGTTCTTTCTCTCCAAGCCGGGCGCACATGCCGGACGCGGAGCATGAGACTCGCTCTACGGGTGGCGGGAGACCGGGATGTCGGCCCAGACGACCTTGCCGTTGTCCTGGTGGTGGGTTCCCCACTCGCGGGTCAGCGCGGCGACCAGGAGCAGCCCGCGGCCGCCGATGCGGCGCGGGTCGGGGCCGAAGACGCGCGGCAGCTCGGGGCTGCTGTCGGCCACCTCGATGCGGACCGCGTCGTGGTGGCGGCGCATGGTCAGCCGGCCGCCGTCGCCGGTGTGCTGCACGACGTTCTCGACCAGTTCGGTGATCACCAGCAGGGCGTCGTCGACCAGGTCGGAGCTGTGCCACTGACCGAGGACGAGCCGCGCTTCGCTCCGGAGGGACGCACAGTCGGCACTGTGCTCGAAGGTCAACCGGAGCGGATCCATGCCCGGGTCAGTACCCGTTCCGGCCGGAGCTACGCCGACACCGCCTTGACGACCGTGATGGCGATGTCGTCCTCGGCGTCGCCGGAGAAGGATTCGAGCAGGTGGTCGCAGAGCTGCTCGGCGTCCAGGTGCTGCCGGTCGGTCAGCGCGACGGCCAGGTGGCGCAGCCGTTCGTCCAGGTCGGCGCGGCGCCGTTCGATGAGCCCGTCGGTGTAGAAGACGACCGCCGCGCCCGGTTCCAGGGCGATCGTGTGGTCGGTGCGTGCGACGCCCGCGCGTACCCCCAGAAGGGTTTCCCCCGGCGTCTCCAGCAGCCGGACGCTCCCGTCGGGACCCAGCAGCGCCGGCGGCGGGTGGCCGGCGTTCGACCAGCGCAGGGTCCGCACGCCCGCACCGACCTCGATCTGCGCGAGCACGACGCTGGCGAACGCGTGGACCGGCAGCCCGGCCATGGCCGCGCCGAGGTCGGTGAGGATCCGGGACGGCGGCGTACGCACGGTGAAGGCGATCCCGCGCAGCACGTTGCGGATCTGGGCCATCGCCACCGCGGCCGACCGATCGTGGCCGGAGACGTCGCCGACGGCCACGGTGAGCGTGCCGTCGGGCAGCTGGAAGGCGTCGTACCAGTCGCCGCCGATGTGCGCCTGGGCGATCGACGACAGGTAGCGCACGGCGACCTGGGTGTGCTCGGGCTGCGCGGGCTGGGTGAGCAGGCTCTGCTGGAGCGCCTCGGACATCGCCCGCTCCATCGAGACCAGCAGCCGGTCGGTGTGCCGGGCCCGGATCCGGCCCAGCGCCTGGGTCAGTGTCCGGCCGAGCAGCCGGATGAAGCCCAGGTAGGCGTCGTCCATGGTCAGGTGGGGGCTGAGCCGGGCGATCAGCACGCTGTCGTCGTCGCCGGCGGCCGGGTCGGCCAGCCGGAAGTGCACGCTGGCGCCGGTGTCGTCGGGCAGGACGGTGAGCATGTCGGGCGGCGCGGTCAGCGGTTCGAAGGTGGTGGCCGGCTCGTCGGAGGCCGGGACCATCAGCACGACCGAGGCGAGATCACTCTCGGCCGAGCGGAGCACCGGCAGGGCTCGGTCGATCAGGTCGGCCCGGCGCTCGGCCCCGGCCAGGGCGTCGCCGAGCCGGCGCAGCAGGTGCAGCCGGCGTGTGCCGATCACCTGGGCGGTGGTCTCGGCGGCGATGTCCATGACCCCTTCGACCTGCCCGGCCGGGCTGGTCACGGCCGAGTAGGAGAAGGTGAAGTAGGTCTCCTCGAGGAAGCCCTGCCGGTTCATGAGCAGCCGCAGGTTCTCGACCCAGGTGCCGTCGCCGCCCTTGGCCGCCGCCTCCAGCATCGGCCCGATGGTCTCCCAGATCTCCGGGAAGACGCCGCGCGCCGGGGTGCCGAGGGCGGCCGGGTGCTTGTCCGCGATCATCGGCGCGTACGCCTCGTTGTAGAGCAGCGCGAACTCCGGCCCCCAGAACAGCGCCACCGGGAACCGGGTGTGGAACGTCGTCCGCAGGGTGGTGGTCAGCGTGGGGCTCCACGACTCGACCGGACCCAGCGAGGTGGCCGCCCAATCGGTGCCGGCGTAGAGCTCACGCAGCGCACCGGCCGCACCGAACAGGTCACCCACCCGCTGAATCTAACCCCCGGCCGGGGACGTGGCCTCCGACGGGCCACTCCCGACACTTGGAGAGCGCTTTCCAAGAAGCGAGATGAGCGCCCGTTTTACCCGCATACACCCGGCCAGGCATTGACAGGGGCGAAACTCACGCGTAACACTGCGGCCACCATGGAGAGCGCTTTCCCCGAGCGCTGAGAAGGAGTCCCCATGCATCCCCGCCGCCGGAAATTCCTCGAGCGAAGCATCGTCCTCACCGTTCTCGCCGCCTGGCTGGCCGTCCCCACGGCCGCCCGGGCCGCCGATCCCCTCATCTCCCAGGGCAAGCCCGCCACCGCCTCGTCGGCCGAGGGCAACGACGTCGTCGCGGCCAACGCCGTCGACGGCAACACCGCGACCCGATGGTCGAGCCAGTTCAGCGATCCCCAGTGGCTCCAGGTCGACCTCGGCGCCACCGCGACGATCACCCAGGTCGTGCTGCGCTGGGAGACCGCGTACGGCAGCGCGTACCAGATCCAGACCTCGGCCAACGGCACCGCCTGGACCACCATCTCCACCCAGACCGGCCGCACCGGCGGCACCGACACCCTCAACGTCACCGGCAGCGGCCGCTACGTGCGCATGAACGGCACCGCCCGCGGCACCGGCTACGGCTACTCGCTGTGGGAGTTCGAGGTCTACGGCTCGACCGGCGGCACCACGCCGACGCCCGACCCGGAGCCCGGCTGGACCAACGTCTGGCAGGACACCTTCGACGGGCCGGCCGGCACCAGCCCGGCCGCGGCGAACTGGCTGATGCGCACCGGCACGCAGTACCCGGGCGGCGCCGCGAACTGGGGCACCGGCTCGGTCGAGACGGCCAGCAACGCCACCGCCAACGTGTCGCTCGACGGCGGGGGCAAGCTGAACATCACCGCGCTGCGGGACGGCGCCGGCCGGTGGACGTCCGGCCGCCTCGAGACCCAGCGCACCGACTTCACCCCGCAGCGCGGCGAGATGATCAAGTTCGCGGCGGTGCTCAAGCAGCCGAACGTCGGCAACGGGCTCGGCTACTGGCCGGGGTTCCGGGCGACCGGCGCGGCGTACCGCGGCAACTTCAACAACTGGCCGGGCGTCGGCGAGACCGACATCATGGTCGACGTCAACGGCCGCGGTCAGCTGGCCCAGACGTTGCACTGCGGCACCGCCCCGGACGGACCCTGCGCCGAGTACAACGGCCGGTCCAGCGGGCTGGCCTCGTGCACCGGCTGCGCCACCGGCTATCACGAGTTCGCCCAGGTGATCGACCGCACCAAGACCGACGAGGAGGTCCGGTTCTCCCTGGACGGGCGGCAGACCTGGGTGGTCCGCGAGTCGCAGGTCGGCGTGACCGCGTGGGCGGCGGCCGTGCAGCACGGCTTCTACCTGCGGCTCGACCTGGCCATCGGCGGCTCGCTGCCGAACGCGATCGCCGGGCGCACCACCCCGACCGCCGAGACGACCAGCGGCGGCGTGCTCAGCGTCGACTCGGTGACGGTCAGCCGGGCGACCGGGACGACACCGGCCGCGATGACCGACCCGGCGACGCCGGCCGGGCCGAGCACGGTCCGGGTCACCGGCTCGCAGGGCACCTGGCAGCTCCAGGTCAACGGCGCGCCCTACGAGATCAAGGGCATCACGTACGGTCCGCCGCAGGCGGCCGCCGACGGCTACACGCGCGACCTGAAGAACATGGGCGTCAACACGATCCGCACCTGGGGCGTGGACGACGCGAACACGCCGGCGCTGCTCGACCGAGCGGCCCAGCAGGGCATCAAGGTGATCGTCGGGCACTGGCTCAACCAGGGCGCCGACTACGTCAACGACACCGCGTACAAGAACGCCGCCAAGACCGAGATCGTCAACCGGGTCAACGCGCTGAAGAACCGCCAGGGCGTGCTGATGTGGGACGTCGGCAACGAGGTCATCCTGACCATGCAGGACCACGGGCTCGCGACCGACGTGGTCGAGGCGCGGCGGGTGGCGTACGCCCGGTTCGTCAACGAGGTCGCGGTGGCCATCCACGCCGCCGACCCGAACCACCCGGTCACCTCGACCGACGCGTACACCCAGGCCTGGACCTACTACAAGCAGTACTCCCCCGCGCTCGACCTGCTCGCGGTGAACTCGTACGGCGCGGTCGACACGATCAAGCGGGACTGGATCGCCGGCGGCTACACCAAGCCGTACGTGCTCACCGAAGGCGGCCCGGACGGCGAGTGGGAGGTGCCCAACGACGCCAACGGGGTGCCGACCGAGCCGACCGACCTGCAGAAGCGGCAGGGCTACACGGACAGCTGGAACGCGATCAAGGGGCACCCGGGCGTGGCGCTGGGCGCGACCGAGTTCCACTACGGGCTGGAGAACGACTTCGGCGGCGTGTGGCTGAACACCACCACCGGCGGCTGGCGGCGGCTCGGCTACCACGCGCTCCGGCAGGCGTACACCGGGCAGGCCGCGCCCAACACCCCGCCGGAGATCACCGCGATGTCGGTCAGCTCACCCACCGCGGTCCCGGCCGGCGGCACCTTCACCGTCGGTGTCACCGCCGGCGATCCGCAGGGTGACCTGATCCGCTACAACCTGATGGCCGGCGACAAGCACATCACCGGCAGCACCGGCCTGAAGAACCTGTCGTTCACCCAGAACGGCAACAGCTTCACGGTACGGGCGCCCGAGCAGCTGGGCGTCTGGAAGGTGTACGTGTACGCGTTCGACGGCCAGGGCAACGTCGGCATCGAGCAGCGGTCGTTCCGGGTCGTCCCGCCGACCGTGCCCGGCACCAACCTGTCCCGCGGCCGGCCGGCGACCGCGTCGACGTACCAGCCGACCGGCACGAACGGGCCGCAGCTGCCGGCGTACGCGGTGGATGGCGACTACGGGACCCGGTGGGCGTCGGAGTGGCTGGACACCGCGTGGCTCCAGGTCGACCTGGGCTCGGTGCAGTCGTTCAACCACGTGCAGCTGGCGTGGGAGGCGGCGTACGCGAGCTCGTACCAGATCCAGACCTCGGCCGACGGCAACAGCTGGACCAACGTCTACTCGACGACCAGCGGCGACGGCGGGTTCGACTCGCTGAACATCACCGGCTCCGGGCGGTACGTCCGGGTCAACGGCACCACCCGGGCGACCGGCTTCGGCTACTCGCTCTGGGAAATGGGTGTGTATCGCAGCTAGCCGAACGGTAGAAGGGAGGCGTGCGCTTCGTATATTGCGACGAGTCGGGGTACGAGGGCGAAAAGCTCATCGACTCCACGAAGCCGCTGTTCGCGCACGCCTCCGTTCTCATGTCCCACGCCGACGCGGCCGCCCTGCTGGCTTCGCTCCGCTCCCGGGTGAAGTCCCCGGCGACCTCCTACCGGGCCGGTCACCTGCTGCGCGAGAAGCACCGGCCGACGCTGCGCTGGTTCCTCTCGCCCGACGGCCCCGTGGCCGGCCTCGGCAGCGTCTTCCTGCTGGACAAGGCCCACTGGGTGGCCACCCGCACCGCCTCACTGCTGGACATTCCGGTGGAGTCGCTGGACCACTCGCCCTACGTGCTGGCCGCCGCCAACGACATGCTGCGCGGCAAGGACCAGCCCGGCGTGGTCGACGAGTTCTTCCGGGTATCCGGCCTGGATGATGCCGGTCGCGAGCGGGCCGAGCTGTTCCGCGAGTGGCTGGCCACCGACCGGGTGGCCAACTCGGTCCTCGACCCGCTGATGCCCGCACTGATCTCGGCCGTGAAGCGCTGGGGCCCGGCCACCGTCGTGCACGACCGCCAGATCATGTTGCCCGAGCGCCGGGTCGAGCTGATCCGCGAGCAGTGCGACGGGCTGATGACCGGTCTGCGGTTCGTGGCCATCGAGGACTGCCCGCAGATCCAGGTGGCCGACATGTTGGCCGGCACGGTCCGCGCCCTGAGCGAACGCCCGGACGACGAGATGTCCGCTCTCGCCGCCCGGTTCGTCGCCGCCGACTCGTTCCTCGTCTGAACCCGCGGGGCCGATCCCGACCGTGATCGACCGGTTGTCTTGAATGTCAGGGTGTTCTCCGTCCGCCGTGATGACGGCCTGCTGCTGACCGACGACCGTGACGCCATCGACCTGGACCGCGTGCATCGCTGGCTCTCCACCGACGCGTGGTGGGCCCTCGACCGCACCGCGGAACAGACGCGCGGCATCGTCGCCGCGTCCCGCCCGTACGGCGTCTACTCCGATACCGGCCAGGTGGCGTTCACCCGCGTGGTGACCGACGGGCTGACGTTCGCGTACCTGGCCGACGTGTTCGTCGACCGGGCCGCCCGCGGCCGTGGCATCGGCACCTGGATGACCCAGCAGGTCTGCGCCCACCTGGACGACCAGCACATCCGCACCATGGTGCTGGCCACGACTGACGCCCACGACGTGTACGCCCGGGCCGGCTTCTCCGACGTCCCGCCCCGCCGCTGGATGTGGCGGACCCAGGTGACCCCGCCGGCGTGAACGCCCCGCCCGGCCGCGACCAAGAACAATGGTGATGACTGTCAACAAGGTCGACGCCGACGTCGGCGTGCTCTTCGAACGGCACGCCGACGAACTGCACCGCTATCTGGCGCGCCGGGTCGGTGTGGCCGCCGACGACCTGGTCGGGGACACGTTCGTGGCGGCGTTGCGCGGGGGCTTCGACGCGCGGCGGGGCTCGGCGCGGGCGTGGCTCTACGGGATCGCCACCAACCTGGCCAACAACCACGTGCGGCGGCGCGGCCCAGCGCCGCGGCGGTCGCGCAGCTCGACCGGGCGGCCGCGGCCACCACGGGCGGTCCGACGGCGCCCGGGCAGTACTTCTACACCGAGAAGCACGAGTGGGCGCTGGGCGCGGCACAGACCCGCGGCGGGAAGAGTCTGGCTCAGCTGCAGGAGACCATCTACGAGACCTGGGTCCCGCACGAGCGCTCTCACGAGTGGGTCAAGGTCACCACGGTCACCGGCAAGACACAGTGGCTGGTCGGCGACGACGAACTCGTGCGCCGCGAGGGTGACGGGGGGCTCCGGAGCATTCCGGGACGCACCCGGGAGGCCGGGCCCTGCGGCGACTACCCGAGCGACAACGGCCGGCTTGGCGAGACCACCGAGCGCCCGAGCTGCGACCAGCGTCCGGGCGACTGGTATGAGCCGACGCCACGCTTCCTGGCCGGTCTGCCGACCGATCCGGCCAAGCTCTACAAGCGACTCGAGGACGACAACCTCGGCGGGCGCGCGGACATGCTCCCGATGGCGGCCGGCGTGCTCACCGCCGACGCGCCGGCCTCGGTGCGGGCAAACCTCTTCCGGGCCCTGGAGAACGTGCCCGGCCTCCACCTCACCTCGGACACCGTGAACCTCGACGGCCGCCACGGCGTCGGGCTGGGCATCACCGAGGACGGCCTGCGGCACGAGATCGTCATCGACCCGGACACCGGCCGGCTCATCGGCCAACGCTTGGTGCTCACCAGGCCCGGAACCGAGATGTGGGCGGGCCTGCCGACCGGCACGGTCGCCGAGTACACAGCCGTAACCACGAGCGTGGTCGGTGTGGTGCCGCGCTAACCGCAGACGCACTCACGCCACGAAGGAGGGCGCACGTCGCAGGGAGGGTGGCCGCGGAAGCGAAGCGTGCGGCCACCCGGACCGACCTCGGCGGGAGCAGCGGTCTGAACCACTGCCCCCGCCACGACCGAATCTTGATCTTGGTTATGGACCTGTCGTCAGATATTGGGTTTCGGCTCCGCGGACGGCCGGGGCGCCCTTGTCGTTGATGATGCGGTTGATGGTTCCTTGGCCGCCCAATGACACCGTGACCATGTTGGTGAATCTGATGCCGGGCTTGACCGGGGCCTCGAAGGCGCGTTCGCCGACCACCGACTGGTCGAGGGTGAAAACGCAGTAGCTGCCCAGCCCCCACGCCTGGTGGTCGTTGACCGGGTCGGCGACCTTGTAGGCCGCGTAACCCCTGGTGGAGCCGTTCATCCAGGCGGCCTGGTTGGGCATCTCGTAGGGCATCTCGTTCTGGTAGAAGTAGGTCCGGCCGCGCTCGCCGTTCCAGACCGTCTGGTACTTCTGGAAGTGCTCGACGAACAGGCCGTACATGGTGACGTCGTCGCCGTTGACGATCAGGCCCTGATCGGCCGTGTTGACGTTCCAGCCGACGCCGTCGCCGTGGTCGGCGCGCCACAGCCACATGTGGTCGCCGATCACGTCGTCGCTGTTGATGACGAGCGTGTTGGTGGCCTTGCCGACGCCGGGGCCGCCGATGCGGAAGAAGACGTCGTGCAGCGAGGTCGGGTTGGCGCTGTGGTCGGTGCTGGAGCCGGGGGCGCCGACCTCCATGAGCGACGGGGACGTGACCGCGCCGGCGTCGAACATGATGCCGGCCACCTTCACGCCGTCGACGTCGGCGATCTTCAGCGGGGTGACGCCGTTGTCGGCGAAGAACGTGGCCAGGCCCAGGCCGAGGATGACCGTGTTGGCCCGGGTCACGTTGATCGTCTGGTTGACGTGGTGGGTGCCGGGGGTGACCAGCAGGTGCTTGCCCTGGGACAGCGCGTTGTTGATGGTCGCCGCGGTCGTGCCGGGCCGGACGATGAAGAAGTCGGCCAGCGAGATCGAGGCGCCCGCGGGGGTCTTGTTGTACCAGCTCGTGCCGGTGCTGTTCTGCCGCAGCGCGGGCACGAAGACCCGGTACTCACCGTTGGCGAAATATAGGAACGGCTTCTCGCGTACGACCGGAGTCGTGTTGACCACCGTGTGTGACGGGTTCGGGAAGTGCGGCGGCGGGGCGCCCTGCACACCCTGGAAGACCATGTTCCAGACCGAGCCGGCCCAGCTGCCGAACTCGCTGTTGCGGGAGTACCACTGCTGCTGCGAGCCGGAGACGACCGCACCGTCCACCTTGGTGTCGGCCATCAGGCCGCCGGACGACCAGCCGTCGCCACCGTTCCACAGCTGGATCTGGTTCTGCGCGCCGCGCAGGTGCATGCGGCGGTACGGCGCGGCCTGGGAGACCGCGTACCGCTCCACGGTGGTGCCGGCGGGCAGGGTCACCGACAGGTTCTCCGCGGTACGCCAGAAGTTCTGGGTCGCGTTGCCGTTCATCCAGTTCGCCTCGACGCGCACGTGGCCGTTGAGGTTGACGTCGTCGGGGGACATCCCCAGCCCGGCCACCTGCTCGAAGAAGCCCAGGTTGACGTCGGCCGTGTAGGTGCCGGGCTTGAACAGGACCGCGTACCGCTCGGGGCCGAACTGGTTGCGCTCCTGGGCGGTGAACAGCTGGTTGAGCCGGTTCTGGATGGTGGCCGTGGGCGTCGACGGGTCGTAGACGTTGACGTTCGGGCCGAAGTTGGGGTTGCGCGGGTCGGTCGGCTCGACCGGGTCCGGGTTGGCCGGGCCGCCGTCACCGGTGAACGCCCTCAGCTCCCACAGCGAGTAGCCGTAGCCGGTGGCCCGGGCGGTGCCGTAGACGCGCAGGTAGCGGCCTTCACCCGCGACGGTCAGGTTCTGCGTGCCGCCGGTGCCGGTGGTCGTCGAGTAGATGTTCGTCCAGGCGGTGCCGTTGGTGCTGGTCTGGATCTGGAAGCTCCGGCCGTACGCCGCCTCCCAGCTCAGGTCGACCTGGCAGAGCGAGACGGTGTTGCCCAGGTCGACCTGGATCCATTGCGGGTCGCTGAACGCGCTGGCCCAGCGGGTGCCGGTGTTGCCGTCGACGGCCAGCCCGGCCGCGTAGCCGGCGCCCTCGCTGGAGCTGGCCGTGGCCGGCTTGTTCAGGGCGACGTTGGTGGTGCCGCAGGCGGCGGCCTGCGCGCTGGTGACGCTGACGATGGTCAGGCCGAGCACGGTCGCGAGGCCGGCGGCGGCCGCGGTGAGAGTTCGGCGGGTACGGCGGGTACGCCGCCTGAGATCAGGTGTCATGATCCTGCCTGTCGTGGGGATCTGTGGCGGCCCGGCCCGCGGGGAAACGGGCCGGGCCGCCATGGGGACGGAACAATCTCGCCGTGGGAACGGCGGCGGGGAGAAGAGGGGTTAGGAAAGCGCTCTCCCAGGTAAGGCAATTGTTTCCCGCACGTTGCAGGACGTCAATACGTCCACGGTTCCGGAAATTGCCTCGCGCATTGACACGTTCGCCGGAAAAGGCCGAGACTCCCGTTGTGCCCCGCCGTACCCTTGCCCCCGCCCTGGTTCTGCTGATGGCCGGACTGTGCGCCTGCGACTCCCCCGCGTCGCCGGCCGTGCCACCGCCTCCGGCCGCGCCGTCCACCTCGTTCGGTGGCACCGACCGCGCCTGGATCGAGATCAACATCGCGATGAACGAGGAACTGACCCCGCTGCTCGAGCTGGTCGGCGAGCAGAGCCGGGACAATGCCGTGAAAGGCATCGCCTCGCAGGTCAACGACGTGAACGTGCGCGATCTGACCGAGCTGCGGGCGCTCCACGACGCGGCCGGGCTGCCCGCCGAGAACCCGCACAAGGGCATGCCGATGCCGGGGATGGTGACGCCCGAGGTGGTGACCCGGGCGGCCGCGGCCGAGGGGGCGGCGTTCGACCAGATCTTCCGCGAGCAGGTGCGGGCCCATCTGGATCAGGGCGTGAAGCTGGCGAAGAGCGAGACCACGGCCGGGGTGGAACCGCGTACCAAAGCACTCGCGGAGCGAATGATCAGCGATCGCGAATCCCTTTTGCCGAAGCTCCCCCCGGCCGTGAAATAAGTGCTCCTAATTTCTGTTATCGGGGCAGTTCGTAGTTCTCGTTCAGCGCCGCGCCGCGATCCGGCTTGTAGAGGTCGAAGCCGCGCGGGTCACACTGGAGACCACCGTTGATGCAGTGGGTGGTCAGGGCGGCCAGCGTCGGCGAGTCCCACACGTTGTAGAAGTCGTAGTGGAACGTGTAGCCACGCCCGCTCGACAGCCGCACGTCGGCCATGTTGCCGCTGACCGGGAACGCCATCTTGAACTCGATCATCGGCACCGCGACCGGGTGACTGGCCGGGCAGACCCCGAGCGTCGGGTACGCCATGTGGCTCTTGTGGTCCGGCGTGTCCAGGTAGAGGCCGTTCCAGCAGGACGGCGCCTGCATGCGGATGTTGAGCTGGGAGCCGGCCGGGCAGGTGGCCGGGAAGTCCCAGTTGAACGAGCTGTCGCCACACTCCCAGCCCTCGACCGCCCCGGGCGCGTTCTGGAACTCGCTCTGCGTGGCGCTCGGGCTGCCGACCACGTACCGCAGCCCGGGCGGGGACGGCCGCACGCTGCGGTAGTCGATCACGCCGGACTTGTAGTAGATGACCTGCCGGCCTGCCGGCTGCACCGCGGTGGTGCCGTTGAGCAGGGTCGGCATCCAGTAGCCGGTCTTGTCGCCCGGCGTGATGCACGACGTGCCGCCGGCCTGGAGGCTGCCCAGCGTCGACATCGCGTTCGTGGAGTTGTTGCCCATGAACGTGTGCGAGTGCGAGGCGCCCGGCAGGCCCGGGAACACGATCGGGTCGTCCGGCAGGTTGGACCGGCTGACCGAGCAGTTCATCTGGAACTCGTGGTGTGTGGTCGGCGGGTTGGTCGCCGGCGGCACCTGGGTGGACGGGACGACACCGGTGACCGGCGGGTTCGCCGGGACGTAGCCGTCGCCGCCGGGCGGGGTCGAGCCGCCGGCGCCGTACACCTGGAACTCGTAGAGCGAGTAGCCGTAGCCGGTGCCGCGCTGGGTGCCGTACATCCGGACGTAACGGCCGCTGCCGCTGACCGCCAGCGACTGGTTGCCGCCGGTCGCGGTGGTCGTCGAGTAGACGGTCGTCCAGTTGTTGCCGTCGGCGCTGGTCTGGATCTGGAAGGCCTTGGCGTACGCGGCCTCCCAGCGCACGTCGACGCGGCTGATGGTGGCGGTCGCGCCGAGGTCGACGCGCAGCCACTGCGGGTCGCTCCAGGCACTGCCCCATCGGGTGTCGTTGCGCCCGTCGACCGCGGCGGCGGCCGGGGCGCCGCCGTTCTCGGTCGACGAGGCGAGGGTGGGCCGGCCCTGTGACAGCAGCGAGTCGGCGGCCTGCGCCATCGGCGCGTTGATGACCAACGCCCCGCCGACGGCGACCGCCGCGCAGGTGATCAGCAGGCGTCTTCTTCGTGTTCGCATCACTTCTCCTGGGGGATTCGGGGAAATCGATTGGAGAGCGCTTTCCGAAGTGTTACGCCCAGGTTGCCGCGCGGTCAATACACGGGCGGTTTTGTCGGTTTTCGAAGCCTCGGCCGGAGAGCGCTCTCCAACGGCTGTGTTATAACTGCGTCCATGACCGCCACGAGGGGACGTAGCCCGGTCGGCGAACGCCTGCCGACGCTGGAGGACGTGGCCCGCGTCGCCGGCGTCTCCCGGGCCACCGCGTCACGGGTCATCAACGGCATCCGCAACGTCGACCCGCAGCTCAACGAGCAGGTGTGGAACGCGGTCGGCGCCACCGGCTACGTGCCCAACCGGCTGGCCCGGTCGCTGGTCACCCGGCGCACCGGCACGATCGCTCTGGTCGTGTCCGATTCGGAGGCCCACGACGACGACCCGTTCATGGGCCGTTTCTTCGCCGACCCCTACTTCGGCCGGGTGGTCGGTGGGCTGATGAGCGTGCTGCGGCCGGCCGGGGTGCAACTCGCCCTCCAGATCGTGGGTACGCCCGACCAGCGCACCCGGCTGATCGGCGACCTCCGGCACGGCCAGGCCGACGGGGCGGTCGTGCTGTCGCTGCCCGCGCACGACCCGCTGCCCCGCATGCTCACCGACGCCGGCGTCCCCGCGGTCCTGATCGGCCGCCCGCCCGAACCGGTGCCGATCGACTACGTCGACCTGGCCAACGACACCGGCGCCGCGCTGGCCGCCGACCACCTGGTCGCCCGGGGCGCCCGCCAGATCGCCATGATCTCCGGCCCGGCCGACGTGCCCGCCAGCAGCGACCGGGTGACCGGCTTCCGCCGGGCGATGGCCCGCCACGGGCACGGCTGGGTCCCGATCGCCCACGGCAACTTCACCCGCGAATCCGGCGAGGCCGCGATGCGCTCCCTGCTCGACGCCCAGCCCGCCGTCGACGGCGTCTTCGCCGCCAACGACCTGATGGCCCTGGGCGCCCAGTCCGTCCTGCGCGACGCCGGCCGCCACGTCCCCGACGACGTCCGCGTGGTCGGCTTCGACGACAGCAGCGCCGCCCTGGCCGCCAGCCCCGCCCTCACCACCGTCCGCCACCCCTTGGAGGACATGGCCGCCGAGGGCGCCCGCCTCCTCCTGGCCCGAGTCGACGACCGCACCATGCGCGTGTCCTCAGTCATCTACGAGCCAACCCTGGTGATCCGTTCCTCCAGCTGACCCCCCAAGCCGGGAGCCGCCACCGAACCACGGGGCCAGTGGCGGCTCCCACCCACCCTTCCCACTTGCCTCGCTCGCGCCCTGAGGCCGTGCCGCGCGCGGTCTCACGCGCCGGCCGAGGCCCGAGGACTTGCGGACCGAGGGCCTGCGGGCCGGGAATCGCGGGGCGAAGACTTGCTGGCCAGGCTTGCGGGCCGGGGATCGCGAGGCCGGGATTTGCGAGACCGGGGGGTGGCGCGCGCGGAGTCGGGGACCCACCCATCTACGTGGGGCCGAGCCCGGCGTCGCCCGCCCGGACACCGTCAGGGCCTACCACCGGTGCCGGGCAGCCCGGTGAGGGGCGGCAGCGAGGGTGAGCGGGCACCAGCGCAGCCCGGCCGGCGCGGATGGGCCGGACCTTCGCCCGGGAGGCTGTCCATCGGGGTTGGGCCTGCGTGCACGAACCTGGAAGGGCTCGAGTCGCCTCCGTCGACCCGCCCGAAGCCCGGACGGGTGTGGACTTGCACGCACGATTCGGAGGGCTCCGGCCCGCCCACCCGACGACCCCGACGGGGTTGGGCTTGCGCGCACGGACCCGGAAGGGCTCGGGCCATCTCCGATGGGCCCCAGCCCGTAGCCCGCGGGAGCATACGATCCGCACCCCGACGAACGCGGGAAACAAGGCCGTTGAACTTGATCTTGCTCGCATCTTGATCTTGAGAGGTCGACGCCAAACGAGGCCGGCCTGACGCTAGGGGCTGGCGGCCAGGAAGAGGAAGACGGCCAAAAGGCCTAGATGGATTCCGCCCTGGAGGACGTTGGCTCGGCCGGGGACGACGGTCAGGGTTCCGACGACCATGGTGAGGGCCAGGAGGACGATCTGGGTGCCGCCCAGGCCCAGCAGGAGGGGGCCGCTCAGCCAGATCATCGCGATGGCGATCGCCGGGATGGTGAGGCCGATGCTGGCCATGGCTGAGCCGAGGGCCAGGTTGAGGCTGGTCTGCATGCGGTCGCGGGCGGCGGCTCGGACGGCGGCGATGGTTTCCGGGAGCAGGACGAGCAGGGCGATCACGACGCCGACCACGGATTGGGGCAGGCCGGCGTCGGCCACGCCGGCCTCGATCGACGGGGAGACGCCCTTGGCCAGGCCGACCACGGCGATCAGGGCCAGCAGCAGGACGCCGAGGCTGATGCCGGCCGAGCGGGCGGAGGGCGGCTCGAGGTGTTCCTCCTCGTTGATCACTTGGCCGGCGGTGGTGATGGGGAGGAAGTAGTCGCGGTGGCGGCGGGTCTGGACCAGGACGAAGAGCAGGTACAGGCCCAGTGAGGCGACGGCGGCGAAGGCGAGCTGGGCGGGCGAGAACTCGGGGCCGTTGCGGCTGGTGGTGAAGCTGGGCAGGACCAGGCTGAGGGTGGCGATGGTGGCCACGGCGGCCAGGGCGCCGCCGGTGCCCTCGGGGTTGAAGACGGCGATGCGGCGGCGGATGGCGCCGACCAGCAGGGACAGGCCGAGGATGCCGTTGCAGGTGATCATCACGGCGGCGAAGACGGTGTCGCGGGCCAGCGACTGGGTCTTCTCGCCGCCACTGATCATCAGGGTGACGATCAGGGCGACCTCGATGATGGTCACGGCCACGGCGAGAACCAGGGAGCCGTACGGCTCACCGACCTTGTGGGCGACCACCTCGGCGTGATGCACGGCGGCCAGCACCGAACCGGCCAGGAACAGCCCGACGATGATCACGATCGGCGGTGGCAGGTCGCGGCCCCACGTCAGGATCAGGGCGGCGATGGCCAGGATCGGGACCGAAACGGTCCACTGGATTTTGGCAATCATCCGACAAGATTGCCAGATTTCCTCAGCGGCCCGGACCGGCTTCGCGGGCGCGGACGATCGCCTCGGCCCGGTCGGCGACCTGACGTTTGGCGGGGCTACCGGACGCCGGCCATCAGTTCCAGGGTGTCGATGACCCGGTTGGCGAAGCCCCACTCGTTGTCGTACCAGGCGACGACCTTGATGTGGCGGCCTTCGACCCGGGTCAGGGCGGCGTCGAAGACGGCCGAGGCCGGGTTGCCGGTGATGTCGCTGGAGACCAGGGGCTCGTCGGAGTATTCGAGGATGCCGTCGAGGGTGCCCTTGGCGGCGACGTGGTAGGCGGTGAGCACCTCGTCGCGGGTGACCGCGCGGGCGACCGTGGTGTTCAGTTCGACCAGCGAGCCCACCGGCACGGGAACGCGGATCGAGTCGCCGGAGAGCTTGCCGTCCAGGCGGGGCAGCACCTTGCCGATCGCCTTGGCCGCGCCGGTGGTGGTGGGCGCGATGTTCACCGCGGCGGCGCGGGCGCGCCGCAGGTCGCGGTGCGGGCCGTCCTGGAGGTTCTGCTCCTGGGTGTACGCGTGGACGGTCGTCATGAAGCCGTGCTCGATGACCGCCACGTCGTCCAGCACCGAGGCCAGCGGGGCCAGGGCGTTGGTCGTGCAGGACGCGTTGGAGACGATCAGGTGCCGGTCGGGGTCGTAGGCGCCGGTGTTGACCCCGTAGGCCAGCGTGACGTCGGCGCCGTCGGAGGGCGCGCTGACCAGCACGCGGCGCGCGCCGGCGTCGAGGTGGGCGCGGGCCGCGTCGGCCTTGGTGAACCGGCCGGTGGATTCCAGCACCACGTCGACGCCGAGGCCGGCCCAGGGCAGTTTGGCCGGGTCGCGTTCGGCGGTGACCCGGATGCGGTGGCCGTCGACGATCAGGTCGGCCCCGTCGACCTCGACCGGGCGGTGCAGGCGGCCCTGCGCGCTGTCGTACTTGAGCAGGTGGGCCAGGGTGCCGGGCGGGCTGAGGTCGTTGATGCCGGCCACCTCCAGCTTGCTGTCACGCTGGAGCAGGGCGCGGAGGGTGTTGCGTCCGATGCGGCCGAATCCGTTGATGGCGATGCGAGTCATGCCGTTCAGCGTCTTTTATTTGAGTGGGGGGCGTAAGTGGCTCGAACGACAGTATGCGCAAGGATCTCGCCACGATGATCAACTCGCAAAAGTATGCCGGTACTCGGTCGGCGAGGTGCCCAGGATCCGCTGGAAGTGCAGGCGCAGGTTGGCCGCGGTGCCCAGACCGACCCGGGCCGCGATCTGCTCCACCCCGAGGTCGCTGACCTCGAGCAGCTCCCGGGCCAGATCGACCCGCGCGCGCAGCACCCACTGCATCGGCGTGTAACCGGTGTCCTCGACGAACCGGCGGGAGAAGGTGCGCGCCGACACCTGGGCGTTGCGGGCCAGCGCCTCCAGCGTGAGCGGCTCGCCGAGCCGGGCCAGCGCCCACTCCCGGGTCTCGGCGAACACGTCGCCGAGCGGCTCGGGGACGCTGCGCGGCACGTACTGGGCCTGGCCACCGCTGCGGTACGGGGCCGCGACCAGCCGCCGCGCCACGATGTTGGATAGGCCGACGCCGTGGTCGCGGCGCACCAGGTGGAGGCACAGGTCGATGCCGGACGCGGCGCCGGCCGAGGTCAGCACGTCGCCCTCGTCGACGAAGAGCACGTTCTCGTCGACCCGGACGAGCGGATGTTTCTCGGCCAGCGCCCGGGTGTAGTGCCAATGGGTGGTCGCCCGCTTGCCGTCCAGCAGGCCGGTCGCCGCCAGCGCGAAGGCGCCGGTCGAGATGGCCGCGAGGCGGGCGCCGCGGGCCTGGGCGGCGCGCAGCGCCTCGACGACGGCGGCCGGCGGCTCGGTGGTGGCCGGCCGGCGGAAGCCCGGCACGAACACCGTGCCGGCCCGCTCGACCGCCTCCAGACCCTCCGCGACCAGGTACGAGAGCCCGTCGCCGCCGGTCACCGGGCCGGGCGCGGCGCCGCACACCCGCACCTCGTACGGCATGGTCGGCCGGTTGGCGAACACCTGGGCCGGTATCCCGACGTCCAGCGGCTTGGCCCCGTCCAGCACCAGCACCGCCACGCGATGGTTCATGTGATCTCCCGCTCCAGGATCTCCAGCAGGCTCTCTTCATACCCCCGGTAGCCCGACCGGAGCAGCATCTCGCCGACCATCGCCACCGCGAGGGCCAACGGCTCCGAACCCGGGCCGGTCCGCGCCGGATCATGGATGAAACTGTGCCCGATCTGCTGGATTCCCTGCCGGTCACCGCCCGCGCGGTCCCATGCTTCGAGGTTGACGACCGCGTCGATGCCGGGCGGCGCGGTGATCGCGACCTGGATCGCCATCGCGCTTCCGGCCGCACCGGCGGCCAGGCCGTCGAAGAGGCGTGGGGTGGTCTCCTGCGCGCCGGCCAGGGTGTCGCTGATCAGGGTGATGAGCTCGTCCGGGAGCAGCGCGGCCGGCAACGGCTTCTCGTTGTGCCGGCGTCCGGCCGACCGCCGCCCGGCGTCCAGTTCGGAGAACCACAGCCCGATCTGATAGTCCGCGACGATGAAGGGCGACAGATCGGTGGTCCCGGTCCAGACCTGGACGCCGGCCCGGACCGGCGTCGACACCCGCCACACCGTCGCGTCCGCCGGATCCGCCGCGTTCGACCTCAGGAAGGCCGCGGCCCTGGTGCGCGTACGGCCGTCACCCGGATCGCTGATCCGCCACGGCTCCGCGGCCACCGGCCAGTGCCGTTCCGCCACCGCGGTCAGCCAATGACTGATCCGGCTGGCCGCCAGCTCGGCCAGCAGGATCTCCTCCCGGAGCTCACCCACGGGTCCGGATGACGGTCCACCGGCCCGCGGGATCGCCGCCAGCTCGGGCGCGAGGACGGTGACCGCGACGGTCAGCTCCGGCGATTCCGGAGCGTCCAGGGCGAGGACGGAATAATTCTGGAACGTCGTGATCATCTCGTCGGGCAGCCGGAACCGCTCCGCCGCGGGCAGCGCGTGACCATCCGACAGCAACATCGTCGCGGCGTACCGGCGGCGGCCGGCCCAGGACAGGTCGAACCGGTCCAGCCGCTCGCTGCCCCCGACGACCTCGTCGGCCTCCACGCCCTCGTCGACCGCCATCCGCACGCGCCGGATACCGAGGCGGTTGACCAGGGTGTCGGCGGCCAGGCCCAGGATCATCGGGCGGCCCGACACCCCGTCCACCCCGACCTCGATCAGCCGGGCGGCCACGTCGAGGGTCCAGATCTCGTCGTCGACCGCGCGCCGGAGCAGCCGATTCGTCTCCGCGGCGCCGAGCAGATCCTCGACCAGGGCGAACAGCGACTCGACCGGCGCCTCGGGCGCGTCGTTGCCGAGCTGAGCATGCTCCCGGAACATCCGCCAGCCGGCCGCTCCGCCCAGGTTGGCCAGCTCACCACCCCGCGGAACCGCGCGCAGGAAGGCGACCATGGCGGCGACGCCACGGGCCGCGACCAGGTCGACCAGCGGCTGCACCTCGAGCGGTCCGGCCCGGGCGAGCAGATGCGACAGCCACTGGACCAGGGCCGCGTCCGGGCCGCCAAGGATCAGGCCCTGGCCCGGCGGCAGGGGCAGGAAGCCGACCAGGGCGTGCACCATCGCCGCCGACTCGATCGGGGTGAGCTGTTCGTGCAGGGTGTCCAGCCGGCGGATGACGCTGGCGCTCCGGGCGCACTCGTAGCGGTTGGCCGGGTCGGGTTCGAGGGCGGCGACCAGGCTCGGATCCGGCGTGCCGGGAAGGCCGCGGGCCCAGTCGCGCAGGGCCCGGAACAGGTCCGCGTCGGTCACGTCGGATGCCGACGGCATGAAGGTGAAATAGCGGTCCACATAGTCCGGATGCCCGATGCCGCGCCGGCGTGGCTCGGCCGGTCCGTCCGTACGCAGCGAAGGAAACATCCGGGTGACCGCCTGCCGCACCCGGTCGGTCCCGGGCGTACGCCAGGCGTCCAACCGGCTCTGGTCGGCGTGGCCGGCCGGGGCGGCCAGCATCGAGCGGTCGGCGAGCAGGTCGCGGTAGAGCTCCGGGTACGCCGACCGCAGATGGGTGATCACCACGAAGTCGGCCAGGTCGACCTCGTCCCGCCCGGCCAGCGGCAGATGCACGCGGAGCTGGGCGATGAAGCGGTTGATGCTCCGCGGCTCGCCCAGGTCGGCGGCCAGCAGCAGCTCCCACTCGTCGGAGATGCGGCGGCGTTCCTCGTCGCCCAGGCTCGCCCGCAGATCGGTCAGCAGCTCGGTCAGGCGGCGGTTGAACAGCAGCGCCGACTGCTCGGCCCGGATCAGCGGCTGGTCCACCCGCAGCGTGACCATCTTCTCCAGGAAGGCCAGGGCCCGGGGCTCCCGGCCGGCCGCGAGCGGGGTGGCCATCAGCAGGTCGAGCAGCGTGCGCTGGTCGTACGCGACGAAGTAGTGGACGTGGGGCAGACGGCCGAGCACCCGCACGGCGCGGAACAGGGCCAGCAGCTCGTCGGGTTGCAGGCGGTCGACGTCGTCCACGAAGACCAGCACCGAGCGGGCGAGCTTGCGCAACTCGTCACTGAGCTGCTCGAACCGGCCCTGCAGGGTGCCGTCGCCGCGGAGCCGCCGGGCCAGCAGGTCGCCGGCGCTGCTGGCCGCGTCGCCGGCCATCGGGATCAGCGCCAGCCAGGGCGCGGCGACCTCGGCGTAGGTGGCCAGCCGCTCCCGGGCCCGGACGGCCTTGCCGGGCAGCGCCGAGCCGATCGCGCCCAGCAGCTCGGCGACGATCGCCTCGGCCGAGCCCAGCGCCCACGGGTTGAGCCGGGAGACACCCCAGCGGTCCTCGTCGAGGGCGGCCAGGACCAGGTTGACGGTGCTGGTCTTGCCGCTCCCCCACGGACCGACGAGCGCGACGACGGTGCTGCTCGGATGGGCGCCGATCTCGTCGAGCATGGCGACCGCGCGCCGCACGAACGGCAGCCGGCCGAGGCTCTCGGCGCTCTCCGTCGAGATCGGATCGTCCACCCACCAGGTGCTCCCCACGCCCGCGAGGCTAGCCAGTGGTGACCAGGCCGGTCAGATAGGCGCGGATCATCGGCTCGGCCGACACGTCCCGTCCGCCGCCCGCCACCCGGTCGAAGAGCAGGCCGTCGATCAGCGCGATCAGGGCGGGGGCGTGCGCTTCCGGCTCGGGTACGCCGATCGCGTCGAGGGTGGCCTCGGCGGTGGCCAGGGCGCCGGCCCGGATCGGTGACCTGGTCGTCAGCAGCGCGTGCAGCTCCTCGTCGCCGGTCAGCTCGACCAGCAGCGCGTACCGGGCGCGGTGATCGGCCGGGCGCCGGGCCAGGGTCGCCAGGCCGGCGGCCAGCCGCTGGGCCGCCTCCGGCACCGTGCGGGCGGGCTCGGCGGGCGGGCGCAGGTCGGTGACGGTGCGGTTGGCCAGCCGGTGCACCATCGCCTCGATCAGCTGCCGGCGGGTGCGCGCGTAGTAGGACGTCGACCCGGCCGGCAGCGCCAGCTCGCGATCGACGGCCCGGTGGGTCAGCGCGCGCAGCCCGTCCTTGGCCACGATCGCGATCGCCGCGTCCCCGATCGCCTCGCGCCGGTCTGTGCTCTCCGTCATCTTCACAGCGGTCACTCTACAAGCGTAGAGTCCTCTACATGCGTAGAGTAAAGGTCATCGGGGCGGGCATCGGCGGTCTGGCGGCGGCGATCGGTCTGCGGCGGCGCGGGTTCCAGGTCGAGGTGTACGAGCGAGCCGACGGTCCCGGCTTCGTCGGCGCCGGGTTGTCGCTGTTCGCGAACGGGTTCACGGCACTTGACGTGATCGGGGTCGGTGACGAGGTGCGGGCGCTGGGCGGGCCGCAGTCCGGTCTCGTGGCCGGGCAGCGGCGGCCGGACGGACCGTGGCTGGCCACCGTCCCGCCGTCGGCGATCCACGAGTTGTGCGTCGTCCACCGGGCCGACCTTCATCGCGTGCTGGCCGACGCTCTCGAGCCCGGCACGATCCGCTACGGCTCCCCGGCGACCGCCGATCCCGCGGGGTATGACGTTGTGGTGGCGGCGGACGGGATCCGGTCGGCGACCCGGGCGTCGTGGCCGGGTGACCCCGGTGTCCGGTACAGCGGCTACAGCACGTGGCGCGGCGTCACGACGCGGCCGGTCGACATCGGCGGCGCGGCCGGCGAGACGGTCGGGCGCGGCGAACGGTTCGGGATGGCGCCGCTGGGCGACGGCCGGGTCTACTGGTTCGCGGTCGTCACGATGCCGCTCGACGCCGTCTTCGTCGATGACTCCCTCGAGGTCCGGCGGCGATTCGGTGGGTGGCACGCGCCGATCGCCGAGCTGCTCGACGCCACCGATCCGGCCACGGTCTTCCGCACCGGGATCCACGAGCTGGCCGGGCCGGCGCCGACGTTCCGCCGCGGCCGCACGGTCCTGCTCGGCGACGCCGCCCACGCGATGACCCCCGACCTGGGCCAGGGCGCCAACCAGGCCCTCGAGGACGCCGCCACCCTGACCGTGCTGCTCGACGGCGCGGACGACCTCGACGAGGTCCTGACGGCCTACGACCGGCTCCGGCGTCGCCGTACCCAGCCGATCGCCCGGCGCGCCCACCTCATGGGCCGGTTGATGCAGAGCCGCAACCCGCTGCGCGATGCGGTCCTGCGCCTCACCCCGGGGCGTGCGGTCGCCGGCCAGCTGGCGCGGCTCCAGTCCTGGAAGCCGCCGGCGGCCTGAAACGCGGGCCGGCGCCGTCGGCCGGCCGGGAGCGGTGCGGGATCGCGCAAGAGGGTGAGCGGGCACGGGCGTGGAGGCGAAGCGAAGCGAGCCGACCCTCGGCGGGAGCTGCGGTCTGGACCACCCACCCGGCTACGACCTCGGGATTATGACCGGATGTTCCTGGGTGGGCGGAACGGGGCATGAACCCCCACAGGGACAGCCGCGACGAGGCAGGATGGCGAACATGGCTACGCAGGGTGAGTTCAAGCGGGACATGAACTACATCACCACGCGGATCACGGTGGACGGGCGGGACGGCTATCCGGTCGAGCCGGGGCGCTATCGGCTGATCGCGGCGCGGGCCTGCCCGTGGGCCAACCGGGCGATCATCGTGCGGCGGCTGCTCGGGCTCGAAGAGGTGCTCTCGATGGGCGTGGCCGGGCCGACGCACGACGAGCGGAGCTGGACGTTCGACCTCGACCCGGGCGGCCGTGACCCGGTGCTGGGCATCGAGCGCCTGCAGGAGGCCTATCTCAAGCGGGACCCGGACTATCCCAAGGGAATCACCGTTCCGGCCATGGTGGACATCCCGACCGGTGAGGTGGTGACCAACGACTTCGCGCAGATCACCATCGACCTCTCCCTGGAATGGACGAAATACCACCGGGAAGGCGCCCCGCAGCTCTATCCCGAGCATCTTCGCGCGGAGATCGACGAGGTGAACGACGGGATCTTCCGGGACGTGAACAACGGCGTCTACCGGGCCGGATTCGCGGCGTCGCAGGGCGCGTACGAACAGGCGTACCAAAGGCTCTTCGCCCGGCTCGATCTTTTGGAGGAGCGGCTCGCGGATCAGCGTTATCTGGTCGGTGACACGATCACCGAGGCGGACGTGCGGCTGTTCACCACGCTGGTGCGATTCGACCCGGTCTACCATGGTCATTTCAAGTGCAACCGGCAGAAGCTGACCGAGTTCCCCGTGCTGTGGGCGTACGCGCGTGATCTTTTCCAGACACCGGGGTTCGGCGACACGGTTGATTTCGTGGACATCAAGCGGCACTACTACGAGGTTCACACGACGATCAATCCGACGAAGATCGTGCCTCTCGGTCCCGATCTGAGCGGCTGGCTGACACCGCACGGGCGCGATGCGATAAAGAGCCGGCCATTCGGTGACGGGACCCCTCCGGGACCGCCGCGTGAACCGGTTCCGGCCGGGCACGGAGCATGACTACCATCAATGCTGTGACCGGTCGGATACAGAGCCCCCCAGGCGCGGGCGAAGACGAGTAGCCTGCCGAGTCATGATCGACGACCCTGAGGTTCGCGCGTTCGCGGCACAATTCCGTGCGTTCCTCAAGGCGATCGAGGAGTCGGTTCCGGCGCCCGAGCCGACCCGCCTCCACAAGAAGGTGACCGAACATCTGGGCGCCGACCCGACCGAGATGCCGGTGACCACCGAGGGTTTCGCCGCCTACGACCATGCCAACGTCCAGGCCGCGATGGACGCCTACCTCGACCGTGAGGGCGTCGCGTTCGAGCTGATCGGGCTGGTCGGCAGCGGCCGCGACCACCACAACCTGGCCGACCTCATGAACAACGCCCGGCGTCAGAGCCAGTTCGACGTCGGCACGGTCGACTACACCACGGTGACCGTGGGGGTGGGCCGCGAGCGGTCGTGCGTGAGCTTCGGCCTCTACCTGATCACCGAGGGCGACCAGCGGCTGGCCGTGCTGATGCGGCTGAGCAACTACCGCGGCGGCGCGCTCGAGACGCTGGTCGAGGTGATGGGCGGCAGCATCGACGCCGGGCAGGCGTTCCTGCACCGGATCCGGGCCGAGATCATCAAGCACCACATCTGCCGCGGCCAGGTGCTGTCGTTCGAACCGTGGGAGTACGGCGCCGGCATGGGCCCGCTGCGCTTCCACGAACGGCCCAGGGTGGACGCCGCCGACGTGGTGCTCCCGGCCGGCGTGCTCGAGGCCGTGCACCGGCAGATCCTCGGCGTGGCCGAACACCGCGAGCGGCTCCTCGCGGCCGGCCACCACCTCAAGCGCGGCGTGGTCCTCTACGGCCCGCCGGGCACCGGGAAGACGCACACGGTAAGGCACCTCATCGGCGCCCAGCGGGAGGCGACCGTGATCGTGCTGACCGGGCTGGGCGTGCAGTACATCCGCGAGGCCTGCAACCTGGCCCGGGTGCTGCCGCCGGCGCTGATCGTGCTGGAAGACGTCGACCTGGTCGCCGAGGAACGCACCGTCTCGTTCAGCAATCCCCTGCTCTTCCAGCTGCTCAACGAGATGGACGGGGTGGCCGGGGACGCGGACATCGCCTTCCTGCTCACCACCAACCGGCTCGATCTGGTCGAGCCGGCCCTCGCCCAGCGCCCCGGGCGGGTCGACCTGGTCGTCGAGGTGCCGTTGCCCGATGCGGCGGGCCGGCGGCGGCTCCTTTCGCTGTACGGGGTGACGGCGCACCTGGACCCCGACGAGGCGGAGTCGGTGGTCGCCAAGACGGACGGTTACACCGGCTCGTTCTTCGCCGAGTTGTCACGCCGCGCCGAACTGCTCGCCGCCACCGCCGGTGACGTCCGGACGGGCATGAAGCACGTGACCGAGGCCCTGGACGAGCTCAGCCGCAGTCGTGAGGCCGCCGCCTCCTCGGGGCGTCCCAAGCCGCCGCCGGTGCCCGGCACGCCGTACGTCTGACGCAGGTCTTCGCCCTGGACGACCCCGATGATCTCGGCCTCGGCCCGGTCGCTCCGAAGACGATGACCTTCACGGTCAAAGTGTCGCACCCTTCTCTTAGGGTGACCCGGTGTCCGTTGAACGTTGGTCGGTCGAGCAGGTCAGGGCGGTCGCGCCCGACCCGGCGTCGGCCCGCGCCGGTCAGGGTCAGGGCGCGCCGTCACAGTGGTCGGCCACCGGCCTCTCCGGGCCGGTGCTGTGGGGGCTCTGCCGCGGCTATCGGGTGGCCGTCGATCTCGCGGGCCCTCGGTTCAAGTGCTCGTGCCCGAGCCGCAAGTTCCCGTGCAAACACGCGCTCGGGCTGCTGTTCCTCTGGTCCACGGTCGGCGTTCCCCCGGCCGACGCCCCCGAATGGGCGACCTTCCCCGCGCCTCGTCCGAAGTCCGACAATCCCGATCCGGTGGCCGCGGCCAAACGACTCGCGCAACGGGAAGATCGCGTCGCGGCGGGCATGACCGAGCTGGGCCGGTGGCTCGACGACCAGGTGCAGACCGGGCTGGCGGCGGCCGAGCGCGGCGGCTACGACGTCTTCGACGAGATGGCGGCCCGGCTGATCGACGCGCAGGCGCCGGCCGCGGCCTCCACGGTGCGCCGGCTGGGCGGCCTGGTCGGTGCCGGCCCGCATTGGGCCGACCGGGTGCTGGGCGAGATGGGCCTGCTGCGGCTGCTGGTCGACGGGCACGATCGGCTCGGCGAACTGCCGCCCGGCCTGGCCGCTTCGGTACGCACCCGGATCGGCTTCCCCACCAGCGCGAGCGACGTGCTGGCCGGGCCGCCGGTCACCGACCGCTGGCGGGTGCTCGGCCGGGTCGACTCCGAGGACGGCAACCTCCAGTCCCGGCGGATCTGGCTGCACGGCGCCACGACCGGCCGGTTCGCGCTGCTGCTGTCCTTCGCCGCGCCCGGCCAGGCGCTCCAGTCCGACGTGGCGCCGGGGCGTGACCTCGACGCCGACCTGTGCTTCTACCCGGGGGCGTGGCCGCTGCGGGCGCTCATCTCGTCCCGCCGCGGCGACTTCCCGCTGTCCCCTCCGACCGGGGTTTCGATCCTGTCCGCGTTGGACTCCTTCGGCTCCGCGCTCGCGGCCGAGCCGTGGCGGCCCGACGTTCCGGTGCTGCTGGCCGGGGTGCGGCCGGCCGACGAGGACTGGCTGGTCGACGAGGCGGGCGATGCGCTGCCGCTGGCGGCCGGGTTCCGCAACCCGTGGTGGCTGATCGCGGCCGGTGGCGGGCGCCCGGTCACGGTGGCCGGCGAGTGGTCGCCGGCCGGGCTGCGTCCGCTCGGCACCTGGGTCGACGGGCAGTTCGTGACGGCGCCCGAGCAGACCTACGACGGGCCGAACCGCCGCGAACCCGAGTTGCCGCCCGACCTGCTGGCCGCCGCGCTGGTCGGCACCGCCCGGCGACCGTGGCAACCGGCCCCGGTGACGGTCGGCGGCCGGGCCCTCGATCTGGCCGCGGGCAGCCTGCTCGAGGCGGCCGGCAGCGCCCTGATCTATCGCCGCGCCGGCCAGACGCCGGGCCGCGGGCGCGAGCCGATCGGGGCGGCGCCGGCCGAGACCCAGCCCGCGCTGTCGTGGGCCGCCGGTGAGCGGCTGCGCCGCATCCTGACGCTGGGCGAGGCGCCGTTCGGGTCCACGGCCACGCCGGTCTACCTGGCCGAGTGGTTGCGGCTGGCCGGGGCGCGCGGTGGCCGGGCGCCCGGCCGCCAGTTGCCCGGGCTGCTCGACCAGGCCACCACCCACGACGACCTGCGGGCCGGGGTGGCCGTGGTGGCCGGGGCGCGCGGGCGGTGGCTGGCCGCGATGCGCGACAAGTGGGAATGGCTGCTCTTCGCCTCACGCGCGCCCGCGACGCCCTGGGACACCGGGACGCTGGACGAGCGGGTGGCGCTGCTCCATCACACCCGCCGGGCCGACCCGGCGGCCGGACTCGCGTTGCTGGAGTCGACCTGGGACGCCGACCCGGCGCCCGACCGGGCCCGCTTCCTGGCCGAGCTGCGTCACGGACTGTCCGGGGCCGACGAGCCGCTGCTGGAACGGGCGCTCGACGACCGCAACGGCGCCGTGCGAACCGCCGCGCTGGAGATCCTGCGAGGGTTGCCGGGGTCGGCGTGGGCCGGGCGGATGACGGCCCGCGCCCGGGTCGCGGTGCGCCTGGAACGCCGGATGATCGGCCGGGACCGGCTGGTCGTCACCCCGCCGGAGGAACTCGACGAGGTGATGCGCCGCGACGGGCTCACGCCGTCGAGCGGGTCCGGCTCGTCCTCCGGCGCGCGGCGCTCCGGGGGCGCCGGGGCACATCGGCTCGGGGGGATCGTGGCCGGCACCCCGCTGGCCGTGTGGCTCGACCTGGCGAAGACGCCGGCGGCGATGATCGAGCTGGCCCGCGGGGACGACTTCGAGGACGCGCTGCTGCACGGGTGGGCGCAGGCCGCGATCGACCAGCACGATGAGGCGTGGGCGGCGGCGCTGGTGGCCAACGATCAACGCAACGACGGTCCGGCGCTGCGGCCGGCGGTCCGCTGGGATCTTTACGCGCTGCTGCCGCCGGCCGTCCTGGCGCGGATCATCCTCGACTTCCTGGTCCGGCGCGACTATCAGGTCAGCCGGCTGCTCACCGCGCTGCCCGGCGAATGGCCCGACGAGCTCGCCGCGGCCGCGCTGGCCGCGTTACGACACGGGGTGCGCTCCGACCAGGACGCGTGGCTGGTGCACGAGCTGTGCCCGGCGGCGATCGCCGGGATGCCCACCCGGTTCGCCCCGCGGGTCGCCCAGCTCGCCGAGGAACTCGACCACGAACTCGGCCCGACCATCCGTACCCGCCCGATCGCCGAACTCGCCGCGGCCCTGACCTTCCGTCAGGAAATGCACCAGGAGTTCGCATGACCCTCCGCCGCTTCCCGCACCTGGAGTTCGAGTGACCGTTCTTCGTCCGCACGCCGAGGACCAGTACGCCGACGAGCTGGCCGCGCTGGCCGTCTCCGACGACCGGCCGCGACCGCCCGGCTGGCGGCTGTCCCCGCACGCGGTGGTGACCTACCTGCTCGGCGACGGCGCCAAGATCACCCCGAAGTACGTCGGACCGCGGCGGCTGCTCGAGGTGGCGGTGTCGACCCTGGTCACCGATCGCGCGCTGCTGCTGCTCGGCGTACCCGGAACGGCCAAGACCTGGGTCTCCGAACACCTCGCCGCGGCCATCTCCGGCGACTCGACCCTGCTGGTGCAGGGCACGGCGGGCACGGCCGAGGAGGCCATCCGGTACGGGTGGAACTACGCGCGCCTGCTGGCCGAGGGGCCGAGCGACGCCGCCCTGGTGGCCAGCCCGGTGATGCGGGCCATGCGCACCGGCACGATCGCCCGCATCGAGGAGCTCACCCGGATGCCGTCCGACGTGCAAGACGCGCTGATCACCGTGCTGAGCGAGAAGACGCTGCCGGTGCCCGAGCTGAACAGCGAGGTGGCGGCCGAGCGCGGCTTCAACGTGATCGCCACCGCCAACGACCGCGACCGCGGCGTCAACGACCTGTCCAGCGCGCTGCGGCGCCGGTTCAACACCGTGGTGCTGCCGTTGCCGGCGTCGGCCGACGACGAGGTCGAGATCGTCGCCCGGCGGGTCGCCCAGCTCGGCCGGTCGCTCGACCTGCCCGAGGTGCCGGCTGCCATGGAGGAGATCCGGCGGGTGGTCACGGTCTTCCGCGAGCTGCGGGCCGGGATGACCGAAGACGGGCGTACGAAGCTGAAGTCGCCGACCGGCACCCTCTCCACGGCCGAGGCGATCTCGGTGATCACCAACGGGATGGCGCTGTCCGTCCACTTCGGCGACGGCCGCCTGCGCCCGGCCGACGTGGCCTCGGGCATCGTCGGCGCGGTGATCAAGGACCCGGTGTCCGACGACGTGGTCTGGCGCGAATACCTCGAGACGGTGGTGCGCGAACGCTCGGACTGGCGCGACTTCTACCGCGCGGCGCGAGATGCCTGAGCAGTACTACGGCATCCGCCACCACGGCCCCGGCTCGGCGCGCGCGGTCGTCTCGTCCCTCGATCGGCAGCGCCCGTCGATCGTCCTGATCGAGGGGCCGCCCGAGGCCGACGACCTGGTCCGCTGGGTCGCCGATGCCGGGCTCGAGCCGCCGGTGGCGCTGCTCGGGTATGCCACCGACGACCCCCGGCGCTCCGCGTTCTGGCCGTTCGCGGTGTTCTCCCCCGAGTGGCAGGCGCTCCGCTGGGCGGTGGCGGCCGGCGTACCCGTCAGGTTTTTTGATCTCCCCTTCAGCTATCGCCTTTCGTCCACAGCCGTGACCTCCGCCCGCGTCACCTGTGGACAACCGCCGTTTTCGTCAGTCGGTTCGGCTACATTGCTGCCCACCCACAAGGGCGGGGGCGGCGGCGGTGCGGCGGGAGCTTTTCAAGATCAAGTTGATGATCAATCAGGGGCGGCGGAGCGCTCGGTCCGGCCGGTCGACCCGATCGGCGAGCTGGCCGCCGCGGCCGGCTACGACGACCCCGAGCGCTGGTGGGAAGACGTGGTCGAACACCGCGGAATGCCCGCGTTCGAGGCCGTGGCCGAGGCGATGGGCGCGATCCGCGAGGTGTCGCCCGAAGACCCGGAAGACCTGGTGCGTGAGGCGTACATGCGCACCGTCCTGCGTGAGGTGCGCCGCGAGCACGACGACATCGCGGTGATCTGCGGGGCGTGGCATGTGCCGGCGCTCAGCCGGAAGGTCACCATCAAGGACGACCAGGCGCTGCTCAAGGGCCGGCGCAAGAGCAAGGTCACGTTCACCTGGGTGCCGTGGACCTACGGGCGGCTGTCGTCGTGGTCCGGCTACGGCGCCGGGGTGCGTTCGCCCGGGTGGTACCACCACCTGTTCAGCACGGCGTCCGATGTGGTGCCACGCTGGCTGGTCGACGCGGCCGGGGTGCTGCGGGCCGAGGGCGTGCCCACCTCGTCGTCGCACGTGATCGAGGCGACCCGGCTGGCCGAGGCGCTGGCGTCGTTGCGGGGGCGGCCGCTCGCCGGGCTGGCCGAGGTCACCGAGGCGGCCGAGGCGGTGATGTGCGACGGGGAGCGGCTGCGGGTCGAGCTGATCGACCGGAAGCTGGTCGTCGGCGAGCGGCTCGGGTCGGTGCCGGAAGAGATGCCCGCCGTACCCCTGGCCAAAGATCTCGCCGCGCAGCAGCGTGGGTTGCGCCTCAAGCCAGAGGCCCAGCAGCGCATGCTCGACCTCGACCTGCGGCGCGACATCGACCTGAACCGGAGCCGCCTGCTGCACCGGCTGCGGCTCCTCGACGTGCCGTGGGGACAGGCGCAGGGCGGGCGGCAGGGCACCGGCACGTTCCGGGAGGGCTGGCGGTTGCAGTGGCAGCCGGAGTTCGCGGTCAGCCTGGTCGAGGGCAGCATGTGGGGCACCACGGTCGCGGCGGCGGCCACCGCGCGGGTCACCGACCGGGCCCGGTCGGCGGCCTCACTGGCCGATGTCACCGAACTGGTCGAGGTGTGCCTGCTCGGCGACCTGAAGGAGGCGTACCCGCCGGTGCTGACCGCGCTGGACGCGCGCGCCGCCGAGGACGCCGACGTCACCCACCTGATGGCGGCGTTGCCCGCGCTGGCGCGAACGGTGCGCTACGGAGACGTACGCCGAAGTGACGTTTCCGGCCTGACCACCGTCACCACGAGCCTGCTCGGCCGGGTGTGCGCCGGTCTGCCCGCCGCGGCCGGCTCCCTCTCCGACGACGCCGCGAAGGACCTGCGCAAACACATCGACGGCGTGCACGCGGCGATCGCCCTGCTCGACTCCCCGCCGGAACGCGAACGCTGGCTCACAGCCCTGGAATCGGTGGCCGGCCGCAACGACCTGCACGGCCTCCTGGCCGGTCGGCTGACCCGCCTGCTGATGGACGCCGGGCGCATCCCGCCGTCCGAGGTGCGCCTCCGCCTGCGCCTGCCGCTCACGGTCGGCACCCCACCGGCGCAGGCGGCGGCGTTCGTCGAGGGATTCCTGTCCGGCGGCGGCCTGCTGCTGGTCCACGACGACCAGCTGCTGGAACTGCTGGACGACTGGCTCGCCGACATCGAAGACTCCTCCTTCGACCAGGTGCTGCCGTTGCTCCGGCGTACGTTCGGCGCCTTCGCCACCGGTGAACGCCGGGCCATCGCCGACCGCATCGCGAACGGTCCCTCGGCGTCGTCCGCGGCGGAGGTCCCGCTCGACCACGACCGGGCCGCCCGCGTCCTCCCGACCCTGGCCGCCCTCCTGGGTGCCCGGCCATGACCGCCCTGTGGACGCTTCCTCAAAACTGTCGTACCCCTCGCCTACATTTCGGCCCACCCAGTGCACGGGGTGGGGGTGGCGGCGGGGGCGCCGAACCCAAGATCAAAAACTGGAGGCGTGGCCGTGACTGACCGGGACGAGGCGGCCCGCGACGAGCGGCGACGGCGGTGGCGGCTGGTGCTCGGCGGGCCGGCCGACGAGGCGCTCGGCGAGGCCGAGGGGCGCGACGGTCAGATGGACGCCGCCATGGCCGCGCTCTACGACGCCACGGCGGGTGACGACGAGGGCGGCTCGCGGCGGTCGGCCGGGCTCGGCGGTTCGGCGCCACGGGTGGCGCGGTGGCTCGGCGACATCCGCGAGTTCTTCCCGAGCACCGTCGTGCAGGTGATGCAGGCCGACGCCATCGAGCGGCTCGACCTGCACCGCTTGCTGATGGAGCCCGAGATGCTCCAGGCGGTCGAGCCCGACGTGCACCTCGTCGGCACGCTGCTCTCACTCAACCGCGTGATGCCCGACCAGACCAAGGCCGCGGCGCGGCAGGTTGTCCGTACCGTCGTGGACGACCTGGAGAAACGCATCGCGCAACAGACCCGCGCGGCGGTGACCGGCGCGCTGAACCGCGCGTCCCGCACCACCCGGCCGAAGCACGCCGACATCGACTGGGACCGCACGATCCGCGCGAACCTCAAGCACTACCAGGCCGCCCAGCGGACCGTGATCCCCGAGCGCCTGATCGGCTACGGCCGCCGCTCCCACGCCGTGCAACGCGACGTGATCCTCTGCGTCGACCAGTCCGGCTCGATGGCGTCGTCGGTGGTGTTCGCCGGGGTCTTCGCCGCGGTGCTCGCCTCGATCCGGTCGCTGCGCACGTCGCTGGTGGTGTTCGACACGTCCGTGGTCGACCTGACGGAACAGCTGAGCGATCCGGTCGAGGTCCTTTTCGGTACGCAGCTGGGCGGCGGCACCGACATCAACCGGGCCATCGCGTACGCCCAACAGCTCATCAGCCGCCCCCGCGACAGCGTCTTCGTCCTGGTCAGCGACCTGTACGAGGGCGGCGTCCGGCAACAGATGCTCCGCCGTGTGGCCGAGATGACCGCCGCCGGCGTGCAGGTGGTGGTGCTGCTGGCACTCTCCGACGAGGGCGCGCCGTCGTACGACCACGAGAACGCGGCGGCCCTGGCGGCCCTGGGCGTCCCGGCGTTCGCCTGCACTCCCGACGCCTTCCCCGAACTCATGGCCGCAGCCATCCAACGCCGCGACCTGAAGTCCTTCGCGGAGCGTTTCGCCAACGGCTGACCCCCTCCCCCACGCCCTCTCGCCGCCACGCTGCTTTCTCGGCGCCTGCGCCGTTTCCAGCCCCCACGCCTTTCTCCGAGCTTCGCGCCTTCTTGCCCCCGTGCTTTCTCCCTCCCGCAAGCTTTCCCTCCCTCGCGCCTTGAGCCAGCGGCCCGCCTCGTCAGACCTCACTTTGCTGTTGCCAAAGCCTTGCAATAAGCGCCGCGATGTAACTAGCGTGAGGGCCATGGGTGCTTACATCGAGAAGGTGGCCGCGTGGCAGGAGAGCTGGGATCGGCAGCAGGAGGGTTACCTGCCCGATCGTGAGGAGAGGTTCGCCGCAATGCTCAACGCGGTGGATGCCGCGACCGACGGTGCGCCGCCGCGATTGCTCGATCTGGCCGGCGGGACAGGCACGATCACGTTGCGTACGCTCGCCCGTTTCCCCGGCGCCACGGCCACGGTCGTCGACCAGGACCCGGTGCTGCTCGCGCTGGCCCGCGCCTCGCTGGGTGATCGGGCCGCCGTGCTGGCCGCCGACCTCAACGACCCGTCCTGGGCGGAGGCGCTGCCCCACCGCGAGCACGACGCGATCCTCACCGCGACGGCGATGCACTGGCTACCCGAGCAGCGGCTGACGGCCCTCTACACCGAGATCCGCACCCTGCTGCGCCCCGGCGGCATCTTCGTCAACGCCGACCAGATGCCCGACGACGGACTGCCCACCTTCGGCAAGCACCTGCTCGATCGGGAGGACGCCAACCGAGACGCTCGCTACGCCGCCGGCGCCGCGCTGTCGTGGAGCGACTGGTGGTCCCGCGTACGCGCCGACGACTCGTTCGCCGACCTCATCGCCGAGCGCGACCGCATCTACCCGCCCGGCCGCACCGCCCACACCGAGTGGCTCCCGCCCGTGTCCTGGCACCTCGACGCCCTGCGGAACGCCGGCTTCACCGAGGTCGGCATCCTCTGGCGAGGCGGCCCCGACGCAGCGGTGCTCGGCGTCCGCTGACCCACACACCGGTGTCCTTGACCCACACTGGCGGAGTCACTGACCAACACCAGCGCCCGCTACCCACACCATCGGGACCGCTGACCAACACCAGCGCCCGCTGAACCGCCACCGGTGTCCGCTTCATACCGGTGTCCGCTTCACACCGGTGTTCCGCTACCAAGATCGTAGGGTGATGGCATGCCTTTGACGGGTGAATACGAGCCGAGCACATCGGCGTGGGCGCGCAAGCAGGCGGAGGCGTACGAGGTCTCGGCCGGCGCCGAGGCCTCGACGACGATCGGCAAGCCGATCATTGTGCTGACCTCGGTCGGCGCGAAGACCGGCAAGCTCCGCAAGACCGCCCTCATGCGCGTCGAACACGACAACGCCTACGCCGTGGTGGGCTCGCTGGGCGGCGCGCCGAAGAATCCGGTCTGGGTCTACAACCTGCGGGCCAACCCGCTCGTGGAGCTCCAGGACGGCGCCGAGAAGCACGACTACACCGCCCGCGAACTGGCCGAGGGACCCGAGCGGGACGAGTGGTGGAAGCGCTGCGTCGATGCCTTCCCGAACTACGCGGAGTATCAGCTCAAGACCGATCGCCTCATCCCGGTGTTCGTGCTGACGCGCGTCTAGCCGCCCGGCCGGCCGGCACCACCAGCGGCGTGCCGGTCTGCGGGTCGCTGATCACCTCACACTTCAGCCCGTAGACGTGCTCGACCAGCTCGGCCGTGATGATCTCGGACGGCTCCCCCTGCGCGATCACCTCACCGGCCTTCATCGCGATGAGGTGCGTGGCGTACCGGGTCGCCTGGTTGAGGTCGTGCAGCACCGCGACCAGGGTGCGGCCCTCCTCGTTCAGGTCGGCGCACAGGTCGAGCAGGTCGATCTGATAGGCGATGTCGAGGTAGGTCGTGGGCTCGTCGAGCAGCAGGATTCCGGTCTGCTGGGCGAGCGCCATGGCCATCCACACCCGCTGGCGCTGGCCGCCGGACAGCTCGTCCACCACCCGGTCGGCGAGCGGCGTCACGCCGGTGGCCTCCATCGCGAGCGCCACCTGCTCCTCGTCCTCGGGCGTCCACTGCCGCAGCAGCTTCTGATGGGGGAAACGCCCGCGTGCCACGAGGTCGGCGACGGAGATGCCCTCGGGCGCGATCGCCGACTGGGCGAGCAGCCCGAGCCGGCGCGCGACCTCCTTGGCCCGGTACGACGAGATCGCCGCGCCGTCCAGCACCACCGCGCCGGCCTTGGGTGGGAGCAGCCCGCACAGCGCCCGCAGTAGCGTCGACTTGCCGCAGGCGTTCGGACCCACGATCACGGTGAACGACCCGTCGGGGATTTCCACGGTCAACCCGGACGCGACCACCCGCTGGTCGTACGCGAGGGTCAGGTCCGCACCGGAGAGGCGGGTCATGAGGTTCCCTTTCGCCATTGCACGCTGAGCAGCCAGGCCAGGTACGCCCCGCCGACCGCGCCGGTGACCACACCGACCGGCAGCTGGGCGGGGGCGAGCAGCCGCTGCGCGACGAGGTCGCTGAGCACCATCAGCAGCGCCCCGGTGATCATCGAGGGCACGAGCGGCAACGTCGCCGAACGGGCCAGCCGTTTGGTGATCTGTGGCGCGGCCAGTGCCACGAACGCGACCGGTCCCGTGGCGGCGGTCGCCACCGCACAGATCGCCACGGCCAGCAGCACCAGCACGAGCCGGGTGGGTCCGGCCTTCACGCCCAGCGAATGCGCGGTGTCGTCGCCCATCTCGAGCAGGTGCAGCCGCCGGCTCATCAGCAGCAGCGGCGGGGTGAGCACGATCAGCGCCACGCCCAGCAACTGCACGTAGCTCCAGTTCCGCCCGTTCAGCGTGCCGACCAGCCAGACCGCGGCCGACTGCGCGGCGTCGAGGCGGGCACGGCTGATCAGGTAGCTGTTGAGCGCCACGAGCATGGCGCTCACGCCGATGCCGACGAGCACGACGCGCCGGATCGCCCCGCCGCCGAGCGCCGCCAGCCCGTACACGATCAGCGCCGTGCCGACCCCGCCCACGACCGCGGCGAACGCCGCCCCGCCGGGCCCCGCGCCGAACGCGATGATCGCGAGGACCGCCCCGGAGGCGCTGCCGGTGGTGAAGCCGACGATGTCCGGGCTGCCCAGCGGGTTACGCGACAGGCTCTGGAAGACGGCGCCGGAGGCGGCCAGCGCCGCGCCGGCCAGCAGTCCCAGGCACAGCCGAGGCAGCCGCAGGTCGAGGAGCACGAACCGGTCGGCCCGCCGTCCCCCGCCCGCGAACACGTCCATCATGTCGGCGAACGGGATCCGCGTGCCGACGTAGACGACGGTCACCGCCGACGCCACCACGACGGCGAGCAGCAGCGCCGTGGTCACCCCGGTGGTGCGCAGGTCGAGCCGGAGCGCGACGCCGCCTCCGCGCAGAAGCACCCGCCCGCGCGCGGGGCCGGGCCGGTCGGCTGTCCTGGTCGCGGTCGACCCGATGATCGGCTCGGTCATAGCGGCACGATCCGGCGGCGGAGGATCACGGCCAGGAAGATCGGCGCCCCGATGAAGGCCGTGACCAGGCCGGCCTGCACCTCGCCCGGCCGAGCGATCACGCGGCCCGCCACGTCGGCCAGGAGCAGGAGCGCAGGCGCGAGAACCAGGGAGTACGGCAGGAGCCAGCGTTGATCGGGCCCGACGATCGCGCGGGCCAGGTGTGGCACCGCCAGGCCGACGAAGGCGATCGGCCCGACCGCTGCCGTGGCACCACCGCAGAGCAGCGTGATGGCGATCGCGCTGAGCACCCGCGTGCGGGCCAGGTTCGCGCCGAGCGCCCGGGCGGTGTCCTCGCCCAGCGCGATGACGTTCAGCGACGGTCCCAGCACGAGCGCGAGAAGCGCCCCGGCGACGATGAACGGCAGCACGCCGAGCACGACATCCATGTCCCGGCCGGCCAGCCCGCCGACCACCCAGAGCCGGTAGCGGTCGAACGTGGTGACGTCCAGCAGCGCCACCGCGTTCGTGATCGCCAGCAGCGCCGCGCCGACCGCCGCCCCGGCGAGCGCCAGCCGCTCCGGCGAGGCCCCGGACCGGCCGCGGGTGCCGAGCAGATAGACGACCACGAACGCCCCGGCTGCTCCGGCGAACGCGAACCAGATGTAGCCGGTCAGCGAGGCCACGCCGAGCCCGCGGATGGCCAGCACGACGGCGGCCGCGGCGCCGGCGTTGATGCCGAGGATGCCCGGATCGGCCAGCGGGTTGCGGGTGAGCGCCTGCATCAGGGCGCCGGCCAGGCCCAGCGCGACTCCGGCGACAAGTCCGAGCAGCGTACGCGGGATCCTCAGGTCGTGGATGATGGTCAGGTCTTCGGCCCGGGACGGATCGGTGACCCGCCCGTCGAGCGCGTCCCACACCGTGCCGAGCGGGATCGCCTTGGTGCCGATGGCGATGCTCAGCGCCGCCGCCGCGACCAGGACGGCGACCGCCAGGACGAGCCCCAGGCCACGCGTGGTGAGACCGCCGCGCGCCTTGACCCGCTCCGCGGCCGGGAGATAGCCGGCCTTGACGGCCGCCGCCGTGGTGGTCACTTCAGTGCGTCCTGCACCAGCGGAAGGAACTTCTCCAGCGTGTACGGCGTGCTGAGCACCGAGTTGGTGGAGAACGCGTTGACCAGGTCGGCGTCGTCGATGATCAGCAGCCGTCCCGCCTTGGCCGCCGGGATGCTGTTGAGCACCGTGTCCTTGCGCAGCTCGGCGCCGGCGCCGATGCCGAACATCACGGTCAGGTCGGCGTCCAGCAGGCTGACCCGCTCCTTGGAGACCTCGGCGTAGAAGTTCGCCGGCTTGAGGTCCTCGATCTTCGGGGAGTTGGTGAAGCCCAGCGCCTCCATGAACTGCACCCGGCCGTCACCGCGGGTGTAAGCGCCGTACTGCCCGGCGAACGCCGCCGCCACGCACACGGTCTTGCCCGCGAACGACGGGTTGGCGGCTTTCGCGTCGGCCAGCACCTTGTCGTTGTCGGCGACCAGCTTCTCGCCGTCCGCCTTGCGCCCGAGGATCTCGGCGATCAGCACGGTCTGGTCCTTGAGCGTGGTGCCGTAGGGCTGGGTGCCCGCCGGGCCGGACAGCGTGGGCGCCAGCTTCTCGAGCTGCTCCCAGGTGGCCTTCACGTTGTCCGACTTGGTGAAGGTGACCAGGTCGGGCCGCAGCGCGGCGACGGCGTCGAAGTTGATCTCGGGACCCTTGAGCACCTGCGGCTTCGCCCCGTTGAGCTTGGGCTGGGCCCACGGCCCGACGCCGACCGGCCACGCCTGGAACCAGTCGAGGATGCCGGCCGGCACGACACCGAGCGCGAGCAGGACGTCACCGTCGGCCCAGCCCAGCGAGACGACCGTCTTGGGCGCCTGCTCCACGGTGGTCGTCCCGAACTGGTGGGTGACCGACGCGGGGAACCCGCCGCCGCTCGTGCCCGGCGAGGCCGTGCCGCCCTGGCTGCCCGAGCCCTCGTCATCGCCACCGCAGGCGGCGAGGAAGCCGGCAGCGACGGCCCCGACGGCCCCGAAGAGCAGTCCTCGGCGGGAAAGGTTTTGGCCGATCATGGAATCTCCCAGTTCAGCAAGTAAGGCTTGCCTCACCTTAGCTGCCCTCATTCCCGCATGTGCAACCTCCTGGCCTGCGCAATCGAGTGTCCGGACTGGACGGAGGATCACGCGGGGGAATCGCTCAAAGGTGAAAACGGCTGTATTTCCGGCCGCATCGGGACGATCATGGTGGGTATGCGCGCACCCCACCAGTCCGTCGACCGGCTCGGCAGCCGTCCCGTGGAGGCGGCGGTCAGCCCGCCGGTCACCCACGCCCTGCCGCTGGCCGCGGCCGTCGACGACGGTGACCGCCTGGTCGACGTGGTCGACCTGCTCGCGCTGGACGCCTTCGTCACCGGCCGGGAGCCGTTCGGCCGCAGCACCTACCTCGAGAACGTCCGCACGGACGCGCCGCTGACCACCGACGACGCCCGCGTCGTGCGGGACGCTGTCGAGGAGGACGGCCAGGGCCGCCTCTCCGTCGGCGAGGGCTGGACGCTGCACGTCATGCGCTGGCTCCAGAGCCGCCGCGCCCGGGTGACGGTCACCGCGATCACCGCCGAACTCGCTGAGTCGGTGTTGGCCACCGCCACCGCGGGAGCGGTCGAGGAGCCGACGCCGGCGCCGGAGAACGTGCCGATCGGCTTCTGGCACTTCGGCGCTCATGGCCCGCGCCGGGTCCAGCGCGAGATCGACGCCGCTTTGTGGGCCGAGATCAAGCCCAACTACGCCAGCCCGGTCGCCGACACGCTCGAGCGCCTGATGACGCTCGACGGCAGCGTGGTCAACGGCCGCCTCCTGCTGCTGCACGGTGAGCCCGGCACGGGCAAGACCACCGCGTTGCGGGCGCTCGCCCAGCAGTGGCGTTCGTGGTGCCAGGTCGACTGCGTCCTGGACCCGGAGCGCCTCTTCAGCGACCCGGCGTACCTGATGAGCGTGGCCCTCGGCACCGGTGACGACGACGAGCCGCGCTGGCGCCTGCTCATGCTCGAGGACTGCGACGAACTGGTCAGCGGCGAGGCGAAGGCCAGCGCCGGCCAGTCGCTCTCCCGCCTGCTGAACCTGACCGACGGCCTGCTCGGTCAGGGCCGCAACGCGCTGATCGCCATCACCACGAACGAAGACCTGGCCTCGCTGCACCCGGCCGTGGTGCGGCCCGGCCGATGCCTGGCCAGCATCGAGGTGGGACGGCTGCCCTACGCGGAGGCGGTCCGCTGGCTCGGCACGCCGGCCGGCATCGGGCCGGAGGGCGCGACGCTGGCCGAGCTCTACGCCCTGCGCACCGGCGCTCAGCCGGTCACCGTGCCGAAGACGGCGCCCACCACGGGCATGTACCTGTAGCACCTCGCAACCTCCCTTCGATCCAGTTACCGGATGGATGCCGCACTGCTCCGCCCCAACTGCGCGGTCCCCGCTCCGCGCTCTTGCTCCGCGCCGCTCAGCTGGTCCGCGGGTCCCAGCGGAAGTACCGCCCCGCCAGCAGCCCGGCCGCTCCGATGCTCACCGTCATCACCACCACGTCGCGCCAGCCGTCGAACCATCGGGCGTCCGCCTGCCAGGCCAGGCGGACCAGCTCGGTCACCGCGCCGCCAGGGAGCAGGAACGCCCAGGCTCCGCCTTTCAGCACCCAGACCCCACCGCCGAACAGCGCGAGGAACACCGGCACCGTGGTCAGTTGAGCCAGCTCGGGCGCGGGGGTGACCACGGAGGTCATCACCGCGAACGCCCCGGCCAGCACGATGCCGAGCGCGACCGCGGCGACCAGCGGCCACCAGCGCCCGGGCGGATCGACGCCGGCCGCCAACGTCACCGCGACCATGAGAACGGTCTGCACGAGCCCGAGGACGACCAGTGGCAGGAGCAGCCCGGCCCAGGCTCCGACCGAGGTCAGCGCGCTCTCTCGCAGGCGCTTGAGCACCCTTTCCTGGCGGCGCCCGGCCAGCATGGTGACGGCGCCGACGTAGGGAGTGAACCCGAGCAGCAGCAACACCTGCATGGCGATGGCGTCCGCGTCGAGCCCGGCGGGCGAGTCGCGGGCCAGCAGCATCCAGCCGACGCCGGACCCGATCGGCAGGAGCACGGCGTTGGCGAGCGCGAGCGGGCTTCGCAACAGCAGCGTCAGCTCGGCCCGCGCCAAGGTTGGCCAGATCATCGCCTGTCCTCCTGGTTCTCCGACGTGACGGCTCGGAAGGCCGCCTCGGCGTCGCCGCTGCCCGACCGCGCGACGCGACCCTCGTGGAGCACCACGAAGCGGTCCGCGTACTGCGACGCCTCTTCCAGGTAGTGCGTGGTCACCAGCACGGCAGCACCTGACGCCACCCGGTCGAGTAACGCATCCCAGGCGGCGCCGCGCGACTCCGGGTCGAGGCCCGTGGTCGGCTCGTCGAGCACCATCAGGGGCGGGTCGCCGGACAGGGCGATCGCGAGATCGAGACGCCGGCGCTCGCCGCCGGACAGGTGTCGCACCTTGACCCGCGCCCGCCGCTCCAGGCCGACCTCGGCGAGCGACCCGGTGGCCGGACGGTCGTTGAGCCCGGTCCAGAGGCGGAAGGTCTCGGAAGCGGTCAGCCCGGGCGTGAAGCCCGAATCCTGGGGCACCAGGCCGATGAGCGGGGCCAGGCTGCGACGCTCACGGCGGGGATCGCGGTTCAGCACCCGAACCGTGCCGGCGGCCGGGGTGAGCATGCCGCGGATCAGGTCGACGAGCGTGGTCTTGCCGGCGCCGTTGGTGCCGAGCAGCGCGACGATCTCGCCGGCTTGGACACTCAGGTCGACACCGGCCAAGGCTTCGTGGCCGGCGTAGGAGAATCGGATTCCGTTGCACTCGATCATGTGGACGAGCCTGGTCGCATCCGGCGCCCGCAAGTAGTGACATCGTGTCATCGAAGTCGATGACATTTGTCAGTACCGGCCCGCATCGGCCGAGCGGCATGATGGCCCCATGACGCGCTCCCTGCGATACCTGCGGCACTTCACCGCCGGTTCGCTGTTCTTCAGTGTGCTGGTGGTGGTGGCCCTGTCCCCCACCCCGGCCACGGTGGTGGCGTGCGCGGTCGCCGGCGTCCTCTACGTCCGAGCCTTGTATGCCCGCCCGGGCTCATGGGTGCTGCGGCTGCTTCCGGTGGGCCTGATCTGCGCGGTGATCGCCACCGCCCAGAACCCGGAGCAGATCTGGCCCGTGGTGGGCGTGCCGGCCTCGGTGGCCGCGGCCGTCATGGCGGCCACCAACTGGCCACGGCCGCCGATCGCCGGCACGGGGCTGGCCGTCGCGGGTGTCACCGTCGCGGTGAGCACCGGTGACTGGCCGACCGCCCTCGTCGCCACGGGCGCGACCCTGCTCTGCGTCCTCGCTCTCATGGCTCAGTTCTGGGTGTGGGAGGTCGCGGTGCGCCTCGATGGAGAGCGCGCCCGTGACGCCATCTACGCGGTGGATCAGGAACGACAGCGCTTCGCCGCCGACCTGCACGACATCCAGGGCCACAACCTTCAGGCCATCGTGCTGAAGAGCGAGCTGGCCGCGCGATTGATGACCACCGACCCTGAGCGTGCGGCCACGGAGATGCGCGCGGTGGAGGAACTCGCCCGCGACGCGCTACGAGACACCCGCAGCGTGGCGCACGGTTATCGCGAGGTCTCGCTCGACACCGAGATCACGAACGCGGTCGGGCTGCTCCAGGCGGGTGGGGTCCGGTGCCACACCGATCTGGCCTCCTACGGCGAGATGCCCGCGGAGACCAGCCGCCTTCTCGCCCTGCTGGTGCGGGAAGCGACGACCAACATGCTGCGACACAGCGCCGCGACCAGAGCCGGCATCACGCTCGCCCACATCGATGCCAAGGTCGAGCTGAGAGTCCGCAACGACCGGCCGTTGGAGGGCCGGATCCACGACGGGCAAGGGCTGGCGGGCTTGGAGGAGAGGTTCGCTGCGGCGGGCGGCAAGCTGCGCTGGACCGGCGGGGTCGACCACTTCGAGGTCGAGGCGGTGCTTCCACGATGATCAGGTTGCTCCTGGCCGATGACGAGGTGCTGATTCGCGGGGCCATGGCCGCGCTGCTCGACCTCGAGGAAGACCTGACGGTCGTCGCCGAGGCCGCCGACGGCGAGACCGCGGTCGCGTTGGCCGAGAAGGTTCAGCCCGACCTCGCCGTGCTTGATCTGGAGATGCCGCCCGGTGACGGGATCAGCGCGGCCGCCCGGCTGGCCATGCCGGTCGTCCTGGTCACTCGGCATGCCCGGCCGGGCATCCTGCGGCGCGCCCTCAGCGTCGGGGTCCGTGGGTTCGTGCCGAAGACCACGCCGGCCGACCGGCTCGCCGAGATCATTCGCGAGGTGCACGGCGGGCGGCGCTACGTGGATCAAGACTTCGCCTCCTTCGCATTGAGCGAGCGGCCATGCCCGTTGACCGACCGCGAGACGGATGTCCTGCGCGCGACCCGGCAGGGCATGTCGATCAAGGAGATGGCGCCGGCGGTTCATCTGACGCCGGGCACGATTCGCAACTACCTGTCGAGCGCGATCACGAAGCTGGCCGTCGCCGATCGCCACGCCGCGGCTCAGGTGGCGTGGGAGCAGGGCTGGATATAGGTATGGCTCACAACCCACGCACCTTCTTGTCATTGGTGGCCGGGCCATGAGACTCGACCAGCACGGGGGCCTTGAGGGTTTCGCCGATCTCCGCCGCCCAGTTCTCGGGGGCGTGCATGTCGCCGGGGCGCGCGCGGTCGAGCAGCGACGTGAGGGCGGACTGGTATCCGAGGTCCCGGGCAGGGCCGGGAACTATGCGCTGCCACGGCCTCTCGTCGAGGCTGTAGGAGGTGCACATCTTCAGGGCCGGCGTGACCCGGTCGAGGTGGGTGACAGCGATGCCGTCCAGTCCGCCGGCCACCTCTGCCGCGTAGCGATGCGCCACGGCGTCGAAGTGGCCCGTCCGGAAGGCGCCCTGCCAGTCACCCCGGGCATTGTGGGGCTCGGGCAGGGTCAGGTCGTCGGCCTCGGTCACCAAGGGACCGGCGCCGTGCCGGGTGGTGTAGGTCCGGACCACGCCGAGACGGACGAACGAGTCGCAGAGGGACGCGACATTGTCGAAGGTGGTCGTCGACCAGGTGGTGTAGGGGTGCCAGCCGCGCCACTCGTCGAGGAGCACGCCTTGGGCGCCCTCGAAGATGCATGGGCCCTCGTTGAGGAGCGTCGTGACGTACGAGGAGTCCACGATCGACACTGCGCGACCGAAGGCGAGGAACGCGTCCACCACTGCGGGGAGGGGCGGGGCCGGGAGCGGGCCGTACTGCTCGGTGAGCACGGACCGGACCTGGGCCAGTCGGGCGCGCAGCCGAGATGGCGAACGCACGTCACCGACCCGAGGGGCGGCGGGATTCTTGAGCGCGTACTCCACGGTTTGGCCGACGCCCATCCCGCAGGAGCCGTGGCGGCCTTCGCCACGTCGCTGCTCACGCAGCTGATTGGCGGCGCGGTGCCACGGCGTGGCGAGCAACGCGTCCTCGTCCACGGTGAGCAGGTCGTAGGGATTGCCCAGGGCGGACGCTTCGGCGGACAGGGCGAGAGGGTCGACGACCATGAAGCGCGTGAGGTGCGTGGGCACGCCCTGCAGGGTGCCCGCCCCGAACTGGGCGAAGGTGTGGTGCCGGCCCGATGCGGTGATCACGTTGTGCGCGGCCTGCGCTCCCCCGTTGAAGCGCAGGACCGCGCGGCGGGCGGTGGTGGCGCACAGAGCGTCCACCACCGTCCCCTTGCCGGCGTCGCCGTAGCCCAGATCCACGACGGCGACATGCTCGGCACCAGCCTGGCGGCGAAGCGATGTCACAGCCGGATGTTCCCGGCCGAGGTCGGCAGCTGCTTCCGTAGCGGCGCCAACGCTTTGCCGACCGTGGTGGTGGCGGTCGAGCCGTACTCGATCAGGTCGGCCAGGCCGGCGTCCAGATCGATGGCGTCCTCGCCCATGCCGACCGTGAGCGCGATCGTCTCGCACACGGCGTCGAGGTCGTCGATCTCGATCACGTTCTGCCCGAGCAGGTCGCGCCACCGGGTGAGGACCTCGCGGTCGCCACCCCAACCGGCGGCGGTGGGCAGCAGGTAGTAGACGTCGAACTTCTGCTGCAGCTCGGCCAGCATTGCCTCGGTGCGGATCGGCTCGGTCAGTTTGTCGCCGATCCGGGCGCGGACCTCCTTCGGCTTCACCGCCGGGTAGGGCATCTCGTCCCCGATCAGGAACAGGTAGCCGCGGCGGCCGCGGTGCAGCATCGAATCCAGGGAGGTGTGGCGGGCCATGAAGTACATCGCCAGTTCGTAGGACTCCATCTTCTGACCGCCGCCACCGCCCTCGAGCACGATGCGCGCCAGGTCGTCGTCCATGCGGTTGTCCGACTCGAACTGGCCGATCTGCAACGGCACGCGGTCACAGCTCGCGTCGCCGACCGCGCCGAAGAGAATGTGCGGGTCGGTGGCATAGGACTTGCGGGTCAGCAGGCCGAGCAGCTGCGGCAGCTTCGTCTGCAGCACGCGCGGCACGCCGCCCATCGAGCCGGTGACGTCGAAGAGGACGGCGATCGGGGTGCTGTGCGGGTGTTCGTCGTTGTCCCTGCTCTCCCGGTGGGTCACGCCCTTCGGGTCGAGTGCGGGGTGTGCGTCACGTGCGCCGCCGTCGCTGTACGCGAAGGCGCTCGCACCGGTTGCCGCACGGTAGTTCTGCGCGGCGTCGTACACGTCGGTGGACCAGCGTCCACTGCCCATGTTCATGCCCCTTTCAGGAGGGTGAATGGCCGGAACTTCCTTGGGCCGAAGCAGGCGAAGAGCACTTCGTCGAGTTCGGCCAGCAACGCCCAGGCGTCCTGGGGACGCATCCGGGGCGCGTCGTAGAGGCAGCCGTCCAGGAAGCGTGCGATCGGCGCGGGTGGGCGCCGGATCAGCCGCCGCATCAGGACGGTCGCCAGGTAGATGTCGGTGGCTGGGGTGGCCGGCCACTTCGCCGGCACTTCGGGTGGATAGTCGGCGCGGTGCTGGGCGACCAGCGCGGTCAGCGGCGTGCCGGGCGCCACCGAGTAACACCAGTCGACCAACACCACGCCGTGCTCAGTGGGGTGAATCAGCACGTGCCCGGGCAGGACCGCGCCGTGCACCACGCCGGCGCGATGCGCCCAGCCGAGGCCGGTCAGCAGCCGTCGCCACATCCACGCCGCGTCGCGCGCGTCGATGCCGTCCGGTCGCTGCCGCAGCACCTCGGCCAGGGTCACGAAGCCGTGCAGCCGTTGCAGCACGTTCACCCGCTTGCGGCCGTCGCGCACCGACTCGATCAGGCGCGGCGCGTACGGGCGGAAGCGTGGATCGCCATCCGTCCACAGTGTTCGGAGGGCGGTTGATTCGGCGGTCATGAGATCGTTGTCGCCGGGCAGCCGTGGCACCTTCCGCAGGGCTCGATCGCCGTTGTGCGGCACCAGATCCGCCAGGTCGCCGCTCAGCGCGCCCGGGACGAATGCCATCCACAGGGCCGACAGCTTTGCGAAGGCCTCGGTGGCTCGTGCGCTTTCCGTCGCGGGTGCGACATCCGGGTGCACGATCTTCGAGAGCATGCGGTACGCCTCGACGGGCTCCCCGACCGCAGACGGCGAGTTCCCGCTGTCGACGAAGACTGATGCCGGGTCGGTGGTGGGTCGCGCCAGAGCAACCAGGTCACCGAAGCTGCCCGCCGCTGCGATGACTTCCACCGCCTCGTCAAAGGTCATGGCAAGCCCTCCGCTCTTTCACGAGCGAGAAAGCTGCGATCCGCAGCGTGGGTGATGAGCGCGGAGTCATCTGACTGTCTCCTCGCGGGTGGGGCGTAGGAGGGCTGGGTGCAGGAGGCGGGCGTCGCCGGCTCGGTACAGGCGGGCTCGGGGGCCTCCTCGTTCGCCGCCTCGGGAGGCGGTGGTGCCTGTGCTTTCCACGAAGCCGGGGACGGAGAGGACCTTGCGGTGGAAGTTCCCTGCGTGCAGGTCTTCGCCCCAGACCGCGGCGTAGACGGACCTCAGTTCGCTGATCGTGAAAGCAGGGGGCAGGAAGGCGGTCGCCAGAGGCGTGTACTCGAGTTTGGAGCGGGCGCGGTCGAGGGCGTCGGCCAGGACGGTTGCGTGGTCGAAGGCCAGCTCTCCGGTTTCGTCCACCGGCACCCAGGATGCGTTGGAGGCGTCGCCGCCGGCGCGGGGGTCGGGGAGGCTGGGGGCGAAAGCCAGGTAGGCGACGGAGACCACGCGCATTCTCGGGTCGCGGTCGGGGTTGCCGTAGGTGCGGAGTTGCTCCAGGTGCACCTGCTCGAGGGTGTCCTCGCCGGGGCGGAGGCCGGTTTCCTCGGCCAGCTCGCGCAGTGCGGCGGTGTCCAGGGTTTCCTCGCGGACGAAGCCGCCGGGCAACGCTCGCCAACCGGCGTAGGGCGACTCGCCCCGCTCGACCAGCAGGACGCACAGCCGGCTGTCCCGGATGGTCAGCGCGACCACGTCCACCGTCACCGCGATCGGCGCGTAGGCCCGGGGGTCGTACGTCTCCAGGAACTCCTCGTCCGTCACTCGCCCGCTCCTCAGTTGTTCTCAGTTCGAGTAATTCTTGATCTGAGAACAACATAGGCCGGGGCATCGTCAGGGTCAAGGCAACTCGCGGTACGGGATCAGCCAGAGGGCAGCGCCACGCGGCACGGGCGAGGTGTGGCGGGAAGCGCCAAGTGGATCACGGCGGGGGCGGCCCGGCGGGAGTCGCGACCGCAAAGGTGGCGAGAACGGGCGGCCGGCGGGAAGCGGCCAAGTGGATCACGGCGGCGGGCGGCTCGGCGGGGGTCGCGACCGCAAAGGTGGCGGGGATGGGGCGGCCGGCGGGAGGCGTCACCGCACGGGTGGGCCCGAGTGGGACAGGCGGGCGGGAATGCCTCGGCCGGAGGGGTGGATCTTTGGGACGCGAGGCGAGAGCAGAGAGGAATAGAAGGGGGCGGGAACTGCGCTCGAAGAGGGGTTGGAAATGGGAGAAACAATGAGGCCCGCCTTTCCTTAGGGAAGGCGGGCCTAACTGCAGATGAGGCTTACCTGGCCTCGAAGGTGAGGCAGTCGGCGCGGTCGGTCGCGCTGCCGACGGTGATTGCCGGGGCCTGGCACTCGAGGTTGCTGTTGTGTACGCACTCGGAGCGCTTGCACGCGCCGACCTGGGCCGTGAGCTGGCCGATTCCGCCCTGCAGGTCGGAGTCGACATACGTGTCGCACTCCGAGTTGCGGCGGCCGATGGTGATCGCGAAAGCGGTGCAGCCGTCGTGGTTGTAACCACAGCCGCTGACGGTGCACTGCGACACCCGCGGCATTTCCATCATCTGTGTCATGGCGTGGGCCTCCTCATTTTCATTGCGTCCCCGGGTCACGATAATGCAAGCACCGGCGATTCGCGCGACACGCGGGCGGCCTATTTTCCGCGGTTTAACAGGTGAGGTTAGGCTGCAATTACCGCTACTTAGGTAAGGCTGTTCTGACGAAAAACGGAGGATCCGCGCATGCCACGCGTCCGGTTCGCCGCCGCCCTGCTGACGCTGACGCTGCTCGCCGGCGCCGGCGTCGGCGGGTGCACCGCGGATGACCCCGCCCCTGCGCCCACGCCGGCGGCGGCGGCGAGCTCGGCCGCGAAGAGCCCCTCGTCGGCCGAGTCGCGCTCCGCGAAGCGGTTGCTCGCTCTTCCGCGTACCCGAGGGGATTGGCCTGGACCGAACGGCCTGTCCGGCGTGAACGGGGATCCCACCTTCGACACCGCGCACGTCGAGGCGTTCTGCGCCGCGCGCGGGCGGGCGTGCCGGGTCGCGCAGACCTACACCGACCGCAGCACCTACGAGTCGATGACCAGCGGCACGGGGTGGACGTTCGAGTTCTTCGACGACTTCCCGGGCGCCCTGGTGATCTCGCAGGGCCTGGTGCCGACCGGCGGCGAGGCCGAGCTGCCGAAGTGCGCGGCCGGCGACTACGACGAGCAGTGGCGGCACTTCGGCAACCTGATGGTGCGACACGGGCGCGGCGACTCGATCGTGCGGCTGGGCTGGGAGATGCAGGAGCGCACCATGCCGTGGCGGGCGACGGACACGCAGGCGTACGTCGGCTGCTACCGGAGGGCGGCGACGGCGATCCGGGCCACCAACCCGGACGTGACCCTGGACTGGTCGATCAACGCGCACAGCTCACCCGACGGGCTGTGCGGCGGGGTGAGCACCAACTGCTACCCGGGCGACGACTACGTCGACATCGTCGGGATCGACAACTACGACCACTTCCCGTGGAGCCCGACCAAGGCGGCGTTCGACCGGACGGCGGCCAAGGCGGAAGGCCTGACCTGGCTCTACAACTTCGCGCGTACGCACAACAAGCCGTTCTCGGTCGGCGAGTGGGGCGTGGTGCCGACGGGCGACGCGGGGAAGGAGAACCCGCAGTACATCAGGTGGATGCATGAGTGGTTCGCGGCGCATGCGGACCATCTGGCCTATGAGGCCTACTTCTCCGACTGTGGCGAGGGTGGGGTACAGAGCAGTCTGTTCCGCGACGACGACGAGTGCGTCAAGAACCCCGAGTCGGCAGCGGTGTACAAGTCGATCTGGGCGGAGTGAAGGACGGGATGAAGGTCAGGGAGAAGGTCGGGTGAAGGACGGGGTGAAGGTGGAGTAGCGACCGATCCATCGAAATTGCTCGTTACTGGCAAACCCCTGCAAATTTCACATTACGCTCCCTGCGAGAGGGCCCAGCCATGAGACGACATGCGCGGGCCACCCACCCAAGCCCAAACGGTTCGTAAAACCGTAGGAGGACCTCGCATGCGTAAGTCCGAAACAAGCACCGGTTCTCGGCTGCTCAAGGCCGGGATCGCGGTCGCGGCGACGGCCGTGGTCGTGGCTGGTGCGGCTACCCCCGCCTTCGCGGCCACCGTGCCCATGACGCTCAGCGCGACCACCGGCCCGTCGGGTGGCACCAACACCCTGCTCGGCAAGACGACGGCCGCGGTCTTCACGACCGTCCCGGCCGTCAACTTCGTCGTGGGCACGGCCTGCCCGACCACCTTCACGGCGCCGGTCGCCGTCACGGCGACGGCCGGCACGGTCCGGGCCACGGCCGGAACCGTGAAGAAGCTGTCCACCACCCAGATCTCGATCCTGGTGCCCGTCGGTGTGGCCCTGCCCGCCGCCACCTCGTCGCTGAAGTTCAACGTCTGCGCCTACAGCGGCACGACGGTCGCCTCGGCCGCGGGTGTCACGCCGGTCGTCGCCGGCAGCCCGCTGATCGCGAACGCCATCTACACCATCGCGGCCAAGCCGGTCCTCGCGGCGGCCAACGTGGTCGCGCCGGCCACCGGCCCGGCGCTCGGTGGCACCTCGGTCACCATCGCGGGTGACGGCACCTACAAGTTCCCGACCACCGGCGTCTCCGCCACCCTCGGCGGCGAGCCGCTGACGGCGGTCTCGGTGGCCTCGGACCAGCTCTCCTTCACGGCCACGACCCCGGCCCACGCCGCGGCGACCAACCAGACGCTGTCCGTCACGACCTCCGGCGGCACCGTGTCGAGGGCGAACGCGTTCGCGTTCACCAACAACCTCAACGTCTTGCCGAACACCGCGCCCGGCAATGCGTCGGCCGACATCCTCGTCGAGGGCTCGGGCATCGGTGACGCGTTCGCCGCCTGGTCGGCGCCGGCCAGCTCGGACACCGACGACCCGCACATCTACCTGGTGCAGGGCTCGTACAACCCGACGTCCAACGGCGGCAACAAGACGGTGGGACCGATCGCCGACGCCTCGGCGATCACCTACATCGGCCCGAACCAGGTGCTCGCCACGTTCAACCTCGCCAACAGCGTGGCGGTGGACGGTACGGCCGCGGCAGGCACCCCGGTCCCGGACGGCGCCTACACCGTCACCTGGGTGACCAACGGCAAGCTCGCCGTGCAGCCGGGTGGTGCCAACGTCGACCCGCTCAAGCCGTACAACAAGTCGATCGTCACCAGCGGCTCCACCTTCACCGTGGCCGACTACTGATCGGTGGCCGACTCCTGATCGGTCAGCACCCGAATGAACGAACGGCCCGGAGCGAAAGCTCCGGGCCGGTTCGCATCCGAAAACAGGGTCAGACCAGGTTCTTCCACTGCTTCTCGATGGCCGCCACACTCGCCTGCTTCGAGGGCCGCCCGGCCGCGTTGGTGGCGACGGTGTAGACGCTCCGCCCCGCGCTCGTCCGCCAGCACACCAGCAGCGCCGGCTTCTCGGCCGGCTTCATGTCCACGCTGAACCGGAAGGTCTGCGAGCACCGCGCGGCGCCGACCGGCTCACCGTCGTCGGCCACCCAGCCCAGCTCCCGGTACCCGGCCAGGTTCTTCCTCGCCGACAGCACCCGCAGGCTCTGCCGCCCCTTCACCACCCGCGTCTCGGTCACGTCGGCCGCGGTGACCGACCGGTCCGCCGGGCTCTGCGGCAACGGCCGCTTGATCTTCACCCCGGGCTTGGCCCGCGCCGCCTTCACCCGGTCGGCGGTCGTCTTCGCCGTGGGCGACGCCGACGTGGGCGGCATCGACGGCGAGGACGGGGCGGTCGCGGCGGAGTTGGCCGGCGTGGTGGTCACCGGCGACGGGCCGGGCGACGACGGCGACGGCGCCGCGGCGGAGGAGGCCGGCGGGAGCGAGGTCACGGTGGGGTCGTCGCCGGCCAGCTGATCGGTTGCCACGTAGGCGCCGGCGCCCAGGGCGGCCAGGCCCACGATTCCGACGATCGCCTGCTTGCGGCGTGCGTGCGTCATCAACCTCATCCTTTGCGCGTCGAGGAACACGGTCAAACCCTGATGTTCCCAAGAATCGGGATATAGCGGACCCGAACCGAAGGAGACCTTCAGTCAGAGCCGGCTCGGCCGATCTATCACCCCGTCGCCGACTGGGGAGGTTCACATGGGCCGGAAGCACTACGGACTGGGGTTAGGGGTGCTCGGCGTGGCCGCCGCCCTGGTCGCTCCGAGCGCCGCGATGGCCGCGGAGCCCCCGCTGCCGGTGGCGGTCGCGAAGTCGATCCCGGCCAAGGTCAGCAAGGCCAGCCCCGTACGCATCACCCGCACCTCGAAGGACAGGAGCGGCCGGCCGGTCTTCACCACGACCACCGCCACCAGCCGGGTCGCCGCCGAGCAGCTGCTGCGCGGCACGGAGACCGAGGTCGAGAAGCCGGTCCACGCGCTGGACGACCCGTACCAGAGCCAGCTCTGGGCGCTCCCGAAGATGAGGGCGACCGAGGCCTGGGCCAGCTCCACCGGCGCCGGCGTGATCGTCGCCGTGCTGGACACCGGCGTCTCCGCCAGCCACCCCGACCTGGCCGGCCAGGTGCTGTCCGGTTACAACGCGTTCACCGGCGCCACCGGCCCCGGCACCGATGTGCACGGGCACGGCACCCATGTGGCCGGCACGATCGCGGCGATCGCGGGCAACAACGTGGGTGTGGCCGGCGTGGCCCCGAACGTGAAGATCCTGCCGGTCAAGGTGCTTCAGGACGACGGCGGCGGCACCTCGACCTCGGCCGCCCAGGGCATCGTCTGGGCCGCCGACCACGGCGCCGACGTGATCAGCATGTCGCTCGGCGGCGGCTACTCCTCGTCGTACGGCGACGCGGTGGCGTACGCCCGGTCCAAGGGTGTCACGGTGGTCGCCTCGGCCGGCAACTCGCGTCAGCAGGGCAGCCCGGTCATGTACCCGGGCGCGTCGCCCGGCACGATCGCCGTGGCGGCCACCGACTCGAACGACGTCGTCGCCACCTTCTCGAACGCGGGCAGCTACGTCGACGTCGCCGCCCCGGGGGTCGACATCCTGAGCACGGTTCCGGGTGGCTCGTACGGTTACAAGAGCGGCACCTCGATGGCCGCCCCGCACGTCTCCGCCCTCGCCGCGCTGCTCCTCGCGAAGAACCCCCAGCTCACGCCGGACCAGGTCGAGCTGGCGATGGAGTCGACGGCCAAGGACCTGGGCGCGGCGGGCCGGGACAACGACTACGGGTACGGGCGGGTCGACGCGGTGGCCGCGCTCAACGCGGTCGGCGGCGCTCCGGCCCCGGCTCCGGCCCCAGCCCCGGCCCCGGCTCCGGCCGGCGCGGTGATCTCCTCCGACGCCACCTCGGGCCAGGCGCTCTACAACACCAAGGTCAGCACCGTGTTCACGGTGACCATCAACGGCGCCGCGGCGTCGAAGCGCTCGATCCAGATCTGCACGGCCGACAAGGGCGCCGCGTTCAGGTGCAAGAGCGGCACCACCAAGGTCGACGGCACCTACACCCTGAGCCGCAAGATCACTTTCCCGTACGAGGTGCGCCTGGTCGTGCCGGCCACCACGAAGAGCACGGTGACCGGCGAGTCGGAGACGTACTCGTACACGGTGGGCTCCGAGGTGGCCCTGGCGCCGAAGAAGACCTCGCTGGTGGTCACCCTGACCGGCGCGGCCACGCAGCTCAACAAGCTCCAGCGCTCGCTCGACGGGTCCTCCTGGGAGACCGACCGCACGTTCAAGGCGGCCCCCAGGTCGACGCTCAACAAGATCAAGCCGGGGTACCTCTACCGGGTGGTCGTGCCGGACACCAGCCTGGTGGTGGGCTCGCTCAGCGACACCGTGCAGATGTAGCTCGATGCGATCGGCCGTACCGTGTGGACCATGATGCTGAAGCGCACACTGGGCGCCACCGGGATCGAGGTCAGCGCGGTCGGCCTGGGAGCGTGGCAACTGGGCCGCTCGGCCGAGTGGCCCAGCGGCCCCGACCCGGACGAGGCGGCCCGCATCGCGCGGGCCGCCCTCGATCTGGGCGTGACGTTCATCGACACCGCGCCGGTCTACGCGGGCGGGCAGAGCGAGCTGAACGTGGGCCGGGCGCTGGCCGGCGTCCCCCGCGACCGCTACGTGCTGTGCACGAAGGTGGGCCGCCGCCCCGACGGCAGCACCGACTGGGATCCCACCGCGATCGAGGCGTCGGTCCGGGGCAGCGCCGGGCGGCTCGGCGTCGAGCACCTCGACGTGGTGGTCCTGCACAGCCCGCCGGCCGAGGTCCTGACCAGCGCCGGCCACCACGAGGCGCTGCGCGAGCTGAAGACCAAGGGCCTGATCCGGGCGTACGGCGCGTCGGTCGACCAGGGCCGCGAGGTCGAGCAGGCGCACTGGGCGGAAGTGCTCGAGGTCCGGCTGTCCGCGCTCTACCAGGAGCCGCTGGACGCCCTGACCAACGCGCCCCGGCAGGGTTCGATCATCAAGGTGCCGCTGGAGTCGGGCTGGCTGTCCGGCGCGTACGACGAGGACTCCCGCTTCGACGACGTGCGGGCGCGCTGGTCGCCGGCCGACGTCGCGCTGCGGGCGTCGCTGGCCGGCGAGTTCCGGGCGCTGCTGCCCGAGGGGGTCGGCGTGGCCGAGGGGGCGCTGCGCTTCCTGCTCGCCCTCGACCCGGTCAGCACGGTCATCCCGGGCACGCGCAGCCGGGAACACCTGGCGGCGAGCGTCGCCGCGGCGGCGAAGGGCCCGCTCGATCCGGACACCGTGGACACCGTTCTCGGCTGGTACAAGGAACGACTCGGCGAACAGGCACTCCAGTGGTGAACCGGGCGGTTGTTCTCGGCGGTGGCGGCGTCACCGGTGTGGCCTGGGAGATCGGCATGATCCAGGGGCTGGCCGAGCGGGGTGTCGACCTGTCCGGGGCCGACCTGTTCGTCGGCACGTCGGCCGGGTCGGTGGTGGCCGCCCAGATCACCGCCGGGGCCGGGCTCGACGACCTGTACGCCCGGGAGCTGGCCGACACCACCGGCGACCGCAACGCCGTGATCAGCAAGGGTGTCGTGCTGCGCTTCGCCATCGCGGGTCTGCTGCCCGGGGCACGCGGCCGGGCCTGGCTGGGCCGGGCGGCGCTGAAGGCCCGCACCGTGCCCGAGTCGGAGCGGCGGAACGCGATCGCCGGCCGGGTGACCTCGGACGCCTGGCCGGCCACCCGGTTGCGGATCCCGGCCGTGGCCGCCGAGACCGGCCAGGTGGTGGTCTTCGACAACACCAGCGGTGTCTCGCTGATCGACGCGGTCGCGGCCAGTTGCGCGGTGCCACTGGTGTGGCCGCCGATGACGGTGAACGGCACCCGGTACGTGGACGGCGGAATCCGCTCGATCGCCAACGTCGACCTGGCCACCGGCTACGACCGGGTGGTCGTGCTGGCCCCGGCCACCTTGTCGGTGCGGAAGAGCACCCGACCGGGCGCTCAGACCGCGGCGCTCGCTCCGGGCGTACGCCGCATCTGTGTCGAACCCGGCGCAACCGCCCTCAAAGCCATCGGCAGCAACCCGCTCAGCCCGGAACGGCGCGCGGCGGCCGCCGAGGCCGGCCACGCCCAGTCGGCCGAGGTGATCGACGCGGTCGCCGAGGTGTGGGCCTAGAGCGGCGCCGAAGGGTCGGCGAGGCGCGCGAGGTCCACCGGCTCCCCGGCTCGGATCAGCTCCTGGATCCGGTCGGTGACGTCCCAGACGTTGACGTTCATGCCGGCCAGCACCCGGCCCTCGGTGGTCCAGAAGGCGATGAACTCCCGGGCCTCCACGTCGCCGCGGACGACCAGGTCGGGTGAGACGTCCGGCGGGACCCAGCCGGCGTACTCCATGCCCAGGTCGTACTGGTCGGTGAAGAAGTAGGGCAGGTGGTCCCAGCGCACGTCCTGGCCGAGCATGGCGCGGGCCGCGTACGGGCCGCCGTTCAGCGCGTTGGCCCAGTGTTCGACCCGGACCCGGGCGCCGAGCAGCGGATGGTCGATCGCCGCGACGTCACCGGCGGCGAAGATGTCGGGATCCGAGGTCCGGAACGACGAGGACACCAGGATGCCGTCCTCCACCTCGAGGCCGGCGTCGATCGCCAGCTGGTCGTTGGGCGTGACCCCGATCGCGGCCAGCGTCACGTCGGCCTCGAAGCCGTCGGGCAGCTGGTCGACGAACGAGACGCCGTGATCGCGGTGCAGGTTCGCGAAGAGCGTGGCCATCTGTACGCCGAGCACCCGCTGCAGGGGCAGCGTGCCCCGGGTCACCACGGTCACGTCGGCGCCGCGCTCACGGGCGGCCGCGGCGACCTCCAGACCGATCCAGCCGGCGCCGAGGATGGCCAGGCGGGTGCCCTCGGTCACGGCCGCGGCGATGCGGTCGGAGTCCTCGTACGTCCGCAGGGACAGCGTGCCCGGCAGCCGCCTCGGCGTGGCGCCGGTGGCGAGCAGCAGCTTCGTGTACGGGATCTCCTCGCCCCCGTCGGTGCGGACGACGTGAGCGGAACGGTCGACGCTGGTGACGGCCACGCCCGTACGCAGCTCGATGTTGTGCTCTTCGTAGAACCCCGGCGCGTGCACGTACGGCTCGTCCCGGCTCGCCGTACCCAGCAGCAGGCCCTTGGAGAGCGGCGGGCGCTCGTACGGCCGCTCCTGCTCGGCGCCGATCAGCGTGACCCGCCCGCCGAAGCGCTCGGCCCGCAGCGTCTCGGCCGCCTTGGCCCCGGCCAGCCCTCCCCCGACGATGACAAATGCTTGATCCATCACACAACCTTTCCATCGAGGCGGCCGAGTGCGGTTTACTCAGTCTCCATGAGCATCATCTCGACCGGCTTCGGCGGCCGGCGACGGTCCTCCGAACCCGAGCTGCCGCCGGGGCAATACCTCACGACCGACTTCCCGGTGCTCTCGATCGGGCCGACCCCGCGCATCCCGCTCGATCGCTGGCGCTTCACGATCACCACCGAGTCGGGTGACAAGCAGCAGTGGACCTGGGACGAGTTCACCAAGCTGCCGGCCGAGGACGTGACGACCGACATCCACTGCGTCACCAAGTGGTCCAAGCTCGGCACGACGTGGCGCGGGGTCTCGGTCGACACGATCCTCGAAGACGTGGAGACCGCGGCCGACTTCACCATGGTCCATGGGTACGGCGGCTACAGCACCAACGTACCGATGGAGGATCTGACCAACGGCCAGGCCTGGATCGCGTACGAGTTCGACGGCGAACCGCTGGCCCCCGAACACGGCGGACCGGCCCGGATGCTCATCCCCCACCTGTATTTCTGGAAGTCGGCGAAGTGGGTCAACGGCATCGAGATGCTGAACGACGACGAGCCGGGCTTCTGGGAAGAGGCGGGCTATCACATGTACGGGGACCCATGGCGCGAGCAGCGGTACCAGGGCGACTGAGCTGGCGGGTGGCCACGGTCACCGAGATCCGCCCGGAGACGGCCACCGCCAAGACCCTCGTGCTCGACGTCCCCGACTGGCCCGGCCACCTGCCCGGCCAGCACATCGACGTGCGGCTCACCGCGCCGGACGGCTACCAGGCCCAGCGCAGCTACTCGATGGCCAACGCTTTCCGTGCCGGCGCCGAGGACAGGCTCGAGCTGACCGTGCAGCGGGTCGACGACGGCGAGGTGTCGGAATACCTGACATCCGGTGTCTCGGCCGGCGACAAGCTGGAGCTGCGCGGGCCGATCGGCGGCTGGTTCGTCTGGCGCTCCGCGTCGACCGCGCCGGTGCTGCTGGTCGCCGGCGGCTCGGGGGTCGTGCCGCTGATGGCCATGATCCGGGCGCGCGATCGTCAGCCGTTCCGGCTCGTCTACTCGGTGCGGACGCCGGACGACGTTCTTTACCGGTCGGAGTTGTCGCGGTTCAAGCCCGGGCTCGACGTGCACTACGTCTACACCCGGGTGCCGCCGGCCAAGCGGCTGAGCGTGGCGACCCTCAACACGCACGGCTGGCCGGCCGACTTCGAGCCGGAGTGCTTCGTCTGCGGGCCGACCGCGTTCGTCGAGGCCGCGGCCGACATGCTGGTGGCGCTGGGTCACGACCCGCGACGGGTCAAGACCGAGCGATTCGGGTAGCCAGCCGCTTCGCCTCGATGCCGGCCTGGCGCAGCATGCCGCCGAGATTCACGTCGTACCCGATGAAGTACAGGCCCGGCCGGGCCGGTGGGCCGCCGCGGACGAGCGGCACCCCGGTCTCGTCGAACAGCGCCGGGTCGGCGAACAGCTCGCGCAGCCCGGTGCCGTAGCCGGTGGCCGCGACCACGGCGTCCGGTCGCACGCTCGTGCCGTCGGCCAGCAGCACCGACGTCTCGGTGAAGCCGGTCACCGCGGCCACCGGGACCACCCGTCGGGCCAGCACGTCCCGGACGATGCCGACATCCTGCAGCGGCACGTAACGCTTGGTGCGCAGGCGGGTCTTCAGCCCCCTCGGCCGGGCGGACGATGCCGTACGCCCGCAGGTCGGGCACCTCGAAGCGGGCCAGGGTGGCGGCCAGCGGGTTGAAGACGCGCTCCGGCAGCCCGCCCAACAGCACGCCGCTCAGCTGGGCCGGCCAGCCCGCGACCTCGCGGCGGATGATGTGCGGTGGCGTCCGGATCGCGATCCGCACCGAGGCGGCGCCGCCCGCGGCCAGGTCGCTGGCGATCTCCGCGCCGCTGTTGCCGATGCCGGCGACGAGCACGTCCTGGCCCCGGAACGGCTCGGCGTTGCGGTACGCCGACGAATGCAGCAGCGTGCCCGCCCACGACTCCCGGCCCGGCCAGTCGGGCACCACCGGCGTGTGCAGGTAGCCGGTGGCGACGACCAGGGTCTCGGTGGTGTGCTCGGCGCCGTCGGCCAGGGTGAGCGACCAGCCCGGCTTGATCGACTCCACGGTGGCGCCGGTCCGGACGTCGAGATCGAACTTCGCGGCGTACGCCTCCAGATAGCGCACCAGGTCGTCGCGCCGCACCCAGCGCCCGTACTCCCGGGGGATGGGCAGGCCGGGGAGGCCGGACAGCCGCCTCGTGGTGTGCAGCTTGAGCCGGTCGTAGCGGCCGCGCCAGCTCGAGCCCACGCCCGGGCCGCGCTCGAGCACGACGGAATCCACGCCGCGGGCCTTGAGCGCCGCCGCCACCCCGAGGCCGGCCGCGCCCGCGCCGAGCACCGTCACGTTCTCCATGCGGAGCAGCTTAGAAGTTGCGGAGGGTGCCCCTCAATCGATCGCCCAGCGTTTTCGGGGACGGCGGCGGCGTCTTCACCGGAGCCCCCGGACGCGGCGTGGACCGCCCGATCGGCTGGTCGTAGTCGGCCCGCGCGATCGCGTCGGTGATCTGCGCGTCGGAGAAGTTCTCGGAGCCCGGGATGGACGGGACGAACCCGACGAGCACGCCGTTGCGCATCACCTGCGCCTCGAGTCCCGCGGTGCCGTCGTTGTCCCAGACCGCCTCGCGGCCGTCCGGCAGGACGACCCGGATGCCGTACTGGGTGATGCCGGCATGCGGCAGCTTGATGTGCGCGAAGACGTTGCGCTCCCGAAGGACGGTGATGATGCGCTCAGCCTGTGCCTGTTCCATGCCTCGAAATTAGCGCCGAAGCCTGGAGAAACCCTGAGCGTTGGCTAAACGCGAGCTATCGGGTGACGCCGGTGAACGCCATCGACGCGACGAACCAGCGTTGCGCGAGCACGAAGCCGGTGAGTCCGCGGGCCAGGACACCGCGACGCTCAGCCATTCGTGAGCGCCGGAGCGGCCTTGCGAGCCGCCTCGTCCAGGGCCCCCTTGGCCGGGGCAGCGCCTTGCAGGACCTTCGAGATCTCCTCGCCGACGTAGCCGGACATCTCCACATATCCGGTCACGGCCGGCCGTGGCTGTTTGGCGTTGGCGAAGTTGTCGAAGAACTTCTGGGCCCCGGGCGCGTAGGTTGTGACATAGTCGGCGAACTCGGTGCTGTCCTTCTCGGACGCCCGCAGCGGAAGGTTGCCGATCGCCAGGTTCCAGCGCGGGTCGACCTCCTTGCTGGTCAGCCAGCGAACGAAGTCCCGCGACGCGCCGGCCCGGTTGGGGTCGCTGTGGTTGTAGAGCACCCACAGGTCGGGGCCGGACACGGTCTGGTGGTCGCCGTTGAAGCCGGGCAGAGAGGCGACGCCGTAATCGACCTTGTTCGCTTTCAGGTCGTAGAGCGTCCACGGGCCCGACATGACCATTCCTACGCTGCCCGAGAAGAACAGCGGAAGGTACTTCTCGTTGGTCTGGTCCAGATACATCGATTTGTCGTCGACGGCCATGGATCGCAGGAACTCCAGGGCGGCCACCCCGGCATCAGAGTTGAACGCCGGCTTGCGCCCGTCGAGAATCTTGCCCCCGCGCTGCCACAACAACGGCCACAAGTGCCATGTCGTGTCTTCGCTCCCGGCGACCGAGTACGCCGTTCCGTAGATGTTCCGGGACGGATCGGTGAGCTTCTTCGCCGCCGATCGGAAGTCGTCCCACGACCAGGTGTCCGTCGGGTACGGCACGCCGGCCCGGTCGAAGAGCTTCTTGTTGTAGATCAGGCCGAGGTTGTCCACCACCGCCGGCACGCCGATGACCCGTCCCTCGACGGTGGCCGTCGCCCGCGCGGCGACCGGGAACTCTTCCCACGCCACGGCCGGATCGGCGACGAAGGTGGTGAGATCCTGGGCGCGGCCGCTGCCGGCCAGCTCGGCGGCCCAGGTTCCGTAGGCGTACGAGATGTCCGGGTAGGTGCCGGAGGTGAACGCGGCGGACAGCTTCGTCAGCAGCTCGCCGGTCTCCGCGGCGCCGGCCGAGACGTTCAGCGTCACGTTGGGGTGCGCTGCCTGGTATTCCTTGGCCAGTTTCTCCGCCAGCGCCTGGGCGTCAGCGGTTTGACCGGTCCACCAGGTGAGCGTCACGGGCGCCTTCGGGTCGTACCCTTCGGCTGCGTCCTTGCTGTTGTCCGGTACGCCGGCATTGTTCGTACAGCCGGCGACGGCCAGGATCGATGCGGCCCCCGTCGCCAGGAGAAGCCTGCTGATGCGTTTCATGATGTCCTCCAGGGGTGTTGGTCAGGTGTCGCCGTCACAGCACCGCCCCCAGCTGCCACGGCACGAACTCCTCGGCGCCGAATCCCAGCTGTTCGCTGGCCGTGCGCCGGCCGGATGCGGTCTCGAGGATGCGGTTGAACAGTCGCCGGCCGACCTCCACAACGGACTCCTGCCCGGTCAGGATCGTTCCGGCGTTGAGATCCATGTCCTCGCTCATCGCCGTGAACGTGGAGTTGTTGGAGCAGACCTTCAGGCTGGGCGCGGGGCGGCAGCCGTAGACCGATCCGCGGCCGGTGGTGAAGCAGACGATCTGCGCGCCGCCCGCGACGATGCCGGTGACCGAGACCGGGTCATAACCCGGCGTGTCCATGAACACGAGGCCGTTGGCCCTGATCGGTTCGGCGTAGCGGTACACCGCCCGAAGGGGACTGCTGCCGCCTTTGGCCACCGCGCCGAGAGACTTCTCGGTGATGGTGGTGATCCCGCCGGCCTTGTTGCCGGGTGACGGGTTGCCGTCGAGGGTGGTCCCGGACGCCGCGGTGTAGCGCTGCCACCAGGCGATGCGTTCCAGCAACGCCTCGGCCACGGCGGGCTCGGCGCGGGCGGTCAGCAGATGCTCCGCACCGTAGATCTCGGGGGTCTCGGCCAGCACCGCGGTGCCGCCGCACGCCACCAGCAGGTCGGCGGCGACACCGAGCGCCGGGTTCGCGGTGATGCCCGAGCACGAGTCCGAGCCGCCGCAGTTCAGCCCCAGGATCAGCTCCTTGGCGGCGACCTTCTGACGGCGGACCGCGGCGGCGGCGGGAAGGAGCCGGCCGACCGCCTCCACACCGGCCCGGACGGCCGCGGTGGTGCCGCCGTGTTCCTGGATCAGGACCCGCTGCACCGGTGTGGCCCGGCCGGCGTCGCCGAGGTCCAGTTCGTGCACCTGGTTGACCTCGCAGCCCAGGCCGATGGCGACGACACCGGCGACGTTGGCGTTCGCTCCGTACCCGGCCAGGGTCCGCCGCAGAATCCGCAGCCCTTCCCCGTCGGCGAGCCCGCAGCCGCCGGTGTGCGTCAGCGCGATGACGCCGTCGATGGCCGGTTCCCGGGCCAGCAGGGGCTCCACCCGGGCCGCGACGAGTTTGGCGACGGTCGCCGAGCAGTTCACCGACGTGACGATGGCGAGGTAGTTGCGGGTGGCGACGCGGCCGTCCTCGCGGACGATGCCGTTGAAGCTGGCGTCGGCCGGCGGTGTCGGCGACGGCGCCGGGCCGCCGGCCGGGCGTTCCGGCCCGGTGGCCGTGAAGGCGAGGTTGTGCGTGTGCACGTGATCGCCCGCCCCGATCGGCCGGCCGGCCACGCCGATGATCTGGCCGTACTTGCGGACCGCCTGGCCGGCGGCCAACGCACGGCGGGCGAGCTTGTGGCCGGCGGGGACCCCGGACGTCACGCTCACATCGGCACCGTCGGCCCGGGCGGCTACCCGTTCGCCGGGGCGCAGCGCGCGCAGGGCCACGGCGACATCGTCATCCGGGTGCAGCACCAAGGTGTCCGCGTTCACTCAGCGTCTCCCGTGCGTTCCGGGTTCCTCGGCTCGAGCAGCGAAGCCGAGTCGCGGTCCAGCAGGAGCCGGGCGTGCGGGGTACGCCGGAGAATCGATGCCGGGCAGGTGCCGTCGACCGGCCCGGTGAGAGCGCGGTGCACCGCCTCGGCCTTCCGGCGCTCGGGCGCCAGGCACAGCATCGTCGCGGCACTGCGAAGACCGGTGATGGTCAGGGTGATCGCCCGTGCCGGGACCTCGTCGAGCCGATCGAAATGTCCTTCACCGACCTGTTGCCGGCGTGAGCGTTCGTCGAGGTCCACGACCTTGACCCAGTCCGCCTCGCCGAAGTCCGCGGGCGGGTCGTTGAACGCCAGGTGCCCGTTCTCGCCGATGCCGAGCACGCACAGATCGACGGGATGGGCGCGGAGCAGCGCCTCGTATCCTTGGCACGCCAACGTCAGGTCGGCCGGGTGGCCGGGCACCGGGTAGAACGCCCGAACCCGCACCTCGTCGAGGAGGTGGCGGCGCAGGAACTCGGGGAATCCCGCCGGATGGCCGGCCGGCAGGTTCAGATATTCGTCCATGTGGAAGACGGTGACCGCCGGCCAAGCGATGTTCTGCTTCCGCAGGGCCGCAAGAAAGGTCACCTGCGAGTTGCCCGTGGCCAGCACCAGGTTGGCGGTGCCCGAGCGTTCCACCGCGGCATTGATGATCTGGGCGGCCGCGTCGGCGGCCGCCACGCCCATCGCCTGGTTGCCGGGATGGATCTCCACATCGAGGTCGTCGATGCGGAACGTCGCCGTTTTCATGGGGTGTTTCCTTTGCGCGAGGCGTGGGTGACGGTGTTGGCCGGGGCGACCGCGATCAGCCGGCGGCTCTTCAGGTCGGGCAGTGCCGGTCCATGCGCGGCCAGCAGTTCGTCGACCAGAGCGACCGCCCGGTCGGGTTTGAGGATCGCGGAGACCTGCGGATCGACGAGCGCCGCTTGACGGACGAGGTCGAGGTCGTGCTGGAGGACCGCCTGCACCGTGAGCTGCTGCACCGCGACGGCCTGCCGGTTGAGGGCCGCGGGCCCGGGCGGCAGATCGGGTACCCGGTCGAGAGATACGGCACCGTTGCGGACCGTGCAGGCGACCTCGACGGCGGCCTCGGCCGGCAGATTGCCGATCAGGACGCCGTCGGCGATCTGGTTGGCGACGTTGGGGTGGAACGTGTAGGGACGGCCGGATTCGAGGGCCGCGATCAGGGCCGGCGCGTACTCGTTGCTCGGCTCGGTCAGCAGCGCCTGGGCGCCGCCCAGCCGCCCGGCGAGCGCGTCGTGATCGGCCTGCTGCTGATCAAGAGCGTCCAGGCGCTCCCGCCCGACCGGAATCCGTAGTCGTTCGGTTTCGCCGTCGTGCGGCAGGAAGTAGGAGAAGTACTCGGCCGTGTGTTTGCTGGATTCGCTGCAGAAGTAGCCGAAGTGGCGCATCAATGCGAAACGAACGCCGTCGCCGGCGACCAGGCCGGGGTCGGAGGCCGGGAGCGCGAAGAGGCTCGGATACAGGTCGTGGCCCCCGGACTCCAGCCGGGTGAACCACGCCATGTGATTGACCCCGGCCGCGTCCCACACCAGATCGGCGAACGGGACGTCGAGGTAGCCGGCCAGCTCCTCGGCGGTGTTGACGATGCTGTGACACAGGCCGAAGTGCCGCACTCCGGTGGCGGCGGCCAGGGCCATCACCACCATGGACATGGGGTTGGTGTAGTTCAGGAACAGCGCGCCGGGCGCCAATTCCTCGATGTCGTGGGCGATCCGCAGAATCTCGGGGATGGTCCGAAGACCGCGTGAAATACCGCCTATGCCGAGGGTGTCCCCGACAGTTTGGGTGATGCCGTATTTCGCCGGGATCAGCAGATCCGCCTCGATGCCCGGCCGGCCGCCGACCAGAATCGTGTTGATCACATAGGTGGCGCCCGGCAGGGCCTGCCGGCGGTCCAGCCAGGCCGTGACCTGTGCTCCCGCCTTGCCGCCTTCGGCCACGAGCCGACGGCAGAGGGCGGTGGCAAGGGCCAACCGGGCGGGGTCGGTGTCGACCAGCCGCAATTCGACGTCGCGGGTGGCCGGGTCCTGCATGAGGTCGCTGACCAGCATTCGCGTGAAAACGGTGCTGCCCGCCCCGATGATGACGATTGCCATGGCTGCTCCGGATCTGCGTCGCTTGGTGTACCGGTCTACTAAACCGGTACACCGACCCTAGCGGCGAGGCTTCCTCAGGGCAACGGGTCTCGCGGCGGAGTTTCGATCAGCTGCTGAGCCGCGGTTCTCCCCCACCTATCTGCCGCACAACCGGTGGGTACGGTGGACCGGTACACCACGTGGACGTAGCGACGGGGCGGCATGCCAGCAGATAGGCGCAGACGGTCGACGCAGGTCACGATCCGTGAGGTCGCGGCGGCCAGCGGAGTCTCGGTGAGCACGGTGTCCAACCTGCTCAACGGTCGTACCGCCGCGATGACCTCCCGGACCAGGGAGCGAATCGAAGAAGCCATGCGTTCACTCGGGTACCGGCCCAGCCGGATAGCGCAGAGCCTCACGACCAAACGGACCCGGACCATCGGGCTCGTCATCGACGAGATCAGCACCAACCTGTTCCTGGCGGCGTTGACCGCCATCGAGCCTCGGGCCAGGCAGTCGGATCGAAATCTCGTGGTGTGTCATGCCTCCTCGGCGCAGGAGGAAGCCGCGGTGGTCGAAGTGCTGATGCAGCAGCAGGTCGACGGCATCATCTTCCTCTCCACATCGCAGTTCCGGGACGACTCACATCTGGCGGCGCTGACCGATCAGGGGATGCCGGCGGTCCTCATCAACCGCGGGCAGGCCAACCCGTCGTTCTGCGAGATCAGCTGGGACAACGCGGAAGGGGTCGCGGCGGCGGTCGATCACCTCTACCACCGAGGCCACCGCCGCATCGGACATCTCTACGGACCGGCGGGCCGGCGGAGCACCGAAGACCGCATCAAGGGATATCGCTCAGCGATGTCTCGCCACGGGCTGGTCGTCGACGAGCACCTTCTCGCCCAGGCCGACTACACCGAGCCGGCGTCCCGATGGACCCAGGTCGCTTCCGACATGCTCGGCTCCGAGCGTCGCCCGACGGCGGTCATCGCCGCCGACGACACCGTCGCGGCGGTCATCCTCCAGGTCGCGGCCGGCCTGGGCCTGCGGGTTCCGCAGGACCTCGCCGTTGTCGGCATCGACGATCAGCATTTTGCCGCGCTTCTCGTGCCCCCGTTGACGACGGTCAGCCTGCCGATCGCGGAGGCGGCCACGCGCGCTTTCGACATGTTGCTCAACCGCCTCGACGACCCCGGCCTCGCACCCGAACGACTTCGGCTGCCGGCGAGCCTGACGACCAGGGGGTCGGCCTGAGAGGGCCAAGACATCGATACACGTTACTACGGAGTAACAATAAAAACACCATGTTTCTTTTGTTACACCCTTGACTTACCGTCGAGTAACCCTCACCCCGCTGAGCGGAGGAACTCGATGAGACGCACCACCGTCCTGGGAACTCTCGTCATCTCATCCCTACTCACCCTGGCCGTCGCGACCCCGGCCGCGGCGGCATCGGGCAGCGTCGACTACGTCGCGCTGGGCGACTCGTACTCGTCCGGGGTCGGCGCCGCCGGGCAGAGCGGCCTCTGCCTGCGCAGCCCCAACGGCTACCCCGGCCTGTGGGCCGCGGCCAACGACCCGCGCTCCTACCGGTCCGTCGCCTGCGGCGGCGCCACCACCGACACCCTGCGGGCGACCCAGCTCATCGCCCTGAGCCGGAAGACCGACCTGGTCACCGTCACCATCGGTGGCAACGACGCGGGCTTCGCGCCCACCGTGATCAGCTGCACCATCGTCACCGACGCCGCCTGCCAGGCCGTCGTCGACGACGCCGCGGTCGTGGTCCGCGAGGAACTGCCGGCCAAACTGGACGCCACCTACCGTGGCATCAAGCGCGGCGCCCCGAACGCCGAGGTGCTGGTCCTCGGCTACCCGATCCTGTTCGACGTGAACGCGCCGAGCTGCGGGTTCGCCGGCATGAGCATCCCGAAGCGGCGGGCCATCAACGCGGCCAACGCGGAGCTCAACGCCCTGATCGAGGACCGCTCCGAGGCAGCCGGGTTCACCTATGTCGACGTGACCGACGAGTTCGCCGGGCACGGGATCTGCGCCGGTGCCAACTGGATCCACGGGTTGCAGATCATCCCGCCGACCAACTCGTTCCACCCCACGGCCGACGGTTATCGCTACGGCTACCTGGCCGCCCTCTCGTCGGCGCTGTGAGCCCGGGGCGCGCGGCGGTCGGTGCCGGGTTGCTCGTCGTCGCCGGCGCGAGCTCGGTGTTCGGAAAGATTGGGTACGCCCACACCACCTGCTCGCCCTCTCGGCGAGCAGGTGGGTGGTCCGGCCCGTGCCGCCCGTTCCGGGCGAAGATCGATGGTCACCGGCCAGACCGCCGCGCGGCCGGGTCGCGCATCGCGGCCAGCAGCACGCAGGTCGCGCCGGCCAGCACGATCGACCAGCGCAGGTGCGCCGGCGTCCATTCCGGGCCGGGGCCGACCAGCATCGGGGCCCGGCCGATCGACGCCGCCACGAACAGCGACGCCAGCAGCGCCGGCGTGGTGATGATGCCGGGGTGCTCGAACCCGTGGCGGCGGGCCCCGGCGGCGACGGCCCAGACCAGGGCGAGCGCGGCGACCAGCTCGGTCGTGAGGCCGAGACCGAGAGCCCACCGCTCGCCGGCCGGCGCCGAGGGAAGCAGGTAGGCGAGCACGGCCGTCCACAGCGGAGCGACAACCGCCACGGCCCCGGCGAGACGCAGCCCGAGCCGGCGGGCGAGACAGTACGGGCTGGCCTGCAACGTGACCGCCGCATCGTCGTCGAGGACGTACCCGCTGCTCAGCGCCAGCAGCAGGCCCAGCACCCGGAGGTCGCCGATGACGTCGGGACCGCCGTCGAGGCGGGCCGCCAGGTACAGCACGACGGCGACGGCGCCGGCCGCGAACGGGGCCAGGCGCAGGCTGCGCGCCAGGTGGCCGCTGCGGAGGAGCTCGGCCGCCACGGACGGTGTCATGACAGTTGGAGCCAGCCGACGGCGAGGGTGGCGGCCAGGACCGGCAGGCCGACCAGGGCCAGGCGGGTCCGCTGGGCACGACCGCGGTAGACGGCGGCCACGGCGGCGCAGGCGCAGAGGCCGGCCAGGTAGACGACGTGCAGCCACGGTTCGCCCGGCACCGGCGCGCGGCCTTCCAAGGGAAATCCGGTCGTCCACCACATCCACCAGATGCCGGAGTCGAACCGGCCGAACACGACCACTGCGCCCAGGGTGGCGACGACGAAGGTGATGAGCGCCCCGCCCGCGAAGGGCAGCCGGCGGGCGGCCAGGACGCCGAGCAGCCCGGCCCCGGTGAGGACGAACGGCAGCTGGGCGAGCTCGCCGGCGGTCAGCAGGTCGTCGGGCGGGATGGTGAAGCCGCGGTCGATCAGCGCCATGGCGCCGGCCGCGACGGCGCCGGCCGCGGCCAGGGGCAGCGCGACGCCCAGGCACATGGCCCAGGTCCGGTCGGTGTCCGAGGTCGGCGTGACCCGCAACATCTCCTCGGCCCGGCTGCGGCGGGCGCGGCCGGCGACCAGGTTCGCCGGGAAGATCACGATGATCGGGCCGAAGAACGCGACGGCGGTGAAGATGGTGCCGTACCAGTAGCCGGCGGTCCGGCCCCCGGTGGCCGAGTCGGCGGCGCTGGTCAGGGCCACGACGACGGGTATCAGCCAGAGCACCGGATGGCGGGCGAGATGGCGGGCCTCCCGGCCGATCAGGGATCGGGTCATGAGTGGGTGACCTCCCGGCCGGGTTCGCCCATGAGCAGCAGGTACGCGTCCTCCAGGGTGGGCGGGATCAGCTCCGCGCGGGCGGGCGGGTCGCCGACGTTGCGGTAGGTGCCGTCGCCGGTGCGCCAGGCCGTGATCGCGGCGGGTGAACGCCGCTCGTCGGTCCACACGCGGCCGTCGGCGCGGGCGGTCAGCTCGGCCGGCGTACCGGTGAATCGGGCCCGGCCCTGGTGGATCACGGCGATCGTGGCGCACAGGGCGGTGATGTCCTCGGTCTGGTGGCTGGACATGACCACGGTGCGGCCCTCGCCGGCCTGCGAGATCATCTCCCGGAACCGCAGCCGCTGCTCGGGGTCGAGGCCGACCGTCGGCTCGTCGAGGACGAGCAGGTCGGGGTCGCCCAGCAGGGCCTGGGCCAGGCCGACCCGGCGGCGCATCCCGCCGGACAGGGCCCGGATCCGCTTGGCGCTCACGGCCGCCAGCCCGGTCAGCGCGATGACCCGGCGCACCTCGTCGTGCCGGGGCCGCCGGTCGGTCATCTCCTTGAGGATGGCCACGTAGTCGATGAATTCGAAGACCGTGAAGCCGCGGTGGAAGCCGGCGTCCTGAGGCAGGTAGCCGAGGCGCTCGCGGATCCGGGTGCGGTCGCCGGGACGGGCCGGGTCGCGGCCCATCAGCGTCACGGCGCCGCGGTCCGGGGCCAGGACGGTGGCGATGACGCGCAGCAGGGTCGTCTTTCCCGCCCCGTTCGGGCCGAGCAGCCCGGTCACGCCGGGGCCGGCGTCGAGGGTGACATCGTCCAGCGCCGTCGTCCGGCCGAAGGTCTTGGTCGCGTTCCGCACGCGTACCGTGGTCATGCGCTTCTCCCCAGCTTGATCGAGACGGCGTTGCGGGTGACGGCGAGCCCGAGGCCGCCGCCGAGGGCCACGGCGAGCCAGACGACCTGCGCGCCGGGGCCGAAGGCGAGGTCGGCCCGGCCGGCGACGGCGGCCGGGGCGGTCACCAGCAGCCAGGCCGTGGCCACCACACCGACCGCGACGACGGGGGTGAGGCGGCTGGTCAGCGCGAGCGCGGCGCCGGTGAGCCCGGCGGTGGGCAGCAGCCAGGCGACGGCCGGCCACCACGAGCCGGGCAGCGCGAGCCCGGCCAGGGCGACGATCGGCGTGGTGACCGCCAGGACCGCGACGGTCCGGATCAGCAGCAGACGCAGCCCCGAGTACGGCGTGGCCAGCCCGATCTCCCGGGTGGGGTCGAGGCCGCCCGCGAACGCTCCGGCCACGCCGGCCAGTGGCCCGAGCGGGGCGACCACCAGGAACATCAGCAGGAAGCGGTCATCGACCTGAGCCGCCCAGGCCGCCAGCGCGAGCACTCCCGCGACGGCCAGCAGCCACGGGCCCCGCAGCGTCGGTGTCGCGGCCACCAGGCGCGCCGTCGCCTCGCCGGCGCCGAGCCGGACCAGCATCCGTTCCGGTCCGCTCCGCCGGGGGGCGTCGACCCGGTCGGCCACCTCGTGCCAGATCGCCTCGGCCCGGCGGGGGTCGACCAGGGCGCCGATCACTTCCCGGCAGGTCGCGCAGCCCATCAGATGGGCCTCGGCCGACGCGGCCAGACCCGGCGGGACGGAGCCCCGCGCGTACCGTCGGATCGCCTCCGGGTCGAGGTGCCATGCGGTCATCCCAGCCTCCCCGTCATGCCAGCCGCTCCCGCATCTGGGCGCGGGCGCGCATCATCCGTGTCTTGACCGTGCCGGGCGGGATTCCGAGCAGCCGGGCCGCCTCGCGGGTCGTCAGTCCATCGAGGACGGTCGCCTGCACCACCGCCCGCAGCTCCGGCGACAGGCTCGCCAGGGCCGCGCCCACGTCGCCGTACTGGACGGCGAGCAGCACATGCTCCTCGGCCGAGGTCTCGACGCCGGCGAACTCGATCAGCTCCCCGGCCGGCGGCCGGGTCCGGCGCAGCGCGTCGACCAGGCGGCGGATGCCGATCCCCCAGATCCACGCGGCCACCTCGCCCCGGCGGTCCCATCGCCCGGCCGACCGCCAGACCGCCACGAACGTGTCCTGCACGACCTCGTCGAGCAGTTCCGGCGACGCGCACCGCCGCCCGAGCCGCACCAGCAGCCACGACAGGTGTCGCCGGTACAGCTCGGCGAACGCCTCCCGGTCGCGGCCGGCGATCGCCGCGAGCAGCTGGGCATCGTCGCGCGGATCCGGCGGTCGCCTCAGCATGCTCGACCTCCCGGTCCCCGGCTCCCCTCCACATCCTGTTCGTCGTGGCGAGCGGGGTAAACGGTTCACACCAGCGACGGAGTTTCCACCCGCCGGCTCCGGACGATCCCCCAGCCCACCAGCGCGGCAGCCACCACGGTGAGGGTGAGGCCGGCGACCGTGACCGCCGCACGGAACTCCGCGGTCTGCCGCACGCTCCAGCCCCCGGCGGCGATGTCCCCGGTGAACAGGACGGCCAGGGTGGTGCCGGCGATGGCCAGGCCGGCGCCCGAGGTGACCTCGGTGGCGGTGTCGGTGAGCGCCACCCCGATGGTGGTCCGGTTCTCGGGGAGCCCGCGCAGCACGTTGACCCCGGCGACCACGCCGACCACGCGGAGCCCGGCCGCCACCAGCACGAGGGCGATCGCCACGAACACGTACCCGTAGTTGCTCAGCAGGCCGTAGACGGCGAGCCCGGCCACGACCGAGACGGCGCTGATCCACGCGGCCCGTTCCAGGCCGGCCCGCCGCACGAACGGGTTGACGAAGGCGCCGCCGGCGACGAGCACGATCACCTGCGGCAGCAGGCCGACGGCGGCGAGCGCGGGCGACCAGCCCCGATCGAGCTGGAGCTGGAGCGTCACCAGGTAGCCGAGGCTGGCCGTGGCCAGCCCGGCCGCGGCCTTGAAGGCGAGGCCGCTGGAGACCAGCGGGTGGGCCACGAGCTTGAGGTCGAGCAGCGGGTGGCGGGCCGAGCGCTCGCGGACGACGAAGAGGACCGCGCCGGCGACCGCGGCCGCGGTGGCCGCCCACGGGCGCCACGATCCGGCGCCGGCCTCGACGAACAGCGTCGGGGCGACCAGCGCGACCACGATCGTGACCGTGCCCAGCGCGGCGCCGGCCACGTCGACCGGGTCGCGGTGCAGGCCGGCCGGGTCGTCGGCGGCGATGCCGACCCGGACCCCGATGATCGCGAGCACCGCGATCGGCACGTTGGCCAGCAGCAGGACCTGCCACGGCGCCACCGCGAGGACCAGGCCACCGGCGGTCGGGCCGATGGCCAGGCCGACCAGCCCGACGGTGGAGATCAGGTTGATCGCGCGAACCCGCAGGCCGTCCTCGGCGAAGAGCCGGAAGGCCAGGGCCATCGAACCGGGCGTGGTCATCGCGGCCGCCACGCCCATCGCCACCCGGACGGCGATGAGCTGCTCGGCGGTGGTGACGAAGGCGGTCGCCAGGCTCGCGACGGCCAGCAGGACCAGCCCGATGAGCATGATCTTCCGCCGGCCGGCCCGGTCGGCCAGCGCGCCGAAGGCCAGCATCAGCCCGCCGAACACGACCGCGTAGGCGCCGGTCACCCACTGGAGCGCGGTGGTCGAGGCGTGCAGCTCGCGACCGATGGTCGGCAGCGCGACGTTCAGGATCGAGTTGTCCAGCATCTCGAACAGGAACACCGCGCTCAGCCCGGCCAGGGCGGGCCACGCCTCCCGCAACGAGCTGGGTTGAGCGACCACGAGCCACCTCCGGGAGATTCATACGAACGCTGTTCCTATACGTTAGAACACCGTTCCCCTTGCGTGTAAAGTGGGCGCATGGCTCGATCTCCCCACCAGCGGCGTAACGCGCGTCACCAACAGCTCCCGGCTCCGGCCGAGAAGACGCCGGCGGCGGTCCGGCGCGGCCCGTCCGGCGGCACCAAGAAGCCGATCACGGTCGACGCCATCGTCGAGGCCGCGTTCCAGCTGATCGCCGAGGAGGGGTATGACGCCCTGACGATGCGCCGGCTGGCCGCCGTGCTGGAGACCGGTCCCGCCTCGCTCTACGCCCACGTGGTCAACAAGGACGACCTGGGCGAGCTGCTGATCGGCCGGCTCTGCACCCGCGTCGAGCTGCCCGAGCCCGACCCGGCGACCTGGCGTGACCAGCTCGCCGGGGCCTGCGCCCGCCTTCGCGACGAATACCTGCGCTACCCGGGCATCACCCGGGCGACCCTGGCGGTCGCGCCGACCAACCTCGAGACGCTGCGGCTCAGCGAGGGCCTGCTGGCGATCCTGCTGGCCGGTGGGGTGGCCCCGCAGACGGCGGCCTGGGCGCTGGACGCCCTCACGCTCTACGTCAACGCGTACTGCCTGGAGCTCTCGCTCCGGGACGCCCGCCGCGCCGGCCCGGACGACGCCTGGGTGGTCAGCCGCGACGAGCTGAGAAGCCGCTTCGCCGCCCTGCCCGACGGCTTCCCGCAGACCAAGCGCTACGCGGCCGAGCTGACCGCGGGCGACGGCCACGACCGCTTCGACTTCACCGTCGACCTGATGATCAAAGGGGTCGGCTGAGCCGAACAAGCAAAGCTGAGCCGAACAAGCAAAGAAGTCGGCCCGGGTCCGATGAGGACCCGGGCCGCGAACGGTGAAGCGTCAGTCGAGCAGCTCGGTGACCGTGCCGGCGGCGACCGTGTGGCCGCCCTCACGAACCGCGAAGCCGAGCCCGACCGTCATCGGCACCTCCTTGCCCAGGTGGACCGTGACCGAGCCGGAGTCGCCCGGCAGCATCATGTCGATGCCGGGCGCGAGCTCGATCGACCCCGAGACGTCGGTGGTGCGGAAGAAGAACTGCGGCCGGTAGTTCGCCACGAACGGCGTGTGGCGGCCACCCTCCTCCTTCGTCAGCGCGTACAGGTTGGCCCGGAACTCCCGGTGCGGCGTGACCGAACCGGGCACCGCGACCACCTGGCCGCGCTGCACCTGCTCGCGCCGGACGCCGCGCAGCAGCACCGCCGCGTTGTCACCGGCCTCGGCCGTGGGCAGCGACTTCCCGAACGTCTCCAGCCCGGTCGCCACCGTGGCCACCGTCGGGCCGAGACCGACCACCTCGACCGGCTCGCCGACCCGCAGCGTGCCGCGCTCCACCTTGCCGGTGACCACGGTGCCGCGTCCGCTGATGGTGAGCACGTTCTCGATCGGCATCAGGAACGGCTCCTCCAGCGAGCGCTCGGGCACCGGCACGTAGGCGTCCACCGCGTCGAGCAGGTCCACGATGGACCGCTCCCAGCGGGGGTCGCCCTCGAGCGCCTTGAGCGCGCTGACCCGGACCACCGGCACCTCGTCGCCGGGGAACCCGTACTCGGACAGCAGCTCGCGGACCTCGAGCTCGATCAGGTCGAGCAGCTCGGCGGCGGCGGCGGCGACCGCGTCGCTCTTGTTGAGCGCGACGACCAGCCACGGCACGCCGACCCGCTGGGCGAGCAGCACGTGCTCACGGGTCTGCGGCATGGCGCCGTCCTGCGCCGAGACCACCAGGATCGCGCCGTCCACCTGGGCGGCGCCGGTGATCATGTTCTTCACGTAGTCGGCGTGTCCGGGCATGTCGACGTGGGCGTAGTGACGGCCGGCGGTCTCGTACTCGACGTGGGCGATGTTGATCGTGATGCCCCGCTGCGCCTCCTCCGGCGCCTTGTCGATGCCCTCGAACGCCACGAACCGGTTGGTTGCCGGGTCGCGGTCGGCGAGAACCTTGGTGATCGCGGCGGTCAGGGTGGTCTTCCCGTGGTCGACGTGTCCCATCGTGCCGATGTTCAGGTGCGGCTTGGTGCGCACGAATTGGCTCTTGGCCATGATGTGTCCTCACTGGATGCGAGAAACGAAAAGGCATTCTTCGGTACGCGGTGACGGGTGCCCACCCCGCCTGCGTCAGAACCGAGCAGCGCTCAGCGACCCGTCCCCGGGTTCTGCTGCCGCTGGGGACGGGTCAGATTCGCGAATCGTAGAGATCACACGCGGGAGCGGCCGCGAAGAGCGGCAGCTGCAGACCGGGCGCGAACATGATGATCACGGTAGGCGGTAACGCCGTACCCGTCGAATGTATTTCAGGCCTTGCCGATGCTCGCCTCGGGCGCCATCACGATGCGCGGCTTCTTGGCCGGGTCGAGCCACTTGAGCACGGCGATCATGTTGGTGCGGGAGATCGAGACGCAGCCGGCGGTGGAGCCCTTGCCGTTGATGTGCAGGAAGATCGCCGACCCGCGCCGGACGTCGACCGGCTTGCTGGTGACGTACTCGCCGTAGGTGGCGTTGTAGCTGAGCGAGTTGTTGGCCGGGCGGTTGAAGTCGATGACCGCGGCGTACTCGTACTGCGTGGGGTAGGCGGCGATCCGCTCGGCCTCGCTGGTGCGCCAGGTGCGCTTGGGCGACATCGAGGGCTGGAAGATGTTGTACGTCTTCGCGTCCTTGTTGTCGCCGACCCAGTAGTCGTTGCTGTCCGCCGGCCGGTAGAAGATCTTGGTGCCGGGGTTGGCCTTGAGCCCGAACGCCGTGGTGATCGGGAACGTGCCGGCGGGGCTCGTGCCGGTGTCCTGCTTCCGCACGTTGTACCAGGCCCAGCCCGCGTAGCCGTTGCGGGCGGGCATCGCCGCGAACCGCTCGGTCCAGGTGCCGTCGGCCCCGAGCTGGTAGGTGCGCAGCGTCGAGTAGGTCGACGGGATCGACTGGCCGGTGACCACCACGAGCTGCTTGGCGTCGCCGACGTGGGCCAGCCGGGTCGGGTGGTAGATGGGCACGGCGGCGGCGAAGGCCTGCTGGGTCACGACCACGCCCGCGGCGCCGAGCAGGGCCGCGGCGGCGATCACCACCAGTGACTTCTTCATCGCCGGGCACTCTATCGCGCGCCGGCTCAGAACGGGAACCCTTCTCCGGACGCCTGCCCGTTGTTCACCCTCCCCTCCCGGGAGAACGACCAGGTCATGCGGATGGTGTAGGTGTGACCGCGAGTGGCGGACGCGGTCCGGGGTCCACAGTCCTGGGTCGTGTCGTCCTCGGTGAAGATCAGGTTCGAGCAGGTGTACGGTCCGGCCACGGTCCGCCCGTTCTCGACCAGGGCGACGGAGACGCGGGCGGTCCCGCCCGCGCGCGCGGTGAGCGAGGCGGACATCTGCACCCGGTCGCCGACCGACTGGCACGGCTTGGCCACCAGCGGGTTGGTCATGTTCAGCGAGACGACCTGACGGCAGGTCCACGGCCCGTACGGGCGGGCCTCCGGCTGCGGCGCCCGGGTCCTCGCCGGTTTCGTGACGGTCGGGCGTACCGCCCCGGGTTTGTCACCGGCCGCGACCGGCGCGGCCCGATCGGCCACCGCGCCGGTCCGGCGCGCCGCGGCCGGCTGGGTCGCCGCGACCTTGGCCCGCGCGGCCGGCGAAGCGGACGGCACCGACCGGGCCGACGCCGGGATCGGCGGCGCGGCGATCATCTGGACGTCCTGCGCGTCCGCCCCCGAGCGGGACACGTGCCAGGCGGTGGTGGCCACGCCCGAGGCGAGCATGGTGCCGGCCAGCACGGTGAGCACCGTCCCGGGCCGCCGCCACCGCCAGCTCCGCGGCTTGTTGTGCGGGCGCTTCGGAACGCGCGGGGCGGGGACCACGCTGTGCTGGAGCGAGTTGGGCCGCGGCTGCTGCGGCAGGACCGGCGGGGCGGGCAGCCGCGGTGAGCCGGACACCGCGCGGGCGACGTCGGACAGCTCGCCGACCAGTTCCTCGGCGCTCGGGCGCAGCCGTGGCTTCTGCTCGAGACACGACTCGATCACGTCCCAGAGCTGGTCCGGGATGCCGTCCGGGCGCTCCGGGCCGCCGGCCAGGTGCCGCTGCATCAGCTCGTGCACCGAGTCGCCGCTGTAGGGCGGGCGGCCGGTGACCATCTCGTAGAGCACGATGCCGAGCGCGTAGATGTCGGCCGCCGGGCTCGCCACCGACCCGTGGAACGCCTCGGGCGACATGTAGTGCGGGGTGCCGACGACCGCGTTCGGGGTGGTGATCGAGGGCATGGTGAGGACCCGGGCGATGCCGAAGTCGGTCAGCCGGGTCTCCAGCCGGTCGTTCTCGGTCTGCAGCAGGATGTTGTCCGGCTTGAGGTCGCGGTGGATCACGTTGAGGCCGTGCGCCTCGGCCAGGGCGGCGGCCAGCTGACCGCCCAGCCGGGCCGCCTCGCCGGCCGCGACCGTGTGGTGCTCGCGCAGGTGGTCGCGGAGGCTGCCGCCGGCCACCAGGTCCATCACCAGGCCCAGCGACTCGCCCACGCTGAACAGGTCGCGGACCCGGACCACGTTGCGGTGCCGCAGCATCATCAGGATGGTCCGCTCCTGCACGAAGCGGGTGACCAGCTTGGGCTGCCGCAGCAGGCTCTCGTGCAGCAGCTTGACCGCGACCGGTTCGCCCGAGGCCCGGTCCACGCCTCGCCACACCGTTCCCGTGGCGCCCTGGCCGATCGGCCGGACGAGGATGTACGAGCTGCCGACGCACCGCCCGCTCAGATCCAGCGTCGAGGCGCCGTCGGGCAGGCTGCTGCTGCTCGTGGGATCCTGGTCCACCCGGAGGTTCCTTCCCGCCGCCGACGATTCGCCCAGAGATCCTGCTGTTTGTCCAGATCACTTCTCAACCTGGCGTGCCCGAGTTCGCACCTGACGGACGAGTCGCGTGGCACCCGTACCGATAGTCGGCCTGGATCGTTCGGCCGGATGGTTGCATTCCGCCCGAACCGCCCGCACCGCCGCCCGAATCGCCCGATCATTGCGGCATGGGTGTGATGGCTTATCCGCTTCGGTACGCGCTCGCCGACCTCGCCTTGGCGCTGAGCCGGGCGGCCGAGGACGAGGCCGAGGTGCGGGCCACCGCCGCCCGGGCCGCGGCCGACATGATCGGTGACGGCGCCGGTGTCCAACTGCTCGGTGACGACGGCCGGTACGACGGGATCACGTTCCACCATCCCGACGTGGACCGCGGCGGCACCCTCCAACGGGCCCTGGACATGCGGGGCAAGCTGCCCGAGGACGACTTCTCGACCACGCTGGCGGCCAGCCGCCGGCCGGTGGTGCTGGCCGCGGACGGGCGGGAGCCGCTCCCCCAGTTCTCGACCGGCATTCACGCGGTCGTGCTGTGCCCGATCATCGTCGACAACACGTACGCGGGCTATCTGATCCTGACCCGCGGCGAGGTCGGCTCGTTCTACGCCCAGGCCGAGGTCGAGCTGGCCCGGGACATCGCCGGCGAGCTGAGCCTGGCGCTCTCCTCGGCCCGGGCCCGCGAGCGCCTCAAGGCCAGCGAGGCGAAGTACCGCCGGGTGCTGGAGACGATCCCCGAGGGTGTGCTCCAGCTCGACATCGAGGGCGTGGCGACCTACGCCAACGAGCCGATCGGCGTGGTCCTCGGGCTGCCGCGGCACCAGCTGGTGGGCACGTCGCTGCGGGGCTTCCTGGACGACCAGGGCCAGAAGGAGCTGAGCCGGCGGCTGGCCGAGTGCAAGGCGGGCCGGTCCACGGTCGGCGCCACCCGGCTGATCCGCGCGGACGGCTCGCACCGCAGCGTACGCGTGAGCATGATGCCGTTGATCGATGAGTGCGGGCACTACTCGGGCGTCGTCTGCATGGTCACCGACACCACCGACCACATCGACGCGCGCGGCCTCAAGCGCCAGCTCGACCACCTGCGCCGGCTGGACAGCCTGGGCCAGCTGATCGGCGGCATCTCGCACGACTTCAACAACCTGCTGACCGTGGTGGCCGGATCGGCCGACATGATCGCCTCGACCACCGCCGAGGGGTCACCCCAGCACCAGATGGCCCAGGACATCATGGCCGCGGTGAACACCGGGCGCAGCCTGACCCATCAGCTGCTCGCGTTCGGGCGTACCGAGGGGAACCGGCCCGAGATCATCCCGATCCCGGACCTGCTCACCGACGTGCAGAGCCTGTTCTCCCGCACGCTCGGCGAGCACATCGGCCTCGACCTGGCCTTCGGGCCGGACGTGTGGCCGATCCGGGCCGAGCGCGGGCCGCTCGAGCAGGCCCTGGTCAACCTGGCCGCGAACGCCCGGGACGCGATGCTGCGCGGCGGCATGCTGCGGGTGGCCGCGATGAACGAGGTGGTGCTGCCGGGCCAGCTGGCCGAGGGCGCGCCGACCGGCAAGCTGGTGCACATGGTCATCACCGACACCGGCGTCGGGATGAGCGACGAGACCCGCCGGCGGGCGCTGGAGCCGTTCTTCACCACCCGGCCCACCGCGGCCGGGCTGGGGCTGGCCACCACGGCCGGCATCGTGCAGGGCATCGGCGGGCACATCGTGCTGGAGTCCGAGCCGCGGATGGGCACCACGGTGCACCTCTACCTGCCGGCGGCCGAGGAGCGTCCGGCCTCGGCCATCGACCGGCAGACCACGCCCTCGGTCATCGGCCGGGTGCTGATCGTCGAGGACCAGCCCGAGGTGGCGCAGCTGGTGCAGCGGCTGATCGAGCCGGCCGGATACGCCATCACGGTGGCCACCGACGCGCTGATGGCGGTCACCCAGGTGGCCGCCGGCGAGCACCCGGACCTGCTGATCACCGACGTGGTGATGCCCACGATGACCGGCCCGGAGCTGGCCAACGCGCTCCGCACCCACCAGCCCGACCTGCCGGTGCTCTACATGTCCGGGTACACCGCGGCGTCCCTGGGCCCGCAGCTCAACCTGGACGCCAACAGCATGCTGATCGAGAAGCCGTTCACCCGCTCGACGCTGCTGGGCGCGATCAAGAGTCTGTGCGGCCCGCAGCCTCCGCGGGAAGCCAGTCATCCGCGTCCTGAACCGTCCTGATCTCCAGGTGCTTGGCCAGCTTGGCGGTGGTCTGGCGCGCTTCCAGGTGCAGGCGGGCGATGTTCAGGCCGTCGTCGCCGACGACCGCCAGCAGGGCGAGCTCGCCGACCGCGTACACGGCCATGTAGCCCTTCTGGTTGCGGATCGTGCACTCGTGGAAGCCGCCCTGGTGCAGGGCGCCGCCACAGGTCCGGCTGATGCCGTGCGCGCCGGCGGCCAGCGCGGCCAGGTCGTGCGGCTCGGCGGTGGACATCGTGTCGTGCAGGATCAGCAGGCCGTCCACGCCGGCTACGACGCACCCCTGCACACCGGTCACCGCGTGCCGGAGATTCGCCAGCTCGGCACGGGCGGACTTGAACGGGTCGTGGGGGGTCTGCACGGTTGCTCCCGGGAGTTCAGAGTTGTCTCAGGGTTCCGATGATCCGGTCGAGCACCGTCTCATCGTTCACGTACGGCTGCCCGACCAGTTCCAGCCAGCCCGGCGGGACCAGGTCGTCGCGTTCCTGGAAGGCGGCCGCGGGCAGACCGTTCCTGGGCCGCCGGGGAAGGACCGAGCCGTTCGGCCGCCGAGGCTCGGCCTTCTCCGCCACCGGCGGGCCGGACTCCGGCGCGGCCAGGTACCGGTCGGTGAGCACCTTGAACTCGCGCCGGGCGAGGGCCAGGTTGGCCGCGCCCCGGCTGAGCGTCAGGTGGGCGACCTGCGTGCCACCGACCTCCGGGTCGAGCACCCGGAGGACGTGGAACGCCGATGTGGTGGTGAGCAGGATGTCGCCCAGCTCGTCGTCCGGATCGACCAGCCGGACCAGCGTGACGGCCGCGCCGGCCAGCGCGCCCGCGGCGACCGCGTCGTCGCCGTCGGGTTCGTGACCGCCGGCCCACCAGGACGCCGCCGCGTCCCGGATGGAGAAGACCGCCACCGAGAGGGCTCCGCCGATCTCGAGCGCCAGCTCCAGCGGCTGCATGGGTGTCCGTCCGTTGGTTCCGAGCCGGTCAGGCGAAATCGGCGTCCATCTGCTTCATGACCACGCGGGCCTGGGCGAACAGCATGCCGATGTTCGACACCCGCTTGCACACGATCACCGCGACCAGGTCCTGGTGCCGGTTGCTCCGCAGGAACAGGTGGACCAGGTCGTCGCTGTTGACCAGCATCTCCTGGAAGTAGTGCCGGTCGCTCGGCGCGTGGCGCTCGGCGAAGACGTCCCGGATGATCGACACGTTCCGGCCCTGGAAGAGGTCGAACGTGGCCGCCGCGAGCAGGTCGAGCTGCTCGTCCGGCTGCTGGTCGTCCAGCGTGTCCACGGCCAGCAGCATCCCGGTGGACATGTCCACCAGCGCCGCCGTGATGGCCTCCGGAACCTGGTTCCGGAACGTCCGCACGGTGTCGGTGACGACCTGCGACATGCTGCGCTCGGTCGTGACCGGCTTCTCGTCGACGGTGGTCATACGTCGAGGTCGGCTTCGATCTTGCGGAGCTGGTGGCGGGCCAGACCGAGGTTGGCGCGGCTCTTGCTGAGCGCGAGGTAGAGGAAGAGCGCGTCGCCGGCGCCCTTGCGGGTCGGGATCAGCCGGATCAGGTGGTACTGGCTGTCCAGCGTGATCAGGATGTCCTCGATGTCCTCGCCGAGGCCCAACATCTCGACCGCGCGCATCTTGGCCCGGACCACGTCCGTGTTGCCGGCCGCCGCGACGTTCATGTCCATCGTCGGCGAGCCGCCGATGACGCCCAGCGTCAGACCGCTGGTGTAGTCCACGAGAGCCACGCCGATCGCGCCCTCGATGGCCATCGCTTCCTTGAGTGAGGTCTCGATGTTGGCCACTTGTCGTTCCTCCGTGGTGTGTCGAGGCCCCGGTCCGGCCGACCGTCCCCCGCCGAGGTGGTCGTACCGGAGCTCTGCGGATCTTGCCGTCGACGAGCGTGACACAGGTTCACTCGAAAGGGGACCACTGAGCTGGGATTACGGGGAGGATCGGCTGATCATCGGTGGGTACTCAGTCCGATTGATGGAAATTGCATCAGGCTGGACTATGGACACGGTGCGTGCCCGAGGAGTAACCGCACCGTGACGGATTGTCCGGGTATGCCAGGCTTAGGCGAACAGCGCGCTGACCGATTCGCCGTTGTGGATGCGGCGCATCGCCTCGGCCAGCGGCGCCGCCACCGACAGAACGGTCAGCTTGTCGGAGTGCTTCGAGCGCGGGATCGGCACGGTGTTCGTACACACGATCTCCTCGACGTCCTTCTCCGCGCTCAGCCGCTCGATCGCGTCGCCGGTGAACAGGCCGTGCGTGCAGGCCACCCGGACACTGCGGATGTTGCGCTCGCGGAGCCGGCCCAGCAGCTCGAAGACCGTGCTGCCCTTGGCGATCTCGTCGTCCAGCACGATCACGTCCCGGTCGGTCACCTCGCCGATCACCGAGCTGATCACCACCTTGTCGTCGGCGAAGCGCTGCTTGGCCCCGGCCGCCACGTCGATGCCGAGCATCCGGGCGAAGGTGGCCGCCTCCTTGGCGTTGCCCAGGTCGGGCGAGACCACCACGGTGTTGCTCAGGTCGTAGCCGCGGAAGTGGTCGGCCAGCTCGCGCAGCGCGTGCAGGTGGTCGACCGGGATGCTGAAGAAGCCGTGCACCTGCGGCGAGTGGAGGGTCATGGCCAGGATCCGGTCGGCGCCGGCCTGGTTCAGGAGGTCGGCGACCAGGCGGCCGCCGATGGAGATGCGCGGGGCGTCCTTCTTGTCACTGCGGGCGTACGCGTAGTGCGGCAGCACCACAGTGATCCGCCCGGCCGACGCGCCCCGGGCCGCGTCCAACATGAACAGCAGCTCGACCAGGTTCTCCTGGGTCGGCGGCACGAGCGGCTGGATCAGGAACACGTCACGTTCCCGGCAGTTCCCCTGGAGCTGCACCTCGATGCAGTCGTTGGCGAATCGGGACACCCGCGTCCCGAGCAGGGGCACCCCCAGGTGGTGGCAGATCTCGGCGGCCAGGTCGGGATGGGCACTTCCGCTGAAAACGGCGATGTCACGCACGGGCACCACCCTAAGCGGGCGCCTTCCGACACGGACGGGCGACTATCGTGATCGCATGAACGGGCTGGCTGTGGCTTGTCGCCGCGTTGTGCACATCTACCGCGCCGAGGCGGGTGACGTGGTGGCGCTGGCCGGTGTCGACCTGTCCATCGCGCCCGGCGAGACGCTGGCGCTGGTCGGGCCCTCCGGCTCCGGCAAGTCGACGCTGATCGCGCTGCTGGCCGGGCTGATGCGGCCGTCGGCCGGGCGGATCAACATCGGCACGTACGACATGGGCAAGCTCTCCGACGCCGAGGTGTCCCGGTTGCGCGGCACCGAGATCGGGGTGGTGCTCCAGGGCGCGGCGCGCAACCTGCTGCCCTACGTGTCCCTGCACCGCAACATCTGGCTGGCCCAGCGGCGGGCGGCACACACCCGCGGCATCGAGCTGGACGACCCCGACCGCATCCTCGACCTGGTCGGGCTGCCCGGCCAGGGCCGCGCCCGGCTCGACGACCTCACCCCGGGCGGGCGGCAGCGGGCCGCGCTCGCCGTGGGCATCGCCGCCGGGCCCGGGCTGCTGCTGGTCGACGAGCCGACCAGCCGGCTCGACACCAAGGGCCGCGACGAGGTGCTCGCCGCGATGGAGACGGTCAACCGGGAACGGCAGACCACCATCGTGGTGGTGACCCACGACAACGAGGTGGGCGCCCGGCTCGGCCGCGCGGTCACCATCCGGGACGGCCGGGTCGGCGCCGAGGGCCGCGACGGTCAAGACTTCGCCGTGGTGGCCGGCGACGGCACCGTGCAACTGCCGCCGGACGTGCTGGGGTCGTACCCGCCGGGCACGCTCTTCACCGTGCAGCACGTCGACGGCGAGGTCACGCTCGTACCCGGTTCCTAGTTCTCTAGGAACGCACCCAGGTCGCCTCGCCGTCGAGCAGGTGCAGCTCGCGGTCGCCGAGGGCGGCCGCCTCCGGGTCGTGGGTGGCCAGCACGACCGCGGCCCCCCGCGCCGCCTCCGACCTGAGCATGTCCATCACCTTCTGCCGGTTGGTCGCGTCCAGCTCGCTGGTGACCTCGTCGGCGAGCAGCACGTCGCCGCGCAGCGCCAGGCCGCGGGCGATGGCCGTACGCTGCTGCTGACCGCCGGACAGCTCCTCGATGAGCTGGTCGCCGTGCCCGGACAGGCCGACCCGGTCGAGCGCCTCGGCGGTGAGCCGCCGCGCCTCGGCCGGGGTGCCGCCGGTGGCGATCACCGCGACCGCGATGTTCTCGGCCGCGGTGAGAATCGCGGCCAGCCCGTTGTCCTGCGGGATCAGCACCACGCCGAGCGCGACCGCCTGATCGCGGTCGGCCAGTGCCGCGTCGTCGACCAGAACCTTGCCCGCGGCGGGCGTGAGCAGACCGGCCATGGCGGCCAGCAGCGTGGTCTTGCCGGCGCCGGACGGGCCGGTGACCGCGAGGATCTCGCCCGGACCGACCACGACCGACACGTCGCGCAGCACCGGGTCGCCCGAGCCGTAGCCGATCGACGCGTCCTCGACCCTGAGCGTCCTCATCGGATGTCTCCCCCTCGCCCGTCCGGATCTCGGGGAGCATACTTCCCTTGATGGACTACGCACTGGGTGTCGACCTGGGCACCACCCATATCGCCGCGGCCGTCAACCTCGACGGGCGGATCGAGGTGGTGCAGCTCGGCGACCGCCACAAGGAGATGCCGGCGCTCCTCCACCTGGCCGAAGACGGCCGGATGACGGTCGGCGACGGCGCCGGGCGCCAGGGCCGCACCGACCCGTCCCGGCTGGTCCGTGAGGTCAAGCGCCGGATGGGCGACCCGGTGTCGATCCTGGTCGGCGGGGCCCCGTTCTCCGCGCACGCGCTGCTCGGCCGGTTGCTCAAACACGTCGTCCAGACCGTCACCACGCTGTACGGCGGGCCGCCGGCGCACGTCGTCGTGACCCATCCGGCGAACTGGGGTCCGTACAAGCGCGAGCAGCTCGAGCAGGTCTTTCTGGCGGCCGGGCTGACCGGCGTGCGGACGCTCACCGAGCCCGAGGCGGCGGCCCTGCACCACGCGGCCGGCAAGCGCATCGCCCCCGGCGAGCTGATCGCCGTGTACGACCTGGGCGGCGGCACGTTCGACGCGGCGGTGCTGCGGCGCACCGAGGACGGGTACGAGATGCCCGGCCCGCCCAGCGGCATCGAGCAGCTCGGCGGCATGGACTTCGACGAGGCCGTCTTCGCTCACGTCACCCAGGTCCTCGGTCCGGAGGCGACCGACCGCGGCGATCCCGACTTCGAGGCGGCCATCGCCCGGCTGCGGCGCGACTGCGTGGAGGGCAAGGAGTCGCTGTCCTTCGACACCGAGGTGCAGATCCCGGTGGCGCTGCCCGGTTTCCACACGCGGGTGCGGATGACCCGGGCCGAGTTCGAGGCCGCCGTCGCGCCGGCGCTGACCGACACGGTCGAGGCGCTGGGCCGTGCGATCCGCGGCGCCGGCGTTTCCGCCGACGACATCTCGATGGTCCTGCTGAGCGGGGGATCGTCGCGCATCCCGCTGGTCACCCAACTGCTGACCGCCGGGTACGGACGACCGGTCGCGCAGGACCCGCACCCCGAGCACAGCATCGCCATGGGCGCCGCTCTCGTGGCCGGCGTCCCTCCGGCTCCCACTATTTCTCCTGAGACACCGGTCCTCGGCGAGCCGTCTCCTGAGGCGCCGGTCCTCGGCGAGCCCAGGCCTCCCCTGCCGAAGGCGACCGTGCGGGCGACCGCGCGCTCGGGCGAGACCACCCAGGAGTTCGCCCTCACCGGTCCGCCGGCCGCGGAGCCCGGCCCCGACGAGTTCCGCCGCCGCCAACGGATAGCGCTGATCGCCGCGATCGTCATCGTGCTGATCGGCGCGATCGGCGGTGTGGCCCTGGCGTTGGAGGGCCGCGACGAGGTCCGCCCGGCCGGCAGCACCACCGTCACCCGGTAGCCGGCCGATGGCGGACGCACCGGATCCCTACCTGTATCCCGAGGTCGCCGCGGCCGGTGACCTCGCCACCCTCCTGCAGACGGAGTTCGACGCCGCCCACGCGCCGCTGCGGGCCCAGCGCCCGGCCTCGCCCGGCTGGGCGCGGGTGAGCGCCGAGACGCACGCCGCCGACCGGTCCGCGTCCGTCGTGATGGCCATGCACGAGCGGGCGTTCCTGCTCCAGTTCTGGATGCGGGGCGTGCAGATGGCTCAGGGCAGCGCGACCGGCATCGCCGACGCGGCCGCCGCGACCTGGATGTTCCTGTCCGGCGCCCCGGTCCGGCGGCTGGCCTCGGTGTGGCCGTTCGTCACGTTCAGCGGCTTCGCCGAGGCCTTCGAGCGGGGCGAGTCGGCGGCCATCGCCTACCGCTGGCAGGAATACCTCGACATCTCGTCGACCCGCTCCCTGCACCTGCTCGACCTGCACGCCTTCCTGACGGCGGCCGCGGCCGAGCCCCGGCTGCGCGCGCTGTTCCCCTTCACCAGCCACATCGACCTGGGCTTCCGCCGCTCGATCGGCGACCCCCGGGACAGCGCCCTGGCCTGGGTCCGCCCGCACGGCGAGGGCCGCTACCTGGTCACCGGCCCCGACCGCGACCGGCTGGGCAAGCCGGGCCCGATCCGCCGACCCGACCTCGGCCCGGTGTCCGGCGCCCTGGGCCCGGCCGACCCGGTGGCCACCGTGGCCCTGGTGCTGATGGCCATGACAAATTCCCGCGGATGAACGCCGTGGGGTCTTCTAGGGTGACCACGCACGCGGAATGAAGGGTGCGCGGCTCTGTTCTGGCCGCCCCGCGGCCTTGGAGCCGCGCACCCGGCCTCGGCGGGAGCTGCGGTCAGCACCACCCACCCAGGTGCGACATCGTGGATCTACTTGTCGAGGAACGGCGCGATCTGGGTGAGGTCGGCCGGGCTCAACCGGTCGGCGCTGGTGTTGCGCTGGTGCCAGAACGGGTAGCGGAGCGGCGAACCGCTGACGTCGTCGAGGGCGGCCACCTCGTCGGCGGTCAGCTCGAGGTCGGCCGCGGCCAGGCTGTCGCGGAGCTGCTCGGGCGTGCGCGCGCCGACGATCAGGGACGTGACGCCGGGCTTGCTGAGCAGCCAGGCCAGCGACACCCGGGCCGCGGACACGCCATGGGCCTCGCCGATCTGGACGGCCTTCTCGATCGTGTCGTAGAGCTTGTCCTCGTCGTGGACCGGCGGCTCGTCCCAGTCGGTGAGATGGCGGCTGCCTTCCGGCGCGTCGACGCCGCGGCGGTACTTGCCGGAGAGCAGGCCGCCGGCCAGCGGGCTCCAGACCAGCACGCCGAGGCCCTGGTCGACGGTCAGCGGGATGTGCTCGGCCTCGATGTCCCGGTTCTGCAGGCTGTAGAACATCTGCTGGCTGACGAACCGCTCCAGGTGGCGGGCGTCGCTGACCGCGAGCGCCTTCATCAGCTGCCACGCGGCGAAGTTGGAACAGCCGATGTAGCGCACCTTGCCGCTGCGGACCAGGTCGTTCAGCGCGCCCAGGGTCTCCTCGAGCGGGGTGTGACCGTCCCACTCGTGCACCTGGTAGAGGTCGATGTAGTCGGTCTTGAGCCGGCGCAGGCTGGCCTCGGCCGCGCGGATGACGTGGTGACGGGACAGGCCGGCGTCGTTCGGGCCGTCACCCATCGGCATCCGCACCTTGGTGGCGACCAGCCAGTCGTCGCGCTTGTCGCCGAGCGCCTCGCCCAGGATCTCCTCGGACCAGCCGGTCGAGTAGACGTCGGCGGTGTCGATCAGGTTGACGCCGAAGTCCTTGGCCACCGCGATCTGCTCGCGCGCCCCGGCCACGTCGATCTTGCCGACGTTGGCGGCGAACCCGGTGCCGCCGAACCCCATCGTGCCGAGCGTGAACGTCGAGACCCGGAGACCGGATCGTCCCAGTTGCCGATACTGCATGTGTTCCCACACCCTTTCGTCTTCTCCCTGAACCCTTACCCTCCGCCGAGCCACTGTCCACCGAACCGGGTAAGACTTCAGGTGTGACCACCACGACTTCCGGCCCGCCCGCCACCACCCGGCTCTACCAGGCCGGCAAGGTGGTCGAGGAGGGCTTCCCGCCGGAGCGCATCCCCGACCTGCTGCGCGAGCACCCCGGCGCGGTGCTCTGGCTGGACCTGCTCGACCCCGAGGCGCCCGACCTGGCCGAGGCGCAGAAGATCTTCGGGCTGCACCCGCTGGCCGTCGAGGACGCCGTCCAGGACCACGAGCGCCCCAAGCTCGACCGCTACCCGGAGCACCTGTTCCTCAACCTCTACCAGGTTCGGGTGCAGACCGCCCCGCCGTCGCTGCGCAAGACCGAGATCAGCGCCTTCATCCTGGAGAACGCGCTGATCACCGTGCACAAGCAGCCGGGCGACCTGGCCGCGCTGACCGCCCGCTGGGACCTCGACGCCGAGACGCTCGGCGCCGACAGCGGCGTCGCCTTCCTGGTCTACGGCCTGCTCGACGTGGTGATGGACGCCCAGCTGGACGGCGCCCAGAAGCTCGACCGGGCGATGGACGGCGTCGAGGACACCCTGCTCGAGGAGGGCGGCGCGCCCCGCGCGGTGCGGGCCAAGGGCTTCGAGCTGCGGCGCACCCTGGCCATGCTCCAGCGCGGCGTCGCCCCCATGCCCGGCATCGTCGCCGAGCTCCTCGACATCGGCGCCCACCTGCGGCTTTCCGACCAACTCAAGCCCTACCTGCGCGACGTGCAGGACCACGCCCAGCACGCCGCGGAGACCACCGAGATGGCCCGCGAACGCATCAACGGCCTGCTCGACGCCGACCTCAACGAGCAGAGCAACGCCCTCAACGACATCACCAAGAAACTGGCGGCGTGGGCGGCGATCATCGCGGTGCCGACGGCGGTGACCGGCTATTTCGGCCAGAACGTGCCGTACCCGTCCTCGGGCACCTGGGTGGGGGTGGTGGCGAGCGCGGTCCTGATGCTGGGCGCGGCCGGTTCGCTCATCTACACCTTCAAGAAGAAGAACTGGCTCTGACGATCACCATCAAATTCTGGAGGTCGTAGCGGGGTGGGTGGCGCCGACCGTCGCTCCCGCCGAGGGTCGCTCCGCTCCACCGGCGTGCGTGGTCACCCTCGAGAACCCCGGAACCACGCCCGTGCCGCCGCGGCATTCACCAGCAGCGCGTAGACCACCGGCCAGACCAGCCCACCGATCGCGGTGGCCAGGTCACCGGTGACGAGCTGGTAGACGCTCTGCGCCACCCCGGCCATGGAGAGGACCAGAATCGTCGGCCGCGCCCAGGGCCGGGCGCGCTGGACGGCCCGGGCGAGCACCAGGTAGAGCACCCCGAGCAGCAGGGACACCCCGGCCAGCCACGCCCCGGACACCAGCCCCGCGATCGAGAACAACACTGACAACGCGCCGCCGACGACCAGCAGGATCGCCAAGGCCTGAATGACCCCGGGCGCCCGCCGTCCGTCACCGTCATGATCGAAGCTGAACACGGCGACGAGTATGGCCCGTGCCCGCCCGGACCGCTGCCCCGCCTAGCGACGGCGTTTGGCGGCTCCGAAGATCGAGCGGACGATCTCGCGGCCGGCGGCCGTGGCGGCGGTCTTGAGGGCGTTGCGGACCGTCGCGTTGCTGAGCGCCTTCTCCAGGAACGACTTGTCGGCCTTCTTCGGAGGAGCCGGAGCCGGAGCCGGAGCCGGAGCCGCCGGAGGGGCGGCCGGTGGCGGGACGGCCACCTTGGCCAGGAGCAGCTCGTAGGCCGACTCGCGGTCGATGCGGGCGGCGTAGCGGGCGTTCAGCGCCGACCCGGAGACGATGCCGGTCGCCACGGACGGGTCGACCTGGGCCATCAGGGAGCGCGGCGGAGGCAGCCGGGTCCACGCCACCGGGGTGGGGGCGCCCCGCTCGGACAGCACGGTCACGATCGCCTCGCCGGTGCCGAGCTTGGTGAGCACCTCGGCCAGGTCGTACCCGGACCTGGGGAAGGTCGAGACGGTCGCCTTGAGGGCCTTGGCGTCCTCGGGGGTGTAGGCCCGCAGGGCGTGCTGGACCCGGTTGCCGAGCTGGGCCAGCACGTCGCCGTGCACGTCCTTGGGGGTCTGGGTGACGAAGAAGATGCCGACGCCCTTGGAGCGGATCAGCCGGACGGTCTGGGTGATCGCGCTCAGGAACTCCTTGGACGCGTCCTTGAACAGCAGGTGGGCCTCGTCGAAGAAGAACACCAGCTTGGGCTGGTCGACGTCGCCGACCTCGGGCAGGTCCTGGAACAGGTCGGCCAGGAACCACATCAGGAACGTGGCGAACAGCTCGGGGCGGTTCTGCAGGCTGGGCAGCTCGAGGATGCTGACCACGCCGCGGCCGTCGGGGGCCACGCGCATGAAGTCGCGGGTGTCGAACTCGGTCTCGCCGAAGAAGTCCTCGGCGCCGGCGTCGGCGAACGCGATCAGCTCACGCAGGATCACCCCGGCGGTGGCCTTGGAGAGCCCGCCCAGCTCGGCCAGTTCGGCCGCGCCGGCCGACGAGGTCAGGTGTTGGATGACGGCGCGCAGGTCGGCCAGGTCGAGCAGCGGCAGCGCCTGCTTGTCGGCGAAGTGGAAGACCAGGCCCAGGCTGGACTCCTGGACGTCGTTGAGGCCCAGCACCCGGGACAGCAGCAGCGGACCGAACGAGGTGATGGTCGCGCGGACCGGCACGCCGGTGCCGTGGCCGCCGAGGGCGAAGAGTTCCACGGGGTACGAGGCCGGGCTCCAGTCGTACCCGATGTCCTTGGCCCTGGAACTGATCTTGTCGTTGGCCCCACCGGGCGCGGCCATGCCGGACAGGTCGCCCTTGATGTCGGCCAGGAACACCGGGACGCCGGCCGCCGACAGCTGCTCGGCCAGGCCCTGGAGCGTCTTGGTCTTGCCGGTGCCGGTCGCGCCGGCCACCAGCCCGTGCCGGTTGACCATGGCGAGCGGGATGCGCACCTTGGCCGTCGGGTCGCCGGCGCCGTCCGGGCCCACCAGCGCGCCGAGTTCCAGGGCCGGACCGGTGAACGCGTAACCCGCGCGTACCTCGGCCGGAATGTCGATGTCCGCCATGGCAGCAACCTAACGCCTGGAGCGGCCGGCGCGAAGCCTGGCCAGGTTGCGTTCCACCTCCTCGGCGGCGTGCGAGCCGATCTCGCGGTAGATGTCGAGCGCCTCCTGCCAGCAGCGGCCGGCCTCGTCGGCGTGGCCCAGGTCGTGGTGGGCGGCGCCGGCGTGGCTGAGCACCTCGGCCTCGTGGAAGCGGTCGCCGGAGGCGTGGAACAGCGCGGCCGACCGCTCGTACATGGTGGCGGCCAGCGCGACCTCGCCCCGCGCCTCGTACGCCACGGCCAGGCTGTCGGTGGTCGCGGCCTGGCCGTTCAGGTCGCCGCCGGCCTCCTGGATGGCCAGCGCCTCGCGGCAGTTGACGATGGTCTCGTCGTAGTCGCCCATGTTCGCCGCGACCCAGCCGACCGCGTTCAACGCCCGGGCCAGGCCGGCGCGGTAGCCGGCCCGGCGGTAGAGCTCGACCGCCCGCCGGGAGTGCCCGATCGCGTCGGCCGGCCGGTCGGACTGCAGGCAGATCTCGCTCAGGTTGTGTTCGGCCTGCGCCTCGCCGAGCAGGTCGCCCAGGCCGGCGTAGAGGTCGCGGGCGGTGCGCATGCCCTCGTCGGCCTCGGCCAGCCGCCCGGTGCGGGAGTCGGCGCGGGCCAGCAGGCGGCGGGCGGTGGCCTGGCCGAGGAGGTCGCCGGAGCGGGTCGCGGAGCCGAGCGCCAGCCGTTGCAGCGGCCCGCTCTCGGACCAGCGGGCGCCGGGCGCGTAGAAACAGACGAGGTACGCCGCCAGCCGCCACGGGTAGGCGTCGGCCCCGGTGTCGGCGGCGTCCCGCAGGATGCCGGGCAGCACCCGGTCTTCCTCGGTGAACCAGGCTGTCGCCTCGGCCTGGGTCATCGGCGGGGCGGCGGTCGCGGCCGGCATCGGAACCTTGAGCCACTGCGGCTGGAGCGCGTCCCCCGCCGCGCACGCGAGCCGCAGGTAGTGGTCGTACATGCGGAGCCGGGCCGCGGTCAGGTCGTCGGGGTCCTCGGCGCTGCGCGCCAGTTCGCTCGCGTACGCCCGGAGCAGGTCGTGGAACGCGAAGCGGCCGGGCCGATGCTGGGCCAGCAGATGGAGCCGGGTCAGCTCGGCCAGCAGCGGCGCCGCCTCGGCCTCGGGCAGGTCGGCCAGCGCGGCCGCGGCGGTCACCGTCAGGTCGGGCCCGGGGTGGAGCCCGAGCAGCCGGAACAGCCGCCGCGCCTCCTTCGAGCAGGCCAGATAGGACCAGCTGAAGACGCGCCGCACGTCGCCGTCGGCCAGCGCGTCGAGCGGCCCGGCCGGCGCCCGCAGCTCGGCCGCGAAGGTGGACAGCGGGAACCCGGGGTGGGTGGCGATGCGGGCCGCGGCGATGGTCAGGGCCAGCGGCAGCCGGGCCGTGTACGCGATGATCTCGGCCGCCGCGTCCGGCTCGGCCGCCACCCGGGCGGCGCCGGCCCGAGCGGTGAGCAGCGCGTACGCCTCCGCCTCGGACAGCACGTCGAGCATCACCGGCCGGGCGCCCTGGGCGGCGACCAGCCCGGCCATCCGGTCGCGGCTGGTCACCACGACCGCGCAGCCGCCGGCCGCGGGCAGCAGCGGGCGCACCTGCTCCTCGTCGCGGGCGTTGTCGAGGACCACGAGCACCCGCTTGTCGCCGAGCACGGTGCGGTAGAGGGCGGCCCGCTCGTCGAGGGTGCCCGGGACCCGGCCCGGCGGCACGTCCAGCGCCTGGAGGAACGCACGCAGCACATCGGACGGATCGGCCACCGACTCGGCGGCGTCGAAGCCGCGCAGGTTCACGTAGAGCTGGCCGTCCGGGTAGTCGTCGCGGACCCGGTGGGCCCAGTGCAGGGCCAGCGCAGTCTTGCCGACCCCGGCCATCCCGGCCACCGCGGACAGCACCACGGTGGCGGGCCGGTCGCCGGAGCCGCCGACCACGTCGTCCAACCGGGACAGCTCGCCGGAGCGGCCGGAGAAGTCGGCGATGTCGAGCGGCAGCTGCCGTGGCCCGCGGGCCGGGGCCTCGGCGTCGGCCGAGCGCAGGAACCGCTCGCGGCCGGCGCCCCTCAGGCGGAACGCGTCGGCCAGCAGGCGTACCGTGCTGACCCGGGGCCGGGCCACCCGCCCCGCCTCGAGATCGCGGATCCCGCGCACGCTGATTCCGGTTCTGGCGGCCAGTTCTTCCTGGGTGAGCCCTGCTTCTCGCCGGAGTTCCGCCACCGATCGGCCGAACACCCATCCACCTCCGCCGTTCCGTTCCCCCGTGAACCTGTCAGCCTACGGCTTCGGAGCGTTTCGCAACTGCCGGTCAACTGCCGGTCGGTTTCCTGGCCGGTGCGGGGGTTCATTGGCGAAAGTAGAACCCGGAACTCGGTCGTGCCCGCCCGGCCACTGGGGTTCGACGTCGTCAGGTGCGCGCGCGTGCGCCAGAACGGGGGGATGACGTCGCCCTGGTCGAACGGGGCCCTGGGCGGGCACGGCCGGGCGTCGTGCGCCGAGTCGAGCAGCCGCGCCGCGTCTGTCCCCCCGTTCCGGCCGGCGCGGCTGCTCCCACCCCCCGCGATCACGCCCACCCCCCGCGATCACGCCGGCGGCCCCAGCAGCACCACGGCCGTCTCCCGGCCTCGCCTGGCGGCGAGCGCGTCCAGTTCGCCGTACCCGGAGGAGCCCCGCAGGGTCGCCCACAGGCGCTCGCGGTCGGCGCCGGTGGCCTCGCGGGCGTGGACCACGCGCCGGCCGCCGGCCAGGTCGACCGTCGCCTCCGGCCGCGCCTGGAGGTTGAGCCACCAGCCCGGGTCGGGCCGCGCCCAGCCGTTCATGGCCAGGGTGACCAGGTTCTCGCCGTCCTCGATGTAGCCGAGCACGACCGCCCGCGGCTTGCCCGACCGCCGGCCGACGGTGTGCAGCCGGAGCATCCCGAACCTGCCGTCCTTGGTCGGGGTGGACAGACCCAGCCGGTCCCTGGTGAGGCCGAGCAGCGCCTTGTGCGCGACCCAGGCGGTGCGGATGAACCATCGTGGCGGCAGCGTGCTGACCATGGCGTCTCCTTGTTCTACGGTGTAGGTCTACACCGTAGGGCACACGCGCCACGCGAGGGAAGAGGAAGAAAGTAAGCTCGCGAGGTGCCACGACGTTCCGCCTCCGGGTCCGCCGCCCGCGCCAACTCCCGGCTCAGCCGGGAAAGCATCGTCACGGCGGCCGTCGACCTGGCCGACCGCGAGGGCCTCGACGGCCTGAGCATGCGCCGGCTGGCCCAGCAGCTCGGGGTCGACGCGATGTCGATCTACTACCACCTGCCGGACAAGAACGCCCTGCTCACCGCGATGACCGACGCCGTGGTCGCCGAGATCGAGCCGCCGGCCCCCACCGACGCGCCCTGGACCGAGGAGCTCCGCGCGCTGATCATGGCGGCCCGGCAGGCGATGGCCCGGCACCCGTGGGCGGCCCGCGTCCTCGAACAGCGACAGGATCCGTCGCCGGCGGTGATGCTGCACATCGAGCGGGTGCTGGGCGTGATGCGGCGCGGCGGCTGCTCGATCGACCTCGGCCACCACGCCATCCACCTGCTGGGCAGCCGCATCCTCGGCTTCAGCCAGGACCTCTTCGACGACACCCCGGCCGCGGCGGCGCCACCACCGGAGCAGTTCGAGGCCACCATGCCCCACATCGCCGAGCTGGCCGCCGCGGTGTCGCACGACGGCCCGCTGGGCGGCTGCGACGACGACATCGAGTTCGCCTTCGCCCTGGACGTGCTGCTCGACGGCCTGGAACGCCGCCGGGCCGGGTTGTAGGCCTGGCCTCAGGAGGGCTGGGGCGTCGGGGCGAGCGCCTTGCACGCCTCGCGGGCCTTCGTCAGGGCCGCGTCGTCCGGCGCTGGCGAACCCTCACCGAGCGTCGCGCCGTTCTCCTGCAGGCAGTTCCGGTACGCCGGGGACATCTGGCCGCGCCCGCCTCGCCCGTTGCCGCCGCTGCCCGGCCCGAAGCTCGGCCGCACCGACGCGCACGCCGCCTGCGCCTTCTCCCAGGTGGCGTCGTCGACCCCCTCGGGCTTGCCCCCGAAGCCGCCGCCACCCGGCCGAGGCTGGCCGGAGGGCCGGGGCTCACCGGACGGCCGCGCGTCGCGGGAGGGCCGGGCATCACCGGACGGCCGGGTGATCGTGACACCGTTTTTCTGCAGGCACTCGAAGTACGCGTTCATCCCCTCGCCGCCCGGGCCGCCCCGGCCGCCGGTCGTGGGCGCCTGGTCGCCGCCGCCGCAGGCCGCCGCGCCGAACAGCATTGTCAGGGAAGCAAGGACCAGTCCGGTGCGGTGCAGCGTCACGATCGACTCCTCTAAGCGGGGGTGGTGGGCAAAAGCCGGACGGTCACGGACGAGTTGGGGCGGATGGACCGCACGGGCAGT
>NZ_JBFBGU010000019.1:97886-198563 GCF_040684855.1 Actinoplanes sp. NPDC089786
AGATCGGGGGGTTGGGGTCTTACCCCCACACATCGAAGCTGTTGCCCCTCTTACCGCCACCACGGGGACTGAACCAGCGAAGACGACCGACCTCCGGGGAGCGTCGGATGATGCTGGGAGCCGCCTGAGAGGGCTCCGAGGTAGTTCCGAGGTGAGCACGAGGCGGCGGCGAGGACCGGCGGCCAGACTTGGCTCCCATGCGACTCGGCCGGTGGATCCCCTGGGCGGTGGCCGGCCTGGTGGTGCTGGCCGGCGCTGCTTTCGGCGTACGCGCGCTGCTCGCCGGCGACGCCGAGCCGGCGGCCGCCCCCGCCACCGCGACGGCCGACCGGGGTGCGGTCACGGCCCAGGTCGCCACCACCGGGACGGTCCAGCCCGCGCAGACCCGCAGCCTGTCGTTCACCGCCGCCGGCACCGTGGAGAGCGTCAAGGTCAGCGCCGGCACCGTGGTGACGGCCGGCCAGGTGCTCGCGTCGATCGGCGACGACTCCGCGGCCGAGGCCGTCGACACCGCCCGTGACAACGTCGACTCGGCCGAGGACGCGCTGACCGCGGCCCGTGCGGCGGCCACGAAGAGCGCCGCCACGACCGCTTGCGACGTCGCGGCCGCCGCCCCCGCGCCGACCTCCGCCTCGCCGTCGTCCTCGCCCCGCCCGTCCGCCTCCGCGAGCACGCGCCCCACCAGCGGCGGCGCGACGCAACAACCGCGGCCGTCCGCAACCACACCGGCCCCGACCTGCGGGACGCAGCGGACCAGCCAGGGCGGCGGGACCCAGGGTGGCGACCAGATCTTCAGCGCCCAGCAGCGCCTCCACCAGGCCGAGAAGACCCTGGCCGACGCCGAGGACGCGCTGGACGGGACCACGATCGCCGCCCCGATGGCCGGCCGCGTGCTGAGCGTTGCCGGCCGGGTCGGCAGCGGCGTGCGGGCCGGTTCCCCCTTCATCTCGCTGGCCGGGGCCACGATGGAGATCAGCGCCGACTTCCCCGAGGCCGACGCCGGCCGGCTCGCGGTGAAGCAGCGGGCCACGGTGACCCTGGCCGGGCCGTCCGAGGAGGCGGCGGCCACGGTGGTCCAGGTGGATCCGGTGGGTACGGACGACGGCACGATGGTCCGCTACGGCGTCGTGCTCGCCTTCGAGAAGGCGCCGGCCGACCTGCTCATCGGCCGGCGGGCGGCGCTGCGGGTGACCACCGGCTCGGCCGATGACGCGTTGCGGGTGCCCAGCACCGCGGTGCACGACGTGGCCGGCGACCGGGGGACCGTGCTGCGCGGCGGCGCCCGGGTCGCGGTCGGTGTCGGGCTGCGCGGTGACGCGTACACCGAGATCACCTCGGGTCTCACCGAGGGTGACGTGGTCAGCCGTTCCTGGTAATTCAGCGCGCTCCTACGACATTCATGGCGAATTCAAAGGAAGCGTTGATACTTCTTCCGGGTGCTTCCCGACAGCAGCGCCTCGACCGCCCTTCTCGCCGACCCGCCGCCGCGCGCCGGACGGGTCCTCGTCGTCGACGACGACGCCGCCGCGTCCGGCCTGCTCTCCGCCACGCTGCGGCTGGTCGCCTACGACGTCCGGGTGGTGACGTCCGGACAGGCCGCGCTCACCACCATCGACGAGTTCGAGCCCGACCTGATCGTGCTCGAGGTGGTGCTGCCGGACGGCGACGGGCTGGAGGTCGCGCGGCGGCTGCGGGCCGGCGGCCAGACCGTCCCGGTGCTGGTGCTGACCGCCCGGAACACGGTCGAGGACCGGGTGGCCGGGCTGGCCGCCGGCGCCGACGACTACGTCACCAAGCCGTTCAGCATCGAGGAGGTGGTGCTGCGGATCCGGGCCATCCTGCGACGGAGCCTGCCCGGCCCGGCCGCCCCGCCGACCGGGGCCACGTTGCGCTACGCCGACCTGGAGCTGGACGAGGACGCGCACGAGGTGCGCCGGGCCGGCCGCCTGGTCGACCTCTCCCCCACCGAGTTCAACCTGCTGCACTACCTGCTCTGCAACGCCGGCCGGGTGGTCAGCAAGGCGCAGATCCTGGACCGGGTGTGGAAGTACGACTTCGGTGGCGACGGGCGCATCGTCGAGTCGTACGTCTATTACCTGCGCCGCAAGATCGACACGGTCGGCCCGCCGCTGCTGCACACCGTCCGCGGCGTCGGGTACACGCTGCGCCGCCCGCGAGTCGACTCCGAGGCCACTCCGAGGTTCTCTTGAGCCGCGATCTCCACAGTGGGCGCGTGCCCTTCCTGTCGCGGCTCCGCCACCCCTCCGTGCTCGTCAACATCGCGCTGGTGCTGCTGCTGGCCGGTGGCGGCTACGCGATCTACCGGGTCCTGGCGGGACCGTCGACCGCGCAGGCCGCGGGCTCGTCCGTCCGGGCCGTGGCCGCGCAACAGGGAACCGTCACCAAGACCGTGACCGCCGACGGCTCGGTGGCCGCCGCGAGCACGGCGAACGCCACGTTCACCACCGGTGGCACGGTCACCGCGATCTCGGTGAAGGTCGGTGACCGGGTCACCAAGGGCCAGCGGCTGGCCAAGGTGGACCCGGCCGCCGCGGAACGGACGCTGAACACCGCGCGGGCCGACCTGGACGCGGCCGAGGACGCGCTGGACCGGGCGCAGGACGCCGACTCCGACACGTCCGGCGCCGAGAACGACGTCGAACAGGCCCGGCTCGCGGTCGACGAGGCCGAGGCCGGCGTCGACGGCACCGTGCTGACCGCGCCGATGGCCGGCACCGTGGTCGCGGTCAACGGCACGCTGGGCAGTGCGGCCACCGGCTCGTCGAACAGCCAGGGCGGCGCCCAGCAGCCGGCCTCGACGACCACCACCACCACCACCGACAGCACCGGCTTCATCGACATCGCCGACCTCACCAGGCTGTCGGTGACCGCCCAGTTCGCCGAGGCCGACGCGACCACGCTCAAGGCCAAGCAGGCGGCCACGGTCACCTGGAACGCCCTCGACGGCGTGCAGGAGGGCGCCAAGGTCGCCGCGATCGATCCCCAGGCCACCTCGTCGTCGTCGGGCAACTCGTCCGGCCAGAGTGAGGGCTCCTCGGTCACCTACGGCGTGACGCTCACCCTGGACAAGGTGCCGACCGGCGCCAAGCCCGGCCAGACGGTGTCGGTGGCGGTGGTGACCGGCGAGGTCGACGACGCGGTCTTCGTGGTCTCGCAGGCGGTCACCACGGCCGGGCGGCGACACACGGTGACGGTTCTCAACGGCGCCGCCCAGGAGGTCCGGCCGGTCGAGATCGGCCTGGAGGGCGACTCGGCCACCCAGATCACCTCGGGGCTCGCCGCCGGCGAGCGGGTGGTCCTGCGCGAGACCACCACGACGGGTACGCAGCAGAACGGCGGCCAGTTCCGGGGCGGCGGCGGGCTGGGCGGGCTGACCGGAGGCGGCGGCCCGGCGGGCGGCGCACCGGGCGGCGGCATCCCGGCCGGCGGCGGGCAGAACCGGGGTGGACGATGAGCCGGCCCGTCCTGAGCATCCGTGACCTGCGCAAGACCTACGGCGAGGGCCCGACCGCGGTGCACGCCCTGCGCGGCGTCACGCTGGTCGTGCCCCGGGGCGAATACCTCGCGATCATGGGCTCGTCCGGCTCCGGCAAGTCCACGCTGATGAACATCCTGGGCGCGCTCGACGTGCCCACCTCGGGCAGCTACCGGCTGGACGGGGTGGACGTCAGCCGGCTCGCCGACCGGCAGCTCGCGCTGGCCCGGAACCGGCTGATCGGCTTCGTGTTCCAGGCCTTCAACCTGATCCCGCGGACCACGGCGCTGGCCAATGTGGAGCTGCCGCTGGCGTACGCCGGGATGAAGGCCAGGACCCGCCGGCGCCGCGCCCTCGACGCGCTGGACCTGGTCGGCCTGGCCGACCGGGCCGGGCACGAGCCCAACCAGCTCTCCGGCGGCCAGCAGCAGCGGGTCGCGGTGGCCCGCGCGCTGGTCACCGAGCCGGCGCTGCTGCTCGCCGACGAGCCCACCGGCAACCTCGACAGCCGCTCCACCGAGGACATCCTCGACGTGTTCGACCAGCTCAGCGCGGCCGGGCGAACCATCGTGCTGATCACTCACGAGCGCGAGGTGGGCGACCGGGCGGGCCGCCTGATCCGCCTGGTCGACGGTCAGATCGTTTCCGACGTACGCCAAGAGCCTCATCTCACGGGCCGGCACAGCGCATGAGCGTCGCGGAGGTCATCCGGTTCGCGTTGCGCGGGCTGTCGGCCAACAAGCTGCGCTCGGCGCTCACCATGCTGGGCATCCTGATCGGCGTGGCGGCGGTGATCCTGCTGGTCGCGGTGGGCAACGGCTCGGCCCAGGCGGTCGCCTCCCGGATCGAGGCGCTCGGCACCAACACGGTGACCGTGCTCGGCGCCGGTCGCAGCGCCACGCTCACCCTGCCGGTGGCCGAGGCCCTCGACGACAGGACGCTGGCGCCCGACGTGGCCTCGGTGTCGCCGGTGGTCAGCGCGGCCGCGACGCTCACCTACGACGGCAGCGACCACGACGTGAACAGCTTCGTCGGCACCACGCCCGGCTGGTTCGCGGCGTCCAACACCCCGGTCGGCCGGGGCGCCGCCTTCACCGCCGACGACGAGGCGCAGGGCCGCCGGGTGGTCGTCATCGGGCAGACCGTGGCCGAGGAGCTGTTCCCCGGCGTCGACCCGATCGACCAGCAGGTCACCGTGGGCGGGGCGCTGTTCACCGTGGTCGGGGTGCTCGCCGGGAAGAGCTCGACCGGCTTCCAGGACAGCAACGACACCGCGGTCGCCCCGCTCTCGGCGGTGCGTCAGGTCCTCACCGGGTACGGCGCACTGAACTCGATCCTGGTCGAGGCGTCGTCGCCCGGCCGGGTCAGCGCGGTGCAGTCCCAGGTGTCGTCCATCCTCGACCAGCGCCTCGGTGTCACGGCCGGCGACACGGCCCCCTACCGCATCCAGAACGCCTCCCAGCTGCTCGAGACGCAGACCGAGACGGCCGACACGTTCACCGCGCTGCTCGGGGCGGTGGCCGCGATCAGCCTGCTCGTCGGCGGCATCGGGATCACCAACATCATGCTGGTCACGGTGACCGAGCGGACCCGCGAGATCGGCATCCGCAAGGCGCTCGGCGCGCCCCGGCGGACCGTGCTGACCCAGTTCCTGATCGAGGCCACGCTGTTGAGCGTGATCGGGGGCGCGCTGGGCGTGCTGGCCGCGCTGATCGGCAGCCGGTTCGAGATCGTCGGCGTACGCCCGGTGATCGTACCCAGCTCGGTCGCGCTGGCCCTGGGCGTCTCGATCGCCATCGGCCTGTTCTTCGGCGGCCTGCCCGCGGCCCGCGCCGCCCGCCTCCGCCCCATCGACGCCCTGCGCTACGAATGAGGACCCGCCCGTGACCGCCTCCCCTTCCCCCGAGGACACCGTGACCATCCCGGTGGCCGACGACGAGCCGCCGCAGGACGGGCTGGCCGCCGAGCTGGCCCAGGCCGCCCCGCGGCGCTGGCGCAACCGGGCGACCATCCCGCTGATCGCGCTGGCGCTGGTCGCGGGCGGCTTCCTGGGTGGCGTGCTGACCGAGCAGAAGACCGGATCGGGGCAGCGGGCCACGGCCGGTTTCCCCGGCGGCGGCAGCTTCCCGGCCGGCGGATTCGCGGCCGGTGGCTACGGCCAGCGGGGCGCCGGCGGAACCGGCACCCCACAAGGCGGCACCCCACAAGGCGGCAGCAACCCACAAGGCGCCGCCACCACCGCGCCGGCGGCCGGGAGGGCGACCACGGGCACGGTCAAGCTCGTGCAGGGCGCCACGATCTACGTCGAGACGGCGGACGGCACGGTGATCACCGTGAAGACCGGAACGGACACCTCCGTCCGTACCTCGGCCCCGGCCAAGCTCAGCGACATCAAAGCCGGCGCCAAGGTCTCCGTGCAGGGCACCGCCGCAGGCGAGGACGCCGTCACGGCCACCACCGTCACCACGCAGTAGTGGTCCCTATACGCGCTCAGAGCTGCTCTGAGCGCGTATAGGGACCACCCGGGCTGTTACCTGAGCCACTTTCCTGACCGATCGGTCAGAGACTGTCCGATCGGTCAGGCACCATAGGGCGCATGGTTCGCGTCAGCACGCGCGACGAGATCCTCCGGGTCGCGGGTGACCAGTTCGCCCGCGTCGGGTTCAAGGGGACGTCGCTGCAGGACATCGCCGTCGAGGTGGGCTGCTCCAAGGCCGCGCTGCTCTACCACTTCGCCGGCAAGGAGCAGATCCTGCTCGCCCTGGTCTCGACGGCCGAGACCGCGCTGGCCGACCTGCTCGCCGACCTCGACGACCGGGACGACGAGACCGCCCAGGCGCTGGCCATCGAGCGCTTCGTCGACCTCGTGCTGCACTACCGGCGCGAGGCCGCCCTGGTCTACGAGGTCGTGCCCCAGTTCCACAGTGAGCCGGCCTTCTACGGCGTCCTCCAGCACGCCGACAAGCTGTGCGCCGCGGTCACCGCCCGCTCCGGCGATCCCGCCGAGATCATCGCCGCCCAGACCGTGATGCACGGGATCGTCAACGTCGCCATCGACGACAAATGGGACGCCGCCGAGCTGCGTCCCGCACTCCTGCGCGTCGCACGGCGCGCGCTGATCACCACCCCTCACCACGACAAGGATTGAGATGGCAACCCTTCTCTACCGGCTCGGCCGGGCCTCGTTCCGCCATCGCACCGCGGTGGGCCTGCTGTGGCTCGTCGTTCTGGTCGCCCTGGGCGCCGGGGCGCTGACCCTGCGCGGCGAGACCGGCAACAACTTCACCATGCCGGGCACCGAGTCGCAGCGCGCGATCGACGCCCTCCAGCACGAGTTCCCCGAGGCCAGTGGGGCCACCGGCGTGATCGTGGTGCAGGCCCCGGCGGGCCAGACGCTCCAGCAGCCGACGGTCGCCAACGCGGTCATGGGCCTGGTCAAGGAGGCCAACGGGCTGCCCGGCGTGCTCGCCGCGGTCGACCCCTTCCAGGCCAAGGCGATCACCCCCGACGTCCGCACCGCGATGATCAACGTGCAGTTCAAGGAGCGCGCGGACACGATCACCCAGGAGCAGAAGGACGCGTACCTGGCCAGCGGTAAGGCCGCCGAGCAGGCCGGCCTGCGGGTCGAGCACGGCGGCGAGGTGCTCAGCGCCCCGCCCGAGGTCGGCGGCACCGAGGCCATCGGCGTGGTGATCGCGCTGATCGTCCTGCTGGTGACCCTCGGCTCGCTGGTCGCGGCCGGGATGACCATGCTGAACGCGCTGATCGGCGTGGGCGCGGGCATGGCCGGGCTGTTCGCCCTGAGCGACGTGATCGAGCTGACCAGCACCGCGCCGGTGCTGGCGCTGATGCTCGGCCTGGCCGTCGGCATCGACTACTCGCTGTTCATCACGTCCCGCCATCGGCAGAACCTGGTCGAGGGGCTGGACCCGGAGGAGGCCGCCGGGCGTGCGGTCGGCACCGCCGGGTCGGCCGTGCTGTTCGCCGGGGTCACGGTCATCATCGCGCTGGCCGGGCTGTCCGTGGTCAACATCCCGTTCCTCACGGTGATGGGTCTGGCCGCCGCCGGCACGGTCGCGGTGGCGGTGCTGGTGGCCCTCACCCTGCTGCCCGCCCTGCTCGGCTTCGCGGGGCTGCGCATCCTGCCCCGCAAGCTGCGGAGCGACCCGGCGTCGGCCCCGGTCACCGAGGGTTTCGGCTTCCGCTGGGCGCGGCTGGTCATCAAGCTCCGCGTACCCGTCATCCTGGTCGGCATCCTCGGCCTCGGCGCGCTGACGCTGCCCGCGCCGGACATGCGCCTCGCGCTGCCCGCGCCCGGGTCGAGCGCCGAGGGCTCGCCCGCGCGGCTGGCCGCCGACCTGGTCACCAGCACCTTCGGGCCGGGCTTCAACGGCCGGCTGGCGCTGGTCGTGTCGAGCGACTCGCCGGAGACCACCGCCGCGGCCGCCGGAGAGGTCAATGAGAAGCTCCAGGGCACGCCGAACCTGCTGTTCATCACGCCGCCCAACCCGAGCGGCGACAAGAAGACCATGGTCATCGGACTGATCCCCAAGGACGGCCCGACCTCGGTGAGCACCGAGGATCTGGTTCATGAGGTACGCGACCGCACGCACAACCTCGGCGGCGCGGACGTGTCGGTGACCGGCCAGACCGCGATCGGCATCGACGTGTCCGAGAAGCTGTCCGACGCGATGCCGATCTACCTGCTGCTCGTGGTCGGCCTGTCGGTGCTGCTGCTGATGCTGGTCTTCCGGTCGATCCTGGTGCCGATCAAGGCCGCGCTGGGCTTCCTGCTCACCGTCGGCGCCACCTTCGGCATCACGGTGTTCATCTTCCAGCAGGGCCACCTGGCCGGCCTGGTCGGCCTGGAGACCCCCGGCCCGCTGGTCAGCTTCCTGCCGATCCTGCTCATCGGCATCCTGTTCGGCCTGGCCATGGACTACGAGGTGTTCCTGGTGTCGCGGATGCGCGAGGACTTCGTGCACGGCGAGACCCCGTACCACGCGGTGGTCGGCGGCACCGGCCACGGCGCCCGGGTGGTGACCGCGGCGGCGCTGATCATGACCAGCGTCTTCGCCGGCTTCGTGCTGATCGAGGACCCGGTCATCAAGTCGATGGGCTTCGCCCTGGCCATCGGCGTGGCGATCGACGCCTTCGTCGTCCGCATGACCATCGTGCCGGCCGTGCTGTCCCTGCTGGGCCGCGGCGCCTGGTGGATCCCGGCCTGGCTGAACCGGATCCTGCCCGACGTCGACATCGAGGGCGAGAAGCTGCGCAAGCAGATCGACGCCCCGCCGACCGCCGACACGTCGCCGGAACCGGCCCGGGTCTGATCCACCGGATGGGGTGTGGCTCCCGGGCCGCACCCCATCCTGCTTTAATCTCCGCCGTGCCCCCTCCCGTCCTGTCATCCTCCTCAGTGGACTGCTGACCCTGGTCATCCTCGCCGCCGCCGGCGTCATCTGGTTCCTCCGGCCGGGCCCGGCCGCGACGGAGCCGACCCCGGTCACGGTGGCCGATCAGATCCGGGCGGTGTTCGACGCGCAGGCCGCCGCCTACCGCGACAAGAACGAGGCAGGCTGGCTCGCGCCGGTCGACGAGACGATCCTCATCCGCTACCGGGCGACCTTCCAGAACCTGCAGAAGCTCGGCGTGTCCGAGGTGGAGTTCGTGCCGAACCTGGGGGCGGTGGACGCGACCGCCGCCTCGGTCGCCTTCGACGTCGACCTGGCCTACTGCCCCGCGAAGCGGACCTGCCCGCCGGGCGCCGGCCGGCCCGTCGTCCACTACCGGATGGAGATGGTCCCGGGCGGGAACGGGCTCCGGGTGTCGAAGGTCGCCGAGAAGGACGGCCGCTTCGACACCCAGCCGGTGCCGTGGGACCGCGTACCCCTGGCCTTCGCCACCGGCGACCGGGTCGTGCTGGCCGGATCGCCCGGCGAGGCCGCGCACGTCAAGCAGATCCTGCCCGAGGCGGAGAAGGCCGCGCGGACCGCCGGTCGACCAGGCCGCGCAGGCCACCCTCGGCAGGTCTTTCGCCACCGCGGACAAGGCCTGCGTGACCCGCATCCGGACGATGGTCCGCTAACTCAATGAACGGGCCACCGCCGTCAGGGTGGTGATCGACTCCTGTTCCAGCGCCTCGTCCTCCTCGACCGGCCAGGCGCTCGTCTTCACGATCACCACCTCGGCCGCCGGGTCGACGAAGAGGTACTGGCCGTGCACGCCGATGCCGGTGAAGCGGCCGTCCTCCAGCGTCCACCACTGGTTCGAGTAGCCCGCAGCGGCCGAGGCCGGGGCGAGCAGGCCCGGTTCCTCGATCATCAGCTGCCCGACCCGGGCCAGGTCGCGGGCGGTCGCGTTGAGGCCGCCGGCGCTGATCGCGGTGCGCGGCTTCGAGCGCGAGAGACCGTAGTAGGCGTCCGACTCGGCGCCCATCGGCTGCCACAGCCGTCGTGACGCGTACGCCGCGATCGGCTCCTGTGTCGCCGCCTCCAGCACCCAGCCGAGCACCTGCGCGTCGAACGTCGAGTAGTTGAACCGCGCGCCGGGCACCGACAGCCGGGGCGCCGACCGCACGATCGCGGTCACGTCGCCACCGTTGAGCACGGCCCGTTCGAAGCGGCGGATCGCGGTGTCCGTACCCCAGATCTCCTCGTCACCGACGCCGCTGCGCATGTCGAGCAGGTCGGCGATCGTCACCCCGTCGTAGCCGGAGCCGTGGAAGTCGGGCCGGTAGTCGGTCACCGTGTCGCCGACGCTCCCGATCAGGCCGTCGGCCAGCGCCGCGCCGACCAGGATCGAGGTGATCGACTTCGAGAGCGAGAAGACCTGCATCCGGGTACGCCGCCCGGCGAACACGCCCGGGTAGCTCTCGTGCACGATCCGCCCTCGGTGCAGCACCACGAACGCGGTGGTGTGCGTACGCCGGTGGAAGCCGGCCAGGTCGAGCGGGCGCTTCTCGCAACGCAGCGGCCGGCAGACCGATCCGCGCGCCACGCGGGCGGTCGGCAGCAGCCAGTTCATGTGGGTGAAGGTCCACTCGTTGAGCGGTCGTCGCATGACGCGGTCGGTCTGCCGCTCCCACCACGACGGCGGGCTCTGGACAGTGGTGTACGGCGGAGCACTGGTGATGGTCATGTCGGTCCCCGGTTTCGTTCGGGGGCGCGCCCGATCTCTGCTGTGGAATACGCGTGGTCCCGGCCGTCCGGTTCGCGCAAGATGGTCGGGGTGTGGGAGGCCTTGCGCGTACGCGATTTCCGGCTGCTCTGGCCGGCCCGGCTGATCAGCCAGCTCGGCACGTGGTTGCTGGTGGTCGCCGCGCCGGCCTACGTCTTCGAGCTGACCGGCTCGGTGGCCGCGACCGGGCTCACCCTGGCCGCCGAGTTCCTCCCGCCGCTGCTGCTCGGCCCGATCGCCGGCGTCCTCGCCGACCGCTGGGACCGCCGCCGCGTCATGATCGCCGCCGACCTGCTCCGCGCCGCCGCCGTGGCCATGCTGCTCCTGGTCGACTCCCCCGGAACCGTCTGGCTGGTGTACGCCGCCCTCATCGTCGAGAACGTCGGCGCGGTCCTCTTCAACCCCGCGGCCCAGGCCCACACCCCCGCCGTGGTCGGCACCGGCAGCGCCCTGAGCAGCGCCAACGCCTTGAACGGGGTGACCGACGGCGCGGTCCGCCTGATCGCGGCGCCGCTGGGTGGCGCGCTGTTCGCCGTGGCCGGCTTCGCGCCCCTGGTCATCGTCGACGCGGGCACCTACGTGGTGTCGGCGATCCTGATCCTGTGCACGTCGCGGCGGGCCGCGGTCCCGTCGGCGACCAGGCCGAGGATCCGTGCCGGCCTGGCGTTCATCCGTCGCTCGCCCGTCGTCCGGGCGCTGCTGCTGGTCAGCACGGTGTTCCTGGCCGCCAACGCGTGCTTGTCGGCGCTGCTCATCCCGTACGGCATGACCGTGCTCGGCGGAAGCGCCCAGATCGGCCTGGTGATCTCGGCCCTGGGCGTGGGTTTCCTGATCGGCGCGCCGGTCATGCGGGCGCTGGTCGACCGCCTGCGCCCCGGCCACCTGCTGGGCGCATCGCTCGCCGCGACCGGCCTGGGTTTCGTGGCCCTGTTCTCGTCCCGCTCGCTGCCGCCGGCCCTGGTGGCGGCGGTCGCGATCGGACTGACCGGGTCGATCACGCTGGGCGCGACCCAGACGACCATGCAGCGTGTGACGCCGGCCGAGGTGCTGGGCCGCACCAGCGCCGCGATGTTCACGGCCGAGGCCGCGGCGACGCTGTTCGGCGCCCTGGCCGGTCCCGCCCTGGCCGCGGCGACGTCGATCGCCTGGACGGCCCGGGCGTCCGGCGTGACCGCGGCCCTGTGCGGGGTGCTCGCGGCCGTGCTGCTCAGCGGCCGACCGTACCGTCCGCCTGCTCGCGAATGATGTCGGCGTGCCCCGCGTGCCGCGCCGTCTCCTCGATCATGTGGATCAGCACCCAGCGCATCGTCGGCGGCCGTACGCCCTCCTCCAGCACCCGCGACCCCACCGCGTCGAGGTCGGCCGCCTCGACGATCGCGTTCGTCTCGGCCGTCTTGGCCCGGTAGGCGGCGACCAGCCCTTCGAGGGTGTCCGCGTCCTCGACAGCGTCCGCCTCCGGTCCACGCCACACCTCCGAGCTGGCGTAGTACCAGACGAACCACCGGTGTTCCGCCCGGGCCAGATGCCGGAGCAGCCACAGCAGGCTGGTGCCCGACCCCACGGCCGGCCGCCGCGCCACCTCGTCGGAGACCCCGGCCGTCTTGGCGATCACCGCCTCGCGCACGTAGTCGAGAAACGCGACCAGCGTGGCCTTCTCACCGGTGTCCACCGCGGGCGGCCGCTGATCTCCCCTGGTCATCGCCTGATCCCGTACCGGCGTTGGATCATGCGCTCGGCCGCACGCCGGGTGATCAGTCTTCGCAGCGCGAACACCAGCGGCGCCCCGCTCCCGACCGCGTAGAACGGCCGCGGCCGCTCCGCCTCGACGGCGGCGATGATCGTACGCACGACCCGGCCGACCGGCGTACCCCCGCGCTCGTTGCTGTTGAGGGCGGACAACACGGTCGCGAAGTCCTTGGCGTGCACCGAGTCCTCGGCCACGTAGGTGGTGCGGCGTTCGCTGATGCCGGTCCGGATCGAGCCCGGCTCGACCGTGGTCAGCCACACCCCGAACGGCGTCAGCTCGTACCGCGCGGCCGTGGCGAACCCGCGGATGGCGGCCTTCGACGCGACATAGGACGACCGGTAGGCGATCGGGAACGAGGCCACCATCGACCCGACCATGACGACCCGCCCGTACCCCCGCGCCCGCATCCCCGGCAGCGCGAGCTGGGTGAGCCGCACCGCCCCGAACACGTTCGTCTGGAACAGCCGCCGCACCGCGTCCCCCGGCAGATCCTCCAGCGGCCCCGACTGGCTCTCGCCCGCGTTGTTGATCAGCACGTCGACGCCGGCGAGGGTGGGCCCGAGCCGATCGATCGACGCGTCGTCGTTGAGGTCGAGGGCCACGAACTCGACCCCGTCGACCGCCGGCGCCGCCTCCGGGTCACGGCTGGTGCCGAGCACCCGGTACCCCCGCGCCACCAGCGCCGCCGCGGTCGCCCGCCCGATCCCCGACGATGCTCCGGTCACCAACGCCGTTCGACTCATCCCGGCAGCATAGGGTGATTGCCATGACGTGTCCCTGCGGCCTGGGCCTCCCCTACGCCGAATGCTGCGGCCCTGCCCACAACGGCACCGCCCCGCCCACAGCCGAATCCCTGATGCGCTCCCGCTACACAGCGTTCGCCATGAACCGCCCCGACTACCTGCTCAGCACCTGGCATCCGGACACCCGCCCGGCCACCATCGAGCCCGACCCCGGCACGCAATGGACGGGTTTGACGGTGCTCGCGGCCCGCGGCGGCCTGCTCGACACCGAGGGCGAGGTCGAGTTCGTGGCCCGCTACCTCACCGCCGGCCGCCGCGCCCGCGTCCAGGAACGCAGCCGCTTCCTCCGCCACGACTCCAAGTGGGTCTATTGGGGGGCCCTCTAGATCAAAGTCAACGTCCGGCCAGATCAAAGTCAACTTCATGCTCAGGTACGAGCGACCAACACCCCAACCGCAACACCGATCCGACGTGGCACCCCGCGGCCGGCCGGCCTGGCACGGCCGTGAACGCGCCTTTCGCGTGACCGGTCACTCCAGCCAGCCACCCGCCGCGGCCCCGGCGACCGAGCCGTCGGGCAACGCGCATGGCGCCGCGGTCAGACGACCCGCGTGACGGCGCTGTCGGCGACGCGGGTGGTGGCGAGGTCAGGCGACGCGGGTGGTGGCCTTGATCAAGGTGTTGAGGGTCGTGCGCTGCCAGGGGCCGGAAGTGATGACCACGGCGTGGTCCAGGCCCAGGTCGGTGAGGCGGGTGAGCTGGGCGGTGATGTCGTCGATGGTGGCGGTGGGAAGGACCCGGGTGCTGATGGTCTTGTCGATCTCGGCCGGGTCGCGGTTCTCGGTGTCGCAGTGGCGGGCCAGGACGTCGAGCTTGTGGCGCACCGTGCGGCCGCCGTCGGGGATGTCGAAGATGTTGCAGGCCTGGGCGTAGCGGGCCACCAGGCGCAGGGTCTTCTGTTCGCCGGCGCCGCCGATCAGGATGGGCGGATGGGGGCGGGTCGCCGGCAACGGGCGGCCGATCGGATTCTGGGCGCTGACGTGCGTACCCGTGAAGGGTTGGTCGTTGCCGGACCACATCTGGAGGGCGAGCCGGACGGTCTCCTCGACCTGCTCGAAACGCTCCGCCGTGGCCGGCAACGGCAGGCCCATCATGGTCGCCTCGCCCTGGTGGTAGCCCGCGCCCAGCCCCAGCCAGGCCCGGCCGCCGGAGAGCACGTCGATGGTCGTGACCGCCTTCACCAACAGTGCCGGCGGGCGGAATGACACCGCGGTGACCATCGCGCCCAGGCGGATCCGCTCGGTGATCGCGGTGAGGTGACCGAGCGTCGCATACGCCTCGAGCATCGGGTCGGTCGGCTCGGTGCCGGGTTCGGCCTGCACCAGGTGGTCGGCGACCCAGAGCGTGTCGAGACCGCCCTCGTCCGCCTGCCGCGCGATCGCGTCCAGCTCGTTGACGGCCGGCCAGGTGAAATTGGTGACGCCCAGGCTCACTCGCATGCCCCGCTCCAATCCTAGAGTCACCCTAACTTTAGAGCGACCCTGCTAAGATTGGCCAGTGGGATTGCGGGAGCTGAAGAAGGAGCGCACCCGACAGCTGATCAGCGAGTCGGCGAACCGGCTGTTCGCCGAGCGCGGCTTCGACGCCGTCCGGGTGGCCGAGGTGGCCCGCGCCGCGGAGGTGTCCGAGGCGACGGTGTTCAACTACTTCCCGGCCAAGGAAGACCTGTTCTTCGCCGGGCTCGACGACTTCGGCGACCGTCTGGTGGCGGCCGTCCATGATCGACCGCCCGGCGAGCCGGTCCTCACCGCGTGCCGCCGCGAGCTGCTCCACGGCAACCGCTGGCTCGAGGCGATCGACGCCGGCGACACGACCGCGCGCGACCGGGCCCGGACGATCGGCCGGGTGATCGCCGGCAGCCCCACCCTGCGGGCCCGGGAGCGCCTCGCCCTCGACCGCATCGCCGCCGCGCTGACCGCCGAGCTGGGCGGCACCTTCGAGGCCCAGGTGATGGCCGGCGCGATCGCGGCCCTGCACGCGGCCCAGATCCGGCTGACCCGCGAGCTGGCCGCCGACGGCGAACCGGGCAACCTGGCCGCGACCGCCCACGAGCAGGCCGCCCGAGCCTTCGACCTGCTGTCCACCGGTTTCGGCGCGCGCTGACGCTCTACTTGCGCCAGTTCTCGAGGCGGATGGCGGCGCGGGCGGCCAGGTGTTCGGTGTCGGCGCGGTCGGCCGAGCCCGATTCCCAGCCGGTGTCGCTGACCACGGCGACGGCGTCGCCGACCCGGATGGCGCTGAAGTAGACGCGGTGCAGCGAGCCGTCGCCCGCCGGGACGCCCTCGTCGGTCATGGCCGGGTGGTTCCGTTCGATCAGCAGCGACTCGTCGCCCGCGCCGAGCGGGCCACGCGACACGTTCTTGTCGTTCTTCGGGGACGGGCAGTCGCGGACGGCCGCGCGGAGGTCGTCCATGAACTGCTCGGCGCCGTCCCCGCGGAAGACCATGATGTCCTCGAAGACGGCCGACTTCGGGGTCGAGTCGGGCGGCGCGTCGGCGGATCGGTAGTACATCAGCTGGGTGGCCCGGATGCCGAGGTCGCCTCGCTGCTCGTACCCGTTCCCGCAGAATTCCGGCAGGTCGTGATCGCCGGCGCCCTGGCGCTCGGGGGTGCCGCCCTCGCCGGGAGCGTCCGACGCCTGGAGGAAGGCGCGCGCGGGGATCGACGACGGGATCTCGGGCGTCTCGGGCGTTTCCGGTGGCGGCGATGACTTCGACGTGGTCGACGGGGTCGATCTCGCCGGCGCCACGGCGGACGGGGAGGGCGACGGTGATGGCGACGTCAGGGTCGGGCTGGCCGCGGGCACCGGTGGTGGTTCGTCCCGGTCGGGGCCGGCGAGCACCATCCGGGCGCCGACGGTCACGCCGGTGACCAGCACGATCACGGCGGCCGCGCCGGCCACGGCCCGGGACAGGGTCTGCCGGTCGCCGCGGCGGCGGACGGCCCGCGCCGGCGCGAGCTGGGCCCGGTCGGCGTCCGCGGACAGGGAGGCGAAGGCGCGCTCCAGATCATTCGACATCGTGCGCCTCCAGAAGCGTCTTCTCGTGCGCCGGGCCCGGCGCCAGGATCGCGGCGAGCTCCAGCCGCCCGCGGCGCAGCCACGAGGTGACGGTGCCGACCGCCACCCCGGTCTCGGCGGCGATGTCGTTCACCGGCATGTCGTACAGGTAGAAGAGGACCACGGCCTGCCGCAGGTTCATCGGGAGCTTGCGCAGGGCAGAGCCGAGGAGTACGGACGTTTCGCCCGGTGGGGCCGCGGGTTCAGGCGGTCCGGTACGGATCAGAGCCGCCCGCCACCCACTCAGCCTGCGCCACCGATCGGTGGCCAGCCGGTTGACCGTCAGCCGCACCCAGGCCTCGGGCGCCGGATGATCGGCCACCGTCCGCCAGTGCCGTCAGGCCCGGGTGTACGCCTCCTGCACCACGTCCTGCGCATCGCCGAGATCCCCGACCATCGCGTACCCGTACCGCACCATGCGCGCGGAGGTGTCCCGGTAGAACTCGTCGAAGGCCTCGCTGTCCCGCATCCCCGCTCCCCCCGCTCGCCTCTTCAGCTAACGGGCCACCCCGGCGGTTTGCTGCACCTTTTCACGAACCACCTATTCGGGCGTCCGCGCCTCCGGCGTTCGCCGAGTACGCCCACCCGCCTCACCGCGATCCCGAGTTCCACGGTCACCGGGGCCGCCGAGGACTGCCCTCAATCGCGTTGAACAGCGGAAACGCCGCCACTGAGAGACCCGTCGGCCACGACGAGCCCATCGGCTCGCCGATTTTGGGCTTGCGCGCACGGACCCGGAAGGGCTCGGGCCATCTCCGATGGGCCCCAACCCGTAGCCCGCGGGAGCATACGATCCGTACCCCGACGAACGCGGGAAACAAAGCCCTTTGAACTTGATCTTGGCCTTGAAGGCGCCAATCGCGAAGATCGCGGCCGGAAGCGGCAGCTACGACAGGATCAGGCGCAGCGAGCGCTGGACGTGCACGGTCCAGACGGTCACCAGCTCGCGGGCCACGGACAGGCGGGTCGGCGCCGGGTCCGATGCGCGCCACGTGCTGATCACGGTCATGGCGGAAATTCTGGCCGCGCCGGGGCAGCGAACGGGTCGCGGCCCCGGCGCAGGTGGGTTGCATCACCCGGCGTCACCAGAAGAGTGTTACCGGATGGTGACCGTGGCGTTCAGGTTGTTCAGGCCGGTGCTCGCGTCCCAGGTGCCCTGGTTGGCGAGGCGGATCGAGTACTCCGGCCGGGTGGCCAGCAGCGGGTCGGGCAGTTCCAGGTACAGCTGGTACTGACCGGTCGGCAGGGACGAGGGAACGGCCACCGACTGGTTGATCGACGCCGTGGCGCCGGCCGCCCAGGTTCGCGGGTCCGAGGAGAGGGCCAGCCGCGTCAGCGCCCCACTGGACGCGTTGCGCAGCACCAGTTTCACGTTGCGCGGGTTGTACGGCGCGGCGTAGCCCTCGTTGCGGACGCCGATGGTGACCGGCAAGGCGCCGCCGCGGGTGGCCGAGGCGGGGTAGGTGCCCGAGGTCAGCGCCAGGCGGTAGCCGAGTTTCCGGGTGACATCGGTGATGCAGGAGGTCCAGGTGTTGAGGACGTCCCGGTTGTAGTCGGTGTTCAGGTACGACCAGTGGAAGCCGGCCAGCTCGGCCGTCGCCGTCGGGCACTGGGAGCGCGGCGGGTTGACCACGCAGGTCTCGCCGCCCATCGGCACCCGGAGCGTGTCCTGCTGGAGGTACGGGTATTCGACCGACGGGTTCTCGTACGTGCCGAAGTCGTCGGGGCTGGCCAGGAAGCAGTCGTTGTGGTGGCCGATCCGCGGCACCGTGGTCGAGGTTCCGTACATCGTGCGCTTGAACTTGGGGGTGCGCAGCTGGATGGCCCTCGACGAGGGGACCACGCTCAGCAGCTTGTCGGTGACCGCCTTCCGGTCCCGCCAGTTCTGCTCGTTGATCACGCCCTCGTCGCCGAAGTTCCGGGTGTCCCACCACTCGCCCCAGGTGCCGATCATGCCGGCCTGCACGACCGAGATCACGTCGGCGTTGTTCCGCAGGTAGGGCGCGAGCTGGTCGAGGTGCGACGACACCTGCGCGGGGGTCGCGTCGGCGTCGTCCGAGTCGGTGTACGCGAACCGGAGGACGACCTTCAGGCCGGCCCGGCGAACGGTGTCCAGCTGCGACTGGAGGTGCGCCAGGGCCGCCGGCGCGATCGGTGAGGTGCGGTAGGAACGCAGGTAGAAGATGCACATCACCAGGGAGATGGACTGGGACGTCCGGTAGGACCGCAGCGTCGCCTCGTCGAAGGTGGACGAGTCGCAGTCACCGGTGTGGTGGTAGAAGCCCCGCTCGGGATTGGCGAAGACCTCGGTCGACGGTGGGTAGGAGACGTTGGAGCATAACGACGATCCGGTGAGCAGAGACGCGAGTAGAGCGACAGTGGCGATGATCTTCATTGCCTCACCCCTTTATTCCGGTCTGTGCGATGCCCTGGATGAACTGCCGTTGCAGGAACACGAAAACGACGATGACCGGCAGCGACGCGAGCAGCGAGCCGGCCATCAGCACGGGGTAGTCGGTCTGGTACTGGCCCTGGAGTGACGCGAGCCCGGCCGACAGCGTCATCGTCGACGGATCGCTGTTCACCACCAGCGGCCAGAAAAGGTCGTTCCAGGACCAGAGAAGCGTGAGTACGGCCAGCGCGACCAGCCCCGGCCGCGCCAGCGGGAGGACGATCGACCAGTAGATGCGCAACGGCCCGGCGCCGTCGATGCGGGCCGCCTCCTCCAGCTCGACCGGCAGGCTGAGGAAGAACTGCCGCAGCAGGAACACGCCGAACGCGCTGAACAGGCCGGGCACGATCAGCGCCTGGAGACTGTTGAGCCAGCCGAGATCGGACATGATCTGGTACTGCGGGATGATGAACAGCTGCGGCGGCACCATCAGCACGCTGAGGATGACCGCGAACAGCACGCGCTTGCCGGGGAAACGCAGCCGCGCGAAGGCGTAGGCCGCCATCGAACAGAACAGAACCTGTCCGAGGGTACGCGCCAGCGCCATGATCACCGTGTTGAGGAACTGGGTCCCGAACGGCAACAGGTCGAAGACCCGCCCGTAGTTGGCCCAGTGTCCCTCCGGCAGCAGCGAGGGTGGCACGGCCGTGGCGGCGGACAGCGTCTTGAGCGACGTGATGATCTGCCAGACGAACGGCACGACCATGGCCAGCGACGCCGCGATCAGCACGGTGTGCAGCAGGGCGCGCCTAGGCATAGTGCACCCACCGGCGCTGGAGGCGGAACTGCACCGCGGTCAGGATCACGATGATCAGCAGGAGCAGCATCACGATCGCGGCCGCGTACCCCCGGTCGTTGGTCACGAAGGCCCGGTCGTAGAAGAGCTGGACCACCGTCTGCAGGCGGGGGAAGGCCGGGTTGGCCCGCGCCGACGCGCCCGAGCCGGCGATGACGAAGACCAGGTCGAAGAGCTGCAGCGACCCGATCACCGAGATCACCGAGACGAAGAACGCGGTCGGCGACAGCAGCGGCAGGGTGATCCGGAAGAACTGCCGGACCGGGCCGGCGCCGTCCAGCGAGGCGGCCTCGTAGTAGTCGGCCGGGATGGACTGCATGCCGGCCAGCAGGATGATCATGTTGTAGCCGATGCTGCTCCAGACCCCGATCACGACCAGCGCGTAGAGGGCGGTGTCAGGGTCGGCGATCCAGTTCGGCCCATCCACGCCGACCAGCGACAACCCGTAGTTGATCAGGCCGTAGTCGCCGTTGTAGAGCCAGCGCCAGACCATCGCCACGGCCACCGGCATGGTCACGTACGGCAGGAAGAACAGGGTGCGGTAGACGCCGACCCCCCACATCTTCCGGTTGAGCAGCGCCGCGAACACCATCGCGAGCGGGATCGAGAGCAGACCCAGGGCGGTGTACGTGAAGGTGTTGACCAGCGCCCGGCCCAGTTCCGGGTCGCCGGCCAGCCGCACGTAGTTGTCGAGCCCGGACCACTCGTGGCCGCCGAACGCGCCCCACTCGGTGAACGAGAAGTAGGCGGTCTGCAGCACCGGCCACAGGTAGAAGACCCCGAGCCCGAGGGCCGTGGGCGCGATCAACGCGTACGCCCACAGCGCCTCGGACACCCGGTCCTTGCGACGTGCCACCCTCACTCCTTGGCGAGCAGGTCGTTCATCGCCTTGGCCAGTTCGACCGACGCCTGGTCGACCGGCTGCTGCCCGTTCCAGGCCTTGGTGAGGTAGGTCAGCTCGGCCTCGTTCCAGGCGGCGGTGTTCTTGGAGACCGGGAACGGCACCGCGTAGCTCACCGAGTCGAGGAAGGTCTGGAGCTTCAGGTTCGGGTACTTGGCCACCCAGGCCTGCTGGGTGCCGTTGTACGCGGGGATCGGCCCGGTCTTGCCGAGGATCTCCGCCGCCTCCTTGGAGCCGAGGTACTTGACGAACTCCCACGCCTGGTCGGGGTGCTCGCTCTTGGCGCCGACCACGTTCGACACGCCGTGGATGATGGTCGCCTGCTTCTCACCCTTGGGCAGCGGCGCCACGTCGACCTTGTCCTTGGCGTAGTCGTTCCCGGTGAACTCGGAGACGTTCCACGACCCGCCCCAGTACATGGCCACCTTGCCCGACTCGAAGAGCTGGAGCGGCACCGTGTCGGTCATCGTCTTGAGGTCGGGCGACTGCTTCTTGTCGAGCAGGTCGGTCCAGAACTTCAGGCCGGCGATGGTCTTCGGGTCGTCGTACCCGGACTTCTTGCCGTCCGGCGAGATCACGTAGCCGCCGGCCTGGGCGATGGTGTTGTACTGGTATTCCTGGAAGCTGGTCAGCTCGGCCGCGGTGCCGTAGACGCCGGCCTTGGCGTCGGTCAGCTTCGCCGCCGCGTCCTGGAAGTCGGCCCAGGTCCAGCCGTCCTTCGGGTACGCCACCTTCTTCGCGTCGAAGAGCTTCTTGTTGTACCAGACGCCGATGGTGTCCATGTCCTTCGGCAGCCCGTACTGCTTGCCGTCGAAGGTGTAGAGGTCGACCAGCGCCTTGGGGTAGACCGACGCGTCGACCTGCTCCGGGTTGGGCGCGATGACCTTGTTGGAGGCGTACAGCTGGAAGTTGGGGCCGTTCATCCAGAACACGTCGGGGGCGGCGCCCCCGGTGACCGCGGCCTTCAGCTTGGTCCAGTAGCCCTCCCAGGGCGTGAGCTGGACATTGACGGTGACGTTGGGGTGCGTCTTGGTGAACGCCGTGGCCAGCTCCTGCATGGCCGGCTGCTGGTTCACGTCCCAGACGCCGTAGGTCAGGGTGACCTTCTCGTTGGGGTCGGCCGCTTTGTCGTCCCCGCCGGAGCAGGCGCCGGCGGTCAAGGTGAGTCCCACGGCCAGCAGGGCCGTGCCACAAAGTTTCAAATTCAGAAATATCCTGGAGCCCATGGAAATTATTTAGTGCACTGCGACGCCGATCACAAGGCACTCGGGGCAAACGGTCATCCTCGAATGAGCGAGAAGCGGTCCTCGGCCGAGTCCAGGGCGAGCTTGGCGGCGCCCAGCGCCACCCCCTCGTCGGCCAGGGTCGAGACCCGGATCTCCGGCGTACGCAGGACCCAGCGGTCCAGTTCCTGACGCAGCGGCCCGATCAGCACGTCGGCCGACCGGGAGAACCCGCCGCCGATCACCACCAGCTCCGGGTCGAGCGTCAGGACCAGCGCGGACACGCCCAGCGCGAGGTCTTTCACGTAGCGCCGGACGGCGGCCAGCGCGGCCCGGTCACCGGCTCGCGCCGCAGCGAAGATGTCGCTCCCGCTCGGCCACGCGGCCAGGTGGTCGGGCGCCCGCTTCCAGCCCACCACGGGCAGCGCGCCGAGCTCGCCGGCGCCCTGGGCGAACCCGCGGTGCAGCCGGCCGCCGATGATCAGGCCGGCCCCGGTGCGCCAGCCGGACAGGATGAAGACCAGGTCGGAGACATACCGGGCGACCCCCCGCCAGGTCTCGGCCAGGGCCGCCAGCTTGCTGTCGTTCTCGACCAGCACCCGGCCCGGCACCAGCCGGGACACGTGCGCGGCGAGGTCGATCCCGGTCCACTCGGGCAGCGCGTCGGACAGCAGCACCCGGCCCGAGCCGTCGACCCAGCCGGTGGTCGCCACCCCGGTCGCCCACAACCGGTCGGCGATCGGCCCGGCCTCGCGCAGCACCCCGGTGACGGCCCGGTCGACCGCGGCCAGCCGTTCCCGCCGGCCCAGGTCGGTGGTCACCTCGACCCGCCGGCTGTGCAGCACCGTGCCGTCCAGGTCGGTGACCAGGGCCAGCACCTTGTGGCCGCCGACGTCGACGCCGAGCAGGTGGCCGGCGCCGGCGTTGAAGCGGTACCGCCGGGCCGGGCGGCCCACCCCGCCCGCCGCCGGTTCGACCTCGGTCACCCAGCCCAGATCGAGCAGCTCACGCACCACGTCCTCGGTCGAGGCGCGGGACAGGCCGATCCGTTTGGACAGTTCCGTCAGGGTCAGGGACGGCTCGTCCCGCAGCGTCCGGATCGCGCTGTGCGCGTTGAGCTGACGGAGGCGGGAGAGATCCCCGCCGGCGAGATGCGCGGTCAACGTGTCCCCTTGGCGTACGGCCGTCTCGGTGCTTTTAATGGAGTCCTTGTTAATTAAACGCGAAGGGACGCCATGTCTGCGGTGACTCTAGCTCTCGTCGGGGCCGGCCTTCGGGGTCAGGCGTACGCACGGCACGCCGTCTCGACCGGTGACGCGCGTGTCGTCGCCGTCGCCGAGCCCGACCCCGGCCGCCGCACGGCCGCCGCCGCCGAATTCGGCATCGCGCCCGAGTTCGTCTTCGACTCCTGGTCCGGCCTGGTCGCCGAGCCCCGGCTGGCCGACGCGGCGATCGTCGCGACCCAGGACCGGATGCACCGCGACCCCGCGGTCCGGCTCGCCGACCTCGGCTACCACCTGCTCATCGAGAAGCCGCTGGCGCCGACCGAGGAGGACGCGGCGGCCATCGTCGAGGCGGCGGTGCGCAACAAGGTGATCGCCGCGGTCTGTCACGTGATGCGCTACACGCCCTACACCCGGCTGGTCAAGGGCCTGCTGGACACCGGGCGGATCGGGAAACTGGTCAGCGTGCAACACCTGGAGCCGGTCGGCTGGTGGCACTTCGCGCACTCGTTCGTGCGCGGCAACTGGCGCAACACCGAGGAGTCCGGTCCGCTGCTGCTGACCAAGTGCTGCCACGACATCGACTGGCTGGTGCACCTGTTCGGGCAGCTGCCCGAGCGGGTGTCGTCGTTCGGCAGCCTCAGCCACTTCCGGCCGTCCGAGCGCCCGGCCGGCGCGGCCGATCGGTGCCTCGACTGCTCGGTCGAGTCGACCTGCCCGTACTCGGCCAAGCGGCGCTACGAGCAGGCCCTGGCCGACCCGGACGACCACTTCTGGCCGCTGGGCGCGGTCACCCCGATCGCCACCGAGGAGTCGCTGCGGACGGCGCTGCGCGAGGGCCCGTACGGCCGCTGCGTCTACGCCTGCGACAACGACGTGGTCGACCACCAGGTGGTGAACCTGGCCTTCCCGGACGGCGCGACCTGCTCGTTCACGGTCAGCGCGTTCACCCCGATGGAACACCGCCGCACCCGGCTGCAGGGCACCCGCGGCTACCTCGACGGCGATGGCCGGCACGTGACGCTGCTCGACTTCGTCACCGGCGAGACCGAGGTGTTCGACTCCGAGGAGGCGGGCGGCTCGTCGGCGGCCGACGGGCACGGTGGCGGCGACGAGGGCCTGACCGAGGCCTTCATCGCGGCCGTGGCCGGCGGCGACCCGGCCCTGCTCCCCTCCGACCCGGTGGAGAGCCTGGCCACCCACCGCGTCGTCTGGGCCGCCGAGCAGGCCCGCCTCCGCGACGAGGTGATCCGCCTCTGAGTCTGGTGGTGGCCCAGGGCGGCATCCGGACCGCGGATACCGTCCTGGGCCACCACTACGGCTTGCGCCCTACGGCTTGCGGCCGACCGCGCCGTACTCGTCGGTCGGGCGCAGGTCTTCCGGCGGGGCGTCGGGCGACGGGCGCCAGGACGCGCACGGGACCAGGCCCGGCTCGAGCACCTCGAGGCCGGTCAGGAAGCGGGTCAGCTCGTCGGGGTGCCGCAGGTGGTACGAGAGCGGCGCGTTCGCGTTCCACACCCCGATGGCCTGCTCGAACGCCGGGCCGTCGATGACGTTGGTGCCGTCCGCGGTGACCAGGTAGCTGCCCGGGGGCAGGGCGGCCATCAGCGTGTGGGCGATCTCGTCGGCCCGGTCGAGGTCGGGGACGTGACCGAGGATGTTCATCAGGATCAGCGCGACCGGCTGGGACAGGTCGAGGGTGGTCTCGCCGGCCTTGGCGATGATGTCGGCCGGGTCGTGCAGGTCGGCGTCGAGGTACTCGGTGGCGCCCTCGTCGGTGCCGGTCAGCAGCGCCCGCGCGTGCACCAGGACCAGCGGGTCGTTGTCGACGTAGACGATCCGCGCGTCGGGCGCGACGGCCTGGGCCACCTGGTGGGTGTTCTCGGCCGTCGGCATGCCGGTGCCGATGTCGAGGAACTGGCGGATGCCCTGCTCGGCGGCGAGATGGGTGACCGCGCGCTTGAGGAACGCGCGCGACGACCGGGCGACCACCGCGATGTCCGGGTACAGCTGGGCGAACTGATCGCCGACCTGGCGGTCGACCTCGAAGTTGTCCTTGCCACCGAGCCAGTAGTTCCAGACCCGGGCGGAGTGCGGGATGGACGTGTCCAGCTTGTCGCTGACGTCGCGGTCGGTCATGACTCATGAGCGTACATGCTCCAAAAGGGATGGTGACGCACCGTGGCGCATTTCCACGACGTGGAACGTGATCCACGATTTTTCGGCGTCACGGGAAGCACTCTTTCCAATCACGACAAACGTTGACCGGCGTTCGGATCTCACCAAACATCAGACGCATCAGACCCACTCGACAAGAGGTGCTGATGAAACCGTCTGTCAGGGACATGATCTATTACGAGGTCAGCGACCACAGAATGGTGAGGGGCGAGGGTGTCTATCTCTACGACGACGCGGGCGAGGCCTATCTGGACTGTGCGTCGGCGACGTTCAACCTGAGCCTCGGCTATTCCCATCCGGCCGTCGTCGGCGCCGTTCAGAAACAGGCCGAGCTGGCCATTCATCTGACCTCGACCTTCCGCAGCGACCCGGTCGACGACCTGGTCGGCAAGCTGGTCGCCTGCTCCCCGGAGAGCCTGACCAGGGTGCATCTCAAGGTGGCGGGCGGCTCGGAGGCCAACGAGGGCGCCATCAAGATGGCCCAGGCGGCCACCGGGCGGCGCGAGGTCATCACGCTGTTCCGCAGTCATCTCGGCCAGACCATGATGATGACGTCGATGTCCGGGAACGCGTTTCGGAAGGCGCCGTTCCCGCTGCTCTATCCGGGCTCGGTGCAGGTTCCCGATCCGTACTGCTATCGCTGTTTCTATGGGCAGGACCGAAACACCTGCGGGCTGATGTGCGTGGACCGGCTCGACGATTTCCTGGAGTACGCGAGCGGTGGCCAGGTCGCCGCGATCGTGCTCGAGCCGATCTCCGGCAACGGCGGGAACATCGTTTCCCCGGACGGCTATCTGCCGGCGTTGCGACAGTTCTGCGACCGGCACGGTATCGCGCTGATCCTGGACGAGATCCAGACCGGGATCGGGCGTACCGGGAAAATGTTCGCAGCTCAGCACTTCGGGGTGGAACCGGACGCGATAACCGTCGGAAAAGGACTCGGCGGCAGCGGCGCCCAGGTGGCCGCGATCCTCACCGGCGAACGGCTGACCGGGCTGCCCGGGCACCACCACTCGTTCACCTACGGCGCGAACCTGCTGGCCGCCGCGGCCGCGAGCGTGACCCTGGACATCGTCGGCAAGCCGGAGTTCCTGGCCAACGTCACCGCCACCGGCGAGCGGATCATGGCCCGGCTGACCGACCTGCAGCGCCGCTTCCCGTGCATCGGGGACGTGCGCGGAGTGGGTCTGATGATCGGCGCCGAGATGATCAAGCCGGACCGGGAACCGGACGTGGCGCTGACCAACGAACTGGCCGCGCGCGCCATGGAACACGGGCTGATCCTGCGGACGTCCCGCTACGGGCACGGCAACGTGATCAAGATCCGGCCGCCGCTGATCCTCACCATGGCCCAGGCGGACGAGATCGGCGACCGCTTCGAGGCGCTGCTGCGTGCGGTGACCCGATGAGCGCTCACCTGCGTACCCTGCTTCTCGGCACCGCCCAGGCCGTGCGGACCGCCGTGCTGGACCACGCCCGGGCCGGCCTGCCCCGGCACGTCCAGGGCGACTCCCCCGGCGGCGACGCCCAGTTCGACATCGACGCCGTGGCCGAGGACGCGGTCTGGAAGCACCTGACCGAGCACGCCCCCGAGCCGGTGGCCGTCTACACCGAGGACAACATCCTGCGGACGACCGGGCCCGACCCGCGGCACGTGCTGCTCATCGACCCGATCGACGGCACCCGGCCGGCGTCCGCGGGCCTGGAGATGGCCACCGTGTCGATCGCCGCGGCGCCCCTGACCGACGATCCGACCCTCGCCGACGTCTGCGCCGCCCACCTGCTCGAACTGAAGAGCGGGAAGCGGCTCTACGCCGACGACACGCTGGCGGCGCCGCTGGAGTGGCACGGCTACGACTGGACGCTGCCCCGGCTCAGCCGGACCACCTCGATCGACCGGATGTTCTGGTCGCTGGAGTTCAACGGCCACCCGATGCGGCTGATGACCGACGCGTACGCGCACCTGGTCGACGCCAGCGCCAACACCGGCGGCATCTTCCTGTTCAACAGCGCCACGTTCTCGATCAGCCGGATCATCACCGGCCAGCTCGACGCGTACGTCGACATCGGCAACCGGGTCCTGCGCGACCACCCGGCGACCGAGAGCGACTTCCGGCGGGTCGGGCGCGGCAACATCCTGCACCTCTTCCCCTACGACATCGCGGCCGCGGTCTACCTGGCCCGCCGCGCCGGGGTGGTGGTCACCGACGCGTACGGCGAGTCGCTCGGCCCCACGCCCCTGCTGGCCGTCGACCCGGAGGCGCAGCGCTCCTGCGTGGCCGCGTCGACACCGGAACTGCACCAGGCTCTGCTCGACACGATCCGCTGGTAATGGCACGCCTCGATCCGCTGGTAATGGCACGCCTTGATCCGCTGGTAATGGGAGGTCACACGATGAAAGCCCTGGTACTGGGCGTCGATCGGACGCTGGAGCTGGTCGACCGGCCGCGACCGGTCTGCGCGGCGCCGGACGACGTGGTGCTGCGCGTGGTGCAGGTCGGGATCTGCGGTACGGACCGCGGTGTGCTGCTCGGCAAGTTCCCGGCCGAGCCGGGCGTGGTGATGGGACACGAGGCGGTCGGCGAGGTCGTCGAGACGGGCAGTGGCGTCACCACGCTCAAGCCGGGCGACCGGGTGATCGTCAACCCGACGCTCTACTGCGGGCTGTGCGACCGGTGCCGCGACGGCGTGCTCAACTTCTGCGAGAACAAGACCGGCAACGAGATCGGGATCGACCGGGACGGAGCGTTCGCCGAGTTCATGCGGCTCGAGGAACGTTTCCTGCACCTGATCCCGGACGGCATGTCCTACGACCGGGCGGTGCTGGTCGAACCCCTGGCCTGCGTGCTCAACAACCTGCTCGCCGCGTCCGTCGGCGCCGGGGACCGGGTCGCGGTGCTCGGCGCCGGGCCGATCGGCACGGTCACCGCGCTGGCCGCGTCCGAGTTCGGCGCGTCCGTGCAGCTGGTCGAGAAGGACCCGTTCCGGCGCGACGCCGCGGTCACGTTCTTCGAGGACACGACCGTGACGGTGACCGAGACGCCCAGCCGGGCCGACGTGGTCGTGGACACCGTCGGGTCGCTGCTGCCGGAGGCCTGCGCGCTGGCCGCCGACCTGGGCCGGGTCGTGGTGATGGGCTTCGACGAGCGGGCCACGGCCGAGGTGCGCCCGCTCGAGCTGCTCCAGCGTGGTCTGCGGATCATCGGCGCCGGCGACTACAACAGCCAGGTCTTCGGGCGGGCCGTGCGGATGGCCCGGCACCTGCCGCTGGAACGGATCGTGTCGCACCATTTCGGGCTCGACCGGGTGGACGCGGCGCTGACCGCGCTGGGCATCGGCGGCGGGGCCGCATACGCGGGCCTGAAAGTGGTCATCGAGCCGGGCGGTGGTGCCGCGTGACCCGGCCGCTGCTCTACGGCGAATACCCCTACTACCGCGCGCTGCCGGAACGCTGGGACGCCAACCTCGGCGCCCTGGCCACGGCCGGGATCGACGTGGTGACCTGCTACCTCCCGTGGCGGTTCCACGAGATCGACGGCGACGGGTACGACTTCAGCGGCGCCACCGACGCCCAGCGCGACGTGCTCCGGCTGCTCCGGCTGATCGCCGCGCACGGCATGAGAGCCGTTCTCAAGCCCGGCCCGTTCGTGCACGGCGAGGTGCAACTGGGCGGGCTGCCCGACCGGGTCAGCCCGACCGTCGACCCGGCCCTGCCGGCCGTGCTGGACGCCGACGGCAAGCCGGTGACCTCCCAGGCCCTGGCCCTGCCGAGCACGTTCGGCCCGGCGTACGCGGCGCAGGTCCGCCGGTGGTTGTCGGCCGTGGACGAGCAGGTGCTGACGCCACATCTGGCCCCGGCCGGCCCGGTGGTCGCGGTCCAGCTCGGCAACGAGGGCGTCTACAGCGACGCCAACCGGGCGGTCACCGCGCACGACTTCGCGGCGCCGGCGATCGCGGCGTTCATCAGCGCGCTGGCCCGGACCGACCCGGCGCTGGCCGAGGCGGCCCGCACGTCACCGCGGAACTGGCCGATGGCGGTGCGCGCGGCGTGGGCCCGGCACGGCGGCACGGTGCTGAGGGCGCAGTACGAGGAGCTCGCGGCCGCCCTGAAGCCGGCCACCCGGGAGATCGCCACGGTCAACCTGCCGCTGCCCGACCTGACCGTGGCCGGCAGCGCCGCCGGCTGGCTCCTGCGCACCGCCGACCTGGACGACATCGGCTTCCACGAGGGCTACACGAGTTGGGTGGGCAACGCGTCCCGGTCGGCCGACGCGTTCGCCGCGCACTGGTTCGGGGTCCGCGCCCGCCGGTCCAGCAACGTCGAGGACAACTGGGGCTTCACCTGGACCGACGAATCATTCGCCCGGCCCGGCACGGTGCTGTTCCACGCGCTGCTCGCCCTCGGGCTCGGGTCGTCCACGTGCAGCGTCTACACGTCCACGGCCACCACGCACTGGGGTCCGGAGATCGACCTGGACCCGGCCGGGCTGCGGTCGGAGGGGCTGGACCCGGCCGACTACGGGCCGCCGTACTGCCCCGGCGCCCCGTTGCACGAGAACGGGCGTACCGGAGCGAACCTGCACGCCCTGCACGCTCTGCGCGACCTGCTCCGGGCGCCGGAGGTCCCGCACGGCGCGCGGTTCTCGGCCGATCTCGCCCTGCTGGTGCCCGACGTGCTGGCCCGGGCGGCGGCGTGGACCGAGGCGGACGGCCCGGCCGACGCGGTGCTGCGGGCCGCGATCGACGCCTCGATCGCGCTGATGACCGACCACCAGTACCGGGTGGACGTGCTCACCGAACGCAGCGCCGCGCACGAGCGGGTCGGCGAGGTCTGGCTGGTGCCGCTGGGCGCCCAGGATCCGGACGACGCGCTGCTCGCGCTGCTGCGCCGGCACCGGGACGGCGGTGGCTCGGTGATCCTGCTGGCCGAGCGGGCCCGCCCCGGCTGGTCCGAGATCGGCGACGTGCTGGTGCCGATCACCGTGGCCGCCGAGACGCTGCCCCGGCTGCTGCCGGCACCGCGCTACGCCCACCCGGCCAGCGACCCGGGCGTGGCGTTCGTCCACGAGGACCCGGCCGGCCATCCGGTGGGCCTGTTCGCCTTCAACCCCACCGAGAACGCCGTTCTGGTACGCCGGAAGCTCGGCGACCGCGTCGTCACCGCCGACCTCCCGGCCTTCGGCGCCGCCTACCTGCACGCCCCTTCGTTCGACGTGGCGGTCGCGACGTCCGACGTGGATCTGCCGTCCTTCCCGCCCGCCGGCCTCTCCCTGGAGCTCTCATGATCACCTTCGACACGCTGGTGCCGCGCGCCCTGGTCGACCGCGGCGACACGACGACCGTGCTGATCACCTCGTACGCCAAGGAGGGCAGCACGCTGACCGCCGGGGCCGCCTGGTCGCGGCTGGGCGGCTACTACACGCTGCTCGACCACGAGACGCACGACCCGATCCTGGTGCTGGAGACCTTCCGCCAGGCCGCGCTGCTGATCGCCCACGTCGTCGACGACGTGCCGCTGGCCACCATGCAGATCATGCGGTCGGTGGAGTTCACCGTGGACCCGGCCGGCCTGAAGGTCACCGCCGACCCGACCGAGCTGATCGTCGAGCTCACCACGGCCCGCCCCGCCTCCACGGCGTCGCACAGCATCATGCAGACGACGATCGGCATGTCCCTGTTCCGCGGCGGCGACCGCATCGCCACCGGCACCGGCCAGGCCATCGTGCCGCCCAACGAGACCTACCTGAAGGTACGCGGCCGCGACCCCGCCACGGTCGCCCTGTCCCGGGCCACGATGCCGCCCCCGGTCGACCCGCACACGGCCGGCCGCGCCCTCGCCCGCGACGTGGTGATCTCGCCGCACGGCGCCGGCTTCCGGCTGCGGGTGGACCCCGAGCACCCGAACTTCTTCGACAACCCGACCGACCACGCCCCCGGCATGCTGCTCACCGAGGCGATGCGCCAGGCCGTGATCGCCACGTCGGGCGACCCGTTCTACGCCCCGCTGTCGGTGTCCCTCCAGTTCTTCCGCTTCGTCGAGCTGGACTCGCCGGCCTCCGTCACGGTCGCCCGCCGCTCCGACGGCTTCCACACCGAGGTGCGCCAGTTCGAGAAGCTGGCCGCCCGCGCCCACTGGCCGTCGGCATGAGCCCGCCCGCCCCCCACGCCCAGCCCGCCCCGCACACCCAGCCCGCCCAGGCCCTCCCGAATGCCCTGCTCGCCCTGTCGGCCCGCGAGGTGCTCGCCCGGCTCCGATCGGGCCGGCTCGACGGCGAGGAGGTCCGCGACGCCGCTCTCGCGCAGCTGGCGTCGGTGGACCCGGTGATCAACGCGGTGCCGCTGCGCGTGGCGTCGCCGCGGCCCGGCCTTCCCATCACGGTCAAGGACGTGCTCGACGTCGCCGGTTTGCCCACCACCCTCGGCTCGCTACTTTGCTCTGCGCACTCATACTCACTTCCTGGTCGTACGCCTAGGGTCGCGAGCACCTCGGACCCGTTGGTGCGACGACTGGAAGCACAGGGCATGGCGGTGATCGGCAAGACCAACGTGCCCGAGCTCCTGTCCGGCCCGGAGACCACGAACGACCTTTTCGGACCGACCCGTAACCCCTGGAACACGGCCCTGAGCTGCGGCGCGTCCAGCGGCGGAGCAGCAGCCTCGGTCGCGTCCGGCACGTCCTGGCTGGCCCACGGCGAGGACACGGCCGGCTCGATCCGCATCCCGGCGGCGTTCTGCGGGGTGGTCGGGCTGCGGACCACGCCCGGCCTGGTGCCGGCGGCGGCCTTCCCGGAAGATCCGGTGCCGGGGTTCACCGTGCACGGACCGATCGCCCGGGACGTCGACGACGCCCTGCTCATGCTGCGGGCGATGGCGCCGTCGCAGCCGGCCGCGCCGCCGGTGAGCAGGATCGGTTACAGCGCCGACCTCGGCGGTCGCGTGCCGGTCGATCCGGCCATCGCGGACATCTGCGCCCACGTGGTGGCGGCGGCGCTCGGCGACCGGGTCGAGGCGGCTTCGCCCCAGGTCGACGGGTGGCACGAGGCCTGTGTGGACCTGCTCGCGCATCGGGCCGCGGTGCTGCACGGGCCGGCGGTCGACCGGTTCTCCGACCGGCTCGGGGCGAGCATCCGGGCCGAGGTGGAGGCGGGACGATCGCTGTCGCCGGCCCGGCTGGCCGCCGCGCGGGCCGTGCACGCCAAGGCCCAGCGCACGGATCTCGGCGTGCTGGTGACCCCGGCGTTCGGGGTGCTGCCCTGGCGGATGCCGCTCGACGACCTGGGCGCGGTCGCCGCCTCGTGGCCGCTCACCACCGTCGCCACCATGGCCGGTTGCCCGGCGCTGGTCGTGCCCTGCGGTGTCACGGCCGAGGGGCTGCCGGTCGGGCTCCAGCTGATCGGCCCGCCGGGCGGCGACGTCGCCCTGCTGGAGCTCGGGCGGGAGATCGAGCGGGTCCGCACCATGCCCGGCCTGCCCCGATCGCCGAACTGGGGGGTGTCATGAGACCAGGAGGTGAGTATGAGTGCGCAGAGCAAAGGGGGGGTGAGGGGGATGCTTCGGGCGCCGCTTTGCGGGTGGATGCGCCGGTTCGATACCCGATGAGTCGCGAGGAGCCGTTGCATCCGCCGGCGGTTTACGCCGCGTGGCGGGAGGCCGGGCCGGCCACCCGGATCGTGCTGCCCAGCGGGGCCGAGGCGTGGCTGGTCACACGGTACGACGACGTGCGGCGGCTGCTGAAGGAGCCGGGGCTCAGCTCGGACGCCACCCGGCCGGGTTATCCGCGGTTCGGGGCGGCCGTGGAGACGCCGCCGCTGAACCGGACGTTCATCGGGGTGGACGAGCCGGAGCACGGGCGGCTACGGCGGATGGTGGCGGCCGAGTTCACGGTGGCCGCGACCCGTCTCGCCGGGCCGATGCTGGAGGAGGTGGCCGCGGAATGCGCGGAGCGGTTCGCCGACGGGGCGGGACCCAAAGATCTTGTTTCCGGGTACGCCCTTCCGGTCGCGTCCGGCGTGATCTGCCGGGTGCTCGGGGTGCCCTACGAGTGCCACGACGAGTTCGAGCATCTGACCGAGGTGCTCACCGACGGCGAGCGGTCCGACGAGGACAAGCTGGCCGCCGGGCGCGGTATCACCGAGCTGCTCCGCGGCCTGGTCCGGCAGCGGGCCGCGGAGCCCCGGGACGATCTGATCAGCCGGCTGATGACCGGGCCGGTGGCGGCCGGCGAGCTGACCGAGCCGGAGGCCATCCACAACCTGGTGCTGCTGCTCGGCGCGGGGCACGACACCTCGGCCAGCATGCTCGCGCTGGGGGCGTACTCGCTGCTGACCGATCCTGGTCTCAGCCGCGACCCGGTGGCCTCCGACGAGCTGCTGCGCTTCCACACGATCGTCCAGCTCGGCATCGCCCGGGTCGCCACCCGGGATCTGCGGGCGGGCGATCAGCTGATCCGGGCCGGCGAGGGCGTGGTCCTCAGCCTGCAGACGGCCAACCGGGACCCGGACCGGTTCCCGGACCCGGACCGGATCGACCCGGACCGGCCGAATGCCCGGCAGCATCTGGCGTTCGGGTTCGGGCCGCATCAGTGCATCGGGCATCTGCTGGCCCGGGCCACGCTCGACGTCGCGCTTCCCCGGCTCTTCCATCGGCTGCCGGGATTGCGTCTCAGCGAGCATTCTCAGCGACTCCCCGTCACCGAATCCATGGACTTCCACGGCATTCGGCAACTGCACGTCACCTGGTGAGCACCACCGATTCGAAGCGGAGGAAACACAATGTCGGCGGACCGCAACAAGCAGATTATCCGCGAGTGCTACGAACAGTTCTTCACGCATCGTGACCTGAGCCGGCTGACCGAGGTCATCGGGGAGGGCTTCGTGCAGCACAGCCCGGACGCGCCGTCCGGGCGACAGGCCTACCTGGACCATCTGGCCGAGGCCGCGTTCTACGGCGGCAGCTCGGACATCAAGCTGATCCTGGCCGACGGTGACCACGTGGCCGTGCACCACAACATGAAGTTGCCGGGCGAATCGGGCGAGGGGCTCGCCGTGGTCGACCTGTGGCGGCTGGAGAACGGCCGAATCGTTGAGCACTGGGATGTCGAGCAACCCGTTCCAGAAGGGTCCAGAGTACCCAATGGAATGTTCTGAAAATCCTGTTTCGAGGTGATGATCACTACATTACCGAAGGCTACACATTAGACACGGAATGGAGTTACGCTCACCGGCAACTTTCTGACAGACCTCGGGTTTGGAGATTTATCGGTTTCATCGTTCAGTCGACGGTTCGATTCTCTTCAACGGGGAGAAAAGCGTGACGATCGTGACTCCAGCCGCTGCCCGCACCGCCAATGATCGTGCCTTCCTCCTGCTCGACGCGCTGGCCGCGCTCGGACCGGGTCCGCACCGGTTGCGCGACGTCGCCACCCAGGCGGGATTGGAGCCGTCCACGGCACACCGGATCCTCCAGTCGGCCATCCGCGTCGGCACCGTGTCGAAAGCGGACCGCGGCCGGTACTCGCTCGTCGACCGCGCCGGTGACTCCTACACCGGCGCGGTCGAGCCGGCCCCACCGTCCGTGATGGCCCAGACCGGCACCGGGTCGATGCTGGCCCTGTCCCGCCGGACCCGGCTGCTGCTCGCCGCGCTGCAGCGGACCACCGGCCAGACCGTGCTGCTCTACGTGCCGCTGATGCTGGACACGCCGATGCGGTACTGCCTGGCGTACTTCGCGCCGAAGCACGACGAGTTGCTCGGCGACGCCGAACGCCAGCTCACCTCCGACATCCTGTTCTGCGCGCCGCTCTCGGTCGACGCGCCCGGCCGGGTCATGCTGGCCGGCCTGGTCGGCGACCGGATGGTGGCCGACCCGGAGATCGCGGCGATCCGCGCACACGGCTACGCGTTCGGCCCGTCCCCGGTGGCCGGCTGGCAGTCGGTGACCGTGCCGCTGCGCCGGTACGGCCACCTGGCCGGCGCCGTCTGCATCACCGCGCCCACCCGGTGGATCGACGCCCACCGCGACGAGACCCTGCGTGAGCTGCTGCGGATCAACGCCGAACTGGCCGAGAAGATCGACCCCACCTGAGGAGCATCGACATGCATGCCATCGTCCTCGGCGCCGGGCTGGCCGGACTGCTCGCCACGGCCGCGCTCACCCCTCGCTACGACGTCACGCTCATCGAACGTGACACCCTCCCCTCGGAACCCGACCATCGCCGCGGCCTGCCCCAGGGCCACCACGCCCACGTGCTGATGTCCAGCGGCGCCCGCATCGTCGACGACCTGCTCCCCGGCACGGTCGACGCGTGGATCGCGGCCGGGGCACATCGGCTCGGGCTGCCGCACGGCTATGTGATGCTGCTGCCGCAGGGCTGGCTGCCCCGGCGCCCGACCGGCGAGTACGTGATCTCGTGCAGCCGGGCCCTCCTCGACCACGTGCTCCGGCAGCGGGTCCTCGCCCGGCCGAACGTGCGGATCATGGACGGCACCACGGTCGACGGCCTGACCGGCGACGCGCGGCGGGTGTCGGGCGCACGTACCCAAGAAACGATCTTGAACGGCGATCTTGTCGTGGACGCGACCGGACGGGGGTCGCGGCTGACCCACTGGCTGGGCGAACTCGGCGTCCCGGAGGTGCCGCAGCAGGTGGTCGACTCGGGGCTGAGGTACGCGACGCGGCTGTTCCGGGCCCCGGCCGGCGACTTCCCGATCGTGAACATCCAGGCCGACCCCACGCTGGGCCGGCCCGGGCAGACCGCGGCGCTGATGCCGATCGAGGACGGGCGCTGGCTGGTCACGCTCTCCGGCACCCGAGGGGGCGAGCCACCGGCCGGCGAGGACGAGTTCGTGGCGTTCGCGCGGGCGATGCGGCACCCGATCGTCGGCGACCTGATCGCCGGCGCCGAGCCGCTCGGCCCGGTCCGGGTCACCAACACCACGGCCAACCGGCGGCGGCGCTACGACCGGGTGCGGGAGTGGCCGGCGGGGCTGGTCGCGCTGGGTGACGCGGTCGCCGCCTACAACCCGGTGTACGGCCACGGCATGTCGATCGCCGCCAAGCAGGCGTTGATCCTGCGCGACCGGGTGGACCAGGCCGCGATCACCGCCGCCGCGGCCGAGGGGTGGGGGCACGCCGCGGGGTCCGACGTGCGGTTTCCCGGCGTACGCGGGGCCGCGCCGGCCCGCACCGACCGCCTGGTCTGGCGTTACCAGCACCGCTTGTTCCGCACCGCGCTGGACCGGCCGGACGTGGCCGAGGAACTGGTCCGGGTGTTCAGCCTGAACGCCCCGGCGACCCGGCTGTTCCGCCCGCGCACGGTGCTGGCCACCGCCCGCGGGCCACGCTCGGCCCCGCCGGCCGAGCCGCCGTTCACCGACGCCGAACGCGCCGTGGCGGCCCTGCGATGATTCTTGCGAGGCAGGGCAGTTCTCGCACCCCCGATCGGCCGCCCGGTTCGGTCTTCCCGGCGCCGGCCGGACCTATCGGGGCTGACCGGCTCAGGGCCGGGCGGGAACTGCCGATACGGGTGATGTGAACATCGCCCTCCTGCGCCGCGCCGCGGCTGGATGCATAGTGATGCTGGCCGTCGCCATGGTCGGGCTGGTCGGCTTCTACCTGGCCCGGACGCAGGCCGAGGCGCGCGACCGGATCGTCGGCGAGTTCGACGCCCGGGCCCGGCTGGCCGCGTCGGTCACCGGGGACACCATCACCGCCAGTGACACCAAGACGCGCGGCTGGGCGACCACGACGTTCGCCGGGCCGGTCAGCGACCTCGGCCCCGTGCTCGACGTCCAGCGGGTGGGCGTCGCCTGGCTGGCCGTGCTGCGAGCGGACGGCGCGGTGCTGGGCGCCTCGCCGGCCTCGGCCGCGCCGACGGCGGCGACGTTGCCCGCCTCGCCCGGGTTCCGGCTGGCCATGACGACCGGGAAACTGGCGTACGGCGACGTCGCGATGGAGAACGGCACCCCGATGCTCTACGCGTTCCAGCCCTTCGCCACGCAGGGCGGGACGCGGGTGCTCGTGGTGCCGGCCGGCGCCGTCGAGGTCGCCGACGTGCTGCGCAGCGCGCTCAACGTGACGGCGACCCGGACCTACATCGTCGACAGCACCGGCCACGTGCTGGTCGCCTCGGACGGCACACCGGCGGGCCGGCCGGTCCCGGACGCCCGGCTGGCGACCGCCGCGGCACGGGTCGGCAGCGGCGTGACCGGCGGCGACTACTTCCAGACGCTGCCCGTCGCCGGAACGGCCTGGCGGTTGGTGATCGCGACGTCCCGGTCGGGCCTGCTGGCGCCGCTGCGGGCGACCAACCGGGCGGCCTGGCTGATCTTCGCCGGATTCGCCGGCGCGGTCACGCTGATCCTGCTGATCGGCGCGGCCACCCTGATCAGCTCGGCCCGGCTGGCCCACGCCCGGTTGCACGACACGCTGACCGGGTTGCCCAACCGGGCGCTGTTCCTGGAACAGGCCGAGGCCGCGATCGCGCAGAAGCGGCCGGTGGCGGCGCTGTTCCTCGACCTGGACGGGTTCAAGCCGGTCAACGACACGTACGGGCACGCGACCGGCGACCGCCTGCTGGCCGAGGTGGGCGGGCGCCTGATCGCGGCGACCCGGCCCGAGGACTTCGTCAGCCGCTTCGGCGGTGACGAGTTCCTGGTGCTGTGCCGCGGGCTGCACGACGACGCCGGGGCGTACGCGGTGGCCGACCGGATCCGCGACGACCTGACCCGGCCGTACGAGATCGACGGCCGCAGCGTGACCATCGGCGTCTCGATCGGCATCGCCGTCATGGACGCCGAGACGGACACCGCCGAAGGCCTCGTCGACCACGCCGATATCGCTCTCTACCAGGCCAAACGCTCGGGCCGCGGCCGCACCGAGCGCTACACGCCGGAGCTGGCGGGTACAAACAGCACGTGACCGGGGCGCATCGCGTGGTGGCGATCGGACCGGCCTGAGCCCGACCGACTACCAGCGACGGTTCGGCCCGCCCGGCCGGTGACGACCGGCATCTATGCTCGGCCGGTGCGGACACGCGATCAACTGGGTGATTTCCTGCGCCGGCGGCGGGAGCGGCTCAGCCCCGGCGACGTCGGCCTGCCCGACGGGGCCCGGCGCCGCACGCCCGGCCTGCGCCGGGACGAGGTGGCCGGGCTGGCGCACATGTCGACGGTCTACTACGAGCGGCTCGAGCAGGGCCGGGGGCCGCAGCCGTCGGTGACCGTGCTGGCCGGCATGGCCGAGGCGTTGCGCCTGACCGATGACGAGCGCGACCACCTCTACCTGCTGGCCGGGCAGGCGCCGCCCGCGCGCCCGGCCCCCGGGAAGCCCGACCCGGAGCTGGCCTACGTGCTGCACGAGATGGCCGGCACCACACCCGGGTTCATGTCCGGCGAGCTGGGCGGGCTGATCGCCCAGAACCGGCTGAACGTGCTGCTGTTCGGGGACATGGTGGGCGTCAACCTGGTCCGGCTGTGGTTCACCGACCCGGGGTGGCGGGACCGGCTCGACCCGCCGGAGCAGCAGGCCGACACCTCGCTGGCCTACGTCGCCGACTTGCGCTCGGCCGTGCAGCGGCGCGGCGCCGACCCGGAGGCGGCGGCGCTGGTCGAGGAGCTCCGGGCGGCGAGTACGGAGTTCGCCGAGCTGTGGGACCGGCACCCGGTGTCGGCGCTGCACTGCTCGGCCAAGGTGGTGCACGACCCGCGGGTCGGCCGGCTCGACCTGGAGTGCTCGGTGCTGACCAGCGCCTCCTCCCGGCAGCGGCTGCTGATGATGAAGGCGGCGGGCCAGGTCACCGAAGGGCGATTGGCGGCGCTGTCCACGTACAGCTGATGTGTGGTTGACCGTCCCGGCCGGCCCTACGGTCGGACCACATGCGAACAGTGATTCTGGTCCATGGCTTCTGGCACGGCACCTGGTGCTGGAGCCCCGTCACCGCCCGGCTGGCCGCCCGCGGCGTACCCTCCGTAGCGGTTGATCTCGAAGGGCACGGCCTGCGGGCGAAGCGGGCCGGGAACCCCGTCGACACGCTGATCGAGGACATCCGGCTGATCGGTGGCGGCGAGCCGTGCGTCGTGGTGGCGCACAGCATGGCCGGCGCGGTGGCCACGATCGCGGCCGAGCGGGAGCCGTCGCTCTTCGAGCACCTGATGTTCGTGGCCGCGTTCGCGCCGGTGACCGGGCCGGTGATCGACTACTTCATGAGCCCGGAGAACGCCGGCGAGATGGTGAACCGGCTGCTGAGCGGCGACCCGGCCGAGACCGGCGTGATGCGCGTGGCGGCCGATCCCGAGCAGATCCGGGAGACCTTCTACCACGACGTCGACCCGGACACCTCGGACGCGGCGATGGGGCTGCTCACCGCCGACGCCCCGGCCGCCATCACGGTGGCCGACCCGGGAGTGACCCGCGAGCGGTTCGGCGCGGTGCCGCACTCCTACGTGGTCTGTGCCAAGGACAACGCGGTGCCGGCGGCGTTGCAGCGCCGGTTCGTGCGGGACCTCGACGAGGTGTCGGCCGCGCCGACCACGGTGGTCGAGCTGGACGCGGCGCACTCGCCGTTCCTGTCCCACCCGGACGAGCTGACCGCCGCGATCGCGGGTGTCAGCTACCCGGATGGGCGTCGGTCATCACCACATTGGTGATGGTCTCGAACTCGAGGGGGCGCGGCCGGCCCGGCGGCAGCACCGGGCGCACCGCGTCGAACACGCGGCGTGCCGCCTCCTCGGTCCAGCCGGCCGGGTCGTCGGTGGCCCGGAGCAGCAGGCCGCCCGTACCCAGCTCGGTGATCTCGGCGAACGCGCCGGTCGCCCGCAGCGCGCCGGCGCCGCCCAGGGCCTTGGCCAGGTCGGACGGGCACACCGTGACCCACTCGTAGCCGCGCAGGAACCGGCGGCCCGCCTCGAGCGAGTCCTCCCCGATGCGGCGCAGCACCCGGTCCAGCGCGGTCTGCGGGCTCTGCGGCTCGCGGTCGACCAGGATCTCGCCGTAGATCGGGTCGGCCTGCGCGCCGGTCGCCTGCAGCACCCCGATCATCGCGGTGCAGACCGCGGGCAGCGCCGCCGGACCGGTCAGGCCGGCGAGCAGGTCGAGCCAGAGGAAACCGCCACCGGTACGGAAGACCCGGACGTCGACGTGTTCGACCGGGCCGTGCGGCCGGGCGTCGCCGTAACTCCAGATCGTCTGCAGCTGATCGAGATCGGGCACCAGGTGGTCGGCCCAGACCGCGCCACCGATCGGGCCGCCGCTGCCGTCCGCGGCCCGGACGAAGCCGGTCACCTCACGCCTGACCGCGGGGGCGGCCGGCGGCTGGACCATCGGCAGCAGCGCCGCCTCGGCCGCGTCGTGCCAGGGGCTCAGAGCCGGCAGGTCGGCCGCCTCCAGATAGAGCACGGCCCGCACGAAGGGCTCCATCCGATCCTCCCGGTGATCGTGTCCGACCCGCAAACGGTACCGGCCGCGGGCCGGGCGGGATGCCCGGCCCACGGCCGTCGCGGGTGTTACGCCGGAGCGCCGGTGATGCCGCTCCAGAGGATGCCGATCACGATCGCGACCCCGGTGGCGACGGCCACCGCCCCATGGCCGACGTCACTCGCCGACGGCGGATCGAAGTGGAACGGCAGATCGCCGCTCTCCGAGTAGGCCGGGGACACCGACCCGCCGTTCGGGCCGGGCACCAGCCTCGGGATCCCCTCGGTGCCGGGCGCCGGGCCGGGTGACACGTTCGGCACCCGGTTGGTGTTCGGGCTCTCCTTGGGCTGGGTCGCCGGGACCGGGATCGGGTACGGGCGGTACGGCTGCTTCGGATCCGACTTGTCCTTGCTCGGCCCGTAGAAGATCAGCCCCGGGAACTTGCCCGGCTCCATCCAGATGTCCAGCCGCTTGCCGTCCGGGGTCGGGATGCCCTTCATGCTGGGAATCGCCGGACCGGCCTTGACCGTGATGCCCTTGCCCTTCAGCTCGGCCTGGAGCTCCCGGATGTATCGCTCGATCTGAGGCTTGCCCTCCGCCTTGCCGGCCGCGTTGCCCGGCTTCACCTCCCAGATGTAGACGGTGTCCTCGCCCCACATGATGATGTCGGCCTTGCCGGAACGGCCGTCGCCGCTCTTGTGCGCCCGCGGGATGGTGTTCCGCTTGGCGCCGCCCGGCCCGAGGTCGGCGGTGACGTCCCGGTGCAGCCCGAACCGGAACAGGATGGCCCACCAGGAGATCAGCACCGTGAGGTTGTGCCAGCTGGACTGGTTGCCGCCACGGTTGCCGCCGCCGTCCGGGTCGCGCGCCGGCATCCGGCCGTCCGGGTCGGCCAGCGTGACCGGGTTGTGGTCGGAGTAGCCGTACCCCTGCATCTGTTGCGGCTGGGACGGGCTGGTGACCGGGTCGACCGAGAGGAACCGGCCGAGCCCGGGATCGTACGGCCGGGCGCCCAGCTGGGTCAGGCCGGTGGTCGGATCCTGGATGCCGCCGACGAACCCGCGCTGGTTCGGCCACACCGACGGCGCCGAGCGCTCTTCACCGAACGCGGTGGTCCGCCGGCGTGTGATCGCGCCGGTGACCGCGTCGATCGCGACCATCGCGGTGTTCTGGTGGTCGCCGCCGAGGAACTGCACGCCGGTCTTCGTCCGCATGGCGACCTGCTTGTCGCCGAACGTGTAGTACCGGGTGGCGTCGACGGCCTTGGTGGTCGTGTTCAGCCGCAGCTCGGTGCCGGGCAGGTAGAGCGTGACCGCCCCGGGCTCGCGCCGGAGCCAGCGGTTGCCGTCCGGCCCGTACACGTAGCTGGTGCTCTGCGTGCCCTCGCGGACCACGCTGATCCGGTTCTCCTCGTCCCAGTCCAGCGTCTGCGCCTTGCCGGGCAGGTTCCGGGCGGTCGTGTTGCCGGCCTCGTCGTAGCCGAACGCCGAGGTCTTCGTGCCGGACGCCGTGGTCTCGACGACCGAGCTGACCGCGTGCGGCTGCGGCTTCTCGTACTTGTACTCCTTGCTGACGTCCGTCCCGCCGTTGACGCCGTGGCGCACCTCGGTCTTGCGGTTGCCGGCCAGGTCATAGGTGTACGAGTGGTGGTACGGCGCCGCGCCGCCCACCCCGGTCGTGTCCGCCCCACCGGCGCACGGGTCGGCCGCCGTGCTGGCGCTGGTCCACGCCTCGGTCAGCCGGCGCAGCCCGTCGTTGGTGAAGCACTGCACGTCCCGGGTGCCACCGGCCGGGGTGTCGGCGATCCGCTTGACGTTGCCGGCCGCGTCGTAGGTGTAGTTGGCGTCCAGGTCGACGACCGGCGCCATCTCCCGGTCGACCCGGGCCTTGGTCAGCCGGTCGGTGCCCTCCTCGTAGTTCCAGGTGAACCAGGCCTGCTTGCCGCCGGTGTTCAGCTCGATCTGCATGAGCGAGCCGGTGTGCGTGTACCGGGTCTCGGTCCCGGTCACGTACGGCGTGTCGCCGGTCATCCCGATCGGCCGGTCGAACGCGTCGTACGTCCAGGTGACGCCCTCGGCCTCGAGCCCGCCGGCCTTCGGGTAACCGACCGCCTGCGGGGTGCCGTCCCGGTTGAACGTGGTGCCGTACTCGTAGGTGCCGTTCAGCTCGGGGTTCGGGTCGTTCTTGACGATGTACCGGGTCTTCGCGGGGCGGTAGAACGCGTCCCGCTCGAAGTAGGCGACGCCGTACTCGGCCGTCCCCTCGAACCGCCGGGTGAAGTCGATCTGGTTCTTCAGGGCCCGGTCGAACACCCACTCGCTGATCTTGGTGCGGGTGGCGCCCTCACCCCGGTAGGTGGCCGTCTTCCGGCCGATGTCGTCCCAGTCGTGGCTGAGCACGGCGCCGTCGGCGGTGGTCTGGGTGAGCACCTGGTCGAGGTCGTCGTACGTGGTCTTCACGGTGCCCGCGTCCGGTGACGTGGCCTCCTTGAGCCGGCCGCGCTGGTCGTACACGTTGCGCCAGACGTTCTGCGCCGCGTCGGTGTAGGTGGCCACCTGACCACCCGGCGTGTACGTGTACTTCACCGTCTCGTGGTCGCCGGTCGGCCCGGCGCCCTTGTACTGCCACAGCTCGGCGACCGTGTTCCGGGCGTTCATGATCGTCGTGGTCGGCGTGCCGCCCTCCGGCGGGTCGACGTGCACCCGGTCGCCGCCGTAGGTGGTGACCGTCCGCCACTTGTCGTTGCCCGAGACGGCCTGGATCTCCACCTTGGGCCGGTCGGCGCCGTCGTACTCGGTGCGCTTCTGCCCGGACACCGAGCCGTCGTTCACCTCGATGATCCGGTCGCCCGGGGCGCCGGCGGCCAGGTACTCGTCGTTGACCTTGGCGACCTTGCCGGTGGCCGTGTAGAACGTGTCGGCGACCAGGCGGCCGCCCGGTCCCGGCCGCTGGCTCTGCCGGATCCGGCCGAACCCGTCGTACAGCTCGAAGGTGGCCACATAACTGCCGTCCACATCGATCTTCTCGGTGCGGGTGACCAGTGGCAGATCCTTGCGCTGGTAATAGGTGTGCTTGACGCTGGGCGTCTGCTTGGCCGCCTTGGAGCGGTCGGCCAGCCACACGTCGGTGACCCGGCCCAGCGGGTCGTAGTCGGCCTCGTCCCGCCGGCCGTTGGCGTCGACGTGTGCGGTCTCGGCGCCCCAGGCCGGCGCGTACTCGACGGTCTTGTCCCAGAGCAGCGGGTTGGTCTCGACCATCTTGACGAGCAGGCCGTCGGCGTTGTGCGTGTAGGCCTTCTTGGTCAGCCGGCCGAGCCCGTTCTTGGACCACTCCTCGCGGCCCCAGGCGTCCGGGTCACTCTCGGAGACCGTCTTGTACGTCGCCGTGGTGCCGTTGTGCGACGCGAGCCGGTCGACCTTGGTGACGTAGCCCTGCTCCGGGGCCACGCCGAAGCCCTTGGTGTCGTAGTAGGTGCGCTTGTCGTCGATGACCTGCTTGCTGCGGTCGACCGGCTGGCCGCACTTCACGGCCACCGTCTCGACCCGGGCCACCCGGGCCAGCACGCCGGTGGTGGTGTTGGTGACGTACGACGTGGTGGTGCACTGGTCGTCGGCCGCGGTGCCGATGTCGCCCAGGTCGTCCACCTCGGTGGCCACGCCGTACTTCTTGTCGTACGTGGTGATCTGCTTGGTCTCGCGCCACCCGCCGCTGTCCAGCGCGACCTGCTTGCGCACCGTCTCCGGCCGGACGATGGTCGACCGCCGCGAACCCCACGTCTCGGTCTGGGTGTGGGTGATCTGCCGCCACGGCGTGGTGGCCGAGCGTTCCACCACCTTCGACCCGTCGTACGTGACCGAGCTGGCCTCCAGGCCCATGAATTCCCGGACGTCGGTGGTCTTCTGGCCGAGCTCGTCGGTCAGCGTGCCGTCCATGCCACGGAAGAACTTCTTGTCCTCCCGGGTGGTCATCCGCTGGCCGTCACCCTTGCGGACGCGCACGTCCTCGTAGCCGCGCCAGTCGCTCCAGGTGACGTACTTGGCGTCGGTGATGCCGTCCGGCTCGGGCTTGCGCCAGCCGGCGTCGCCGATGTACTCGTAGCTGGTCACCATGTCGAACGACTTGGCGGTGCGGTCGGTCTCGATGGTGCGTTCCACCACGTACTTGTGGAACCAGTCGGTGATCGGCTCCTTGACCGAGTCCGACGGCGACCACTTCACCGGGAAGCAGCGCTTGGTGCTCTCCCCCGGCTTGGGCAGGCTGCCCGACGCGCAGTTGACCGGCGCGTAGTTGATGTCGAGCTGGCCGCCGGTGTCGGTGTAGACGGCCGCCAGCCGGAAGCGGATCAGCGGCGAGATGTGGTCGCCGGGCTTGTCCACCCGGTTGGGCAGCTGAATGCCGTAGAGATCGACCGACGGCAGCGAGGCGCTGCCACCGACCAGGCCCTTGTGGGTGATGCCGTTGAGCCAGAGGGTACGGCTGCCGTCCGCGTTGTCGACGAACAGATGCTTGAGCGCCCACGAGTCGACCGGCGTCCAGTCGCCGCCGGACCGGATCTCGGTGCGGATCTCGGTCAGCCGCTTACGCGTCCAGAAGGTCGGCGCGCTCTGCTGGATCGTGCACTTCTTGTCGGCCGCGCAGTTGCGGTCGTACGGGACGTCCGGCCAGTTCCGCGCGGTCGACTTCTTCAGGTCGCCCTCGCCGCACTTCACGGTCGCGGTGGGCAGGCAGCGCTCGGCCGTGCCGAAGACCACCCGGGCCGGCGCGTCGGTGCTGTAGACCTGGCCGTCCCGCTGGCCGTAGTCGATGTGCTGGAGGTAGCCGCCGCGGTCGTACTTCGTACCCTTGACCTTGCTCTTGCCCCGCAGCGCGTAGTGGTTCTCCTCCGGCTTGTAGAAGAACGAGACCACGTTGCCGAAGGTGTCCTTGACGTAGTCGAGGTTCCACCGCCAGCCCTGCTGGCACCAGCCCTTCTCGAAGGTCGAGGCGTGGCACGGCTCCTTGTCGTCGTCGCCGAAGACCGGAACGGTCCACACCGACTTCGTCTCGGTCCTGCCGGCCGACCAGCCGGGCAGCTTGTTCAGGCCGAAGAAGTACTGCTTGCCGTCCGGCGTGGTGACCTTCCAGTGCTCACCGTTGTCGTCGTCGTTCTTCCCGTCCTCGGCCAGCCGCTTGATCGTGGTGCCGTCGTCGCTGGCCAGCTTCCAGTTGTTCTCGTCGACCATGACCAGCTCGCTGGACGAGCCGCCGAGCATCATCGTCGCGTTGTACCGGGCCCAGCACTGGTCGGCGACCTTCTTGTGGCCGTCGTCCCGGCACGGCCGGTACCGCCGCTCGATGAAGCCCGGCTCGTAGGTGAAGCCCTCACCGATCCAGGAGCCCTGGTTGTTGGTGGCCGAGGTCTCCCCGTCCACCGTCTGCGACGAGTAGGAGAGGGTGACCTCCGGGGCGAGACCGCCCGGCACCGGCGGCACCCGCGTCGGGTACGACCAGTTCAGCCCGCCCGCCGACTCGTTCACCGACCAGGTCGACGACGGCGGCAGCTTGGTCGCGGCGAAGCTGCCCTGGGCCGACTCGGCCCCACCGGCCAGCCCGAACACCGCACCGCCGGAGGCGGCCGCGGCCGAGGCGGACCGGCGCGCGGCGGCCGGCGGCGCGGCCGGCACCTCGAAGGTCGCGGTGGCGGTGCGATCGGTGGCGTCGACGTCGGTCTCGACGTCCTCCGGCTCCACGCAGGCCTCGTCGTCCGGGGTGTCCGCGACACACGAGGGCAGCTCGACCACGCGCAGCCGGGAGCCGAAGTCGGCGCCGTACGCGTTGCCGAAGTCGGCGAAGCCGACCTTGAGCCGCGCCGAGACCGCGCCGGTCCCGCCGTCGGACCGGCTCAGCCGCAGCAACGGGCCGTCCACGCCGGCCCGCTCGGAGAGATCCGGGTCGAGCACCTCGACCCGGACCTTCGCGTCGGCCGCGGCGGCCTTCTTCAAGCCCGCCGGCGGAGGCTCGGGCGCGACGACCAGACCGCCGATCGTCACCCCGTCGGAGTCGGACAGATCGACCTCACCGGTCGCCGCGTCCGGCCAGGTGGCCGTCGGCGGCTCGGTGACCTCGGCCTCCGCCGCCGGGTCCTCCTCCCGGTCCTTCACCGGCACGACCGTGCCCTCGGCCGGCGGCTTCAGCTCGGGCAGGCCGGGGCCGGAATCCTCCGCCGCGAAGGCCGCCCTCGGCACCAACAGGATGGTGGCGACCAGCGCCAGGACAAGCACGAACGGCCATAGCCGAGCGCGCACCACTACCGAGACCATGACGACTCCCCAGGTCGACGCGTTGGACAGAATGTGGAGCGGTCCGGTCAGATCCCGGTGAGCTCGGTGGGCAGGGCGAGGCGTTGCACCAGCGTCGGGTCGGCGGCGCCCTCGTACACACGGACGTCGTCGATCACCCCGGCGAAGAACTGGCCCCAGGCGCCGTTCTGCTTGGCCCGGGCCACCTGGAAGCCGCCCGTGGCCTGCCACACCTTGTCGTGCCGGCCCTGGGCCGCGTCGGCCAGCTGACCGTTCACGTACAGGCGGACCTCGTTGGTGAAGGCGTTGTAGACCACCGCGAGGTGGGTGCCGGAGTTGCCGGCGCCGGGCAGCACCTGGTCGTCGAGGATGTCGTCGCTGACCGGGTTGGCCTTGTCCTCGGTCGGCAGGTTCAGCTCCCAGCGGTTGCCCGCCGAGCAGCGCACGACGAAGCCGCTGCTCTGGGTGCCGGCCTGGGACAGCACGGCCATGTTCTTGCCGCAGCCGTTACCGGCGAGCCGGACCCGGGCGCTGACCGTGAAACTCCGGTCGGTCGCCGCGATCGGCGCCGTCGTGGCGGCGTAGTCGTCCACCCCGTCGAACCTCAGGTGCCCGGCGCCGACCAGGGCCGGCTCGGCGAACGGGTCGTCGTTCAGGTTCGGCGCGTAGAGCACCGGGTTGCCGCCGGTGGTCAGAGCCGGCCCGCCGGTCGCCTCCGGGGTGCTGTTCTGGGCCAGCGTGTTCATCGTCCAGTAGGCCGAGCGGAACGGCACCAGGTCGAACAGCTCGCGGACCTCCTTGGGCACGATCAGCCGCCGGTAGACGGCCACGTCGGCCAGGTCGCCGGTCCAGGCGCCGCGGTACCCGGACGGGCCGGTCGCCCGGCCGATCTGCACCGGGCCCCGGGCGGTCCAGGCCGAGCGCCGGGGCGCCGACGCGGTCACCGAGCCGTCGTTCACGTGCAGCGTGATCGAGCCGATCTCGCTGTCGTAGGTGGCGACCAGGTGGGTCCACTCGTTGAGCAGCGCCGGGCCGGCCAGCACCGACCAGTCACCCAGCGACAGCACGTCGCCGACCGGGACGCGGAACGCCCACTTCCGGCTGGCCGCGTCGTAGCCGAGGGTGAAGCCGGCCTCGCCGGATCCGTCCTGGCTGACCGCGGTGGCGTTGCGTGAGCTGTCGGTGAGGCGCACCCAGGCGCTGACCGAGAACGACTTGCCGGTGTCCACCACGGTCCGCGCCGAGGTGGCCAGGTTGGCGTCGGCCGTGCCGTCGAAGCGGGCCGCGAAGTCGCTGCGGCCGCCCGGTCCGGGCACCCCGAAGCCGACGCCCCGGCCGGCCGTGGCCGGGTGGAGGTCGCCCTCGCCGTTGCTGTCGGCCGCGGCCGACGATCCGGCCGGGTCGTTCAGCGCCCACTGCCCGGCCGCGCCGACCGTGGCCACCCGGAAGTGGCAGATCGCGATCGGCGACTTCTTGTTGGCCTGGTCGATCGCCTGCACGGTGACGAAGTTCGGTCCGTCGCTGGTCGGCATCCACCGCCGGGACACCGGCCCGCCGAGCGAGGTCGGCGTCAGCTTGTTGTCCGGCAACGGGTTTCCGTTGAACCCGTAGATGTACTCCTTCACGTCGGTGGCCGCCGAGTCGAAGGTGAAGCCGCCGTACGTGCCGATGCTGCCACGCCACTCGGCGTCGTCACCGGCGCAGTTCGACGTGGTGTCGGAGACGTCGCCGGGCAGATATTCCGGCGAGTCGATGTCGGGCGCGGTCGGCTGCGTCTTGTCGAAGACGAACTCGCACCGGCCGCTCCACCCGCCCCATTCCCTGGTGTCGTAGGCCCGGGCCTCCCAGCCGATCACCACGTTCTGCGGCAGGTCGGACGGCAGCGTGACGTTGAACTGGCTGCCGCTGGCCTTGTACGAGGAGATCGGGATCGTCCGGCTGGTGGTCGGCGCGCCGGCCGGCCAGTACACCTTGATCTCGCCCTTGACCTGCTCGGTGTGCTTGCTGGAGTGGTCCGGGTCGCGGAACACGGCGAACGCGCGCGGCGGCACGTCGCTGAACGGCCGGTTGGCGCCGGTGACGCAGGCGCCACCCGGCGACATGGTCATCTCCGAGGTCTTCGGCGCGGCCGGCGGGCGGTTGTAGTTCACCGAGAGCACCGCGTTGTTGCAGAACCGCTTGACGAAGTGGATGTCGCTCTCGTTGTCGGCGCGGATGCCGAACGTGGTGGTGGAGTCCTTGTCCTTGACCGCGTTCCGCACCGCGGTGGTGGCGTTGAAGCCGACGTTCTGGTTCGTCGTCGTGCACGAGGACTGCTTGCCGGTCGGCGACCTGGTGTCGACCTTGTCGCTCCAGCTGCCCTTGCCGCCCGGCTGGTTGTTCCAGTTCGTCTTGGACGAGATGCCCGAGGGCATGCGGTAGAGCGAGACGTCGCGGGCCGACGAGTCGTACGTGTGCACCATCGTCACCCGGAACTCGGCGCTGATGATGTGCTTACCGACGTACGGGGTGGACAGCGCGTAGAACAGCCGCTTGACCACCGACCGGTTGCAGCCGCTGGGGCAGCGCCCGATCCGCTCGTGCGACTCGTTGTCGAACTTCCAGTACTCCTCGGTCGGGTAACCGCTGTCGACCATGGCCCAGCCGCTGCGGGTGGTCGACGACCACACCGGGTCGATCGCCACCGGGTACTGGGTGTCCGGCCCGGTCAGCAGGTCGATGTCCGGGGTCAGCGTGAGCTTGCCGTCGCCGACGGCCACGTCGACCGTGGACACCTGCGCCGACTCGGACGGGCCGTTCAGCACCGGCGGCAGGTTGGGGTCGTCGGCGGCGACCGCGAGCCGGCTGTCGGTCTGCGGGTCGGCCGGCGGGGTCGAGTCCCACATGGTCGGCGCGCCGCCCTCGAAGACCGGCTGGCCGGTGGCCTCGTCGGTGGCGACCAGGCCGCCCTCCTCGTCCGGGGCCACCGTCACGCCCTCGGTCTGCAGGCCGAACTCCAGGTCGTGCAGCTTCTCGTTCTTCGCCGCCTCGGCGTTCTTCACCACCAGCACGTGCGAGAAGCCGGACGGCGTCACGGTGATGACCAGGTCGACGCCCTCGAGCACCTCGGCGTAGGTCGCGTGGCTGCCCTCGATGACCGGCGTGGGCAGGTCGCCCAGCAACCAGTTCAGGTTCAGCTCCCGGCCGGCCTTGTCCGCCTGGATCAGCGGCTCCGCGCCCTCGCCGTCGGTGATCCGCAGGGACGTGGCGGCGGCCTTCGGGCCGATCGTCCCGTCCGGGCGCTCGACCAGATCGGTGTCGACGTCCACCCACCGGCCGTCGCGCATCATGCGCACCGGCTCGGCGTGTTCCTCGGCGGTCAGCGTGCCGTCCGGGTTGGCGTACACCTCACGCTGCTCGTCGCGGAAGGCCAGGACCTCCACGCGTTCGCCCGAGGCCTCGGCCAGCCCGACCGCCGCCTCCTCGGTCTCGGCCACCGGTCCGGTCTCCGCGGCGGCCGCCGCCGGCCGGGGTGTCTCCGGCGCCGCGTGCGCCGGGACCGGCGCGGCGATCAGCAATCCGACCGTGGCGATCAGCGCGAGCGTTCTCCGTGCGGCCATGCCGCCCTCCTCCTTCATGAAAAGTCTCATCGCTGCCGCCCTCAGCCGATCGCCGAGCCGGGGTTCTGGTACGTCACGGCCGGGGTCTTCTTCCCCGCCGCCAGATCGGCCCAGAGGACACCGTGGAGCTGGTTCTGCCGCGGGCTGGCGACCCAGAGCCGCCCACCGGACGACCCGAGGTACGCCCCGAGCAGCTCACCGTCGGCCGGCGAGCCGGGCAGCGACGTCGAGCTCCGCTGCACCATCAGGCCGGACGGGGTGACCGGGTCGGTGGCCGCGCCGAAGACGTTGATCAGGCCCGCGTCGGCGACCCCGCTCAGGTCCTCGCCGGGCACGCCGACCGCCGCCTGCAGGGTGGCCGCGGTGGCCTCGTCGGCCGGCTTGGTGCTGACCAGCGTGACCTTCTCGCCGAAGTAGTCGCCCGCCTCGGCCGGCTCGCCGTTGGCGAAGGTGTTCTGGGTGATGCCGCCGAGCGAGGTGAGAGCCGTGGCGGTCAGCTTGTAGCGCTGCACCCGCCCCGCGTCACCCACCGCGTCGACGTCCTCGCCGGGCACGCCGACGAACAGCATCGACACCGGGGTGCCGGCCGCGGTGCCCACCGGGCGGTACGCGGCCAGGGCCACCGACTTGCCGAAGTTGTCGTTCGCCTCGGCCGTCTCCACGGTGCTCTGGTCGATCGTGACCAGCGCCTTGGGCAGCCCGGACACCAGCTCGTGGGTGTTCACCTGCACGGCGCCGGCGAAGGCGGCCGAGCCGATGGTGCGGCCCGGCAGGCCGAACGCCAGGTGGTGCGGCGAGCCGGCCACCGAGTAGCCGAGCCGGTCGTCGGTCTTGGCCGGGGCGGGCAGGCCGGATCCGGCGTAGAGGGTGGCGTTGACCGCGCCGCGTACGTAATGGACCAGGCCCGCGTCGATCACCGTGCCCACGTCCTCGCCGGGCACGCCGACCACCAGATAGCCCTCGCCGGCCGCGGTCCGGCCGGCGGTGACCGACCAGCCGAACCAGTCGGCGGCCTCGGCGTCGTCACCCCAGCCGGTGGAGTTCTGCGTGTACCAGAGCGTCCCCGGGCCCCGGCCGAGACCGGCCGGCGAGCCCAGGATCAGCGCCACCGCACCGGCGTCGGCGACCGAGCCGGCCTCCTTGAACGGCACACCCACGGCGAGGTCGGCGCAGCCGTCGTTGTTCGCGTCGTACGCGGCCACCGAACGACCGAACTGGTCGCCGGCCGCGCTCGAGCCACCGACGTTCTCCTGGGTGACCGTCTCGGCCGGCCGGGTGCCGCCGTAGATCACCGAGACCTGCCCGGCGCCGTCCTTGCCGCCGGCGTCGGCGTCCGGGTCACCCGCGGCGACGTCGGAGACGCCGTCGCCGTTGAAGTCGGACTCGGCGCCGGGCGTGCAACCGCCGGCCGGCGGCGCGGTCAGGTAGGTGTTGAACTCGCAGGACTTGTCCCAGTCGGAGCTGCCGGTCACGCCGTCGGAGACCTTGACCCGCCAGGAGTAGTTGCCGCCCTCGACGAACTGCCCGGCCGGGACGGTGGTGAAGACCGTGCCCGTCCTCGCGGCCAGGTTGATCGTGGTGCCGCCGAGCTTGGTCGTCTCGCCGACCCGGTACCACTCGAAGTCGATGGTCAGCGCGTTGGCGTCGGCGTCGCTCACGCTGACCTGGAGCTTGGGCGTCAGCGTGTTGATCGCCGGGCGGCTGGTGCCGGTCTTGCAGGAGGTGGCCGGGTCGGTGCTGCGCGCGGTGATCAGCGGCGGCGCCTGGTAGTTGACCACCGCCACCGGCACCTCGGCGGCCGCACCCTGGCTGCTGCGGAACTGCTTGAAGCCGGCCGTCTTGGTCTCGTCCTGGGCGCGCAGGCCCATGTGCGCCAGGGCGCTGTTGGCCTTGGCGAAGTGCTGGAAGAACGCCTTGCCGTCGATCTCCACGGTGCCGTCGGCGCAGTTGGTGCTGCCCTTGGTCTGGGTCGAGGTGGCCGACGCGGCCGAGGCCCAGGTGGGCTGGCTCGCGTACGTGTGGGTGGTGTTGGCCGCGGTGGTCGTCCAGATCTGCCAGCCGGTCGCCGTGCAGGTGTGCGACCAGAAGTTCAGGAACTTCACCGACGCGCTGGTGATGTGCTTGCCCGAGAGCACCGCGGAGTCCCAGGTGATGAACGATCGGGCGATCGTCGGCGGGTCGGTGGCGTAGAGGCCGAGCCAGAGGTCGTTCGCGGTGTGCGCGTTCGTGCTGGTCGACTGCCGGACGTAGGTGTCGAAGGTGACCCGCGCCGGGTTCAGCGCCGGGTCGATGGTGATCGGGTACGCCCGGGCCGGGTCACGCAGCCAGCGGGCGTCCGGGCGCAGCACCAGGGCCAGGCCCCGGCGGTCGCGCTCCACAGTGGTGCGCACCGCCGTCGTGGTGGCGGGCACGCCCGCCGGGGTGAGCTTCGCGTCCCACATCTCCGGCTGGGGGATCTGCATGGTGGCGCCGCCGGCCGCCGATTTCAGCGTGACCGAACCATTCGCGCCGCGGACGTGCTGAGCCGCGCCCGGACCGCTGAGCCGGAACCGGACCGCCCCGATCCGCGCCGCGGCGGCCTTGTCCCGCACCACCAGCAGCTGCTCGAAACCGGTGCGCGAGGCCCGGACGACGAGGTCGACGCCGGGCAGGGCCTCCGGATAGGTGGCCTCCGAACCGGACAGCCGCGGCGCCGGAAGCTTGCCGGTCCAGTGCATCGCCACGCGCTCGGCGCCGGCGCCGACCGCCGCCAGCTCGTGGTCGCCGGCCGGACGCTCGCCGGCCAGGACCAGGTCGCCCGGGTGCGCCTTGGGGACCACGACGTCGCCGCGGGCCTCCAGCGTCGGGTCGATCGTGATCCACCGGCCGTCCCGGCGCATCCGCACCGTGCCGGCCGAGATGTGTGCCTGGAGGTCGCCGTCGGGCTTGGCCCAGACCTCGGTGGTCGGCGAGGTCAGACTTTCGACCTTGACCGGCTTCCCGTCGGTGCGTGCGGCAAGCAGCGCACGTCCCTCGGCGGTCAGCGGCGCCAGCGCCTCGGTTGTCGTCTTCTCATTGCGGGTGACGGCAACAGCAGCCACCGCGATCGACACGGCCAAAGAGGCCGTGGCCGCAATCCGGACACGCCGGATCCACGGACGTCTGTTCATCTGGTCATCCCCCGTCAGGACTCAGAGTCACGTCTGTGGATGAAGCTAGCCGTCCGGTGATCTCCGCGTTGTCCCGTGTCGATGGGTGCCAGATACAGGAATTTTCTTCGTGTTCCTCAGCGTCCGCAGGTCAGAGGCCCTTTGAGGCAGCCGGGACAACTAAGGAGACGTAAAGGTTGTGTCCGAAGGGATGAGTGCGGATCGGCCGAACCGTCAGGCGTCCGGGGTCGCGGCCCGGGCCATGTGGGCGGCGTACCAGGCCGGCCAGTTCTCGTCGAAGACGCCGCCCAGCTCCTTCTTCTCATACTCGCCGTGCGCCGCCGCGGCGTCGCGCAGCGCCTGCTCGAGCTCGGCCACCGAGCGATAGACCAGTGTGAAATCCATGGCGACATCCTTTCCCAGACAACCGTCGATGCGTCGTGACTTAAAGCACAAGAAAGGTTGTGTCCGAACGGCTGACGGAATACGGACCGAACGGCGAAACGATCTCCTTCGATGCCGTCGTGATCGGACTGACCTGGGAAAAGGGGCCCACTGTCGGGTTTGGACATAACCCCGGAAAGCTCAATTCGGATCAATACGGATCGGTAGCATGTCGAGCACGTGCTGCAACCGCCGCATGATCATTCCGTGTCGTCACCGGGAGGACGAGTGTCGACAGGGCCGCTGCAGCGCCACCCCACACGGGTCGGCCTCCTGCGTCCCCGGCTGATCGACGCGCTGGGCGGGCTGCGGACCGCCCGGCTGGCGATCGTCGCCGCCCCGGCCGGCACCGGCAAGACCACCCTCCTGGCCCAGTACGCGCACGGCTGGCCCGGCGCGGTCGGCTGGTGGCAGGTCGAGCCGGGCAACGCGACGGTCGACGCGGTGGTCAGCGGCGTGTGGCGGGCGGTGGGCGGTCAGGGCGCCGACGAGCGACCGCGGAGCCTCGACGAGCTGGCCGGCCGGTTGGCCGCCGCCCCACCCGACGAGCACCTCCTGATCATCGACGACCTGCACTACCTGAACGGCACCGACGCCGAGGCGGCCCTCGAAGCGCTGATCCTCCGGGCGCCCGGCGCGCTGCGCGTCCTGATCGGGACCCGGCGCATGCCCGGCTTCAACCTCGCCCGGCACGAGTTCTCCTCCACCACCGTGGTCAGCGCCGAAGACCTGCGGTTCCGGTCGTGGGAGGTGGAATACCTGCTGTCCGACGTCTATCGCGAGCCACTGCCGCCGGACGACGTCGCCGCGCTGACCCGCCGGTTGAACGGCTGGGCGGCCGGCGTGCACATGTTCCACCTGTCGACCGGCGCGCGGTCGCTGGCCGAGCGGCGCCGGGCCATCGCCGCGCTGGACGGCCGGTCCGCGCTGACCCGCGGCTACCTGGCCCGCACGGTGCTGGCCGAGCTGCCGGCCGACCTGCGCGAGTTCATGGTCCGTACCTGCGTCTTCGAGACCTTGACCGCGGCCCGCTGCGAGCGGCTGCTCGACCACCCGGGCCACAGCGCCCGGCTGCTGGCCGAGCTCGACCGGCGGCAGGCCTTCACGTCCACCAGCGACGGCGGCCAGACCTACCGCTACCACGACGTGCTGCGCGCCCACCTGGGCGGAACGCTGGCCGAGGAGCTGGGCGAGGCGGGCGCCCGCGCGTGGCACGCCCGCGCGGCCGAACAGCTCGTGGCCGAAGGGGCCCGGGTCGAGGGCGCCCGCGCGTACGCCCGGGCCGAGGAGTGGGCCAAGGTCCGCGGCCTGCTCGACGAGCTGGGCGGCCAGGTCGCCGAGGAAGACATCGAGCCGTGGCGTGAGCTGCTGCCCGGCTGGCTGGTGGCCGGCGACCCGTGGCTGATCTACGCCGAGGCCCGCCAGCTGCTGGGCCGGGGCCGGCTGACCGGCGCGGTCGAGCGGCTGCGGCAGGCCGAGGAACACATGGGCGACGAGCGCAGCCGGTCGCCGGTCCGCGCCCTGCGCCACGCGATCGCGGTCTGGCTGCCGGGCGGCCACGCGCCGGCCGGCCCGGGCCTCGGCCGGTTACGGTCGGCGGTCCGCGGCCACCCGGCGCTGACCGCGAGCACCTCGGCCGACCAGCCGCTGGTGGCCGCGCTCGCCCACCTGATCGCCGGTAACGTGGCCGAGGTCCGCCGCACCCTGCCCGAGCGTTCGCCCGAGGCGGCCGACCTGCCCGAGCTGGGCGCCCGGCTGCTCGACGCGGTGCTGGCCACCTCCGGCCGGCACCCCGAGGCCAAGGCCTGGCTGGCCGCGGTGCTGGCCGACGCCGAACGCGCCCGGCTGCCGTGGCTGGTCCGGCTGACCCGGGCCGGCGCGGCGCTCAGCGGCGACGCCGACGCGCTGGCCGACGCGCGTGCGGTGATCCGCGAGTGCGACCGGGACGCCGACGAGTGGGGCGCGGTGCTCGCCCTGGGGATGATCTGCCTGGCCCGGTCGCTGGCGGCGGAGCCCGACGCGGCCGATGTGGACGACGCCGCGGCCTGGCTGGAGCGCTGCCGCGAGGTGGACGCCGCCGCCCTGGCCGCGTGGGCCCAGTCGCTGCTGGCCCTGGCCGCGGCGCGGAACTCGCTGGCCGACGCCGAGCTCGAGGCGCAACGGGCCGACGCGCTGGCCCGGTCGGCCGGCGTGCCCGGGGCCCGGGTGGCCGCGCTGGCCGCCGCGGCCCGGTGCGGCGCCACCCGCGCCGACGTCCCGGCGCTGGCCGTCGAGTGTGGCCTGCCGGCCGCGGTCGCCGCCGCCTGGGCCGGGAACGCCGCCGGCCGGGCCACGGCCGACGAGCCGCCCGAGATCGAGGTGTGGTGCCTGGGCGGTTTCCGGATCCGCCGGCGCGGCGTCGAACTCGACCTGTCGCTGATCAAGCCACGCACCCGGGCGGCGTTGCGGCTGCTGGCCACCTACGCCGGCCGGCCGGTGCACCGCGAGAACCTGATCGAGGCGCTCTGGCCCGACATGCCGATCGCCCAGGCCACCCGCAGCCTCCAGGTGGCGCTGTCCAGCCTCCGCACGTTCCTCGAGCCGGGCCTCGGGCGCGGCCAGTCCGAGCTGATCGTGCGCCACGGCGAGGCGTACGAGCTGGCCCTGCCCCGCGGCGGCGTCAGCGACGTGGCCCGGTTCCGCGCCGCCCTCGGCGAGGCGCAGCGCTGTGAGCTGGCCGAAGACACCCCGGGCCGGAGGTACGCGCTGCGGGTCGCCCTGCACGCGTACGGCGGCGAACTGCTCCCCGAGGACGGCCCGGCGGAATGGGTCGTGCCGGAACGCGCCCTGCTCCAGCGCCACGCCGCCGAGGCCGCGGCCGACCTGGCCCGGCTCCAGCTCGACGCCGGGGCGGTGTCCGACGCCATGCTGACCGCCCGGCGCTGCGTCGAGATCGACCGGTACAGCGACCCGGGCTGGCGGCTGCTGATCGAGGCCTGCGAGCTGGTGCCAAGCCCGGCCGCCGCGGCCCGGGCGAAACGCGGCTACGCCGACATGCTGGCCTCGCTCGGCATCACCGCCGGGCCGAGCGAGACCCTGGTCCGCAACGCTTCCTAACCTCGCTTGAGGAACTCCAGCTCGCCGATCCCGCAGAAGGTCTTCTTGTCGTCGTAGCACGAGATGATCGTCAGCCGGACCCGCTTGACGTTGCTCACCTTGACCTCGAAGCTCTGCGGGCCCGGCTTGTCCTGGAGCACCAGCGGGAACGCCTTCTGCTCGTTGTCCTCGTTCGTCGTGGTGACGATGATGTCGTGCGGCCGGCCCTCGGAGATGAACTTCTTCTGCTCCTTCGAGACACCCGCGTTCACGATCACGTTGAGCAGGCGCACCGGCTGGTCGAAGGTGCCCTCGATCCAGGCACCGGCGAATGGTTTCTGCGGCGACCAGAACCGGTTGGTCGCGGTGTCGGCGACCAGGGTCGGGTCGGCGCCGTAGATCGAGGTGGACGCGTGCAACTCCTTCGCCCGCACCGGCGCCGGGTCACCGGTGCGGTCCCGCACGGCGGTGATGGCGCGCTGGAGGTAGACCTTGGTCGGCAGCACGGTGAACGCGGCCACCACCAGACCGATCACCGCCAGCACCGCGATCAGCCGCGGCAGCATGCTCCGGCCGCGTTGCACCCGCCGGGTGCCCGCGTCGTACCGCCGGCCCTTGCCCCGGATCTTGTCCCGGAGCCGCCGCCACCACGACTTCTTCTTCTCGTCGGCCGGCCGGGCCAGCAGGTGGCCGCAGGACCGGCAGAACTTGCGGGTGGCCAGGTTGCCGACGCCGCAGTTCGCGCACTCGATGTCGCCGGGGGTCTCGGTCGCCGGCTCGTCGGTGACCACCGGGGTGTACCGGCGCTGCTTCGCGTCCGGCTGGACCAGCCGGATGCCGGTGTCGGGGGCGGCGGCCTCCTCGACCGGCTTCGGCGCGGGCTCGGGCGGGCGCGGGGCCAGCGGCTCCGGCCTGGGCTGCGGCGGGCGCGGCGCCTCGTCGACGACCGGCTTGGCCGGTTCCGGCGGCTTCGGCGGTTTCGGCGGCAGCGCGGTGTCGGGCGCCGGAGGCGTCACCGGCTCGGCGGTGGTGGTGCCGCCGCCGCGCGCGGTCTGCGTGGTGGCGGCGGACGTCTTCGCCGGCTCGTCACCGGCCCATTCGAGGAACGTGCCGCACTCGCCGCAGAACTGTGTGCCGGGCGGGTTCCGGGTCCCGCACTCCGGACAGACGATCATTTATCTCTCCTCGTACCCGATATCTCAGGACTGCTCGATCTCGAGGGTCACCCGCACGTGCGCGGGCACCGCGTCGACCACGGCCGAACGCAGCCGGGCGGCGTCGACCGTGGCGGGATCGGCCACCCGGACCTTGACGGTCACCCACGGCGGCTCGTCGCCGGGCACGTCCTCGCCGGGCTGCTCGCTCGATCGGCAGACCCCGCTGTCGGTGATCTCGACCTCGCCCCCGGTGAGCAGCCGCACCTGCCACTCCAGCGCGTTCGTGGTGCCGCGCCGGCCGTGCAGGTAGACCGCGTTGGCGACCAGCTCGCGCTTCTTGGCCATCGGCCAGGCGTCGTCCAGCGGGAAGGCCACCCACTGCGACAGCCAGGCCAGGAAGTCGGGCGGGGCGAGGCGCGGATCGAGGTACGACGGGAACGAGTCCAGGGTCAGGAACAGCGGCGCCAGCACGTCGTCGAGCCCACTGGTGAACCGCTGGGTGAACTCGTCCTCGTGGTACACTGCGGGCAGGCGCTCGCCGATCGGATGCGGTGTCGGGACGCCGGGGGTGCCGAGGCGCATCAGTGGCTCCCCGTCACCCGGACCTGGTGCCCGAACGAGAACGGCAGCGCGTTGCCGGGCAGGTCGAGCCGCTGCACCGGGTTGCCGCGCTGGCCGGTGATCGGGTCGGCGCCGAACAGCCGCACGTCCTCGACCAGGTCGACGCCGGGCAGCCGCTGCAGCACCGCGTAGATGTCACCGGCCTGCACCGGGCGCCCGAACGGCCACCCGTCGCCCTCGGGCCCGCCGAAGATCGGGTCGAGGTACGCGTACAGCGCGTCGCGGGACTGTTCGCGGACGTCCTCCGGGGTGCTGCGCCGGCGCGCCACGACCGACGCCACCACCGTGACGCCCTGGTAGTACGGCGGCTCGACCGAGATCCGGGCGCCCAGGCAGCGCCGCTCGTCGAGGTAGCGGGCGATCCGGGCGAGCATGTCCGGCTTGGGCTTGAGGTCGGCGAAGTCGGTGGTGCCGTCGTCGCTGGGCGCGACCGCGGGCACCACCAGCACGCGGACCGCCGCCGAGTCGGGACCCACCGGCACGCACCGCACCCGGGCCGCCTCGGGCGCGGCCTCCCGGGCCAGCAGCTCGTAGTCCTCGGCGGTCACCGCGCGATACCGCGTACGCAGGCTGAGCGGCCCGCGCACCGCGGCGTCCTTCACCGTCTCGCCGTCCACGCCACCGGAGGCCGGGCGGCGGTTGGTCACCGTGCTGACGAACGGCACCGGGTTCCGCTGCACGGTCAGCGAGTCGCGGGCCACGTTGCCCCGCCGGCCGCCGCCGGTCAGATAGCGCCGCACGCGGATCGGCGCGCCCTTCGGCGGCACGTCGCCGTAGTAGCGAAGATCGCCGGACGCCTCCCGGACGACCGGCCCGAAGACCACCTCGCCGCTGTTCCGGTCGACCATGAAGTGCAGGTCCTCCGGGCCGGACTCGGAGAACGACGACACCTCGCGCCACTCCTGCCAGCCGTCGCCGCCGGCCACCTCGAGGACCATCGGCTCGTCGGAGGCGACCACCGGGCGGCGGGCCAGCGGGAACCGCTGGGCCGGCACGCCCTCGGAGAGGCTGAGCGTCTCGTCCCGCACCACCTCGGCGTGCACCGCGCGGGTGGTACCGCCGACCGTGCTGGCCACGGCCGAGGTCAGCTTGGGCGACAGCCGGTACGGCGGCTGGCCGACGTCCGGCTCCACCACCTTGCACCGCAGCCACCCGGCCCGCTGCCGGCCCAGTACCGACGCGGCGTGCGAGGCCGGCAGGTGCAGGATCACGTCGCCGGTCCGGTTGAAGCCACCGGTCGAGTCCTTGCCCACCTCGCACGGCACCCAGCCGTCGCCGTCCCACGCGGTCCACTCCCACGGTGGGTAGCGCGGGTCGACGCCGACGCCTTCCGCCTCGCACTCGACCCGGAGCAGCACGGCGCCGCCGGGCACCGGGTTGGACAGGCCGAAGTAGACCGCGTCGCCGGCCTGCGGCTCGGTGGTGTAGACCGGGATCGGCACCCCGGACTTCAGGTCCTCGGTGCGTTCGACCGGGTTGCCGTCGGACGTCGCGGTCATCATCCGCTCCAGCCGGGACGGCTCGATCCGCAGCTCCTTGAGCGTGGTGAAGACGATCGGGTCGGCGGTCTCGGTCGGCGCCGTGGCGACCTGCGAGTTGCCCGGCACGGTGACCACCTCGTCCTGCACCGCGGACAGCCAGAAGGTCACGTCGGCCGAAGCCATCGTGGGCGGGAGCAGGGACACCCCGATCAGGTCGAGGAAGCGCAGCAGGTGCAGGTCGGGCATCCGGTTCATGCGGTAGATCAGCTGATCGGTCATGAACGCGAACGTCTCGATGAGCGTGACACCGGGGTCCGACACGTTGTGGTCGGTCCACTCCGGGTTCCGCTCCTGCACCATCCGCTTCGCCTCGTCGACCAGATCCTGGAACCGGCGGTCGTCGAGGTTGGGCACCGGCAGCGGCATCAGTTTCCTCCGGTAATACGGGCCATGGCGGACGGGCCGGCCTCGATCTCGTCCTGGGCGTCGCCGCCGCGCGAGGGGATGACATAGAAGGGGAAGACCAGGTTGCGGGGGTCGTTGGTGCCGCGGATGGCGTAGTCGATGTCGATCAGCAGCGTCTCGGAGCGGCCCGGCGCGAAGCCGACGCGTACGTCGAGCAGCTCGATGCGCGGCTCCCAGCGCTCCAGGGAGACGCGCACCTCGTACGCGATCCGCCCGGCCGTGGACGCGTCGGCCGGCGCGAAGACCAGCTCGTGGATGTTGCACCCGAACTCCGGCCGCATCGGGCGCTCGCCCGGGGCGGTGCCGAGGATCAGCCGGATGCTCTCGACGATCTCGCGGTCGCCACGCACCAGCGCGATCGAGCCGGTGGCGTCGGTGCGCAGCGGGAACGCCCACCCCGCGCCGACGAACCGTTGCGGATCCTGCATCGTGTCAGCCCCCTCAGCCGATCAGCACGGTCGGGCAGCCGGGCGGCAGGATCGGCGCGCCACAGCCGGACTTGTCGCCCACCCGCGCGGCCGGCTTCCCGCCGATCAGCACGGTCAGCGACCCGGGCGGGATGATCGGGGTCGGCGGGTGCGGCGGCTGCGGGAACGAGCAGGTGTGCAGGTCGCCGACCACGGCCGCGGGCATGCCACCGATCAGCACGGTCGGCACCCCGGGACCGGTGATCACCCCGGGGTGCGGGGTCATGTCGGTGACCCGGGCGGCGGGCATGCCCATGACTGCTCCTCTTCTAGTTCAGCTTGATCGGGGTGCCGGAGACGGTCACCGGGCCGGAGGCCTTGACGTCGGTCTTGGACTGGCCGGCCAGCGAGGCGGTCATGCCCTTCATGTCCAGGGCGCCGGAGCCGGCGTCGATCTTCACGCCGTTCGGGCCCTTGATCTCGACGGTCTTGGTCGCGGTCAGCTTGATCTGGTCGCCCTTGGCCTCGACCGTGCCCGACTTGACGTCCAGCCGCACCGAGAGCTTCCCGTCGCCGGTGGCGATCAGCACCCCGCCGTCCTCGATGAACTGGATGCTGTGGCCCTTGCGGGAGACGAAACCGCGGACGGCGACCGCGCCGCTGCCGCCGTCGACCGGCTCGGTCTCCAGCTTGGGCGGCTTGTCGGTGCCGTTGTGCATGCCACCCAGCACGTACGCGTTGTCCGGGTCGCCGTGCGCGAAGCCGACCAGCACCTCGTCCTTGACCTCGGGCAGCACCAGCGCGCCCCGGCTGGCCCCGGCCCCGGGCTGCACCACGCGGGCCCAGCCGGTCACGTACTCCTTGTCCAGCCACGGGAACGTCACCTTGACCCGGCCCAGCTTGCGCGGGTCCTTGATGTCGCTGACCAGCCCCGGCACCAGGCCGCTCATCACCTCGGCCGGGAGGCCGCCGCCGGCGCCGCCGCCGGACAGGTCGTAGAGCGAGCGCTCGGCCCGCCCGGCCACCGTGAACATGGTCCGGTAGCCGTCGGTCGGGCTGAACGTGTGCCGGGTCTGGGTGAGCACGTACTTGCCGGTGAACGGCTCGCCGACGTTGGTCAGCGCGACCGCGGCGCCGGCCCGCAGCGACGGGTTGCCCTTCGCCACGCCGTCCAGCTCCACGGCCGATCCCCCGAGCTGGTCGGCCAGCGAGGTGGCCACCGCCTTCACGGTCTCGGTGGTCTGCCAGGCCGGGTCGGCGGCCCGCAGCGGAGGCGCGCCGACCTTGGCCGCGATCTCCGTCGGCTTGGCGCCGGGCACCTCCATGCCGGGGGTACGCGGCGTCGCCGTCGCGGTCACCGCCTGCTTGTGCTCCATGTCCCAGCCGTACGCCTCGACGGTGGGAACCTGGTTCGAGGCGCGGACCGTGGCCCGCAACGACACCAGGTTGCGGTGCGCCTCCAGCACCAGCGGGCTGGTGGTGGCCTTGGCGTCGGTGGTGGGCGCCTTGGCCGGCGGTTCGGGCAGCTGGAAGCAGAGCTTGCCCTCCTCGACGGCCAGGTGCGCGCCGACCAGGTCGGCCAGCTGCGACAGGAACTCCCAGTCGCTCACGTTGTTCTGCGAGAGCTGGCCGTCCTTGCCCGCGCCCACGCCCGGCACGTTGTCGACCTTGCCGATGTCGACCTTCGCGCGCTGCGCGACCTTGCGGACCACATCACCCAGACTCATTCCCGGGTACGCGGCCACCCGGCGACCGCGGAACAGCCGGTGGGCGACGTCCTGGCCGCGGACCTCGGTGATCGTCCCGGTCGGGTCGAGGTCGAGCTCGAGCGCGGTGACCTCGCCCTCGATCAGGTCCTTCGGGCCGCCCGGCTCGGCGGTCTGCACGGACACCTTGACCTTGACGCCGATGGCGAAGCCGGCCTTCTTCAGCACGATCGAGCCCGGGTCGCGGAACCGCAGCACGAAGACGTCCGGCAGGTTGCGGCTGTCGTCCACATAGGCCAGTGACAGCATGGCCGCCAGGTCGGCCGGGAGCGCGTTGCCGTTCACGGTGACGACCGGCGTGTTGGAGAAGCTCTCATTCGCCATGACGCGCCTCCACCTCCTCGGCCGCCGGGATCAGCAGCCGCGAGCCGGGTTCCAGGCGCATCGGGTCGTCGATGTCGTTGAGCTCGGCGATGGCCCGCCACGCGTTCGGGTCGCCGAACGACCGGTAGGCCACCGAGGGCAGGGTGTCGCCGGCGATGACGGTGTGGGTGTCCCGGGCGGCGAGCGCGCCCGAGGTCGGGTTCTGGCCGCCCTGCTCGCCCGAGATCTCCTCCAGCGCCACCGTGACGACGGCCCGGACCGGCAGGCCGCTCGGCGTGAACAGCGTGTACTTGCAGCTCACCGAGGTGACGAAGGACGGGAATCCGGTCAGCCCGCCCCACGAGAAGATCACCCAGGGCGGCGAGCCCTTCTTGTTGTTGCGGCTCGTCGTGGTCGGCACGCAGCAGGAGAAGAGCATCTCCACCTTCTTCACGACACCGTCGTCCATCTTGTCGGTGGCGTCGAGGAAGATCTCCAGCGTCAGCTTGCTCGGGTCCGACCCGGTGAACTCCGGCGGCGCGCTCTTCGCCGCGTTGCGGTTGGAGTCCCGCTTCCACTTGGCGTTCTTGGCGACCGTCAGTTCCTTGGGGTTGTACTGGAACTTGATCACCCCGATGACGCCGCCGCTGGCCGTGGCCGTGCTGCCGTCGGACGGCGGGTCCCGCAGCTCGAGCTGGGCCTTCTGCAGGTTGGACGGGGCCGGCGCCGGGGCCTGGCCACCGGCCCCGGTGGCGGCGCCACCGGCGCTGACCGAGCCGGGCGAGGTGAACGCGACGGGCGACTTCATCGTCCCTGACCTCCGCTCTTGGCCGCCGCCCCGCCGCCCATGAAGCCGTGGTGGGCGAGTTCGAGGGTCTCGGTGGCCAGCTTGGGGCTGTCGACGCTCATCTGCGGACCGGTCCAGCGCACCGGGATCACCCCCATCAGGCCCCACCGGGCGATCACGTCGTTCTTGGCGTTGCGCGCCTCGATGGTGGCGGTCTTCCGCTGGACGCCCGAAGCCATCCGCATGAACCACGCGGCGATCTTCTCGGTGTCCTTGGTGACCGGCCGGGACAGCTTGATGTTGGTGAACTTGATCCGGGTCGGCAGCTGCCAGATCCAGCCGTTGTTGCCGCCCTCCTCGCGCTGCTCGACGACGAACTCGCAGCCCAGGCCGTCGCAGCTGATGAACGCGCCGAGGTCCTCGCCGTCGATGGAGACGGAGAAGAAGACGGCGACCGACTCTTCCAGGTCCGGCATCGAACTCTCCCTTCGTACTTCGGCTCGGCCGGGTCAGTGCCGCAGGTCGGTGAGCGACCCGCGGCGTTCCCGGTCCAGGCGCAGCTCGGCCTTGAGCCGGCGCAACAACGGATCGAACAGCTTCTTGACCAGCTCGTCGGGCTGGGTGGCGGCCCCGACCGCACCGGCCGCGCCCGCCGCGCCGGCCGGGGCGCCCGGGGCCGCGGTGGCCTCGGTGGCGGGCGCCGGGGTGGCGCCGCCGTCGGAGGCCCGGGACACGGTCGGCACCGGGTTCTCGGCCGACGCGCTCACCGTGACCTGCCGCGACACGGTGATCGGCGGGGCGTCGAAATAGTTCGGGTCGGCGTACGGGCTCGCGCTCGACATCGAGGTCATGCTCTCGGCCGGTCGGGCGGTGGCCAGGCGCATCGGCGACGCCGCCGCGGCCGCGGTCGCCGTCGTCGCGGACCGCTGCACGCCGGCCGGCCCGGCCCCGGACGTCGAGTAGGTCGGCAGCGGCACCGCGGCCCGCATCGGCGCGCCGGCCGGGGGCTCGGCCAGCAGCTGGGCCACCGGCACGGCCGGCAGGTCGGCCGGGCTCGGGCCGGGAGCGATCGAGGCGCCGGTCGCCGTCGGCTGCGCGGTGGGCAGGCCGGACAGCGCGGGGCGCAACGGACGGTCCCCCACCAGCCGGGACACCACCGGGAGCACCGGCGCGGCCGAGACCGATGCGGTCGGCGCGGCGGGCATGGGCACCGGCACCGCCGGACCGTTCGACCCCGGGCCGGCCATCGGGCCGCCGTGGCTCACCGCGACCGGGAGATCCGGTTCGGCCGACCGCTGGACCGACGACGCGGCCGGCGCCGTGGCGCCGCCCGCCGACGGGGCGGGCACGCCGGGGACCGAGAACATCGGGACCATCGGGCCCGACGCCAGCAACGGCGAGCCCTCGTCCAGCGGACCACCGAGTCCCAGTCGCTGCACCGAGGGTGGTGTGCTTGCCGACGGCAAGGGCATCGCCGGGCGGTCCGGCCCGGCGGACGGCTCGGAGCCGGTCGGAACGTCGATCGGCAGCGCGGGCGCCTCGGCCGGCACCGGCCGGAAGTCGTCGAAGCCACCGTCCGACCCGTGGGCGCTCTCGGTTCCGTGAACCGCGGCGGGCTCGTCGAGCCGCTGGACGAAGGGCAGGGCCACACCGCCGTCGTCGAACCGCTGCACGGCGGCCGGGTCGATGGGCTCGCCCAGGCCGAGCCGGCGCGGCGACCCGGCCGTGGCACTGCGCTGCACGGGCGTGGTCTCGCTGAACCGCGCGGGCGTCGTACCGCTCGGCGGCGCGGCCGACGTCCCGCCGAACTGCGCGGGCGCCGCCGTCGTCTCGCTGCGCTGCACGGGCGCGGTCTCACGGCCCGGCAGCGGCAGGTGGAAGTGGTCGCCGTGGGCCACCGCGCCCGGGGCGTCGGCGGCGACCCGCTGCACGCCCGGCTCGTCGTCGTGGCGGTGCGACTCGTCGGCCAGGGCCCGCTGAAGGGGCGCGTTGAGCAGCGGGGCGTCCGAATCGGCGGCGCGCTGCACGGGCATCTCGGTGGCACCCTCGGCCGGCGTCCCGGAGCCGCCCTCGGGGCCGGCCTCGGCCAGCGTCTCGGCCAGGCCTTCCATCGGCGACCCGGTCTGCTCGGCCGAGCGCTGCACCGGCGAGCCGGTCTGCTCGGTCGAGCGCTGCACCGGCACCGCGGGCGAGGCCACCGGCATCGGGGTGGTGTCTGCCTGCGACCCGGGAGCGATGGCCCGCTGCACGGCATCGGGCGACCCGGTTCGCTGCACCGGAGGCGGTGTCGACCCGGAGGCGACGGCCCGCTGGACCGGAGAGTCGGACGAGGCCGTCCGCTGGACGGGCGGCAGGGTCAGGTCGGCCGACGGGATTCGCTGCACCGCGTCGCCCTCGTCGGACGTACCCTCCGGCTCCGCGACCGGCGGCGCCTGCGCGCCCAGGGTCGGCGCGGCCGGCTGGGTCAGCTCCGGCACCTCGGCCGGCTGGGTGGGCGCCGCGAGCGGCATGGCCGGGTCGGCGGCGGCCGGGGGCGTGGGTGAAGGGCCGGACGGCGCCGCGGCGGCCTCCGATCCGGCCGCGATCGGCGGCGCCTCGGCGCTCAGTGGCGCTTCCGAGGTGAGTGGCGCGGCGTCCATCCCCGGCTGCGGCGCAGCCTCCACGGGGGACGGCTCATCGGCCGTCTGCGGCTCGGCCAGACGGGAGACCACGGCGGGTTCGGCCGGCTGGAAGACCGGGCCGGCCGGGCGGGAAGCCGGCTCGGCGAGGCGCGCGACCGTGAAGTGGGCGGTGCCACCGAGGCTCCGCCCCGTCTCGGGCGCCGGCTGGGGTGTGGCCACCGGCATCGCCGGGAGCGAACCGGCCGGATAGTCGGGCACGGCCGTGGCCGGCCGGGCGAACTCGCCGATCGTCCCGGACGGCTCCCCCGCGCCCACGCCGTGCCCGAGCGAGCCGACGAACCGCGGGTCCTGCCAGGACGCCAGCGAGCCACTGAACCGCTGCACCGGGTTGGCCAGGATGTCGTTGCCGACCACCCGCTGGATCGGCGCCACGAGCCGCCACTGATCGGCCGGCGGACGCGGCGACACGACCGGCGCCGGCGCGGGTGCGGGCGCCGGTTCGTCACGCTTACGCCGCCACGGCCACATGAGACCTCACCGACCTTGACTGATGCGGGTATTGATATTGGCGATCTCCGCCACGTAGCGACGGCGATCCGGGTGTTCCAGGTCGAGGATCTCGTCCAGCGACCAGTGGAAGTGATAGGCGACGTACGCGACCTCCTCGTGGAGGCGGTCGGCCGCGTACGTCACGATTCCCCCGGGCGCCCACCCGCGAGGTCGATCGCGAACGAGTGCCCGCAGGACGGGCAGCCGACGCTCGCCAGCGTGTGTCCCTCGGTGTTGATCCGGCGGTACATGTCCTGAAGGAACGCGAGGTCGGTGGCGAACAGGTTCTCGATGACCCCGGCGTGCACGTCGGTCACGTCGCCGATGTTCGTGACGACCCGGGCCAGAAGGACCACCGTCAGGTAGGCGGGGTTCTCCCGGACCCGGTCGTCACGCAGCGGGACAAGCTCGTCCCGGCCGGTCGCCAGCCGCATCGTGCCGCTGCGGTGCACCCTGCCCTCGTCGTCCACATAGCCCCGGGGCAGCTCGAAGTCGAACGTCGTCTGCAGGGTCGGTTGCGGTGACGGACTCGCCGGACCGGAGACGGGCGGCGCGTCCGCGACGGCGGCCATGGTGCGTCGCATGGTCTTACTCGACCTCCATCATCTCGTACGTGAGGACGATCTTCTCGGTGAGCACGCTGGTGTCGCCGGCCTTGAGCGAGCCGATCTCGAGGCTCTTGGGCCAGGCGTTGGTCAGCTTGTAGCGCTTGATCGGCATGCCCTCGTAGTCGAAGACGATGATCGCGCCGCCCTTGCGGGCCGCGCCCATCTTGCCGAAGTGGGCGTCCTTGACCCACTTCTCGAAGCTGTTGTCACCGGAGAGGCCACGGGTCAGCGTGACCTCGCCCGCCTTGGGGCGGCCGGGCAGCTTCTTGATGATGTACTTGCCGTCGTTCGTGTTCTGCTTGAGTTCGATGACGTCCTGTTCCATCTTGAGCCCGCTGACCTCCTGGATCTGCGAGATCATGATCCCGTCGACCTCGAGGCCGAACGAGTGGCCGACGGATTTGTCCAAATCAGGCAGTGCCATGACAGGTACCCTTTCGCTGCTGACCGGTGGGGATTACTCGCTGACCAGGCTGGTGCCACCGCTGATCTGGGCCAGGCGGAACACCACGAACTCCGCCGGCTTGACCGGCGCGATACCGATCTCGCAGGTGACCTGCCCGAGATCGATCTGCTCGGCCGGGTTGGTCTCCCGGTCGCAGCGAACGTAGAAGGCCTCGTCCGGGGTGAGCCCGAAGAGCGCGCCCTTGCGCCACTCGGTGACCAGGAACGACGCGACGGTGCGGCGGATCCGCGCCCACAGCGCGTCGTCGTTCGGCTCGAAGACGACCCACTGGGTGCCGACGAGGATCGACTCCTCGAGGTAGTTGAAGAGCCGGCGGACGTTCAGGTAGCGCCAGGCCGGGTCGCTCGAGAGGGTACGGGCGCCCCAGACGCGGATGCCCCGGCCCGGGAAGGCCCGGACGCAGTTCACGCCGATCGGGTTGAGCAGCTCCTGCTCGGCCTTGGTGAGCTGGGTCTGCAGGTCGACGGCGCCGCGGACGACCTCGTTGGCGGGCGCCTTGTGCACGCCGCGGGTGGCGTCGTTGCGGGCCCACACGCCGGACATGTGGCCGCTCGGCGGGACGAAGCCGTTGCTGCCGGTCGCCGGGTCGAAGACCTTGACCCAGGGGTAGTACAGCGCGGCGTACTTCGAGTCGTAGCCGGCCAGGTCCTGGCGCCACTCGCGCACCTGCTGCGGTGACAGCCCGGGCGGCGGGTCGAGGACGGCCATCCGGTTGCCCATCAGCTCGCAGTGGGCGATCAGGCTCAGCTGCACGGCCTTGAGCGTCTCGAGGTCGATCGAGCCGTTCTGGTACGCGCTCATCAGGTCGGGCACCGCGACCATGGTGATCTCGTCGACCGCCTCGAGACCGCCGAAGCCGCTGCGCTCGGCCACATCGCCCACGTAGTCGTCGGCGACGACCGCGTGCGGCACCGGGGCCGGGACGGCGGGCTGCTCGGCGACCAGCGACACCGTGCCCTTGGCCAGCCCGTTGGCGGCGGCGACCTCTTCGACGGTGATCAGCTTGGAGTGCTCACGGAGCTGGGTGACGACGTTCTCGCGGCCGCGCTTGGTGGTGACGTTGAACTTCTCCGACTCCTTGCCGTCCTGCTTGACGATCAGGACGGCGCGGTCGTCGGGAGCACCCTCACCGGCGTCGTGGACCTCGACGGTGATGTTGTTGTTGGCCTGGCCGGCGGGCAGCTCGCGGGCGACGACCCGGTAGCCGCCGAGCTGGGCCTGGGGCTGGGCGATCGGCGCGCTGCCGTTGCTGCCGTCCTGCGTGCCGTTGATGCGCACGATGTAGCAGTTGCCGCCGCCGTTGAGGAAGTAGCCGTACACCGCGTGCGCGAGGTACTGGCCCTCGGCGAACTCGCCGAACGTCTGGCTGTACTGAGTCCAGTTCGACACCAGCGTCGGCGTGTGCACCGGTCCCTGCGGAGCGAAGCCGACGAAAGCCGCCACCGCGGTGCCCACACCTTCAATGGGTCGCGAACCGGCCTCGACCTCCTCCACGTACACACCCGGGGAGAGATAGGTGGGCATCGCGTGCCTCCTTTGATTCACAGTGGATCCAGGGCAGCCCGGTGGGTTTGCCTCTGGTGTTCATGCTCAGCCAGCCCGGGAGGGCGAACAATGACCCGGCGTTCGGTCGGGAGGGAACTCGTCGGTGCCCCATCGGGCAGGAGATCGACAAGTTCCTCGGTGGCCTGCGGAAACACGCCGGCCGCGGCCCCCGCCGAGGGTGGTCGCGGCCGGCGTCGCCTATCCGACTAGGAGGTCGCCTCTTCCTCCTCGCCGGCCTCCTCCTCGCGCTGCACGTAACCCTGCACCTCGGCCGGCGCCTCGTCCTCGTCCTCACCCTCACGCTGAACCGAGGGCTGGTCCTCGACGCGTTGCACGGCCGACTCGTCCTCCACGCGCTGCACGCCCGGCGCGGCCGGGGCGGCGTCGTGGTTGTGACCGGCGTGCGCGTCGGCCGACATCAGCCGATCGGCGTTGGACGAGGCCTCCCGCTCGAAGCGGTCGGACGGGTCGCTGACCTTCACGCCGCCGCCCGCGTCCGAGCCGTCGACCGGGCCGCTGCGCTGCTGCACCACGTGGGTCAGCTCGTGCGCGAGCATGTGCTTGCCCGAGTCCGAGCCCGGGTCGTACTTGCCGTCCTGGAACACGATGTTCGGACCGACCGTGTACGCCTGCGCGTTGACCGCCTTGGCCGAGTCGTGCGCGGCGCCGCCGGTGTGCACCTTGACGTCGCCGAAGCTGGTGCCGAACCGGCCCTCCATGTCCGCCTTGGTGTCGTTGTCCAGCGACGAGCCCCCGCCGCCGTTCACCACGTCGAGCACCGGCGAACGCTCCTGCTCCATCATGGAGTTCACACCCGAGTTGCCGATCGCGCGCTGCAGCCCGAGCATGCCGCCCTGGCCGAGCACATCGGTCCGGCCGGCCACCGCGGCCTTCATCGAAAGGTCGGTGTCCTCGCGCTCGACGCGGTCGGCCTTGGGCCGGAACTCGCTCTCCTGGCCTTGGTCGTGACCGTGCATAGCCGCCCCCTTGAGGATCGTCTGCTCCACCGCCCAGAGTCACACCGGACCGCGACGATCGACAGGTTCGTTGGCGCGATCCGGCGGGCAGGCCCGGCCGCCCGAAAGGGCAACCGGCCTCAGGTGACCAGCGCGAGGTACTTGCCGAACTCCCGGTCGAGGCAGAGCCGGCCCAGCTTGCGGTATTCCCGGGCCACCGCGCCGACCAGGTCGAGCATGCCGACCGGCCGACCGGCCGCCGCCGCCAGGTAGGCCGCCGTGACCGCGGCCGCCCGGATGTGGCCGCCGGCCAGGTCGAACTGCTTGGACATGAAGGTCAGGTCGATGTCGTCGGCCCGGGGCACGTCGGGGCCGATGCAGACGTTCCACAACGCCGCCCGGTGTTCCTCGTCCGGCACCGGGAAGTCGATCACCGCGTCGAGCCGGCGGGTGAACGCGTCGTCCAGGTTGGCCCGCAGGTTGGTGGCCAGGATCGCCACCCCGTCGAAGGACTCCATCCGCTGGAGCAGGTACGCGCTCTCGATGTTGGCGTAGCGGTCGTGCGCGTCGCGTACCTCGGAACGCTTGCCGAAGATCGCGTCGGCCTCGTCGAACAGCAGCACGCCGTTCACCCCGGCCGCCTCGGTGAAGATCCGCTCCAGGTTCTTCTCGGTCTCGCCGACGTACTTGTCGACGACCGTGGCCAGGTTGACCGTGTACAGGTCGAGGCCGAGCGACCCGGCCACCACCTCGGCCGACATCGTCTTGCCGGTGCCCGAGTCGCCGGCGAACAGCGCCACCACGCCGATCCCCCGGCCGCCGCCCGGGCGCATCCGCCATTCCTGCAGCACCCGCTCGCGGTGGCGGGCGCGGCCGGCCAGCTCGCCGAGCTGGGCCAGCACGGCCGGCGGCAGCACCAGGTCGTCCCAGCCGACGCCGGGTTCGATGCGGCGGGCCAGGCGTTCCAGTCCGGCCGCGTTCTGGGTACGCGCGCCCTGCCGCAACCGCCGCACGTCGACCAGTTCGCCCTCGGCGTTGGCGGCCAGCACCGCCGCCTCGGCCGCCCGGCGGATCTGCGGCGGCCCGAGGGTGAAGTGTGCGGTGGCCGCGGCCGGGTCGACGCCCGGCGCGAGCTTGCCGTCGAGCGACTCGCGCCAGACGGCGGCCCGGATCGCGGCCGGCACCGCCTCGGCGTCCAGGTGCAGCGGCGGCCGGTGGCCCCAGCGCGGGTCCCAGCCGGTGGTGCCGTGGACGAGCAGCGGGGCGTCCGTACCCGTGAAGACCTCCAGCAGACCGCCGGGCGGCGACGCGCCACTGCCGATCGGGCCGAGCACCACCCCGGCCCCGGTCAGCAGCGCCTCGCGCAGCAGCGGCCGGACCAGCTCGGGCCGGTGGCCGAGCCGTTCCGCGTCGACCACCAGGGCCGGCCGGCCGAGCGCGTGCAGCCCGGTCACGGCCAGCGCCGGGCCGCTGCCGCCGCTGCGCTCGCGCAGGTAGAGCAGGCGGGCGCCGCTGGTCAGGGCGCGGGCGACGACGTCCGCGCCGGGCAGGTCGTCGACCGGGTCGATCGGCGCGGTCAGCACCGGGCCGAGCGCCGGGTCGACCCGCAGGTCGCCGAGCAGGTGGGCGACCACCGGGTCGGGCACCCGGAGGGTGCGCGAGAGCAACGGCCGGTCCGGGTCCTCGACCACGAGCAGCCCGTTGCGGACCAGGGGCGAGTCGGCGCCGAGCCGCGAGCGCCCGGCGGCCGAGCCCTCGGCCAGGCCGCAGAGCCGCAGCGCCAGGCCGGCGGTGGCCCGGCGCCGGGTGACGTCGTCGTTGAGGTAGCCGTAGAACTGCTCGTACCGGCTGTCCACGTCGGGCGCCACCGCGACCATCAGCAGCTCGACGTCGAGCGCCGAGAGGCCGAAGCCGGCCGGCAGCACCGCCGGCTCGGCCGCGGGCTCGTCGGCCCAGGGCACGGTGGCCGGGTCGCGGTTCTGCTCGAGCAGCGCGTCGATGATCTCGTCGGAGAGGTAGAGCCCCCGGAACGGGTCGTCCGGGGCGGGGTCGCGCTTGCGCCGGGTGTTGACCGCGTCGCGGATCCGCTTCTCGAGGTCGGCCAGCCGCCCCAGCAGACCGGGCAGCGCGTTCACGTGGCGCCCGGGTCCCGGCGCATCCGGACCATGGCCACGCGGGCCTCCTCGGCCGGCTTGCTGCCGGCCGGGAGCTCGGGGGCCGGCCGGTGCCGCACCGGGTCGTCGCCGTCCATCGACAGCAGGACACCCTCGGACGCGATGGTCGCGGCCTCGGCGCGGCGGCCGGAGTCGACCGGCGCGCTGACGACCACGTCGAGCGACGGCTTGAGCTCGCCGCCGAGCGCGGACCACACGTCGGCGAACGCCCGGTCCTCCGGCGGCGGCAGAGCCACCGTGATCGGCACCGGCATGCCCATCTCGAGCAGCGAGCCGGTCAGCATGTCGACCGGCAGCGCGTCGTAGGCCAGCATCGACGTCAGCAGCGCGGACAGCAGCCGGTGCTCGTCCTCGGGCCGCTGGGTCCAGGCGGTGACCAGGTAGGACAGCTTGAAGTAGCGGGGTGGCAGGTGCCGGGCGGTGATCTTGCCCTGGTCGTCGTACTCGTTGATCCGGCCCCGCGACTTGCGCCGCATGTCCTCCCGGATGTCGTAGAGGTACAGGTTGACCGTGGGCGCGTTGCGCCGGGCGGCCCAGTCCTTGGTCGGCGCCTCCAGCACGATGTCCACGTCGCCGCTGCGCAACACCTCGTGCCGCAACAGCTGTCGCAGAGCGTCGTCCACCTCGTGAATCATGCGATCACCTCCGCACTGCCCAGTCCGCCGGGTCCTGCCCGCCGGGAACCACCAGGAACTCCGCCGCGATCTCGGCCTCCGGGTCGGTCAGGTCCATGCCGGTTCCCTCGGCGACGAGCTTGCGCGGGCCCAGCTGGTCGCGGTGGAAGATCAGCACCTGGGCCCGGAACCGCCCGTCCCGGCCGACCTTCACCCGCTGTGGCGCCTTGATCCCGGGCTTCCAGGTCAGGGTCACCGTGGTGCCCGGCTTGAAGCCGCGGCCGACCGCGATCGTGACGAAGCCGGGCGTGCCGATGCCGGGTTCGGCGGTCAGGGTCGGCGTGAACGTCTTCGGCTTGACCGGATCCTCCGGCTCGACGACACCCTTGGGCCCGATCTCGATGGTCGTCGTCGCCACCGCGAAGCTGGGCAGGCCGCCCGGGAACTGGCCGGTGACCATGGCCTGCACCACGCCGGCGAGCGGCGTCGCGGTGTCCACGTCGAGGTCGACCGTGGCCGAGGCGCCCGGCGCGAGGTCACCGATCGACCGCACCTCGGGCTGTCTCGTCGGCACCAGCACGGACAGCCAGACCCGGCTGGCCGGCGCCGAGGTCGTATTGGTCGCGACCAGGGTCAGCCGGATCGGGTCGTCGCCCTGCGTCACCTTCGGCGGCGTCGCGGTCAGCGACAGGGTCAGACCCGCGGCCAGCGGCCGGAACGCGACGTCGAAGGCTTCGCCCGGAGTGTCGATGAGCACGCTGGGGTTGCCGCCGGCCGCCGGGAGGGTGCGCAGGGTGCGGCGGGCCTGTTCCCCGGAGGTCACGATCGACGTGTACGCCAGCACGGCCCCGTCCGGCGAGAAGGCCGGGTCTTCCGCCCGGGGCCCGTCCGAGCTGGTGAACTGCCGGGGCAGCAGCCCGGCCGGGTCGGTCACGCAGACCTTGCCGTCGGCGGTGAAGGCCACCGAGTTGCCGTCCGGCGAGAACGCCGGCGCGTCGTCGTTCACCGCGGCCGGGCAGCCGGCCGCGGCGTTGAGGCTGATGTCGATCTCGTCGAGGAAGGTGACCGGGCCGTCCAGGGCGGCCGCCAGCGACGACATGTAGACGCGGTTCTTGTTGTCGGCGTTGGGGTCGATCACCGCGATCAGCGCGGTGTCCTGCCCGACGTTGCCGTCCGCGTCCTCGGCCGTGCAGGTCACCGTGGTCTGCCCGACCGGGAAGGGTTCGGTCTCATCGGGCGGCGGCGTGCAGGTCGGGGTCAGCGAGGTGCCGTCGGCGGCCACCGCGCCCGACGGGTAGTCGACCGGCGCGCCGTACTCGTCCCGGGCCAGGACCGTCACGTCGTCGACGGTGACCAGGGGCAGCTCCGGGTCGTTGACGGTGACCGTGACCGGCGCCTGGTACACCTCCTGGTCGCCGTCCGGGTTCGGGTCGATCGGGTACGAGACGGCACAGTGCAGCACGGTGCCCGGGTCGTGGTCGTCGGTGATCGTGACGGTCTGCTTGTAGTGCACGTCGGCGCCGCTGCGGACCCGGGTCGGCGCGGCCGGGTCGAACGAGACCCGCAGCCCGGTGTCGCACTGGCCGATCGTCGGCGTGACCTGGATGACGAGGTTGCGCAGGCCGGTGAGGATCGCCTTGGACACGTCGTCGTCGTTGACCGTCTTGATCAGCTGGCCGGCGGTCTCCTTGGTGACGTAGGTGCCCTGCTTGGAGCAGAGGCCCTGGCAGCCCGGGAACGGCGCGGCCAGGTCGAGGCCGCCCAGGTCGACGCCGACCACCCGGGTGGCGCTCTGCTTCAGCTTGGTGACCGTGGTCACCAGCTCGGTCTTGTTGCTCGGGTTGTGGGTGGGCGCGTCGCTGATCAGCACGATGATCCGGTTGCTGTCGCTCCGCCAGCCGGTGGTCGAGACGTTGTTCAGCTTGTCCAGCGCGAAGCCCCAGTCCTCGGTGTCGTCGCCGCCGGGGTCCTTCGGGTCGATGGCGAGCTGGTTCACCCCGGCCTGAACGGCGTCCGCGTCCGACGTGAGTCGCTGGTGCATCTTGAAGAGAGTCGCCTGGTTCGCCTGGTCACGGAAGCTGGCCACCGCGAACTGCGCCTTGGGCTGAGCCTCCCGTACCTGGTCGACGACCGTCCTGAGGTTGGCCTTCACGTTCTCGATCGCCGCGCCCATGCTGCCGGTGGTGTCCACGAGCAGCACGATGTCGGGCGTCGGCAGGATCGCCGGGGTCTTCACGAGCTGGTCGATCGTGTACGAGCCACCGGGGTTGAGCCGCCGGTCGGTCGGGCCCGGGATGACCATGTGGGGCGGCTTCCGCACCTGCCGCCGGACGAAGGCGATCCGGGTGCCGTCGGGCGACCAGGCCGGCTTGGTGTCGGCCGCGCGCAGCCGCCACGGCACCGGGATGGTGCCGACCACGACGCCGTCGGCGACCCGGACCACGACCACCGACCTGCTCTCGTCGGGCCGGGTCCGGCCGAACGCGACCAGCGTGCCGTCCGGCGACCAGACCGGGTCGTCGTCGACCTGGTTGTCGGCGAAGTTGGTCAGCGGCTGCGGGTTGCCGCCCTCGGCGTCGGCCAGCACGATCCGCGAGCTGCCCGGCGACTCCTGGTCGGGCTGCGGCCGCTTCTCGGAGTAGGCCAGCCGGAAGCCGTCCTTGGAGTAGGCCGGCGCGGTCTCGTCGGCGCCCGCGCGCTGGGTGTGGTCCTCGCGGTCGAGCCCGGCGGCGTCGGACGACCAGATGTCCGCGCTGCCGTCCTCGGCCACGGCGACGTCCGAGTAGACGACGGTGGCGCCGTTCCAGGTCGGGTGGGTCTCGGCCCGGCCGGGGTTGCGGGCCACCTGGGCCAGGCCGCCGGTGAGCACGTTCAGCACCGCTATGTCGCCGGACGGGTCGGAGGTGCGGGAGGTGAAGGCCAGCCGCTGACCGTCCGGGGACCAGGCGGCTTCCTCGCCGGTGACGATCCGGGTCACCTGGGTGCTGCCGTCGGGGATGGTGGCGACCACCGCGCCCGGCTGCTCGGCGGTCGAGAAGCGCGACGTGGTGAACGCGATGACGCCCAGCGGCGACCAGGCGGGCTGGGAGTCGGCGGCCTTGTCGGCGGCGATCCGGGTGATCACCTTGTCGGCCCGGCGCACGGTGTAGATGTCGCCGGCCGGGTCGTCCCGGACGCTGCCGAAGGCGATCCGGTCACCGTTGGGCGACCAGCTCGGCGTGGTGTCGTCGGCCGGGTGGTCGGTGATCCGGGTCAGGCCCTGGCCGTTGACGCCGATCGTCCAGATGTCGGGCTGGCCGCCCCGGTCGGACTCGAACGCGACGGTCAGCCCGTCCGGGGAGAGCTGCGGGTCGCGGTCGTCGAAGTCGTCGGCCAGCAGGGACACCGACTGGACCGCGCCGGGGGCACGGTAGCGCAGGTCGCCGTCGCGGTGCCCGTCGCGCCGGGTGATGAAGACCAGCCCGCCCAGGCGCGAGCCCGGGTCCTGGGCCGGCGTGGTCGTGTCGGGCCGGGGCAGCGCGTCGCCGCCGGTCGGCCCACCGGGCACGGCCGCGGCGAGCACCGGCACGTCGGCGCTGGCATAACCCACGCGGTACGGCACCGGGTCGCCGGGCGCGGCCTGTGCGGGCCGGCCCGCCACCCAGACCACCGCGGTGGCCAGGGCCAGCAACGGCACCGTCAGCAGGGCGACGCGACGCCGTGCCCTCGGCGTCCGGGCAGCCGTCGTCGCGCCCCCGATTTGCGCCCGAGCGTCCATAGTGCTCAACCGTGGCCTACTCGTCCCGTTGTCACATCAGCGGACCGGACAGCCCTTAGGGCATCTGCGGATGCCCCACCGGGCAACGTCACGACCTCGTTTCGCTCGGCCGTGACGTTAAGGTCTTGTCCTTGCCTCTTAGATGAGGCCGTGTCGCAGGGCGTAGGCCACCGCGTGGGCCCGGTTGCGCAGATGCAGGCGGCTGGTGATGTCGTGCAGCACGTTCTTGACCGTCCGCTGCGAGTAGGAGAGCTTGCCGGCGATCTCGGCGGTGTCGAAGCCGTCGGCGACCAGGCGCAGCACCAGGATCTCGCGCTCGGCCAGCCCGGTGAAGGTCAGCCCGCGCGGCGCCAGCACCTGTCGCTGCACCCGGCTCACCTGGGTGAGCAGCCGGCCCAGGAGGTCGGGCGGCACCGCGCCGTCGCCGGAGGCGGCGCTCGTCACGACCGCGACCAGCCGGTCTGCGGTAGCCTCGGACCGGCGGACCAGCCCGGCCACGCCGATCTCCACCACGGCGAGCAGGTCGGCGTCGTTGAGCTGGGTGGAGACCACCACCAGGTTCTGCAGTCCCTCGGCGCGAAGGCTGCGCAACATCCGCACGGTCTCGTCGGTGACCGCGTCGGTGACCACAATGGCCACCTCGGCCTCGGCGAGCTCATCGGCGGCGACGACCCTGACCTCGGGCCGGGGCCGCAGCTGACCGGCGATGCCGGCGTGCGAGATCGGGTCGTCGGCGTAGAGGTAGACCGGAATTCTGGTGGTGACCACTTATCTGCTCCCCGCTGGTTTGAAGCCCGGAACGCCTGGGTAGAACAACAGAGCCGATTTTGGGCTTCGTGATTCATCGTCCACTCAACGTGGACTCAACGGCCCTCACGTTCTGCCCGATGGGGTAGCCGAGCGTCCGGTCCCCTCCGCCCGGAAACCCTCTACGGTCTGGCGCATGACCACGTACGCGGTGCTGGAGCAGACTCCGCTCGAAATTCTGCCAGGCAACGAGCTGACCTGCGCGTTGACGGTGCGCAACAACTCCGATGTGGTGGAGGCGTACCGCTTCGAAGTGGTCGGCGAGGTCGCACAGTGGACGGTCCTCGACCCTCCGGAGCTGAGCGTCTACCCGGGCACCGAGCAGAACGTGACTGTCAGATTTCAGCCACCTCGCTCGTTCCGGGTCCGCCCCGGGGAGATCCCGTTCGCGGTGCGGGTGCTGCCGGCCGAGCGTCCCGGCGACTCGGTCGCGCCCGAGGGCTTCATCACCGTCGGCGGGTTCACCGAGACCTCGGCCGAGATCACCCCGCGTACGTCGAGCGCCCGGCGCAACGGCAAGCACGAGGTCGCCGTCGACAACCGGGGCAACGTGCCGATCCTGGCCACGATCACCGGGATCGACCCGGACGACCAGCTGAAGCTGCGGTCCCGGCCCGAGCGGATCACCATCCAGCCCGGCTCGACCGAGTTCGTCAAGGTGATCGCCCGGCACCGGCGCCGGCTCTGGCAGGGCGAGCCGGTCACCCACCCGTTCCAGGTCGAGGTGGCGGCGAGCGCGCTGACCGAGCCGCCGCTCCCGGCCGAGCCGCCGATCATGCTCGATGCCGGCGCGGTGCAGACCGCCCTGATCCCGCGGGGCGCGCGCATGCTGGCGTTCGGGCTGCTCGCCCTGGCCGTGCTGGCCGCCGGCGCCTGGTTCCTGCTGCTGCGCCCGGCCGTGAAGTCGGCGGCCGAGGAGGCCGTGGCCCAGCCGCTGAAGGAGGTCGCGGCCAAGGCCGACAGCGCCGGCAAGAAGGCGGACGACGCCAAGACCAAGGCCGACACCACCGAGCAGGTGGTGGCGAACGGCGGCGCCAACGGCGGCGCCGTGAAGAAGCCGGGCGACGGTGAGGCGGTCACCACCCGGCTCGCGCCGACCACGATCAACCTGCAGACCACCCAGGCCGCGAGCAACACCGCCCGGACCGACTCGCACACCGTCGGCAAGCGCACCACGCTGGTCCTCACCGACCTGGTGCTGCAGAACCCGCAGGGCGACGAGGGCCGGGTCGACGTCCTGGTCAACGGCCGCGCCATCCTGACCTTGTCGCTGGCCAACTTCCGCGACCTCGACTACCACTTCGTCACCCCGTTCGAGGTGCCGGCCGAGAAGAACCTCACGCTGCGGACGGTCTGCCAGAAGCCGGGCACGCCGATCGTCGGCGCGACCGCCGGTCAGTGCCGGACGCTGATGTTCGCGACGGGCACCAACAAGGTCCGCTCCGGTGGTGGCACGGCCGCGGCGGCGACCACGCCGAACTGAGCCGGGGTGGGGCCAGCACCACCACCGGCCGGGATGCTGACCGGATTCTTCGAGACCCCTCGTCTTCGTACGGTTTGAAGGACTGAACCGTCGGAGCACGAGGGGATTCTCATGTTCGAGAACAAGCGCTGGATGGTCCGGGGCGTCGCCGCCACCGTGGCGACGGGTCTGGCCGTGGCCGCGCCGGCCGCCGCCTGGGCCGGCACTGACGATCGCGATCGGGCCGAGCTGCGCGACGCGGTGGGCGATCTGCGGGCGCTGGGCGTGACGGGCGTTCAGGCTCAGGTCCGCGACGGGCGCCGGGATGTGGTCGTCAGCGGGGGCGTGGCTGACGTGCGTACCCGGAAGGCCATGATGGACGACGGGCGCTTCCGGATCGGCAGCGACACCAAGACCTTCGTCGCCGTGGTCGTGCTCCAGCTGGTCGGCGAGGGCAAGCTCGCGCTCGACGACCAGGTCGACCGGCTGCTGCCCGGCGTGCTGCGCGGGAGCGGCAACGAGGGCCGCGGCGTGACCGTGCGCCAGCTCCTCCAGCACACCAGCGGCATCTACAACTACACCGACGACCTGCCCCAGCTCGCGTCGGCCGAGGGGTTCCGGGCCGGCCGCTTCCAGCACTACGAGCCGCGCGAGCTGGTCTCGATCGCCACCCGGCACGAGCCGTTGTTCGAGCCGGGCGCCCACTGGTCGTACTCGAACACCAACTACGTCCTGGCCGGGATGATCATCGAGCGGGTCACCGGGAGGTCCTGGGACGACCAGGTCGCCGCCCGCGTCCTGCGCCCGCTCGGGCTGCGTGACACGTCCTACCCCGGCGACGACCCGGGCATCCCGCGACCGTCGGCCCACACCTACCACCAGTTCGCGCCGCGAGGACCGCTGGTCGACACGACCCGGCTCAACACCACCGCCGCCGGTCCGGCCGGCGGGATGGTCAGCACCACGGCCGACATCGCCCGGTTCTGGCAGGCGCTCCAGCGCGGCGACCTGCTGCGGCCGCGGGAGATGACGGCCATGCATCACACCGTGCTGGCCGAGACGTTCCAGAACGAGATGCCCGGCTTGCGGTACGGCCTGGGCATCTTCCACGTCCCCACCGACTGCGGCGGCTACTGGGGGCACCCCGGCGACGTGCCGGGCACCAGCATGGTCAACGGCGTCACCCCCGACGGCCACAAGGTCGTCGTCCTCTACCGCACCACCGGCCTGGCCGACTCCGGCGCCGTGGACGCCCGCTCGTTCGGCCTGATCGACGAGGTCCTCTGCCACTGATCGATCATTTCCATAGATGCATGTATATTTGCACCTTCAAGTTTCGCGGAGGGTGGAGGGTCCATGCGCAGACGAACTCGGGTGTACGGAGCGGGGCTGCTGGCCGCGACGATGGTTCTCGGCGGTGCGCCGGCCGTCGTCGCGGCGCCGGCCGGGGTGACCGGCGACGCCTACGCGTATGTCGACAACCGGCCGCCGGCCGCCGGGAAACGCGCGCCGGTGGCCCTGTTCCGCCCGGACGGTCCGCTGGCGACCGGGCTGTCCAAGGACCCCGACCAGGCGGCCCGGCAGTACCTGACCGGGAACGCGGCGCTGTTCGGCGGCGTCGGCGAGCTCGACACGATCGCCCGGTCCCCGATCGGCGGCGGCACGGTGGTCCTGCTCCGGCAGCGCTTCGGGTCGTTGCCGGCGGCGCACGAGGGGCTCGCCGCGGTCGCGGTGCGCGACGGTGACGTGCTCCGGGTGACGTCCTCGCTGAGCCCGCGGGCCGAGGCGCCGGCGCCCGCCCGGCTGACCGCCGACCAGGCCCTGACGGCCGCGCTGGCCGACGCCGGCATCCCGCGCGATCGGCTCGCGAGCCACCGGGTCCGGCTGGTGGCCATGCCGATGCCGGGCGCGGCGGCCCGGGCCGCCTACCAGACGGTGATCATCTCCGCCGATGACGAGCGGCCGCTGGCGTACACCACGTATGTGGACGCGATCGACGGCCGCGTGCTGGTGCGCGAGAACCTGGTCGACTTCGCCGACGACGATCCGCACTGGAAGGTGTTCCCGGTCGGCTCACCGGCCCGGTCAGAACTCTGGTGCACGGTCGCCGCGGCGGGCTGCGACCGGGTCGTCCAGGACCCGGCGACCGGCTCGCACTGGGACGCCGACCCGGCGACCGGGCAGCCCACCCTGACCTCCCGGGGCAACAGCGCGGAGACCGTACGGGCCTGGGGCAACGGCACCCCCGAGACGTACGCGCCGGAACGCGCCGACCGCGAGTACGACTACCCGTTCACCAACCAGTGGGCGGAGTCCCGGTGTGACCCGGCCGCCCTGACCTCCCCCGAGCGGATCGACGCCGACGCGGCCACCGCCAACCTGTTCGCGATGCACAACCGCCTGCACGACTGGGCCTACCACCTGGGCTTCACCGAGGCCACCTGGAACCTGCAGCGGGTCAACACCCGGCCCGGCGGCCTGGGCGGCGACCCCGAACGCGGCAACGCCCAGCAGGGCGCGGCCACGGTGACCACCCGCAACAACGCCAACCAGACCTCCCCGCCGGACGGCGTGCAGCCGGTCACCAACCTCTTCCTCTTCCAGCCGACCGCGGGCGCCATCTACGCGCCGTGCGTGGACTCGGCCTTCGACATGACGTTCATCGCCCACGAGTACGCGCACACGATCTCGAACCGCATGATCGCCGGCCCGGACACCCGCCTCAACTCCAGCCAGGGCAACGCGATGGGCGAGAGCTGGTCCGACCTGATCGCGATGGAGTTCCTGTACGAGCACGGCCTCACCCCGCCCGGCAACTCCCCGTTCGTGATCGGCGGCTACCTGAGCGACGAGCCGGTCAGCGGGGTCCGCAACTACGACATGAGCGACAGCCCGCTGAACTTCTCCCAGATCGGCTACGACCCCAGCACCAACCCGCACCCGGTCGGCGAGATCTGGAGCGCCACCAACGCCGCCATCCGCCAGGCCATGATCGACCGGTACGGCGCCGGCGACCGCGCGTCGCAGGAGAGCTGCGCGGCCGGGACCACCCCGGTCGAGGAGTGCCCCGGCAACCGCCGCTGGATCCAGCTGGTGCTCGACTCGTTCCTGCTCCAGGCCAACGGCGACCCAAGCATGGTGGACATGCGGGACAACCTGATCGCCGCCGACCGGCTCCGCTTCGGCGGCGCCGACGAGGATCTGCTCTGGACGGTGTTCGCCTCGCGCGGCCTCGGCGCCGACGCGGTCAGCGGCCCGAACGACGTCGACCCGGCCCCGAGCTTCCGGTCCCCGCTGGGCGGCAACGCGCGGGTGACGTTCCGCCCCGCGACCGACCGCCCGGCCAAGCTCTACGTCGGCGACTACGAGTACGGCGCGGTGCCGGTCGCCGACACCGACCCGGCCACCGCCCTGCCCGACACGGTCAGCATGGTTCCCGGCGAGTACCGCTTCCTGGCCGCGGGCCCGGGCCTGGGGCACGCCCGCTTCACGAGCACGGTCGGCGGCGACGTCACCCTCGACCCGGCGCTGGGCCCGAACCTGGCCTCGACCGCCGCCGGCGCCACGGTCACGTCGCCCCACGGCAGCCAGCCCCAGCTGCTCACCGACGACAACGAGCGAACCGTCTGGACCGCGACCGGGGGCGCCGCCGGCCGGATCGCGACCGTCGACCTGCCCGGGACGGAGTCCCACCTGATCGCACGCCTCCAGCTCAGCGCGGTCGGCGCGACGTTCACCGCGGTGCGATCGTTCGAGATCCTGGCCTGCGACGCGACAACGGGCGCCGACTGCGCGACCGACAACGGCTTCCAGCCGATCTACCGGAGCCCCGACGACGCCTTCCCCGCCGCGCGGTTCCGCCCGAAGGCGCCCCAGCTCACCCTGAAGTCCTTCGCCATTCCCCCGACCCCGGCCACCCACCTGCGCTTGCGCACCCTGACCAGCCAATGCACCGGCACGCCGTTCTACGCCGGCGAACAGGACAACGACCCGCGCGCCGCCACCGACTGCGCCACCACCAGCGCCCAGCGCGGCACCATCACCCTGGCCGAGTTCGAGGCGTTCACCGCGCCCTGACTCACCCCAGCGCGTAGAGCAGCGACGTCGAGCCGGCGGCCAGAAGCAGGCCGATCGCGGCGGCGCCGATGACCAGCTTGCCGCCCAGCGCGACGTCCTCGCGCCGGGCGGCGAGCACGTCGGCGTGGCGGGTGGTGGTGAAGACGCTCAGGCCGATGCGGTTCGGCGCGAGGCCGTCCGGGGTCAGCCGGCCCAGGGCGAAGACCTCGCGGCCTCGCGGGAGGCGGATCTCGGTGAGGCGCAGGACCTCGTTCCGGCCCAGACCGTCGATCACTTCCCGGGGTACGACCGGAGGCAACGTCACCGCGGCCGACCGCCGGTGGGCCACCGTCGTCTCGATCGTCGGAGCCGCCTCGGCGCGGTCCGGCCGATACACCAGCCGCGGGTCGACCGGCAGCCGCCCGGTCCCGTCGGCCAGCGCGGGCCGGCCCGGCGACATGGTGTCGAGCAGCAGGTCGTGGCCGCTGTCGTCGGCCCGGCTGGGCTCGCGCTCGAGCCGGACCCGATACCAGACGCACTCCTCGCCGGAGAGCGGGCCGACGACCGGGCCGGCCGGGCCGTGCTCGGTGACGCCCTCGACCGCCACCCGGCCGGGGCCGGCCAGCTCGCCGATGGCCGTCGGGCGCACCCGGCTCAAGGTGCGCGCCTCCCGGCGGTCACCCAGGTTGATCAGCAGGAAGATGCCGGCGCCGGCCGACAGGAGGGCGCCCAGACAGAAAATCAGCGTCGCCGCGGTGACCACACGGTCACGGTAGCGGGGCCGGGCGAGGCCGGGCCGGCGCGCGGTTCCACCACAGGGACAGGCCGACGCCGGTGAAGGCCAGCAGGACGGCGGCCAGGACGAAGAACACGGTGAGCTCGGTCTTCTGCTTGTGCAGGCCGATCTCCTGCGGCAGGTCGCCGAGCACGTCGGTGAGCTGGCCCGCGTCCTGAGCCCGGAAGTAGCGCCCGCCGGTCAGGTCGGCCACCTTGGTCAGCGCGTCCTCGTCGATGTCGAGGGCCCGCCGGCCGCCGCGGAAGCCGCCGCCGCCGAAGGCGCTGCCGGGGCGGCCGAACTGCGGGCCGGGTCCGATCTGGTCGGCGGTGCAGACCATCGGGGCCGGCTCGGTGGTGCCGAAGCCGATCGTGAACACCCGCAGCCGGCGGGCGGCCGCCTGCTCGGCCGCGGTGACCGGGTCGACCCCGGTGGTGTTGGAGCCGTCGGTGAGCACCACGATGGTGTCCGGCTGGAACGCCGTCGGGTCCTGGTTCGGGTCGGGCTCGCCGAGGTCGACACCGGTCCGCGCGACCTGGGGGTTCGACTCGGCAATGGCGTCGATCGAGGTGAGGATGGCCTGGCCGATGGCCGTACCCCGGGCCGTCTTGAGGGTGTCGATGGCTTCGAGCAGCTTGTCCTTGTCGGTGGTCGGCGGCACCATCAGCCCGGAGATGCCCGAGAAGGTGACCAGCCCGATCCGGGTGTTGCGGTCGGAGTTCTCGACGAAGTCGTGTGCCGCCTTGCTGGCCGCGGTCAGCCGGTTGGGCTGCACGTCGGAGCTGCACATCGACGACGAGACGTCGATGGCGAGCAGGATCGAGGTGTCGTTGGACGGCACCGCGATGGTGGCCTCGGGGCGGGCCACGGCCCCGGACAGCGCGACCAGGCCAGCCACGAACAGCGCGACCGGGATGCGTCGTTTCCAGGAGCTGCGGCCGGGCAGGGCGGCGCGGATCAGCGCGACGCTGGAGACGGTGATCGCGGTGCGCTTGCGGCGCCGGTTGAACCACCAGCGGGCCAGGAACAGCAGCGGCACGGCCAGCACCGCCAGGAGGGCCGGCGGCCAGGCGAAGGACATCAGACGATCCTCCCGTGCCAGCGGAGCCCGAGCAGGGCCCCGGCCATCAGCAGGAGCAGGGCCCCCGCCGCGGCCCAGGCGGTCAGCTCGACCGGCTCCTTCTTGGTGGTGAGGCGCAGGTCGATGGAGTCGGCCGCGCCGGCCAGCGCGGCCGGGTCGCCGGCCCGGTGGTACGCGCCGCCGGTGGTCTGGGCGACCGCGGTCAGCACCGACTCGTCCAGCGCGGTACCGAGCTGGTAGCCGTCCACCTCGACGGTGGTGCCCCGGTCGGTGCCGATGCCGACGGTCTGCACCCGCACCCCGGCCGCCGCGGCCAGCTCGGCCGCCGCCTCGACGTCGGGTCCGCCGGTCTGCTGCCCGTCGGAGAACATCACGATCGTCGCCGAGGGCCAGTAGCCGAGCGATCCGGCGGTGGCGTCGGCCGAGATCGGCCGGCCGGTGATGGTGCCCAGCGCGACCAGGATGGCCTGGCCGAGCGAGGTGCCGCCGCCGGTGCTGACCCGGTTGATGGCGGCGATGGCGGCGGTGTGGTCGTCGGTCGGCGCCTGGGTGACCAGGGCCTGGTCGCCGAAGGCGAGCACGCCGATGTCCACGGTGTCCGGTTGGTCCTCGACGAACCGGGCCGCCGCCTGCTGCGCGGCCGCGAGCCGGGTCGGTGTCACGTCGTCGGCCTTCATGCTGTTCGAGGCGTCGAAGGCGAGCATCACGGTGCCGGCCACCCGCGGCACGCTGAGCTCGGCCTCGGGGCGGGCCAGGCCGACGAGCAGCACCGGCAGGGCGGCCAGCAGCAGGGCGTACGGAAGATGGCGCCGCAGCCGGCCCCCGGCGAGCGACCCGAACCCGGCCGCGGCCAGCGCGGCCGCCCGCCGACGTTGGAGGGCGACGTAGCCGGCCACCGCGGCCACCGTGACGACCACCGCGACGGCGAGCAGCAGCGGGTAGACGACCGTCATCGCCGCCTCCGCCCGGAGTGCCGCACCATGCCGACCAGCGCGGTCAGCAGATCCTGATCGGTGGTGATCCGGTGTGGTTCGACGCCGGCCCGGCGCATCGCGTCGCCCAGCTCGCCCTCGCGCGCGTCCACCTGCGCGGTCAGCCGGGCGCGCAGCAGCGGGTCGCTCGTGTCGACCATCAGCTGCTCGCCGGTCTCGGCGTCTTCGACCAGGATCACGCCGAGGTCGGGCAGGTCGAGCTCGGCCGGGTCGACCAGCCGCACCACGACCACCTCGTGCTTGTGCGTCAGCATGGTCATCGGCCGTTCCCAGCCCGGCTCGGCCAGGAAGTCGGACAGCACGAAGACCAGGCTGCGGCGGGAGGCGGTGGCGGCGGCCAGCCGCAACATGGCGCCCAGGTCGGTGGTCTTCCCGAAATCCGACTTCGCGGGGGTACGGAGGAGCTCGCCCGCGATCCGCAGGATCTGGTTCCGGCCGGTGCGGGGCGGGATGACCTGGTGCGAGTGGTTGTCGAAGAGCACCGCGCCGACCCGGTTGCCGCCCTGGGCGACCAGCCGGGCCAGGCTCACGGCCAGGTCCGTGGCCACCGGCTCCTTGCCCTTGGCGCCGCCGGCCCGCATCGACGCCGACCGGTCGACGACCAGCCACGCGGTCAGCTCGCGGTCCTCGGTGTACTGCCGGACGAACGGTTCGTCGAGGCGCGCGGTCACGTTCCAGTCGATGTGCCGGACGTCGTCCTCGAGGGCGTAGAGGCGCAGGTCGGTGAAGTCGATCCCGGTGCCGTGCCACACCGTCCGGTAGGCGCCCTGGAGACGCCCGTCGAGGCGCCGCCCGAGTTTCCACTCGAGCCGCCTCAGCAACCGGTCGGGGGCTGACGTCATGACCGCCTGCACCGAGCGGCAGAGCCCGGCGGCTGCGGACGGCGCCGCAGGCGAGGGCCAGAAGGGCATGACAGAAGCAACTCAGCCATGGTCAGCGGCCCCGGCCCGCGGGCTCCGGCACGGGTGTGCCGGCCAGGATCTTGGACAGGATGTCGTCGGGCGTCACGTCGTCCGAGAGCGCCTCGTAGGACAGGACCAGGCGGTGGCGCATGACGTCGAGGGCCAGGTCGGAGAGGTCGTCGGGCACCACGTACTCGCGGCCGCGGAGGAAGGCCAGGGCCCGGCCGGCCAGCACCAGGTTGATCGACGAGCGCGGGCTGGCGCCGTACTCGATGTAGCGGCCCAGGTCGGTGAGGCCGACCCGGGCGGGTTCGCGGCTGGCGTGGGCGAGGTTCACCGCGTACTCGATCAGCGACGGGTCGACGTACACCTGATCGGCCTGAAGCTGGAGCCCGGCCAGGGTCTCCGGGTCGATGATCCGCTGGATCACCGCGGCCGGCGCCAGCGAGCGCTCGACCACGACGAACTCCTCGGTCACGCTCGGGTAGCCGACCAGCACCTTCATCATGAAGCGGTCGACCTGCGCCTCGGGCAGCGGATAGGTGCCCTCCGACTCGATCGGGTTCTCGGTGGCCATGACCAGGAACGGGTTGGGCACCTTGTGGGTCTCGCGGCCGATGGTGACCTGCCGCTCCTGCATCACCTCGAGCAGCGCGCTCTGCACCTTGGCCGGCGCGCGGTTGATCTCGTCGGCGAGCAGCAGGTTGGTGAAGACCGGGCCGAGCGACACCTGGAACTCGCCGGTCGGCTGGTGGTAGACCCGGGTGCCGAGGATGTCGGCGGGCACCAGGTCGGGGGTGAACTGCACCCGGTGGAAGTCGCCGCCGATCGCGGCGGCCAGCGACTTCACGGCCAGCGTCTTGGCCAGGCCGGGCACCCCCTCGACCAGGATGTGGCCGCGGGACAGCAGCGCGACGAGCAGCCGCTCGAGCAGCACATCTTGCCCCACGATGGTCTTCTTGACCTCGTAGAGGACCTTCTCGACGGGACCGGCCGCCTCGTTCGGTGTCATCCGCACGTCCTTCTTGCTATAGAGGTGGTCCACGGCCGTCTCCGTTCCCGTCGCCCCCGCCGAGCGCCGCGCCGATCGGCACGGCGAACCCGATGCCGATGAAGGTGCCGGCGTCGGTCGGGTTGGCCAGCGACACGACGATCCCGACGACCTGGGCCTGGTCGTTGATCAGCGGCCCGCCGGAGCTGCCCGGGTTGACCGCCGCGTCGAACTGGATGAGCCCGGTCATGGCGCCGGCTTCGCCCTTGGCCGCCCGGTCGAGCCCGGACACCACGCCGTCGGTGGTGCTGGCGGTCAGGCCGAGCGGGTTGCCGATCGCCACCACGTCGTCGCCGACCTGGACGCCGCCGCCGAGCGCGGCCGGCACCACGGTCTCGGGCAGCTTCTGGGGCCGCAGGGTGGCGATGTCCTGCTTGGGGTCCTCGCTCGCGATGGCCGCGGCGGCGCTGCCGCCGTCGGCGTACCGCACGGTGATCGCGTCGGCGCCGGCCACCACGTGTCGCGCGGTGAGGATGGTGCCGTCGGCGTTGACGATCACGCCGGTGCCGATCGCCGACTCGTCGTTGGCCCGGCCCTCGCCGCTCGCCTCGATGCGCACCACCGAGGGCAGCAGGGTCTGGTAGACGTCGGCCACGCCGAGCGGCGCGTCCGAGGCCGAGGGCGAAGGAGCGGGAGCGGGGGGTACGGCCTGAGGATCGTCGCCGTCGCCACGGAACAGGACCACGGCGGTGATGGCCACGGCCCACACCACGACGGCGCCGATCAGGATCCGGCGCCGGAGCCCGGAACGCCGGGGACGCGGCTCGGGCGGGGACGCGGGCGCCGCCGGGTCTTCACCGACGACACCCAGGTCGGTGATCACGACGCGCCCGCCGAAGCCCGCATACCAACGACTGTAGGAGCGTTTCCTCAAAGTTGACCCGGAGGCGGTCCGGCTTCTGCCAGGTTGTCAGCCTTTACCCAGGAAAGTTGACGCTTCCACCATCGCCCGGTCACCCAGCGTTCGCGTTCCACACCACCGTGTCGGCCTCGTAGCCGTCAAACTTGATCACCTGGGTGATGGTGAGGCGGGCGATGTTGCCCTTGTCGGTCAGCACACACAGCACGGTGCCCTTGCGGACGTCCTTGACCTCTTTCCCGCCACCGGCCAGCGCCCGCTCCTTGCAGTCGGCGAAGTCGGGCCGGCGGTTCCCGGTCCACTCGGCGATCCGGCCGCTCTGGTCGTAGTCGGAGACCGGCCCCTTGGCCGTCTCGATCCCGCTGAGGCCGCCGGCCGCGATGTCGCCCTCCTCGTCGACCGTGGTCGTGCGCGGTGGCGCCTGGTCCAGGTCGGTCTGGGTGTCGAACTCCTCGCGGAAGGAGATCGAGTTCTGCCAGCGGACCGAACCCTCGGCCGCGGCCGGCGCGCTGACGGCCGGAACGGAGGACGTCGCCGCGGGAGCCGGGGTGGCCGGCGCGGGGGTGGTGGGCACCGGCTGAGGAGCGGCGGCGGAGGGCGGTTTGTCGTCCGGCGTGGACAGCAGTTGGAGCACCGCCACCAGGAGGGCGGCCGCGGCGACCAGCACGCCGACGAACTGCCACCAGGGCCGGCCGTGCCATTTGGTCGGCGAATCGGTCATGCACGCAGTATCGGGCACAACCATGATCGAATGCGGCCCCGCTCCTTCTGCTGGAGAGCGGGGCCGCAGTCACGCGGAGGCGTTGATCAGGACTTGTTGCTGCAGCCGCCGTTGCCCTCGCCGTAGCCGAAGACACCGAGGCCGACGCCGCACAGCACGTTGAGCTGGTTGGTGATCGGGACGGCGATGTTGTTGCCGGTCAGGAAGCCGTAGCTGTCGTCGCTGCCCTGGTAGATGTTGTCGTCGTCACCACCGGCCATCGCGGGCGACGCGAAGGCGAAGACGGCGGCGGTGGTGACGCCGGCGATGGCCAGGACGGACTTGAGGCTCTTCATCAGGTTCCCCTCGTGAGTTACCGGTTCGGTGAACTCAACGTATGCCCCATTTGTGGCTTATGTGGGGGAATGGGGAAATTAGTCCCGGTTCTTACAAGCAGCGGCCAGCGCCTCGAGCTCACGCATCAGGTTGTCGGTCCGCTCGGCCCCGAACGCGGCGGCCACCTCGGCGTGATGGCCGGCCGCGCGGCGGTCGAGCCGGGCGACCAGGTCGCGGCCCAGGTCGGAGAGGTAGACGGCGACCCGGCGGCGATCGGTGGTGTCCTGGCGACGATAGACCACGGCGTCGTCGACGAGGCGGCCAACGGCCTTGGTCAGGGTCGGATGAGCCATCAGGACGGCCTCGGCCAGATCGGTCATCGAGTGGCCGTGGCCGTCGGAGAGGGCACGCAGGATGCCCGGCGCTGGACCACCTCCTGGCCCTGCACGTGGCGGTGGTGGTGCACTACGTGGTGCGGCGGGGCAGCCGGGACTGGCTGAAGCATCTCGTCGTACCCGTGATCGGGTTCTTGATCCTGCTGTACGTGGTGATCAACGCCAAGGTGGCCGCGCAGGTCCTCGGATTCGCGTGGCTGGGCGTCGGTGTCATCGTGCTGATCGTGTTCTACCTGACCGGGCGCCGACCGGCGCTGTCCGGACTCGCGGCCCAGGAGGTCGAATGACCGACGTCGTCAGCTACCGCCCCGATCCCGCCGACCTGGCCTACACCTTCGGCGGCCGGGAACCGGTGCGGCGCGTCCGGCCGGGCACGATCCTCGAGCTGTACACCGAGGACTGCTTCGGCGGCCGGGTCCGGACGGTCGACGATCTGCCGTCGCGGGTGTGCGAGTTCCCCTACCTGAACCCGGTCACCGGCCCGTTCTTCGTCGAAGGCGCGGAGCCCGGCGACACCCTCGCCGTGCACTTCGTGTCGATCACGCCGGCCCGCGACTGGGCCGTGTCGTCGACCTTCCCGCACTTCGGGGCCCTGACCGGCACGCACACGACGGCCACGCTGCACCCACCGCTCGACGAGCTGGTCTGGCGTTACGACGTCGACGTCAGCGCGGGCACGGTGCGTTATCAGGCCCGGCGGGGCGACTTCAGCGTCGATCTCCCCCTCGACCCCATGCACGGTACGGCCGGAGTCGCGCCCGGCGCCTTCGAGAGCCGGATGACGATCGTGCCGGACGTGCACGGCGGCAACATGGACACGCCGGAGCTTCGGGCCGGGGTCACCGCGTACTTCGGGGTGAACGTGCCCGGCGCCCTCTTCGCCCTCGGCGACGGCCACTGCCGCCAGGGCGACGGCGAGGTGTGCGGCACGGGCGTGGAGGCGGCCATGCACACGGTCGTCATCCTCGACCTGGTCAAGGGGGCCGGCACGCCGACGCCCCGGCTCGAGACGGACGCCGCGCTGATGTCGGTCGGGTCGGCGCGGCCGCTGGAGGACGCCTACCGGATGAGCCAGCACGACCTGGTCACCTGGTCGGCCGGTCTGCTCGGCCTGGACCAGCTGGACGCCTACCAGCTGATCAGCCAGGCCGGCCAGGCGCCGGTCGGCAACGTCTGCGACCCGAACTACACGATGCTGGCCCGCGTGGACAAGCGCTACCTGGGCCCGGCGCTCGCCTACGAGGGCGTGCACGGCCGCCTCCGCGCCACCGCGGCCGGCTACCTGGCGGCCCGGTAGGGCGGCGCTCTTCTCAGGGCGCGCCCCGGCCGTCGGCCACGAGGGAAGCGAGGTCGACGTAGTAGCGGCCCGACTCGGTGTGCTCGCCCAGCAGGATGCGCCGGGCCGTGTCGGTGACGAGCGCCGCGCCCAGCGCCACCCCGGAGGCCAGCTGCGGCCAGCCGCTCAGGGTCACGCCGACCTCGGTCAGTGACGCGGCCATCCGGGCGCTGATCCGCTTCTCGTCCACGATGGACAGGATGAACGGCACCTTCTCCTGGGCGGTCAGGCCGGCCAGATCCTCGGCCCGGGTCGCGCCGATCAGGCCGTGCAGGATCGGGCGGTCCGGTTCGAGGTCGAAGCGTTCCACGTCGAGCAGGCCGCGGTCGTTGGTCTCCATGATCACCGGAATGCCCAGGGCCCGGGCCCGTTCCCGGACGAGGACCTTCGCGGCCAGGTCGTCACACTCCTCGACGACCAGGTCGAGCCCCGACAGGAACTCGTCGACCCGGCCCGCCCGGAGCCCGTCCCGGTGCAGGTCGAGCTCGAGCCACGGGTCGATCCCGGCCAGTTCCCGGGCGGCCAGCACGGTCTTCTCGACACCCAGGTCGGCGACCCCGCCGCGCAGGCGGTTCAGGTTGGACAGGCTCAGCCGATCATGGTCGGCCAGCCGGAACGAGCCGCCTACGCCCTCGAGCGCCAGCGTGACCGCGGCCATGTTGCCCACCGACAGGCCGACCACGCCGATCCGGGCGCCGGCCAGCCGTCGCTGCTCGTCGGGCGTGATCTTGCCGCGGTTGCGGTCGGCCCGCACCTCGCGGAACTCGTCCCGCGGCAGCAGATGCACCAGACGCCGGCTCCACGGGTAGTACACCCACGTGCCGTACCGCGCCGGGTTCCGGCCGTCGAGGTGCTCGGCGACCCGGCGGTCCGACTCGGCCTCGGTGAGCCGCTCGCCCGGGTGGCGGATCGCGATCAGCTCACGAAGTTGATCGAGCAGCGTGTCGTGGACGTCGCCGGGCAGGTCCGGTCGCCGCCCCTCGTAGCGGATCGGCCGCCAGGTCATCCGTGCTCCTCCCCCGTGCCGGTCACACGGGGGAAGAGGCTAGAGCCCTTCACGACGGACGACTGTCCGACGAGCGACAGGCGCTAATTCCGGACGATGTTGTGGTTGATCCGGAACAGGTTGTCCGGGTCGTGCTTCTCCTTGACCGCGACGATCCGGTCGTACAGCTCGGCGCCGTAGACGTCGCGCAACTCCCCCGGGGTGAGCGCCTCCTCGGGCGAGACGAAGTTGACCATCCGGCGGGGGTGGGCCCACGGCGTCATCCCGGTGATCACGCCGGCCAGGTGACCGTGCATCGGGGCGGCCGCGTCCGGTCCGGCGATCCCGAGCGCGAAGAGCTGGAACGGCAGGCCGCGGGAGGGCACCGCGTCCGGGGTCTCGGGCGCCCGGTCGAGGGCGCCGCCCAAGGCTCGGATCTCGATGCTGGTGAGCGGGCAGTCCGAGCGGGGGCCGGCGATCCCGGTCAGCACCGCCAGCGCGGCGTCGGGCAGCTCGCGCAGGCCCAGGCTGCGGTCGAAGTACGGCAGCGGCAGCGGCGGGTCGTGGTGGATCATGGCCGAGCCGGTGTACGGAACCTCGGCGACCGTGTCGAGGACGGTGGCGCCGAGCGCCCGCATCGGGGCCAGCAGCCGCTCGCCCTCCCCGGCCGGCCCCACATAGGAGTAGCGGACGTGGACCACGAACGCGCCGCGCAACGGCTCCGGCAGGTCCGGCAGGTCGGGGAGCCGCTGGACGGCGACCGAGGTGGTCGCGGCGTCCGGCAGCGTCGCCGCGAAGTCCCGCCAGGCCGGCAGCACCTCGGCCACCCGCTCGCCGGCGAACCACAGACCGCCGGCGTAGACCGTGCGGACCGGCAGCAGCCGGAACTCGACCGCGGTGACCACACCGAGGTTGCCACGCGAGCCGCGCAGCGCGAAGAACAGGTCGGTCTCGTCGGTGGGCGTCGCGGTGCGGAGCCGCCCGTCCGCGGTGACCACGTCGATCGAGGTGATCTGGTCGGACGCGTACCCGTGGGGCCGGGAGAGCACCGGGCTCACGCCGCCACCGAGCAGGTAGCCGACCACGCCGACGGTCGGCGACGAGCCGTTCATCGGGGCGAGGCCGTGCGGGCCGGCCGCGGCGAGCACCTCCTGCCAGCGCGGCGAGCCGGTGACGCGGGCAACGGCCCGTTCCGCGTCGACATGGACCGACGTCATCCGGTCGAGCGTCAGCAGCAGCTGGCCCTCGCCGGCGCGCGGCTGGAGATGTCCGCCGCCCCGGACCGCCACGGCCAGGCCGTTCGCCGCCGCGAAGCGCACCGCGAGCTGGACGTCGCCCGGCGACGCGGCGGCGGCCACGACGGCCGGGGTGAGCGGGGTGTTCAGGTTGAACGTGGCGCGTTCCTCGTCGTAGCCGGGATCGCCGGGCACGAAGACCGGGCCGGTGAGCTGACTTCTCAGGTCGTTGATCTGCACGCCCGGACAGACGCGGGCCCGGGCGCCGCGTTCAAGTCCGGAATCCGACTCAGGGCACGGTGACCTCGTGGAAGCGCGGCTTGTAGAGGTCGGCGTCGCCCGCGATGTCGTTCAGCGTCTTACCGTTCCAGGCGATGCTGACCAGCAGTTTCCCCGAGCTCAGCGGGTATTCGGGGTGGAGCTGCGGCGCGTACGTCTGATAGTTGGACCCGGCCGGCGAGCTGATCGTGGTCGTGCCGGTGGGGGCAGCCCAGGGTGTCGGCCGGGACTCGACGAAGACCGTGTCGCCCCAGCCGTTCCAGGGCTTGTAGGTGAGCACCCACCGGCCGTTGATCAGGCGGACGCTGGAGATCTGCGCGGACAGGATCGGCGCCGCCTGGGCCCGGTCGGTCACCCAGGCGCCGGACGCGTCCCGGAACCGCCAGGCGCCCGGCGTCTCGACCGAGCCGGTGGGCACCCGGGCCAGATAACTGCGATGCGGGGCGTACGGGTCACCGGGCGCGTTCGCGTACCCGAAGACGTACACGTAGCCCCCGGTCACGATCCCGTCCGCGCCGTACTGGGCGGTGGCCGCCGAGTCGCCGTCGATCAGGCCGGTCGACGGCGTGTTCCGCATGCCCTGGAAGGCCAGCGAGCCGTCGGCGTTGAACGCGAACTTGGCCAGCTCGACGCCGCGCAGCTGGAAGAAGTCGCTGGTGTTGCGGACCCGCTGGCAGAGCACGTAGAGCGAGCCGCCGACCTGGAACATGCCCTGCGTCCAGTACCGGTCGCCGTCGGCCGCGTCCGGCACGGCGGCCTCCCAGGTGGTCGCGCCGAACGAGCCGTTCCGGTCGACCAGGATCGTGTTCGAGATCATCCGCCAGCCCGGCTTGTAGGCGCCGGTCGCCGGGTCTTCCTCACCGATCACGGTGTCGCCGAACGACCAGTAGGTCAGCCCGTTGCCCGCCCTGAAGCTGGTGACCTGGTCACCGCCGCTCCAGGTCCAGTCGTTCCGGGCCTCGAAGAGGCTGGTGAAGCCGCCGGCCCCGGTCGGCGGCGCGAGCGGCGCCGGAACAGCGAGCAGAAGCGCGAGGAGTCCATGAAGGATCACCCCTTATTTATCGCCATTCGTCGATGAATGCGCAAGGGCCCGGCCATGGTCAGCACGGCGGCCGCGGCGATCAGGATCAGCCAGCCCTGCCAGCCGCTCAGGGCGGCCACCCACGGGTTGATCTCGACGCCCGGGCTCACCAGGACGTCGAGGTAGCCGAAGACGATCGTGTTGTTGACCGCGTGCGCGACCACGGCCGGCCAGATCGAGCCGGAGGCCAGGCGCAGCAGGCCGAGCACCACACCGAAGAGCACCACGAAGATCACGAAGGGTACGAACGAAGCGCGCGCGTCGGGACTCATCGCGAACCACGGCCGCACGTAGAACGGCAGGTGCCAGAGTCCGCCGATGACGCCGATGACGATCAGGGCCGGCCAGGTGCCCAGCCCCTCGCGGAGGCGGTTGAGCAGGTAGCCGCGCCAGCCCCACTCCTCGCAGAAGGCCAGGGGCAGGATCAGGACGAACTGGACGAGCGCCGGGCCGAGTCCCCTGGTCCAGTCGAGGTGGCCGAGGTCGGCCGGGTAGACGCCGGTGACGTGGTTCAGTGCGAGGGCCAGGGCGCCCATGACCAGGAAGAGGCCGGCGGCGAGCGCGCACCAGCGGAGCGTACGCGGAAGGGGACGGACCGGGACCAACGACGTGGCCCGCGGAAGGTCGGAGGGCCGCCACACCCATCGCGCCGCGACGAAGGTCGCGACCGCGACCGACATCATCGCGGCGAAGAACAGGATCTGCACGCCGGTGACCTGCTCGACCACCCAGAGCAACCAGGTCAGCCCGAAGGCGATCCCCAGGAAGACTCCAACGTCCCGATATCGCATGTGCAACCTTCCCGATCGCGGCCCCGACATACAGGATGACGGAGTTCACCGGAGGGAGTGGGATGCGCCCTGAGCTGGAGAGCGAATATGTGGAATTCGTACGGGGGCGGCTGGCGCGGCTGCACCGCACGGCCTATCTGCTGTGCGGGGACGGGCACCGGGCCGACGACATCGTGCAGGCCACGCTGACCGCGCTCTATGTGAACTGGAAGAAGGCGGCGCGCGCCGACAACCTCGACGGGTACACGCACCGGATCCTGGTGCGGCGCTACCTCGACGACCGGCGGCTGCGCTGGTCACGGGTCCGGCTCGGCGACCTGCCGGCCGAGACGGTGACCGTGGTCGCCGCCGACCACAAGCTCGGCGAGCGGGACGAGCTGATGGCCGCGCTGCGGACGCTGCCGAAGGGGCAGCGGGCGGTGATCGTGCTGCGCTACTTCGACGATCTGTCGGTCGAGGCCACCGCGGCCGCCCTCGACTGCTCGGTGGGCAACGTGAAGAGCCAGTGCTCGCGGGGCCTCGCCTCGCTGCGCTCGGTCCTGAACGACAAGCAACAGCTGGAGACGGGAGGACGGGCGTGACGCTGGAGCAGCAGTTGCGGGATCGGCTGGGCACGGTGGACGTGCCACCGTCCCGGCTGGACGTGGGGAACGTGCTGGCCGCGGGACGCCGGGCCGACCGGCGCCGGACCGTCCAGGTCGCGGCCGGGACGGTGCTGGTGATGGGTGCGCTGGTCGCTCTCCCGTCGGTGGTTTTCGGATCGAGGGGTACGCAGCACGCGACACCGACCCCGAACCAGTCGGCGACGGCCGGCCCGCCGCCGTCCGGCGACTGCACGCTGACCAAGCTGCCCGTCCCCCGGGCCATGAAGAACCTGAGCGCGAGGGGGGTGGACCCGACCGGGCGGTACATCATCGGCGTCAACGTGAGCGGGAAGCCCGGCCCGAAGTCGGATCCGGACTCCGCCGACCGGTCCCAGGACGCCCAGCCGGTGCTGTGGACCGACGGGAAGGTCAAGACCCTGCCGGCGCCGCACCGCTCGATCCGGCTGACCGGCGTCAACGCCGGCGGGGTGGTGGTCGGCCTGGCCGGTGACACCGTGAACGACACCGTGTGGCGGTGGGTCGGCGGGCAGCCCCAGAAGCTCCGGAACCCGGCCGGGAGCTGGGATTTCTCGTACGCCTTCGTCAACGCCCCGGGCGACGTCGTGGCCACCGGCGACACCGGCGTCCTGGTCTGGCGGGCGGGCTCGACCACCGCGACGAAGCTGCCGCTGGAGACCGGGGCCGAGGTCCGGGCGTTCACCGACGACGGCACGCTGATCGGCCAGGTGGTGTCGCTGGACCGGACCAAGGTCACCGCCTACACCTGGACCCTGAGCGGCGCCGCGACGAAGCTGACCGCCCCGGACGGCCGGAACGTGGAGATCTTCACCGCCCGCGGCGACTGGGTGACCGCCCGCATCGCACCGGCCGGCGCGGCCGTCCGGTGGAACCGGAAGACCGGTCACCTGGAGGACCTGAGGCTGCCGTTCCCGGCGAACGGCATCAACGGGCACGGCTGGGTGGTGTCCCAGGACGTGCTGGTGAAGGACACCGGTCCGGTCGGGCTCACCGACCCGACCGGCGACTTCACCGCGCCCTCGGACATCGCCGACAACGGTCTGATCGTCGGGATCCTGAACGACTACCAGACCCAGAACCCGGACACCGGCGAGCCCGACAACCAGCCGGTCACCTGGACCTGCCGCTGACGTACTCGGCCAGGTGCTGACCGGTCAGGGTCGACCGGTCAGCCACCAGGTCGGCGGGCGTGCCCTCGAAGACGACCCGCCCGCCGTCGTGGCCGGCGCCCGGGCCCAGGTCGATGATCCAGTCGGCGTGGGCCATCACGGCCTGGTGGTGCTCGATGACGATGACCGACTTGCCCGACTCGACCAGGCGGTCGAGCAGGGCCAGCAGGTTGGCCACGTCGGCCAGGTGCAGGCCGGTGGTCGGCTCGTCGAGCACGTACACCCCGCCCTTGTCCCCCATGTGCGTGGCCAGCTTGAGGCGCTGACGCTCGCCGCCGGACAGGGTGGTCAGCGGCTGACCGATGCGCAGATAGCCGAGCCCGACCTCGTCCAGGTGGGTGAGGATCTTGTGCGCGGCGGGCGTGGCCGCGTCACCGGCGGCGAAGAACTCCTTCGCCTCGGTGACCGGCATGGTCAGCACCTCGTTGATGTCCTTGCCGCCGAACGTGTACTCGAGCACCTCGGCCTGGAACCGCTTGCCCTCGCACTCCTCGCAGGTGGTGGCCACCCCGGCCATCATCGCCAGGTCGGTGTAGATGACGCCGGCGCCGTTGCAGGCCGGGCAGGCGCCCTCGGAGTTGGCGCTGAACAGGGCCGGCTTCACGCCGTTGGCCTTGGCGAAGGCCTTGCGGATCGGTTCCAGCAGGCCGGTGTACGTGGCCGGGTTGCTCCGCCGCGACCCGCGGATCGGGGCCTGGTCGACCGAGATGACACCGTCCCGTTTCGACAGCGTGTGGTGGATCAGCGAGCTCTTGCCCGATCCGGCCACGCCGGTGACCACGACGAGCACGCCGGTCGGCACATCCACGTCGACGTTCTGGAGGTTGTGGGTGTTCGCCCCACGGATCTCCATGGCGCCGTCGGGCTTGCGTACCTCATCCTTGAGCGTGGCCCGGTCGTCCAGGTGCCGGCCGGTGACCGTGTCGCTCTTGCGCAGGCCGGCCAGCGTGCCCTCGTAGCAGATCGTGCCGCCCGCCGTACCCGCGCCCGGCCCGAGGTCGACCACCCGGTCGGCGATCGCGATGGTCTCGGGCTTGTGCTCCACCACCAGGACGGTGTTGCCCTTGTCCCGCAGCTGGAGCAGCAACTCGTTCATCCGCTGGATGTCGTGCGGGTGCAGGCCGATGGTGGGCTCGTCGAAGACGTACGTGACGTCGGTGAGCGACGAGCCGAGGTGGCGGATCATCTTCACCCGCTGCGCCTCGCCGCCGGAGAGCGTGCCGGCCGGCCGTTCCAGGCTGAGGTAGCCGAGACCGATGTCGACGAACGAGTCGAGGCTGTGCTGGAGCTTGGCCAGCAGCGGCGCGACCGACTTGTCCTTCACCCCGCGGACCCAGCCGGCCAGGTCGCTGATCTGCATGGCGCAACAGTCCGCGATGCTCTTCCCGTTGATCTTCGACGACCGGGCCAGCTCACTGAGCCGGGTCCCGTGGCACTCCGGGCAGGTGTCGAAGGTGATCACCCGCTCGACGAAGGCGCGGATGTGCGGCTGCATCGCGTCGACGTCCTTGGACAGCATCGACTTCTGGATGGCCGGGATGATGCCGGTGTAGGTCAGGTTGATGCCCTCCACCTTGATCTTGGTCGGTTCCTTGTAGAGCAGGTCGTTGAGCTCGCGCTTGGTGTACTTCTTGATCGGCTTGTCCGGGTCGAAGAAGCCGCTGCCCCGGAAGATCCGGCCGAACCAGCCCTCCATGCTGTAGCCCGGGATGATCAGCGCGCCCTCGTTCAGCGACTTGCTCTCGTCGTACAGCTCGGTGAGGTCGAAGTCGTTGACCGACCCGCGCCCCTCGCAGCGCGCGCACATACCGCCGGTGATGCTGAAGCTGCGCCGCTCCTTGGTCTGCTGGCCACCCTTGTTGATGGTGACCGCGCCGGCGCCGGAGATCGACGCGACGTTGAACGAGAACGCCTGGGCCGAGCCGATGTGCGGCTTACCGAGCCGGCTGAACAGGATGCGGAGCATCGCGTTGGCGTCGGTGGCGGTGCCGACCGTCGAGCGGGGGTCGGAGCCCATCCGCTGCTGGTCGACGAGGATCGCGGTGGTCAGCCCGTCGAGCACGTCCACGTCGGGCCGGGCCAGCGTCGGCATGAAGCCCTGGACGAAGGCGCTGTAGGTCTCGTTGATCTGCCGCTGCGAGTCGGCGGCGATCGTGCCGAACACCAGGGAGCTCTTGCCCGAGCCGGACACGCCGGTGAAGACGGTCAGCCGGCGCTTCGGGATCTCGACGCTGACGTCTCGGAGGTTGTTCACGCGCGCACCGTGAACGCGGATCAGATCATGGCTGTCGGCCGCATGCACCCTGGTCATGGCGGCAATGGTAGAGGCGCTGGGCGGGGAGTGTTTCTCGATTCCTGATCAGTCCGGCCTAGGCCGTGTTTCATGACCCGACCAGGGCTGGGGGGGGGGGGGGGGGTGTAAAACCGGCGCCACGTCGCCGTGGTTGTGTTGTGGGTGGGGGACCCCCGTGTGGTCGAGGTTGTTGTTGTGGGG
>NZ_JBFBGU010000020.1:0-182164 GCF_040684855.1 Actinoplanes sp. NPDC089786
TGCGTATTGAGCTGCACGACGTGCCGCCCGCGGCGGAGCGCGCACACTTCGATGAGATCCTGGAAACACCGTTCCGATCAAGCTCGGGCGAATTGACCCTGACGGACCTGACCGGCGGCTACGGTGAGGCCGACCTTCACCTCGGCGACACGGAGTGGTTCCGTGTACGAGTCGCACGCCGACCGGCTGACGGCGACGGGTACTACTGGCTGATCCAATTCTGGCCGGATCCAACCAGAGAACTGCCCGCCTGGTTCGCCCGTAACTCCCAGATGGGAGATCGGGCCCCGGGTGTGGCCAGCGATATCGAAGCGCTACTGAGAGGACGTCTGATTAACGTATTTTGCGGTGTTATGCGTTTTGGGATTCTCGCCAGGTTGGGGTGGTTTCGTCGGTGAGCCGCCGGGCGAGGCTGTCGATCATGGCGATGGTGATCATGCTGGCGGAGTTGCCAGGAAGGGTTTCGTAGTCGCGTACGAGCCGGCGATGCTGCATGAGCCAGCCGATCGTGCGTTCGACGACCCAGCGGCGCTTGACCACGCTGAACCCTCTGACCTGCGGATCCTTGGTGACGATCTCGACGTCGACGCCGAGTGTGGCGCCGTGTTCGACGGTTTTGACCTTGAACCCGGCATCGACCCAGGTCTTGGTCAGCGTCGGGTGGCTGGCGGTGGCCTGGTCGAGCAGATCGTTGCCGATGGTGTTGTCGCTGACGCTGGCGGCGGTGACGATCACGGCGAGCAGCAGGCCGAGGGTGCCGGTGATGATGCCGCGTTTACGGCCGACGATCTTTTTGCCGGCGTCGATGCCTTGGGTATTGATGGGCACGCTGGTCGATGTCTTGACGCTCTGGGTGTCCATGATTGCTGCGGTCGGCTCGACGGTGCGGCCGTGGTGATCGCGGACGAGTCCGGTGAGCTGATAGTTGAGTTCGACGAAGATCCCTTCCTTGCTCCATAAGGCGAAGTAGCCGTAGACCGTCGCGTGTGGAGGGAAGTCGTGCGGGAGGTAGCGCCAGGCGATACCGGTGCGGTTGACGTAGAGGATGGCGTTGAAGATCTCGCGCAGGTCGTGGGTGGGAGTGCGGCCCTTGATCCCGAGCGCGGTACGGACGTCGGTGCGAGCCTGGCGCCACGCGGTCAGCCGGGGTGCGATCAGGGCCCAGCGGGCGTCGGACAGGTCGGACGGATATGCGCGTCGTTCGGTCATGACCTGGGGATACGGTGGTACAGGCAGGCGGTGGGGACGCCGGGTCCGTCGATTCCTGGCGGAAAGCTGATCAAACACGATCGAGGGATTAAAGCCCGCAGATCTACTCATATCAGAGTCAACTCGAAAGGGTTGATTCGGGTGTATCGGCCAGCCAGGGCCATGATCGCGTTTTCTCAAACCGCCGCTAACACACCTACACCACTAAAACGTCCAGTCAGAAGGCAGCCGCCTGGAACTGGGTTACCAACAGGTTGATGCGGGCGGTGTCGTGGTCGGGGCGTAGGCGGGCGGTGCGGCCGAGGGTGGCCAAGCCGTGCAGGGCGGCCCAGAAGACCTCGGTGAGGGTGTCGACGTCGCGATCGGCGGCGACCGTGGCGACGGTCTCGCGCAGTGCGGTGAACGCTTCGATCAGCGGCGCCGGAGTGTCGTCGGCACCGAAGTGCAGCCGCGTCGACCGGATGAACATCGCGTCGTAGAGGGCGGGGTTCGCCGCGGCGAAGGCGTTGAAGGCGGCGGCGACCCGGCCGAGCTCGTCGGCGGGTGTGGGGCTGCCGAGGCGGGCCGCGCGCAGCGTCTCGGCGAGTTCGCCGAAGCCCTCGACGGCGACGGCCTCGACGATGTCGTCCATCGACCCGAAATGCTTGTACAGCACCGGCTGGCTGTATTCGATCTCGGTCGACAACCGGCGCGTGGTGACCGCGTCCCAGCCCTCGCTCTCGGCCAGGGCGCGCGCCGTTGCCGTGATGAGCCGGCGACGGGCGAGGCGCTCGCGTTGCCGGCGGTCTTCGATTGCCACACCCGACTGTAGCACTGCTACCCGTTCTAGCAACGCTATTGACGCGAGCGTCCGGGAGGGGTTAGCGTCGCTAACGGTAGCAACGCTAACCCCTGTTGGAGGAGCCCGACATGACCACACCCGGACGCCAGCTCGCCGACCTCTTCGTCGAGATGACCAACACCCACAACCCCGACCTGGTCGAGAAGTTCGTCGCCGAGAACTACCTGAACCACAACGACTTCGTCGCCGACGGCCGCGAGGCCAACCGGCAGTTCTGGGCCGCGTTCTTCACCGGCCTCCCCGACGTCACCGTCACGATGGAAGACCTGATCATCGCCGGCGACCGGGTGGTGGGCCGCTTCGTCTACCGGGGCACCCACACCGGCGACCTGCTGGGCATCCCCGCCAGCGGCCAACCCGTCGAGATGCGCAGCATCGACATCTGGCGCGTCCAGGACGGCCTGTTCGTCGAGCACTGGGACCAGCTGAACCTGATGCAGATGTTCCAGCAGATCGGCGCCCTGCCGCAGCTGGGCGGGCTCCAGGCATGACGCTGCTCGCCCAGCTGGCCGCGCTCGTGGCGATCGTGAGCACCGCGATCGTCTACGGCGCCGACGCCTTCTTCGCGCTCGTCCAGCGACCCGCCCTCGCCCGGGTCGACGACGCCACCCTCACCGCCGTCATGGGCAACGTCCACCGCGTGGCCGACCGGCGCATGCCCGCGCCCGGAATCATCGGCATCATCGCCGCCGCCGTCGCTGCCGTGCTGGCCGCCCTGGCCGGCCGCCCCACCGCCGCGGCAACCGCCGGCGCGGCCTTCGTCCTGCTGGCCGTCTGGATTCTGCTCTACCTGCGGATCAGCGCCCCCATCAACCGCAAACTCACCGCGGCCGCCGCCGCCCACGAAACCCCCGCCGACGCCCGCGCCCTGCAACAGAACTGGGACCGCATCATCGCCCCCCGAGCCATCCTGCAGGGCCTGGCCGTCCTGGCCCTGGGCCTGAGCCTCATCAGCTGACCCGCCACCCACGCCTTGAACCCGGCCGCTCTCGCCCCGGGCGCAATCCTCATCCGACAACCGCGCCCCAAGCCCCACGCCTCTGCGGTCCTTCGGCGTCACCACACACAGCGCGTCGGTCGCCCCGAGCGCCGCCGCGCGGAGCAGTTCCTAGCGCGTCAGGGCGAGGACGTCGTCGCGGGTGGCCTGGGCCGCGGTGCCGCCGGCGGCACGGGTGCTCAGGGAACCCGCCGCGACCGCCCAGCGCAGGGCCTCTTCGATGCCTTGATCCTGGAGGCGGGCGGCCAGGAAGCCGGCGTTGAAGCTGTCACCGGCGCCGGTGGTGTCGACGACCTCGACGGCGTGGCCGGGGGTGGTGGCGCTGTTGCCGGTCCACCAGGCGCGGGCGCCGTGTTCGCCGTCCTTCATCACCACCGTGGTGCTCCCCAGGGAACGGGCCGCCGCGTCCAGGTCGGTCACCCCGGTGACCGCGCGCAGCTCGTTGGCGTTGGGCAGGAAGACGTCGGTGTGCTCGAGGATCGCGCCGATCGACTCCCACTTCTCGGCCGGGTCCCAGTTGGTGTCCAGCGACGTGGTCAGGCCCTGGGCCCGCGCCCGGGCGAAGACCGGGGCCAGCCCGGCGGCCAGGGCGGGCTGGAGATAGAGGCTGGAGACGTGCAGGTGGCGTACGCCGGCCAGGTGCTCGTCGGTGATGTCGTCGGGGCGGAGCGCCGGGATCGTGCCCGGCAGCGTGAGGATCGCCTTGTCGCCCGGCTCGGAGAGGATCACGCTGAGGCCGGTCGGGGTGTTGTCGGCCCGCTCGACCTCACGCAGCTCGACGCCACGGCCGGTGATCGCCCGCCGGGTCACGTCGCCGAAGACGTCGTGGCCGATCGCCGTCAGCAGCGCCGTACGCACACCGAGCCTGGCCAGACCCGCCGCCGTGATCGACGCCGACCCGCCGAGCACCAGATCGGCCCCGGTCAGCAGTTGCTCGGCCTGCCCGAACCGCGGCCGCACGTCGCCGCGCAGAATCAGGTCGGGGTTGGCGTCGCCGACGACCAGTACGTCCACACTCGCTCCTAGAAATGCTCAAACGCTCACTCTGGAATGCACGATTGCCACATTGCCGTGCCAGCGAGCACCATACGCGCACAAACGGCTGTTGACAGCTGCGCGTTCGATCAGTTGACTCGGCCTCAGAATGATCGTCACGGTGACGTTGAATCCGGCGCTCGACCTCACGTACACGGTCGATGCGCTGATCCCGCACGCCACCCACCGGGTCTCGTCGGTGCGGTCCCGCGCCGGCGGCAAGGGCCTGAACGTGGCCCGCGTCCTGCACGCCCTGGGCGAGCCGGTGCTGGCGACCGGCATCGTCGGCGGTGCCGTCGGCACCCAGATCACCGACCTGCTCCGTACGGCGGGCCTGCCGTCATCGTTCGTGACCGCCCCGATCGAATCCCGCCGCACGGTCACCGTCGCCGACGGGACCGATGCCACCGGCTTCTGGGAGCCCGGCCCGCAGATCACCGCCGAGTCGTGGTCGGCCTTCATGAGCCACTTCCGAACCCTGCTCCCCCGGGCCACGGTGGTGGCCCTGTGCGGTTCCCTCCCGCCCGGCATCCCGACCGACGGCTACGCGACCCTGACCCTCCTGGCCGCCGAGCACGACGTACCCGTGGTCCTCGACACCAGCGGCCCCGCCCTGCACGAGGCCTTGGCCGCGCGCCCCCACATAGCCAAACCCAACGCGGCCGAGCTGGCCGACCTCCTGGCCCACCGCAAAGCCCCACCCCCAGCCACCGCCGCGCCTTCCCCTCCCCAAGCCACCTCCGCGCTCTCCCCTCCCCCCACCGCGTCCGCGTCCTCCCCTCCCCCCACCGGCTCCTCGGTCGACGCGTCCCCGACAACCGTCAGCGCGTGGCGGGAGCGGGCCGAACACGTTCGCTCCCTGGGAGCCCGCTCGGTCGTGGTGTCACGGGGCCCGCAAGGCCTGCTCGCCGTGGCGGAAGGCGGCGGCTGGGAAGCGCCCCCGCCCGAGGTCGTGGCCGGCAACCCGACCGGCGCGGGAGACGCCTGTGTCGCGGCCCTCGCGCGAGGCTTGCGGGACGGCACCCCCTGGCCCGAGATGCTGGCCGACGCCGTCGCGCTGTCCGGCGCCACGGTGGCCGCGCCGGTCGCCGGATCCTTCGACCCGGACACCTACCACCGGCTACGAGCAGCCGCCGCCGTGGTCGGCCACCCCGTTCCACCCCGATGCTGAGGAGCACCAGATGTTCATCCCGACCGGAGAGCTGATCGACCGGGCGCGCGCGACCGGCGGCGCGGCGGGCGCCTTCAACGTGATCATGATCGAGCACGCCGAGGCCATCGTCACCGGCGCCGAGCAGGCCGGCCTGCCGGTGATCCTGCAGATCAGCCAGAACGCGGTGAAGTTCCACCACCGCCGCCTGGCCCCGATCGCCGCCGCCGCGCTGAGCATCGCCGAGGCCGCCACCGTCCCGGTCGCGCTGCACCTGGACCACGTCGAGGACGACGAACTGCTCGACCAGGCGGCCGGCAACGGCTTCGGTTCAGTCATGTACGACGCGTCGAAGCGCCCGTTCGACGAGAACGTGGCCGCGACCCATGCCGCCACGAAACGGTGCCACGCGCAGGGCCTGTGGGTGGAGAGCGAACTGGGCGAGGTAGGCGGCAAGGACGGCGCCCACGCCCCCGGCGTCCGCACCGACCCCACCGAGGCGGCGTCCTACGTCGCGGCAACCGGCATCGACGCCCTGGCCGTGGCGGTCGGTTCCTCCCACGCCATGCTCACCCGCACAGCAACCCTCGACCACGACCTGATCGCCCGCCTACGCGACGCCGTCCCCGTACCCCTGGTCCTGCACGGCTCCTCAGGCGTCCCCGACCACGAACTGACCCAGGCCGTCCACGCCGGCATGCTCAAGGTCAACATCGGCACAGCCCTGAACACAGCCTTCACCGGCGCCGTACGCGCCACCCTCACCGAAAACCCCACCCTGGTCGACCCCCGCAAGTACATCGCACCCGCCCGAGACGCCATGGCCGCCACCGTCGCAGCCGCCCTGACCCTGCTGGCCGGCGCCGAACCACGGCCCTAGCCGCCCCGGCCCCGCGCGTGCCCATGCCTACTTCTCCGGGCAGGGCCAGGCGGGTCGAGGCAAGCCGAGGCGAGCGGGTCAAGGCAAGCAGGATCGAGGCGGGGCGCGGCACAGCGGGGCGAGGCCGGGCGGGGCTTTGGGCCGTATGGGGATGCTGGCGGGACCGGGTGGGACGACCCGGCGGGGGCGCGCGGAGCGGGACCAGCGACGGCGGCTGGGCCCGGATGGCGGGACTTTGGTGTGCGCGTACCTCAGCATTGGTCGTTGATTTTGGGTGTGAAACTGCTGAGAACGGGTGGTCACTCGGCCGGCGGCACGCGGTAGCCGACCCCGGGCGTGGTGACGATGGCGGGCGGGTCGCCCAGTTTGCGGCGCAGGCGGCCGACGGTGACGGCCACGGTGTTGGTGAACGGGTCGGCGTTCTCGTCCCAGACCTGGTCGAGCAGGGCCTCGGCGCTCAGGAAGCCGGGGCTGGCCTGGAGCAGCGCCGCCAGGACGGCGAACTCCTTCACCGACAGGTCCAGGCCGCGGCCGTCCCGGGTGGCGATCCGGCGCACCGGGTCCAGGTCGATGCCGGCCACTGACAGAGTTCTCGCGCGGGCGTAGGGGCGGCGGCGCGCCAGCGCGTGGATCCGCAGGATCAGCTCGGGGAAGTGGAACGGCTTGGACAGGTAGTCGTCGGCGCCCAGGGTCAGGCCACTGACCCGGTCGCCGGGGGCGCCGGCCGCGGTGAGCATCAGGACCATCGGACGGCCGGGGCGTCCGGCCCGGAGCGGAGCCTCGGTGATCATCTGGCAGAGGGTGTCGCCGTGCAGGCCGGGCAGGTCCCGGTCGAGGATGACGACGTCGGGGGTGGTGACGTCCAGTTTCGCGGCGGCGGTCAGGCCGTCGTGGGTCAGGTCCACGGCCAGGCCCTGGTCCCGCAGGCCCTCGGCGATCACCTCGGCCAGGGCCGGGTCGTCCTCCACGACCAGGATCCTCACGACGGGAGCACCACGGTCACGCGGAGGCCGCCGCCGGGACGGGCCAGCAGGCCGACCTGGCCGCCGTGGGCCGCGGCCACCGCCGCCACGATGGACAGGCCCAGGCCGGAGGAGCCGGTGCGTTCGTGGCCCAGGCGTTCGAACGGCTGGGTCAGGCGGTCCACCTCGCGCTGGTCGAGGACCGGGCCGCCGGTCTCGACGATCAGCGTCGTCCCGGCGTACCCCCGCATGCCCTTGATCTTGATCCAGCCGGTGGGCTCGTTGTGGGTGACGGCGTTGTCGACGAGGTTGCCGACCAGGCGGGACAGCAGGGGCGGGCTGCCCTGGACGACCAGCGACGAGGGCAGATCCAGGGTGGTCGCCGGGCGGGCGGCGGGCAGGGCGGCCGCCACCAGCGCGGTGAGGTCGACCGGCGAGGTGCCGGCCAGGGCGCCGTGCTGGGCCCGGGCCAGCACCAGGAAACCTTCGAGCAGGTGGTCGACCCGGTCGAGCTGGACGCGGAGCCGGTCGGCCAGCGCCACCGTCGACGCCGCCGCGGCGGGCTTGGCCACCGCCACGTCGAGCGAGGCGCGCATCGTGGCCAGCGGCGTGCGTAACTCGTGCGACGCGTTGGCCACGAAACGACCCTGGGCGGTGAACGAGGTTTCCAGCCGTCCGAGCAGCTCGTCGATCGTGTCGGCCAGATCCTTCACCTCGTCGGCCGGCCCGTCCACGGCCAGCCGCTGGTCAAGGCTGTCGGCGGAGATCCGCCGCGTGGCGTCCGTGATGTCCCGCAGCGGCCGCAGCACCCGCCGGGCCAGCAACCGCCCGAGCACCAGCGACGCCCCCGCCATGACGACCAGGGCCAGCAGCGCCCCCACCACCAGCTGCCGAGCGTGAATGGCCGGCTCAGGCGCCGCCGGCGGCCCACCCACCGGCACCGTCGACCGCCCTTGGGCCAGCGCGAACGTCAGAACCAGCAGCACCACCCCGGAGGCGAGAAACCCCCCGGCGTACAGAATCGTGAAGCGCGCCTTGGCTCGCATCCCGCCAGCATGCCCCGTGGCGCCTAACACCGGCATGACAACGCGGCCGGCTTCAGGGCATCGGCTTGACCGGGCCGGCCATACCGTGCCGCGCCACCACCGCTCCCGCCAGTGGTGGGCCAACACGGCATCGCAGCCCCGAACACCGTCAGGGCCTACCACCAGCGCCGGGCAACCAGGGTGAGGGGCGGCAGCGAGGGTGAGCGGGCAGCCCGGGCGCCTGGCAACCGACCTCAGCCCATGACCAGCGCGAGGGCCGGCACCCAGCAAGAGCAGCCACGCCGCGAGGGCCGGCACCCAGCGAGAGCGGGCACCGAGCCGGTGAGGTTGAGTGCGGCGGCTAGCTGAGGAAGTCGATCAGGAGGGGGTTGATGAGGTCGGGGCGTTCGAGGCTGGGGAGGTGGCCGGCCCAGTCGAGGTGGCGGTGGTCGGCGTTCGGCAGGGTGGCGGCCACGTGGGTGGCTGTGTCGGTGAACTCGGGGAGGTCGTGGGCCCCGGAGACGAGCAGGGTGGGGGCGGTGATCGCGGCGATGTCGTAGGGGTGGGTGATCTCGGCGGGCTCGGGGGCGGCCCGCTGGATGTCGAAGGCGTGGCGCTGCATGGTGTGGACCGAGGCGCGGGTCGCCACGGAGGCTTCGGGGCCCAGCCACGTGGATACGTTCAGGGCGGTGGCCGCCTCGAGGTCGCCGGCGGCCAGGAGGGCGTCCTCCCGGTTGCCGAAGGCGCGGCGGGCCTCGCTGGGCGGGTGGCCGGGCAAGGCCGTGCACAGCAGGGCCAGCGCCGTCACGCGGGACGGGAAGCGGGCGGCCAGTTCGAGGGCCACCCCGCCGCCGCCGGAGGAGCCGATCAGCGCCGCCCGGTCGAAGAGGGCGGACACCTCGTCGGCGTCGTTGTAGGGCTCGGCGGGCACCGGGGTGTCGCCGAAGCCGGGCAGGTCGCAGGTGATCACCCGGTGGCCGGCGGCGGCCAGGTCGCGGACCAGCGGGGTCCACATGCGGCGGTCGCACACCGTCGAGTGGAGCAGGACGACGGTGGGACCTTCGCCGGTCACCTCATGCGCGATAGTCATCGCCCCGCAGGCTAGCGGCGAGTGGGAACCGGCGCCCGCGAAATACGGCGCGGGCTCACAGCACCGAGTCGTCCAGGTCGAGGAGCAGGGTGTCGCCGGATTCGAGCAGGTCGAGCCACGGGCCGACGCGCGGGAGTTCGTGGTCGAAGAAGTACCGGGCGGCGAGCCGCTTGCCGTCGTAGAAGGCGCCGGCCCGGTCGCCGGCGGCGGACAGCTGGGACAGCCACATCCAGGCGATCACGATGTGCCCGGCCGCGTCCAGGTAGGTCGAGGCGTTGGCCAGCGCCCGGCCGGGGTCGCCCGAGGCCCACAACGCGGCCGTGACCGAGGCGAGGCGGTCGCAGAGGGCCAGCAGGCGCGTGGAATAGGCGGACTCGGCGGCGCAGGAGGCTCGGATGGCCGAGAGAAGCACGTCGAGGCCATTGTTCAGCAGCACCTTCCGGCCGAGGAGGTCGAGCGCCTGGATGCCGTCCGTACCCTCGTGGATGGGGTTGAGGCGGTTGTCGCGGTAGAACTGCTCGACCGGGTATTCCCGGGTGTAGCCGTAGCCGCCGTGCACCTGGATGGCCAGGTCGTTGGCGCGCAGGCACCACTGGGACGGCCACGCCTTGACGATCGGGGTGAGCACGTCCAGCAGCTGGTCGTTGCCCTGGTCGACGAGCTTGGCGGCGTAGAGGATCAGCGCCAGGCCGCCCTCGACGTAGCTCTTGGACGCCAGCAGCATCCGCCGCACGTCGGGGTGGCGCACGATGGGCACGGCGGGTGCGTTCGGGTCCTTCCCGGCGGGTGGCCGGCCTTGGCGCCGTTCCCGCGCGTACGCGAGAGCGTGCAGATACCCCGTGTATCCGAGGGCCACGGCGCCCGCCCCGACCCCGATGCGCGCCTCGTTCATCATGTGGAACATCTGCGCCAGGCCCTGACCCTCGTCGCCGACCAGGTGGCCGGTGGCGCCGTCGAAGGCGAGCACCGCGTTGGTCGTACCCCGGAAGCCCATCTTGTGGTTGAGCCCGGCCAGCGTGACGTTGTTGCGCTCGCCGGTCTCGACGTCATGCTTGGGCACGATGAAGAGCGACAGGCCCTTCACCCCGGCCGGAGCGCCGACGACGCGCGCGAGAACCAGGTGGACGATGGTCTCGGTGAGCTCATGGTCGCCGCCCGAGATCCACATCTTGGACCCGGTGATGGAGTACGTGCCGTCGTCCTGACGAGCCGCTTTACAAACAACGTCGCTGAGCGACGACCCGGCCTGCGGCTCGGAAAGGCACATCGTGCCGGTGAAGCGGCCGGAAAGCATCGGTCGCACGTAGGAAGAGATCTGGGCCGGCGAACCGTACCGGAGGAGCAACGCGGCATTGCCCATGGTCAGCATCGGATAGGCCGACGTGGCGATGTTCGCCGCCTGGAACCACGCGAAACACGCCCGCCCGACCACGTGGGGCAGGTCCATGCCGCCGACCGACGAGGGGAAGGTGGCCGACAGCAGCCCGGCGTCGGCGAACGACCGCAGCGCCTTGCCCACCTCGGGGATGACCGTGACGGTCGTGCCGTCGAAGGTCGGCTCCTCGAGGTCGTTGCGGCGGTTGTGCGGGGCGAACTCCCGCTCGGCCAGGACGGCGGCGAGGTCGAGCGCGGCGTCGAACGTCTCGCGCCCGTGGTCGGCGAACCGCGGGTCGGCGGTCAGCGACTCGACGTCGAGCCACTCGTACAGGAGGAAGTCGAGGTCGCGGCGGTTCAGGATCGTCGACACATTCTCACCGTAGGCGACTCTTCTGCACCTTGCCCATGGGGTTGCGAGGAAGCTCGCCGACCGGCCGGATCTCCCGCGGGCGCTTGTGCGCGGCCAGCCGGCCGGCCACGAAGTTGATCAACGCGGAGGAGTCGACCGGACCGGTGAGCACGACGAACGCGGTGATCTGTTCCCCCAGGTCGTCGTGCGGGGTGCCGATCACCGCCGCCTCCCGCACCGCCGGGTGGGCCAGCAGCGCGTCCTCGACCTCGCCGGCGCCGACCCGGTAGCCGCCGGTCTTGATCAGGTCGGTGGAGGCGCGCCCGACGATCCGGTGCCACCCGTCCGGCCCGATCGTGGCCACGTCCCCGGTCGGATACCAGCCGTCGACCAGGTCGGGCGGCACGACCGCGCCGTCGCGCAGGTAGCCGTCGAGCAGCGTGGGCCCGCGCACCTGGAGGTGGCCGATCGTGGCGCCGTCCGGGGCCACCGGAGCGCCGCGCTCGTCGACCAGCCGCGTCTGGACACCGTCGATCGGGGTGCCGACATGTCCGGGCCGCCGCTCGCCGGACGAACGCGCGCTGACCGTGATCAGCGTTTCGGTCATCCCGTACCGCTCGACCGGCGCCTGCCCGGTCAGCCCTTCCAAACCCTCATACACTCCTACGGGCAGGGCGGCGCTCCCGGAGACGAGCAGGCGAGCGTGGCTGAGCGCCCGGGCCGCGGCGGGCGCGGCGACGACGCGCGACCACACCGTCGGCACACCGAAGTAGAGGGTGCCGCCCGCCGCGGCGTACGCGTCAGGGGTGGGTTTTCCGGTGTGCACCAGCGGCGACCCGACGCGGAGCGCCCCGAGCACCCCGAGGACCAGACCGTGCACGTGGTAGAGCGGCAGCCCGTGCACCAGCGTGTCGTCCTCGGTCCACTCCCAGGCCGAGGCGAGCGCGTCGAGGCCGGCCGCGACGGCCGCGCGGGAGATGACGACGCCCTTCGGCGGCCCGGTGGTGCCGCTGGTGTAGAGCACGAGCGCGGGCCGGTCGGGGCCGGGCTCCGGCGGCAGGTCGCCCTTGGGGTACGAGGACGGGATGAGGGCGGCGCCGCTGTCGGTGAGCAGGTGCGCGCGCTCGACGTGCCCGGCGTCGGGCGGGATGGGTACGACGGGCACACCGGCCAGCAGCGCGCCGGTGATCGCCACGACGGTGGCGGCGGTCGGCGTCGCATCCACCGCGACGATCTTCTGGCCGGCGATCGCGGCGGCCACTCCCGAGGCGCGTTCGAGCAGCTCATGACCGGACAGCGTGGCGTCCGGCGCGGTCACGGCGGCGGCCCGGTCGGGCCCGTACAGGGACGTCAGCAGCGGCACACCGCCGACAGTATCGGAAACCCCTATGCAACTTTTGACCGATGTCGATGTAACACTGTGAACACAGGATCGACCACATGCGTGATGCAGCTTTGAGCCGTCGTCGTTTCCTCCAGTCCGTCGGCGTCAGCGGTGGCGCCGGCGCGCTCTTCGCCACCATGGGCGCGCTCGGCCTGGCCCCGGCCCACGCCACCGCCCCCGGCTTCCGGGCGCCGCGCCCCTCCGACTTCCACCTGACCGGCCGCGCCGCCAAGAAGGTGGTCATCCTCGGCGGTGGCATCGCCGGGCTGGCCGCCGCCTACGAACTGGGCAAGGCCGGCTACGACAGCACGATCCTGGAGGCGCGCGGGGTCACCGGCGGCCGCAACTTCACCGTCCGCGGCGGCACCGCCCAGACCGACCTGGACGGGCACACCCAGCGGGCCGGCTACTCCCCCGGCGTCTACCTGAACGCCGGACCGGCCCGGATCGCCCAGTGGATGGTCACCCTCGACTACTGCCGGGAGCTGGGCGTCGAGATCCAGCCGTTCGTCAACGCCAACGCCGACGCGCTCATCTACAACGAGGCCACCGGCACACCGATCCGTCACCGCACGGCCAAGGCCGACGTCTACGGGTACGTCTCCGAGCTGCTCGCCAAGGCCACCGACCAGGGCGCGCTGGACGCCCGGCTGACGGCGGCGGACCGGGCGCGGCTGCTGGCGTTCCTGGAGGGCTTCGGGGCGATCGGGCCGGCGCACACGTACACCGGTGGCAGCCGGCGCGGCTTCGCCTCGTACCCGGGCGCCGGGGACGACGCGGGCACCCCGCTGGCCGGGCCGCCGGGGCTGTCCGACGTGTTCGCCAGCAACGTCGGCCGGTACTTCAGCTTCGAGTTCGGCTATGACCAGGCGATGATGATGTTCCAGCCGGTGGGTGGCATGGACCGCATCCCGGCCGCTCTGACCGCGGCGGTCGGCCGGCACCGCGTACACCTCGGGTCTGAGGTTCTGACCGTCTCGAACCGGGCGCACGACGTCACGGTGACCTACCGGCAGGGCGGGCGGACGCGAGCGATCACCGCCGACTTCTGCATCGCGACGCTGCCGCCGCACCTCATGGCCCGGGTCCCGCACAACCTGGGCGCCGACGTGACGGCCGCGCTCGGCTCGTTCCCGGCGACCGCCTCCGGCAAGATCGGGCTCGAGTACCGCAGCCGCTGGTGGGAGACCGACCTGCGGATCTACGGCGGCATCACCGAGACCGACCTCGACCTGGCGCACGTCTGGTACCCGTCGCACGACTTCCACGCCCGCCGGGGCCTGATCGTCGGCTACTACAACACCGGCGCCGCGGCCCGGGCCTACGGCGCCCTGACCCCGGCGGAACGGACCGCCCGCGCGGTGGACCAGGGCGTCAAGATCCACGGCGAGAAGTACCGCTCCGAGCTGGCGGCGGCGTTCTCCGTCGCGTGGCACCGCACGCCCTACCTCGAGGGCGCGTGGACGTCACCGCCGTGGGGCAGCGCCCCGTACCGCCTGCTCCTCGAACCGGCCGGCCGCGTCTATTTCGCCGGCGACTGGCTCAGCCACGAGGTCGCCTGGCAGCACGGCGCCTTCGTCTCGGCCCGCGCGGTGGTGACGGCCCTGCACCAGCGGGTGCTCACCTAGCGATCGCGTCGGCGATCGGGGTCTCGCCGTTGTTGAAGTTGATCGTCCGGCCGATTGTCGCGGGGTCGTGCAGGACGGCGGCGATGACCGCGGCCACGTCGGCCCGGCCGACCTGGCCGCTGGTGGCGCCCTGGGCCGCGGTCTCGATGCGGCCGGTCGGCGGGTCGAGGGTCAGCCCGCTGGGACCGAGGATGGTCCAGTCGAGGCGCGACCCGCGCAGGTGGTCGTCGGCCGCCGCCTTGGCCTCGGCGTACGGGAAGAAGCGCTGGCCGGCAGGGACACCGTGGTCCTTGCCGGCGCCGAAGTAGGAGACCATGACGTACCGGCGGGCCGCGGCCGCCGACGCCGCGTCCATCGAGCGGATCGCCGCGTCCCGGTCGACCGCGTAGGTGGTGTCGGGCCACGGCTCGCGCCCGGCCGCGCCGGCCGACCACACCACCGCGTCCTGCCCGGCGAGCAACGAGGTCAGCCCGGCGACGTCGAGCGCCTGCACATCGGCGGCCACCGGTGTCGCTCCGGTGGCCGCCACCTCATCGCTGTGGGCCGGGTCGCGGATCACCGACGTCACCTCGTCGCCCGCGGCGACCAGAAGCGGCGCCAGCAGCAGCGCGACCTTGCCGTGCCCTCCGATGATCAACACTTTCGCCATGCGTCAAAACTACCGCTCGGCTTGGTGGTCCTCCTCCTCCTGCTGCTCCTCGTCCTCGGCGCCGGCCTCGTCGTGCGCCGGGCGCTGGGCCGGGACAAAGCCGTTCGGGACAGCCTGCTGCTCGTCGGCCGGCTCCTGCTCGACCGCGGCGTGGGCCGGCGGCGGCGGGGCCGGCATCGCCTCGATCTCGCCGGTGACCTGCGGCTGGTCGACCCAGAGGGCGCGCAGCTGACCCTGCATGAAGTGGGTCAGCCGGGAGCGGTACTCCCGGTCGAACGCCTCCAGCGCCTCGATCTGCTGCTGGAGCGACTCGCGGCGGGAGCCGAGGCTGCCCACCACGTCGTCGTAGCGCAGCTGGGCGGCCGCCTTGAGCTGCTCGGCGGCCTGGTGCGCCTCGCTGCCGACCGACGCGGCCTGCTCGCGGGCGCCGTTGATGATCTTCTCGGCGTTCTGCTGCGCCTCCTCGGTGCGGGCGCGGGCGTCCCGGGCCATCTGCTCGGAGGCCTGGCGGGCCTCGAACAGCACCTTGTCGGCCTCGCGGCGCACGTTGTGGGCGTGCACCTGGGCGTCCCGGGCGATCTGCTCGGCCGCCGCCTGGGCGTCCGTGCGGATCTTGTCGGCCTGGTGGTGCGCGGTGGCGACGTGCTCCTCGGCGGTCCGCTGCGCCATGGTGAGCACCTGCAGGGCCTGGTCCGGGAAGCGAGGGTTGTTGCTGTTCGGCGCGACCATGGCGTGCTCCGACGTCTCGGTCTCGGCTGGTGTTCCGAGCATCACTTTGACTCGATCCTTCATCCGGTTGTCCGTCATCGGAGACCTCCGTGCGTGGCGACTCATGAGCCGTCTACTCGTGTCATCGAGACCTCCGTCCCGAGCCGGTCCTGGCCGGCTCACCGGCCGTGACCGCGGAAAGATATCAAGTGCGCCAAGCCGCTCGCGAGGGGCCGAACGACCAGGACATTCGTCCGGGGCGGGCGAATCGGGGCCGCCGGTTGCGTCCGAAGCGCCCAGGTGGGCCGCCGAGCAGGCGTTTTACGCATACACCGACAGTTGTTACCGGATTACACATAAGTAAAAGATCAACGGAGAGCGTTGACCCGCACGCATTCAGGCATGATCCTTGCCAATGCGCCGCGGGGAGCGCACCCTTTCCCGCTGACCGGACGGCGCCACCGCGTACGCCCCTGACCCCAACTGAACCGCGAGCCCCCACCGTCCCGCCGGACACGGGGTCCGTCAGACTAGATCCACTGTAGACAACTATGCATCGATAGTGCAGAGTGTCCCCCGCCATGTGCGGACAGTGACCCCATGTTGACGGACACCGCGCCCGATCGAGTGCTGTAGTCGCGTCGCTACCGTGCGATGCCATTGGGTTCGGCCCCACACCTGAAGACCAGTCAGAGAGAAGAGGATCTCGTGTCCGCACGAGGACGTCCGGCCATCAGCCTGAACGCATCCCGCTCGGGCGGGACCATCCGCCGCCGGATCGTCCGCACGCTGGCGTTACCGGTCGCGGCCGTGCTGGGACTGCTGGGCGTCATCACGGTCATCGAGGTCGACGGCTACCGCACCGCCGAGGCCTCGGCCCGGGCCGTCACCCTGGTCCTCTCGGTGCAGGACCTGGTTCAGGAACTCCAGACCGAGCGTGGTCTCACCGCCGGTCTGCTCGGTGGCAACGTCGGCTTCAAGGCCGAGCTCGCGCCCGCGCGGCAGCGCGTGGACGACCGCCGCGCCGCGGTCGAGGCGCTGGTCGCCGACGGCGGCGACGTCGAGGACCGGGTCAGCACCGCCGTCCGCAAGCTGGACGGGCTGGCCGGGGTCCGCGCCGGCACCGACACCAGCGCCGCCGGTCGCGGGCCCACCTTCACGTTCTACACCGACCGCATCGCCGACCTCACCAACGTCGACTTCGGTCTGGACGCGTCCACCGACACCGAGCTCCGCCGCGGCGTCGCGGCCCTCCAGGCGCTCAGCGACGCCAAGGAGGCCACCGCCCAGGAGCGGGCCTTCCTCAACGGCGTCTTCTCCGCGACCGGCTTCGGCAAGGGTGAGTTCCTGCAGTTCGTCACCATGCGCGCGAGCAAGGACGCGGCGCTGGCCGACTTCCAGCGGTACGCCACCCCGACCCAGCTCGCGGCCAAGGACTACGTGCTCAGCACCGGCCCGGCGCAGACCGCGGCGTACTTCGAGCAGGTCGCGCTGGCCGCCGGCGGCAGCTCGTACCTGCTGGTGAACCCGCAGTCCTGGTGGTCGGCCCTGACCACCGTGCTGGACGACATGCTCCGCCTCGAACAGCACGTGGGTTCGGTCATCCGGGCCCGCGCCGCCGACCTGCAGGACCGGGCGACCCAGCGGATGATCGTGCTCGGCGCGGTCGCGCTGGCCTGTTTCGCCGGCTCGGTCTACCTGGCCGCGGTCGCCTCCCGGTCGATCGCCCGGCCGCTCGCCACCCTGGCCGACGAGGCCAACCGGCTGGCCGGCGAGACGCTGCCGGTCTCGGTGCAGCGCGCCACCGCCGGTGATCCGGGCGCGGCGCCGCACGAGCTGGTCGTACCCGACGGGGCCTCGGACGAGGTGAAGTCGGTGGTCTCGGCGCTCGACCGGGTGCAGGCGACCGCGTTCGCGCTGGCCACCGAACAGGCCTCGCTGCGACACTCGACCACCGAGTCGCTGGCCAACCTGGGCCGCCGCAACCAGAACCTGCTCCGCCGCCAGCTCGGCTTCATCACCCGCCTGGAGCGGGAGGAGTCCGACCCGGCCGGCCTGGCCAACCTGTTCGAGCTCGACCACCTCGCCACCCGCATGCGCCGGAACGCGGAGAGCCTGCTGGTCCTGGTCGGCGCGGCCAGCCTGCGCCAGTGGTCCGAGCCGCTGCCGATCGCCGACGTGATCCGGGCCGCGGTGTCCGAGGTCGAGGAGTACCGCCGGGTCACGCTGCGCCGGGTGGACGACACGATGATCGCCGGCGCCGTGGTCAGCGGTGTCGCGCACATGCTGGCCGAGCTGGTGGAGAACGGCCTGACCTTCTCGCCGCCGGACGCCGACGTCGAGATCCAGGGCCGCCGGATCGGCGACAGCTACCTGATCGCCGTCACCGACCAGGGCATCGGCATGAGCGCGGCCGACATGGACCTGGCCAACCAGCGGCTGCGCGGCGAGGGCGACTTCATCAGCGCCCCGGCCCGGTTCCTGGGCCACTACGTGGTCGGCCGGCTGGCCATCGACATGGGCCTCGAGGTGCAGCTGACCCCGTCCCCGGTGACCGGCGTGACGGCCCGCATCACGCTGCCGTCGCACCTGCTGGCCGAGGGCCCGGCCGCGGTCTCGCCGACCCCCGCCCCGCTCCAGGCCGAGGTGTCCGCGCCGGCGCCGGCCCCGGTGCCGACCTCACCCGCCCCGGCGCCCCAGCCCGTCGCCGACGTGCGTCCCGACCTGGCCGACACCCAGGTCCTGACGCTGCCGGCCGCGCCCGAACCGTCCACCGCCACCACCCCGGACGGCCGGCTGCGGCCGACCACGATCGAGTACGTCACCGCGACCGGCACCCCCACGGTGCCGGCGCAGCGGGCGGCCTCGCCGTACGAATCGGCCAAGACCTCCTCCTCGCTCGGCCTCGACCTCTACACCTTCGCGCCCGCGCCGGAGACGACGACCGAGCGCACGCCCAACGGACTCAAGAAGCGCACCCCACGTGCCAAGAAGTCCGCCAGCACCACCCCACCCACCTCGGTAGCCGCCACCACGCGCACCGCCGAACGCACCGCCGCCGTTGTCGACTCGCCCGACGAGGTCCGATCCCGGCTGACCGCGTTCCGCAGCGGCGTCCAACGCGGCGCCGGCTCCCCTCCCCCCGAAGAAGGTTCCGATGAGCGTTGACACCACCGCGGACCGGCACCAGTTCAACTGGTTGCTGGGCAACTTCGTGCACCAGACCGACGGCGTCCGCGACGCCGTCGCGGTGTCGTCCGACGGCCTGTTGATCGCCGCCTCCGACGGGCTGGGCCGGGCCGAGGCCGACCACCTGGCCGCGATCGTGTCCAGCCTGGCCAGCGTGTCCCGCAGCGCGGCCCGCCGGTACGACTTCGACGGCCTCAAGCTGATCATGATCGAGATGCGCCGGGGCTTCCTGCTGGTGTCGGTCATCTCCGGCGGCAGCTGCCTGGGGGTGGTGGCCGGCGGCGAGAGCGATGTCGGCCTGGTCGGGTACGAGATCTCCCGGCTCGCCGAGCGCTTCGGTGACCTGCTCACCCCGGCCCTGATCTCCGAGTCCCGGCAATACCTCCCGCGATGACCGGCCCGTGGGACCGGCCGTCCGCGGGCCGGCATGTGCGTCCGGACATGGACGGCGAGGACCAGTTCGTCCGCCCCTTCATGCTGACCGGTGGACGGACCCGCCCGCTGCAGGACGGCCTGCGCATCGAGACGCTGTTGCACGCGTCGCCGGCTGCGCTGTCCGCGCCGCTGCGCTTCGAGTCACGGCGGATCGTGGAGCTGTGCCAGGCGCCGATGTCGATCGCGGACCTCGCGGTCGCCCTGCGCGTACCCCTCGGAGTGGTCCGGGTGATCGTCGCGGACCTCATCACGGAGGGCTATCTGCGGGTCGAGGACCAGCTCGGTGAGCTTCCCATCAGCGTGATCGAAAGGATCAGGGATCGTGTTCGGGCGCTCTAGTGAGCCCTCGGCGGCACCGGCACCGGTGTCCGTCAAGATCGTCATCAGCGGCGGCTTCGGCGTCGGCAAGACCACCTTCGTCGGTGCCGTCTCCGAGATCGAGCCGCTGGTCACCGAGGCCGAGATGACCGAACGCTCGATCGGCGTGGACGACACCTCGGCGGTCATGAACAAGAACACCACCACGGTCGCGCTCGACTTCGGCCGCATCACCCTCGACGACGCGCTGCTGCTGTACCTGTTCGGCACGCCCGGGCAGGACCGGTTCTCGTTCCTCTGGGACGACCTGGTGGACGGTGCGCTCGGCGCGATCGTGCTGCTGGACACCCGGCGGATCGAGGACTGCTTCGCCGCGATCGACTACTTCGAGGAGCATGAGATCCCGTTCCTGATCGGCATCAACCACTTCGACCACGCCGAGCGGTACGATCCCGAGGAGGTGCGGGACGCCCTGGGCCTCGACTTCAGCGTGCCGATCGTCGAGTGCGACGCGCGCTACCGCGAGTCGGTGAAGAGCGTGCTGGTCGCCCTCACCGAAGAGGTGCTGGCCAAGCGGCTCCTGCGCCGGTCGGCGGCGATCGCGTGAAGATCCTGATGAAGCTCACCGCGCTGTCGTCGGTGCTGGCCCTGGCCGCCTGCGGTGACTCGGCCGCCGCGATCACCGACCCGCCGGGGGTCACCCGCACCGGCTGCGGCACGGTCAACGTCGCGATCAACCCCTGGGTGGGGTACGAGGCGAACGCCGCCGTCGTCGGCTACCTGATGAAGACCGAGCTGGGCTGCAACGTCGTGGAGAAGGACCTGACCGAGGACGCGTCCTGGGAGGGTCTCGCCAACGGTCAGGTCGACGTGATCCTGGAGAACTGGGGCCACGACGACCTGAAGAAGAAGTACGTCGACGACCGCAAGGTGGCCGTCGAGCAGGGCCTGACCGGCAACAAGGGCGTGCTCGGCTGGTACGTCCCGCCGTGGCTGGTCAAGGAACACCCGGACATCAAGAACTACAAGAACCTCAACGAGTACGCCGAGCTGTTCAAGACCGAGAAGACCGGCGACAAGGGCCAGTTCCTGGGCGGCGACCCGTCCTTCGTCACCAACGACGAGTCGCTGATCAAGAACCTCGGGCTGAACTACCAGGTGGTCTACTCGGGCAGCGAGGACGCGCTCATCGCCGCGTTCCGCAAGGCCGAGAAGGACAAGAAGCCGATGATCGGCTACTTCTACTCGCCGCAGTGGCTGCTGGCCGAGCTCGCGCTGGTCAAGGTCAACCTGCCGGTCTACAAGCCCGGCTGCGACGCCGACCCGAAGATCGTCAAGTGCGACTACCAGCCGTACGACCTCGACAAGGTCGCCCGCAAGGCGTTCGTGGACAGCGGCTCGCCGGCCGCCGACCTGGTGAAGAACTTCAAGTGGACCGACGCCGACCAGAACCAGGTGGCCCGGGACATCACGGTCGGCAAGCTCTCGCGGGACGCCGCCGCCAAGAAGTGGCTGGACGACAACCGCGCGGTCTGGGAGAAGTGGCTCCCGGCGCGCTGACCGCACGTACGAAGAAGGGGCCCTTCTCTTCCGGGAAGGGCCCCTTCGCCATCATGAGGCGGCGATCGCGTCCTCGATCCAGTCCTTCAGGTTGTCCACCCGGGCGCTGGTCTCCTCCTCGCTGTGCGGGCAGGACGGGCCGTCGCTGACCACGGAGACCAGCTTGGGCGCGCGCCAGCGCTGCTCGATGAAGAACGGGCCGCCCGAGTCGAACGGGCACGGGGTGGTGTTGTCGGCGGGCGCGAAGCCCTCCACGCCGATGGTGGTGCCGGTGACGTTCAGGACCTCCAGCTGGCCGGTGCGCAGCTTGGTCTCCTGCACCGGGCTGGCGCTCTGCGTCGAGCCGTAGCCGGTGAGCCGGAGCACGTCGCCGGCCTCGGGCGGGGCGTCCGAGATGGCCAGCGGCTTGATGCCGCGGACCGGGGACGCCAGCTTGGCGATCGACACGTCGGCGGTGGTCGACTGGCGGACCGCCACGATCTCGCCGCGGTAGCCCTTGCCGGTGCCGTTCACGTCGGCCTTGCCGATGGTGGCCACGGTCGAGTCGGCGACCGGCCGCTCCACCCGGACGCCGTTCGCGTCCCGGAAGCAGTGCCCGGCGGTGATGATCCACTGCCGCGCGATCAGCGCGCCGGAGCAGCCGCTGTTGCGCTTGCCGCCGGTCGGGGTCGGGATGCCGGTCATGACCAGCTGCACCGAGAACCGGTACTGACCCTCCTGGACCAGCTCACCGTTGGCGATGGCGTTGGCAGTCCCCGTGCCGGCGATCGCGAACACGGCCGCCGCCGCCGTGGCGACCACCCCGCTCAGGACCGCCGTTACTGTGCGTCGTCGCACGATGTCGTCCTCCACTGAAGGTCAGGCGATTGCGGCTCACCATAGACATCGGTCGCTAGTTCGACCACCTGGGCCGCTGACGCCGCGTAACTCGGTGACGTTCGGGTAGACATGAGGTGTGTCCGTACATCCGCAACCGCCCGGGCGTAAGGGAACGGTCGAACGGCCGTACAGCCCCCTCAACCTGCGGCTCGCCCTGGCGATCTTCGGCCTGATCACCTCGGCCGCCCTCGGGGTGCTCGCCTTCCGCGGCGGCTGGACCGCCGGCGGGTGGATCCTGGTCGTGCTCGCCCTGATCGCCGCCATCGACATCGTGGTCATCCAGCGGCGCCGCCGCGCCCGCCGGCGCGTCCAGGGCGAAGGTCACTCCATGTTCGAGTGATCCGCTCCATCCCGGCCGCCACCGGACACGAGAGCGGCGGCCGCACCAGGCGGCCGCCGCTCCCCTGTTCAGTTGTCGTTCAGACCGCCAGGCGCCGCTCGAGGGCGGCCCGGGTCGAGCAGGCCACCACCGGGTCCAGCTCGAAGTTCGCCGTCTCGACGAAGCCCGCGTTGACCTTCACCGTGAAGACCTCCGGGATGTACCCGTCCTTCGCCACGACGACCTGGTAGTTGCCGCGCTGGAGCCACCAGCCGTACTTGCCCTGGGCGTCGGCGACCAGGGTGTGGCCGGCCGCGCCGTTCAGGCGGATGGTGGCCTTCAGCGGCACGCTGCCGCCGGAGCAGGTCGCCCCGGTGACCGTGCCGACGACCTTGCCCCACGAGGCCGGCGGAGACACGTTCATCTCCACGTCGATCGCCGGGACGGCGTACGGGCTGTCGCTACGGAAGCCCAGCAGGCCGGTGAAGGTACCCGGCTGCAGGACGCCCGCCTCGGCGGTCGCGGTGAACGTCACCTTGATCTTCCGGGTCGCGCCGGGGGCCAGCGTGAAGCCCTCGTCCGCGTCCGTGGTCAGCCAGGTGATGTCGCCGCCGCCCTCGCAGTCGGCGAGGCCGTCGAGGAACGCCGCGTCGGCCGTGCCGGTGAAGCCACCGGACGAGCCACCCAGCCGGTACGCGCCACAGGAGGCGGCGGCCCGGTACTTGGGAGCGGCCATCGCGGGCAGGTTCGCCCACGAGCCCGAGGCGGGGTCGTACGCGAGGGTCGCGTTGGTCAGCGACGCGCCGTTGTTGACCGCGCCGCCGGCGTACACGAGAACCCCACCGGCCGCCGTGGCGGCCGCACCGAAGTTGTTCTGCGGCAGGTTCGGACCGGCGGTCCAGCCACTGCCGTCGAACACCTGGGTGTCCGCGTAGAAGACGCCGGTCTCGCCGTCCGCGCCACCGGCGCAGACGACCTGGCCACCGACCGCGCCACAACCGGTCCAGGAGACCGGGTGCGGGTAGGCGGCAGCCGCACCGAAGGTGCCCGAGGCGAGGTCGAAGACCACGGTCTCGGTCGACGGCGCACAGCCGCCGTCGACGCAGCCGCCCACCAGGTAGACCTTGCCGTCCAGCACCGCGCTGCCGGCCGCCGCGCGGGCGTTCGGGTTGGTGGCGTCCAGCGTGGACCAGGTGCCCGCGGCGATGTCGTAGACATCCACCGAGGTCGCCGGGTCGCCACCGTCGCTCCAGCCACCGAAGACGTACAGCTTGCCGCTGTACTCGGCGACCGAGGGCTTGGCCCGGCCGTGCGGCATGGCCGCGAGCGTCGACCAGGTCGACTCGGCCGGGTCGTAGACGAACAGCTTCGTCTCGTTGCCCGAGCTGGTGCCGCCACCGATCGAGTAGACCTTGCCGCCGGCGGTGATGGCGGCGTTGTCCATGATGGCGCTGGGCACGTTCGGGATCGCGGCCCACGCGTCCGCCGCCTTGGCGCTGCTCTTCGGCGCCGTGGCGTAGGTGCGGCCGGTGTTGGCCACGCTCAGGCCCTTGACGGGTACGGTCACCACGCCCGCGGCCTCGGCCGACTTCAGCACCTCGAAGCCCTTCGAGGTCTCGGTCGGCTGAATGGTGGCCGGCGCGTTACCGGTGTTCTTGACCGTCACGTTGGCCGACCGGGCCGAACCGTAGACCTGGTGCGACTCGATCGCCGGCGGGGTGACCGTCAGCCGGCCCGCCCCGAGGGCGAAGTCGGCCTTGGCCACACCGTTGGCCGGCACGTCGACGGTCTTCTTGGCCGGCGTGTACGGCGACTTGGCCGCGGTGAAGCCGTGCGATCCGGTGGCCGTGGAGAACAGCCAGTAGAAGCCGTCGGCCAGGTTGGCGTCGTCCGGCGTGACGGCCGAGACCGCCTTGTCGGCCGGGACGTCGTCACTGGTGACGGTGACCCCGTTGAGCGCGGCGCCGGTGTTGGAGTCGGTCGTGTTGCCGACCACCAGGCCACCCGGGATCGGGGTGCAGGCGCGGTTCACGACCTGCACGTTGTCGATCTGCCACCACCAGGCCCACGAGCCCTTGTAGCGGAAGCGGACCTGGGCGTCGGCGTCACCGGCGACCGGGGCCAGCGAGATCTCCTCGACCCGCGGGCCACGACGGCTGTCCGTGGTGTGCAGGACGTTGGTCCAGGACGCGCCGCCGTCGGCGGAGACGTCGATGTCGATCGGGTTGCCGCTGCCGATCGACCAGAAGTCGCTGTTGAACCGCAGGAACGGCGAGGCCGTGCCGGACAGGTCGAGCGGCTTCGTGATCAGGTCGGTGTCCTGGGTGTTACCGCTGCCCAGGTGGTCGCTGTCGACGATGGCGAAGTTGCCGCTGCCACCGGTCAGGTTGCCGCGGCGACCCTCGTCGGTGAACCCCCAGCCACCACTGTCGGTGCGGTTCACGACCTCCCAGCCCTCGGGGGCACTGGCGGCGGTGAAGTCCTCACTGATGCTGGGCTCGCCGTAGGTCGCCCGGTAGCCGGTCGCGGTGCACTCCGGCGTCACCTTGGCGACCAGGTCGCCGGTGGCGGGCGTGGTGCCCACCACGACCTCGCCGGTGGCCGGGAGGTAACCCGGGTAGACCGGCGTCGCCTTCACCGTGTACGTGGTGTTGGCGGGCAGGTCGACCGAGTACGTGCCGGTCAGCGGGTCGGTGTAGGTCGGGGCGCCGGGCCGGCCGGTCACCTCGACCTTGGCGTACAGCGGCCAGCCGTGGCCGGAGCCGTCGACGACCTTGCCGGACACCTTGACCATCTGGGCCGGGGCCAGGGCGAAGTTCAGGACCAGGAGCTGGCCCTCCTCCACCGTGACGGTGACCGTCTCGGCGACGTAGCCGTACTTGGTGGCGGTCACCTCATGGGTGCCGGCCTCCAGGGTCAGCGAGTAGCGGCCCTGCGCGTCGGTGAGGACCGTACGGCCCTCGGAGGTCACCGTGACGCCGGTGATCGGACGGCCGGTGGCCTCGTCGGTGACGGTGCCGTTGGCCCGCGCGATCGGGCCCCGCGGCGCCTCCGTGACGGCCTTGAAGACGTCGAGCTTGCCCTCGCCGAAGACGTTGTTGTCGTCGTCGGTGCCGCCGCACTGGCTGTCGGGGGTGTCCGACGCGGTGTCGTCGAACAGGGTCCGGGTGGTGGCGATGTCCCGCTCGAGCGACGGCGCGGCCGACCACAGCAGCGCGACCGAGCCGGCCACGTGCGGTGAGGCCATCGAGGTGCCGCTGTACTCGTCGTAGCCGCCGCCGGGGACGCTGGAGCGCACGTCCACGCCCGGCGCCGCGATGTCCGGCTTCACGGCGTTGTCGAACGCCGAGGAGCCACGGCTGGAGAAGTCGGCGATGTCGCCGGCCGAGTCGTAGGCGCCCGCGGAGTAGGACTCCGGGTAGTCACCGGGGTCCGAGGCGCTGCCGCAGCCCGGGCCGGAGTTGCCGTTGGAGAACGCCGGGAAGATGCCCGCCGCGACCCAGGCCTTGACCGCGTCCTGGTACCAGGTGCTGCCGCGGCCGCCGCCCCACGAGTTGTTGACCACGTCGGGGCGCAGGTCCGGGCGGGGGTTCTGACCGTTGGAGTCGGTCGGGGCCAGGATCCACTGCGCGGAGGCGAGCAGCGAGGCCTCGGAGCAACCGTTCGTCTCGCAGCCCTTGGCCGCGATGAACTTGGCGCCCGGCGCGACACCGATCTGGTTGGCGCCGCCGTCGCTGCCGACCATCGTGCCCATGGTGTGCGTGCCGTGCGAGTTGTTGTCGCAGGGCGCGTCGCCGGAGCAGATGTTGGCCGGGTCGAACCAGTTGTAGTTGTGGTCGTAGGACCCGTCGGCCTGCAGGCCGCGGTACTTGTTCTTGAGCGCCGGGTGGGTGTAGTCCACGCCGGTGTCGACGTTGGCGACCGTGATGCCGTTGCCGTCGATGCCGTAATCGCTCCACACCTGGGGCGCCTTGATGCTGTTCAGGCCCCACTCGGTGGCCTGCGTCGACTTGTCGGCGGACCGCTTCTTGACCGGCTCGATGACCTTGAAGGTCGAGGTGGGCTCGATCTTGGCGACGTCGGCCCGGACGCTGAGCGCGTCGAGCAGCTCACGGTCGCCGGTGACGTTCAGCGCGTTGCTGATCCAGTACGACCGGTACTTCGCCTTGTGGGCGTCGAGCAGCGCGATCACGCCGCTCTGGGACTCCTTGGCGATGCTGGTCAGCCGCTGGTAGACCGTGGCGCCCTGAACGTTGGAGTCGGCGATCTTCGCGGCCGAGGCGAGGTCGGCCTGCGAACGCAGGTAGACCCAGAAGGTGGCGCTGCCCTTGGCGGCGACCGTGGACAGGACTTCGGAGCTGACCGAAGGCCGCTGAACGGCGGCCGAGGCTGCGGTCGGGGCGGTTAAGCCCGCCGCGGTGATGGCCAGGGCCAGAAGGGCCCCGCCCACCGCGGATGACCGTACGCGTCTCAAGCGCGTACCTGACATGTGGTTCCTCCCCCACTCAGCCGGGACGCGGTGGTGTCCACGCCCGGCAGCGACGGCGTCCAGGGGTAGTCCTGGCGCCGACAGGCACACCCCGTAACGCCGCCGAAACAATGCGTGGCCAGGGAGTGTCGAGAGGAATTGTTTGCTGATTCAACGACGGCTATCAATGGCGCGGATGCGTCACGGCGCGAATGAGCCACATTGTTTCCGATGGGTAACTCCGCCGCTCCGGCACGCGTCCCCCGCCCCGGAGGCCTCCAGACCTACAGTGCGTTTGTCCGATTGATCCCGAACTCAACCGAGGCCGCCCGTGAGAATCCCGCACCCCATCGCCATCGCGGTCGTCACCGCGGCCCTGCTCACCACCGCTGCCGGGCAGCCGGCCGACGCGGCCGCGAGCAGCCTGGTCGCCCAGTGGAAGATGAACGAGTCTTCCGGCGCGCGGACCATGGTCGACGCGAGCGGGCGCGGGCACCGCGGCAAGATCGGCAGCGAGGTCGTCACCGGGGTGCGCGCCGGTGGCGTCACCGGCTACCGCTTCGCCCGGGTCGTGCCGGACGTCCCGCCGCCCCGCCCCGGGCACATCATCACGGTCTCCGACAGCTCGGACCTCGACCCCGGCAACCGGAACTACGCGGTGACCCTCCGGTTCCGGACCACCGGGAAGTTCGGCAACATCGTGCAGAAGGGCCAGGCCACCGTCTCCGGCGGCAACTTCAAGGTGCAGATCCCGAACGGCGTCGTGCAGTGCTACTACCGCGGGTCGGCCGGCGCGATCCTGCTGTCGACGCCACGGAAGCTCAACGACGGCCTCTGGCACACGGCGCGCTGCGAGCGTACGCAGAAGGGGGTCTATCTCTTCGCCGACGGCGCCCTGGTCGCGTCGCGGATCGGCTGGACCGGCCGGATCTCCAACTCGTGGGCGGTGACCATCGGCGGCAAGCTCGACTGCGACCAGATCGAGGTGGGCTGCGACTACTACGTGGGCGACCTCGACTGGGTGGAGATCACCGCGGGCTAGATTAACGGGCGATGCCCGCCCCAGACGTGACCCGGCCCCGCCGCTTCGCCGCGCTCCGCAACCGGGACAGCCGCCCCTACCTGTTCGGGGCGGCGATGGCGATGATGGCCGACAACATCGAGCACGTCATCACCTACTGGGTGCTGTGGGAGACGTTCCGGTCGCCGGTGCTGTCCGGCTTCCAGGTGATCAGCCACTGGGTGCCGTTCCTGCTGTTCTCGGTGTATTTCGGCGGGCTGGCCGACCGGTTCGACTGCCGCCGGGTGATCCAGGTCGCGCAGACGCTGTTCATGCTGGTCTCGGCCGGGTGGGGCGTGCTGTTCCTGACCGGCACGCTCCAGGTCTGGTCGGCCTGCCTGCTGCTGGTGCTGCACGGCCTGGCCGGCGCGCTGTGGGGCCCGGCCGAGCAGTTGATGCTGCACGACTTCGTCGGCGACGACGACCTGCCCAGCGCGGTCCGCCTGAACGCCACGTTCCGCAGCCTGGGCATCCTGTTCGGTCCGGTGATCGGCTCGGCGCTGCTGCTCGGACTCGGGCCGACCTGGGGCATCGTCGCCAACATCGCGTTCTACCTGCCGCTGACGATCTTCCTGTTCCGCACCCGCTTCACCGGCCACACCCGCGACGCGTCCCCACGCCGCCGCATGGGTCTTCTCGGCGCGGTCCGCACGCTGCGCGAGGTCAGCGGCAACCGCACCCTGGTCAGCATGATCATCCTGGGCGGCCTGGGCTCGTTCTTCGTCGGCGCGTCCCTGCAGTCGGCCATGCCGATCTTCGCGCAGGACCTCGGGGCCGGCGGCGCGGGCACGGCGTACGGCATCCTGCTCTTCGCGACCGGCGCCGGCGGCGTGCTCGGCGGCGTCCTGATGGAGGCCACCGGCGTCGTCAAGGCGACCGTCGGGGCGGCGGTCACCAGCACGATGGTGTACGGGCTGAGCACGCTCTTCTTCGCCGTCTCGCCCTCCTATCCGCTCGCCGTGGCCCTGCTGCTCGTGGGCGGCGTGGCCAACCTCGCGTCGATGTCGATCGGTCAGACCGTGGTCCAGCTGCTGGCGCCCCCGGGCGAACGCGGCCGGGTGATCGGCGTCTACAACATGTCGGCCAACGGGCTCCGCTTCGGCAGCGGCCTGACCGTGGGCGTGCTGGGCGCGGCGATCGGGGTGCACTGGTCGCTGTCGCTGAGCGCGGCCGCCCTCTGCGTCGGCACGGCGCTGGCGGGCTGGGCGGCCTTCGCATCCCGCGATCGGCCACCCAGCTCTGTCGCCTAGGCGTTCTCGATCGCCTGTTTGACGCCGGTGCCGACGGCCTCACCGGCCAGCCAGCAGACGCCCGCTCCGACGAAGCCGCTGGCCCCGGCGGTCGGAATGAGCAGGGTCGCCATCACCGCGCCGCAGGCCGCGCCGGTGGCGACGCTGGCGGCCACACCCGCGATACCCGCCCACGCTTCCTGCGGATTCATGTTCGTCGTGGCCTCGGCGGCGTTCTTGACGTTGCCGCCGGCGTCGACCGCCTTGACGATCTGGGTGGCGATCCAGGGAATGACCGCCTGGCCGGTCGGATCCGTGTTGCTGACCGGGTTGGCCATGCCGTAGCTGTATCGGTTGAGTTCCTTCCCCGACGGGTCGACCTGGGTGAACCGGGCCAGCTTCGGGTCGTGCTGCCGGTGCCCGAGCAGGTAGGTGCCGTGAGCGTCGTCGAGCTGCCACCCGCCGATCCAGCGGAACGGGTTGGCGGCGGCCGCCCAACCCGTCTTCGTGGTGTCGCCGTAGGGCTTGTAGGTGTACTTCGCCGCCTCGGCGTGGTTGGCGTCGACCAGGAGCAGGGTCGAGCCTTGGTAGTCGGTGACCGCGTAGAGCGGCTTGCCGTCCTCGGTGATCTGGCCGATCAGATTGCCGGCCGAGTCCCGCACAAAACTCGACCGCTTGCCGTCGGTGGTCACACCGGTGACGCCGATCGCGGTGTTCGTGAGCACCTGCTCGCGGGCGCCGGTCTTGATCACTGCGCGCTGGGTCTGGTCGGTGCTCTGGTAGGTGATTGCGATGTCGTTCAGCTTGGTGAGCTGGTTGGTCGGGCTGTAGGTGGCGCTGAGCTCACTGCCGCTGCCGATCGTCAGGTTGCCATTGCCGTCGTGGGTGTAGGTCACGCCGCCGGACGACGCCACCTGCCCCGCGTCATTGTTGGTGAAGGTCCTGCCCTCGGCCTCCTTCAGGTTCGACGCCTCGTCGAGCTTGTATTTGTGCGACCCCGCCCGCAGCAGCCGGTTGCGCTCGTCGTACAGGTAGCTGATCGTCGCGCCCTCCCGCTTCTCCGACTGGAGCAGCGAGGTGTCGCCGTCGGCGTCCTCCCAGTCGTAGCTGCGGTCGATCGGCTTGGTGCCGTCCGGGCGCTTGGCCACCAGTGACGTCTGCCGGCCGGACTTGTCGTACTCGGCGGTGACCTGGAAATCGCTGGCGAAGCGGGTCGAGGTGCGGCGGTCGGCCTTGTCGTAGCCGAACCGGGCCCACATGCCCGACTTCGGGCCGGACTGGTAATCCAGCCGGTTGGCCTTGTCGTACTCGTAGTCGACCAGGCCGCCGTCGTCCTGGATGCGGGTCAGGTTGTTGTTGAGGTCGTACCGGTAGTACACGTCGTACCGGAGACCGCCGCGGGTGTTGCGTGCCTCGGTCACCTGGTTGCGGGGGCTGTAGACGAACTCGGCGAAGCTGTCGGCGAACGACCGGCTCTTCAGGTTCCCGTTGGCGTCGTACTGGATGTATTGGATCGGCACGTAGGTGGTGCCGTCCACCCGCTGGACCTCCACGAGGCGGTCCAGGGCGTCGTACCGGTAATGGATCTTGTTCTTGTTGCCGTCGGTGGTGTCGGTGATCCGGTCGCGGTCGTCGTACTTGAAGCTCCGCTCCTGGAGCGCGCCGGGCGGGAACTCGCTGGTGAGGCGGCCGCCGTCGTCGTACTTGTAGGTGGTGACCCGGCCGTCCGGGTCGGTCGACCTGGTGACCTGGCCCCAGTCGTTGTGGTCGTACTTGTAGAGGTCCTTGTTGAGCGTGACCGACTTGGTGGAGAGCAGGTCGCCGTCCGCGCCGTAGGTGTTCGCGACCTTGTTGCCCTGCGGGTCGGTCATCGAGGTCGGGAACGACGGGTGGGTGGCGTCGGTGTAGCCGGTCACCGACTTGGCCCCGGTCGGCAGGGTGGCGCTGGTCGGGTTGTTGGTGGTCTCGTCGAAGCCGTAGGTGACCTTGGCGCCGAGCCCGTTGGTGGTCGAGGCGACGTCGCTGTTGGCCGTCCACGACTTGCCCTGCTCGTTGCCGTTCGGGTCGATGGCCTTGGTCTGCCGGCCCTCGTCGTCGAAGTGGTAGGTCGAGGTGTTGCCGCGGGGGTCCTTCTCGGTGGTCTTCTTGCTCTCCGGATAGTCGTACGTGGTGACGGCCGGCGCCGCGCCGGTGGGCTCGCTGATCGTCTTCACGCGCCGCTGGTTGTCGTACGTCAGCGAATAGGTGCTGCCCTTGGGGTCGGTGATCGACGTGAGGTTGCCGCCGTCGTAGCCGAACGTGATCCGGTTGCCGAGCCGGTCCGGGAACGACGTCAGGTTGCCGCTGCCGTCGTACTCGAAGGGCCCGTGCACGCCGCCGGTCGTGTCGGTCATCCGCACGATCCGGTTGCCGGCGTCGTACTCGCTCATCGTGGTGACCCGCCCGAGCGGGTCGTAGATGGCGGCCAGCCGATCGTCGTGGGCCGCGTCGTAGTTCAGCTTGATCTTGACGTCGTTGTTGTTGCGCATCTCCCGCAGCGACCCGTTGCTGTGGAAGGTCCAGACGTCCTCGGAGTCGTCCCACTCCAGCTCGAACTGCCCGTCGGACCTCTTGGTGAGCTCGGCGTTGAGGCCGCTGCCGGCCTTCCAGGCGCCGTTCGAGCTCTTGGTGAACGTGCTGGTGTAGCCGGTCGGCCCGTGCAGCACGACCTTGGACGACTGGATGTCGATCCACACGTCCTGGCCGGTCGACATGGTCCAGCCCCGCCCGAACGCGCCCTGCTCGTCGTCCTGGGTGAGGTTGTTGTAGACGTGCGACACGTCGGTGCCGAACCCGATCCCGCTGACCCGCAGGTCCTGGTAGCGCACGATGACGTTGCCGTTGGCCGTGTTGACCAACAGCTGGAGCCGGTCGGCGAGCTGGCGCAGCTCGATCGGGTACCACTCCTGCATGCCCAGCCCCGGCGCCGGCACGTCGTCGGTCGTGGTGGTAGTCCGGCGTGCGCCCTGTGGGTCGCCGCCGATCCCCGGGGTACGCCGGACCGCTCCCGGCGTGTCGGCTTTCGGTGCCCGGTCGGCGGTGAGGGCCGACGCGGTGCCGCCGGCCGGTGCGGCGCCGGCCGGCGCCGCGAGTGTGGTGGTGACCACGACGGCCGCGATGGCCACCGGACTCACCCAGCGAAGCTTCATCAGTTTCCCCCTGTCAACAGTTGCGGATCGCAACCTAGGGGGTCTCAGTACACATTGGATACACGCCTATCGATCGTGCATCTCCTGCTCACAGGCGGCGGCGCGGCCCAGCAGGACGGTCCGCTCGCGTTCGTTGCGGGTCAGCGCCGCCGCCCGCTCGAACTCCGCCCTCGCCTCGGCGGGCCGGCCCAGCTTGGCCAGGAAGTCGCCCCGCGCCACGGGCAGCAGGTGATAGTTCCGCAGGGCCGGGACGGCGATCAGCTGGTCGAGCAGGGCCAGCCCGGCCGCCGGCCCGAACGCCATGGACAGCGCCACCGCCCGGTTGAGCTCGACCACCGGGGACGGCATCGCCTCGGCCAGCCGCTCGTAGAGCCCGGCGATGCGCTGCCAGTCGGTGTCGGCGAAGCGCCGGGCCCGGGCGTGGCAGGCGACGATGGCCGCCTGGAGCACGTACGGGCCGGGCCGCCCGTCGATCAGGGTCTCGGCCCGCTCCAGCGCGGCCAGGCCACGGCGGATCAGCAGCTGGTCCCACCGGGCCCGGTTCTGGTCGGCCAGCAGGATCGGCTCGCCACCCGGGCCGGTGCGGGCGGCGGCCCGGGACGCCTGGATCTCCATCAGCGCCACCAGGCCGTGCACCTCGGGCTCGCGCGGGGCCAGCCGGGCCAGGACCCGGCCCAGCCGCAGCGCGTCCGCACACAGCCCGGGCCGCATCCAGTCGTCGCCGGCGGTGGCCGCGTACCCCTCGTTGAAGATCAGGTAGACGACCTCGAGCACCGAGCCGAGCCGGGCCGCCAGCTCGGCGCCCCGCGGCACCTCGAACGGCACCTGGGCGGTGGCCAGGGTCTTCTTGGCCCGGACGATCCGCTGGGCCACGGTCGGCTCCGGCACCAGGAAGGCCCGGGCGATCTCGTCGGTGGTCAGCCCGCCGAGCAGCCGCAGGGTCAGCGCGACCCGGGCCTCGGCCGACAGCACCGGGTGGCAGGCCACGAACACCAGCCGCAGCAGGTCGTCGCCGATGCCGTCGTCGTCGGCGACCACCGCGCCGATGTCCGGTGACGACTCCTCGAGATCGCGGCCGAGCTCCTGGAGCTTGCGCCTGAAGGTCTCGTCGCGCCGGATCCGGTCGATGGCCCGGCGCTTGGCCGTGGTCATCAGCCACGCGCCGGGGTTGCGCGGAACGCCCTCGCCCGGCCACTGCTCCAGCGCCGCGACCAGGGCGTCCTGCGCCAACTCCTCGGCCAGCCCGACGTCGCGGACGAACCGGGCCAGCCCGGCGATGAGCCGGGCCGCCTCGATCCGCCAGACCGCCTCGATCGCGCGGTGGGTGTCAGTTACCACGTGCCAATGTCTACCCCAATGAGTTGTGGCCGGGAGCGGCCTGCGCCTCGCGCTTGGCCACGGCCTCACGCTGCTCGGGGGTCAGCTCCTCGCCGAGGTCGTCGGCCGAGATGACCGGCCGGATCTCGATGTTGGTGGGCTCGGCCCCGTCCGGGACGTGGACCGGGCAGCGCTTGAACCACTCGACGCACTCGTCCAGCGACTTCATCTCGACCAGGAAGAAGCCGGACAGCAGCTCCTTGGTCTCGGTGAACGGCCCGTCCACCACGGTGGTGGCCCGGCCGTCGAAGTAGATCCGGGCGCCCTTGGCGCTGGGGTGGATGCCATCCGCGGCCAGCAGCACGCCGGCGTCGACCATCTCCTGGATGAAGCCGCCCATCCGCTCGATCTCCTCGCTGGTGACCGGCCGGCCGGCCTCGCTCTCCGCCGTGGCCTTGGTGATGACCATGAACCGCATCGCTGTCTCCTCATCTCAGGGTGCCTTGTCACCAACGCGTCGAACGGCGATCGGCCCATTCGACACCCGGCCGGAGGTTTTCTGCGGGGCCGGTGTGAGCCAGGAAACTTTTCGAGCGTCGTTGAACCAGGGCGGGCGCGGGCCGTTCTATGCCAGTGGAGCCGAGCGGTTGCCGATGGGGGGCCACGACGCCGCCGCTCCAGCGGAGTACAGCGACTGGTGATGACGTCATCGCTTTCCGCGGCCGCGCCGGGACTTTGGGGACTCGGCGCGGCCTCTCCGTTTCCGCGCCGGAACGATGAGAGCGGGGGTCCGATGCAGAACACGCTGGACGTGGGCGAGGAGCAGCTCTGGCGGGCGACGGTGCGCGCGCTGCTCCTGATGCCCACCGCGGTGGAACGCGACCTGCGCTTCGCGTCGGGTCTGACCCTGTCCATGTACGCCGCCCTGCTGGTCCTGGCCGACGCGCCGGACGAGCGGATGCGGATGGCGCACCTGGCCGAGGCGGCGGGCATCGCGCGCAGCCGGCTGAGCCGGGTCGTCGACCGCCTGGAGGCGACCGGCTCGGTGACCCGCGAGGCCTACGAGGGTGACCTGCGCGTCTACCAGGTGGTGCTGACCGAGCGCGGCCGGCGCCGGGTGGCGACCGTGCAGTCCCGGCTCACCACCACCGTCCGGAGCCGCCTGCTCGGCCCGGTGGCGGACGCCGACCTGACCCCGGCCACCTTCGCCGGGCTGATGGCCCGCCTCGCGGAGGCGTCCGAACCCGCACGCTGATACATCCGGGCACGGTCAGCTACCTGACATCCGGATCGGGTGATCCATCCGCCTAATATGCAGCGGTGTGCGCGGTGCGGTTCTCCATCCTCGGCCCGACCCGGGCGTGGCGCGGTGACGACGAGGTCGACCTCGGCGCCGCCCGTCAGCCGCGCCTGATCCTGGCCCTGCTGCTGGCCCGCGCGGCGTCCGGCGCGGGCGCGAGCCTCACCGAGCTGGTCGACCTGCTGTGGCCGGCCGATCCGCCGGCCAGCGCCCCGAACGTCGTCCACCGGCATGTCGGCGTCCTGCGCCGGGCCCTCGAGCCCGGCCTGCCGACCCGGGCCGCCGGCTCCTACCTGCTGCGCGACGGCGCGCAGTACCGCATCCAGCCGGTCGGCGACGGCCTCGACCTGGTGCGGTTCCGCGAGCTGGTGGCGCGGGCCCGGGCGGCGGCCGACGACGAGGCGGTCGACCTGTACCTCCAGGGGCTCGGCCTGTGGCAGAACCGCTGCGCGTTCGAGCTGCGGACCGGTGGGCCGGTCCACCCCGACTTCGTCGCGATCGACGGCGAGGGCCTGGCCGCGATGCGCGAGGCCGTCGACGCCGCGTTGCGGTGCGGGCGGGTCCGGGCCGTCGAGGAGGCGGTACGCGGATGCGTGGAGCTGGAGCCGCTCGACGAGGCGCTCCAGGCCCGGATGGTGCTGGTGCTCGCCGCCACGGGCCGGACGGCCGAGGCGCTGGCCTGCTACGACGCCGTGCGGCGGCGGCTGGCCGACGAGCGGGGCATCCAGCCCGGCCCCGAGCTGAGGGAGGCCTACGCCCGCCTGCTCCACCCGGACGCCGCCCCGCTGCCGGCGGCGACGAACGCCCCGGTGCCGTCCCAGCTGCCGCCCGACCATCCACACTTCGTGGGCCGCCGCGACGACATCCGGCGCGCCGACCGGCTGCTGGCCGACGACCGCCGGGCCGGCCGGCCGACCCGGGCCCTGGTCATCGACGGCATGCCGGGGGTCGGCAAGACCACGCTGGCCGTCCACCTGGCCCATCACCTGGCGCCCGGCTATCCCGACGGCCGGCTCTACGCCGACCTGCGCGGGTTCGCCGCCGACCAGAACGTGATGACGCCGGGCGAGGCGCTGCGCGGCTTCCTGTGGTCGCTGGGCGTGGCGCCGGCCGCGATCCCGGCCGAGCTGCACGCGCAGGCCGGCCTGCTGCGCAGCGTCCTGGCCGGGCGCAAGGTGCTGATCCTGCTGGACAACTGCAGCGACTGGCAGCAGATCCGGCACCTGCTGCCGGGCAGCGGCGAGAGCCTGGTCATCACCACCAGCCGACGGTCGATCACCGGGCTGCTGACCTCGGCCGGGGCCCACCCGCTGTCGCTCGACCCGCTGCCCGCCGGCGAGGCGCGTGAGCTGCTGGCGCAGCGGCTGGGCGAGGACCGGGCGGCCGCCGAGCCGCAGGCCATCGACAAGATCATCAACCGGTGTGGACGGTTGCCGCTGGCCCTGGCGCTGGTCGCCACCCGGTCGGCCATCCACCCCGAGCTGACGCTGGGCGGCATCGCCGACGCGCTCGACTCCGCGTCGGGCCGGCTGGACGGGTTCGGCGACGCGGTCTTCGACCTGAACGCGATCTTCTCGTGGTCGTACCACGCGCTCTCGGACCGGGCCGCCCGCCTGTTCCGGCTGCTGCCACTGCACCCGGACGTCGAGTTCGGCACCGCCGCCACCGCCGCGCTGGCCGGGGTGGCCCCGCACGCCGCCGCCTCGCTGCTGGCCGAGCTGCGGTCGCATCTGCTGGTCCAGTCGATCGGCGACCGCTGGCGGATGCACGATCTGCTCCGGGCGTACGCCACCGAACTCGGCGAGGAGCACGACGGACCGGCGGCGCGGCGCGCGGCCGAGCACCGCCTGCTCGCGTACTTCCATCACACCGCGTACGCGGGTCATCTCGCCCTGCACCCCCAGCTACCCGCTCCCCCGCCGCAACCACCGCCGGCCGGAGTCATCCCCGGCGTCTTCGCCGACCAGCACGAGGCGATGAGCTGGTTCCTGGCCGAACAGCACAACGTGCTGGCCACGGTCGAGATCGCGCAGGCCGCGGGCGCGCCGCAGCCGGCCTGGGAGACGGCCCTGACGCTGCAGACGTTCCTGCAGTACACCGGTCAGATCGACGCGTGGGCCACGGCGGCCCGGGTGGGGCTGGCGACGGCCGGCGACGACCTGCTCGGGCAGGCGCTGATGCACCGCAGCCTGGCCGGGGTCTGCTATTTCCGGTCCGACTTCGAGACCGGGCTGGCCCACCTGGAACAGGCCCGGTCCGGGTTCGAGCGGCTGGGCCGGCCGATCGGGCAGGCCCACGTCGAGACCAACATCGCCGAGATCGTCTTCGACCAGGATCGGTACGCCGAGGCGATCGGCCACGGGCGGACGGCGCTGGAGCTGTTCCGGGCCGGCGACTCCCGGCGGGGCCAGGGCGGCGCGCTCATGGTGATCGCCAAGGCGACGCTGTCGGCGGGCGACCCACAGCGGGCGCTGACCCTGTTCGACGAGGCCCGGCGGCTCTACGAGAGCGTGGACGACCTGCACGGCGTGGGCACGGCGCTGGCCTGGTCGGGCGAGGCGTACGGCCACCTGAACGACCACGACCGCCGCCTCGCCAGCCTCTACCAGGGTGTGGCCGCGTTCCGCCTGGCCGAGTCGCCGATGAACGCCGCCGAGACGCTGACCCTGATCGGCGACGCGCTGTGGGCCGACGGGCAGCCCGACAATGCCCGCCACCTGTGGCGCGAGGCCCTGGGCGACATCGACCGCGCCGACCCGGCCCTGGCCCGGCGGATCATCGAGCGGATCCAGCGTGGCCTGCTGATCCGGGCTAGTGCGGGCTGACCCGCACGTCGGGCATCGCGTCCCACCAGGTCGCCTCGCGCAGCGTCGCCAGCAGCCGCTCACGCTGCTCGGGGCGTTGCCGGTCGACGAAGAGCACCCCGTCGAGGTGGTCGTTCTCGTGCTGGACGCACCGCGCGACGAGACCTTCCCCGACGATCTGCACCGGGTCGCCGTGTGAGCTGAAGCCCTTGGCGATCACGTTCTGGCGCCGGCGGGTGTCGAGGTAGACCCCCGGGATGGAGAGGCAGCCCTCGGGGCCGTCCTGCTCTTCCTCGTCGGGGAAGTCGAGCACCGGGTTGACCAGGTGGTGGATCTCGCCGTCGGTGATCTTCGGGCTGATCGCGAAGACCCGCAGGCTCACCCCGAGCTGGGGTGCGGCCAGCCCGGCGCCGCCCGAGCTCTCCAGGGTCTCGGTCAGATCGCCGATCAACGTACGCAACTCGGCGTCGAAGTCGGTAACCGGCTCGGCCTTGGCCCGCAGGACCTCGTCGCCGATGAGCCGAATGGGAAGCACCGTCATGGTCACCACGATAGGTCGTCTCGGACATGGAGACCGCCCGGCGTCCTGGGGCACATCAAAGACGCCGGGCGGGAGGACCGCCGACCGGACTTTCGGACAGCCGGTCGGCGGCGCGCCGAGCCCACCAGCCGAAGCTGGGCCGTATTGGGACTCGGCATCCTGGTACAACGGCCGGCGACCGTGATCGTTCAAACCGGCTTCTCAGCCCGTTCTCAGCCCCAGAAGACGTAGGTCGCCTTGTACGGCACCGAAGCCTTGGCGCCGTCGGTGCACGCCCCGGCCGGCGCCACGCCGCCCGAGGTGCGCAGCCGCTGGATGTACTGCGCCTTGGCGAGCTGACCGTTGGCCGCGCCGCTGTGGCTGTTGATCTGGAGCAGCAGCTCGTTGATGGTGCCGGGCCGCGTCTGCTCGCCGACCTTGGTCGCGGTGACCAGCGAGCCGTCCCGCTCCGACTGCCAGCTCGGGCCGGCGAAGTGGTGCAGCCGCCCGGTCCGGCCGACGAGCACCGCCTCCGGCGTGGAGGCGCCGGTGAAGACGCCGCCGGTGCAGGTGTAGGTCTGGGTGCCCCGGGCGACGTCGAACGAGCTGAGCCGCTTGAGGCCGGCCGGCGGGTCGATCGGGGACGCGGCGTGGGTGGTGGTCGGGTGCGGCCGCGGTCGGGCGGTGGTCTCGGCCGCGGAGGCGTTGAAGGTGACCGCGGTGACCGCCGCCACCACGACTGTGGCGGCGCCGGCGAGGCTGAGCCGACGTACCGTGCTCCGGCCTGGGGTCATGGGGTGCTCCTTGTTTCTCGGTTGCCCGTGCGATCCCCACCGACGGCGGCGGCCCGTCAAGGTTCGATCAGCGCGATCCTTGTCTCACCGTTGATCCGATCGCGCTGTGAATCAACATCTGATGGAAGACGTCAGGCGTGGTGGCCGTTGAGGGAGGTCAGGGCGGCGTGGACGTGCCCGCTCGTCTCCGCCAGGGCCTGCCGCGCCTGGTCGGCCGTGGTCCCGGCGATCAGCGTCACCACGGCGACCTTGGCGTCGCCACCGGCCTCGGTCAGCGCCCGCCGGCAGGCTTCCTCGTCGGCGCCGGTGGCCTCGGCCAGGATCCGGAGCCGGCGGTCGCGGAGCTTGGCGTTCGCGGCCAGCATGTCGGTCATCAGGTTGGAGTAGGTGCGGCCCAGCCGGACCATGGTGGCCGTGGAGAAGGCGTTCAGGATGAGCTTCTGGGCCGTGCCGGCCTTCATCCGGGTCGAGCCGGTCAGCACCTCGGGACCGGTGTCCGGCGCCACGTGCACGTCGGCCAGCGGGGCCAGCGGCGACGCCGGGTTGGCCGAGATCAGCACGGTGCCGGCGCCGGCGGCGCGGGCGGCGATCAGGGCGCCGCGCACGTACGGCGTACGCCCGCTGGCCGTGACACCGACCACCACCTCGCCGGCGGCGAAGGCGGCCACCGCACCACCCGCGGCCTCGTCGTCCTCGGCCGCCTCGGACGGGCGGGTCAGCGCCGGCACGCCACCGGCGATGTGCGCGACGACCCGGTCCGGTGAGACACCGAACGTGGGGATCAGCTCGGCCGCGTCCAGCACGGCGATCCGGCCGGATGTTCCCGCGCCCACATAGTGGATGCGGCACCCACCGGATAGCGCGGCCACCGCCATGTCGACCGCGTCGGCCAGCTGCGGGAGCACCGCGGCGACCGCGAGCGGCACCGTCCGGTCCTCGGCGTTGATCAGGGCCAGCAGGTCGACCGTGGACATCCGGTCGAGGGCCATGCTGCGCGGGTTCCGCTGTTCGGTGCGGGACAGGTCGGTCATGAGCGCCTCACGTGCCGGCCACGGACCGCCTCGTACGTGACGTCCAGCGCGGCCCGGGTCTCCGGGTAGGTGCGCTGCGCGACGCCGACGAAGACGCAGTCGATGACGGTGAGCTGGGCGAGCCGGCTGGCCATGGCGCCCGACCGGAACGTGGTCTCCCGCGCGGCCGTGGTCAGCACCAGGTCGGCCACCCGGGTGATCGGCGACTTGGGGAAGTTCGTCAACGCGACCGTCCGGGCGCCGTGCTTGCCGGCCTCGGCGAACGCCTCGATCGTGTCCACGGTCGTGCCGGTGTGCGAGATGCCGAAGGCGACATCCCGCTCGTCGAGCAGCGCCGCGCTGGTCAGGGCCATGTGCATGTCGCTCCAGGCGTACGCGATCCGGCCGATCCGATGAAGTTTCTGCTGGAAGTCGGCGGCGACGAACGCGCTCGCCCCCACACCGTAGATGTCCACCCGCCGCGCCACCGCGACCAGCGCCACCACCTGCTCGAGCACCGCGACGTCGAGCTGGGTGGCCGTCTCCTCGACGGCCCGGGCGTCGGCGAACGCGATCTTCTTCACCACCTGCCCGAGGTCGTCGGTCTCGCTGATGTCACCGCCGATGGCCTCCTCGTCGGCGGCCAGGTCGGCGGCGCGCCCGGCCTCGGCGGCCAGCGTCAGCCGCAGCTGCGGGTAGCCGCTGAAGCCCATCGCCCGGCAGAACCGGATCACCGTGGTCTCCGACGACCGGGCCCGCGCGGCCAGGTCACTGATGGTCAGCCGGGCCGCGGTGGCCGCCTCCTCGATGATCACCTCGGCGACCCGCCGCTCGGCCGGCGACAGCGACGGCAGCAGGCCCCGCGCCCGCACCGCGGTGGGTGAGCGGTCGGTCATGGACAGTGATTTCCTTCGGTCGGTAGGTTCGGAAGTCTATGGACCTCGTGCTGGGTGTCGACGCGGGCGCCACGACCACCCGCAGCGTGCTGGCCACGACCGACGGCCACGTGATCGGCCGGGGTCGGGCCGGTGGCGCCAACCTCAACAGCAGCGGCCGCGACCTGGCCGACACCCTCCGGCGCGCGCTGGGCGCGGCCGTGGCCGGCGCCGACCCGTCGATGGTCCGGCTCGGCGTTCTCGGCGCGGCCGGTTCGGCCGGAGCCGGGCGACGAGTCTTCGGTACGGCCGCAGTGGAAGCGTGGCGCACGATGGGCCTTCCGGGAGTCCCGGTTACGACCACCGACCTGGAAGTCGCATTTGCCGCCGGCACCTGGGAGCAGCAGGGAACCCTGCTGCTCTCGGGCACCGGCGCCCTGGCGGCCCGCTTCGAGTCCGGCGCCCTGACCCACCGCTGCGACGGCTACGGCTGGCTGCTCGGCGACGAGGGTTCCGCCGTCTGGATCGCCCTCCGCGCCCTGCGCGCCTGCCTGGCCGCCCTCGACGGCCGCGGCCCCGAAACCGCCCTGCTCCCCGCCACCCGCGACCTCTTCGCCATAACCACCCCACCACGCGACCCGCTGACCAGCGCCGCCGCGCCGCCCGCCCCGCTCATCACAACCGCCGCGCCGCTTCCCCCGCTCGACGCCGCCGACCCATCGCGCGACCCGCTCGACACCGACCACGCGTTGCCCGGCCCGCTCGACCCCGCCGCCGCGCCGGGTGCTGTCGACGCCGGTCGTGAGGATCTCGCCCAGGCGATCCTGGCCGACGCCTTCCGCCGGCCACCCGCCGAGCTCGGCCGCCTGGCGCCCGCGGTGAGCGCTCTCGCCGACCGGGGCGACCCCGTCGCCCGGCAGATCTGCGCCGACGCGGCCGCCCGCCTGCTGCACACCTTCGACTCGGTCGGACCCCCGCCGAAGAGCGCCGTCGTGCTGGCCGGCTCGGTCCTGCTCTCCCCCGGCCCGGTCGCGCGGGCCGTGCGCGAAGGACTCCGCCGCCGCACCACGACCGAGCCGTCCGAAGCCCGCGACGGCGCCGGCGGCGCCGCGGCCATGGCGATCGCGCATCTGACCGGCGCCCCCGCCCCGAGAGCCGTCCACGCCCGCCTGACCAGCCAAGATCAACTTTGAGCCTCGCGCGCGCCGCCCCCGCCCCCACCCCGGCACTGGGTGGGCGCAAAAGTAGCGTGGGGGTACGACGTTTTCCGGCGCCTGTCCACAACCGCGATGCGGCGTGGTCACGAGCCCAGCCGCGAATAGAGCAGATAGTGCCGCCGCCGCGCGTCGAACGCCCGCAGCTCGGGCCCCCACGCCCCGACGACCTCGTCCGGCGTGGCGCCCGCGTCGATCATGGTGCGCAGCCGGGTCGAGCCGGTCAGCAGGTCGATCCAGAACGGCCGGGCGCCGCCGTCGTTGCGCCACGCGAAGGCCGGGAACGTCCGGGCCGCGACCAGCATCGTGACCGCTGTCCGGATCGGGTCGAAGGCGCCCTGGTCGGTGACCTTGACCTCGATGCCCGCGCAGGTCTGGTTGGCGAACTTGTTGAAGGTGGGCACGAAGTACGCCTCGCGGAACTCGACACCGGGAAGGTTGTAGGTGGAGGCGAGGTCGCACCAGTGGTAGTCGAAGCCGGGCCCGCCGATCAGCTCGAACGGCCGGGTCGTGCCCCGGCCCTCGGAGAGCGACGCGACGCCCTCGAACATCCCGGTGCCGGGGTAGACCACCGCGGTGTCCGGCGTCGGCATGTTCGGGCTGGGCAGCACCCAGGGCAGGTCGGTGTCGCCGGCGCGGAGCCGCCCGGTCCAGCCGAGGCAGGCGACCACGTCGAGGCGGACCGGGCGCCCGGCCTCGGCCGGCAGCAGCTCGCCGTTGCAGTAGCGGGCCAGCTCGCCCACGGTCATGCCGTGCTGCTGGACGATCTCCTTGCGCCCGACGCCGCTGGTGAAGCCGGGCGTCATCATCGGCCCGTAGGCCCGGCCGCCGATCGGGTTGGGCCGGTCGAGGACCACGAACCGCAGGCCGAGGCGGGCGGCCGCGCACATGGCGTCGTACAGCGTCCAGATGTAGGTGTAGAAGCGCGCGCCGACGTCCTGGATGTCGAAGACCACGGTGCGGACGCCGGCCGCCGTGAACATCTCGCCCCACTTGGCCTGCGTGGCGCCGTACGCGTCGTAGACGGTGAGGCCGGTGCGGGCGTCGATGCCCGTGCCCTCACTGCCGCCCGCCTGGGCCGAACCGCGGAAGCCGTGCTCCGGGCCGAACACGCCCCCGATCGTCACGCCATCGGCGTGCATACGGTCGACGAGGTGCCGGTATCCGCGGTCGACCCCGGTGGGGTTGGAGATCACGCCGATGCGTTCGCCGCGGACGGCGTCCCAACCCGATGCGGCGAGGCGGTCCATGCCGGTCCGGACCGGTATCCGAGGTATCAGTCCGGGTCTGGCCTCGGCAGGCGAGGACCCCGCCGCCACTCCACCGGCCACCCCCGCGCCGGCGGCTGCAAGCAGACGGCGCCTGCCGAGTTGGACACCCCACCGCATGGCCGCGACCGTACCCCTCGTCTCGCTTTGATGGCAATAACCTTCGCCCCACTTGAAGAATCCGAAGGAAAGCTCCATCCTATCGACGCATGGAGAGGTGTGAATGATGAGGCGAGCGACCACCCTGACCCTCAGCCTGATCGTCGCCATGGTTAGCGCGGCGGGACCTGCGGCGGCGGCCGACCCCACGGGGGCGCCCACGGTGACGCCCGCCGACCTCGACTTCCGCGACGACGCGCTGCGGACCGGGACCGCGCGGCAGGTCGGTCTGATACCCGACAGGGTGGCCGCGATGCCGGCCATCGCCGCCTCATACCTCACGCCGACCCTCGATCACCCCACCTGGCCCGCGTACGCCGGCGCGTCGGTGCTCGCGGCCCACCACGGCGTGATCGTGTCGCGCTTCGCGGTCGGTGACGCGGTCCGCTACTCGGCCGTCGGGCCCGCGCCCGCGCGCGAGGGCGTCGAACTGCCGGCGGAGCAGCGCATCCCGGCCCGCCCGGACACCATCTGGGACCTGGCGTCGATCTCCAAGCTGTTCACCACGGTCACGCTGCTGCAGCAGGTGGAGTCGGGCCGGGTGTCGCTGGACGCGCCGGTCTCGGCCTACGTGCCCGAGTTCGGCAAACCCACCATCACGGTACGGAATCTGCTCACGCACACCTCGGGGCTGCCGGCGTTCCTGCCGTTCTACAGCTCGTACCCCATGCCCGAGACCCGCCTGCGGGCCGCGATCACCACGCCGGTCACCGCCGGGACGACGCCGGGCGGGCAGTACGTCTACTCCGACATCGGGCTGATCGTGCTCGGCGTGCTGGTCGAGCGGGTCACCGGCAAGGGCCTGGCCACCGCGGTCCAGGACGCCGTGATCGCGCCGCTGGGCCTGACCGACACCGGCTACAACCCGGGCGAGGCGAAGAAGCCGAGGATCGCCGCGACCGAGTACGAGCCGTACGTGAACCGCGGCATGGTCTGGGGCGAGGTGCACGACGAGAACGCCTGGAGCCTCGGCGGCGTGGCCGGGCACGCCGGCCTGTTCTCCACCGTGGACGACATGGCGGTCTTCTGCCAGATGCTGCTCAACGGCGGCACGTACGCCGGGAAGCGGATCCTCGCCGAGAGCACCGTGCGGGCGGCGCTGGTCAACTACAACGCCGGGCTCGAGACGGCCTACCCGGAGAGCGACCGCGGGCTGGGCTTCGAGCTCAACAAGCACTGGTACATGGGCGGCCTGTCGTCGCCGGTGGCCTTCGGGCACACCGGGTTCACCGGCACCACCATCGTGATCGACCCGCTGGCCCACTCGTTCCTGATCGTGTTCAGCAACCGGGTGCACCCGGACCGGAACTGGGGCAGCAACAACGTGGCCCGGCGGGCGCTGGCGGCGGCGTTCGCCGATGCGAATCCGGTCCGGCCGCCGTCCGGCGGCACATCGTGGCGAGCCTTCAACAAGGACCTGACGACCACCACTCTCGTAGCGCCGCTCAAGAGCCCGTCCCGGGCCGGCGCCGTCCTCAGCGCGCAGCTCTGGTACGACACCGAGCCGCGCAGCGACGTCGTCCGGGTGGAGACCTCCGCCGACGGGGCGACCTGGACGCCGCTGCCGGCCCGCCTCCGGAGCGAGAAGGGTCGGTACGACAGCACCGGCACGATCACCGGCTTCGGCGGCCGGACCTGGTGGCAGCTGGTCGCCACCCTCCCGGCCGGCGTGACGCACGTGCGGTTCGGCTACACCACCGATGTCAGCTCACAGGGCCGCGGCGTCTACGTCGACCGCGTGCTCGTCGACGATCACGGCGCGACGCTGTTCCGGGGCGACGGCTTCCGCGCGGACGGATGGGCCCTCACGAATTCCTAGGAGCGGCGATATGTCAGGGACGACTTTCGGCCGGCGCGGGCTGCTGCGGGGCAGTGCCGCGGCGGGTGCGCTGGGCCTGCTCGGCGGCTGCGCGATGGGCGGCGGGGACTCCGACTCCGGCGGCGGCGAGAAGGGCGACGTCAACTCGCAGAACCCGCTGGGGGTCAAGGAGGATCTGCCACTCGAGGTGGTGATCTTCAACGGCGGCTTCGGCGAGGAGTACGCCAAGGCCCACGAGACCATGTACGAGCAGCGGCACCCGCGGTCGAAGGTGAAGCACTCGGCCACCCAGCAGATCTCGCAGACGTTGCAGCCGCGGTTCGTCGCCGGTGACCCGCCCGACGTGGTCAACAACTCCGGCGGCAACCAGATCGACTTCAACGGGCTGGTGTCCCAGGGCGCGCTGACCGACCTCGGCGACCTGCTCGAGGCGCCGAGCCTGGACGACCCGGCCAAGAAGGTCAAGGACACGCTGCGGCCGGGGATCGCCGAGCTGGGCTCGTACGACGGGAAGTTCCTGTCCTTGAACTACGCCTATTCGGCGTACGCGATCTGGCAGTCCGACAAGCTCTTCCAGGCCCGGGGCTGGCAGTACCCGAAGACCTGGGACGAGATGATCTCGCTGTGCCGGGAGATCAAGAAGGCCGGGATCGCCCCGTGGACCTACACCGGCGTGCACGCGCGCTACATGAGCTGGCCGATCCTCGCCTCGGCGGCCAAGCTGGGCGGCGTCGAGGTGCTCAAGGCGATCGACAACCTCGAGCCGAACGCCTGGAAGCACGACGCCGTGAAGACCGCCGCCGACGCCTGGTCGCAGCTCGCGGCCGACGGGTTCGTGCAGGCCGGCGCCGAGGGCATGGACCACATCCAGGCGCAGACCGAGTGGTGCAACGGCAAGGCCGCGTTCATCTCGTGCGGCTCGTGGCTGGAGAACGAGCAGAAGAAGGTCACGCCGCCCGGCTTCGCCATGTCCGCGCACCCCACACCCAGCCTCTCGTCCGCCGACAAACTGCCTTTCGAGGCTTTCCGGGGTACGGGCAGCGAGCCGTTCGTGGTGCCGGCCAAGGCCAAGAACCCGCGCGGCGGCCTGGAGTACCTGCGCGTGATGCTCTCCAAGCAGGGCGCCGCCGACTTCACCAAGAAGGTCAGCAGCCTGACCGTGGTCGCCGGGTCGAGCGACGGCATCGAACTGGGCCCCGGCCTCACCTCGGTGACCAAGATGATCGAGACGGCGGGCGACACCGGCACGTTCAACTGGCTGTACAACGCGTTCTACCGCAAGCTCGAACGCGAACTGGTCAACGCCGCCACCGCCGACCTGTTCGCCAAGCGCGTCACCGCCGCCCAGTGGGTCGACAAGTGCCAGCAGGCGGCCGACTCGATCGCGAAGGACTCGTCCATCAAGAAGTACAAGCGGGCCTGATGCGCGGCAAGCGCCTGTTCATCGCCACCTTCCTGATCCCGCCGCTGCTGCTGTACGCGATCTTCGTGGTGTCGCCGTACGCCCAGGCCTTCCAGATCTCGGCGACGAACTGGGGTGGCCTGGCGCCCGACTTCGACTTCGTCGGCCTGGCCAACTTCCGCCGGCTGATCGGTGACGGCACGTTCTGGAACGCGTTGCGGCACAACGCGATCCTGCTGACGCTGCTGCCCGTGGCGACGATCGTGCTGGGCCTGTTCCTCGCCTCGATGATCAGCGTGGGCGGCCGCACGGACCGGGCCGGGGTGCACGGCGTACGCGGCGCGGGCCTCTACCGCATCGTCTACTTCTTCCCGCAGGTGCTGTCGGTGGCCATCGTCGGCGTGCTGTGGAAGGAGATGTACGCCCCGAACAGCGGCCTGATCAACGGCGCGCTCCGGGCGGTCGGGCTGGACGCGCTGGCCCAGCCGTGGCTCGGCGACCCGCGGTTCTCGTTCTGGTGCCTGGCCGTCGTGCTGCTGTGGAGCAACGTCGGCTTCTACGTGGTGCTGTTCAGCGCCGCGATGCAGTCGATACCCCGGGACATCTACGAGGCGGCGCTGCTCGACGGCGCCGGCCGCGGGGCCACCCTGTTCCGCGTCACGGTGCCGCTGGTCTGGGACAGCATCCAGGTGGCCTGGGTCTATCTCGCGATCCTGGCGATCGACGCGTTCGCGGTGGCGCAGATCGTGACCAACGGCGGGCCCGGCTATTCGTCCGACGTGGTGGGGTTGCGGCTCTACAAGACCGCGTTCAACGAATCCCAATTCGGGTACGCCTCGGCGATCGGCGTGGCGATGTTCTTCCTCACGCTGTCGGTGGCGGCGGTCTTCCTGCGAGTGACGCGGCGCGAACGGGTGGAACTGTGACGGCCCATTCCCCTCCGGCCACTTCGGCGCCTTCCCGGCGTACCCCTCGGATCGCCGGTTTTTCGATTCTGTCGCACGGATTTCTGATCGGCTGGGCGGTGCTGACCACCCTGCCGCTGGCGTGGGCGCTGGTCAGCTCGCTGAAGAGTGACAGCGAGATCCTCAGCGACCCGTGGGGGCTGCCGTCCGACCTGCGCTGGGAGAATTTCGCGCGGGCGTGGGGCGCGGCGCACATCGGGCGCTATTTCCTGAACAGCGCCATCGTCGTGTCCGGCGCGCTCGTGCTCACCATGCTGTTCGGGGCGATGGCGGCGTACGTGCTGGCGCGCTACCGATTCCGCGGGGCGCGGGTGGTCTATTTCGTGTTCGTCGGCGGCATGATGTTCCCGGTCTTCCTGGCCCTGGTGCCGCTGTTCTTCGTGGTCCGCAATCTGGGTCTGCTGGGCACGCTTCCCGGGCTGATCCTGGTGTACGCCGCCTATTCGCTGCCGTTCACCGTGTTCTTCCTGACCGCGTTCTTCCGTACCCTGCCCACCTCGGTCGCCGAGGCCGCCATGGTCGACGGCTGCGGCCATTTCCGGCTGTTCTTCCAGGTGATGTTGCCGATGGCGCGACCCGGCCTGGTCAGCGTGGCCATCTTCACCTTCCTGTTCCAGTGGAATCAGTACGTGCTGCCGATCGTGCTGATGCAGGGCGAAGGGGCGGAGAAGCGCTGGGTGCTGGCGCAGGGGCTGACCGCGCTGGCGGTCAACGAGGGCTACCAGGGCGACTACAGCGGCCTGTTCGCCGGCATGACGATCGCGATGCTTCCGGTCCTGATCGGGTACGTCATCTTCCACCGCCAGGTCCAGAACGGACTCGCGGCGGGCCAGATGCGCTGAGACCCGCCGCGCATCCGACCCGCCGCGGCAGGTCTCACCGGTCAGGCCGCGGGGCGCTCCACCTCGGCGCGCAGGGCCGGAAGCTTGCCGGCCAGCGACTCGGGATTGCCCGGGCTGTCGACCAGGACGCCGTTCGAGTAGCCGTCCGACCAGACACACACGGCGGCCGCGCGCCCGTTCCACCGACCGTCGGCGCACTGGGCGGTGCCACCGAGCGGGCCCGGCTCGACCGACAGCATCGTGCCGGTCTTGAAGCGCTTGTCGATCTCGGAGCTGAACAGCGCGCCCCGCTCCGCCTCGGACGTGCTGGAGCCGGCCACGGCCCAGACGTAGACGATGTTGCGCTGCGCGTCGTCGCCGAACACACCCTCGGCCCGCGCCGTGACCGGGAACAGGTCGGGCGACGCGGCCGGCTTGTTCTTGCCCTTGTCGCCGGCCCGCGACGGCTTGACGCCGCCCAGCGTGGCCGGCAGCGCCACCGTCATCGTGCCGTTCGCGTTGTCACCCGCGCCGGACGTGCTGGCCGCCGTGCCGCCGCTGCCCGGTTTGGCCGACGCGACGCCGGTGGGCGCCGGGCTGCTCGGCGCGGCCGCCGGGTCATCGTCACCGCCGATCAGACCCGCGGCGTACGCCCCACCGGTCAGCGCCACGCCCACGATCACCACGATCACGAGAATCCACAGCAGGACACGAGCCCCGCCCGACCGCTGCGGCGGCTCGACCGGTTCCGGCCTGGACACTGGGCCGGGCCCGAACCCTCCGAACGAGTCCGACATCAAGTCCCCTCCTCCTTCGCTGTACCTCTCAGTGATCACGCATAACAGCCGTGACTGGTTCAGTACTCACCGGTAAGTACGCTTATCCAACCGCATCCGGACCGATTTCGCATCACCCCCGAATTTCTGCCGGTCGATGCCGAAAACCGCGTCGCGGGCCCACTCGAAAGGCGCGTTTGAGCAGCTCACCATGCTTGAATCACCCTCCGCAAGGCCCCGGCCGGAGGCCTGCCCCGGTGACCCGAAGCGACGCGCACAAACGCACACGGTCGCGAAAGTGATATGTCTAACGGCCCCATCCGACGTGATCTGCATAACGCGTTATGCGGTAACGCTCAGTAATCGATCACGATGTTACGTGCAATACACAACCTTGTAATCAAGACCATTCCCACCGCGCGCGACATCGGCAACACACGCGGTACTCGGCTTCCCCGGGTGAATCGCGCCGTGAAGCGCCTCCGGAAGTTGGCACAGATTTATTCGCGGTCCTACCCTGCCGCGGCCGTTCGACAGCGAGCAGCGAGCAGCCCCTGCCGGGTCGTAACACCGTCGGGCGCCGCGCGTCGTCCACGCGCTGCTTCGCCACCTCGAAGCCGCCGGCCGCTGAGCTTCGAGCGCACCAGGCGCCCGAGCTGCCCGCCCGTCCTCGCTGCCGCCGCTCACTCGCGAGGCCTGGCACGCAACAACAGACACGCGAGCGGCGCGCCGTCCTGCCTACCACCATCGCGACCAGTGGTAGAGCAGCACGGCATCGCGGCCCCGAATACCGCCCAGGCCTACCACCGCCACGAACAGCGGTAGCCCAGCACGGCATCGCGGCCCCGAATACCGCCCAGACCTCCCACCGCCACGAACGGCGGTAGCCCAGCACGGCATCGCCGCGCCAAATACCGTGCTGGCCTACCACCGCCACGAACAGTGGTAGGCCAGCACGGCATCGCCGCCCCACGGGCCGGACATGAACGCGCCGATCTCACCAGGACACCGCAGGACCTACCACTGCTTGGGGCGTCTTGGGTGGGTGGCGGCAGCGGGCGTGAGTGGGCAGTCCGGGCGCCTGGCAGCCCAGCTTTTCCCATGACCAGCGCGAGGCACCGACGCGAGGGCGGGCACGCAGCGAGCGCCGACACTCCGCCGGCCACAACGACGACGGGCACCAGCGCAGCCCGGCCAGCACGGATGGCCAGCACGGATGGCCTGACCTTCAACGCGGAAGCTGCCTGGCGGTGACCCCGAAGCGAACATTGGCACTCCGTCGCCTGTGGATAACGCCCGAAACGGCCGGACCGCCCGGCTACGTTGGCGCCCACCCAGTGATCGGGGCGGGGGAGGCGGCGGAACCTGCGATGATCCAAAAGGACGCCGCGACGGAATTCGGGCGAGACTCTGGCCATCTCCATGACGGAGGTGGCCGCTGCTGCGTGGTGGGCAGATCCGCCTCGCCCGGCGCCAGCGGAGTCGAGCTCGGGCCGGCCGGCGCTGTCCGGGAACCAGGCCCAGCCAGCCGGGGATCATGCCCAGGCCAGCCGGGGAATCAAGCTCAAACCGGCCGGGCGCCAGCCCGGAATCACACTCAAGCCAGCCGAGCACCGGCCCGGAACCACGCCCAAGCCAGCCGAGCACCCGACCCGGAACCACGCTCAAGCCGGCCGCGTCCGCCAAAGCAGCAGCACGAAGTACGGCGCCCCGATCAGCGCCGTAACCAACCCGGCAGCCAGCTGCGTAGGCGCCAGCACGGTCCGCCCCAACGTGTCCGCCACCGACACCAGCAACGCCCCCAGCCCAACCGCAACCGGCACCGACCGGGCATGCCGCGCCCCCACGAGCGCCCGGGCGGCGTGCGGGGCGACCAGCCCGACGAACCCGAGCGCCCCCACCGCGCAGGCGGCGCTGGCCGTCAGCACGGCCGCCAGTGACAGGTAGCCGAGCCGCGCCCGCCCCAACGGCACCCCGAGAACACGGGGCACGTCCTCGTCCAGTGAGACCAGATCGAGGGTGCGGGAGCCCGCGATCACCACTGGCAGGGCGACCGCGAGCACGATCAGCACGGGCAGGATCTGGGACGACGACCGGCCGTAGGTCGACCCGGACAGCCAGGTCAGCGCGAGGTTGGTGTTCCACGGCGAGACCACCAGGACGGTCAGGGTGGTCAGTGCCGTGGCCGCCGCGCTGACTCCGATGCCGACCAGGACGATGCGGTCCGAGGTGGGGCCGCGGCCGGCCGCCAGGCGGTAGACCAGGGCGAACGTGCCGAGGGCGAAAGCTGTGGCGACGCCCATGACCGGCCATACGCCTACGCCGGGCAGGAGGAGGACCACGGCGATGGCGCCGACCGAGGCGCCGGGGGTGATGCCCAGCAGGCCGGGTTCGGCGAGCGGGTTCCGGGACACCGCCTGCACGATGGAGCCGGCCAGGGCGAGGGCCGCCCCGCCGAGCAGCGCCGCCAGCACCCGCGGCCAGCGCTGGTCGAGCACGAAGGTGACCGCGCGGCCGGAGGTGCCGGAGAGCCAGTTGGCGACGTCGCCGAGCAGGACGATGCGGTCGCCCAGGAGCAGGGCGGACACGAACGCGGCGACCACCGCGGCGGCCAGGACGATGCCGACGGCGATGACCCGGCCGCGCGTACGCACCGTGCCCTGGGTCTGTGCGGTGGTGCCGCCGTCGCGCAACCGCCGGGCCAGCCAGACCAGCAGGACCGCGCCGCTGAGGGTGGTCAGGATGCCGGTGGGCACCGAGATGGCGCGCTCGCTGGGGAGGATCAGGCGGAGCAGGACGTCCGCGCCGACCACGATGAGCGCGCCGATCAGGGCGGCGAACGGCAGCAGGGTCAGGTGTCGGCCCATGCCGGGGATGCGGCCGGCGATCAGCCGCGCGATGACCGGCGCGCTGAGGCCGACGAATCCGATCGGGCCGGCCACGGTGACGGCGAGCGCGGCCAGCATCACGGCCAGGATCACCGCGATCACCCGGGTACGCCGGACATCCACGCCCAGCACCCGGGCCGAGTCGTCGCCGAGCCCGAGGACGTCCAGCCGGTGCGCGAGCAGCAGCACGGCCAGCACCGCCACCGCGATCAGCGGCGCCGCCAGGGTGACCTGCCGGGTTCCGGACTGGACGGTGGTGCCGCTCCCCCAGCCGAACAGGCCGGGGGTGTTGGCCTGGAAGAGCATCAGCAGCAGGTAGGTGAGCGACTGCAACGCCAGCGCCACCGCGGAACCGGCCAGCACCAGGCGGGTGGGTCCGGCCGCGCCGGCCCGGGCCACGGCCAGCACCAGGCCGGCCGCGAGCAGCCCGCCGGCGAACGCGACCAGCCCGTTCACGAAGAACGGCAGCGAGATCCCGAACGCCGCCACGGCGACCACCGCCACCCAGGCGCCGGCGTTCACCGCGAGGGTGTCGGGGGCGGCGAGCGGGTTGCGGGCCACCGACTGGAGCACCGCGCCGGCCACGCCGACGCCGACGCCGACGAGCACCGCCGCGGCCAGGCGGGGCAGCCGGCTCTCGATCAGCACCGCGACGGCCTGGTCGGTGGAACCGCCGGGCCGGATCGCCCGCATCAGCTCGCCCAGCCCCAGGCTCGCGGTGCCCTGGGTCAGGTGCACCGCGGCCAGGGCCACCAGCAGCACGACGGCGCCGATGAAAACCCCGATGATGGGGTACGCCCGGAGCGCGCCGCCCCGCGCCGGCCGTTGCTCCGGCGGCGCCGTCATCGTGCTGGTCATGGGACTACTTGGTGAGCGCGGCGACGAGCGCGTCGACGTAGGCGCCCGCGGACGCCGGGCCGCCGAACATCCAGATGCCGTCCGGGATGCGCTTGACCTTCTGCGACCGCACGAACCCCAGCCCGGTCCAGATCTTGTTCTTCTGGAGCGCGTTCACGTACGCCTCGCCGTCGTCGGCCTTGTTGGCGACGTACACGAAGGTGTTGTCCTTGTTCGTGATCTTGGTGAGGCCCTCCACGTCGGTCTGGGCGAGGCCGTAGTCCTTGTCGCCGCCGGTGGTCCACTGGTTCTGCAGGCCGAGCTGGGCGCCGATGCTGCCGAAGAACGAGCCCGGCGTGTACATCCGCAGGCTCACGTTGCCGGCGTCGACCCAGCCGTCCGACATGGTGAACGGCGCGCCGGTCTTGCCCGCCTGGGCCAGCGCGTCCTTGCCGGCCACGATCTTGGCGTCGAAGTCGGCGATCAGCTTGGTGGCCTGCGCGTCGGTGCCGGTGGCCTTGGCCAGCGTGGTGACCGTCTTCTTCATGTAGCCGATCGGGTCGCTGCCGTCCGAGCCCTTCAGCGCGATCACCGGGACCTGCTTGGCGATCTGGCCGAGCACGTTCTCGGGCACGTCGGTGGTGGTGACCACCAGGTCGGGCTTGAGCGCCACGATGGCGTCCAGGCTGGGCTCGCCGCGCAGGCCGACGTCCGGGGTCTTGGCGTCGATCGGCATCACCGTGTCCCAGGCGTTGTAGCCCTTGACGTCGGCCTGGCCCACCGGCTTCACGCCGAGCGCCACCAGGTTCTCGGTCAGGCCCCACTCGAGCGAGACGACCGCGGCGGCCGGCTTGTCGAGGTGCACCGGGCCACGCTCGTCGGTGACGTCCACCGGGCCGGTCGCCGCCGGGGCGGACGGGGCCGACGCGTCGGTCGGCTCCTCGGTGGTGCCGCAGGCCGCGAGGGTCATCGCGGTGAGCGCGGCCGCGGTCGCGGCGGCGAACGCTCGGCGGGTCAGGACCATGGGGGTTCCCCTTCTCTTCATCGAGCCACCGGCCGCTGGGTGTGCCGGCCGATGGGTTGCGTGCGGACGCGTCCGTCGTCGTCGACGTGCACGTCGATCCGCAGGCCGTAGACCTCGGTGAGCAGGTCGGCCGTGAGCACGTCGGCCGGGGGCCCGCTCGCGCGTACCGTGCCCTGGTCGAGCAGGACCACCTGGTCGGCCACCGCGGCGGCCTGGTCGAGGTCGTGCAGCACCACGCCGATCGCCACGTCGTGGTCGTCGGCCAGCTCACGGACGGTGTCCAGGATCTCCACCTGGTAGCGCAGGTCGAGGAAGGTGGTGGGCTCGTCGAGCAGCACCACACCGGTGTCCTGGGCCAGGCAGGTGGCCAGCCAGACGCGCTGCAGCTCGCCGCCGGACAGCTCGTCGACGGCCCGCTCGGCCATCGCGCCCACCCCGGTCAGCCGCATCGCCCGGTCGACCACCTGGTGGCCGTCGGGGTCGCCGGAGCCGAACCGGCCGCGGTACGGGTGTCGCCCGTACCCGACGACGTCTTTGACCCGCACCCCGCCCGGCGTCGGCCGCGACTGGGTGAGCAGGGTGACCCGCCGGGCGAACTCCTTCGGGCGCAGGGCGAGCGCGTCGGCGTCGGGCAGCCGCACCGTGCCGGACCGGGGCGGGTGCAGGCGGGCGAGCGCCCGGAGCAGGGTGGACTTGCCGGAGCCGTTGGGGCCGACGAGCGCGACGACGTGCCCGGCGCGCAGCTCGATGCCGGCGCCGTGCACCACGGTCCGCCCGTCGTAGGCCAGCGTCAGATCGCTGCCGCGGAGGGCGTCAGCACCGGGGCCGGAGTTCATAAGGGCAGCCTAACCTAAGAGTGGCCAGCCCCAATGATCGGGTTCCGTACGGCAGGATGGCCGCCGTGCCACCCACCGAACGCCACGTCTACCGCCACACCCCGTGGCTGATCGTGACCACCGCGCTGACCGCCCTGGTCGTCGCGATGGCCGTCCCGCTGCTGGCCGGCGCGATCCGCGACCCCGGATTCGAGAAGGTGGCCGGCACCACCCTCGCCCTGGCCCTGATGGCCGGTTTCGCGGCCTTCCTGCTGTCCAACTGGCGCATCCGCACGATCGTCGACGAGACCGGCGTGACCCAGCACTGGATCTCCCGGACCTTCCACATCCTGTACGAGGACATCACCGACCTCGAACCCGACCAGGCCGGCGGCCGCTGGTTCCTCCGCGTCTTCTGCGGCGACCACACCTTCGAGGTCATCCCGTGCCACACCGCGTTCCTGCTCGGCTTCCCGGGCGGCGCGACGCGGCCCCCACCGGCCCTGGTCGCGGCCCACGCCGACATCGCCGCCCGCTGGGCCAGATCGAGCTGAGGCGCGGCGCATCACGCCTCCCATCTGGGCTCAGTCTCCAGCCAGCCGTAACGCCGCCGTCACGGCGATCAACGTGATCGAGACGAGAAGACCTCCGACCGCCACATTGAGCGCCCGATACTTGCGCTTCGCGACGTCGGAGGCGGCCCAGATCTGCCGGGCCAGCGCGCAACGCACCGCGACGTCGTCCCGGACGAAGGCTGCGAACGCCTCCACATATGCGTCCATATTGCCGGCGTACCGGTCGGCGACGCCGCGGAAGAAGAGCAGGCCGGGATCTCGCCCGCCAGGCCGTATCCGCGGCCACAGAGCCGTGGCGGCCGAACCGCCGGTCACGCCGATCGCCGCCACGCACGACGACGCGGCGACCACGAACGCCGGGGCCGGACGATTGACCTGATTGATCATTCCGTAGAGGAGACCACCGAGCACGCCGGCCGTGGCCAGGACCACGGCCCCCTTCGTCTCCGCGTGCTTGGTCCACTCGACGGTCAGCCCGAGCGCGCGCCACGCGTACTCCGTACCGGGAGTCGGGTCGGATCGACGGCATTGCTGGCTCCGTCTCACGACGCTTTCCGAGGTTCGGGCCGGAGCACCATGTGCAGGATGACCGTCCCTGACACGATCAGACCCGGTGCGAGGGCAGCTGTCAGGTCCGGGCTTTCGGGAAAGCCACCCAGCGCAGCGACGCCGCCGGAATACCAGAGCGGAACCCCGGCAACGACCAATCCGGCCGCGAACCACCGCCCGGCTCGCCGGAAACCCGGTCCGCCCAGAGTGGCCAGAGCGTTCACCGCGATCAACACGAGCAGCGGGACGATGGACGCGATGCGGAGCAGGCCATGCCGCACGGACAGCATCTCCGTCGCGATCTGGGCGGCGGCACCCACCAGCACGGTGATCCAGCACGGGAGGACGCCGGGGACGAGCTCAACGCGGATCATCGCTGCCCTCGTGCGTCTCGGCCGCCACGAGCCGTTGACTCAGATCGTCACGGTCGTACGAGGCGAACACGTTGGCGAGCTGATCCACCAGGTATTCGGCATGCTTCGGATCCAGCTTGCCCAGGAAATCCTCGATCAGCCGTGCTATCGCGAGGCTCGGTCGATCGGACGCTGCACCCAGCTTGGCCGCGATGCTTTCGAACGGCTCGTCCTTCGCGACATCGGTGAGTGCACCGGGGTGATGTTTGAGCCAATAGGTGCGAGCGACAGCCGGCTGGCTGAAGATGTCCTGTCGCAGGTGGCGAAGCTCCTCGTCCTCCAAGGCATGCCGCATCCGCTCGACGGCAAGGCGGCTCCGCAGTTCCTCCCACTCGGTGGCGATGCGTCGTACCTCGGGAGAGGCCGTCAGCTGAACGGTGACGGCCAGGGCGCCGCGGCCGCTCGAGGTCCAGTCGATGCGACCGAGATAGTTGTTCACCTCAGGGCCGACCAGGTCCAGGTCGTTGGCGGTACGCCGAGTGGTGACGACCCGCGCCTGCCCGATGAGGTAGCTCCTGAGCTCATGGAACTCCGCCTCGGAGCGGCAGCCTCCGGTCAGGAACCAGACCTGGAAGGTGGCGTCGAAATGGCTGCCTTCGATCACGCTGGGCAGCCGTGACACGAAGGTCCGCTCATGCTGCTCCACCGGCGGCACACCGCCGCTCCGGAAGTTCTCAAACAGCTTGCGGACTGGCATCCTGAGCACCTCCCCGATCGAACGGGATGACCCGGTACGGCCAGATCATGGGGTCGGCGCGAAGAACCCGCGCGACCAGTTGCTCGCGAAAGCCGGCCTGTGCCTCGGAGACTTCGCCGCCATGCCAGGTGTCCACGAGGACGCGGATATTGCTCGCCCGCAGGGCCGAGCCCGGTCCCTCAACCGCCAGTACAAAACTGCCGATGAGCCACTGAGCGAAATCGTGATCGGCTGCGGCACGGTCGAACCACCCGTACAGAAGGCCCACCAGCCTCCGGGCTCAGCGCGACTGCCGTGAGCAACTCGACCAGTACGTCGCGCAGCCGCTCCTGCCGTTTCCAGCCCGCGACCATCGCGATCGGGAACCCGACGTCGCGGTGCCGGCGAGCGAGGTCGAGGACGACTTCGGCGACCGCGGTCGCGGTCCCCACCTTCGGTGCGTGGTTCGGGGACGGCAGGTCAGCGAGCCAACGCTGCAACGCGCGACGCACGTGCTCGGAACGGTCGGAGAGCACGAAGTCGAGGACCGCGGTGCGGTACGCCGGACGCTTGAAGTGGATGGTCGTATCCGGGCGCACCTCCGCCTGGACGGTCTTCGCGAGCTGCCGGATACCGGCGGACTCGATCCCGCTGATCCCCAGCCGGCTGAGGCCGAGCCTCCCACCCAGGTCCTCGGCCGCCCTGAGAACGACCGGCGCCGGTGAACCCTCCAGGGCCGCGACCGCGAGGAGGAACAGGCGGTCGGCCGCGTCCGTCCGATTCTGGAACCAATCGCCGAGCTCCGCCTCCCACCTGAGATAGGCGTGAACGACCTCCTCGACGAATTTCCGCCGCCCTTCCTCGCTCCCCAGGTGATCCGGCGTTCTCCTGGCGACTTCGATCAGAAGGTCGGCGAGCCGCATCACGTCGTCCGGTGCGGCGGCCTTGGCGTGCTGTTCGATCTGTTGATCGTCGAGGCCCTCCAGCACGTCCGGTCGGCGCACGAAGAACGCGACGCGCTTCCGCAGAAGCTCATGGCCGTCCGGCGGACCGACCACGAGCACCGACCCATCGTGATATCCGCCGGCCGCCGCCCACATCGACGTGGTCGTGGCCACGATCAGAAAGGAGCCCGCCTCGGACAGTTCATCGGCGAAGGCGGCGATCTGCGCCACCAGTCCGGCCGGCGGATTCCCCTCATCCGGAGCCATCAGCAGGAAGGCGCGCCCGGTGTCGGCCGGGTGGTCGAACACGTCCTGCTCCTCGGGAAGCGCCGGATCCCCAGGCCGGCAACTGACGCAGCGGCAGCCCGGACTCCGCTAGGGCCCGCACGGCCGCATTCCGCCGCCCTACTCCCGGCTCGCCGAGCAGCACGACGCACCGCCGTTCCCGAAGAATCTCGATCACGCCCTGAACGCGCGTCTTCTCCCCGGAGATCGACTCGAAATCCCGGTCCACGAACGTATCGACGATCTCTCCGACGATGTCGGAAGTCAGGTCGTACGCCCGACGTAGCCGACTGATGTAGTTGCTGATGATGGTCTGTACCTGATCACCGGCGACGTGCCCTGCCACCTGCCCTTTGTTCGTGGTGACGGTGACGCTGCTCGTTGACGCCGCGTCGCCGGGCGTCACGTCGTCGGGCGCGGTCAGATCGGCCAGGTTCCGGTCGAACTCTTCCGACTCGTACGACGGGGCTTGGTCGTCGTTCACGGGTTGCGCTCCTGACGCATCTCGCCGACGTAGCCGCCGACCTGGCCGGTGTTGTCGTCGGCGCGGACGTTGATGCCAACGGCATCGCCGGGCGGCCTCCGGTGGTGGGCCGGCTCGGCGGCCGGATCTGATGGCTCCGGCGGGCTCGCCGGCAGCCCCGCCGCGACGAGATTGCCCGACGGCTCCGGGACGTGGAGCCAGGCACGCTGCCCGAAGGCCTTACCCTCGACGGCCGCATTGACCTCGAGGAAGTGATCGGGATGCCGTTGTGCGTACCCCCCGACGACGACGTCCTGGAACACACGGTCGGAGAGGATGGCCGCGACGAACGTGACCCGCGGGCTCGCCGAGCTCAAGATCGCCCGCACCGGAATCGAGTCGAGGAGCCGGTGGGTCTCGTTACGGGCGGTGCCGTTCCCGCTGACATAGGGATTGGTGCCGGTGGAGACGGGACCGACGTTGAGGCTGGCGCGCAACCGGATCTGCGGCTCGCTGAGCCGGGCTTTCTGGTTGTACTCGGCCAGCACGCGCTGGAGCTCGCCGAGAAACGGGTGGATCACCCTCGGCACGAACGCCGTCGGGATTCCCACCGCGAATCCGTCGCCGGTCGGCCCGAAGAACGGCGGGTTCTGCCATTCCTCGTGGAGACCGACCCTCTCGAACGCCCTGCCGACGAGTTCCGGGATCAGGCCGCTGAACTCCTGCATCACCGCACCCGGTTGTTCGGTGAAACCCTTGGCGTCCACCGCGAGGATGCCGACGTACGGCGGCAGTTCCCTCACCTGTGTGAACGGTTGCCTGATGCTCATGACCAACTCCTCATCCATGCCTCCGAATCGGATGAGGACATGCTGGTGGCGGCCGGCGACGCGGACTGCCCAGCGCTGGGCACATGGAAGGTGACGACGCCGACTGTCCGATGTGCGTCAAAAACCGGCGACCCTCCGCAGCGCCTCGGGATCGATGACCTGGGTCGCCCGACGGGTGGTGCTGATGATGCCGGCGGCGCGAAGTTCCCCTATCACGTCAACCACCGCATTCCGCGATGCGCCGGCGTAGTGTGCGACATCCTGCTGGGACAGCCGGATGACCGGATCCTCACCGGACGCCTGTTGAGAGGCGGTCAACCGGAGCAGTGCACGGGCCAGCCGGGTCCGCACCGGCAGGACGGCGATCTCGCTGCGCTGGACATCGGCCTGCCGGAGCCGCTCGACGGTATAGCGGGTGAAGCCGATCGACACGGAGGGTCGCTGAACGAATAGCTGGAACTGCTTGGCGGTGAGCATGCGCGCACGAACTGGCGCGAGCGCGGTGACTGTTCCGGACCTGGTGCCGTGATCAAGCGCCGCCACGTCACCGACCACGTCGCCACCGGCGCGCACGGTCAGGAGGGTCTGGCCGCCATCAGCCTCGGCGCGTACCACCTTGACCGAGCCGTCCAGGACGACATACACGTGCCGGCCCGCGTCTCCCTGCCGGAACAGCACCTGATCGCGTTCGAAGTGGACCAGGACACCGCTGACCTGCAGGACCGCCCAGTCGTCGGCCGGGATTCGCGCGCTCAACCGGCTGCACGGGTCCTCACCGACGCCTGTCACACAATGAAGTTACTCGATTACCCCAGGCAATGTCGGCTACGGGCGAACGGTCACCGATTTGACCATCGCGGCGATGCCGGAGGCGATGTCGCCGGGCTCGATGGACTCGGTGACCTCGTCGGAGGCGATCACGGACAGGGAGCGGGCCGAGGCGTGGCCCAGGCCTCGGGTGACGATGCGGATGCCGTGCCGGGTCACCTCCTTGGCCGCCCGCACGGCCGGGTCGACCGCGCCCAGGTCGCCGTCGCCGAAGATGGCGATCACCCGGTCGCCGGTCAAGTGGCCCATCTCGCGGATGCCGAGCTTCAGGGTCGGGACGATGTTGTTGCCGCCGTCGGCGCGGGCGCCGTCCAGCATGCGGTGCAGCTTGCCGGGGTCGGTCGCGAGCGGCACGTGGCCCTCGACGCCGTGGTGCCAGAGCACCAGGCCGACCCGGTAGTGCGCGGCCAGCGCCTCCTCGACGAACTGCCGTGCGCCGCGTCTCGCCTCGTCGAGGCGGGTGCGCAGGCCGTCGCGGAAGCTCATCGAGCCGCTGACGTCGATGCAGAGCAGAACCTTTCCCTGGTACGGCTCCTGCACCGCCTTCAGGTGCCGCCCGGGTTTGTGCTGCGTGACACCGATGCCGCCGAACTCCCGCCGGACCCATGCGCTCACTGCCGTACCGCCAATCCGCCGATGACCTTGCCGAGCCGGAGCCGGTCGGCGTTGTCCAGCACGCCCTCGATGCACGCCTCGATGGTGAGCCGGGCGCGGGACCGCGGCTCGGTGGCCGAGATCGCCAGCCGGCCGTCGAGGCCCAGCTCGAACCGGATGTCGATGGGTGACCCGGCGGGCAGTTTCGCCGGCAGGCCGGTCAGCTCGCCGGAGAGGATGCGCCGGTTGTCGCCGGGCGCCGGCGATTCGGTCGTACCCGCCTGTTCGTAGACCTCGATCTTCACGCTGCGCTGGCCGTCCAGGATGGTGGCGACGGTGAGGTCGTTGCCGGTGACCGGGAGCGGATCGTTGCGGTGGATCACGTGCTGCACGAGCTTGCCGAGTCCGGACGGGTCGTCGTGGCTGTCGTGCACGAGCAGGCCGAAGCCGCGCGACACCACCGAGGCGCTCGGCACGGCCCGGCGGCCGACCCCGGCGCCGGCGAGCTCGGCCGCGCGCAGGGCGGCGCCCTTGGCCACCGCGAAGTCGGGATCGTGCAACGCGATCGGGCAGCCGAGCAGCTCACCGAGGGCGGCGGCGATCATCGGCATCCGGCTCGAGCCGCCGACCAGCAGGACCTGGTCGACCCGGGTGACGCCCTTGTCCGCCGCGGCCGACAGCAGCCGCCGCACGCAGTCCAGCGTCCGCTCGACCAGGTCGCGGGTGATCTCCTCGAACTCCTCGCGGTTGACCCGGACCGAGGCGGTCGCCCCGCCGTGCCGCATCGGCACGACCCGCGTGGTGGCGGTGCTGAGGTCCTTCTTGACGTCCTCCGCGGTCAGTGTCAGCTCGGCGACGAACGCCTCGTCGTCGCCCGGGTCGAGGCCGGTCAGGTCGAGGAACCGGCCGAGCAGGAACCCGACGAGCCGGCGGTCCCAGTCGGCGCCGCCGAGCTCGGTGTCGCCGTCGGTGGCGACCACCCGGGCGTACCGGCCGGTGACCATCACGGTGGCGTCGAAGGTGCCGCCGCCCAGGTCGTACACGAGGACCGTGCGGTCGGCGTCCAGCCCGGTCAGGCCGTAGTGGATGGCCGCCGCCACCGGCTCGCTGACCAGTTCGAGGACCTCGAGACCGGCCAGCAGGCAGGCCTCCTGGGTCGCTTCGCGCTCGCGTACGCCGAAATAGGCCGGCACCGTGACGACCGCCCGGACCACCTCCCCGCGCGCGGTCAGCGCCGAGGTCACCGCCTTGAGGATGAGCGCCGAGACCGACTCCGGCGTGTGCTCGTCGTCGTCGAAGTAGAGCAGGCGGTCGGTGCCCATGTCCCGCTTGATCAGGGCGACCGTACGGTCGGGCAGCACCGGCATGGCGTTCTTCGCCGCCTCGCCGACCAGCACCGAGCCGGGCGCCTCGAAGCAGACCACCGACGGCGTGGTGAGCCGGCCGAGCCCGTTGGCCACCACGGCCGGGCGTCCGGCGGCGTCCACCGAGGCCATCACCGAGTAGGTGGTGCCGAGATCGATGCCGACCGCGGTCATCAGCGGCCCGCCCCGGCGGCCTCGTCGACGAGCTGCTCGACCGACGCGGTGACCTGCGCCCACAGCTCGGGCAGCTGGGCCGCGACCAGCAGCCCACCGGCGGTCAGGAGGACGAGCACGAGCAGCGTGATGCGGGACGCGGCGTACGAGGGAGGCATGCGGTTACTCCACTTCAGACGGTGATGCCCTCGCCGGCCAGCAGCCAGCGCAGGGGGTCGAGCGCGGTGGCCACGCCGTTGGTGGTGCGGGCCATGGAGGAGACGATGAAGATGTGTACGTCGCTGAAGTCGCGCCGCGCGCTCAGCAGCAGGTTGTCCAGCCCGCGGTCGTGCAGCCACGCCTCCGGGTCGGTGATCCGCAGCCCCAGGTCCTCGGGCAGCTTCTGCAGCAGGTCGGCCTTGCTGATGACGAAGGCGAGCCGGCGCCGCCCGGTCTCCACGCCGGCGTCGCGCAGCCGCTGGACGGTCGAGTTGTAGGACGCCTCGGTGTCGTGCGGCGAGGCGTTGGCCTCGGCCAGCGTGGCGGTGTGCGGGCCGGTCAGCCGCGCCCGGACGTCCGGCACCGAGAACGGGTCGAGCACGAACATCAGCGTCCGGGCCTGATCCAGGTAGGAGAGCTCGGCGTTGGCCTTGCGCTCCACGTAGAGTTCGCCGGCCGCGTCGAAGATGTGCACCAGCGCGTGCCGGCGCCCGGTGTGCACGTCGATCGTGGTGGCCACCGGGTTGGTCTTGGCCGTCTTCGGCATCGGCCGGTCGCCGTCGAAGTCGGTCTTGTGGCTGCGGTAGGTCCGCTCGCTCTCCTTGTCGACGAACGACGCCTGCCCGCCGAACGCGTCCTTGAGCAGCACCAGGCCGGCGGCGATGAGCCGGGTCTTGCCGGCCATCGTGGCGCCGAAGACCGGGATCCGGATGTCGGTGGCGACCGCGGCGTTGGCGTGCAGGTCGGCGTCGCAGCGCTGGCACACCGGGGTCATCACCCGCGCCGCCCGCAGCACCATGGTGGGCAGCCGCCGCCCGCAGGTCTCGCTGCGCCCGCCGCACCGCCGCCACAGCACGCCGAGCTTCCCGGGCCGGATGTCGCGGTGCAGGTCGTCACAGGAGCATCGGTACGCGGGCAGCCGCGTCACGTAGTAGCAGCGCGGGCACGAGGCGGCGGCCCGGAACGCCACCTGCCACGCGTGGTCGGCGCCGCGCAGGATCCACACCACGGCGCCGCCCACGGCCCACGCGAGCCCGGTGACCACGGCCACGATCAGCGCGCAGAACAGCGCGCCGAGGACCGCGCCCAGGCTCAGCATGCTCAGGAAGGCCAGGACCACCGGCACGGCCGGCCAGACCAGCAGCCACAGGTACATCGACGTGCGGCTGACCTTGCGGGCGCCGCGGCCGCAGACCTGCCACGAGTCCTGCACCGACTCCCGCAGCCAGGCGATGATGCCGGCCAGGTCGCGCCGGTACTGGGTGACGAAGTAGGTCGGCCAGGCCGGGTCACGCCGGGGCCGGCCGGGCGGCACCGGACGGCCGCCGATCGCGCCCTTCATCACGGCGGCCGGGCCGACCAGCACGATCTGCTTGCTCTTGCCGCCCCAGCCCAGGCCGGCGAGCACCACCGCGGTGGCCACGCCGCCGACCACCCCGATCACGCCGGTGATCGCGCTGACCGGCAGGGCGACGTAGAGGAAGACGTAGAAGCACAGGGTCAGGTAGAGGCCGACGGCGACGAGGCCGGCGATGGCCGCCAGGACATAGCCCATGATCATTTGCCTTTCGAGCGGCGCAGCCAGGCCCGGCCGCGCCGGATCTTGTTGTGGTCGAGCAGCTTGTGCCACTGGTCGAGGGCCGTGGTCAGGTCCTGCTCGTCGAGCGCGGTCGAGACGCCGTCGACCTGCGAGGTGGGCGCCCAGCGGGCCCACTTGTTGACGGCCGCCCAGACGGTGTCCTGGGCCTGCACGTCCTTCGCACCGACGACCACGGCCATGGCGGTCGCCACGAACGGCGGCGCCGGCTTGTCCTTGAGGACCTCCACCGCGAGGTCGGCGTAGCGCCGCTGGGCGACCGGAGGCAGTTTGTTCAGGACGGCCACCACGGTCGCGGCCGAGCCGGCCGACAGCAGGGCGTCGACCAGCGAGGCCTGGTGCAGTCGTCGGATCGGGGCGGAGACCTGGTCGATGGCCCGCAGGACGGCGGCGTCCTTGGTGTCCGGATCGGTCAGCCGGCCGCACACGTCCCGCATCGCCGCGTCCTCCCGCATCAGGTCGCGGGTGTACTGCGCCGGGTTCAGCCGGCGGTCGTCGGCGAGGCGATGCGCCAGGTCGAGGTCGGCCCGGTCGAGCGCCCCGGACTGGACCCGGAACATCAGGTACTTCTCGACCGCGCCCGCGTGCATGGCCGCGCCCGGCGGCATCGCCTTGCGCAGCTCGTCCAGTTCCGGCCGGGCGGGCTGGGTGAACCGCCAGAGGTTCGCCGCCAGCGCGGTGAACTGCTCGACCGGGTCGTGGTGCGCGGCGGCCATCCGGATCAGCTCGCCGACCACGGTGAGCCGCTCCGGCCCGGCCGCGGTGGACATGCGGGCGCCGATCAGGACCCCGTCCAGCCGCGCGGTCGCGTCCATCGGGGTCAGCCGCCGGCACCACGCCTCGCCGACGCCTCGCGGGTCGGTCTCCACGAGCTCGTCGAGGCTGTCCCGCAGCGCGTCGAGGAACTCCAGCCGGGCCGGCCAGCTCGAGATCGAGTAGGCGGCGAGCGGGTTCCGCGCCCAGTGGCTCACGAAGGCGAAGGCTTGCGGCCCGATCAGCCCGAGGCGCACCGGGACGCCGTAGTCCCCGGCCACGGTCAGGGTCGCCGCGAAGGCCGGCCCGGTCGTCGCCCGCAGCGCCTCCAGGGTGGCCCGCAGCGCGTGGTGGGTGTCCTGGTCGGTCCACTCCTGCCGGGCCACGTTCGGCACCACGTCCGGCCGGGGCGGGCGGAGCGCGGCCGCGTCACGCAGTTCGGCGTTCAGCAGCGCCATCCGGACCGGAACCGCCTGGCCGGGGAACCGACCGGCGTGCGTGGCCCGGTCGAGCTCGCGCAGCAGCTCGACCCGGAGGTCGGCGACGTGCTCGGCGAACGTGGCGGCCACCGCCGGCCCGTACGTCTCGACCTGGTCGGGCGGCCCGTCGGTGAGCCAGCCGACGATGCGCCCATGGTGCCGCGGGGCCGGCTGCTCCCCCAGCACCGCCAGCCGGGCCAGGGCCGCGCCCTCCTCCGGCTCGAGGCGGCTCGCCCCGGCCAGCTCGACCGCGTCGGTCACGTCGAACGGGTCGTCGGCGGCGCAGAACGTCTCGGCCCACGCCTCGGCCAGCGGCGTGGTCACGGCCTCGCTCCACCGCCCGGCCAGCAGGTCGACCACCAGGTAGCCGCCGGGCCGGTCGGCCGAGGCGGGCGGCTCGTCCCAGCCCGGGTGCACCGCCAGCACCCGCTGCGACGACCGCGACGGCGTGGTGGTGAACACCTTGAACCCGATGTCCAGGGCCTGCCGGTGCGGCATCAGCAGGGTGGCCGCGGCGACCCAGGTGAGCACCGGCTCGACCTGGTCGGCGACGAACAGCACCTGCTGGGCCTGGCCGTCGTCGGGGCGGGACAGCACGCTGAGCAGCGCCGCGAGCAGCCGCGGGCCGTCCGGGTGGCGGCGGACGAACTCGTGCACCGCCTCGGTGTCCAGCACGCCCGGCGGCGGCTCGGCCGGCACCGCCTCGCAGCGGGTGGCGCCGGCCGGCTTGCTGGTCCAGAACGAGGCGCCGAACAGCTGCGCCGGGCGCAGGATCCCGTACGCCCTGGGGTCGTCGGTGGTGACCGCGTGGGTGAGCTGGTTGCCCTCGCGGGTGCCGTTGGCCTCCTGGCCGAGGTAGACGCCGGCGGCGGTGGCGTACCGGTCGCCGCCGACGTGCGCGAACGACGGCGGGTAGTCGCCGACCGGGCGCTGGTCGCGCATCCAGGTGGACGGCGGCTCGTAGAGCAGGTGCCGCTGCACGATCGCCATCGCGTCGCCGTCCACGTCGGAGGACGCGGCCTGGAACTGGAGCCCGGCGCCGCCGCTGAGCCCCTGCCCGGGCCGGCAGTCGGTGTAGATCAGCGTGCCGAAGTCGTTCATCGCTGCCCCCGCACCGGGACCACGCCGAACTTGCTGAGCAGCCAGACCAGCGGCTCGTCGACACGGTGCGGCCGGATGCCACCGGGGTCGATCTCCTTGGTGGCGTAGTTCGGCTGGGCGCCCAGCGCCGACACCGCGAAGTAGCGGAAGTTGGCGTAGTTGAACCGCAGGTGGGTGTCGATGTCGTCGGCGCCCCACTCGTGCAGCAGGGCCCGGATGTGCTCGTGCACGGCCTGGCCGCTGACGTCGTCGTACTCCGGGCCGGTCGGCGGCGTCTGCAGCACCGGGTGGTCGCTGCCCAGCTCGTCGTAGAACGCGTCGATCTTCGCGAACGCCACCGACACCGGGATGGCGATCTTGTTCTTGGCCCTGACCTCGTGCGTGACCCGGAGCTTCTCGGTGATCCGGCTGAGCACCTCGATGGTCGGCTCGCCGGTCTTGACCGCCTCGTCGGGCAGCCGGACCCGGTCGCGCGCCTCGGGCAGCATGAACGGGTCGAGCAGCAGGATCAGCGCGTCGGCGGCGCCGAGGTACTGCAGGTCGTGCACGTGGTCCTGGCGGATCAGGTCCTCGCCCGCGGTGTCGTAGAAGGACAGGAAGCTGGTCTTGAACGTGTTGCGCCGCAGCACCTGACGTTCCTGCCGCCACTCGAACACCAGCGGGTCGCGGCGGCCGTCGTTGGACTTGGCGGTCTGCTCGAACAGCTTGCGGTTGCTGTAGAGGTCGGCCGTGTTGGTCGGCGACGGCTGGTCCCCGGAGACGCGTACGTCCGCGCCGAAGCGCCGCCGCAGACCGGTCCGCAGCTCCTGCGAGAGCACGGTCAGGTAGACCGTCTTGCCGGTGTTCTTGGCGCCGACCATGGCGATCAGCGGGCTGGTCGACTCGGCGAAGTTCACCGACAGCGGCGTGTGGCAGCACGGGCAGACCCGGATCCCGGAGGCGCCGTGGCAGGCCGGGCAGACCTCCTTGCGGGGCGCCGGGATCAGCTTGCGCTGCGGCCCGTAGGCCGGGCGGGACATCACGTTGAGCCCGGTCTCGCGTTCGCGGTCCGGGTCGCGTACCGCCGTGCAGGCCTTGAAGCCCGGGGCGCTCTGGCCCGAGCACTGGTACCAGAGCCGGTTCGCGGGGATGCGGTGATAGCAGTACGGGCAGGCCAAGCGGGACATCAGGACACCTTCATCTGGTCGACGGGCGGATCCGTGACGGCGTATCCACCGGGTTTCTCGACGAAGCAGCGGATCCAGTACGGGCGGGCGAACGACGCCGGCACCTCGATCGCGATCGGGTACGGCACCCCGGGACGCAGGTGCACACCGCTCTCCCGGGCCAGCTCGGTGCCCTGCGCGGCGCGCATCGGCATGGCCACGCCGGCCGCCGCGACCACGACCACCTCGAGGTCGTGGCACTCGTCCTCGCTGGCCAGGGCGACCACCCGGGCCCGGTCGCGGACCCGGTCGCGCAGCTTGGCCAGCAGCGGCTTGCCCGACGGGGGCTGCGGGCGGGCCACGGTGTAGGCGACCCGGGTCGCGCGCGGCCCGATCGAGCAGGTGACCGGCGGCGACTGGGCGGTGCCGGTCGGGCCGACCGCGATCGCCCGGATCTCGGCGCTGCCGCCGCCGGTCGGCGCGGTCAGCGGGCAGCCGCTCTCGGCGTCGTACTTGGCCCGGCTGATCGTGAACGTGGCACCGGCCCGCGGCGAGTCCCACCGCACCTCGGCCAGGCCCACGTCGTCCGGCCAGAGCCAGGTGAGGATGATCCGGTCGCCGGTGCGGCGCAGCTGCGGCGAGGTGACCGGCGCGGTGACGCCCATCGCCACCGCCCGGCCGACGGCCGCGCCGCCGGCGCCGTACGAGAACGGGACGTAGACGTGCTGGCCCGGCGGGACGGCGCAGTCCATCGTGACCATGCCGCCACGGACCACCGGTACGCCCGGCAGCACGGCGCCGAAGGACCGCGCCCGGGCGGCCGGCACCTGCTCACCCGCTCCCCACGCGGGCGGCCGGTCCGACCGGCGGATCTCGATCTCGTCGTGCTCGCCCGCGGTCCAGGTCAGGCGGACCCGCAGGGCGCCGTCGGCGGTGGTCAGCGGCTCGACCGCCAGGTCACCGACCGGCCGGGCGGCGCCGCGCGGGGTGGCCGAGGCGACCACCGGCTCGGCGAGCTGCTCGCGGCCGCCCGGGCCGGGGTAGACGGCGGTCAGCTCGTAGTGGTGCGGCTCGCCGACCCGGATCGCGGTGTCGCGGAAACCGTGCCCGGTGACCCGGATCGGCGTGCCTACGCCGGGGCGGGTCCGGCGGACCCGGACCTCGATCACCGCGGGGTGCTGCTGCCAGCTGCCGCTGACGCTGGTCTCGTCGGCGTCCAGCGTCACCTCGCCGACCCGCGGCAGCACGGTGATCGAGCCGGTGACCGGCCGCGACCAGACGGTCCCGTTGGCGCTGGCGAAGACCGCGTAGTGGGCCGGGCGGCCGGGCGTGACCCCGGCGTCGACGGCCGCCCGGTCGGCCGACTGGGCCACCCGGACGCCGTCGGTCTCGTGCACCGGCGGCCGGTCGTCGCCGCGCACCACCCGATAGGTGAGCCCGCCCGGCGCGCCCGGGCCGGCCGCCCAGGACAGCCGGACGCCCGGCGGCGACGCGTGCTCGGCCAGGCTGAGCTGGGCCGGGTCGGGGGCGGGCAACCGTTCCTGCGCGGCCAGCACCTGCGCGTTGTCGGCGTCGAGCTCACCGGCCTGCTGCAGCAGCCGGGCGGCGCCGGCCACATCGTGCCGCCGTTCCGCGTCGGCGGCCTGGCGCAGCAGGTCGTCGAAGGCCGCCATCGCCTTGGTCACCAGCTCGGTGGCGGCCGCGTGTTCCGCGTGGTCGCCGGGCAGCGCGGCCAGCGCCGCCCGCGCCTCGCCGAGCCGCCGGCCCTCGATCAGCTTCTGGATCCGGTCCAGCCCGCGTTCCGGCCCGCCACCGGTCGACGGCAGGCTGATCGCGATCAGCTGGGCGTCCGCCTCGGTCACGCCCAGCTCGGCGATCTGCGCGGCCACGAACTTGGTGTCCAGCCCGGCCCGGTGCGCGTCGCCGACCTGGTCGACGATGTGGAACAGGGCGATCGCCGCCAGGTCGGGCACCTTCGTGTAGGCCGAACGCAGCAGCGCCAGCGCCGTCTTGCGGGCCCGGGTCGCGGTCGAGTCGGCGGCCTTCTCGGCCTGCTCGAGCTGCTCGGTGATCCGTTCCGGGCCCAGGCCCAGTTGCGGCCGGCCGGCCACGGTGAAGCCGCGCGCGATCGCGAACGGGACGGTCAGGCCGGGGTGGAGCAGGTGGACGACGGTCCGGGCGCCGGCCTCGGCCAGCCGATCGCGCAGCTGGTCGTACTGGGTGCGGCTGAGCCCGCAGTCGGCCGGCAGCTCGAGCACGTCGATCACGGTCAGCCCGGCCTCCCGGGCCGCCGCCTCGGCCTGGGCCACCTCGCCGCCCCCGACGTGCTGGGCGATCGCGGTGAGCTGGGCCCGGGTGATCCGGCCGGACGCGCCGTAGGCCTCGCGCAGCTTCCGGACCAGCTCGGTACGGGCGGCCTTCTGGTCGTCGGCCGACTGCCGGAACTGGTCCTGCCACCACAGCGGGTCGGCGAGCCGGCCGCCGGCCGTCCGCTTGAGCTCCTCGTCGGCCGCGATGAACTGCTTGCACACCGCGCCCGCGTTGGTGTTGCCGCGCGCCTTCTGGCCCCAGAACGCGCGCACCCGCTTGAGATGCGCCTCCAGCGCGGCCCGGTCGCGCAGGTCCGGCCGGACCGCGTACATCACCGGCGGAGGTGGCAGCTTGCCCCGCTTGCCGCGCAGCGGGCGCACCACCTCGCGCTCGTACGCCTCCTGGTCGAAGCTCATCGTGCTCAGGCCCGCACGGTGATGGCCGAGACGGCCTGGCGGGCGGTCACGACCTCCTCTTCGCTGAGCACGCTGACCCGTACGTCGATCGTCAGGTCCTTGCCGGTCGACGGTTCGGCCGCGTGCACCGAGAGGGTGCCCTCCTCGTCCACCTGCATGCTGATCGCGATCGGCGAGCCCATCCGCAGCGGCGGCAGCCCGGAGATCTCGCCGGCGCCCTTGTCCACGGCCGCGTTGGCCGACAGGTCCCGGCTCTCCACCGACCCGGCCTGCTCGTAGATCTCGATCGTGATCGCGGTCTGGCCCTCGGCCACGGTCTGCGCCTGCAGCGGCCGCGCGCCGCTGGGCAGCGACTCGTTGGCGTGCACGAGGTGGTGGATGTACGAGGCGGCGTCCGGGTCGCGCTCCCAGTCCGGGTTCTCGCTGTCGACCAGCTTCACGCCGAACGCCTTCGGCAGCACGTTGGTGATCTTCCGGTTGGCGTTCGCCTCGATCGCCGCGGGGGCGATCCCGGTGTTCCGGGCGATCTGCTCGATCCGGTCCTCGGCGCCGCCGGGCCAGTCCCACACCGCGCGGCTGAGCGCGAACCGGGCCGCGCCCTTGGCCACCGCCAGGTCGGGGTCGTGCAGCCGGGGCGTCCAGCCGAACTCGTCGGTCAGCCGCTCGGCGACCATCGGCATCTTGCTGGACCCGCCGACCAGCAGCACGTCGTCGATGGTGCCCGGGTGACCCTTGGACTTCAGCGTCTCGATGGTGCGCCGGGTGTACTCCACGGCCCGGTCCATCAGGTCCTTGGTGAGCTCGTTGAACTTGGCCCGGCTGACCTCGATCATCGCCGAGCCGCCGCCGTAGCGGATCGCCACCGGCCGCGACTCGGCCTGGCTGAGCATCTTCTTGGTGTCCTCGGCGATCCGGGCGATCTCCTGCAGGAACTGCTCGTCGTCGCGCGGGTCGCCGTCCGGCGAGGCCTTGTCGATGAACTGCTGCACCAGGTGGTCGGCCAGCCGGGCGTCCCAGTCGGCGCCGCCCAGCTCCTGGTCGCCGTCGGTGCACAGCACGTCGACGGCGCCGGCCGACACCTTGATGACCGTGGTGTCGAAGGTGCCGCCGCCGAGGTCGAAGACCAGCACCGTCCGGTCGCCGTCGACCTCGTACTGCAGGGCCGCGGCGACCGGCTCGGGGACGATGCCGACCACGTTCAGCCCGGCGATCCGGCCGGCGTTGCGGGTGGCGTCCCGCTCCAGCATGCCGAAGTAGGCCGGCACGGTGATCACCACGTCGGTGACCTCCCGGCCGGTGTACGTCGCGGCGTCCTGGGCGAGTTGCTTCAGGATCAGCGCGGAGATCGACTCGGCGGTGTGCGGCCGGCCGTCGAACTCCCAGGCCTCCTCCTTGCCCATGTACCGCTTGACCAGGCTGACCACCCGCTCCGGGTAGAGCTGGGCGACGTCCTTGGCGGTCCGCCCGACCACCACGTTGTCGGCGCTCTCGAACCACACCACCGACGGCGTGGTGTCCTCGTTGGTCATGGAGTTGCGCACCGGGGTGGGCCGGCCGGTGTCGTCGATGTAGGCGATCGCTGAGTACGTCGTGCCGAGGTCGATGCCGAAGTAGGTGTCCATCGTGTTCCTTCGTCTGCCGGTTTCGTGGGGAGGTCAGGCGGCTTCGGGCGCCGGGGTCCAGCGGGCGACCAGCACGGTGGCGGGCGCCAGTACCCGGTCGGTGACGGTGTCGCGGTAGCCGTCGCGGACGATCCCGGCGACGGTGGCGTCGGCCTCGGGCGTGACCGCGGGCACCACCCCGGAGGCGCGGTGGGCGCCGGCGTCGAAGCGGTCGCCGACGTCCGGGCGGACCGGCAGCACGCCGGCGCGTTCCAGGGCGAGTTCGACGGTCTGCCCGTACGACTCCAGCAGCGCCGCCGCCCGCTCGGCGCCGAAGTCCGCGGGCAGCTCGGCGGCCTGCTTGAGCAGGTCGTCGCGGAGCCGGTAGAGGTCGGTCACCACCGGGCGCAGCAGGCTCTGCCGCTCACCGGCCTTGAGCAGCTGGTTCTCCTCGTGCAGCCGCTCGATGACGCGTTCCCGGGCGGCGGCGCGGGCGTTGCCCTCGGCCAGTTCGGCGTGCACCGCCCGCAGCGCGTCGGCGTACGGGTCACCGGCGGGCTCGGGTTCCGGTGTGGGGTCGGGCTCGGTCTCGGTCACGGTCATCAGGCGCTCCTGGGCGGGTCGTCGGTCCTCTCCCCTCTCTGACGGACAGCTCGCTCGTCGCCGGAGATTCAGAGACCGTGATGGATCAGCTCGGCGTCGGTCAGCGCGGCCGATCCGGCCGCCCGCTCCAGTTCGGCGGGCAGGCCGGGCGGGGCCTTCCGGCGACGATCAAGGGCCCATTCGCGTACGGTGCGGACGGCGCCGATGCTGCCTTCGGCCAGATGCTGGTGCAGGACGTGCAGGACAACCGCCTCCTCGGCCGGCGGCACCGGGGTGCGCCAGGCCACCACGCCGGCGTAACAGGTGGCGAGCAGGGCCGCGAGCAGCGCCGGGAGGCCCGCGGTGGCCGGCGGCAGCACGGCCACGCCGCCGGAGCGGCCGCCCGCGGCGAGGTGGCTGAGCGGGAGACGTCCACCGGCCAGCTCCAGCTCGCCGCCGCCGGTGACGCCACAGCCCAGGTGCAGCATCGAGGCCGGGAGGCCGGCCCGGACCTGGTCGACCGTGGGCCGGTGGAGGAACACCCCGCGCGGGTAGAACGCGTCGCGCAGCCGGTCGCCGCCCGGAACGCCGACGAACAGCGGCTTCTCGGCCAGGGGCGGACGCCGGCGGGCGGCCAGATCGACAACCTGGGCCGCGGAGCGTACATAGGAGGCCGCCGACGCCGGACCGGCCTGCCCGTCACCCACCACCAGGAGACGCTCCGGCCGCGGAGCGCCGGGCGCGGCCGGCTCGAACCGGCCGGTCGCCGCGACCAGCAACAACAGGCCGGTCGGCTGCGGATAGGCGAGAGCGCCGGCCCCGGCCGACCGCAGCGCGCCGGTGACCGCGGTGAAGCCGTCGGCCAGGCGCGAGCGCAGGTCACCGGGCGTGCGGACCTCGTCGAGCAGGCCGGCCAGCCGGTAGGCGACGCTCAGCACATCGGCGCGCTGGCCGGGCAGGGCGTCCCGGGCGGCCAGCAGGCTGTGGGCGGCCCGGTCCCGGTCGGCGCCACCGTCGCTGTCGCCCCAGCCGCCGCTGTCGACCCGGCTCCGCAGATAGAGCGCGGTCGCGAGCAGCAGGTGGTTCTCGGCGCCCGAGCCGGGCGCGGCGGTCAGCCGGGTGGCCAGGCCGAGCAGGCCGTCGATCAGGTCGACGCCGGGCGGCTCGGCGTCCAGCAGGGCGAGCAGCGGCGGCCAGACGCGCGGCCCGGCGCCACCGAGGCGTTCACGGAAGGCGGCGCGAAGCTCGGCGGCGCTGACCGTCGGGCCGGCCGGCCGGCGGCTCTCCGGCCGGCTCTCCGTCCGGCTTTCCGGCTGGCTCTCCGGCCGTCTTTCCGGGTGGGGCGCGGCCGGGACGTCGCCATGCACCACGGCTACCGGGCGGTCCAGCGGCGACGACCGGGCCAGGTCGTCGGCCTCGTTCAGGCCGGGCAGGGGCGGGAGCCCACCGGGGCGCGGTATCCCGGCGCCGTACCGCTGCTGCACCTTCTGGAGCGCGGTGATCGCCTGGAAGAGCCCGCTGAAGTCGACCGCGGCCGGTCCGTGCTGGACCGCGTCCATCAGGTTCCGCATCGCCTCGGCGACCTCGATCATCGGCCCGGCGACGGCCTCGGCGTCCCCGCCCCGCACCGCGCGCAGGCACTCGACGGCGCGGTCGGCGTCGGCCCGCTGATCCACCATCGTGTCGCCCCGGGAGGCGCGGGCGATCAACTCTCCCGGCTGCATGACCGCGAGCACCCGGTGCAGGAGCAACTGGCCCAGCGTCAGCCGCGCGTTGAGCACCAGGCCGAACGGCAGCCGCGGGAACGACAGCGCCTCGTCGAGCAGGCCGATCGCCCGCTCACGTTCCGGGCCGCCGGCGCCGTGCAGGCCGTAGCGGGCGCCGAGAACCAGGCCGAGCAGCGCCGCCACCTGGCCGCGCAGGAAGTCGCCCGGCGCGAAGTACCCGTACGCCTCGTCCAGCACGGTGGCCGCCTCGGCCAGGTGTGGCCGCGACTCCGGCCGGCCCGCGCCGGAGCGCCAGTAGGCCTCGAAGAGCTTCTGCCCCAGCTCGATCAGCGGCCGGTTGCGGGCCGATCCGGTCAGCCGGGCGAGCTTGGCCCGCAGCCGGTCCAGTTCCTGGTCCACCGCGGTCACCGTCCCCAATGGACGTACGCGGCCCACGTGTCGAGGTCGGCGAGCTGCTCGCTGCGGGCGAACCGGGCGAGCTGCCGCGGCATGCCGTCCGGCGGCTCCCGGCGCGGGTCGAGCATCCACAGCTGGGCCTGGCGCAACGCCGCCCAGACCGGCAACGCGTCCCGCCGCAGCAGGTGGTGGAAGACGTACATCATCACCGACGACGAGGCGTCCGGCACCTTCCACAGCGTGCAGAGCACCGAGCGCGCGCCGCCGGCCAGGAACGCGGTGCCCAGGCTGAACGCCTCGTCGTGCCCGCCGATCGCCTTGCCGCTGTCGCACGCGGCCAGCACCACCACCTCGATCGCGCGCCCGGGCGCCCGGGCCATCAGCAGGCCCAGCTCCTCGGCGGTCAGCCGCTCGCCCCCGTCCAGCACCAGGTGGGCCGCGCCGGGCTCGACCACACCGTGGCAGGCCAGGTGCAGGGTGGCCCCGGCGCCGAGGTCGTCGCTGGTCAGCCAGTCGCGGACCTGCCCGCGGGTGCCCCGGCCGGACGGGCTGTCGGTGCCGTTGGGGCGGCGGCCGAGGAACCGCCCGCCCGGATAGAAGGACTCGCGGATCGCGTACGCCTCGATGCCCGCGAAGCGGAGCGTGTCATCGGCCGACTCTCCCGGATCCGGGTTGCCGACGATCAGACCGGTCGCGTCCGGCGGCACCGGCGGGCGGACGGCGGTCAGGCACAGCATGCGTGCGGAGACGGCCTGGGACAGGGCGATGCGCTCGATCGCGTACGTGCCGTCGCGGTGGCGCGCCGCCTGCCACGGCACCAGGGCCAGATCGCCGATCGGCACCAGGACCAGGCGGTGCGGGCGGCCGGGCGGCGGCGCGGGCAGGTGCGGCAGGTACGAGTCGATCAGCGGGCCCATCGCCGCCCGCCAGGCCAGGTCGCACAACTCGGCCCGGCCCGGCGTCTCGGCCAGGCCGCCGGTCAGGTTGGGCAGCGGCAGGAAGCTGGGCGGGCCGGCCGCGGGCACGGCGAGCGCGTACCCCGAGCCGTTGACGTCGGCCGGGACCAGATAGACCAGCGCGTCCGCGTCGACCACGGACAGCGCCCGCTGGATCTCGCCGAAGCCCGGCGGGTCGAGCAGATCGGCCGCGTCACCGAGCGCGGTCAGCACCTCACGGCGCAGGTCCGCGGGCAGCGCCTCGGGCTGCCCGGCGGCGACGGCCTCGCCCCAGCGCCGGGCCAGGTCGTCCTCGCCCGCGGCGGTCAGCCGGTCGGCCAGCCCGCGCAACTCGGTCGCCGCGAACAGGGCCAGGCCGCGCCCCGCGTCCAGCGCGCTGACGGCGCCGGGCAGGTCACCGGCGGTCACACAGTGCTTGGCGATGGCGGCCGCGTCCTCGGCGGCGCTGCGCACGGCCACCGAGGCGTCGGCCAGATCGGGCTGGACCAGAACCTTCCACACGTACGCCCGGAGCCCGGCCAGCCCGTCCTGATGGAAACCGGGCTCGTCGCCGAGCAGCTGGCCGACCGTGGTCAGCATCCCGTTGATCATCGCCCAGTGGGGATGCCGGGGCCCCTGGGCCAGCTCCTTCGCCCGCTGCAGGACCGAGCCGGCCTCCACCAGATCGCGGCGGGCGTTGGTCAGCTCGCCGCGGCGGAGCAGGCCGAGGGCCAGCCCGATCAGGTGGAACACCAGCTTCGGGTCACCGCCGCCGGTCACCTCCACGGCCTGCCGCAGGTGCTCGACGGCCAGGTCCACCCGGTCCGGGTCGGTCTCCTCGCCCAGGCCCAGCGCGGCGCCACTGACCTGGGTGTGCGCCAGCGCCCGGTCGGCCGTGGACAGCCCGGGCCGGCCGGTCAGCTCGATCAGCGTGGCCAGTTCCTCGTCGGTGGCCCGCTCGCCGTCACCGGCCCCCTCGCCCGCACCGGCCCGGATCCGGTTCATCAGGCCCAACGACTCCCCCGCCCCCTCCAGGACGCCCCGCAGCTGATGGCCCGGTGGCAGCGCCCGGGACAGCTCCAGCAGCCGGTCGAGGCGGTCACCGACCTCCTCGCCGCGCTGCACCGCGGCCATCAGCTCGGCGGAGTCGGACATCAGCGTCCGCATCGTCTCCGCCTCCGGCCCCAGGTCGCCGCCCTGGCCGAAGTGCCGGCGGACCTCCGCCGGGAAGCGGGCCACCGCCCCGTCGTCACCGTCGACGACCGCCCGCGCGTAGGTGAGCCCGAGCCGCGCCGAGTCGAACAGCATCCGCATCCCCGCGTCGTCCTCGACCTCCGACTCCAGCCGGTCCAGCTCGGCCAGGGCGCCCGCCGGATCGTGCAACTCGCCGACCGCGGCGCTCTGGGCGTACACCAGAGCGCGGGCGCAGGCCCGGGTCCGCCGCCAGCGGGCGCCCTCCGGCGGTGCGCTCTCGGCCGCCTCGAGAAGGTCGCCGAGCCTCATCTGGAGCAGGTCGCCGGCCGGGTCGGCCGAGCGCAGGAAGGTCTCGAGCAGGCCGGCCGCGAGCGTCCCCCGCGCCGTCAGGGCGGGCGGGAGGCTCAGCACGTCGGCGATCGCCTCGGTCACGTCGCCGTAGCCGATCACCGCGCACGCGATCCGCGCACATCGCTCAGTGTCGTCCACGCCGCGCCCCTCTCGCTTGTCGTCACCCCTTGTCTGACGGACAGCGCCTTTCTGACGGACAGCGCTTTTCTGACGACAGGGCGCCGGGGTGTTGCCTATACGCGCTCAAAGCCTGCTCTGAGCGCGTATAGGCAACAGGGTCAGCCTGTCTCCGCCCGCTCCGCGAGGCCGAGCAGGCCGGGCAGGTCGAGCACGACGATCCGGCGGTAGCCGGTCTGGATCAGGCCGAGCCCGCGCAGATTCCGGAGCGCCTTCTGCACGGTGTCCTCGGCCGACCCGACCAGGGCGGCCAGTTCGGTCTGGTTCAGCCGTACGCGGATCAGCACGCCGCCGCCGGCCGCCTCGCCGCACGCGGCCGCGATGTCGCCGAGCACCCGGGCCAGCCGGACGTGCACCGGGTAGGCCGGGAACTCCGAGCGCCGCGTGTTCGCCCACTGGAGCCGCTCGCCCACCGTCGCGGTGATCTGGTTGGCCACCCGCGGATGCGCCGCGATGAACGGCAGCAGATCGGCCTGCCGGATCACCGTGGACACCACCTCGTCGCAGGTGGTCACGGTGGCCTGCCGCTCGTCGCCGGTGACCGCGCCCAGCTCGCCGACGATGTCGCCGGGAAGACGGATACCGATCAGCCTCGGCACGCCGCCGGCCGCGTGGGTCACCTTCACGTAACCCTTGCGGAGGATCTCCACGTGCGTGTCCCGGGCGCCCTCGACCAGCAGGTGGACGCCGGGGCGCACGGTGCGGGTCACCCCCAGGGCGAGCAGCGCGTCGCGGTCCTCGGGGGTGAGCCGGTCGAGGAAGTGGCGCATCAGCACGACCCCGATCCGGTCCGGGGCGCGGATTCCGCCGTTGTCCGGAATCGGTCCGCCAGATCAGCGGTGCAATACCGGCGGAGGTACGGCCGGAGGCCGTACGGGTGGGAAGGAGTGTCCGCCGTGGAGTCGCATCTGATGGTGGAGCCGCCGCCGGCACGGTGAGCGGGCTCGGGGCGCCCGGCAGTCGCCCCCGGAAGATCCGCTGGTGACGGCTCGGCTGGCGGGCCGGCCGTCACCGGCGGATTTTCCGCTGCCCGGCCCGATCGGGCTGTTCGCTTCGTCATCTGCACACACCTCCGCCGGTATCTGACGGACCGTACGTCTGTCCGTCAGTATCCGGAGATGCGAGGTGGAGGAACGAACATGCGAAGCACGCGCCGATTACCGACAGCCGTCCGTCCCGTCGTGAGCCCGATCGGCGGCCCGGCGGTGCACAATGGCGTGATGATCAACAAGGCCGACGACCGGCCCGGACGATGAGCCTCTCGCCCGAGCAACGCGCTGAGCTGCAACGACTGCTCACCGACGAGTTGCGCGCCGCGGTACTTGCCGCGACCGATCGGGGCGCCGGGGCGGCCGGCCTGACCGGCCTCCTCGACGAACGCCGCCGCGCGGTGGAGTCACTCGCCGGCGGCCCGATCGCCGCCGGGCCACTGGCCGGTGGGCCACTCCCCGGCGGGCCATTCGACGGCGGGCCATTCGACGGCGGGCCATTCGACGGCGCTTCACTCGCCGGTGGGCAACTCGCCGGCGGTTCACTCCCCGCAGACGATGCCGATCGCCGTCGCGACGATCCGGCCTCGGGCGGCGGGGTCGGCGAGCAGCGCTGACACGAGCTCGTCCGAGGCGTCCGCGCCGCCGGGCCGCCGATCCAGCTGGTCGCTTCCGCTGCCCGCGCCGAACGCCGCGTTGACGACCCGCACCACGAGGGCCTCGGGGTCCTCGCCACCTCCCAGACCGGCCGCGATCGCGTCCACCGCGCCCGCGGCGATCGCGACCAGCACGTCGTCGGCGCGGTCCTCGGGCGTCATCGCCACCAGCGGGTTGACCTCGCCGGCGGCGTCCTCCGGCGGCGACGCCACGGGCGCGATCTTGCCACCGAGCGGACGCTCGATGTAGTCGGCGTACCAACCCGGCCGTCGCCGCATCGCGGCCTGCACCCGGTGCACGTCGGCCAGGACGGTTCGCGGGTCGCTGCCGGCCCAGTCGCCGGTCACCTCGGCCCGGAACGCCGCCCAGCTGTCCAGCGGCCAGGTGCCGGCGCCCGCGGTCTCCGGGACCCCGGCCCACTCCAGCATCCGCACGGCCAGCGTGCCCAGCCACTTGTCGCCGCCCAGCGCGGCGTCCAGCCACTTGGGCAGCCGCGGCCGCTGCTGGGCCCCGCGCAGGCCACGCCGGCGTCGATGGCCGTCCACCGTGGACGCGGTGAGCCGGCCGGTCAGCCAGGCCTCGAGGCTGATGATGCGGGCCTTGGCATTGTGCAGAAGATCGGCGACGACCGCCTCGACGTCGTCGTGGAAGCCGTCCACGCACTCGTCGGCCAGGCGGGTCATCGCGCTGGCGCAACGCCAGTGGCCGCGCCGGCGTTCGACCGGCCGGGTGATCCGGTGGAAGACGAGCGGCCAGGCCAGTTCGTAAGCGGCCGCGGAGAGCGCCGCGTATTGCACGGGCGTGGCGGCCAGCGCCGCGCTCGCGAGCCGACCGGCGAAAGCGAGTTCCCGTAACCGGTGAACCTCGCCCGGCCGGTGTTGATCTGCGCTGTTCACAACTTACCTTTCCAGGGGGTTGCGCAGGGGGTGCCTGAGCTGATCTATATAGAGGCGGTCAAGGTGCGCGAAGCAGACAAACCGCTGGAACCATCAGGAGTGTGGACGCAGGTGAGCCGCGTTGGCGATATCCAGGACGGCGAAACGGCGGTTCGCTGTCCATTACTGACGGTTACGCTGCGTACTCACGACGGAGCGGCAGCCTCGATCCACGGATCAGGCGAACCCGATCGGTGGTCAAATGCATCCGACCGAGGACTTGGCGGCGCCCCCGGGCCCCGCCCCTGGCTGGGGCAGATCGGCCGCTGCCATGATGACCTCTTGTGACTGGCCGATGTGGCCAGTTGCAGGCCGGCCTGACGGCGCAACTGGCCAGCAGCCCGTTCTGACGGCTGCCCGACAGTTCCCGCAGCTCCGAATTCCGTCACAGAGCGGAGTCGGATTCACCCGGACGTGAAAAGGTCACCCCTCGGGTGGCTGCTCTCCACCCGGGACTGACGGACGGAGTCGGCGATGTCCTTCTCGGACGAGTTGCACCGCGAACTGATCCACCTGAAGCGCGGCCGCGCCCTGCAGGACCCCGAGCTGGCCCGGCGGCTCGGCCCGCTGCTGCGCGAACTGAGCGGCGCGACCGGCGGCGACTCGGCCAAGATCCGCCAACGGGTACGCGGCTGGCTCACCGAACTGGCCGAAGACATGCCCCCCGACCTGCGACGGGCCGCCGAAGAGGCGCTGGCCATGGCGAACGGGGCCAACAGCCAGCTGACCCAGCGCGTACGCGGCTATGCCGAAACCATGCACTGCAGCGAGCGAACCGCGCGCCGCCGCGTGGACGAGGCGATCACGCTGCTCGTCCGGGCCGTCCGCGACCGGCACGACCCCGACGCGGTGACCGACCCCGGCTCCGGCTGGCGGGTGCGGGCCTTTGAGTCCCTGCTGCGCCTGGACACCCCGACCCCCGAGCTCTACGAGACCCGCACCATCGTGGCCGAACGCGAACTCGACCAGATCGAGATCAAACTGGACCTGCCACCGACCGGCCCCGAACCGGACGACCTGCCGCCGCTGGCCATCGACATGATCTACGGCGCCCGGCTGACCGGTGTCGAGGTGCACGACGCGGGCCGGCACTACCGCCTGACCATCACCCTGCCCCGGCGGCTGGTCCTCGACGAGCAGCTGCGCTTCTGCCTGCACTACCGGGTGCCGGCCGGCCGGCGCATCCGCGACCACTGCGCGATCGTGCCGCTCGACCCCTGCGACCAGGGGCAGATCCGAGTACGTTTCGGCGCCCCGCCGGCGGCCGCCTGGAAGGTGTCCGGCGTGCCGCCGCGACAGATGGACCGGTGCACCACCGAGCCCGGTTCGGACCGCCTCCAGCCGGACGGGGCGGGCGAGGTGGCGGCGCTGTTCCGCAACCTGCGCCAGGGCCACGGCTATGGCGTCGCCTGGCAGCGTTGACCCGGCCGCCTGTGGATAACGCGCGAGAACGTCATATTCGCGCGCTACATTCTCGCCCACCCAGAGGGGTGGGGGGCGGTGGCGGTGCGCGCGCGTTTCGAAGATCAACAACGGCGGTGTCGGCCTTCGGACTGACGGCGCGGCCGAGCTCGGTGCGGCCGAACTCGGGCTCGGCACGACCGGGCCCGGCACGACCGGGCCCGGCACGACCGGGCTTACGAGCGGCGGTCGCCGATGATGGCCATGACGGTCGTGACCAGGCGGTTCACGGTGGCGGCGTTGGCCAGGGCGCCGGAGACGCCGCCCAGGGGGTCGGCCACGGCGTGCGGGGCGCGGTTCAGGACGCTGGTGAAGGCGCCTCCGAAGACCGCTCGGACGACCTCGACCACGACCTCCTCGGCCCGGTCGCCGCGGGTCAGGCGCTCGTCGATGGCCCGGACCGCGTTGGACGCCAGCTCCAGCAGCTCGTCGTCGATGGAGCCGTCGGGGTCGCCCAGCGGCAGCGGCTTGACGATCGCGCCGGTCACCTCGCCGACCGGCGCCACCGCGACCGGCGCCTGCTTCACGCCCAGGGGGCGCTCGATGTAGGACTCGAACCAGGACGGGCGTCCGCGCATGACGGTCAGCACGGTCTCGACCTCGCGGGCGACCACGCCGGGATCGCTGCCCGCCCAGTCGCCGGTGCGCAGGCCACGCCGGTGTGACCAGGACTCCAGCGGCCACACCTCGGAGCCGGCGGTGGCGTCCACGCCGACCCAGACCAGCATCTCGGTGGCCAGCGAGATCAGCCACGGGTCGTGCCCGAGGCCCGCGGCGACCCACTGCGGCAGCCGGGGGCGTTGCAGCGCGCCACGCCGGCCGCGCTGGCGCCGGTGGCCGTTCACGGTGGCCGCGTTCAGGCGGCCGGTGACCCACGCCTCCAGGTTGAACACGGGGCGGCGAGCATTGGTGAGCAGGTCGTCGACCACCGACTCGACGTCGTCGTGGAAGCGGTCCAGGCACTCGTCGGCGAGGCGCTCCACCCCGGAGGCGCAGTGCGGGTGGCCGCGGGTCAGCTCGACGCGGCGGGTGACGCGGGCGAAGACGATCGGCCAGACGATGGCGTACGCGGCGCCGGACAGCCGTACCCGCTCGGCGCCGCCGGCGACCGCCACCACGTCGGCCAGGCGGCCTTCGCGGGCGAGCTCGCGTACCACCTTGACCGGTGCTTCGCCGCCCTCCGGAACGACCGTCGACGGGGCGGAACGGGAGGCGTAGACGCCTCCGGGCGAGGAGTTCCTCGGCCGGCGCACCGACCGGATCACGGCCTCGTCCAGGCGGACCGTCGTCGCGCTCGAAAAGCCCACCGGGGCTCCTTTCGATCATCCTGCGGGGGGACGGCCGCGGAGCGGACTCCGTACGCCGTTGGTTGAAGCTTTGCCGAGACGGCCACCGAGCGCGAGGGTCCGGGCACGGGTTGCACCGGTTGGTGGCCCTATTCGACACCTTCATCCGACGGGCGCGCGGATGATCGTCGAGGAGGGACGGTGATGTCCGGATGGTGATCGTGAGCCGAACGGCGGATGGCCCATCCGTCAGTGATCATCGTCGATCCGGCGGACGTTTTCGATCAGGGTCCCGATCAAGGGCGGACGAACGGTTGCGCCGTGACGCTCAGGACGAGGCGTGGTACGCCGCCAGGCCGGCCAGGTGGTCGGTGGTGATCAGTTCGGGGTCGTCGGTCCGCGGGGTGCACCCGGCGATCCGCAGCAGCTGGATGATCTGGGCCTTGCCCAGGCGCTGACTGCCCTCGTCGGCGGTGATCCGGACGGTCTGGCGGCCGGCCAGGTCGCCGATCGGGCGGACCGGGCCCAGCTCGACCACGATCGTGCGGTCCGGTTGCCGGGCCATGGCCATGCCCGCCCGGAACAGCACGTCACGCTCGGCGCCGTCGCCGGGGGTCAGGACGACGATCGCGGCCTGGTTCTCGACGAAGGCCTGGTCGAGGATCTGACCGGCGTACGGCATGGTCACACCGGTCTTGCGGGACAGCTCGTCCCAGTCGAGCGGGCGCAGGTCGAGGTCGGTGAGCAGCGCGCCGACCGCCTGCCGGGCCTGCTCGTCGGCGCCGTGGATGAGGAAGACGTCGCGGCGGCGCGGGGGCGGCTCGGTCTGGGGTCCGGGGGTCGCGGGCCGCGCGCCGCCCAGCCACAGCCACGCGTCGCGGCTGAAGTCCTTGACCCGCACCGGGACCCGGGTGAAGTGGGCCGGCTCCACGCCCTCATGGCCGGCGACCACGACATCGTCATGCAGCCGGTCGGAGATCAGCGCGACCAGGTCGGCGGCGGCGTGCTCCTCGACCGCGGCGCGCAGCGGGGCGCTGTCGAGCAGCCGGCCGGCCTCGATGATCGTGTTGCCACTGAAGCCGATGGCCGCCCGCGCGAACGGGCCCTCCACCACCGACAGCCGCACCCGGATGCGGTCGCCGGGATGGGCCGCGTTGTCGGCGACGATCTCGCTCCGCCAGCCGCCGAGCAGGCCGGGCAGCACCCGATGGGCCTCGAGCCGGGCCGGCAGCACCACCATCATGCCGTCGCCGGCGTCCTGCCGGTCGGTCTCGGGCAGCGCCACCTCGATGCGGTCGAGCACCCGCCCGGCCACGTCGGCCAGCCGCCTCTGCACGGCGTGCTGCTGGGGCACGGTCCGCGAGCTGTAGCCGACGACGTCGACGCCGAACGCCAGCCGCTGCTCGACCCGCCCGAGGTCGGCCGTCGGCTCGCCGGTGCTCCAGCCCGCGCCCGTGAAGGGTTTCCGCGCGGCCGGCCGGGGCTCGGCCGGCGGCCACGGGCTCGCGCTGATCGCCCGCATCCGGCCGGCCCGCTCGAGGGTCGTCTCCAGCACCGTGACCTGGTCGGACAGCTCCTGCGCGAGCCACTTGGCCAGCGCGTCGTCGGTCGGCAGGGGTCCGCCGGGCATCGCCGCGTCCATGTTGTCCCGGGCGATCTCGACGCTGTGCCGCATCCGCTTCACGGCCGCCAGCGACGCGATCAGGTCGGCCTCGTCGGCCGCCACCTCGGCCAGGTCAGGCCGGGGCTCGTCGAGACTTCGATCAAGACGTTCGCGTACGGACGAGAGCACGCGAGCGTCCCCCAGCACGCGGGCGTGGTACCGCACCTTGGCCGCGTGCATCAGGTAGCGCCCGAGCGGTGGCAGCGCGGTGCCGCCGTTGCTCCAGGTGAACCGGCTGAGCCGGGAGTCCTCGTCGGGCCGGGCCACCACCACCAGCCGGCGGCCGGCCCGGTCGCCGCCCGCGGTCGCCTCCCACACCGCGAAGTCGTCCAGCTCGGACCGCCGCGTCCACCACCCGATGCCGTCGTCGTCGCGGGCGGGCAGCCCGCCCGGCAGGTCGGCCAGGCCGGGCCGGCGGGCCTTGGCCTGGTGGATCGCCACGACGCTGAGCAACGCCCCGGTGCCGGTCGAGGTCAGGCCGGCCCACCAGCGACCGAACTCGGGCCAGCCGGGCGGCGCCACCGTCCCCAGCCCGAACCGGCGCCGGCGGGGCGGGTCGACGGGCGTGGCCATCACCAGCGACAGGTTGAGAACGTCGTGCTCACGGCGTACCACAGCCTGGAAGTTGATCTCTGGATCCTGAAGACCGGCCACGGCGCCGTCAGCCAGGTCGGCGAACCCGGCCGGGAGCTCGCCGGGCAGGCTCGCGCCCAGGATCGGCTGGGTCATCCCCAGCTGGGTCCGGCAGTTGTCCCACAGCGCGCGGACCTGCCGCTCGGCCGTCGCGGCGGCGGGACCGTCGAGCGGGGCGAACACGTGGGCGACGAACTCCTGCTCAACGACTCGGCCGGCCATCGTCATCCTTGGGCTGGTCGCGGCTCAGCGAGTGGACGAGGGTGTTGCGGCGCTCGAGCACCGGCTCGGGAATGCCGCCGGTCTCGGTGCCGCCGATCCGCAGGGCCCGGGTCGGACCGCTGAGCTCCAGGTCGGCCACGGCGTCGCGCAGTTCCTCGGGGTCGCCGGCGGCCAGCGCGTCGGCGAGCCGCCCGAGGATCAGCGTCACCTGTTCCCAGCGCTGAGGCGTCAGCTCCCAGAGCACGATGTCGCGCAGCACGTCGAGGGCGTCGTCGACGGTCTCCCGATCAAGACCTGCTCGGTTGTCCATACCGCTATCTGACGGACCGGCGCCGCGGTCACCCGTTCGAGCTGGTCACCGCGGATACGATCGGCCGCATGCCCAACCCTCGCGACGTCTTCGTGATCCACGGCCGGGACTCCGAGGCGCGCCGCGCGCTGTGGACGTTCCTGCGGGCGATCGACCTGCACCCGCTCGACTGGGAGGAGATCGTGCGCAAGACCGGGCGCACGGTCCCGTACACCGGCGAGGTGTTGCGCGAGGCGTTCCAGCAGAACCAGGCGGCGATCGTGCTGATGACGCCGGACGACGGCGCCTACCTGCACCCCGACCTGCGCGGGAACGGCGAGCCCCCGTACGAGGTCACCACCACCGGCCAGCCGCGGCCGAACGTGCTGCTGGAGGCCGGCATGGCCCTGGCCCTGCAGCCCGAGCGCACGCTGATCATCGAGATCGGCGCCCTGCGACCGGCGTCCGACATCGCCGGCCTGAACGTGATCCGGTTCAACGGCCGGGTGCAGAGCCTGCACAGCATCGCCAAGCGCCTGGAGGCGGCCGGGTGCGCCGTCAACACCGACGGCACCGACTGGCTCGACGTGTCCCGCTTCGAGAAGCTGGCCGCCTACACCCGGTCGTACCCGGCCCAGCTGTAGTCGGCGAGCTTGCTCGGGATGATCCAGAGCGTCCCCCGGAGGGTGACTCCGCCTTGGCCTTGGCCGTCCCACCCGGATCATCGGCGGCAACGGAACCACGGCCGCCGATGCGGCGCGGGCAGGCCGCGCAGTTCCATCCACCGCGCGTACGCGTTGACCGAGCCGCGCCGATCGAGCAGAGCATCGACCGCCGCGAGCGCGCCGGGCACACACGCCGCGCCGCCCAGCCAGGCGCGGACCGCCTCGTCGAGCTGCTCGTCCCGGTCGTGCCAGTCACTGATCACGACCGCCGCGGCGACCAGCGCCGGCGCCGGATCGCCGCGCAGCCGCTCGGTCACCGCGGCCAGGCAGGTCCGCCGCACGCCGGCCGGCAATACCATCACGATCGACGCCACCGTGGCCGGCACCGTGACCGCCAGCAGGGCCTGGACCAGCCGCTCACCGTGCGCCGTGACAACGCCGGGATGGACCTGACCCAGACTGTCCGCGAGCCAGCCGTCGTCGTGCCGGGTCATCGCGCCCAGCCGGGAGATCACGTCGCCCACCACCGTGTGCGCGGCCAGCAGGCGGGCCGTCAGGTCGGCCGGGCGCAGCCGCCCCGCCGCCACGAATGCCCCGATCAGGTCGAGGTCGGCGACGCACAACGTGCCGGCGTGCACCCGGTCGTCCAGGAAGTCGTCGGCCGGCGCCGGTTCGATCTCGACATCGTCCGGCGCGCCGAGCACGAAGACCCGGAGCTCGTCCGCCGTGGCCGGGACCCAGCGCCACAGGCACCGCCCCAAGGCCCGGAACCGGGACTCGTCGGCCGCGCGTCCGACCTGCTCGGCGACGATCGCGGCCCGCGTGGCGCCGTCCACGGAGGCCATCCGCGCGCCGAGCATCGCGGCGTCCAGCGCCCCGCACGGGTCCTTGACCCGCAGCTGCCGCCACCACGCGTCACCGCCGACCCGCGCGTCGATGGCCTTCTTCTCGATCCGATCGCCAAGGTGGGCGCGCAGCCGGTTCTCCAGGTCGGTGCCGCACGGCCAGTCCCGTGGCTCGTACCCCAGCTCGGGGTGCCGTGCCCAGAACCGCACGAAGTCGTCGGCCGCGGGCCCGATCTCGTCACACGACAGCGGAATCCTCTGACCCCCGGCACGCTCCAGCAGCTCGGCGAACGCGGTGCCCTCGGCCGTCCGCAGCGCCGCCAGAATCCCCACCGGCTTCTCCTCGGGCGGCTCGGTGACCTGCGAGTCCAGGAACTCGCACAGAAAGTCGATGCCGAACGTCATGGCGTGATCTGACGGACGCGCGCCGCCCGTCCGTCAGAACGCATCGATGGACGATCACGTGGAACACCGTGACGCGCGGCTGGCGCGCCGGGTCACGGCTGCCGCCGCGCGGATCCTCGCCGAGCCGGAGTTCGCCGGCTACCTCCATGACAACGAGCAGGTGAACTACGTGCTCGCCGATGCCGCGGGGAAGAGCCGCGAGATCACGGCCGACTACCGGAAGATGATGGGTACGTTGCGCCGGCGCACGTTGTTCGCCACAGCGACCGGCTCTGTCGTGACGCTCGGCGGCATCATCTTCGCCCTCACCACCGCCACCGAGGTCGCCACGGCCGCGCAGGGGAACGCAGCCGGACCATGGACTCTCGCGTTGATGGGCGCCCTCCTGCTGACCCCGCTCGTCTGGGTCGGCGCCGGACACACGCGCAAGCTGATCGCCGAGCGCCGGCACTGCGGCAAGGTGCTGGTGGACGAGATCAGGCCGGTGCTCCGCGACGCCATCGACAAGGCCGTCGAGGACCGACGGCCGCCTGTCCTCCGGATCACCTCCGCACCCGGCCTCGCCGCGGTCCCGAACCGGCTGCATCGAGTGACCCGGCCCGAGTTCCTCGGCGTCGACGCCCTGATGCGAGACTTCAACGCGACCTCGGTGATGATCAACGGCCCCCGGGGCGCCGGCAAGACGACCTTGCTGCACTTCCTGAACGAACGGGAAAGCCTGCCGCCGGACCTGGTCGTCTCCACCGCCGCGCCGTCGGCGTACGAGGCCAAAGATTTCATCGTGTTCCTGTTCAAGAAGCTGTGCGAAGGCGTGCTGGAGCACCCACGGGCGAACCAGCGGCTCCGCAAGCGCGCCCGGACCGAATTGCTCAGACTCACCTACCTGCAGAACCTCTCCGTGGACCGCGGCCTGGTGGTCAAGATGCAGGGGGCCGTCGACCTCGGCTGGAAGTCGATCAAGCAACTGCTCCAGCAGCCACCCGGGCTGCCGGAACTCGTCGAGCGGTACCGGCGCTTCGCCGAGACGATCGTGACGTGGCTGGCGGGCGGCCGGCTCGTCGTGATCGTGGACGAACTCGACCAGATGGAGGATCCGGCCGACGTCGCCCGCTTCGTCAACGAGATCAAGGGCATCTTCGGCGTCTCCGGATCCACCCACATCGTCTCCATCTCGGATGACGCGCTCACCCAGCTCGAGGGCCGCGCGAGCGGTGTGCGGTCCGCCTTGGACAGCGCGTTCGAGCACATGGCGCCGCTCGGCATCCTGACCCTCGACCAGTCGGCCGAGTTGCTCCGCCGGCGTGTCATCGGCTATCCGCTGGCGTTCACCGCGCTCGGCCACGCGCTGGCCGGCGGACTGCCGCGCCACCTGATCCGCGAGGCCCGCGCGCTCATCGTGGCGGCGAACGCCGGCGGTGACCGCGGCTTGGCCGCCCTGACCGAGCGTGCCGTCGGCCGCAAGCTCGGCGAGCTGCGCAAACGATTCCTGCCCCTGATGACGCCGCTGACCGACGACCCGCCATCCCGCATCCTGCTGGATCACGGCGAGTCCCTGCTCCGGAACCCGTCCGACGACCCGGAGACATGCCTGCTGCTCGGCGTCGAGCTGCGCTTCCACGGCACCGTCCTGCAGATCTTCGGCCGGCCGCCCCAGCCCGGCCATCCCACGCATCCCCGGCTGGCTTACGCCGCCGGGGAACTGGCCGCCATCCGCAGCATCCTGCCGGCCCACGCCAAGGTCGCACGGGACCAGCTGACCGCCCTGCGTACCGAACTCGACCTGGTCTGAGTCACGGCTGTCCGTCAGGGATCGGCATGGAGTATCGGGAAGCGTACGAGTCGGCGCCGGCCGGGAGTCCCGCCGCGGCGCGGGCCGCCTGGGCGCTCGGGCGGGAGCTGGCGGAGCGGTACTTCAAGCGGGACGGCTCGGAGGCGGACCGGGACGAGGCGGTCGAGTTGCTGGACGAGGCGCTCGGGGTGCCGCTGGAGCGGCCGTCGGTCGTGCATGTCGGGCTCGCCCTGCTGCTGTTCTTCCGGGTGATGCCGATGCGGCCCGGTCCGGACGCGCAGGGCGAGGGCGCGATGGCGCTGGCCGGGGCGTTGATGAGTGGCGCCCTGAACGATCCGCGGCTGTTCCCGGACCGGGATCGGGCGCTGGCCCACCTGCGCTGGGTGCTTCGGCACGAGCCGGCGGACTCCGAGGTCGTCCCGTACGCGGAAGCCCTGGTCGCGATGCTCGGACTGGTCGGCGCGGGCAACCCGCTGGCCATGATCGCGGCGCTGGCGTCGGTGGCGCCGCGGGTGGCCGGCGGGCTGGCGCCGATGGCCGACCTGCTCACCGGGGTCGCCGGGGAACGGCCGCCGGAGGTGTTGCTGCCGGCCTTCGACCGCGTGCTCGACCAGTTGCCGGCCGGGCACCGGCTGCGGCCGATCATCCTGGCCGAGGCGGGCGCGCTGCTGGCCCGGCGCGGGCATGTGGACGGGCTGCCGGATCAGCTCGCGGGCCTGGCCGGCGCCTGGCGGACCGCGCTGGCCCAGGTGCGCGACGACGACCCGGGCCGGGAGACGACGATCCGCCGGCTGACCGGGATATTGCTGACCGCCACCGCGTACACCGGCGACCCGGACGGGGTCGCCGACATCGTGGCGACCGCCGACCGCCTGGTGGCCGAGGGCGGCGGACGTGAGCGTTTCCTCCGCGGGATGGCGCTCACGCTGCGCGGACGGCTGAACCGTGATCCGGCCGACCTGCGCGCCGCCGTCGACGATCTGCGGGCCGCGCTGGCCGCCGTGGACGCCGGCGACGACCTGCGCCCGGCGATGACCGGGATGCTCGGCGCGCTGCTCAACGACCGCTACCTCGACCAGGGTGTGATCGCCGACGCCGAGGCGGGGGCGGAGCTGCTGGCCGGCGGCGACCTGGTCGCCGCGGGCCTGCTGTCGCGGGCGATCCTGGCCGTGCAGCGCCGCGACGCCGGCGAACTCGACGCCGTGATCGACGGCCTGGCCACCACCCAGCGGCCGGACGACTACCCGTGGCGCTCCCGCCTGGACGCCGCGCTGGGCCTGGCCCATCTGGCCCGGGCGTCCCGGCCGGGCGACGTCGAGACGGGTCTCTCGCTGCTGCGCCGGGCCGGCGACGAGCTGGCCGTGGAGATGACCGGCCGGCCGGCGCTGCGGGCGGCGGGGGCGGCCGCGGCGGTGCTGGACGGCATCGTCCGCGACGACGACCGGGCGGTGGCCGAGGCCGCGACCAGGCTGGACGAGATCGTCGGGGAGACGTCACCCGATCAGGTCGCGCTTCTCGCGCTGAGCGCCCAGATCCACTTCCTCCGGTACGAACGTGAGCCCTCCGCCGCCGACCTCGCCGGCGTGGTGGCCCGGTTCGAGCGGGCGGCCGCGGCGCTCGACGGCGTGTCCGCCCACCCGCTGGCCGCGCACGTGCACGCCCAGCGGTCGGAGGCCCTTCATCTCGCCGGCGAGACCGCCGCGGCCGCGGCGAGCGGGCTGGCCGCCCTGCGCGCGTTCGGCGACGACGTGCTGCTCCAGACCGGCACCGCCCACGCGGTCGAGTCGGCCCGCCGGGCGGCCGGCTTCGCCCGCCGGATCGCCGACCGCTGCCTGGCCGCCGGCCGGCCGGAGCCGGCGTTCACCGCCCTGGAGCTGGGCCGCGGCCTGGTCCTGCACAGCGCCATGACCACCGCCTCGGTGCCGGCCCGGCTCCGGGCGGCCGGCCACGGCGAGCTGGCCGCCGAGTGGGAGTCGGCGCCGCCCGGTTCCGGGCAAGAACGAACGTTCTTTTTCGCTGGGGGTGAGCCGCGCCATCACACCGGCCTTGACCAGGGCGTCAACACGTCGGCCACCACCGGCCGCCACGGACTCGCCGACACACATGGTGCCGACGCGGTCGCGCACCTCGCCGGGGCCACGATCGTCGTGCCGTCCGATCTGCGGCCACGGGTGTTGTCCGTGCTGCGCGAGCGGTTCGGGGCGGGCGCCCTGGCCGCGGTCCCGAGCCCGGCCGAGGCCGGCGCGGCGGCCGGCGCCGATCTGGTGGTCTACCTGCTGGGCGGCCACGACGAGGTGCCGGGACGGTTGTTGACGGTCCGGCCCGACGGTGGGCTCGAGGTCGTGGCGGCGCCCGGGCTTCGCCTCGACCATCCGGCCCTGGTCGACTATCTGGCCGCGCATGACCGCCATTCCACCGATGTCGGCGACGGGACCTGGCGCGCATGCCTCGCGGCGGTGTGCGACTGGGCCTGGGAGGCCCTGATCGTTCCGCTGGGCGAGCCGGGGAGCGTGGTGCTGATCCCGCTCGACGCCCTGGCCTACGTCCCGTGGCACGCGGCGCGAACGGCCGGCCCGCGTTATGCCGTCGAGCGGTTCGCGTTCTCCTATGCCGCGTCGGTCCGGCAGCTCGCCGCGGTCACCCGGCGCCCACCGGCCACCGGCCAGGCGGTCCTGCTGGCGGATCGCACCAGCAGCCTGCCGGTGGCGCCCGAGGAGGTCGCGGCGGTGCGCGCGACCTCGTACCCGGAAGCTGTGGTCCTCGATCACGCCCGCCCCGGCGACCTGATGACCGCGGTGGCCGGGAATCCGGCCGTGCTGCATCTGGCCTGTCACGCCCGGACCGACCGCTCGGCGGATTGCTCGCACCTTGCCCTGGCCGGTGAGAGCCTGACGGTGGCCCGGATCCTGGCCGAGGGCGGGCCGGGCGGCCTGGTTGTGTTGTCCGCGTGTTCGAGCGACCTGACCGTGGCCGACCACGACGAGGCCCTGACCCTGGCCACGGCGTTCCTGGCGGCGGGCGCGACCAGTGTGGTCGGCTCGCGCTGGTCGGTCGACGACCGCACGACCGCCTGCCTGATGGTGATGTTCCACCACTACCGGACCGCGGAGAAGCTCGCCGACCGTGACGCCCTGCGGAAGGCCCAGCTCTGGATGGCGGACCGGGATCGGAAGGTGCCGGCGGCCCTGGAGTCGACGATGCCCACGCTGATGAAGGGATGTCGCACGGCGATGAGCGAGCCGTCGGCCTGGGCACCGTTCATCCACCAGGGCGGCGAGCGAAGGCACCTGGGCGGCTAGGGAAGGCACCAGGGCGGCCAGGGAAGGCACCAAGGCGGCGGCTAGGGCAGGCGGCCGGTCGAGAGTAGTCCATTGAGGACGGTGTCGACGCCGTGCCGGCGGATGGCCGCGTGGACCAGGCGGAAGCCGCCGCCGTAGACCGGCTCCGGGTTGCGGGTCATCTGCTCGCGCAGCACTTCGGCCATCGCGGTGCCGCGGCGCTTCAGCCAGGCGTACGCGAAAAGCTCGCAGGTTCCCTCCTCGACCACGTCGTCGACCGTCGTGGCGCCGCGCAGCCCGAGCCAGGCGTGGCCGATCTCGTGCGCCACCGCGCGGCCGAAGTACAGCTCGGGCAGCCCGGCGACGACGCAGATCTCGACCACCCGCCGGCCGCCGGCCCCGCCGATCACCTGTTGTGTGGCGCCCAGCAGCATCCCGCTCGCCGGCCCGCCGACCAGGCCGGCCACCTCGTCGTACGGCACGATCCGCACCAGCACCCGCTCGGGCAGATCGAGTCCCATCGCGGCCATGTCGCGCCGGATCACCGGCAGGTGCTTGCGGGCCTGCTCCTGGGTGTTCACCGCGTCGGCGGCGCAGGTGGGACAGCGGTGCACCCCGTCAGCCAGGGCCAGCCAGCCGGCCGCCCGCGGGTCGGCGTCACCGCGCCCGCAGAACACGCACCGCACGGCCACCGGATGCGTCGCGCAGGTGACCTCGTCGTGCAGCGAGGTCCGCCACACGGTGGGCGTGCCGCCGCAGACCGTGCAGCGCGCCGAGGTCACCGGCGCACCATCTTCCCGGTGGCCGGGTCGCGCACCCACCCCTCGTGGCGCGGCTCGGGCACCGCGGTGGAGGCGGTCTTCACGAACGCCCGCCCGGTCAGCCGATGGTCGAAGTAGCGGCCCCAGTGCTGCGCGGTGGGCCGGTCGTTCGGGATGTGGCCGAGGGCGGCCCGCAGCATGATCTGGCCCTGGTGGTCGAGCGCGGCGTCGGCCCGGCCGGGGTCGACCGTGGTCGAGACCTGGTCGCCGGTGCTGAGGCAGCGCAGCACGAACAGCCCGTACTTGAAGCGGTCGGTGTAGACGGTCAGCCAGCGTTCCGGCGCCTCCCAGTCGGGCGCGTTGAGCTGGGCCACCACCGCGGCGCTGCCGGCCAGCCGGACGGCGTCGCAGTCGACCAGCATCACGGCCGCGTCCGGGTGCAGGCTGAACACCTCGTTCTTGGCGTTGAGGTCGCCGAAGACGAGCTTGTGCCGGTGCAGCAGGTGCAGCGCGGCGGCCAGGTCGCGGCAGAGGGCGAGCCGCTGATCGAGGGTCGGCACCGGCATCCCGACCACCCGGGCCCGGTCCGGCGGGATCAGCAGGTTCTGCACGTCGCGGGTGGACCGGGTGGCGGCGCCGGTGCCGGGCAGCACCCGGTCCTGCATGAAGGCGGGCGGGATCAGGTGCATGACCACGCCGCGGACGGTGCTGCCGTCCTCGACCACCCGCAGCGGCCAGATGGCGCGCCGGTCGAGCCGCGCCCGCTCGGCCGGATCGAGGTCGTTGCGCGCCTTGACCAGGCGGCGCAGTCCCTGCGGAGGTTGCTGGCCGGGCTTGTACTCCTTGTAGACCAGCGGGCCGGGGGCGTCGGGCAGGGACAGGGCGGGTGCGGCGTACACCACCGCCTGCCCGCCCTGCCCGAGTTTCGCCCCGAGCCCGCCGAGCCGGCCGACCGGCAGGGATTCGGAGGAGGCCGGGTTCATGGCACCCAGATCGCGACGGCCGTGCGGTCGTCGTCGTGCGAGCGCCGGGCGAAGTCGACCTGGCCGGCGAACGCGAGCGGCGCGGGCGGCGTACGCCAGGATTCGGCCAGGAACCGGCCCACCGGCCCGGACCCGTCCTGCAGCGGGTCGGCGATCCCGTCGCTCATCAGGACCAGCACGTCGCCCGGGCGGAGCAGCGCCTCCTGCGGCACCTCGTCGCGGCGCCGGCCGGGCAGGGCCCGGGTGATGCTCGAGGCCGGCCCGTCGCCGCTGTTCTTGATGTCGTGCAGCGACTTCCAGACCCGGCCGTCCCGCAGCACCCAGGCCGGCGAGTCACCGATCGCGAAGACGTGCGCGGGCAGCCCGCCGTCGACCGGTTGCAGGTCGACGACGCCGAACAGCGCGGTCGCGGCCATCGTGGCCGCCACCTCGCGGTAGGCGACCGCGGCGCCGTCCGGCACGTCCATGAAGGGCTGGGCGACGATGCAGACGCGCCGGCTGAGCTCCTCGATCAGGCCCGGCCAGTCCAGCCGGTCGGCCGGGGTGGTGTCGAGCATCCCGGCCAGGAGCTCGCAGCCCTGCCGGGTGATCAGCGACGCCGCCTTGTGCGACAACTCGCTGTTGGAGACGCCGTCGGCGACGGCGGCGACCAGGAAACGGCCCGATGGGGTACGCCGGAACGCGTAGTCGTCCTGGCGGACGGTCCCGGCGTACCGATGCCCGAGCCCGCGCACGCTGGCCGCCCGCACGTGCAGCAACGCCTGGCGGTTGGCGCCCTGGATCTCCACGCCGTCCAGCACGGTGTCGCGGCGGTCCCATTCGGCGGGGTCCGGCACCGCACGCACCTTGCGCGCGGCGTTGCCCGGGTCCCCCACCGAGTACGGCGTGAACGAGCCCTCCCACGGCCGGTCGGCCGCGATCGCCCGGAACAGCCCGGCCGGGTCGTCCCGATGGTCCACCACCCGGATGTCCACGGTCGGGTGGCTCGCGGTGAGCACCTCGCACTCGGCCTGCCAGTCGCCCCCCGGGTCGGTGTCGGTGACGACCATGAGCAGCGGCCGTTCGGCGCGGTCGCACCGCATGTTGTTGGCGAAGCGCCGGAACGCGTCGCCGTACGACCGGCCCGGCCCGGGCGCGGCCGGGATCGACTGGTAGAGGCCGAGGGTGTGCGAGTGCCAGCCCAGCTCGCCGATGTCCGGCGCGAAGGCCTTGGTGATGTCCTCGGCCGCGGCCGCCCGGTTGGGGCCTTCGGCCAGGTCGATGAGCAGGTAGAGGTTCCCGCTCATCAGACGAAGTCGTCCGCGTCGTACTGCTTGATGCCGGCCGGCAGGCTGCTCTTCGGCGGCAGGATCATGCCGGTGTTGCCGTCGGCCAGGCTGTACCCGGACTGGATCATGCTGGAGATGAGGATCTCGGCCATCGCGGTGATCGCCGAGGCCGGGTCGAAGCCCGCCTCCATCATGTAGAGGGCCATCTTCTTGGTGCCCTGAGCGGGGTGGATCAACGAGCCCATCACCTTGACGTCGGCCTCGTCGACACCGCAGGGAATGAAGTTGGGGTACGCCTTCAGCGAGGTCAGCTCGCCGAACGCCTGCCGCCACGACGCCTCGGCGTCCAGCGGCTCGCCGTCGCTGATGAACCACACGGCCGGCCGGTGCACCAGGTACTGGTCGGCCTTGAGCTGGGCGACGTTCGCCTCCATCTCCTTGCGCAGCGTGGTGAACGCGGCGGTGAAGTTGGTGCCGCCGCGCGCGGCCAGGCCGGGCAGGCTGAGGTTGGGGTCGAGCAGGTCGCACAGCGGCAGCCGGACCTTGGCGTCGTCGGCGAAGTCGATCAGCCCGAAGCGCACCTTGTCGGAGAGGATCGGGTTCTCGGCCAGCGCGTCCACGATGGCCGGCAGGATGTTGTTGGCGGCCCTGAGCTTGTCGCCCTCCATCGAGAACGAGACGTCGACGACGAGATAGAACGGCAGCAGTTTCGCTCCGGCGTGTTCCATGGTTCCCCTCCTGGTCACGATCCCGCGGCGGGTGCCGCGGGGTGGGGCACCGCTCCCGGCGTCTGGCCGTTGAGCGGGAAGTTCTGGGTGGCCGCGGCGCTGCGGGTGTGCTGGCGGTACCAGCGGGCCAGTTCGTCCTCGGTGCGTTTCTCGGCCACCTGGCCCCAGACGTCGATCGAGCGCCGGGCGATCGCCTCGGACTTCTCGGCCAGCAGCTCGTGCGCGCGTTTGCCGGCCTCGGTCTGGAGTTCGAGGCGGTGCCGTTCGAGTTCCTCGCGGGCCTCGGCGGTCAGCGCGGCCAGCTGGTCGCGCTGCGCCCGGTAGGTGTCCTCCAGCGCCAGCGCGTGCGCCTCCCGCTTGGCGACCAGCAGGTCGTAGAGCGTCTGCTTGCGGCCGGAGAGCAGCTTGGCCAGCACCGGGAGCAGCTCGATGGCGGCGAACAGGGCGGCCAGGGCGAGGTGGGCCAGCCACATCGTGGGGTGTCCGTCGGAGAGCCGTTCGAGGGCTTCCAGGCGTACCAGAAGACCGGTGTTCTCCGCCTCGCCGCGGTCCAGGTCCTGCTGCGCCTGCTGCCGGTCGGCCTTGCGCTTCTCCAGGCGCGGCACCAGCGTCGTCAGCTCGGCGGCGGCGGCCTTCCGCGCGTTGGCCGCGCCACCACCGATCCGGGCGTCCGCGGCCGCGGTGATCCGGTCCCGCTCGGCGGTCGCCTTGCGCAGCTGGGTCTCGGCCCGGTCGGCCTCGGCCTTCGCCTCCCGGTAGGCCGGTCCCTTGCCCGCCTTGCCGGTGCAGATGCCGTCGGTGTCGCCGGTCAGCTCGCACTGCGCGTTGGCCGCCGCCTTGTCGTACACCGCCTGTGCCTTGTCCACCGCCGCCTGGGCCGCCTTGACGTCCGGGTCGGCGCTGACCCGGGGGCTGGACTGCCCGTTGGCCACCGGCTGGAGCTCGTCCACCTTGGCCTGGTCGGTCGCGATGTCGGCGAACCGGGCGTTCAGCTTCTCCTGGTTGGCCCGCAGGTTCTCGTTGTGGATGACCTGGAGCTCGTTGTTCAGCTCGGGCTCGAAGACGCGCAGCACCAGCGGCACCGAGATGACGGTGCCGATCAGCAGGGCCAGCCCGAGCCGGGGCAGCGCGGTCAGCAGGCCGCGCCAGAAGCCCTGCTGCTTGGACATGCTGATCACCAGCATCCGGTCGAGGCCGAGGATCAGCAGCCCCCAGAACACGCCCACCACCACGGCCGCGCCGATCGGCAGCTTGACCGCGGTCATCAGCGCGAACGTGGCCGAGAGCGAGGCCATCACGGCGGTGCCGACGAGCACCACGCCCATCGAGCTGTAGCGCGCGGCGTCGGCCGGCGACTCGCGCAGCACGGCCGGCTGGCCACCACCGAGCCATCCGAGCAACAGGCCGGGTGTGATCATGGCGTTCCCTTTCGCGGCAGGAAAAGGTCGGTCAGGTCGACCGGTTCCGGATCGCCGGGATCGAGGCCGGGCAGGGTGATCGGCGGCGTCGGCAGCGGGTGGTAGGTCGCCGGTGGCGTGGCCGGCGCGGTCACGCCGGTCAGCGGCGGCGGTTCGAAGTCGAGCGCCGGCACGTCGAGGGAGAGCACCGGGCTCAGGTCGGGCAGCACGAGCTCGACGACCGGCGGCGGGCCCAGCCGCGGCATGGGCACCGGCAGGTCGGCCCAGCCGGGCGGGTCGAAGACGAAGGCCGGCGGGCCGAGGGCCAGGCTCAGGTAGCGCCGCCACTCCCCCGCGGCCGGCCGGTCGTGCGGGTCCGGGGACAGCGCCCGGGTGAGCAGCGCCGTCCCGGCGTCGTCCAGCAGGCCCGGCACCGGGTCGCGGCGGGTCGAGGTCTGCGACCCCGGCGGCAGGACGCATCGGAGCACGAACAGGCCGAGCTTGTAGAGGTCGGTCGCCCGGTTGAGGGTCGTCCGGCCCAGCGGCTCCCAGTCCGGCGCGTTGAGCTGCAGGCCACCGGTGACCGCGCCGCGCGGCCGGACGGCGTCGCAGTCGACCAGCATCACGGTCGGGTCCGGGCCGAGCCGGAACAGCTCGTTCTTGGCGTTGATGTCCCCGAAGACCACGTCCATCGCCGGGCCGTGCAGGAAGTCCAGGGCGGCCGCGAAGTCCCGGCAGATCGTCAGGCGCTGCTCGCGGGTCACCTCGGGCATGCCGGTGCGGCGGCCGATCGCCGGGTCGACGAACAGGTGCTGCACCTCGCGGACGAGCTTCTTGGACGCGCCGGTGCCGGGCAGGGTCACCGGCTGGAAGTACGAGTCCGGGATGCGCGGCAGCACCACGCCCCGCAGGTCGGGCCCGTCGCAGACCAGGCGCACCGGCCAGGTGGCGATGGCGTCCAGCCGGGCCCGGTCGGCGCCGGTCAGCCCCTCACGCAGCTGCACCAGCCGGAGCATGTCGTGCGTCCGCGGCGCCCGGTCGTCCCGGTACTTCTTGTAGACCAGCGGCCCCGGGACGTCCGGGAGCCGCAGGCCGGGCAGGTCGTGGATGACCGCCTGGCCGCCGGCGCCCAGCCTGTCGCCGAGGTCGCTGTCGGCGACGTCCAGCTGCATCAGTGGCCGGTCCGGAGGCCGGTGGACAGCCCGGTCACCGCCGTGGTCAGCTCGCCGGTCCGGCGGGCCTGCTCGGCCAGCCGGGACAGGTCGGCGGTGAGCCGCGCGGCGCCACCGGTGAAGTGGTCCGGCCAGATCGTCCGCATGAACGGGCGGCACAGGTTCTCGTAGTCGCGCTCGTTGCGGTTGGTGCGGATCGCGGTGTTGAAGAACCGGTCGGCGGCCGCGGCGAGGGTACGGGTCATCAGCCGCGCCTCGTCCTTGAGCGCGGTCTCCAGCGCCGTGATGACCCGGTCCACCACCGCGCAGAGCTCGTCGTAGAGGCTCTCGATCGGCCCGTTCCCGGCCGGCGCGACCGGGACGACGCTGCCCTGGGACCGCACGCGGGAGCCGTCCGGGCGGATCACCCAGCCGCCGGGCTTGGCCTGTTGGACCGGCGGTGCGGCCTTTCGCGGCGGCGGCGTCCACGATGGAGGGTCGGCGGCGGGCGCCGGCCTCTGGTCCCAGTGGATGCCGCGGATGATCGGCTGGGTCACCCGCAGGACGACGCTGCCGTAGTCCTCCTTCAGGTCGCACAGCGACGTCAGGGCCCCGGCCAGGATGCGGGCCCGGCGCGATTCGGCCGTCGCGAGCAGTTCGGCCAGAGCATTCGGCCCCTGGGGTACGACCTCAGCGGTCAGCCGCGCCCGCAACGTCCCGGCGACCTCGTCCCACAGCCGCTGCACGGCCTCGTCCAGCGACGGGTCGATCCGCCCGAAGATTGTGGTGATCTCGGTCTTGGCCCGGTAGTACTCGTCCTGCTTGGTCTCCAGCTCGCCGTGCACGAACTGGCCGCGGACCTCCTCCAGCCACGCGGCGCGGTCGCCGTACCCGAGCCCGTCGCGCACCCACGCCCGGGCCTCGCCGACCGCCGTGCCGATCGCCTCGGTCAGCGAACCGTCGGCCGTGCCCGACGCGGTCTCGGCGTCGTACCGCTGCACCAGCCCGGCCAGGTCGACGGCCAGGTTGTTGCGGAGCTTCTCGGCCAGCGTGCGGAACTCGTCCTCCTGGTCCGGCAGCAGCATCTCCAGCTCACGGGCCCGCTTCAGCGCCGCCGTGGCGTACGCGGAGATCTCCCCGGCCACCTCGGCCGCGCCGCGCAGCGCCTCACCGACCACCGCCCGGTCCATCTCGGCCAGCCGCGCCGCCAGGTGCCGCAGCAGCGGGTTCAGCAGCCGGCCCAGCACCTCGCCACGGTCGGTCACGTCGGCGCCGAGCGCCTCGATGCCGCGCTCGTCCTGGGTCTCCCGCACGCTCTGGAAGGTCTTCTCGAAGAACTTCCCGGCGGTGTCGGTGACCCGGTCGTGGTTGACGACGACCTTGTAGTAGTCGACCAGCGGCACGCCACCGCGGGCCGAGTCGGCCAGGGTCCGGGTGTACGAGTCCTCGGCCAGGTAGGCGGCCGACGTCGGCACCGCCCGCTTGACCATCAGCAGCAGGTCGATCTCGTTCTTCACCTGGCGCAGGAACTGCCGGTCGATGTCCAGCCCGGCCTCGCCCGCGCCGGGCAGGTCGATCAGGCCGAGGCGGGTGGCCGCGCCGGCCAGGAACGGCTGCTCGATCCGGACGCTGCGGACCGCGTGGTACGGCTGCACGCCGACCGGGTCACCGTCGTCCTTGCGCGGGTAGGCGACGTACGGCCGGAGCTCCGCGAACCCCACCGAGATCGACCGCTCGCCACCCAGCAGCAGCCGTTCGTAGCTGGCCAGCGACCGGTGCGCGGCGTCCAGTTTCCGCAGGTAGTCGTCGGCTCCCGCGCCGGCGGCCTCGGCACTGCCGGCGGCCGGGTAGCGGTGGCGCCGGAACTCGTCCACGTCCCGTGGCGCCGGCCCGAGCTTCGCCAGCTCGTGCAGCGGGGCGAGGTATTCGTCGCGGAACGACTCCCAGGTGTGCAGCAGCAGGGTGGCGCGGGGCGCGCCCGAGGTGTGGTAGATGCTGCTGGCCGAGGCGGTGGTCGGCTGGAACTCGGTGGACGGGACCACGGTGTCGGGCAGGTTGGTGATCGTCCGCAGCAGGGTGCTCTTGCCGACCTTGGTGCTGCCGATGACGCCGATGTTGACCGTCTCCCGGCGTACCCGGGCCACCGCCGCGTCGACCTGACGCCCGACGTCCCCGGCCCGCTTCCGCAGGGCGCCCGGCCGCGCCCTCAGCTCGCCGAACCCCATGCGCACCTCGGCGTCGGCCCCTTCCTGCTGAGCCGTCCCGTCGGCGGCGGCCACCATCGCCGCGAGATCGTCGAGCCCCGCGACGGTCGCCGCCCACCCGTCGTGCAGCTGCTCGACGAAGGACCGCTGACTCCGCCGCCCGGCGAGCGCCTCGTTGATCCGGTCGTGAATCTCGGTCTCGATCACTGGTTCGTCGGCCACGCCCCTCTCTGACGGACAGCTCGCCCCTCGTCCGTCAGACCTTCAACGTGAACAAGAGTCAGAGAGCCGCGTTGTTCGTCTTCCTCAGCCTGTTGGTCACCCTCGTGGGTGGCGCGACCCTCTATTTCGGGTACGCCGGGAGCTTCGCCACCGCCGTCCCCCTCCTGGTCGGCTGCGTCCTGGCGGCCTTCCTGATGATCCTGGCCGCCGCCCGCACGACCAGCCGCTACCGCCGCAGCCGCATGCTCGCCGACCGCCACCAGGTCCCGCCCGGCAAACTCCTGCACGCGCTCGACCTGCGCCAGTGGCTGACCCTGCTGGTCGGCATCACGGTCGTGGCGATCACCTTGGGCGCCTTCACCGGCGTACGCGTGCTGGCCCTGAGCGCCACCACCACCCCCGTACCCGAGCCGTCCTTCTCCCTTTCCCCCTCGCCGTCCCCCTCCCCCACCCCGTCGGAGACCCCCACCGAGCCGGAACCGTCCTCCGAGCCCCCGTCCGACCTCCCGTCCGAGCCCACGGACCCGCCGGCCTCGGACATCCCCGTCCCCGAGGCGACGAAGTACCTGGACACTGAGGAGACGACGGAGGGCTACCGCGACCCGAAGCCGGTCACCTTCGCCGCCAAGCGCTTCGGCCGGGGCATCGTCTTCGGCTGCGACGACGTCACCAACAGCATCCTGCAGTGGAACGTGGCCGGCATGACCAGCTTCAGCACCACGGCCGGCATCGACGACGCCACCGGGAACAGCTTCGGCAAGACCGTCGAGTTCACCTTCTACGACCAGGACGGCCGCAAGCTGGCCAAGCCCGTCAACGTCTCGGTGGGTCACCCGAAAGAGGTCAAGCTCGCCCTCACCAACGTGGTGAGCCTCCGCATGACCTGCGCCACCCGGGACACCAAGACCAACGAGGAGCGCGAAACCACCGGCGCCCTCGGCGACCCGACCGTCGCCACCGAGTGACCGGGCGGTCCGGTGGCGATCGGTTCGGCGCAAGTCGTTGATCCGACAATTCGTCGGCCGATCAGCCATCGATTCCTGACTGGAAGGAGTTTGTCCGGGATATCGACGCGGGGATAGCGTCTGCCTACCGGCCGAAGTAGACAGGGCGGAATTGCTTATGCGTACGCGACGCCGCTTTGTTGCTTTCGGGCTGTTGTCCACATTAGTAGTTTTGGGCAGTCCGGCGCTCGCCAGTGGGCGGGCCCACGATCATGCTGCCCACCGTCATGAGCACTCGCATGCGGCCGAGGATCTGGCGGGGACGCCGATGCGGGTGATCGAGGAGCAGACGGCCGGGAACGCGGCGAAGATCCAGCGGGCGACGGGGCTGCGGCCGGGGGCGGCGCGGGGCAAGGCGGCCGTGGCGGCGGATCCGGGGGTGGCGGGGTCGTGGAGTCCGGTCGTCGACACGCCGGTGGTTCCGGTGTTCCAGGCGGTGCTGCCCAACGGCAAGGTGCTGATCTGGGATTCGGTCGGTGACAATGCGGCCGAGTCCTATCCGGATCACGATTTCACCCGCGCCATGGTGTGGGATCCGAGTGACGATACGTACCGGCGGGTTGATCTGCTGGGGTCGAACATCTTCTGTGCGGGATTCGCCCACCTGCCCGGCGGCAACATTCTGGTGGCCGGCGGGAATGCCGATGCGGAGCTCGACGGAACGGTTCGAACGTACATTTTCGATTGGCAGAATGAGACGTGGAGCCGTGGCCGTGACATGGCCGCGCCGCGGTGGTATCCGTCGGTGGCCGGAACGGCCAACGGTGAACAGGTCATTGTCGGCGGCGGGCCCGCCACGGCCGAGGTCTATCAGGCTGACGGCGCCATTCGGGCGCTTCCCGGGTTCACGAAATTCAGCGCGCGGCTCTATCCGTTCCTGGGGTCGCGGCCCGACACCCAGCTGTCGCTCTTCGGGCCCTACGCCGCCGCGTACACGATCAACACCTCGGGCGACGGGATCATCACGGCGACCGCGACCCGCGATGCCATCAGTCGTGACTACGGGAGCTTCTCGACGTACGACATCGGGAAGTCGATCGTGGTCGGCGGCGGGAAGCCACCGACGTCGAGCGCGGTCGTGGTGAACAACGCCGGGCTGCGGCCGGCCTTCGCGCCGACCGGGGCGATGTCGGCGCCCCGGCGTCAGCTCAACGCCACCCTGCTGGCCGACGGGTCGGTGCTGGCCACCGGCGGCATGAGCAGCGCGGCCCAGTCTCCGCTGGTCGACCTCGACAACGCGGTCACGGCGGCCGAGCGCTGGGATCCGGCCACCGGGCGGTGGACGGTGCTCGGCAGCGCGAGCCGCGTCCGCCAATATCACTCGACGGCCGCGCTGCTGCCGGACGGCCGGGTGATGACCGGCGGCGGCGGCGTCTGCATGGTCTGCATGCAGAAGGGCTACCTGGAGAAGAACATCGAGTACTTCTCCCCGCCGTACCTCTATCGGAAGGACGGCACCGGGCAGCCGGCCCCGCGGCCGGTCATCTCCACCGCGCCCGCCGGCGTCGGCGTCAACAGCGCCTTCACCCTGTCGACCCCGGAGGCGGCGACCATCCGGAAGGTGGCGCTGGTCGGCCTGGGCGATGTCACGCACGGCGTCGATCAGGGCCAGCGCTACGTACCGCTGGCCTTCACCACGTCGGGCACGACGCTGACGGTGACCGGACCACCCACCGGCGGGGTCGCTCCGCCGGGCTACTACATGCTGTTCATCGTGGACGCCGCCGGTGTCCCCTCGGTGGCCCGGATGGTCCAGGTCGCCGCGGGCCCGAAGCCGCTGATGAGCCCGGTCCGGAACAGCACCGGCCGATGCGTCGACGTCCCGGCGTCGAGCATCGCCATCCGCACCTATCTGCAGGCCTACACGTGCAACACCACCAAGGCCCAATCGCTGGTACGGCTACCCGACGACAAGTCCCTGCGGGTGATGGGCAACTGCCTGGACGTGCCGTCGAGCGCCTTCACCTCGGGCCGGGTGATCTGGACCTACACCTGCAACCGATCGCCGGCCCAGGCCTGGAACCTCAACGCCGACGGCACCATCCGGCCGGCCGCGAAACCGGCCCTCTGCCTGGGCGCCGCGACGACCGCCAACAAGGCCGTGGTGCTGATCAGAACCTGCGACGGCAGCGCGCTCCAGAAATGGACCTATTAGCCGGCGCCGGGAATGTAGTCCTCGAGCCGGGCGGGAGTGAGCCCGGCGTCCTTGATGGCCTTCAGCACGGCCAGGAAATCGTCGACGAAGGCCGGCCGGAAGTGCATGAGAATGATGTCGCCCGGCTGCACGACGTGCCTCTCCTGGTAGTAGACCTTGCCCTTGTTGGTGGCCTCCTTCCAGTGGAACGCCGCCTTCATGCCGCAGTCGTGCACGACGCGCAGGGTGGTGGCGTCCTTCGCCCCGAACGGCGGCCGGAACAGTTGCGGGCGGCGGCCGTACCACTGGCCGAGCCGGTCGGCCGAACCGCAGATCTCGCGCTTCTGGAAGTCGTACGAGCGGCCGGTGAGCTGCTTGTGGGTGATGGTGTGGGCCTCCACGGTGGCGCCGGCCTCGATCAGCGGCTTGAAGTACTCCACGTCGGATTTGATCGCGTCGACCTGGAGGAACAGGCTGACCGGCACGTGCGCGGCCGTCAGCAGCGCGTACGCCTTGGGGTCTTTGTCCCAGCCGTCGTCCATCGTGATGAAGGCGACCTTCTGGCTGGTCGGAATCCGGTTCAGCCAGGCGGCGGACTCGCCCTTGGGCAGCACGATCGGCGTGGCCGGTGGGGGCGCGCCGAATTGCGGCACCCGCGCCAGCTCGGCCGGCGTCAGCGCGACCGCCCCGGGCGGCAGCCCCACCGGCGGCGCGTTGCTGGGCGACGACGAACCGGGCGCTGACGGGGCGGAAGCCGACGGCGCGGGGTCGACGATGACGGCGTGCGAGCTCACCGGAGGCGCGCTGTCACAGCCGGCCACCAGCGCCGCCACCACCACAACAGCCCACGAAGCCCGGCGAACTCCATCGAAGATCACATGGAGGCAGGATGCCGCATGCTCGCAACCACGCACCGCGAAGGCCCGCGTACTCCTCGAAAGAAGTACTGCCCCATGTGTCGAAACGAGGGCGCGGCGTTCGTGGAGTGGGTGAGAGCCAGCCACCCGACAACACCGAGGAGCACGACATGACCGCGACGTACACCTTCGACGTCTTCTCCAGCCTCGACGGCTTCGGCGCCGCACGTGGCGACTGGACCGGCTACTGGGGCAAGCAGGGCCCCGAGCTGCTGGACCACCGCCTCGCCCAGTACAGCACCGAGCTGCGCATGGTCTTCGGGGCCACGACCTACCGCGAGTTCACCCGCATGCTGGCCGGGAGCAGCGAGGATTCCGAGGTACGCGACCCGTGGGTCACCCGGATGGTGAACACCCCGGCCACGGTGGTCTCGACAACCCTGGTGGAGCCCCTCGACTGGCCGGACGCCACCGTCGCGCACGGCGACGCGGTCGACGTGGTCGCCCGGCTCAAGGAGCAGTCCGACGTGCCGCTGCGCTCGCACGGCAGCCTGTCGATGAACCGGGCGCTGCTGGCCGCCGGCCTGGTCGACCGCGTCCAGGTGACGCTGTTCCCGGTCATCACCGGCAGCACCGGCCTGGCCCCGATCTTCCGGGGCGCGGCCGACTTCGACCTCGAGCTGCTCGATCAGCGCACCCTGGACGGTCGCATCCAGGAGCTCATCTACCGGCCCACCCGGCACTGAGACGGCCGGCGGACCGGCCTCAGCGGACCGGCCTCAGCGGACCGGCCTCAGCGGAGCTGGCGGCGGGACTGCCGGCGGAGCTGGGTGATGCGCGCGGCACCGACGATCATGGTGGCGATGGCCGTGCCGACGCTGGCCACGAGCAGGGCCAGCGCCAGGGGCAGGCTGCCGTGCATCCAGAGGAAGGTGACCTCGACGGTGCCGGTGTTCTGCAGCATGAAGACGATGAGCACCACCAGCACCACCGCGGCGAGGCAGATGCCGAACCAGGCGGCGCCGGTGCGGGTGTGCCGCTTCGGGGTGGCGGTGGTCGTTTCCGGTGATGTTTCGGCGGGCCGGTCAAGGTCGTTCGACATGGCGTCCCCCTCCGGGGGGATCGGCCGGCGTCGCGGCACCCTCAGCCGGGGTGCCATCGGTACCGGGACCAGCTAACAGTACGCCGGTTCGGTCAGCGGCCGCCCGGACCGGAGTGGGGCGTGTCGAGCGGGTGGCTCAGCAGCAGCCGCGTCCCGGCGCCGCCGGTGTCGAGCGTGCGCACGGTGCTGGTCTGGCTGATCAGCCAGCGGCCGAGGCCGCCGGGGGCGCTGATCCGTGGCTCGGTCGGAGTGATCAGGTTCCGGTCGGCGAAGCCGGGACCGTTGTCGCTGATCTCGGCGTAGATGGCGCCGTCCAGCCGCCAGAGCAGGACTTGTCCGGTGCCGCCGCCGTGCCGGACGGCGTTGGAGGCGGCCTCGTGGACGGCGAGCACAAAATGGTCGACCTGTGCTTCCCGCAGGCCGTGCCGGGCCGTGGCGGCGGCGACCGCGTCCCGCAGCCGGGTCAGGGTGTTCATGTCGAAGCGGCGGATCAGCAGCACCCGCGGCAGTCCGGCGCGTTCGGCCGGGTCGGGACCGTGGTCGCCGGCGGCGACCATGGCCGCGACGTCGCCGAGCCGCCGGCCGAGCAGGGCGGCGTAGCGGCGGAGCTCGTCGAACGCGGCGGCCATGTCCAGGCCGAGGAGCTCGGCCAGCAGTCCCTTGGCCTGTTCGATCACCACCCGGCTGTTCATCGCGTGTTGCAACTGCTCGGCCAGCACCTGCCGGTACTCGACGGCGCGGTGCTGGAGCAGACCCATGGTGGTCACGTTGGCGATGGCCCGGGCCGCGCCGGACGCGTCGTCGCCGAGAGGGCCGGGCGTGGCCGAGAACAGGTTGAGCACGCCGATGACCTCGTCGCGGAGCCGCACCGGGACGGCGTGCACGGCCCGGAAGCCGGATCGCCGCGCGCGGCCGGCGAACTCCCGCCACTTCGGGTCGGGGTGGTCGAGGTCGAGGTCGGCGACCGGCGCCCTGGTGGTGTAGCAGTCCACGCACGGCCCCTGATCGGACTCGACCTCGAACAGCTCGAGCAGGTGGGCCTGCTCCGAGGACGAGGCCATCACCCGGAGGGCGCCGCGCTGGTCGGCGACCATGATGCCGGCGGCCTCGACGCCCAGCAGCTCCACGCAGCGCCGCGTCAGCAGGTGCAGGAATTCCACGATGTCGAAGTCCGCGACCAGAGTGTCGGTCAGCTCGACGAACGCGTCGGCCAGAGTCTGTTCCCGTGGCGTGCTCATGGCCGCCTCCTGATCACCGTCGTCGTCACTGGTTGGTCTCGTCCCCGTCGCCGTCGTCGAACCGCAGCCGGCGAGCCACCACCTCGGTGGCGACGTCGTCGAGGCCGAGGTCGCTCGCATAGGCGTGTGCCCGCAGCCGCAGGAAGGCGTCCGTGATCGGGATGCTCAGCTGGGCGCTGACCATGCCGGTGGCCTGGTGCACCACCGCCCGGTGGGTGAACAGCTGGGCGCTGCCCGGCAATTGCCCGCCCGGAAGGTGCTCGGCCAGCAGAAGTTCGGTGGCCGCGTCGGCGTAGGCCAGCGCCTCGGCCAGTTCGTCGCCGTCCAGGGCGCCCGGTCCGGCCCGGTACAGGTCGATCACCCCGAGACGCGCCGCGCCCACCTGCAGGGGCAGCGCGAAGACGGCAAGCGCGCCGGCGCCGATCGCCGCGGGCGTGAACGCCGGCCACCGGCGCAGCCAGAACGCGTCGTTCAGGTCGGTGGCCAGGACCGGGCTGCCGGCGGCGTACGCGTCCATGCACGGCCCCTCACCCAGCACCACCTGGAGCTCCTCGACCCGCGAGCTGACCCGGTCGCTGGCGTACCGCACCTGCTGGGCCGGCAACGACGTCATCACCGCCAGCCCCGCACCGCCGACCCCGGGCAGCCCGGCCACGCAGGCATCACACAACTGGCCGACATCAGGACCGTGCGCGGCCACCAGCCGGGTCACCCGGGCCCGGTGCTCAACGCTGGACATGATGACCACAACAGTCATCGTTAGCCGATCCGCCGCGACGTTGCGAGTAGGTGCCCTGCATGACGGCGGCCTCCGGCCCTGCCGGGGCGGGCCGTCACGGGCTCGGACCGGGCATCACCAGCGCCAGCATCCCGCCGCGACAGCGGCCGATGAAGCGGCAGCTCACCTCACCCTACGCCCACCGCTCAGCACGCTGTGTCGCACGCTACCTTGCTCGGATGAGTCTTCTCGACGACGTGGCGAAGCGTGACGGCTGGCGATGCTGGGTGTGCGACGAGCCGGTCGACGCCGGCATGTCCGTCAACGACCCGCGTGGCCCCAGCGTCGACAGCCGTACCGCCGACAAGAAGGCCAAGGTCGCCGAGCGCCTCGCCCACCGCGCCTGCAACACCCGTAAGGGCGCGGTCAAGGTGGTCATCGCCTGGCCGGACCGCCTGCACGTGGTCGAGCCGGCGCCGCTGATCGCCGTGGCCGAGCGCCTCGAACGCAAGGGCGGCCGCGAGCTGGTCGCCCGCTGCCCCGGCCGCAAGGACGCCCAGGAGGCGGCGGACTGGCTGGTCGACCGGTTCTCCCGGCTGGCGCCCGGACTGCCGGTGACCGCGAGCGTCGAGCCGGGCGGCGGGCAGTTCCTGGTCGCCCTGTCCACCGGCCGCCGCCGCTGACCGGCCGGTCAGCCGGCGCTGGTGGCGACGTACACGGTGTTGGCCGAGCTACCCCCGGTCAGCGGATTGGCGAACGACACCACATGGGCCGTCGCCGTCGCGAAACACTGCCGCAGGACGGTCAGGAAGGCCTCGTCGGGCGCGTCGTCGGACCACAGCCCGAACGCGCCGCCCGGGCGGAGGCGGCGGCCGAGCCGGCTCAGTCCGGCCGGCGTGTACAGGTCGGCGTGGGCGGGGTCCAGGACGTTGACCGGTGAGTGGTCGATGTCGACCAGGATGGCGTCGAAGCGGCGGTCGGGATCGGCCGGGTCGAAACCCGATCCGTCGCGCAGCAGCGCGAAGAAATCACCCTCCAGGAGGACAGCGCGGGGGTCGGCGGTGAGCGAGCGGGCCTGCGGGAGCAGCTCGCGGCGATGCCAGTCGATCACCGGCGCCAGGGCCTCGACCACCGTCAAGGACCGGATCCGGTCGTCGGCCAGGGCGGCGCGCGCGGTGTAGCCGAGGCCGAGGCCGCCGACCACGGCGTCCACCGGAGCATCCGGCAGCACGGCCAGGGTGAGCCGGGCCAGTTCCTCCTCGGCCACCGTGAACAGGCTGGACATCAGGTATTCGTCGCCGAGCTTGACCTCGTACACCTCGGTCTTGGTGACGGGTTCGAGGCGCCGGCGCAGGCTGATCTCGCCGATGTGAGTGGGAGCCCAGGCCAGCTCGGCGATCCGCGGGTGCACAGGAGTGTCCTTCCGGCGCGCTGCTCGGAACGCGACTCCGCCGACCCTAGTCCCGCGACGGCAGGGGGACCCGGACCGGGTCTCCCCGGGCGGTCCGGAGTTTCATTATCATCGATGCGTTGCCCGGCTGATGAGAGGTAAGGACGTCGGATCGCTGACCAACGACAACCCGATCGACCGTACGTCCACGCCTGAGCGGGCCACCATCGCCCAGGTCGGACTCGACGGCACCGGCAACCGGACCATCGCCACCGGCGTACGCAACGGCTCGGGTTTGTCCTTCGCCCCCGACGGCACGCTCTTCACCGCGGTCAACCAGGCCGACAACCAGCCCTACCCGTTCCGCGACGAGACCGGCCAGTACGGCCGGCGGGTCCCGTCCTACATCAACGAGAACCCGGTCGACCAGGTCGCGAGGGTCACGCCCGGCACGGAACTGGGCTGGCCCTACTGCGTGCCCGACACCACCGGGAACACGACCCTCACCGATATCGGCTACGTGAACCAGCCGGCGAACAACCCCGACGGCGCGGCGCTCGACTGCTCCACCGTCGACCGCACCGCGCTCGGCCTGCCCGCGCACAGCGCACCTCTCGGCTTCGCCTTCACCCAAGGCTCCGCCCTGCCGAGGTCGCTGGCCCGCGGCGCGCTGATCACCGCACACGGATCGTGGAACCGCCAGCCCCCGCGCGAGCCGTACGTCGTCTACAGCCCCTGGGACAACCGGAACCGCACCCTCACGCCGTCGCAGCCGCTGGTCACCGGTTTCCAGAACCCGGACGGCAGCCGGTGGGGCCGCAGCGTGGACGCGATCCCCGGCCCGGACGGCGCGATCTACCTGAGCGACGACGCGGCCGGCCTGGTCCACCGCCTGACCCCGGCCGGCTGACCGCACGCCCTTCGGCGGCCCGCCGGCTCTTGTACGCCGGCAGGCCGCCGCCCGGGTCAGACCTTCTCGACGTCGACGCGGACCTCTTCGCCGTCGCCGACCAGCGCCGTGTACGCCCCGGACGCCTCGGTGCTCAGCGTCAGCGTGTCGGCCAGCGTCTCGCCCTTGACGAAGTCCTCGTGCGACCGCACGGCCGCCAGCACCGCGTCGCCGCCGGTGACCGACACGGCGATGCGGTCGGAGACGTCGAACCCGGCCTCGCGGCGGGCCTGCTGGATGCCCCGGACCACGTCCCGGGCCACGCCCTCGGCCTCCAGCTCGGGGGTGAGCTGGGTGTCCAGGGCGATCGTGACACCGCGCTGGGACTTCACGATCCAGCCGGTTCGTGGCACCTCGGTGACCAGCACGTCGTCGAGGCCGACCGGGACCGGCTCGCCATCGACCGTGACCGTGGCGCTGCCCTCGCCGCGCAGCCGTTCGACCAGCGATCCGGGCTCCTCGGCGGCGATCGCCTTGGCGATGACCTGGGTCTGCTTGCCGAAGCGCTTGCCCAGCTCGCGGAAGTTGGGCTTGATGGTCACGTCGATCACCGTGGCGCTGGATTCCAGCAGGGCCAGCTCCTTGACGTTCAGCTCGTCGGCCACGTCGTCCAGCAGCGCGGCCGGCACCTCGGTCCCGGCCGGCAACCCGACGAGGGCGTGGGCCAGCGGCTGCCGGATCCGGATGCTGCTCGCCTTCCGCGCCGCGCGGCCGGCCTCGGCCAGGGCCCGGGCCGCCTTGACCTGCGCCGTCAGCGTGGCGTCGAGCAGGTCGACGTGCTGAGTGGGCCAGCCGGCCAGGTGGACCGACTCGGCCGCGTCCGCGTCGGCGGGGCGGACGACCCGCTGCCACACCTCCTCGGTGATGAACGGCACGATCGGGGCCAGCAGCCGGGTGAGGACCTCCAGCGTCTCGTACAGGGTGACGAGCGCGTCGTGGTCGCCGCTCCAGAACCGCTGCCGGTTCCGGCGCACGTACCAGTTGGACAGGTCGTCGACGAACTCGGCCAGCAACCGGCCGGCGCCGGCCGTGTCGTAGCTCTCGAGCCGCTCGTCGACGGCGCCGACCAGGGCATTGACCTCGGCCAGCATCCACCGGTCGAGCAGCGGGCGCTCCGCCGCCGGTGCGGCCGAGCCCGGGTTCCACGCGGTGTGGCTGGCGTAGAGGGAGAAGAACGACACGGTGTTCCAGTAGGTCATCAGGACCTTCCGGACGATCTCCTCCAGCGGCCCGTCACCGACCCGCCGCTGCGACCACGGCGAGCCCGAGCACGCCATGAACCAGCGCAGAGCGTCGGCGCCGTGCGCGTCCATCAGCGGGATGGGCAGCAGGATGTTGCCCAGGTGCTTGCTCATCTTGCGGCCGTCCTCGGCCATGATGTGGCCGAGGCAGACCACGTTCTCGTACGAGGACTTGTCGAACACGAGGGTCCCGACCGCCATCAGCGTGTAGAACCAGCCGCGGGTCTGGTCGATCGCCTCGCAGATGTACTGGGCCGGGTAGGTGGCCTCGAACTTCTCCTTGCTGCCGGGCACGTGCGGGTAGCCCAGCGCGGCGAACGGCATCGAGCCGGAGTCGTACCAGGCGTCGATCACCTCGGGCACCCGCGTGGCGGTCTGCCCGCAGTCGGGGCAGTCGAAGGTGATCGCGTCGATGAAGGGGCGGTGCGGGTCGAGGTCGGACAGGTCCTGGCCGGCCAGCCCGCCCAGCTCGGCCCGCGAGCTGATCGCGGTCACGTGGGCGTTCTCGCACCGCCACAGCGGCAGCGGGGTGCCCCAGTACCGTGAGCGCGACACGGCCCAGTCGATGTTGTTGTTCAGCCAGTCGCCGTACCGGCCGTGCTTGATGTGCTCGGGGAACCAGTTGGTCGCCTCGTTCTCGCGGGCGAGCGCGTCGCGGACCTTGGTCGTCCGGATGTACCAGGACGGCTGCGCGTAGTACATCAGCGGCGTGTGGCAGCGCCAGCAGTGCGGGTACGAGTGTTCGAACCGCTGGGACCGGAACAGCAGCGCACGGTCTTTCAGGTCCTTGATCAGGACCTGGTCGGCGTCCTTGAAGAACATGCCACCGACCAGCGGCACCTCGTCGTGGAAGTGACCGTTGGGCCCGACCGGGTTGACCACCGGCAGCCGGTTGGCGCGGCTGACGGCGAGGTCGTCGGCGCCGAACGCGGGCGCCTGGTGGACCAGCCCGGTGCCGTCGGTGACCGTGACGTAGTCGGCCAGCACGACGATGTGCGAGTCGGGGATCTCCACCAGATCGAAAGGCCGCCGGTACGCGAGGCCGGCCAGGTCGGCGCCCGGCACCGTCGCCAGCACCTCGGCCTCGCCGCCGAGCACCGCGCCGACGAGCGGCTCGGCCACCACGAAGGTGCCTTTCTCGGAGCGTGCCACCGCGTACGTGACCTCGGGGTTGACCGCCACCGCGGTGTTCGCGACCAGCGTCCACGGCGTGGTGGTCCAGATCAGCAGGTCGACATCGTCGTGGCCGCGCAGGGGGGCGGCCAACGGGAACCGGACGTACACCGAAGGGTCGGTGACCGTCTCGTAGCCCTGTGCCACCTCGTGATCGGAGAGCGTGGTCTCGTCGCGCGGGCAGTAGGGAGCGACCCGGAAGTCCTCGGTCAGGTGACCATCGGCGTGGATCTTGGCCAGCGACCACCACACCGAGTCGACGTACTCCGGCGACATCGTCTCGTACGGGTGCGACAGGTCGATCCAGTAGCCCATCCGCTCGGTGAGCGCCTCGAACTCACCGACGTGCCGCATGACCGACTCGCGGCAGCGGGCGTTGAACTCGGCGACGCCGATCTTCTCGATGTCCTGCTTGCCGCTGATCCCGAGCTCTTTCTCCACGGCCAGCTCGACCGGGAGCCCGTGGCAGTCCCAGCCCGCCTGGCGCGGCACCGAGTAGCCCTTCATGGTCTTGAAGCGGGGGAACACATCCTTGAAGACGCGCGCCTCGACGTGGTGGGTGCCCGGTGTGCCGTTCGCGGTCGGTGGTCCCTCGTAGAACACCCAGCTCGGCCCGTCGGCGGTCCGCGCCAGGCTGCGGGTGAACACGTCGTTGGACTTCCACCAGTCGATGATCCGGTGGTCCATCTCGGCGAAGTCGAGCTTCGGCGGCAACGCCACGAACGGCGAGTCACCGGCGGACTGCGTCATTTCTCTGTTACTCCCTTGGCTCCGTCACGCTCGCACGGGTGGCTTCATGGTTGCCACCCACGCGGGGACGAAGCACAAGGCCCCGGTAGGAGCCACACTCCGCGGTACCACCCCGCTTGCGCCCTGACTGCTGGCGCCGCTCATTGTGTTGCTGTTCCGGTTCTAGTGGGGCCACGCGGCGCACGCGAGGCCTGTTCTTCCGGAGACTCCCCGGTGATGGCCGGATCACTGCCGTGTACGCCCATCCTAGCGCCTTCCCCCGAGGCTCAGCGCATGAAGGCACCCTGGGCGGCGGCGCCCAGGCCGGCCCGGCGGCGGCGGTGGTCGGCTTCGCCTCGATCTCGTCCTCGACACCGTGGGCTCACCCCACGCCGAGCGGCTGGCCCGCAACGACGTCCGCTACCGCTTCGTCCTCGACATGACCACCGGCATGGGCTAGGGCAGGGCAGGGCCTCGGTCAGGCAGGGCCCAGACGTCGGCCAGGGACGGGTCGGCGAAGTCGGGATCGGAACGGCTCTGCAGGCGGACCCGGACCGTGCCGGCGGTGACGAACCGGTCCGGCACGTGCAGCCGGTACGCGGCGGTGCCGGCCTGCCGGATGGGCCGCACGTTGAGCCGGGTCGCGACCAGCCGGCCGTCGACGAAGATCCGATAGCTCTTCTGCTGCGGGTTGCCGTCGTAGGTCTCCAGGCCCTGGAGCACGAAGCCCTTCCCGGCCGTGACGGCGAGGTCGAACTCGTACCAGGCGTCGGGCACCCGGTATCCGCCGTAGCGGCGGGTCAGCCCGGCCTCGACATTCGTGCCGCTGGTCGGCGACGCGGTCAGCCGGTGGGCGTTCTCGGACGCGGGGTCGCCGAGATCGACGTGGTCCGTCGCCCCGGCCGGCGGCGTCGGGAACGACCAGTCCAGGGTGGTGGTCGCGCCGTCCACGGGTTGGCCGGCCACGACGAACGCCGCGCTCACCGGCACCGGCCCGTCGGGTTCGAAGCCGCCGGGAAAGAGCCGTGCCACACCGGTTGCCGAGCCGCCGGGCGGCACCGTGACGCGGCCGGCGCTCCTGGCCGTCCAGCCCTCGGGGCCGGCCGCGGTCACCACGCCGGTGACCGGCCGGGCGCCGTGGTTGACCACGGTCAGCCGGACGTTCGCGCGGTCGCCGGCCATCTTCGCGGTGACGTTCCGGGCCGAGATGGTGGCCGGGCGCAGGGTCACCGGCACCGTCACCGAGGGCATCAGGGTCACCGGGCCGTACAGACCCGAGTCGTACGCCTGCTGGTTCTTCTCGTTGCCCTGGGTGTTGGTGACCCGGACCGCGATCGTGTTGGCGCCCTCGTGGAGCAGGTTACCGACGTCGAGCCGGTACGGCGCCCAGATCCGGTCGGCCACGTGGACGCCGTTGACGGTGACCTCGGCGACGTCGGCGACGCGGCCCAGGTCGAGGGTCCAGCCGGTGCCGGGCGGCCGTCCGGCGCCGAGGGTGACCCGGGTCGTGTAGGTGGCGCTGCCGGAGTAGTGCGGGGCCACGTCGGTCCAGCCCTGGAGCGGCCGGGTGACCGGCGCGGTCCCGTTCCCCAGGGCCATCGTCCAGTCGCCGTCGACCGGGACGACGTCCGGTACGACCACGGGCGCGCTCGTCCCCATCAGCGGCCGGTGGGCGCGGTCCTCGCCCCGGATCAGGGTGACGCCGGAGCGTTCGGTGCGGACCTGGGCGGTGAGGACGCCGCCGGCCACGCTGGTCGAGGTCACCCGGGCCGGTCCGACGACCTTGGTCACGTGCGGTCCCGGCGTGCCGCTCAGCGTGACGCCGAGCGGCGCCCGCGGGTCGAGCGTCATCGGCACCACGGTGCTGTTGCCGGTCGTGCGGTACGTGGTCGCCTCGGTGACGGCACCGGTCTCGGGGTCCCAGACGGCCGGCACGCCCTTGGCCGGGAAGGTGACGTCGACCGTGACGGGGGCGCCGCCCTCGTTGAGCAGCAGGTAGCCGTCGGTGCCCGCCTCGGCGAACCGCAGCGCACGGATACCGGTGTTCGGCGTCGACAGCGTGACGGCGGCCTGGCCGAGACCCGACGCGGCCGAGCCGGCCTGGGCGGGCCCGGCGACCGTGACAACCCGGTTGCCGCCGAGCTTGCGGATCTGCGCCATCAGCGCGCCCAGCTCGGCGTCGCGCCCGTCGACCTCCATCGCCGGCGCGGGTCCGGCGAAGACCACCTCACCACCCGAGGCGACGAACTTCCGCAGCGTCCTGGCCGCCTCGAGCGACAGGTACGCCGCCTTCGGCACGACGACGGTCGTGTACTTCATCCGTCCGACGCGGAGGGTGCCGCCGGCCACCGACGCCGGGGTCAGCACCTGCGGGTCGCCGGTGAGGGCGCCCTCGTCGAGCTGGTCGAAGTCGACCTGGGAGTCCTCGAGCGAGTTCATCGTGGCGATCCAGTCCTGGTCGGGCCCGAACCCGGCCGCGGAGCGCTGCGTCGCCTCGTTGGAGCGCTGCGTCTGCAGCAGCGCGGTCGGTGCGGCGGTGCGGTGCCGGCCGAACTCCATCAGCCGGCCGGTCCAGGTGTTCACCTGGCCCATCCACGGCCACCAGGTGTTCTCCCTCATGAAGACCGGCGGGTACGGGATGCCGTCGATCCCGTCGTACGTCGTGTGGTAGAGCGCCTTGTTGATCCCCCGCAGCGCCGAGATGGCGGCGCCCTCGCGCAGGTCGTCGAGCGACCTCTCCCAGCCGGTCGCGCCCATCAGCTCGTCGTACACCAGGGGCTTGCCCATCTGGTGGGCGACGCTGGCCGCGGTGCGCGGCAGGAAGCGGGCCGCGCCGTTCCCGACGTCGTTGAAGATCAGATCGGTGCCCGGGATCTGCGACCACTGATGCGCCGTCAGGAGGTTGCCCGAGTGCCGCAGCTCCTCGAGCGGACCGTGCTCGTCCCACAGCGGGTTGGAGATGATGGCGATGCCGTGGGCCTTGGTCCACTCGTACTTCGGCTTCCAGTAGGTGTCGACCCACTGGTCGGACGCCGCCCGGTAGAAGCGGCCCTTGGCCGAGGCCCCCGCTCGTCCCATGTCGTTGAAGACCGACACCATCGCGCGGGCGACGGTGGTTCCGCCGTCCTCGACCCGGTCGGCCAGCGACGGCGTCCACGGCACGGCGCTCTCGGTCGGCCGGTCACTCAGCGACGGCTCGTCGTCGGCGAAGCCCAGCAGCACCGTGCCGAAGGCCCAGCCGAACCGCTCGTGGTACTCGTCCATGATGATCTTGTCGTAGAGCGCCATCGCCTCGGCGTCGAGCGTGTCGGCGTAGTTGTCGCCGCGGAAGCGGTAGGTGAACGCCTCGACGCGCCAGTCGCCGGCGGGGGCGTCCCAGGTGCCGTCGCCGCCGAGGTGGCCGGTGAGGTCGACGACCCGGTCGAGGTCGGTCGAGCCGGTGCCGGTCGCGGGGCGGGCGGTGACGGCGATGACGTTCTCGAGCGGCCGGACGGCGACGTCGAAGTCGCCGACCGACGCCGGGTCGGTGAAGTCGTTGCGGTAGAGCGGGGATCCGCCGGGGACCCGGGTCACCGCCAGGTCGTCGAGGCGCCACTTCTGCGGTCCGTCGACGCGCATGCCGACCCCGCCGGTCGCGAACGCCGGGTCGGTGACCGGGGCGACCTCCATCCCGTCGAGGGTCGCGGAGAGCTGGTTGCCGACGGCCCGGATGCTGATCGTGTGCCGGCCGTCGGGGTTCCAGCCGGCGGGTGTGGCCGAGCCCAGCCTCAGCTGCGAGAAGCTGCCGTCGACCTGCTTCCAGAAGTCGACGATGCCGGCCTTGCGGACGTCGACGAGATAGCCGTTGCGCCGATCAGGTGACCGCACCATGAACCCGGCCGTGCCCGATTCGATGGTGAAGTTCGCCTCGACGGTGTAGTCGGACCAGGTGGCGCCGTCCCGCAGCAGCGTGATGCCCGGGTAGACGGCGGCGTCGGCGACGAGTTCGCCGCCCACGTGCTGGATGCTCCCCCCGAACAGACCGGCGAGGCCGACCCGGCGGCCGCCGGGCACGACGACGTCGCCGGCCCGGACGGCGGTCTTGACGCCGAGGTCCGGTCGCGGCGGGTAGGTCTTGCCGCCGACGGTGCCGCCGTTGACGATCAGTCCGCCGGCCGCGCCGCTCGGGAACTGCGAGTCGTTGTCGAGCCAGACCTTCATGCCGAGGTCCCGGGACTTCTCCAGGACGTGTTCGACCCGCGCGAACCAGGCCGGGCTGAAGAACGGCTCGGCGTCCATCCGGAAGATGACGGTCTCGGTGAACCCGGCGTCGTGCATGTCCTGGAGCGTCCGGTCGACCTGCGCCTCGGTCTGCACCCGGTTCCAGAACCAGAGCACCGCGGGCTTCTGGACGGTCGGCGTGGCGAAGGCGCCCACGTCGAACCCCGGGATGTCGATGTCCGGCTGAGCGGCCAGCCGGGCCGCCGCGTCAACCGCCGGGGTCGCGGTCGCCGCGCCGACGGCCGGGGTCGCGGTCGCCGGCACGGTGGCTCCAGTGACGGCGAGGAGGAGAGCGACGACGAATGTGGTACCGCGGCGCAAGCGCATGGGCCGAATCCGATCAGGACGGGTAACTCGGGGCTGTAACGTTTCATCGCTAGCGGTCAGAGGAGACCGCGTTTGGCGGCCCAGGCGACCGCCGTGATCACTGCCGGGACCTCCAGGGCGTCGCAGATCGCCCGGGTCCGCCGGCGGAGCGTCCGTTCCGACATCCCCAACCGGCGGGCCACCGTGCCGACCGGCAGGCCCTGCGCCAGCAGGGCCAGGACGGCCACGTCGTCGTCGTCGAGGAGGCGGGGACGTTCGGCCGTGGTCGACATCCTGCCCCCTCACGAACCGCCCCGGGATCGATGTGAATCGTTTCATGGCAACGTAGCTGGATGTTTCCGCCGTGTCAACAACTCGTCACGGGGTCAGTTCCGCGACGCGGCTGTAGAGGTTCTGTGAACCGTTCACCACGACCCGGACCTGGGTGGTGGTCACCGGGGCACGGAACGGGATCCAGCGGTTCGTGGCCGTGTTCCCGGTGATCGTCGCCTGGGTCGTCCACGTCGCACCGTCCCAGGTCTGCACGTCGAAGGCGGTCAGGACGCCGTCGCGGTGCGAGCTCAGGCCCACCCCGGTCAGGGGCACGGCCGTCGCCGCGGTGATCGTCAGGGTGTCCGGGTACTGGTTCTCGGTGTTGTCGTTCCAGAAGGTCGCCGGGTCGGCGTCGAGCGCGTTCCGGGGCTCGTAGGTACGGGTGGCGCCGTCGACCATGTTGGGTTCGTGGAAGCTGGAGGCCGCCGCGGTGGCGCCGGCCGGCCAGGCGCCGAAGACGATGACGTTGATCGTGGCGGTGGCCCGGGTGCCGTCGGGCGCCCGCGCGGTGACGGTCACCGGGTAGGTGCCGCCCGGCGTTCCGGCCGGGACGGTGAGGCGCAGCGAGGCCAGCGTGGCCGTGGTGGACGGTCGGAGCGGGACGGCCGCCGGGGCGGGCTCGGCCGTCCAGCCGGCCGGGACCTCGGCCGAGAGGCGTGCGTTGCCGCCGCCGGTGGAGCTGCCCTCGACCAGGACCGAGACGTCGCCGCGGTGACCGGCCGTGATCGGGGACGGGTTGTCGCCGGCCGAGGTCACGGTCAGTGCCGTCACCGGGGTGGCCGGCGGCGTCACCGTGAAGGTGTAGTCGCCGGAGCCCGCGGTCATCGTCAGGACCTTGCCGGCCGCCCCGCCGACGGTCAGGCCCGGGACGGTGCCGGCCGGGCGGCCGGCCCGCCAGATCACCCGGTCACCCTCGCGTACCGTCGAATTCGGGCCGCCGAGCAGCGGCAGTTCGATCGTCGCGGTGCTGCCGACCGGGACGACCGCGTGGTAGGTCAGCGTGCTGCCCGACCGGCGCCAGGAGCTGACCACCTTTCCCCGGACCGTGTCCTGCGAGCCGTTCACCCGGGTCAGGTCGCCGACCACGCTGGGCGCGAGGGTGAGCGTGCGCCAGCCGGCCGACTCGCGGCGGATCCCGGCCAGCTGCTCGTAGTACCACTGGCCGATCGAGCCGGCCAGGCCGATGTGGTCCTTGGACGAGGTGCCGTCCGCCGCCGACGAGTTGGTCCACTTCTCCCAGATGGTGCCGGGGCCGTTGGCCAGCATGTAGCCGAAGCTCGGGAAGTCGGTGCGCTGCGAGATGGCCAGGGCGATGTCGTTACGGTCGTACTTGCCCAGCGCCTGGTAGACGAAGGTGGTGCCGACGAAGCCGGTGGTGACGTGGTTGCCGTGAGCGACGATGTCCTGCACCAGCTTGCGCAGCACCGCCTGCTCGTGGCCGGCCGGGACGATGCCGATGGCCAGCGGCATCGCGTACGCCAGCTGGGTGCCCGCGCCGTACGTGTCGGTGGCGGGGTCGAAGAACTCGGCGGTGAAGCCCGCGGTGATCTCCCCGGCCAGCCGGCGGTAGTTCGCCGCATCGTCGGCGTGGCCCAGAACCGTGGCCATGTCGGCCAGCCGGCGGCTGTCGAGCAGGTAGAACAGCGTCTGGAAGTAGACGTGCGGGGTGCTCACGGTCGACAGCCAGTCGTCACCCCACGAGCCCGGCGCGTTGCGCACGATGTGCCGGCTGTCGCTGATCGTGGCCAGGTAGTCGACCCAGCGCTTGACGCTGTCGTAGTTGTCGCGCAGCACCGTCGGGTCGCCGTACTGCTGGTAGCTGTCCCAGACGATCTGCGGGTAGGCCGTGGCCCAGGCGGGATCGGTGAAGAAGCGGTCGCCCTCACCCTGGTCCGGTGAGACGGACGGGATGCTGCCGTTGCTGTTGGCGCTGGTCCGGATGTCGGCCAGCCATTTGGCGTACAGGGATTGCATGTCGAGGTTGGCCATCGCCTCGGCCTCGGTGTCGCCGGCGTCGCCGAGCCAGCCGCGCTTCTCCCGGGTGGGGCAGTCCAGCGGCATGCCCTGCAAATTGTTGAGCTGGGTCCGGACCAGCGCGTCCTGGATCCGGTTGAGCAGCGGGTCGGAGGTGCTGAACGTCCCGGCCGGCGCGACGTCGGTGTGGATCACCGCCGCGGTGACGGTGAGGCCGGTGCCGGCGGGCAGCCCGGTCACCTCGGCGTAGCGGAAGCCCGCGTAGTTGAGGCGGGGCATCCAAGTCTGCTCGCCCGAGCCGTCGAAGATGTACCGGTCCTGCTGACGGGGCGGCTCGCCGTCGTTGAAGCTGATGTTCGACGTGGTCACCCGCCCGGCGCTGTCCAGCAGCTCACCCTTGGTGATGACGGCCGTGGTGCCGGCCGGCGCCGACGCCCGCAGGGTCACCTGGCCGGTGTAGTTCTGGCCGAAGTCGTAGACCTGGACACCGGCCGCCGGGGTGGTGACCCGGACCGGCTCCAGCGTGGAGACGATCCGGGTGGGCGGGCTGACGTCGGCCTCGAGCCGGCTCAGCCCGAAGGTGAGCGCCGGGTTCGCGCCGTAGAGGCTCAGCTCGGCCAGGCGGAACGTGCAGGACGTGTCGCGGCAGGGCAGCTTGGTGGCGGTGACGCGGACGTACCGGCCCTGGCCGTCGACCGGGATCGACACCGGCGTGACGCCCGGGTTGGGCTGGTCGGCGGCGGTGCGGTCGACGAGGGTACGCGCGTTCGTGAAGTCGGCGTCGTCGCTGATCTGCACCGCGTACCGGACCGGGAAGCCGGCGCCGGGGAAGTCCCCGGCCGGATCGTTGGTGGGCCGGGCCGGGAACAGGGTGAGGCTCTTGACCGCCTGGCTCGTGCCCAGGTCGACCTGGACCCACTTGGTGCTGTCGGCGGAGGCGGCGGTGGCCGAGTGATAGCCCTGGCTGCCGTCGACCGACCGGTCGATGCCGTCCACCAGCGCGGCCCGCGACCAGCCGCAGCAGGCGGTCTCGTCGGCGGCGGTGACCGGCCGGCCCTGGGCCAGGCTCGCCGGCTTGGCCACCGGGGCGTACTCGGCGACGGCGGCCCAGCCGGACGCGTCGAACGACGGGGTGTCCCAGCCGGCGATCTGCTTGCGGGCGTCCCAGGTCTCGCCGTAGTAGAAGTCGGCGCGGACGACCGGGCCGGCCGCGCTGCGCCAGGAGCCGTCGGTGCCGATCACGGCCCGGGAGCCGTCGGCGTAGGTCAGCGACAGCTGGGCCAGGAAGGTCGGCGGGGCGTAGAACTGGCCCTGGCTCGCCATCACGCCGAGCGCGTTCGACCCGCGCCGGATCTGGCCGGTGACGTCGAAGGAGCGGTAGAGGACCCGCTTGGCGTAGTCGGTGACGGACGAGTCGAGCAGCCGCTCGGGCGCGACCACGGCGCCGTTGAGGTGCGGCTCGGCCAGGCCCTGGGCGGCGAGGTAGAGCCGGGCCCGGGCAACCGTCTTGGTGACGTCGAACGTGCGGCGGGCCAGGGCGCCGTCGGGGACCCGCAGCCAGGAGGCCGACCAGTCCCCCACCGCCATCGGCCCGACGTCGAAGCGCTGCTGCCGTGACCACGGCGAGGCCTGTCCCCGCCGGTTCCAGGTGCGCACCGACCAGGAGTAGGTGTGGTCGGCGAGCAGCGCCGGTCCGGCGTACGCGACGCCGGTCGAGGCGTCCGAGGCGACGCGGCCGGAATCCCAGACCAGGCCGTGGTCGGAGACCTTGATCTGGTAGGCGCTCTGCGCCTCGCCGCGCCGGGAGTCCCGGGGCGCCCAGGACAGGGCCGGATGCGGCGAGCCGACCAGGGCGTCGGCGGCCTGCCCGGCCACCTTCAGGGCGTTCGGGGCGGCAGCGGTGCCGGCCGGCGCCGCGGCGGCCGGTGTCGCGCCCGCGAGGACGGTGAGCAGGGCGAGAGCGGCGATGACCGGACGTCTCACGGGGTTACCTCGGCAATCCGGCTGAAGGCGCCGTTCTGGGATTGGGAAGCGGCGACGACCACGCGTACCTGGCTGGTCGAGACCGGGTCGAAGGGGATCCAGCGGTACAGGGCGGTATTGCCGGTCACCGTGGCCCGGGTCGTCCAGGTGGCGCCGTCCCAGGTCTGCACGGTGAAGTCGGTCGGCACGCCGTCGACCAGCGAGGCGAAGCCGACGCCGTCGAGCCGCACCGGCTGCGGGGCGGTGACGGTGAGCGTGTCCGGATAGCCGCCGGACGTGTCGTCGTTCCAGAAGGTGGCCAGGGTGGCGTCGACCGCGTTGCCCGGCTCGTACGTGCGGGTCTGGCCGTTGTGCACGTTCGGCGCGTGGAAGCTGGACGCGGTCGCGGTGGTGCCGGCCGGCCAGGCGCCGAACACGAGCAGCGGCACGGTGGCGCTCGCGGTCGTCCCGGCGCCGGTCGCGGTGATGGCGGCTGACGCCGTACCCCCACGGGTGCCGGCCGGCGGCCGGACACCGACCTGGACCACCGTGCTGCCCGGGCCGTTGCGGGTGTCGAGGGCGAACGGGGCCGGGGTGACGGTCCAGCCCTGGGGCACGGTCGCGGTCACCGTGCCGCTGACCACGCGGTCGCCGGTGGCGCTGACGGTGACCGGGACGGACAGCTGCTGCCCGGCGATCACCGGGGTGGTCCCGGCCGAGGTCACCGCGACCGCCAGCGTCTCGGGGACGTTGCCGATCGCCGTGCTGACGACGCTCGCCCGCCGCGGGGCGCCGGTGAGCACGACGTACCCGTTCTCGAGCCGGGCGCCGAAGGCGTGCCCCTTCCGGCCGTCCCAGGCCAGCCGCCCGTTGACGGTGACGTTGGTGCGGGCCCCGAACGTCGGGACGTCGACCCGGGTGACCGCCCCGGCGGGCGCGTCGACCTCGGCGGTGAACGTCCGGGCCGGCTTGTCGTGCCGCCAGGCCAGCGCGATGTCCCCGAACGGCGTCCGCAGCGAGCCCTCGGTGCTCTTCAGGTCGCCGGGCTCGGGATGGATCACATACCCGCCGTCCACGGTGGTCGGGCGGATGCCGAGAACGTAGAAGGTCAGCGCCGAGGTCGGCCCGGTGGCCCAGCCGTGCGCCGCGCTCATGTACGCCCCGCCGTAGCCGAACTGCCCGTTGACCAGGTAGCCCTCCCAGAAGGTGCTGCCGGTGCCGAGCGGCGAGTTGAGCATGTAGCCCCACTCGCGGCGGATCAGCTCCAGGGCCCGGGTGGCGTCCCCGGCGACCAGGTGAGCCTGCACCTCCAGCGAGCCCGGGAAGGTGGAGATCTGGCCGCCGTTCTCCGGGGTCGTGGCGCCGAAGGTGTTCCAGTTGGTGGTGAGCGCGGCACTGACCCGCGCGGCCCGGTCGGCGGGCGCGAGGCCGTACCAGACGGCCAGAGCATTGCCGTCCTGCGGGTGCAGGTCGCTGTCCGGGTTGTCGCGGTACCGGCCGGCGGCCTCGTCCCACAGGACGTCGTTCACCGCGGCCTTCAGCCGGACTGCGGTGGTGGTCCAGGTGGCGGCAAGGGCGGTGTCCCCGCGTACGGTCGCCAGCTCGGCCCCGGTCACCAGCGTCTGGTGCAGCAGGGCGTTGGCCGCGATGTTCCGGCCGCCCTGGTTGCCACGCGCCCAGTCGGCGGTGCCGCGCACGGTGAGCAGGCCGTCCGCGCCGACCTGGGCCAGGATGTAGTCGACCGCGCGCCGGTAGCCGGACCACTCGGTGTCGAGCCAGGGCCGGTCGTGGGTGTACTGGTAGTAGGTGGCCGTGCCGATCAGCGACCACAGGTGGTAGGTGTCGGAGCCGTAGAAGTTGACCTGCGGCCCGGCGTACGGCAACTGGCCCGCCGCGGTCTGGTGGTCGTAGAGGGTGGTCAGCGCGTTGCGGGTCGGCACCAGGTCGCCCAGTGAGGCGAAGGCGGTGGGTACGGAGACGCCGAGGTCGCCGGGCCACACCGTACGGTCACGCTTGGCCCCGTCGACCAGGATCTCGCTGCCCGCGCCGACCGTGGCGCTGTTGTCCCAGCCGGTGGCCGGCGGCCCCCAGACCCGGCCGGTGTCCGGCGCGATCGTGTTGGTCTGCACGGTGTACGCCCCGGCGTACCAGATCTTGTTGAGCAGTGGATCGCTGGAGTGGAAGTGGTTGGCGTAGTCGCGCAGGTCGGTCATGGACGGCGTGAACGAGATCTCCAGCGACACCCGGTTGAGATGGATCGAGCCGGCCGACTCCGCGAACAGCGTCAGGTACCGGAAGCCGCCGCGCAGTGACGCCCGCGGCATCGTCCAGGTGCCGCCCGGGGTGACGTCGGTGTGCAGGGACAGGTCGGCCCCGCTGCCGCCGTTGCTGGCGTCGCTGGTGGTGCCCACGTACTGCGACGACTCGGTGAAGGCGAGGCCGAGCCGTTGACCCGGGTCACCGCCGGTGCCGAAGCGCAGGGTGACGAGCCCGCCGACCTCCCGGCCGAAGTCGTAGGTGATCGAGGAGCCGGCGCCGGTGAGCACGGCCGCGCCGGGACGCGGCTGGAGCACGGTCCCGGTGGTCCGGAACACCTGCTTCGGGGTGACCGTACGGCTCGCCGGGGCGAAGTTGTTGTGCTCCCACGGGCGGTCCGGATCCGCGGCGGCGGCCGGCGCGGGCGCCACCGCCGCGACCAGGAGCGAGGTCCCGGCCAGCAGGGCGAGGAACTTCATGGTCAGGATCCGATCTTCGTGACGGTGATGGTGTGCCGGCCGGTGAGCCCGCGCAGGGTGGCGCCGGGCACCGGGCGGCCGTCGAGGAAGACCTTGACCGCCTGGCCGCCGGTGGGCACGGTGACGTCGCCCGAGGTGCCGCGCGGCGCCGAGACGGTCAGCGTGAAGGCGACCCGGCCCTTACCGGTGGCCCAGGAGACGCGCAGCGGGCCGTGCGGGGTCGGCAGCTGGCCGTTGGCCCACTTCACCGTGCCCGGGTGCGGGGTCACCGACCAGGTCGAGAAGCCCACGCCGGTCGGGGTGGCGCCGAGCAGCTCGTTGGTGAGGGCGGGCAGCACGCCGGTCGACCAGCCGTGCGCGGCCGAGGTGTACGGGCCCTGGTAGTGCGAGCCGCCGGCGCCGATGCCCTCCCAGCCGGTGATGCCGGGGTCGTGGGCGGCCATCCAGCCGTACAGCCGCTTGATCTCGTCGATGGCGGACTCGGCCTGGCCGGCGCGGAAGCGGGCCTGGATCTCGGGGTAGGACGTGAAGGCGTAGACGCGGTCGCGGCCGTCCGGCACCAGGGTGTTGTTGTCCATGAACGAGTTGCCGTACGGGGTGGCCGTGCTGGTGGCCAGGTAGCCCAGGGCGCTGGTGGCCCGCGCCGGGTCGGCGATGCCGGTCAGGACCGCGTACCCGTTGCCGTCCTGGCCGTGCCGCACGGGCCCGACCTTGGAGTCGAGGTAGGCGCCCGCGGTCGCGTCCCACAGGTGGGTGTTGACGGCGGCGGCGACGGTCCCGGCGCGGGCCTGCCAGCGGGCGGCGTCATCGGCGTGGCCGAGCGCCTCGGCCAGCTCCGCGGCGTTCTGCAGCGCCATGACGTAGAGCGCGTTGTAGTAGGTGACCTCGCCGGTGCGTCCGAGGAAGGCGTAGTCGCCGTACCCGCCGGTGCCGTTGAGGCCCTTCTCCAGCAGGCCCCGGCTGTTGGTCAGCGTCGGGTACCAGGTGTCGAGCACCTTGAGCAGGTGCGGGTAGTAGGTGGTGGCGTAGCCGGTGTCGCCGGTGTAGAGCACGTAGTCCCAGCTGCTCGTGACCCAGTAGAGCGGGTAGTCGAACAGCGGGAGCGTGTAGTTGTTGATCGAGGCGGGCGGGATCCAGCCGTCCGGGCGCTGGTGGTCGGCCAGGTCGGCGAGCACGTTCTTCGCGGCCTCCGCGACCTGGTGGTGGGTCAGGTAGGCGGTGCGGCCCGAGACCGCGACGTCACCGACGTACGGGTCCCGGTCGCGCTTCGGCCCGTCGTGCAGCACCAGCTTGCCGCGCAGGGTGGGCGAGTCGGCGCCGCGCGGGTCAACGTCGTCGGAGCGGAAGGTGTCGGTGTTCAGCTCGTTGGTGTACGAGGCGTCGTACCAGTACTTGTTGAGCTGCTTGTCCGACGACTCGAACCATCCCGTGTAGCTCGACGGCGTGCCCAGGAACGGCGTGAAGTCCAGCGACACCCCGTCGATCTTGACCTTGCCGTACGGCTGGGTCAGCGGCGCGTCGGCGGCCAGCGCGTCCAGGCTGATCTTCAGGTAGCGGAAGCCGTGCAGGCCGTCGGCGCAGACCTTGGTCCCCTCGGCGCAACCGTGCGTGTCCGTCCAGGTGTACGGCTCGGTCTTCACCGCGACCTGGTCGGTGCCCGGCGTGATCCGGTCCCCGTTGTACGACCGGGTGAAGTCGGAGACGTCGGTGAGGTACTGCTTCGTCTCCGAGAAGGCCAGCCGCAGTCCCGGGTTCCCGGCCGAGGCGCCGGCCAGCCGCAGCACCGGGTAGCCGGCGACGACCTGGCCGAAGTCCACGGTGACGCTGGGTACGGGCTCGTCGGCGACCAGCCCCGGGTAGACCTCGTTGACCCGGGTGAAGTCGCCCCTCCCGGACGACTGGACCCCGGTGACGGTGATCCGCACCTGGGTGGTCGGCACCGGCGCGGTGAACGGCACCCGCACCTGGATGGCGGTGTTGCCGGCGACCGTCGCGGCGGGCTGCCAGGCGCTGCCGCTCCACGTCTCGACGGTGAAGTCCTTGATCACCCCGTCGGGGTTCGACAGCAGCGTGATGCCCGGCAGCGCCACCGCCGCCGGCGTGGTGATGGTCAGGACGTCCGGGAACGCGGCGATCGTGTCGTCGTTCCAGAACGTGTCGGTGACGCCGTCGATCGCGTTGCCGGGCTCGTACGTACGCGGCTGCCCGTCGTTGCCGTTGTTGGGCGCGTGGAACGAGGACGCGGTCGCGGTGGCGCCGGCGGCCCAGGCCGGACGGGGCGCCGGCTGCGGGCGGGACAGGGTCGTCACCCCCTGGCCGAGCAGGCCGTGCGGGTTGGTCACGGCGCCGGTGGTGGCGACGATCCGGACCGGCTTGACGGCGCGTGAGGACGGCGCGACCACGTACCGCGCCCAGGACGGACCGGAGCCGGCCACGGCCGGGGTGGCCGTGGCGGCCAGGAGGGTGGCGACGATCGCGCCGATGGCGGTGGCGCTGCGGATCCGCATTTCCTGAACCTAGGAGCGCGCTTTCCCAGTTGCAACGTTTCACAGTGGCCGATCCCGGCCATCCCACGATCGGCCCGGCACCTCACCACGATGCCGGGCCGATCGGTCGTCACCAGGTCAGTTCAGCCGGCAGGCGTCCGGAGCCGCGGTGAGGTTGTACTCGCCGTACCAGCCGGTGCCGACCACCCGGCCGGTGCCGCTGCCGGTGTCCGCCCAGGTCTCGGTGGCGGGCAGATAGCGGTACCAGAGCAGCTCTCCCCCGTTGCCGCCGTGCGCGCCGTACAGGATGTCCGCGCCGGCGGAGAACATCGAGGAGAACATCTGCCAGCCGTACCCGGCCGGTTTGGCCTGCTGGGCCCACTGGTTGCGGGCCGCGTCGTAGTGATGGCGGAACAGGGCTCCGGCCGGCGTACGCGCGTAGATCACGCCGGTGCCGGCGGCGACGATGAGGTCGTACCCTGACCAGTCGCCGTCGAGCGTCCGGTGCTCCCACGACCCGGTGGCGGGCTGGTACGAGCGCCAGTGCAGCCGGCCGTCCGGCTCGACCGTGTAGATGTCGCCCCGGGTGTCGACGGTGATGCGGTTGCGGTACGCGGCGGTGGCGTAGCGTTCCCAGCCGCGGTCGATGACCTTGTACTGCGCCCCGTCGGTGACATCCCAGCCGGTGCCGTTCCACCGGAACCGGCGAAGTTCGCCGTTGTCCACCGCCACGTACACCACACCGTCCGGCCCGGCCACGGTGCGGGCGCCGAGCCAGCCCTGGCCGATCTCCTTGCCGGCCCCGTCGACCCAGGTGAACCCGCCGTTCAACGGGTCGGCGTGCTGGTACTGGCGCAGCTGTCCATCGTTGCGGACCACATAGGTGGACACGGCCTGGGGGCACTCGGCCACGCATTCGGCGCGGACCGGATCGGGGCGTTTTGTCGCCTTCGGGTCGGGCCCGTCGACCTGCCAGGTCGTGTTGTCCTGGTAGCCGCAGGCCCGGTCGTGCGCATTGGCGCCCGAGTTGTCGGCGATCCAGAGTTCGGTGCCCAGGTGACGCAGGTACCGGCCCGGCTGGGCCTTGGCCTCCAGCGACACCCCGGGACCGCCCAGCCCCTTCTTCGCGCACCAGGTGGCGGCGTTCTTGAACTCGGTGCTGCCGTCACTCGGCTGCAACTGCACCCGGAACCCCACCGGCCGCAGGTAGTGGCCGGGATGGCCGGTCGACTCCAACGAGTGGCAGCCCTCGCCGGCCAGGCCGTCGACGACCTTCCAGGTGGCGTCGGCCACCGGCACCGACGCGGCCGAACCCGGGTCCGGGTGGTTCACCGCCGCGACGCCGGGTCCGCTCTGCACCCACCAGCCCTTGCGGTTCGGGCTCGTGGTCCGCAGCGACTGGGTGAGCGCGTCGAACTGGCCGGCCCGCAGGAACAGGTCGACGTCGCCCGGCGTGCCGGCCAGCGCCGTGGCCGCCGCCGCCGACAACGCGGGGTGCACCAGGCTGTTGTCGGCCCTGGCCTTGATCTCGGACGTCAGCCGGCGGTCGGCCGCGGCCTTCCGGTCCAGGGCGATCTGCTTGTCGCGTTCGCTCGCGGCATGGATGCCGGTCTCGATGAACGCGGCCCACACCGGCGGCTGCGGCGAGCGCAACGCGGCCAACGCCGCCCCGGCCACCTCGGAGCCGGCGGCCGCCTTCTCCTCGATCGCACGGATGAAGTTGTCGTTGGCCAGCGTGAGCTCACCCTCGCTGGGCGCCCACGCGACCACCGACGCCGCCCGCCGCTTCACGTCCTTCTGCCGCAGCGCTTCCCGCTCCGCCTCAGTTTTATCGTGCTGCTCCTGAATGTACGCATCCACATCCGCCCGATGCGCCGCGATCACGCCCGACTCGATGAACGCCTTCCACTCCGCGGCCTCACCCCGCAACGCCGCGTTCACCCCCGCCTGCACCCGAACCGCCCACGGCTGCACCATCAACGCGCCAACCCGGCGAATGAACTGATCATCCGGCAGATCCAACAACTCCGGCGTCGCCGCCAACTCCAGATACGCCAACGCCCGCTGCTTCGCCTCCCGAGCCAACTGCCGCGCCAACTGCTCCTGCCGAGTACGCGACTCGTCCTTCTCCACCGCCACAAAAATCTCCGAACGGATGAACAACGTCGCCGCGTCCGAACCCTCCACATCCAACGCCGCCCGCGCCCTCGCCCGCACCTCCACCAACGGCACCGACTTCACATCCGTCAACAACCGGCTCACCAACCCACGATCCGGCAAAATAATCCACTCACCATCAGCGACAATCCCCACCGCCGCCAACGCCCGCGCCTTCTCCACCTCCGTCGCCTCCGGCAAAGCCACCGCAGCCGACCGCCCGGCCACCGGCCGCGCCACCCCAGCCTCCGCACCCGGCACCGCCACCCCCGACAACACCAACGCGGCCACACCAACCACCACAAAACCCCGTGTTCTCACCGGGCATCCCTCTCTTCCAGCTTTGGTAACGACGTGTCAGGTACGTGATCAGCTCACCGGGCGGCCGCGACCCCAGGCCCAGTTGCCCGGACCGGAGTCCCACGCGGCCCGCGGGGCGGCATTCGTGCTACTCACAGCGTCGAAGGCCCAGAGCCGCGTCTGATCGTCGGGATAGGAGTAGAACGCCGCGAGGTCGGTCCGGCCGTCGCCGTTGAAGTCACCGGCCACCGGCTTGGCCCGGTTCGGGTCCCACTGGCCGGCACCCGAGTCCCAGGTCACGTGGTTGTACGGCTCGCTGCCGGGGGTGGACACCCGGTCGAACAGGAAGAGCCGGGTATGCCCACCGCCATAGTTGTAGAACACCGCGATGTCATCCTTGCCGTCACCGTCGAAGTCGCCGGCCAGCGGCGTGCTCGAACTCAGAGCCCAATGCCCGACACCGGTCTCCCACACCTTGCGCGGCGCCGCCGGGCCCCGGACGTTGTCAAACAGCCACAGCGCGGTGGTGTTGCCCCCGTTGTCGTAGAACGCGCCGATGTCCAGCCGGCCGTCGCCGTTGAAGTCACCGGCCACCGGCTTGGCCCGGTTCGGGTCCCACTGGCCGGCACCCGAGTCCCAGGTCACGTGGTTGTACGGCTCGCTGCCGGGGGTGGACACCCGGTCGAACAGGAAGAGCCGGGTATGCCCACCGCCATAGTTGTAGAACACCGCGATGTCATCCTTGCCGTCACCGTCGAAGTCGCCGGCCAGCGGCGTGCTCGAACTCAGAGCCCAATGCCCGACACCGGTCTCCCACACCTTGCGCGGCGCCGCCGGGCCCCGGACGTTGTCGAACAGCCACAGCGCGGTGGTGTTGCCCCCGTTGTCGTAGAACGCGCCGATGTCGAGTTTGCCGTCGCCGTTGAAGTCACCGGCCACCGGCTTGGCCCGGTTGGCGTCCCACTGACCGGCCCCGGGGCGCCACGCCAGCTTGGTCGACACGGTGCCGCCGCCGACGCCGTTGAACAGCCACAGCCCGGTGTCGGCGTTGCTGTAGTCGTAGAACGAGGCCACGTCGGAGCACGGGTCCTTGACCGGAGCCGGCTTCGGCGCGGTCTGCGGGCCGGGGGCGTCGATCAGCCAGGTCGCGTTCTCGTTGAAGCCGCAGGCCCGGTCGGACGCGTTGGCGCCCGAGTTGTCGGCGATCCAGAGTTCGGCGCCCAGGTGACGCAGGTACCGGCCCGGCTGGGCCTTGGCCTCCAGCGACACCCCGGGACCGCCCAGCCCCTTCTTCGCGCACCAGGTGGCGGCGTTCTTGAACTCGGTGCTGCCGTCACTCGGCTGCAACTGCACCCGGAACCCCACCGGCCGCAGGTAGTGACCGGGACGCTGCGTCGACTCGAACGAGAAGCAGCCCTCGCCGGCCAAACCGTCGACGACCTTCCAGGTGACGTCCGCGATCGGCGCGGGCGGCGCCCCCGCGGAATCGCCCGAGGTCAGGCTCGCGTCACCGACGGCGCTCCGCACCCACCAGCCGGCCCGCTTCGGGGTGGTGCTGCGGATCGACTGCGCGAGCGCGTCGAACTGGCCCGCCCGCAGGAACAGCGCGACGTCGGCCGGGGTGCCGGCCAGCGCCGCTTTCGCCGCCGCGACGAGGGCGGGCCGGACGAGGGTCTTCTCGGCCCTGGTCTGGATCTCCAGAGCCAGTCTGCGGTTCTCGGCGATCTCCTTGTCCAGGGCGATCTGCTTGTCCCGGGCGCTGGCGGCATGGATGCCGGTCTCGATGAACGCGGCCCAGACGGCCGGTTCGGGACTGAGGATCGCGTCGAACGCCGCGGCCGACACCTCCGACCCGGTAACCGCCTTGTCCCGGATCTTGCGGATGAAGTTGTCGTTGGCCAGCGTGAGCTCGCCCTCGGTGGGCGCCCACGCGACCACCGACGCGGCCCGGCGCTTTATGTCTTTCTGCCGCAGCGCTTCCCGCTCCGCCTCGGTCTTGTCGTGCTGCTCCTGAATGAACGCATCCACATCCGCCCGATGCGCCACGATCACACCCGACTCGATAAACACCTTCCACTCCGGAGCCTCACCCCGCAACGCCGCGTTCACCCCCGCCTGCACCCGAACCGCCCACGGCTGCACCATCAACGCGCCAACCCGGCGAATGAACTGATCATCCGGCAGATCCAACAACTCCGGCGTCGCCGCCAACTCCAGATACGCCAACGCCCGCTGCTTCGCCTCCCGAGCCAACTGCCGCGCCAACTGCTCCTGCCGAATACGCGACTCGTCCTTCTCCACCGCCACAAAAATCTCCGAACGGATGAACAACGTCGCCGCGTCCGAACCCTCCACATCCAACGCCGCCCGCGCCCTCGCCCGCACCTCCACCAACGGCACCGACTTCACATCCGTCAACAACCGGCTCACCAACCCACGATCCGGCAAAATAATCCACTCACCATCAGCGACAATCCCCACCGCCGCCAACGCCCGCGCCTTCTCCACCTCCGTCGCCTCCGGCAAAGCCACCGCAGCCGACCGCCCCGCCACCGGCCGCGCCACCCCAGCCTCCGCACCCGGCACCGCCACCCCCGACAACACCAACGCGGCCACACCAACCACCACAAAACCCCGCACCACGAACCCCCGTGCTCGCACCAGAAAACCCCTTCTCGTCACGTGCCCCACTTACGAATAGGTCAGGATCTCCTCACCCACGTGATTCCGGCCCTCCGACCACCAGGCACGCAGGCTCCCGCCCAGGCCGCTCCAGATCAGCAGGCAGCCCGGCTCATGCCCGAGCTCGCCCATCTCATCGCCGGTGATCTCGACGATGATGTTCTTGCCGACCGGAAGCAGCACCTCTGTTCCGGCCGGTTCGAAGATCACACGCAAGGGCTCACCGTCGGTGGTTATCAGCAGCTTCATCGCGTCAACCTAACTGCTCGATAATCCACGCGAACATCTCGGCGCGGGGCTTGGCGCTCGGGTTCGGTTTTTCTCGCAAGACGCTGTGCTGGTCAACGGAGGCGAAGTAATTCCTGATGTACTCCAGGTCCTCTTTGGTCATTCCTTTTTGGCGTACGAGCTCCAGAACCTCCGGTGTCTTGAGGTTCTCCCCATTCCGGTTCGCGCCCTTCCAGAGATGTTGGCCGGCATCGTTGAAGCTGGCGAACCCGTACTTCTCGACGAGCAGCCGCTTGGTCTCCTCCGCCATCGCCCTGACCACATCGCTGACCTTCATGCCGGGCGTGCACCCGGCCAGCGGAATGGCGTCCTCGGGATCGGTGGCCGTACTGAGGTGACCGGCGGCGGCCCTCTTGCCGGGCACCTTGCACGCCTTGTTGCCGAGCTTCAGCAGGTCCTTGATCTTCTCGACGGCCTTCTTGGCCTTCGCCGACCGGGAGAGGAACGTGCCGATGTCCGAGGCGACCTTGAAGAAGGCCTTGGCCACCGGGCCGAGCTTCGACCACGGGATGAGGCTGGCGGCCGTCCAGAGGCAGGCCTCGATGTCGCCCTCGGTGAAGCAGGCCTTGAGGTCCTCCCAGCCGATGACCTCGAGCAGGACCTGCGCGCCGTTCTCGATGAGGAAATCGACGATGCCGCTGTTGGCGGCGGCCATGTCCGCGCGGATCTCGGTCATGCACTGCTCGGGGTCGGGCTCGCCCATGCAGACGGCCTTGATGTAGTTCTCGTCATCCGGGCTGAGGCCGATCCCGCCGGTGCCGTCCTTGGCGGCGGCCTCGTCCCGGGCCTGTCGTTCCGCCGCCCGATCCGCGGCCTCGGCCCGGTCGGCGGCCTCCTGCGCCGCGATGGCCGCGTCCATGGCGTTCTTGGCGGCCTGGGTCGCGGCGTCGGCGTTCTTCTTGGCGTTGTCGGCGGCGGTTTCCGCCCTGGTCGCGTCGGCTTCCGCCGCGCTGGCGGCGCCGCGGGCGGCGGCGGCGTCATTCTCGGCGCGGGTGGCCGCGCCGCGGGCCGCGGCGGCGTCGTTCTCGGCGGCGGCGGCACTGCGACCGGCGATCGCGGCGTCGTTGCTCGCCCGGTTGGCGGCCGTACGGGCCAGGACCGCGTCCTGGCGGGCCTGGGCGTCGGCCTGGTTCGCCCGCGCGCCGGCGTCCCGGGCGTCCGCGCCGTCGACCGCGGCGTCGGCGGCGGCGCCCTGGGCGTCCGCGGCCGAACGAGCCGCGTCGGCCGCGGACCGCGCTGCCGCGGCGGCGGCGTCATAGGCCGGCTTCACGTCCGCGTTGGCCCGCGCGGCCGCCTCGGCGGCGGCCGTCGCGGCGGCGATCGCCTCGGTGGCCCGCGTCTCGGCGGCCCGCACCTGTTCGGCGCCGACCTTGGTGGCCTGCTCGGCGACCTCGATGACAAAATCGGCGTCCAGGTCGGACCCGGTGAACGGTGCGACGATGGTGATCGCCGTGTTGGCCGGGTCGGCGATGCCGGCCGAGGCCTGCCGGGCCGCCGTAGAGGCGCGTACGGCTGTGGTGGCCTGCGTCGCGGCCGACACCGACTCGGCGGTGGCCGCCACGGCCTCGTCCCTGGTCCGACCGGCGGCCCGGAACGCCGCCGCGGCCTCCTGCGCGGCGTCCTCGGCCAGCCGGACCGCGGCCCGGGCGGCTTCCGCGGCCTTGGCCTCCTGTGCGGTGGCCTCGGCGGCGGCAGCGTTCGACCGGCTCGCCTCGTGATGGGTGGTGGCCGCCTCGCGTTCGGCGTTCGCCGCGGCGGCCCGGGCCCGGGCGGCGGCGGCTTCGGCCTCCTGCGCGGCGGCTCGGGCCCGGGCCGCGGCGCGGGTGGCCTCGGTCGCCGCGGCCCGGGCGTTGGCTGCGGCGCCGGTGGCGGTGTCCGCCGCCGATCGCGCACCGGTGGCCGCGCCGCGCGCGGTGGTCGCCTCGATGCGGGCCTGGGTGGCGGCCGCTCGCGCGTTCGCGGCGTCCGGCCCGCCGGCCTGGGCCGCGGCGCCGGCCTCCAGCGCGGCGGCCTTGGCGTCCGCCGTGCGGTGGTCCCGTTCGGCGGCCTGGGCCCGGTCGCGCGCGGTCACCGCGGTGCTCTCGGCGCCTTCGGCCCGGGATCGGGCGGTGGCGCTCAAACCTTCCTGCGCCTCGGCGTTCTCCCGCGCGGTGCGGGCCACGCCGGCCAGCTGTTCGGCTTGTCCTCGGGCGGAACTGGCGATCGCGGCCTGGGACTCGGCCCGCGCCCGCGCCGACGCCGCCGTCGCACGTTCGGCCTCGGCCCGCTGCCGCGCCGCCGCGGCCTTGGTCGCCTCGTTCTCGGCGATGATCCGCTGGTCCCGGGTCCGCTTCGCGGCCGCCCAGGCCCGTGCCTCGGCGGCTTCGGCGTCCAGCCGGGCGGCCCTCGTCCGAGCCGCCGCGTCCCTGGCCGCGTCGGCCTGCTTCGCCGCCGCCGCCGCGAGATCCGCCGCCGCCTTGGCGTGCTCCTGCGCGTACTCGCGCCACTTTCTCGCCTGCTCGGCGTGCGCGATCGCCCTTTCCTCAGCGTCACGGGCCGCACCGGTGGCGGCCGTGGCGTCGATCGCGTGCCGGGCGGTGACCGCCGCGGCCTGCGCCGCCTGCGCCGCGGCAGCCATGCCCTGTGCGATCCGCGCCCATTCGATCCCGTACGGCAGGCCCGCCTCGACCAGGATGTGCGCTTCCGCCTGGGCCCGGGCCGAGGCCTGCACGGCCGCCGCCGAGGCCTGTTCGGCGTACCCGACCTGCCGGGACACCTCGGCCTTGACCCCGTCGTAGGCGTCCGCCGGATGACGGTTGGCGGCGGTGTTGGCGGCCAGGATCTGCTCGGCCTTGCGGGCCTCGTTCCCGGCCGAGACGAGGGAGTTGGCCGACCGGCGCAGCGCCTGGACGCCTTCGCCGTGCGCCACCACCAGGTTCCGGCGGGCCGCGGAGGCTCGTGCGGCCCTCCGGGCCAGCTCGGACAGCTCCTCGGCGGCGTCCTCCCGGGCGCGTTGATCGGCCAGGTACCGCTCACGGGCGTCGGCGTCCTTCGCGGCCGCCGTCGCGTACCCACCGTTCAGGAACGCGGCGATCGCGCTGTCGCCGGACGCGATCGCCGTCCGCGCGGCCCGGGAGACCTCCGAGTCGGGCAGGTCCGCCAGCACCTGGACCCGGGCCCGGAGCTGACCCGCGCGGGCGTTCGCGTCGGCGGTCGTCTTCTCGTCCCGCGCCCGGGCCAGGTCCGCCCCGTAGATCAGGAACGACTCGCGGTCGTAGTCGGTGCCGTGGAGCACCCGCTGGACCTCGGCGTTGAAGACCGGTCCGCCCGTACCCGCCAGCTCGGTGATCTTGTCCTTGTTCTCCTTGGCGGTCTTCGCCTTACGCGCCTTGGCCAGCGCCTTCGCCGCGTCCTCGCCGGAGACCAGGAAGTCCTCGACCGCCTGCGCCGTGCCGGCCGAGAGGGCCGCGTCGGCCGCCGTGCGAACCTCGGCGTCCTCGGCGAGGCCGGCGATGTCCACCACGAGGGCGCGCATCCGCGGATCACCGATGTCGGCGACTCCGGACTCCCCGTCCCACGCTTTCTCCGGTGGCGTGAAGGTCCCCGGATCGAACGACGGGGTGTCGCCGGGCGCCGCGGGCTCACGCAGATCACGCGTCGCCGACGGCGCCTCGGTTCTGGGTGGAGGCGTGGCGGCGGCGGCATCCGCGCCGCTCACCACCAGCGCCGCGGTGACGGTAGCCACGATCAGGGCGCGTAGCCGGGTGATGTTGATGATGAACCCCCGTGAAGTCGGAACAGACGGTGCGTGGTGGTCGCCGCGGGGTCAGCCGGGCGGGTCGGTCATCTCCAGCTCGGCCGCGCGAGCCTGGTCCAGCAGCGCCGTCCAGTACCGGGCCTGCTCGGCCGCGGAGTCCCGCTCGGTGCTCCACGCGGCCGCCGTGGACACCGACGACGAGGCGATCGACTCCCAGTTCACGCTCTCGGCCGCCGCGGCGGCCAGCGCGATCGCCTGCCAGGAGGCCGCCTGGGCCGCCGCCACATCCTCGGCCTGGCGCCAGGCCGACCGGGCCGGCGTGGTCTGTTCGACCACCGTGCGCCACGCCGTCGCGGCCTGCGCCCGGGCCGCGGCGGCCGCCTCGCCGGAGGCCTCCCGCGCCGCCGTCTCGGCCGCCCGCGCGTCGGCGGTCAGCCGGTTGATCGTCGCCCGCCACCGCACGTCGTTGTCCGCGATCGCGCTCTGATGCAACTCCAGATCCAGCCTCGCCGAGCTGTTCCAGCCGTACGCGAAGAACTCCACCAGATCGGCGTCCGTCGCACCGGCACGCAACGCGTAGCCCGCGCCGACCCGCACCTGCGCGCCCGGATCGGAGTCGCGCAGCGCCGCCACGAAGTCCCGGTCGGCCTGCGCCAGCGCCGCGGCATGGGTCCCGTCGGCCTCCCGCACCTGACGGTCCCGGGCCGCGGCCTCGGCGTACCCGGTGCGGGCGAATCGTTCGCGATCCGCGGCCGATCCGTTCACCGCCCGCTTCGCCGCGGCATGGGTTTCCGGCGCGTACGCCGCGATGTGCGTCGCCAGGATCCGCTTGGCGAAGTCCAGGTCCTGCTGGTCCTGCGCCGCCGCCCGGGCCCGGGCCGGCTCGTACCCCGACGCCAGGAACTCCGCGATCGCCGCGTCCGGCGTGCTGCTCAGCAGCGCCAGCCACGCCGCCGCCCGGACTGTCGACTGTGGATGTCGAAGCGCGACGAATCGTACGAACGCCTTGTCCGCGGCCGCGTTGTCGGCGGCGTTCGCCAAGGTTTCGTACGACGTCCGGTGGTTACCGTCGGCGCTCGCGAAGCTGCCGGCGGGCAGCACCGTGGCCGCGGTGGCGAACGCGGTAGCGGCGATGAGTCGCGCCATCCGGGTCATCGTCATGCTGCCCTCTTGTCCTTTTCGGTCATGGCGAGGTGGCGACGGGATCGCCGCCCCACCGACGCTATGGATCGGGGCGGTGCCGGACATCCGGCCCTGGTCCAGTCCTGCGACCTGTACCAGGGGACAGGCTTCGACCAGAAACGAAAGGGTTGGACCGGCCGCGGGCTCCTCCGGAATCGTTGATCGTCACAACACGGGGAGAACGATGCAGTGCCAGCCGACGACCAGAGTTCTGATCGATATCGACAACGCGGTGCTGCGTGTGGGCATCGAAGCCGTCCTGCGCGACCACGAGCACCTGGTGATGGCCTTGACCGGCGACGCCGACGTGGTGTTGCGACAACAGCTGGGCCGCGCGGCCGCTCCGGCCCGGACCGTCCTGCTCGCGCCGCCCGCACCGGCCGACGACCTGCTGTGCGCGGCCGCGGCCGCCGGGGTGGGCGCGATCGTGGCCGCCGACGAGCCGATCGCCGGGCTGGTCGAGGCGATCCGGTCGGTGCACGCCGGCCACGGCTGGACCAGCAGTGACATCGGCGGCCGGCTGCTCGAACTGTGCCGGCGGCAGCCGGTGCCGCCACCCGCCCGCGGCGATCTCACGCCGCGGGAGGAGCAGGTCCTGGCCCGGATCGCCGATGGCGAGTCCAACCAGGAGATCGCCGTACGCCTGGTGGTCACCGTCCGCACGGTCAAGCACCACGTGTCGAACCTGCTGATGAAGCTGGGCGCCCGGGACCGCGCCCACGCGGTGGCGCTGGCCTACCGCAGGCAGATCCACGACCCGATCAGAGTGTGAGCCGGATCAGCCCTTGACGGTCAGGATCGGCCGGAGTTCCGCGACCGGCTGGGCCACCTCGGCCATGCGCAGGGTGTCGACGACCGGGCCGACGTCCTTGTAGGCCCAGGGCGCCTCCTGCTTGAGGTCGCGACGCCACGCCGCGATGATGTCGCGCCGACCGGCCACCGCGGGGTCGCGATGGTTGAGCGGGGTGACGACCCGGAACTCACGGAGGAAGGCGTCCAGCTCCGCGTCGCTGCCACGGGCCGTGGCGCCCCGCGGGATGCTGCGGCCCGCGCCGTGGCAGGCGCTGCCCAGGGCGCGGTCGTTGCCGAGCCCGCGCAACAGGTAGCTGGGCGCGCCCATCGACCCGGGCACGATGACCGGCTCACCCAGCTCGGCCGGGGTAGCCCCTTTCCGGTGCACCGCCGAACCGTCCGCGCCCGGCCACATCAGGTTGTGCGGCGCGTCGTAGATCAGCCGGGAACCGGGGTCGCCGGCGACGCTCGCCAGGCCGGCCCGCAGCATCATGGCCAGGAAGAACCGGTTGCCGACGGCGAAGTTGGCCGCGTTCGCGAAGGCGGTCAGATAGCGTTCCCGCCCGGCCGCGCCGCGCTCGTCGAGCAGCATCGGCAGGATCCGGTTCGCCGGCCTGGGCACCGTCCGGGGCCAGGCGGCCCGAGCCTGGTCGTGGCCCGTGGCGTTGGCCTGGTGGCCCAGCGAGAGCGAGCCGGTGTGCACCATCAGGACCACACGACCAGGAGCCAGACCCCACGCGTACGCCGCCGCGCCGTCGTGGATGGCCGAGACGTACTGCAACTCGGCGAAGTGGTTGCCACCGCCGACACTGCCGATGATGCTGTCGTAGCTCGTCCCGCCACCGCTGGTGATCCAGTCCCGGAACGCGTCCGCGGACCGGGCCGGATATCCGGCGGCGTGCAGCCGCCCGCCCAGGTCGGCGGTGTCGTCCGGGCCGACCTGCCCCCAGGCGCCGTCGGCGTCGGCCGGGACACCTTCGGCGATCAGCCCGGGCAGCCCGTCGCGGAGCAGCCCCTCGCGGTGGGCCGGGGTGAGACCGATGCGGCGGCCGCCCTCGAAGAACAGGTGCCGCAGCCGCCGTTCCAGGCGGTCCAGATGTGGCCGTACCCGATCGACGGTCAGCGAGGTGACCTCCACCCGCATCCCGCAGTTGATGTCGTTGCCGACCGCCTGCGGCACCAGGGCGCCGACGGTACGCAGCACCGTGCCGATCGGGATGCCGGCTCCCTTGTGGAAGTCGGGGGTGCACACCACCCGGTCGATGCGCGGCTCGAACTCCAGCCCCGGCGTCGCCTGGCCCAGCTCCCTGAGCGTGCGGTCCGTCTCCAGCACGGTGAGCAGCTCGTCGATCGCCGCCGACTCGATCGGAACCTCGGGGCCGGCGCAGATCTCCACCGGCACGTCGGTCGGATTGGGCAGCGTGAGCCAGGAGTCATCGGTACGCACCAGGCGCCGGTCGGGCCGCTTGGGCAGGGGCATGGACAACCTTCGGAAGTGTCGGGGAAGAGGCCACGGCCACCCTAGGGGCGAAGGTCGTCGGCGGCGATCGCTTTTCGTGCCGCCGGCCTTTTCAGGGGCGGTGCCCGCGTGGGGCCAGCAGGCCGTTCAGGGGCGGCGGCCTCGTGGGGCCAGCAGGCCTCGAGGGGCGACGGAGAGCAGCGGCCCGGGCCGGACCCCGTGGTCACCGAGGATGGCGTTGACCGCGAGGATCGCGGAGCCGGCCGCACGCTCCATCAGGCCGGCCGGGAACGGCACGCGGACCCAGTCGCCGGCGAGGTGGAGACCCTTCGCGTCGGACCGCACCCCCGGCCGGGTGGCATCGCTGCCCGGGGCGAAGGCGGGCGCGTCGTCGCCGACCCGTTCCTCGACGTCGACGATGGCCATCCGGGTGGTCTCCGGCCAGAGCGCGCCGAGCTCGGCCCACATCCGCTTGGTCAGGTCGGCGGCGCCGACACCGTCCGGCGCCGCGTACGCGTGCAGTTCGATCACGCTCCCACCGGTGCGGCGGGCCCACTGGCCGGCGGCTCGCTCGATCCGGTGGTAGAGCGTCACCGAGTCCAGGGTGGCCTCTTCGGCGACGCTGGTGAAGACGCTGCGCCGGGGCGCGCAGTCCTGGGCGGTCCAGATGCGGCTGACCGCGTAGGGCGGCGCCGTCCGTACCGTCGCCATCTGGGCGGCCAGCCGCGGCGCGACGGCCGCCAGCCCCGGCGAGCCGGCGACGATCTCCCGCGCCGAGCGGGGGTCGGTCGCGAGGACGACGTGATCGGCGGTCAGCTCGGCGCCGCCGCGCAGGGTCACGGTCCACCCCGGATCGATCCGGGGTGGACCGCCGCCCCGGTGCGGATGTCGCCGCCGAGGGCCTGCAACTGCCCGGCGAGCGGCGCCCAGATCGCCGTCTCGTAGTCCTGGGTGGGCGCGTCGAAGTCGAGCCCCTCGGGATTACGCAGGAAGTAGAAATGGAATTGCATGATCATCTCGGCCGCGGACATGTCCTCCTGGTGGTTGAAGAACGAGTGCGCGAAGACGTCGAACAGGTGCGCGCGGGCCCGGGCCGGCATGCCCAGCGTGTCGAGGAAATCCTTGGCCGAGATGTGGTCGAAGCGGCGATAGGTCTCCTCGCGGGAATAGCTCAGCAGCGGTACGGCGGCCTGGCCGTCGACCCCGCGCAGCTCCCGCAGTTTCAGGCTGGGTGACCGGGCCACCAGGGCCAGCAGGTTGGCCGGTGGCCGCCGGGGCAGCCCGGAGAAGCTCTCCTCGGGCCAATGCCGGGAGACGACCGGATACCGGCCGGCGGGCCGCAGGAACGACAGCTCGGTATCGATCCGCCGGAGCACGTTGTGCCAGTTGTAGTACTGGCGGAAGAAGCCGTGGAACCCGTGCTCCACCATCTGCCGCGAGCCGTCCGCGACGATGCGTGGCCACGCCGCGAGGCGCCCGCCCAGCTGGGCGTCACGCTCGAGCAAGGTGACCCGAACTGGCCGGTCAGGGCTTCATCACCCGGCTCGACCAGGTCTACCGCACCGGCGAGTCCTACACCGGTCGTGACGTCCGGGTCACGCTCGGCGCCGGCCCGCAGGCGCGCGACGCGTTCTTCGACTTCACCTACGAGCCGCGCCGGGACGCCGACGGCACCGTGACCGGCATCCGGGTCATCGGCATCGAGACCACCCGCGACGGCGGCCTGCTGGGCACCTTCGCCATGTACCACCGCACCCCGCGCGTCCCGCAGGACACCGACCTCGCCCTGGCCGCGGTCTTCGCCGGCACCGCCGCCCTGGCCATCGAACGTCACCACAGCGAGCAGGCACGACAGGCCGCCGAAGCCCGCGCCAAGGCCGCCCACGACGAACTGGCCAAAGTGGTGAGCGCGGAGCGGCACCTGCGCGCCGAGGCCGAGCGGCGGGCCGCCGCCGCCGCGGAACTCACCGCCCGGATGCGCACCGCCGCGGCCGCCCAGGCCGCCATGCCGCACCCCGAGCACTGCCAGCTCGGCGGCCGGCCCGGCTGCACCGCGCCCGCCGAGATCAAGATCGCCGATTCCTGGGGTGACGCGGCGTGGGGCTGCCCCGACCACGTCGAGGAAGCCATCATCAACGTGCGATCGGTGTTCATCGCCAGCGAGGAGCTCGGCGGCCTGGCCGCCTACGTCAACCGCTGACCCGGCCGCCCACGCCGTTCGGTCACGGCTCGAGCAGGTGGTCGGCGGGTACGACGATCAATTCGGTGTCGGAGTCCGCCGGGGCGGGGCTGTGCCAGTCGGCGAGCAGGATGGTGGCGTCGTCCTGCAGCCGGTCGTCCTGGTACTTCAGGATCGCGTGGACCAGCCGGCGGGCGGTTTCCGGAGCGGGAAGCTGGTCGGCCGAGGCTTTGACGGCGAAGTCGGTCAGCCGCTCGATGCCGAAGAACTCGCCCTCGGCCGAGCGTGCCTCGATGATGCCGTCGGTGTAGAGCAGGATCCGGTCGCCAGGTTCGAGAGCTTCTTCGACCATCACCGGCGGTCGCCGGTCGCCGAGGGTGACGGGCAGGGCGGTCGGCGTGGGCAGGACCTTGGCCACCCGGCCCTGCCGGATGACGATGCCGCTGGGGTGTCCGGCCGAGATCACCCGCAGGACGCCGGTGCGCTGGTCGATCTCGGCCAGGACCGCGGTGATCATGCCGAACTTGTCGTGTGCGCGGACGGCGTCGTCGATGTGGTGGTAGCTGTCGATCAGGGTCAGGCCGGCGCGACGGGCGTTGCGGTACGAGGCGAGGGCGAGCGAGGCGAGCATGACCGCGCGCATCCCGCCGGCGGAGCCGTGCCCGGCGGCGTCGAACAGCGCCAGATGCGCGGTGTCGCCGTTGACGGCGTAGTCGAAGGCGTCCCCGCCCACGTCGTAGCAGGGCTCCAGAATGCCGCTGATGACGAGGTGGCCGGTCGAGAACGACAGCGGCGGCAATTGCGCCCGCAGCATCTCGGCGGCGAGCCGCATGGGCTCCTGGCGGCGGACCCGCTCGATGGTGTCGCTGTAGAAGCTGCGCGTGATCACCAGCTCGGCCAGCAGGGTCGCCACCAGGGCGCAGTCGTCGACCGCCCGCTCATCGAGCGCCGAAGGCGAGACGATCTCGAGCACGCCCATCCGCTCGCTGCCGTTGAGCAGTGGCAACCACAACCGGGCGCCGGCCTCGTCCCCCTCGCTCACACAAGGTCTGACCAGCGAGTACGCCCGGCCGGCGAGGGTGCCGTCGACCGTGGTCGACGCGCGGTGCGGGGCCGAGCCGCCGAGCAGGGGCAGCAGCACCCGCTGCTGATGGTCCACCAGATAGATGATCATGGCGGTGGCGTTCACGGACGGGGCGGCCCGCATGGCCATCTCCGGCAGGTCCTCCGGCCGGGCATGATGCGACTGGCGCAGCAGCTGCCGGAGCGCTTCCATGGTGTTCACACGAGATCCCTCCGAGTCGGCCCGGTCGAGCATGCCTCATCCGAGCCGTTCCGACGCAATCACCGGCCCCGGTCGTGATCCGACGCCGTGGCCGGCTGCTAGCGTCTGATCGATGTTCGAGGGCTTTCGGCTGGACCATGCTGACGTCGGTGAGGTCACGCTGCGGTTCAGGCACGGCGGCGCCGGCTCACCCGTCGTTCTCCTGCACGGCCATCCCCGTACGCACACGACCTGGTTCGATGTCGCCCCGAGGCTGGCCCGGCACCATTTCGTGGTGACGCCCGACCTGCGCGGATACGGCGGGTCGACCCTGCCACCGGACGAGCCGGATCACGCGCAGTCGAGCAAGCGCGCGATGGCCGGTGACGTGGTGCGGCTGATGGCGCGCCTCGGCCACGACCGGTTCGCCGTCGTCGGTCACGACCGTGGCGCCCTGGTCGCGTTCCGCACCGCGGTGGATCACCCCGAGGCGGTGTCCCACCTGGTGGTGATGGACGGCCTGCCGATCGTCGAGCAGCTCGAGCGCACCGACGCCGCCTTCGCCCAGGCCTACTGGCACTGGTGGTTCCTCGCACAGACCGACAAGCCGGCCGAGCGGGTGATCAGCGCCGACCCGGACGCCTGGTACGGCACCGGCGACCCCGCCGCGATGGGCCACGCCCAGCACGCCGACCTCCGGGCGGCCGTCCACAACCCGGCCGTCGTCCACGGCATGTGCGAGGACTACCGGGCCGGCCTGGGCGTCGACCGCGACCACGAGGAGGCCGACCGGGCGGCCGGACGGAAGATCGGGTGCCCCACCCTGCTGCTCGAGGCCGCGCATGACGATCTGGACCTCCATGGCGACCCGGCCGCGATCTGGGCTCCCTGGATCGCCGGCGCCCTGCGCCACCGCGTCATCGACTCCGGGCACCATCAGGCCGAGGAGGCGCCCGGCCCGGTGGCCGGGGAACTGCTCGACTTCCTGTCCGCCACCTAGGCGACTAGCCCAGTCTCTTCCACTCCGCGTCGATGGCGGACACGCTCTTCTTCCTGGATGGGTGGCCGTCGAGGCTCACCGCGACCGTGTAGACGCTCTTCTTGGCGCTGGTACGCCAGCAGATCAGCAAGGTCGGCTTCCGTTCCGGCGGCATGTTGCTGAGCGTTATGGTCTGGGAGCACAACGCGTCGCCGAACCTCTCGCCGTCGTCGGCGACCCAGTCGAGTTCCCGTTGACCGGTGAGATCTCCACGCGCGGAGACCACGCGCATGGTCGCCTTGTCCTTCTGCACCGAGCCGGACTCGCGGACCGTGACCTCGTCATCGGGGATCTGGGCGACGGTGGCCTGCGGCAGCGGCCGCTTCACGGGCACGCCGTCCCTGGCGGCGGCGGCCCGCGCGTCGGCGATGCGTTCGGCGGCGTCCGCGGGCAGCGAGAGGGATGGCGTGGGCTTGGCCGATGCGTCCTTCGGCTTCGGCGTCGCGGAGGCGGAGGACCCGGCCGGCGAGGGCGAGGGCGAGGCCGTCACGTCGGCCGGCGGAGCCACTTCCACGGCCACGGTCGCGTCCTGGTGGCCGGGCCACCGGGTCGCGGCAACCGTCGCGCCACCTAGCACGACGGCCAGGCCGGCCGCACCAGCAATGGCCTGCTTGCGTCTGCGGGATGGGTTGCGCATGCCCCCATTCTCCCAAGAGACCCCGCCGATGGTGACGAAAACGCCACAAAGCGAGCGGCGGCCCGGAGCATGCGCTCCGGGCCGCCGATGGTTTGTTCTACGTGTGGTGCCGTCCGGTCAGAAGGACGAGACCGCGAACGTCGAGGTGCTGGAGACGGTGCTCTGCACGTAGTTCGGGTCGGTACTGGAAGCGTTGAGCGCACCGTTGCTGACGTAGGTCATGTTGTAGGCGCCCTCGGGAACGGGCACGTTCATCGACAGCAGGTTGGCGCTGGCGGTGCTCCCCGTCCCCCCGGAGACCGCGCTCAGCACGGCGGTGTCGCCGTCAGTGATCGAATTGAGCTTGATACCGAGGGCGATGTTGGGACCGACGATGTAGCGCTCGTCGTCGGAGGTGAGGAACGTGTCCACCGCCGGGGCGCCCAGCGCGGTACTCGCGTTGCCGGTGGTCACGGTGACCGTCCGGGCGGTCGGCGGCAGCAGCGCCAGGGTGATCCCGGTGCCGGTGGCCTGGGCCGGCGCCGAGATGACGGCCACGGTCGGGCTGATGACGTCCACGATCCGGGTGCCCGGCGCGAAGTTGGTCGGCGTGGCCTCGTAGATGGTCAGTCCTTCGTGGTCCCGGGTGAAGAGGGCCGCGGAGGACCGGATGACCCGGCTGGTGACCGTGCTGCCGATCGTGGTGACGGCCGGGGTGCCGATGGTGCCGGCCTCAGCGGGAGCCGCCGGGACCAGGTAGTCGACCCCCTCGGCGTCCAGCCGCCGCGCCAGGTTGAGGCTGCAGATCGCCTCGGTGTCCTTCAGGACCAGGACGTTCCGGCACTCCGCGACGGGCGGGTTCGCCCGCACGCCACTGGCCGCATCGCCCTCGTTGCCGGCGTAGACGCCCTCGACGAGGTAGAAGTGCGACCCCGTCAGGGTAAGGGCAGTGCCGGCCGCGTTGAAGTTCGCGCTCTGGAAACCGACGCCCTTGATGACGACGTTCACGGTGCGCGTGTTCGGCGCCGTGTTCGGGTCGACGATCAGGGCCGAGGTGAATGAGTACGCGTTGGTCAGCAGGAAGGTGCCGGCGGCGGTGGTGACCGTCAGGGCCATGTTGTTGCCCGGGGCGTGCGCCGGGGTGATCGCCTCGAACGCGGTCGGGCTGAGCACCTTGACGCCGGTCAGCGCCATGCCGCCGAGGGTGGCGGTCAGCGTGCCGTCGGTCGGAAACGCGGTGCCGCTGACGACGATCTTGGAGCCACCCAGAGCCGGGCCCGCCTTCGGCGCGACCTCGGTGGCGGTGTGCAGCGTGGTGATGGTGTACGGAATGTTCGCGACGAGGTCGGACGCGCCGTCGTCGGTGCCTCCGTAGAGACACACGTTCCATACCGGCTGTGCGGTCGGCGGCGCCGCCGGAGCGGAGCTCCTGAGCGCGGGCACGGTGAACGCGAAGCGGCTGTTGCTGATCTTGCGGACGTCGGCCACCAGGCTCGTGCCCACGGTGTCGGTCGACTCGTACTTGGCCGGACAGGCCGCGGCGGTGAGGTTCACGCCGGGAGAGTCGATGCCGGCGAGGACCTGGTTCGGCGAGGTGATGTCCAGCGAGTTGCCACCCTGCCACGGGCCGGTCCCCTGGCTCAGCACGAGCTGGGTCACGGCGTACGAGCCGATCGTGACGAGCGTGGAGGCCGCGAGGGTGCCGTTGTACACGCACAGGTTGTAGCGGGTGTTCCCGCTGGTGGATGTCAGCGTGGCCGGCACGGTGACGGTCGCGCTTGCGTCGCCGGTCCTCGTGGGTGTTCCCGTCGTGCCGGCGGCGGGCGTGCCGTAAGCGGCCGGGCACGGCTCAGTCGTGTACTGGGCGCCGAGGGCGGTGACGCCGGTGAAGACGTTTGTCGCCGCCGTGAGCGTGACAGTGTTCGCGGTGCCGGTCAGGCCAAAGGTCGGGTTCAGCGTTGGCGCCGTACCCACGTAGAAGGGGTAACCGTTCTGGTTACCTTCGCGGGCAGTGCTGCCGGTAGGCGCGTAGAAACAGGCGACGTATCGCTTGGCCAGACCATTGGCCCCCGCCACGGCAGCAGTGGGCACCTTGAACGTCACCGTCTTGCTCGTACTGATGGAGCCGGCGGTCTGTTCCGCAGCCACGATGGTCGTCGATGTCGTCGGATATGTGGCACTGCATACCGGGGTGGTCGTCCCGGGCGACGTGAGGATCACCGCCCGCGAGGCCGTGCCGTTCGTGCCGCTGGAGAAGCTGACCTCGGTGTCGGTGATGGTGACCAGGTCGCCGACGGCAACCACCGGAGGGTAAACCGTGGTGGCGGCCGACGCGGCCGCGGGAGCGACGAGCAGAGCGGCAGCGACCGCTCCGGTCGTCAGTCCGGCGGCCGTCGCCACCCGGACTTTCGATCGTGATGTTGACTTACGCATGCGAGGGTCCTCCTACGGGTCCGTTGGACCGCGTCTCTGGATTGGGTGGGGCCCGACGCGCGAAGACACCGGCGCGAGCCATCTCGCCGGAAGCGTAACCATAAGTAACTGCCTGATTTCATAGAGTCGCGATTTTGCTGGATCAAGCGCTGAGAGCAGACAATTCCGAGCGCTTCCAGTCCGCTTGGCCGGCAGCCGCTGCCGCAGACGTCTCCGTACACCGAGCGGGCGCTGATCGCCGGGCGACTCCCCCGAGGCGGCCGCGCTGAGCGCCATCCTGAGCGACGAAGCCTGCACAGCACACGTCGCCGGTTCCACGACGAGAACCGGCGGGACACCCCGGGAACGACTGAAGGGCAGCGGGTCTTGGGGCCGCTGCCCTACAGCCGGTCCACCCTTGCCCACAGCGATGATGCCACGACCCGAGGGCGCGGCGACGCAGAACGCTCGTTTTGGCCAGCAGTGCCCCCGGTCGGGACGCTGCCGCGAGATCGGGGTGACACGGTGACGTGGGTCGTTGAAGGTACACATTGGACCTCGCTGGGCGGCGTCACCGGCCGAGGTTGGTGACCAGGTTGATGGCCACCGCGATGGTGATGGTGCCGAAGGCGTAGGACAGCAGGGCGTGGGACAGGACGACCCTGCGGATCGCGGTGTTCTTGATGTCGGTGTCGGAGACCGCGAAGGACGCGCCGACCGTGAAGGCCAGATAGGCGAAGTCGCTGTACGAGGGTGGCTCGGGCTGTTTGAAGTCCATGCCGCCGTCCTCGTCCACGTAGTAGAGCCGGGCGTACTTGAAGGCGTACACCGTGTTCACCAGCGCCCAGGAGAGGATCGCGGCCAGGACGGCCAGGATCACCGCCGCGGCGGTGGACGCCCGGACCAGGACGTTGACCACCGCGGCCAGACCGGCGGCCGCGCCCGCCAGCACGAAACCGTCCATCGAGAAGGCGCTGCCCTCGTGCTCGGCCAGACGTTTCGTGCCGGCCGGGTCCTGCGGCCAGCTGATCCACCACACCCAGACCAGCAAGACCGTGGTGCCGGCCGTCCAGCCGGCGCTCGGGGCCAGCGACGCCGCCCCGGCCAGCCAGGCGATCACCCCGGCGGCGACGCCGGCGGCCAGGGAGATGAGCGTGCGCCGGACGGAGAAGAGCCTCATGACCGCAGTTTGCTACAGCGGGCCGTCCTTCTTGGTGAGGCGTCGGGTCACGGCGGGGACGATGCCGCGGGGCAGGAAGAGCACGGTCACCACCAGGAGCAGGGCGTAGACGGCGTACGAGAGCACGCTCGGCGCGTAGCCGGGCAGGCCGGGCTGGGTGCCGAGCATGGTGAGGGCCTGCACCAGCAGCACGATGACGGTGGCGCCGACCACCGGACCGGCGATCGTGCCGAGGCCGCCGACCACGGCCATCACCACGAACTCGATGGACAGCAGCACCGGGAACGAGCCCGGCGACAGATAGCCAAGGTAGAACGCGTAGACGCCGCCGGCCAGCCCGGCGAACGCGGCCGACAGGGCGAACACGGTCAGCCGGTAGCGGCCGATCGCCACTCCCCCGGCCGCCGCGGCGATCTCGCTGGTCGCGGCGGCGCGCAGCCCGCGCCCGGATCGCGAGGCGACGATGTTGCGGGAGATCACCAGCACCACCGCGAGAACGGCCCAGGCCAGGTACGCGTACCCGAGATCGCCGCCCACCGGCAGGGTCGGGATGCCCTGCAGGCCGATCGCGCCGCCCGCCCAGTCGCCCCGGCCGAGCAGCGACAGCAGGATCAGCTGCATGGCCAGCGTGGCGAAGGCCAGGTGGTGACCGCGCAACCGCAGCAGCGGAGCGCCGATCAGCACCGCCGCCGCGGCCGCGACCACCGGCGCCGCCAGCAGGCCCGCCACGGTCGGCACACCGTGCACGGTGAGCAGGCCGGCCGCGTACCCGCCGATCGCGTAGAAGGAGGCCTGACCGAGCGAGACCTGACCGGCGTACCCCATCAGCATCGACACCCCGGCCGTGACCGTCGCGGCCAGGCCGAGCAGCACGTAGGTCGCGAGGTGCCGTTCCGGCAGGAGCGGCGGCAGGGCGAGCGTGACGACGACCGCGGCGACCAGGACCCAGCGGTTCATCGGGCCGGCTCCGGCACCGCGCCGCGGCGGGCGGCCTGCACGATCATCACGGTGAGCATCAGGACCAGCGCGGCCTCCAGCTGGTAGGCGCTGCCGCCGTACCCGGCGATCATGGTCTGGGCGACGCCGAGCAGCAGGCCGCCGGCGAGCGCGACCACCGGCCGGGTCAGTCCGCCGAGGATCGCCGCCGCGAAGCCGTTGACCAGCAGGGTCACGTCACTGTCGAAGGTCACCTGCTGCACCGGCGTGGTCAGCACCCCGGCCAGGCCGCCGAGCGCGCCGCCCAGGGCGAACGCGAGCAGGCCCATCCGGCGTACGTCGATGCCCACGACCCGGGCCGCGTAGGGGTTGGACGCGCAGGCCGACAAAGCCTTGCCCACGTCCGTTCGCGCGAAGAACGCGGCCATGGCCAGGAACACCGGCACGGTCACGGCGAGGATCAGCAGGTAGTGGGCCTGCAGCCGGGCGCCGCCGATGACCGCCACGCCGGACAGCCCGGCGAAGGACCGCGGCTGGTCACCCCAGATCACGATCTCGATCGCGTACGCGAAGATGCCGAGCCCCAGCGTGACGATCAGCGACGTGCCCGGCGTGGTGCCGGGACGTCCGACGGCGACGAGGCCGACGAGCAGCCCGGTCAGCGCGGCGGTCAGCACCCCGGTCAGCTCGGCCAACCCGTGTGGCAGCCCGGCCGCCAGCAGCGAGGAGGTGAGCATGGCCGCGACCACGGCGAAGGCGCCCTGCGCGAAGTTGACCACCCGGGTGACCCGGTGGATGGCGACCAGGCCGCTGGCCACGAGCGCGTAGCCGGCGCCGATGCCCAGTCCGGTCAGCAGGTAGCCGAGGAAGTCGCTCACCGGACCGGCCCGCCCAGATAGGCGGCGGTCACCCGCGGGTTCCGGGCCAGGTCGTCGGCCGGTCCATGGAGGACCACGCGGCCGGCCTCCAGCACGTACGCGTGCCGGCAGAGCTCGAGCGCCAGGCGGGCGTTCTGCTCGATCAGCAGCACGGCCAGCCCCCGTTCGGCGTTCAGCGTGCGCAGGTGCGCGATCAGGTCGGTGACCACCAGCGGGGCCAGTCCCAGGCTGAGCTCGTCGACCACCAGCACGTCGGGGCGGGCCATCAATGCCCGGCCGATGGCCACCATCTGCTGCTCGCCGCCGGAGAGCAGGCCGGCCCGGCGGCGTCGCAGGCCGTCGAGCGCGGGCAGCAGCCGGTAGATCTCGGCGGTGTCGCGGCCCTTCCGGCCGTTGCGCCAGCCGCCGAGCCGCAGGTTGTCGTCGACGCTCAGGTCGCCGAACATCTCGCGGCCCTCGGGCACCTGCGCGAGCCGGCCCCGCACCGTGACCCGGCCCGCCGCCGGGCGCACCAGCCCGGACAACGCCTTCACCAGCGTCGTCTTACCGGCCCCGTTGGCGCCGATCAGCGCGACCAGGTCGCCCGCGCCCACCACCAGGTCGACGTCGTCGAGCGCGGTGGCGCCGGCAAAGCGCACCGTCAGCCCGGCGACCTCGACCACGTTCACGCGGCGGTGCCCAGGTAGGCGCCGACCACCCGGGGGTCGGCCCGGATCTCGGCCGCGGTCCCGTCGGCGATCACCCGGCCCAGGTCGAGCACGGTGACCCGGTCGGCGAGCCGCATCACGAAGGCCACGTCGTGCTCGACGAGCAGGATGGTCAGCCCGTCGCCGCGGAGGTCCTCGACCAGGTCGGCGAGGCGTTCACGCTCGGCCGTACGCAGCCCGGAGGCCGGCTCGTCGAGCAGCAGCAGCCGGGGCCGGCCGCAGAGCGCCCGGGCCAGCTGCAACGCCCGCTGCTGGCCGAGCGGCAGCTCCTCGGCCGGGCGATGCGCCCAGTCCTCCAGGCCGGTGCGGCGCAGGCAGTCGGCGGCGCGCTCGCGGATCTCGCGTTCCTCGCGGCGGTGGGCCGGCAGCCGGAACGCCGCCGCGAGGAACCCGGCGCGGGTGGTCGCGTGGGCGCCGACCATGACGTTCTCCAGCGTGGTCATGCCCGGGAAGACCCGGGCCGCCTGGAACACCACGCCGACGCCGAGCCGGGCCCGCCGATGCGCGGGCAGGCGATCGATGCGGAGGTCGTCGAGGAGCACCGACCCGGCGTCGGGGGCCAGCTGGCCCCCGATCAGGCCGAACAACGTGGACTTGCCGGCGCCGTTCGGCCCGATCACCGCCCGCAGCTCACCGGGCGCCACGGCGAGGTCGGCATCGCGTACGGCGAAAACACCGCCGAAGGCGCGAGACGCCCCGGACACCGTCAGCGCGGCGCCTCCCTTCCGGCTCACCGGCCACCGACCGTGGCCAGCTTGGCCTTGGAGTAGTCGGTGGGCACGAAGCCGCCGTCGCGGACCGTGGTGAGCGCTATGTAGTCGGTGGTCAGTCCGCTGTGGTCGGTCGCCGAGTACTTGTAGGCGCCGTTGGGTGTGGTCAGCGTCAGGCCCTCGAGCGCGTCGCGGACCTTGGCCCGGTCCGAGCTGCCGGCCTTGCTGATGGCCGCCGCCAGCAGCTTCACCCCGCTGTAGCCGTCCTGCGCGAACTGCGGCGGCGGGTATCCGTGCGCGGCGGTGAACGCGGTGGCGAGCTCGTCGATCGCGGCCTTCTGCGGACCGGCCGGCAGGGCGTTGCCGACCACCCCGATCGAGCTGGCGATGGTGACGCCCTCGGCCGCCGGGCCGGCCGGGTCGAGGAACAGCTTGCTGGCCTGCGAGCCGGTCATCACCAGTGGGATCTTCAGGCCGGACGCGGCGTACTGCTTGGTCAGCGCCACCGCCGGCGCGCCGGTCGCCCACACCATCAGGGCCTGCGCCGGCGACGACCGGACATGGGTGAACACGGCGCCGAACTCGGTGGCGCTGGTCTGGAACTCCTCGATCGGCGCGAGCGTCACCCCGTACGCCGCGGCCTTGTCCTTGAGGCCCTTGGCCCCGGCGTTGGCGTAGCTGCTCCGGGTGTCGAAGGCGACCGCGAGCCGGCTCACCCCGGTGGCCTTCAGGTATTGCAGGGTGGCCTCGGCGTAGGTGCCGGCCGTGGCGGGCACGACGAAGACGTACGGATGAATGGGTTTGACCTGCTCGTCGGCCGGCGTGAGCGACAGGTACGGGATCTTCTCCCGGTCGACCAGCGGGATCGTCGCCAGCGCGGAGTTGGAGAACGGCGAGCCGATGATCGCGTCGGCGTCGCCCTTGACCTCGTTGAAGGCCAGCACAGCCTGGTCGGGCAGGCTCTTGTCGTCGCGGACGGTGAGCTGGATCCGGCGCCCGCCGACCCCGCCGGCGTCGTTGATCTGCTTGACCGCGAGGGCCACGGACTTCTGGTTCTCGCTGCCCAGGGGCGAGTAGTTGCCGGTCAGCGAGACGATCTGGGCGACCCGGATCGGATCGTCGCCGTCCGCGGCGTCGCCGCCGCAGCCGGCCGTGGCAGTCACGAGGATGAGGGCGAGAAGGAGCGGCGCTGCTCGACGCACGAGTACCTCCGCGTTTCGGTCCCGTTACGGTAGGTTCCGAAGTTAGGCTCTTTCGTATCGACCGTCAACAATCTGCCTAACATCGTTGCCATGCCGTCCCCGCAGACCCTGCTCCTGATGCTGCTCGGCGACCTCGTCCTCGACCGGGACGTGTGCGTCTACTCCGGCAGCGTCATCGACACGCTGGCCCGGCTCGGCATCACGTCGCACGCCACCCGCTCGACGCTGACCCGGATGGCCCGGCGCGACCTGCTGCGCCGCCAGCGCCACGGCCGCAAGATGTACTTCGGCCTCACCCCGCGGTCGACCGCGATCCTGCGCGACGGCCGCAGCCGCATCTGGGAGACCGGCGCCGTCAACGACCGGTGGGACGGCACCTGGACCCTGCTCAGCTTCTCGCTCCCCGAGTCGTGGCAGCGCCAGCGCCACGACCTGCGGTCCCAGCTCACCTGGACCGGCTTCGGCCCGCTGCAGGGCGGGCTGTGGATCGCGCCCGGCGAGGTGAACGCCCGCGACATCGTCACCGGCCTGGGCCTGGCGTCACACGCCCGGGTCTTCCACGCCCGGGTCGACGAGATCACCGACATCAAGGGCATGATCAAGGACGCGTACGACCTGGCCGAGGTGGCCGCCCGCTACCAGCACTTCCTCGCCCGCTGGGAGACACCGTCCGAGAGCGACCCCCTGGCCGCCCGCCTGCGCCTGACCGCCGAGTGGCTCGACGCGATCCGTCGCGACCCCCGGCTCCCGGTCGAGCACCTCCCGGACGGCTGGCCGGCCGTCCGCGCGCAGAAGCTCTTCCGAGATCTGGAGGCCGCGTACGCCAAACCGCCCGCCGATCTTCTCGACCTGCAGCCGGCCCTCACCTAGATGAAGGTCGCCTAGCCGGCCGGGCACAAGCGCGGGCCCGGTGGGAGCACCCCGTGGGTCAGGAAGGCGGTGGTGGTGTCCTTGACGCAGGTGTTGTCCGTGGTCAGGTAGGCGGTGTGACCGCCCTGATCGACGCTGAGCAGCACCGCGTCCGATCCGAGCGCTCGCCGCATGCCCACGGCGCTGATCCACGGCGTCGCCGGGTCGCGCAGGTTCTGCACGATCAGGACGCTTCGTGCCCCCGTCCCGCGCACGCGCACCGCCGGCTCGATCCGCGGCGCCGGCCAGAAGGCGCAGGCCCAGATGTTGGCCGGGAAGCCGGCCGTGGCCGGGAAGACGCGCCGGTCCAGGGCAACGTTGCGCCGGTAGGTGGCGATGTCGCGGGGCCAGGCGTCGTCGTTGCAGTGGATGGCGACCTGCACCGACGGCTGGTTGTCGGCGGGAACGGTCAACGTGACGTTCCGACCGGCCGGAATCCGCGACCCGGCCACTGCGGCGGCCAGGAACTGCCAGGTCTCGGCCAGGGCGGGGAAGCCCGCGTCCTTGTAGATTCCCTCGAAGGTGACGATGCGCAACAGGTTGCCGGTGACCACGGTGCCGTCGGGCAGCGTCAGTGGGGTGGCGTCCAGAGCCGCGGTGAGCACGTCGAAACCCGACCGGACCGCGGTCGCGGTGGCGCCGAGGCCGTAACGGTCGTTGCGGGCGGCGGCCCAGCCGGTGAAGTCCGGCAGGCGGAGCGCGGCGCCCAGGCCGGCCTGCCGGAGCTGGTCGTAGCGGCTCAGGGCGGGATCGTAGGAGCTGTCGAGCACGAACCGGTCGGCCCGGTGCGGATAGAGGGTTCGGTACACCGCGCCGAGGTAGGTGCCGTAGGAGTAGCCGAGGTAGGAGATCCGGGGTTCACCCAGCGCCGCGCGGATCCGGTCCATGTCCCGCGCGGTGTTGGCGGTCGTGATGAACGGCAGGACGTCACCGGCGTTCCGGCCGCAGCGCTGGGCGAGGTCACGGGCGAAAGCGATGTTGCGGTCGATCGACCCGTCGACGGCCGGGTAGCGCTGACCGATCTCGGACGGCACGTCGGGGAAATGGCAGCTGATCGGCGCGCTGGAACCGGCCCCGCGCGGGTCGAAGCTGACCAGGTCGAAGCGGTCGGTCAGCGCTGACGGCATGAGCGGGGCGAAGAAGGAGGGCGCGTCGACGCCGATGTCGGCCGGGCCGCCGGTGTTGAGGACCAGGACCCCGCGACGCGGGCCGGGCTTCGCGCTCGCGATGCGGGAGATGACCAGATCGATGGTGCGCCCGCCGGGCGACCGGTAATCCAGCGGAACCGGCAGCGTGGCGCACTGCTGCCGTGGGTCGCGTTCGATCAGAGGCGGTGGACAGGATCCCCACGCCGGCGCCGAGACTCGGCCCTCGACCGCGGCGCGGTCACCCGCCCACCCGGGCGTCGACACCACGAGCGTGCACATCAGAACCGCGGCGGTCGCGGCGGCAAGCAGGTTCCGTCTCACGGCGTCGTCTCCCTGTTCCTGGCCACTCGCGGGCCCGCGCCGGTCGCGCGACTCCAGCGATTCCCACTGCTCGGCAGGAAGCACGGACATCGGTGACCAGGGCAACGGGCCGACCATACGCCCACCCGGCCGCGCCCGGACGAGTTCGACGCCCGCCGATGTCGGCGGATCGGCCGGCTCTGTTTCTCCGATGGACGGACCTATGACGCACTTGGTATGGCTGCGGGTGCGTCCGGTCCGTCCATACTGAGGCTGCTGTCGAAGCAGCCCGGTGAACGGAGAGCTCATGTCCGCTCGGAACCCGCGCCGACGTCTCACGGCCGTCACGATGCCGGCCCTCGTCGCCGTTCTCGCCCTGCTCGGCACGGTGCTCGGCGGCCGCGGCACGGTGCTGACGGCGGCCGAACCGCTGACCGTGGCGCAGGCGATCAGCAACCAGAGCGGCACCGGGACGGTCCGGGGGTACATCGTCGGCCAACCGACCGCCGCCAACACGGTGCTGTTCCGGAACTTCACCGGCGACACCGCCCTCGCGATCGCCGACCGCAGCGGCGAGACCGATACCGGCGACATGCTGTACGTGCAGATCACCAGCGCGTACCGGAGCGCCTTCGGCCTGCAGAGCAACCCCGGTCTGGTCGGCGGCGTCGTCACCGTGACCGGCACGCTGACCGGGTACTTCTCGCACCCCGGCCTGAAGTCCCCGACCGCGATGACGGGCGGCGGCTCCACCCCGCCGCCGAGCGACCCCGGCGGCTACTACGCGGCCGCGGCCGGCCGGACCGGGGAGGCGCTGAAGACCGCGTTGCACGGCATCATCTCCAGCGGGGTGACCACGCTGTCCTACGACGGGGTGTGGAACGCGCTCAAGGTCACCGACCAGGACCCGGCGAACTCCTCGAACGTGATCCTGCTCTACTCCGGGACCAGCCGGTCGAAGTCGCTGAACGGCGGCGACCCGGGCGACTGGAACCGCGAACACGTCTGGGCGAAGTCTCACGGCGACTTCGGCACCGCCAACGGCCCCGGCACCGACCTGCACCATCTGCGCCCGGAGGACGTACACGTCAACTCCGAACGCGACAACAAGGACTTCGACAACGGCGGGACCGCGGTCGCCGACGCGCCCGGCAACCGCACCGACGCCGACTCGTGGGAGCCCCGCGCCGCGGTCAAGGGCGACGTGGCCCGGATGATCTTCTACATGGCGGTCCGCTACGAGGGCGGCGACTCCTGGCCCGACCTCGAGGTGGACAACGCCACCAGCGGCGGCACCGCGCCCCGGCTGGGCCGGCTGTCCGCCCTCCTGACCTGGAACGCCCAGGACCCGCCGGACGCCTTCGAGCGCAACCGCAACGAGGTCATCTACGCCGGCTACCAGCACAACCGCAACCCGTTCATCGACCACCCGGAGTGGGCCGCCTCGATCTTCGGCTAGGAGCCGGCCGTAAGGGCGCGTGGAGGGCCGAAGCGGTGTCCGGTCCTCCACGCGGACCCTCCGGTCAGGCCGTGGTGGGCTCGGGCACCGGTGTCACGACAGGCGCGCCCTCGCGGCGCCGGGGACGACTCCACCGGTTCATGACCGGGCGCTCGACCAATGAGTAGAGCAGCCAGCCACCGACCAGCGTGATGGCGAGGAACATCGCGATGACGGCGATCGCCAGCGGTGTGCCGAATCCGGCCTCGTGACCGAGCAGGCGCCGGATGTAGAACACGGTGACGCCCTGGCACAGGTAGAAACCGAAGGAGATCTCGCCCAGCCAGCGGGCGTACGGCCGGGCCAGCCAGGTCGGCGTGCCGTTGAGGTCGGTGGTGGCGACGGCGCCGATCAGCGCGACGATCGGCAGAATGGTGGCCACCGTGAAGCCGTACAGGAATGGCACGACCAGCGCCGCGGCGTACCCGAGCACCATCAGCAGCAGCGCGTGCGAGATCCGCACCCGAGGCCAGACACCGGCATGGATGATGCGCGCGAGCAGCACACCGATGAGGAACTCCCAGATGCGCGACGGCGGGAAGATGTAGCCGAACCAGAACTGGAGCGTGGACACCGGCGTGATGGGCGAGCGGGGGGTGTCCGCGATCAGGAACTGGGTGATGAGCTCGACCACGACCATCGCGGCGACAGCGGCGGTCATCCACCACCACAGCCGCCGGACCGGGATGCGGCGCATCGGACCGATGAGGAAAGGAAAGGCCAGATAGAACAACAGCTCGGAACAGAGGGTCCAGCTCGGCGGATTGACCCCGACGTACGTGACGTCCTGGGGGAAGAACGAATGGATCAGGAAGATGTTGGGCAGCCACGACTGCCACGGTGTGATCGCCGCGGCGAACAGCAGCATGGCGGCGGCCCACATCACCAGGTGGTTGGGGAAGATCTTGAGGACCCGCCGGCGCCAGAAGCTGCGCACCCGCTCGCCCGGCCGCGACGACCAGGTGAGCACGAATCCGCTGAGGACGAAGAAGAACGAGACGCCGACGTAGCCGGCCTTGCTGAACAGCCAGGCCGTGGTGTCGGCGACGCCCGGATCGGCGAACGGGTTGATGGCCTTGTTGGGCGGGATGGGCGAGTTGGCCAGGGTGATGTGGAAGCAGAAGACCAGCAGCGCCGCGAAGAATCGCAGCCCGGTCAGGGACGGCAGTCGCGCGGGTCTCTTCTCGGATGGGGACATGACGAATTGCCTCCAGGTTGGCGAAGGTCAGCGGAATCGCGAGAGTCAGGCGTCGGCCGCGGCGAGGCGGATCGGGGAGGACCGGGCCCGTCGGGCGGCGCCGACGCTGGCGAGGGCCAGGCCTCCGGCGGCCAAGGCGGCACCGGCCAGATTGGGTGCGGCGTAACCGAACCCGGCGTCGATGACCAGACCGCCGAGGTACGCGCCGATCGCGTTGCCCAGGTTGAAGGCGGCGATGTTCACCGCGGCCGCGAGCGTGGTGCTGCCGCCGGCTTCCTCGATGACGCGCATCTGCAGGCCGGGCACGGTGGCGAAGCCGATGACGCCGAGCAGGAACAGGGTGATTGCCGCGCCGGCCGGTCCGGCCGCGGTGAACCGGAAAACGGTCAGCACCGCCGTGAGCAGGAGCAGCAGCACGACCAGGGTGGTGGCCGGCGACCGGTCGGCGAACCGGCCGCCGATGGCGTTGCCGGCACACAGCCCGGCGCCGAACAGGACAAGCAGCCAGGTCACCGCTCCGGCCGAGAACCCGGCCACGTCGGTCATCATGGGCGCCACATAGGTGAACGAGGCGAACAGCCCGCCGAAGCCGAGAACCGTGGTGGCTAGGGCGAGCCAGACGTCGAGGCGGCGGAGCGGGACGAGCTGGGAGCGTACGGTCTCACGGGCGCGGACGGCCTCGGCCGGCACGAACGCCAGCAGCCCGGCCAGGCTCATCAGGCCGAGCACGGTCACCGCCCAGAAGGTGGATCGCCAGCCGAAATGCTGTCCGAGCGCGGTGCCGAACGGCACGCCGAGCACGTTGGCCAGGGTCAGCCCGCTGAACATGAGCGCGATGGCGCTGGCCCGGCGCTCCACGGCCACCAGGTCGGCGGCGAGCACCGAGCCGATCCCGAAGAAGGCGCCGTGGCAGAGCGCCGCCACGATGCGGCCGGACATCAGCACCGCGTACGTCGGCGCGACCGCGGACAGCAGGTTGCCCGCGACGAAGAGCAGCATCAGGCCGACCAGGGCGCGGCGCCGGTTCACCCGGGTCGCCGCGAGGGCGAGGATCGGCGCGCCCACGACGACGCCCAGGGCGTACCCGGAAACGAGGGTTCCGGCGACGGGGATGCTGATGTCGAGGTCGGCGGACACCTCGGGCAGCAGTCCCATGATGACGAATTCGGTCGTGCCGATGCCGAACGCGCTGATTGCCAGGGCCAGAAGAGCCGGCGGCATGGTGTGTCCCCTCGACGTCAGTCGGTCAGGTGGTATTCGACGGCGAGCCAGACGCAGTCGGTGTCGGCCCGGTACTGGTGCCACGGATAGACGAAGGTGTCGTCCGGGCCGGTCGCGCAGAACGGGACCGGCGTCGCGTACCCGGGACTCATCAGGATGTCCTCGTAGAGCGACACCGTGTCCGGCTCGGTGAATTTCTGCATCCGCCCGTACCCGAGAATTTGGGCGTGGGTCTCGATGAAGTCGTGCCTGTTGTGGATGCCGCAGTCGGTGCCCGCCGCGGAGAACCAGAGCATCAGCCGGATCGCGAAAGTGCGTTCCCGGCCGGCCGGCTGTGCGGCGCCGAGCAGCGCGGCCGGGTCCAGGCGAGCGACACCGGCGCCGGCCTGCGGCGAGCGGAACAGCGAGGTGCTCCGCGGGAAGACGGTCTCGCCGGCGATGTCGGAGAAGTGCTGCCAGCCCGGCTCGTCGATGATGCCGGCGGCGGACCGGTCGGCGTCGGCCCGGAGCAGCACGACGGCGGCAGCCTGTTCGAGCGTGGCGCCGACCGCGATGGTGGACGAGAGCGCCGGGATGGGTGTGCGCGGCTCGTTGGCGAGGAAGGCGGGGGTGGTGTCGAGGTTGACGACGATTGTCCGGCCGGGCAACGGCAGGCCTTTGACGTCGGTGGCGATCTCGGCCCGCACGTGGCGGCCGGAGAACGCAAGGGGTCTGACCTGGTTGATGGATGGCACGTGTCCTTCTCCTCACGCTTGTCGCTCCCGGGGCCGGCGCGGGCTCCGGGGACCAGGAGCCCGCGCCGGCCGGATCAGCGCTGCTGCGGCTTGCCGAGCTCGTTGCGGAAGACCATGAGCTTGGCGTCCTGCGCCTCGTAGTAGTGCGGCACCTTGTAGGCGATCGAGGCGAAGTCGAGCGTCCCGTCGCCGTTGAAGTCGGCGGCGACCACGCGGGCGGCCGATTCACTCGAGACCCGCCACTTGAGGAAGGCGCCGTTCGCGGCGTCGACGGCCTTGTAGAGCATCACGCCCTGCCACGGCGCCGGACCGCGCAGTCCGATCAGGAACTCGTCGTCGCCGTCGCCGTCGAAGTCGGCGCACAGCACCGAGTGGCCGGTGCCCTCACCGTTCTCGTTCGGCTCCCCGAAGATGTCGAGCAGCACGCGACGCCAGCCCGGCGTCTCGCCCGCGGCGGCACTGTCCGGCACGTACACCACGACGCTGTTGCCGTGGTATGGCTCGATCGCGGCGACGTAGGCCATCGGGTTGTCGCCGATGCGCCCGGCGTCGACGTCGCCGCTGCCCTTGAACCCGGTCCTCTCGAAGACGCCGAGCTCGCCGGCGCCGATCAGGTGACGTTGCCAGCTCGCCGTCGTGGTGTCGTAGTACAGCCAGGTCACGCCCTCGTCCGAGGCGAGCAGCAGCGAGTCCAGGTCGGACCCGGGGATCAGCCCCGCCTTGCGGATGGCGCCGTGGATCATGCGGAAGTGGGTGTCGTCGATGACGGTCATCGGCCACTGCTCCGCGGCGCGCGGATCGCCCGGCTGGGTGAACATGACCACCGGCAGCAGCGCGTGCACGCCCTCCATGGCGACGATCGGCAGACCGACGATCTCCCACCGATCCGTACGGGTGAAGTGCCCGATCCGCAGCCGGTGCATCCCGACCGTGTTGCCGACGTAGTGCCGGGCCCACGGCACGCCCGCCGCCAGGCCATCGCCGGGGTGCTCCAGCCAGTCGATCTTCCCGCCGGACGCGTTCGGGTGGTGGATGGTGCCGCCTTCGCCGTAGAGCTCGTAGCAGGCGACGATGTCCGGTGTGCCGGTGCCGGTGATGTCGGCGACGTCCAGGCCGACCGGCATCCGCACCTTGGAGACGGCGAGGTTCCGCTGCCAGTCGTCGTTGCGGTACCAGGCGATCTCGCCCAGCGTCAGGCCGCATCCGATGAGGTCGGCGCGGCCGTCGCCGTCGACGTCGGCGGCCTCGATCCAGTAGCCGTCGCGCAGCTGCTCGGCGACGATCTCGGGAGTGAACTTCGGTTCCGGATAGGTCATGGCACGTCGCTCCTTCTCGCAGGGTTCATGCCGCGGTCACCAGCGAGGGGGCGGCCGCGCCCGGAGCGGCACGGCGAAGGCCGGGGATGAACGGCGCGGTGGCCAGGCCCAGCCCGAAGAAGTGCGCGGTCGCGTCGAGCACGCGCTCGGTCGCGTACCCGTCGCCGTACGGGTTGGTGGCTTCGGCCATCCGGCTGTAGGCCGCGGGATCGTCGAGGAGGCGGGTGACCTCACCGACGATGCCGGCCCGGGTACGCCCGACGAGGCGGGCCGTCCCGGCGCGTACCGCCTCGGGCCGCTCCGTGATGTCGCGCAGCACCAGCGTGGGTTTGCCGAGCGACGGCCCCTCCTCCTCGGCGCCGCTGCTGTCCGACAGAATGATGTCGGACAGTCGCATCAACCGGCAGAAGTCGAGGTACGGCAACGGGTCGACGACCGTGATGCGCGGGTGCGGCCCGATGATCGGTAGCATCGCGTCGCGGACCACCGGGTTGCGGTGCAGCGGCACCACGACCCGCACGTCGGGGCGGTCGGCCAGGTCGCAGAGGGCGTGAGCGATCTCCGGCATCGGTTCGCCCCAGGACTCGCGCCGGTGGGCCGAGGCCAGCACCGTCCAGCCGCCGCCCAGGTCGGCGAACCGGTCGCGGGCGTCATCCTCCGGCCGCGTCGACGCCCAGCGCAAGGCGTCGATGACGGTGTTGCCGGTGACGACGATGGTCGACTCGTCCACGCCCTCACGGATCAGGTTGGCGGCGTTGCCGGAGGTCGGCGCCAGATGGAGCGCGGCGATCTGCCCGACCAGCCGGCGGTTGGACTCCTCGGGGAACGGCGAGTGCACGTTGCCGCTCCGTAAGCCCGCCTCGACGTGGATGACCGGCACATGGTGCTGGAATCCGCCGATCGCGCCGGCCAGCGTGGTCGCGGTGTCACCGTGCACCATGACGGCGTCTGGTGTAAGCCGCGGGAGAAGACCGACCAGACCCTCGATGATCCGGTATGTGACCTCGGACAATGTCTGCCTCGGGGCCATGATGTCGAGGTCCACGTCCGGCGTGATGCCGAACACGGCCAGCGTCTCGTCGAGCATCTGCCGGTGCTGGCCGGTCGAGACGACCAGCGGCATGAATCGCGAATCGTCTTGCAGCGCACGGATCACGGGCGCCATCTTGATGGCCTCGGGCCGGGTGCCGAGGATGACGGCAATGGACTTGGGCATGGGGCCTTCTCCGGTTGGATCGGGGTTGTTCCTGGTGTGCAAGGGCCTCTGTCTCACGGCCTTCTCCTCACGGCCTTCTCCTCACGGCCTTCTCCTCACGGCCTTCTCCTCACGGCCGGATGGAGAGGGCGTGGCGGAAGGTGTCCCGTGGGTCCCAGCGCCGCTTCACCCGTTGCAGGCGGGGATAGTTGCCGCGGTAGTAAAGCAGCGGCCAGGCGACGCCTGATCGGTTGTGCGCCGGGTCGGCGACATCGTTGTCGGGATAGTTGATGTAGCAGCCGTCGTAGCTGTCACCCGGCGCCGGCACACCGCCGGTGCTGGCGAAGACGTCCTCGTAGATGCCACGCGCCCAGCCGACGTGGATGTCGTCGTCCTCGGCGTCGGCCCAGAAGGTCTGGAAGCACATCTTGAAGATCGAATCGCGCTGGGCGTTCGCGGTCGCGTCGGCGGCGACGTCGTTGACCTTGCCGCCGAACGAGAACAGGACCAGCATGGTGTCCGGATTGTGGAAGTCGTCGCCGGTCATGTGCTTGTGGAGGGTGCGGATCTGTGCGTCGGTGAAGTTCCTTCTCATGTACGCCGACTTGTGCACACCGCGCGACGTGGGATTGGTGATCGTCGGATTGTTCGTGCCGACCAGCCGGGTCGCCTGGATCCAGGGCAGCCGCCGCGGCTGGGCCAGACCGGGCAGGGCGGGCAGTTCCCCCATCGGCCGCACCGCCGGCCGCGGGGTCACGTCGACACCGGCGGTGATGGCGGCGAGATAGGAGTCGAGCAGGTCGGCCGCGCCCGGGACGCCGGCGTCGACCTGGGTGAACATGCCGAGACTGCCGTGCGCCCGATGGCTGACGTTGAAAAGACTGCTCAAGGCGACGTACGGCGAGTCCGGCGAGCTGTGGGCCGCGTGCCACTGACCGAAGTTGTGGACCAGGCGTACGAACGAACCCTCGTCGAGCTGGTCCCAGGGGAACTCCACCGCGCTGACCAGCACGTCGGACGGCGCGGCGATGAGCTGATCGGACGGCTTCCCCCCGGTCGCGCCGGGCGACCGGAACCAGTACCGGGTGACGACGCCGAAGTTGCCGCCCCCGCCCCCGGAGTGCGCCCACCACAGATCCCGGTTCGGATCGTCCGCCTCCCGGGTGGCCCGGACCGCCCGGGCCCTCCCGGCCCGGTCGACGACCACGACCTCCACGGCGTAGAGGTGATCGACGACGAGGCCGTGCGCCCGGGACAGCAGGCCGTACCCGCCGCCGGCGATGTGCCCGCCGGCGCCGACGCTGTAGCAGATGCCGCCCGGGATGGTCACGCCCCAGCCCTTGTAGAGCTGCTCGTAGACGTTCATCAGGCGTGCGCCGGGCTCGACGTAGAACGCCCGCAGACCCGGGTCGTAGCCGACACCGACCAGCTCGGACAGGTCCAGGATGGCCTCGACCTCGCTGTTGCAGACGAAGTCGGAGAAGCAGTGACCGCCGCTGCGCACCGAGATGCGCCTGCCTGCGTCCACCGCGGCCTGCACGGCGGCGACGGCGTCGGCGGTCGACCGGATCATCTTGATGTAGTCGGGGCGGGCGGCGAAACGCTGGTTGTTGCCGGTGGTCAGGGAGCCGTACCGCGGGTCGTCCGGGGTGATCACGTCACCGCGGGCCGGTGCGGCCGCGGCGGTGGCCGCTGCCGGGCCCGCCGCCATGGCGCCGGCGGTGGCCACACCGAGGGTGGCCGCTCCGGCCAGGAAACCGCGCCGATTGGATTCGATCATTGTGTTCATCCTCGTCGGTGGGTGGTTTCTCGAAGGCGCCACCCGATGACCACATCGTCCACGGGAAACGCCCGAAAATACGACGAGTGAAGATCGCGGCAAATGATGCGACCACGGTCGCTGCGATTGCCGATTTTGTCGATTCCCCCGTCGATCGAACAACCCCGACATTGACAGAGCCCATCAACTTCGGTCAATGAAAATACACCGTGATTGATGGTGACAAACTCCACAGGTGAATGGCCGGACCCCGGCCCGTTGTACGCGCGAAACGAAGATTTCATAGATGAATGAGCGGCGTCGGCTGCGGTCCTTCCGGGTGCGGGCGACGCCGTAACAATTGTCGTTTCGTGAACGGCCTGATCAGATCTGGCGTAGTGCTCCGCCGGCGATCGGCCATTCCGCGCCGGTCACCTGCCTCGTCACCGGCGAACGGACACCACTCGGTCGAAACTCAGCGGCGAGTCCCTTCGAAAGGGCGAGCATCGCGGTTTTCGCGGCGGAATAATCAGAAATCGAGGAAACCCGAAAACGCGCTGCCTCGCTGGTCAAGCGCATGATGCTGCCATCACTGCGCAGCGGCGGAAGTGCGGCCCGGGACATGCGGACGGCCGCATGCGGATTGACGGCGAACGTCGATCCCCCCTGCTGGTCGGAGATCTCGAGGAAACCGGAGCTGGATTGCCGGCCGCCTGCCCCGTTGACCAGCCCGCCCAACCGGCCGTGCCGATCGAGGACCCGATGAAACGGCGCGGCCGGGCGGTCGCCGGATCGGTCACGTCGGCCGCGATCATCTCGACCGGCCCGCAGGCCCGGAAGACGGCCCGTAGCGATCGCCGGGCCGGAAGTCAGCCCCTGGTGCGCGTGCCCGGCCTCTCGGACACGCCACCGCTCTCGGGCGAGCCCGCCCTCTTCTGTGCGGTACTGGACGACGCGTCCGGGCGTTCCGGTTCGGCGGACGCGCGGAGCAGGCGCAATGCGGCCTCGCTGCTCGATCCGGCCACCGGGGTGTACGTGAGCAGCCGGTGCCCGTCGTCCTCGGGCAGGTGCAGCGCCTCGTAGTCGAGCTCGAGGTCACCGACGACCGGGTGATGGAGGTATTTCCTCCCCGCCCCGCACACCTGCACCGGGTGCTTGGCCCAGCACGCGGCGAATTCCGGACTCTTCACGATCAGCTCGCCGACCAGCGCGGTCATGGCCGCGTCGTCGGAGAACCGGCCGGCGGCCACCCGCAGCGAGGCCGCCGCGCGGCTCGCCTCCTCATCCCAGCGCCGGTAGAGCTCCCGGGAATGCGGATCCAGGAACAACATCCTGGTCAGGTTCGGCCGGTCGGCGGGGCGACGGGGCGAGGTGCGGTCGTGGTGCCCGGCGAACAGCAGATGCCCGAGGTCGTTCCAGGCCAGGACCTCGCTGTGCCGGCCCAGCACGAGGGCCGGGACGTCGCGCATCGCCGTGATCAGCTGCACGACACCGGGCCGGGCGGCGTCGGCCCGCTGCCGGCGCCTCTTCGCCGGGCGCGGGCGGGCCAGCTCGTGCAGGTAGGCGCGCTCGTCGTCGTCGAGCGCCAGCGCCCGGGCGATCGCTTCGATCACCGAATCGGACGCGTTCGAGCTCTGCCCCTGCTCGAGCCGGGTGTAGTAGATCGGGCTGACCCCGGCCAGCTGGGCGAGTTCCTCCCGCCGCAACCCCGGCACCCGCCGGGGCCCGTGCGAGACCAGCCCGACATCCTCCGGACGGAGTCGCGCGCGCCGGCTCCGTAAGAAGTCGGCCAGCTCGCTGCGGCCCCCGTGGTCACTCTGCATGACCCCCATCTTGCCCACCGCGATCGCCGGTTGCCTGTCCTTGTCAGTACCACTCTCGCGCTGAGTAGCCGGAACAGAGGACTGGCTGGCGTTCCAGACCCAGGTCAGGGTGATGGCTGCGTCCATACGCCCCATCACGACACACCTGTAACCCAGCGGAGGTCGCTCCCGATGACCCGCACGGACTCGGTTTCCGAGGTCACCACCGATCAGGCCGGGGCCGCGACGAGCGGCCGTGACCGGCTCGTCCTCGCCGTCCTGCTGACGGCGAGCTTCACCCTCGCGGTGGACTTCTCCATCCTCAACGTCGCCCTGCCGGTGATCGGCGCCGAGGTCGGATTCGGGCTGTCCGACCTGCAGTGGATCGCCACCGCGTTCGCCCTGTGCGCGGCCGGGTTCACGCTGCTGTTCGGCCGCGTCGCCGACATCTTCGGCCGGCGCCGGATGTTCCTGATCGGCATCGCCCTGCTCGGCGTCTCCTCGCTGGCCGGCGGCCTGGCCACGAACCCGGCCATGCTGCTCACCGCCCGGGCCGCGCAGGGCCTGGCCACGGCCATCGTCACCCCGGCGGCGCTGTCGCTGCTGACCACGTCGTTCCCCGAGGGTCCGCGGCGCGAACGGGCCCTCGGGCTCAACGGCGCGCTGATGGCGGCCGGATTCACCACCGGCGCGATTCTCGGCGGCGTCGTCACCGACCTGCTGAGCTGGCGATGGGCGTTCTTCATCAACGTCGTCGTCGCGGTGGCCGTGCTGGCGGTCACCCCGGCCGTCATGACCGAGAGCCGTCCGGACGAGCGGCCCCGGCTCGACCTGCCCGGCGCGATCACGGTCACCGGCGGTCTGCTCGCTCTGGTGTTCGGGCTGACCAGCGCCGGCGAGCACGGCTGGGGCGATCCGCGGGCCTGGGGCGCGCTGCTGGCCGGCGCCCTGCTCCTGCTCGTCTTCTGGAACGTCGAGAAGCGGGTGGCGGCGCCGCTGGTTCCGGTACGCATCATGCGCCGCCGCAGCGTCGCGTGGGGCAACATCGCCGGAGCGCTCGCCTTCGCCACCGAGACGTCCCTCGTCTTCCTGCTCACCCTCTACCTGCAGGAGGTCCTCGGATTCTCGCCGCTCACCGCCGGCCTCTCGTTCGCGGTGCTCGGCCTCGGCACCGTCCTGGGCGGCATCCTCGGGCCCAAGGTGATCGGGCGGCTCGGCCACCCGCCACGGGCGCTGGCCCTCGGCATGACCGTGCAGGCCGTCGCGACGCTGGTGCTCGCCTTCCTCGGCCACTCCCAGACGTGGATGCCGCTGCTGCTGGTCGCCACGTTTGTCGGCGGTGTGGCCAACCTGGTGGCCATCGTCGGATTCATGGTCACCGCCACCTCAGGGTTGCCCGACGAGGAGCAGGGCCTGGCCGCCGGCCTGGCCACGATGAGTCAGCAGGTGGGCATCACCCTCGGCATCCCGGTGATGTCCGCGGTCGTCGGCGCGGTCGTCGCCTCGAGGAACGCCGAGAACGCCGACACGATCCTCACCGCCGTTCGCACCGCGATCGGGGTGAACACCGCCCTCTGCGTGCTCACCGCCATCGCCGTGGCCATCTTCCTGAGCGCGCCACGGTCGCGCGCTGTGACCGCGCCGGTCGAGTAGCGCTCTCCGATGCCGACAGCACCCCACTCCGGCCGCGGGATCACCCCGCACACCCGCCGGATCCGGGTCCCAGGCCATCCGGTCGCCGTGCCCGTCCGCGTTCTGGAGCCCCCTGGGGAACGCGCCGGGTGGCTGGTCTGGGCCCACGGTGGTAGCTGGCGCGGCGGCTCGGCGCGGGCGTGGCATCACGCCTGCGCCGAGCTCGCCGGGGTGGCCGGCGTGACCGTGGTCAGCGTCGACTACCGCCTGGCGCCCACCCACCGGCACCCGGCCGCGCTGCTGGACGTGCTGACCGTCCTCTCCTTTGCGCAGGAGGCCGCGGCCGCCGACGGCAGCACGCGGCCTGGAGCGCCTACCGCGGCGCCGGCCCGCACGTCTCCTCCGGGCTCGGCGGCACTCCGGCTCACGACCGCTTCCCGGCTCTCTACAGCACGCCGGCGGAGGCGGCCGACCTGACCGGCGTGGCCCCGGCCGTACTTGCCGTCGGCGCCCTCGACCCGGTCCTCGACGACGTCCGCGGCTACCGGCAGCGCCTGGCCGACGCCGGCGTGCCCGTGCACTATCGCGAACTGCCCGGCACCGCCCACGGCGCCTTTCTCGCGCCTGGGCCCTCACTGCGCGTCTTTCTCGGCCACGCCCTCGCCGGCGTCCTCCAGCAAGGAAGGGTGACATGAACCCGTTCGACGCGCTCGTGCGCCACTTCGCCGATCTGCGCGACGGCACCCACGGCACCGCCACCGACCGGGCGGGCAAGGAGACACTCTTCGCCGCCGCGGTGCGACATCTCGACCCGGTGGCCGCCGGGGTCCTGGAGGAGGTCAACCGTCATCTGCTGCTCGGCACCGGGGAGATCGCCGCAACCGGCCTGCGGAGCGACCCGGGCGGCCTGATCGCACAGTGGACCGTGAGCTGGCCCGAGCAGCGCGCCACCGGCCTTCCTCCGTTGGCCCTCATCGCGCACTACGGGCAGGGTTTTCACCACCCGCACCTGCGGGGCGTCACCGTCAAGGATTGGCCGTTCAACGTCTTCTCCGCGGAGGACGCCGCGACCCAGGCTCCGACGCTGTTCCAGCGCGACTTCCGGATAGTGCCGGTCACCGCCCGCGGCCGGTCGGAGATCCACTCGTGAGTGTCGCCCTGTCCGTCCTGGACCAATCGCCGGTCGCGCACGATCGGGACACCGCCCGGGCGGTACGGGACACGGTGCGGCTCGCCCGTGCCGTCGACGACCTCGGCTACCGCCGGTTCTGGGTGGCCGAACATCACAACAGCGCGACCTTCGCCGGCGCCGCCCCGGTCGTGCTGGCCGCCACGCTGCTGGAGAACACGAAGCAGATGCGGATCGGCACCGGCGGCGTCCTGCTGCCCCGGCACGACCCGGCCCACGTCGCCGAGACGTTCCATCTGCTGGCCGACCTGCATCCAGGACGCGTCGACCTGGGCATCGGGCGGGCCGGCGGACCGGCCGCCACCTTTCCGGCCAAGGTGGACCTGCTGCGGCGGACGCTGGCTCAGCTACGTGCCGGCCGGTCTTCGGGCAGCGGGCCCGCGTTGTGGCTGCTGGGCAGCGGCACCGTCGCCGCCGAACTGGCCGGCGAGCAGGGCATCGACTACTGCTTCGGCCACTTCCTCAGCCCTGCCGCCGCCGGTCCGGCCCTGGCCGCCTACACCGCCCGGTCGGTGCGGCGGCCCACGCTGGCCGTCCGGGTCTTCGTCAGCCCCAACGGTCGCCGGGCCGGCGTGCTGGCCGCGGACTATCTGCTGTGGCGGGCCCGCAAGGATCTGGGCGCCAACGAGCCGTTGCCGTGCGAGGGAGAAGCCGACCGGCACCCCTGGACGGCAGCCGAGCGGATCCACGCGGCTCACGACGCGGGGGCGATCGTGGTGGGTGACCCGGCCGAGGTCGGCGTACGCCTCACCGAGCTCGCGGCCGCGCACGGCGTCGAGGAGGTCGTCGTCAACACGCTCGCGCCCGACCTCGCCGACCGCATCCGCACCTACGAGCTCCTGGTCGAGGCGATGCCATGAGCCTGGCGAGAACGTCAGCCGCTGATTTTCAACCTGTGGTCGGGTGCGCCGACCCGGTCGTCGAGCCGGCGCAGCGACTCCCGGACACCGGAGACGCTCAGGTGGTCGAGCGCCGTCAGCAGTCGTTCCGCCTCCGTCCACGCGAGGCGCGCCTCGGCGGGCTGCCCGGCCGCGAGGTGGGTGTCACCGAGGTGTGCCAGCAGTTCGGCAACGAAGTAGTCGTGGTCCAGGGTGCGGGCCAACGTGATGCCGCGCTGGTAGCAGTCGATGGCCTCGGTGTGGTGGCCGAGGTGGTGGTGGGCGTATCCGAGGCTGTCCCAGGTGCTGGTGGCGCCGTGCAGGTCGCCGTCCGCCTCGAAGATCTCCAGCGCCTGCCGGCAGTGCGACAAGGTGTGCTCGAACTCGCCGAGCATCGCGTGGTACCACCCGATCGCGTTCAGCGCCTCGGCCTGGCCGGCTCGGTCGTCGGTGCCGGCGAAGAGCGCCAAGGACTGCCGGGCGTGGTCGAGGGCGATCGCCGGCTGCTCCTGCTGACCCCACAGCCACGCGAGGTGGTGCTGGGTGCGCGCCTGGCCGATGTGGTCGCCCGCGGTCGTGAAGAGCTCCAGCGCGCGCTTCAGGTTGTCGTCGGCCTCGACGTAGCGGCCGAGCTTGGTGTCGGCCTGGGACAGGTTGCGGTGCCCGTACGCGCTCGCCCGCGGCTCGCCGAGGCGGCCGGCGCACTCGATGGCGGTCTGCCAGGCCTCGAGCTGATCGTGCAGGTGGCCCTTCCGCGACGAATAGGTGTCCAGCGACCAGGCGAGCTGCCAGGCCGGCCGGTCGAGCCCCGTCGCGGCGGCCTGCCGTAACGCGGCCAGCAGGACGGCATGGTGTTCGCCGTGCCAGGCCATCGCGGCGGCGAGGTCCTCGAGCCGCTCCGGGCGCGCGCCGTCGGCCGGCTCGCCGAGCGGCAGCGCGATGGGTTCGCGGGCCGGGTTGAGCAGGCGATCCGCTGCGTACGCGGTGTGCGTGTAGTGGTCGAGCAGGCGGACCGTGGCCGACCGGCGGGCATCCTCCGCATCGTCGCGCCGGGCGAGTTCGGCGGCGTACTCGCGCAGCAGGTCGTGCAGGCTGAAGCGGCCGGGCGCGTGCTCGGTCACCAGGCTGGCCCGGGCCAGCTCGCGCACGGGCGCGCGAATGTCCCGCCCGGCCAGGCTCGCCAGCGCCGGGACGTCGATCTCGGGTCCGACGGCCAGCCCGAGCAGCCGGAACAAGCCGGCGGCGGCATCGCTCAGGGCCGCGTACGACCAGGAGAGCACCGCCCGGACGTCACCGGCCGGATCGCCGACCTCCAACGCGGTCAGCCGGTCACTGGCCTCACCGAGCTCGGCGGCGAGCGCGCTCAGCGGAAAATTCGTCTGCCGGGTACGGGCCACAGCGATGCTCAACGCCAGCGGCAGCCGGGCACACGCGGTGATGACCTGATCGAGAGCATCACGCTGCGCGACGACCCCCGGGCCGAGCCGATTGGTCAGCAGCTCCTCGGCCTCCACCCGGGACAGCAGGCCCAGAGGTACGGAGGACGCGCCGGCGGCCAGCAGCCCGGTGAGCTGAGCCCGGCTGGTCACCACGACGACAACGCTGGCCGTACCCGGTAGCAACGGGCGGACCTGCTCGACGTCGCGCGCGTTGTCCAGCACCATGAGTAACCGCCGACCGGCCACCACGCTGCGGTACAGGGCCACCTGCGCGTCGAGCGTGGCCGGCACGCGCTCGGGTGCGACGCCGAGCGCGTCGAGCAGCCCGCGGAGCGCCTCCTGCGGGGAGACGACCCGTCCGGTGGGGTCGAAGCCGCGCAGGCTCATGAAGATCTGGCCGTCCGGGAAGCGGGACCGCACCGCGTGGGACCAGTGCACGGCCAGGGCGGTCTTGCCCACCCCGGCGGTGCCGGACACCACCGCGACGGCCAGCTCCTTCTCGGCGAGCAGATTGTCCAGGGTGTGCAGCGCCAAGGTACGGCCGGCGAAGCCCGGAACATCCGCCGGCAGCTGGGCCGGCACGACAACGGGGGCCGCCACCTCGGCCGCCTCCCGCGGCGCCACCGGTTCCCCGCGCAGGATGGCCTGGTGGAGGGCCTGCAGCGTGGCGCTGGGGTCGACGCCCAGCTCGTCGGCGAGCCGGCGGCGGAACTCGGCGTAGTACGCCAGCGCGTCGGCCGGCCGACCGGCGGTCGCGTAGGCCCGAATCACCACGTCGGCCAACGGCTCCGTCAGCGGGTGATCACCCGCGAGCTCGGCCAGCGGTCCGAGCACCGCGAGCGGGTTACCGGCGCGCAGCTCGACGAGGCCCCAAGCCACCGAAGCGGCGAGGTGCTGCTCCCCGTACGCATAACGGCAGCTTTCCACCCATCGCCCGGTCAGCCCCTCGAGCGGCTCGCCCCGCCACCAGCCGCGGGCCGTGCGGAGCAGGGTCAGCGCGGTGGACGGGTCGGCGTCGCGGGCGCGGCGGATGTGGTCGGCGAACCGGTGGGCGTCGACCCGTTCGGGCGCGAGATCGAGCACGTAGCCGCTGGAGCGGCGCAGCAGATGGGCCGGTGGCGTGCCCGCGGCCGAGGCCAGCACCCGCCGAAGGTGTGTGATGTGCACCTGCAGGACCCGGGCTGCCGTCGGCGGCGGTTCGTCCCACACCCGCGCGACCAGCGTCTCGATGGTGACCGGGCGACCCGCGTCGACCGCCAGGGCCGCCAGGGTGTGCCGTCGCTGCGGTGGACCGAGCTCGACCGACCGGCCGGCGGCCCAGATCTCCACCGGGCCCAGCAGGCGGACCTCCACCGCGATCTCCCGTCCTCGAACGCACACGCGACGGCAGGCCGACGCTTTCCGCGGACCAGCCTCACATCCGCCGGCCTCGGCGACAACATTTCATTAACGGTACGGGACCACACTCACTGTCACGATGGTCGAGCCGGCCACCGGAAGGCGATACGGAGGAACCGCGGACGGGCCCGGGCCATGTAATACGGGGGTGGCCCGGTCCTGTTCCCGGCACTTTCGTACCATCGGAGGCGCCACAGATCGATCGATATGCTGGCGACATAGGACCATGCTTTCGCGAGCCTCAGCTCATGCGTAAATATCTCGCCCTGCCTCTCGCCGCGGCCGTCGCGGTCCTCGGCCTGTCCGCGCCCGCGCAGGCCGCACCGGCCGACCGGCCACAGGAGCTGATCGCCCACCTCGAGCACCTGCTGCCCGCCGATTACGAACAACGGATAGCCGCCTTCGATCGCCGGCTCGGCATCGACGACGACCTGTCCGACGTGGCACAGGCCGTCCTGAACCCCGACGATGATGAATGCGGGTCCACCCCGCTCGAGGACTGGCTCGCCACGACCATCGCCGGCTGGACCGACGAGGACCGGCTCGGTGCTTCGATTCTGCTTCTCTTCAACACCCCGATGTACGACGCGCTGTTCTTCCCGGAGCCCGAGCACCAGCGCTTCTTCGGGCTCGACGGCGAGGACACGACGGTGTTGCGGCGCACCTTCCCGGCCCTGAAAGGGTTCTGGGACATCGATGCGTCCGGCATCGAGATGTTGCCGGCACACGGCAACGCCATGCTCGACACGACCCGGACGGCGCGCGTGCTGCAGGTGGTGTTCGGCTCGTCTCCGGAGGAGGCGCGGGAAGCGGCGGAGGCGGTCCGTGAGCTGGCCGGGCTGCCCGTCTACGACAACGGCGACGCGCCCATCTTCACGTTCAACGCGTTCGCGTACTCCCCGGAGGGTGTGGAGGTCCCCGGCGTCGGTCTGCCCACCGACAAGATCGTCGTGGGTGACGGGGTGCTGGCCGGCTTCCGGAGCGTCGGCCTGGGCGACGTGGCGCCGCAGGCCATCCTCGGCCACGAGTTCGGCCACCACATCCAGTACCAGCAAGGCCTGCGCGACAGCGACCTGCCCGCTCCGGAGGCGACCCGGCGTACCGAGCTGATGGCCGACTCCTTCAGCTCGTACTTCCTGGCCCACAGACGCGGCGCGACCATGCGGTGGATCCGCATCAAGCACTTCATCGAGGCGTTCGGCAACATCGGCGACTGCAACTTCGACAGCCCGAACCACCACGGCACCCCGAATCAGCGCACCCGCGCCGCGGAGTGGGGCACGCTGATGGGCGTGCTGGCGTTGCCGCCGTTCTACCGCGTCCTACCGAGCCCGACGCTGGCCGCCTACTTCGACCAGGCGCTGCCTCGCATGGTTGCCCCCGACGCTCCGCCGCAGGTCGAGCTGACGCCGGCCGAGAAGACCGCCGGCCGAATCTGATCCACCGGGTGCACGAGCCGGTCCCCGGTCGCGCGGGGGCCGGCTCAGCTACGCATAGCCGTCGACGCGCGACGGCCGCAACCGCCGCGGGCCGGGCGGCCAGGCGTCGCCGCCGGGCCGCCGCTCAGGCCGCCAGGCGCTGTGCCAGCCAGGCGATCGCCTGCGGGTAGCGGTAGTCGATGGCGCCGTGGCCGGCCGGGAAAAGCTCGAAGTGGACGCGGTCGGCCTCGACGCCGATGCGCTCCAGGCCGTCGCGGAAGGCAGTGGCGCCGAGGTCCAGGTACCACTCGTCGCGGGTGCCGGCGTCGATCCAGATCGCCCGCTGGGAACGCAGCGCGTCGGCATACCGGTCGATCATCCGGACCGGGTCCCAGGCCAGCCACCGGTCCCACAGCTCCGGGATCAGCTCGCCCGAACTCGGGTCGAAGGGCAGCCGCGGGGTGCCGTCCGGATCCGCCGAGTAGGCGGCCGAGCACCCGAGGGCCAGCAGCAGCGGGATGTCGTGCTCCTTGGACAGCGCCGGCCGGTCGTGGAAGTCGGCCCACCACTTCTGGATGTCGTGGTCGTACTCCCGCAGCGCCCGCGCGGCCTTGCCGAACTCGCCGATGTAACTGTGCTCGTACAGGGTGTCGCCGGCATGCGTGGCCAGTGCGCCGAACAGGTCCGGCCGCAGCATCGGAGTGATCATCGCGCCGAAGCCGCCGGACGACTTCCCGGCGACGGCCCGCCCGGACGGCGCCGCAATCGTCCGGAAATGCTGATCGACCCACGGCACGACCTCGTCGCACAGGTACGAGTGGTAGGCGCCGATGCCGGGCGAGTCGACGAACTGCGATCCCCCGTACGCCGTCCACGCGTCGACGAACACGACCACGCACCCGGGTGCCTCACCCCGGGCGAAGACACCGTCGACCGCCTCGGTGACCGTCGGCCGGAACGGCGTCCGGTTGGCCCACATCGTCACCTGCCCGGCGTAGCCCTGCAGCACGAAGACGGCCGGGTAACGCCGGTCGCCCGACGTGTCGTAGCCGGGCGGTGTATAGACCCACAGCGGCCGCACATGCGGGTCACCGAGCGGATTTCCCCGCAGCAGCACGGAGTCGATCTGCTCCCGGTGCAGGTGGCCGGCGAGCTCTTCAGCGAACGGTGTCATGCCCTCTCGACGTGCCGGGACAGCCAGGGTTCACGAGAGGGTACGACGAACCTACGCGATCCCGGTCCGCAGGCCGGCGATCAGCAGCCCGACCAGCCGGCGGGCGTCGTACCGGGGTCGGTTGCCGCCGGCGCAGAGGCCGCCCACGCCGCGCATCAGCTCGACCGGGTCCTGGCCGGCGCGGATCTCGCCCGCGTCGGCGGCGGCCGTGAGCAGCCGGGCACAGACGGGTTCGAGCCGCTCGAGGAAGTAGGAGTGCAGCGGGTCGTAGCAGGGGTCGTCGGACTGCAGCACCGCGGCGAGCCCGAGTTTCGTCACGACGAAGCCGGTGAACTGATCGAACCACTTCTGCAGGGCCGCGTACGGCGAAGCGCAGCTCACCAAGAGCGCGGGACCCTCCTGGGCCAGTTCCTCGACCTGATGCCGGTAGACGGCGACGATCAGGTCGGCCCGGGCCGGGAAGTGCCGGTAGATCGTGGCCGTCCCGACGCCGGCCTCGGCGGCGATGTCGCGGATCGGCGCCTCGACGCCGGACCGGACGAAGACCGCGGCGGCCGCGTCGAGCAGGGCCTGCTCGTTGCGTCGTGCGTCGGCACGCTTCGGCTTCCCGGTGTCGCCCACCACACCCCGTCCTTAAACGGGACACTGTCCCGTATCGTCAAACGGGACAACGTCCCGCTTCTCCATCATGCCAGAGGAAGTCTCATGAGCACATACCTGCTGGTCCACGGCGCGTGGCACAGCGGCCGGGCCTGGGACCGGGTGACGCCGCTGCTGGCCGCGGCCGGGCACCGGGTCCTCGCGCCGTCGCTGACCGGCCACGGCGACACCGCGCACCTGCTGAGCCCGGAGGTGGGCCTCGAGACGTACGTCGACGACGTGGCCGGCCTGATCGTCGCCGAGGACCTGACCGATGTGATCCTCGTCGGGCACAGCTACGCCGGGCTGGTCATCTCGGCCGCCGCCAACCGGGTCCCCGGCCGCATCGGCCACCTGGTCTACCTCGACGCGATGGTCCCGGCCGACGGCGAGACCGCGACCGACGTCATGCCGATCACGCGCGTCCTGCTCGACCAGGCCGCGGCGTCCGAGGCGCCGTGGCGGGTCCCGCCGATGCCCGAGTGGCCGGCCCCGCTGGGCCTGTTCGGGGTCACCGACCCGGACGACGTCGCCTGGCTGCGCACGATGCTGGTCGACGAGCCGGCGCTCGCCTACGAGCAGCCGGTGCGTCTGGACGACCCGGCCGTGGCAACGATCCCGCGCACCCACATCCACTGCGTCGGCCACGAGATCGAGGGCATCACCCGGCGCCCGGCGCCGGACACCGACCGGGTGTGGGAGCTGCACAGCGGCCACGACTGCATGATCACCGTCCCGGACGAGCTCGCCGGGCTTCTCCTGAAGATCGGCTGACCAGCAACGCAGCGTCCGGCCACCGCAGAGGTAGCGGTGGCCGGACGCGTGTGACGGTCAGGGTTTGAGGACGACCTTCTCGCAGTTGTCCTGCTTGTTCTTGAAGATGTCGAAGCCGTGTTCGGCCTGGTCGAGCGGCAGGGTATGGGTGATGATCCGGGTCGGGTCGAGCTCGCCGCGTTCGATGCGTTGCAGCAGGGGTTTCATGTAGCGCTGGACGTGGCACTGCCCGGTGCGCAGGGTCGGTGACTGGTTCATCCAGGCGCCGGCGGGGAACTTGTCGAGCAGGCCGCCGTAGACGCCGATCACCGAGACCACGCCGCCGCTGCGGCACGACATGATGGCTTGGCGCAGCGCGTGCGGGCGGTCGGTTTCGGAGCGTACGGCTTGCTTGATCCGGTCGTACGCGGCGATGTGCGCGCTGACGGCTCGGCCATCTTCCACTCCTCGGCCCGGGCTTCGGTGCTGCCCTGAACGGCGGCGAGCACCTCCTGGTTCATCTGCTCGTCGACGCGCGGGCTGTGCTTGCTGTTCCCTCGTTCCATAGCCCCCGCGTCCCCGCGCGAGACCGGATTAAACGGTTTCAAGCGCAGGCGCCTCACTAGGACGGTCACCTTGGCCGGCGCGGCGACTCCCGTTTCCACCGCCGGGCGTCGCGTGGCGTGGCCGCCGCCACGCAGCGCGGGCAGAGGTAGCCGATCTCGTCCTCGGCGGTCAGCACATCGGTGGCTCGGAAGTCGAACGGCACGTGCGGAAAACGAAGCAGCCGGGTACGACTCAACGCCAGACCGCAGACGGTCTGGTTGGTGCCGGGCAGCCAGGCGTGCACCTCGCCGGCGGGGACCCGTCCGCCGTCCGGCCCGGACGCCTGGCTGGAGGCCGCCGTGGCCGCGCCTTTCACTCGTGTCATCGATCCACCCGGTCCGCCTGCCCGGACGTCGCCTTCCCGGACGCCGTCGCGGGCGGCGTTTCGCCGCCGCCCTCGGACGCGAGGTCGGCCGGGCGGCCGGTCGTGCTCGTCGCCGTGAGCGCCGCCGCGAACAGGACGAGCTGATTGACGGCGTTGAGGAACACCAGCAGCCCGACCGACCCGGCGACGAGGTGATATGTGGGATTGGCTTCGGTGCGCTGCACGTACAACCGCCCGAGGGTCTTGAGCAGTTCCAGACCCACGGCGACCAGCAGCGCCGGTCCCAGCACTCGGCGCAGCGGCATCCGCACCCGGGGCAGTCCGGTGAGCATGCCGGCGGCCAGCACCGTGTTCACCCCGAGGCCCAGCACGAGCCCGACCGTCGCCAGCACCCACCGCGACGAGCCGGTGTCGGTGTCCGCGGCGTCGACCAACCGGTTCGCGGCCACGGCGGTCACAAAGGCCACGGCGAGCGAGGCGGCCAGCAGAATGCCCAGTCCGGCCAGCACGACGAGATCGACGAGCACACGGACGACCAGCTTGCCCGGGTACTCGGGCAGCTGCCAGATCTTGCGGATCGACGAGCGCAACACGTCGACCCAGAACCATCCCGCGATCGGCAACCCGATGAACGCGATGACGCCGACCGTGTTCCGGGCTGAGCGCAACGTCAGGACGTCGACATGGGGCAGGTTCTCGGCGAAGTACCGTTCCACCGACCGCAGCACCGCCGGGTCGTCCAGGATGAACCCGAAGACCGCGACGCCGAGCAGTCCGAGCGAGAACGTGGCAAAGAACGAGTAGTAGGTCACGGCGGCGGCGAGCCGTCCGCCGTCGGCCGTGTCGTACCGCAGACCGGCCCGCACCACGTGGTCCAGCCAGCCGACGCGGCGCAGCCGCCGCCAGGCCGCCGCACCCGTCCGCACGAAACGCCGACCTGTCACGGCGACCGGATACCCCGCCGACCACCCGGTTACGCAAGACCTTCACTTCTGGCTCGCTCGGGCTGGCCCTCAACAGCTACGCCTGGCTGCCCTCGCGGTGGCGCCGCCGCCGGAGCGCTGCCGGCCGACCCGGGATGGGCGTTCGAGATGAAGTACGACGGACCTTGACGGGTTCCGCGATTCTCATCGGTGCTTTGAGCCGAATCGGTGTGCCGGTCGGACTGATTGCCGGAGAGTGCGTCGGGTTCGTTGGTAGCGGTCTCGAATGACGGCCGCGGTTGCGTCCGGTGAGCCGGCCGAGGGCTGCGAAGCCGTCGCCGGTGCCGTGGAGCTACGTAGTACCTGCGCACCAACCCCGCGGTAGTTTCCTGCGCGGAATGCTACGGCTGGAGCTCGTCAGAAGATCGCGACTGGGTTGACGGGAACTCCCGTCAACCCGTGGATGCGCGGCGGCGCGGCGACGAACATAAAGCTGTAGCGGCCGAGTTCCTCACAGACGGCAGCGAGTTCATCGGCGTCCACGGCGTCGATCAAGGGCATGCCCAGCCGGGGCAGGCCCACCCCGTGCATCGCCGAAGGGCGGCCCGGCTCCAGCGACGGATGGGAGTCCGAGAGGTCCCCGGCATAGACGGACATGCCGCGGGCGTGCATCCAGCGCACCGCATCGATGCTCATACCCGGCATAGGATTGCCGCGGTAGCGCGTCTTCACCCACCCGAACCGTACGACGAGCGCGTCACCCGACTCGAGCCGCACGCCGTAACGTTCCTCCGCGGCTTCGAGATCTTGCGACGTGACCGCGTGGTCCACAGGCACCGGCCCGTCGGCCGCGAGGTCGAGCAGGATCCCCCGGGTCACGATCCCAGCGGCGAAAGACGCGGTCGAACCTCGGACGACGCCGCCCATGGTGATGGCCTCGTTCACCGGACGGCCGGGATACACCTGACCGTCCTGCACGGCGTGCGACAACGCATCCAGGTGTGTCGACAAAATGTGGTGGTTGGTGACCAGCATGACGCCAGCGCCGGCCAACGTCGGACTCCCGGTGAACTGCATGATGTGCTGGACCGGTGACGCCTCAACCGTCTGCGGCCCGAACGGGCCACTGAAGACCGGCGCCGGCTGGATCGGCACAGCCAGAACTGCTCCGCAACCGCTCCGCGATGCCTGACGCCGCGCAATCTACACGGGCGCTTCCAGATTCAGGCCGCCGACAATCACCACACCAAGAAGAGCGGACAACTTCATGATCATCACATCGAGCACAATATCGGTCACGGAACGCACTTCAATACGCGCTGTTAAATCCATCGACCAACTACTCCGAGTGCTCTACCCGGTGGATCGGCGGCATCATTTCGCCGCATGATCGAGCGCCCTGTCATCGGCATGACCGTGCGTCCACCGCAGCCGTGCCGGCCGTACGCAGCGTGACGATCGGCCGGGGTGCCACGAGCACGGTCGGCGGCAAATCCGGATGCCCTCACCGATGAATTCCCATCGCGCCAGTTGCGGTTGCTGTGTGATGGTTGCCGGGTGCCCCAAGCGATTCTGCGCACCGACCGGTTGCTGCTAATCCCGTTGGCGGATCGGCATCTGGAGTTGGAGGTGCGGCTCGATGCCGATCCGGAAGTACTGCGATACATCTGGGGACGGGCACGGTCCAGGGACGAGGTGGTCGCCTCGCACGCGCAGCGGATGGCGCTGGCCGGCGTGGTGGATGGCTTGGGTTACTGGATGGCGTTCGGGTCAGATTCGGCAGTACCTGGCTCGGCGGCGCCGCGGAACGAGGAGGACGGTGAGTTCGTTGGGCTCATGATGCTTCCGCCGGCGCACGGTCCCGATCAACCTGATGACCCTACGATCACCGACCTGGGCTACCGGCTTGTTCGTCGCTACTGGCGGCAGGGCCTTGCCAGCGAAGCATCGCGCGTCCTGTTGCGATACGCCTTCGAGACTGTCGGACAGAACCGAGTGATCGCTCAGACCATGGCGGTGAATAGGGGCTCTCGGGGCGTCATGGAGAAGATCGGCATGCGGTACGTGCGCACATATTTCCCGTCCTGGGACGACCCGCTTCCGGGAGCCGATCTGGGCGAGGTCGAATATGAGATGACCCGAGCGACGTGGGCCACGAACCGTACCGCCTGCCGCTGATCCGGGCGTCGGCGAACGAGGCCGAAACTCTGCCGACACGGCCAAGCCGTGGCAACGCAACGTAACGTAACGATCGTCAGCGTCCGACGCGCCGGACTCGGCCGGGTAGCGACGGCGCATTGCTGCGCCGCCGCCCCCTCAGCCTTGATCCACCGACGCAGTCGGTGTTGGTTTGGTGTTGATCATTTCTGTATGGGGTGATCCGGCGGGCGTGCGGGAGTCGCCGATCGCGTGGTCGGCTTGCTCCGGGTGTGATTGTTCGGGGTTGGAATGACGATTGGGGCCTGTGGTGGGGTTGCCTGATTTCTGCGGGTGTGGGGGTGTCAGCCGGGCGTGGTGCTCACCGCGGCTCGCACGACGAGCTGATCGGAAGCGACGGCACAGGGCGCGGAAGCAGGAAAGGCAGCCATACCTCACCGTGTGCCACCAGCAGCGATGAACACCAGCACACCCGGAGCGGCATGAGAGATGACATGCATCGGCCGGTCACGGTCGGTGGGCTGAGTTGAGGTGTACGCCGTTCGGGGTCTTGACGGCCGGCGGTTTTGGGGGGCCTCCTCAGCTCAGACGCAGATTTCTGCGTTGGACATCGATGGTCACGGAGCTTGAGGAGGTCCCGATGGCAATCGTAGGCGGCCTGGACATCCACCGGAAGCAGCTGACATTCGACTGGGTCGACGAGCAGAACGACAAGTGGGAACGCGGCCGGATCGCCCCGGCCGACCGGGAACACCTGGCCGACTGGCTGACCCGGTTCGACCCGACCACGACAGGTTCGGTGGAGTTCGCGATGGAAGGCTGCACCGGCTGGCGATACATCGCCGAAGAAATGGACAAGGCCGGCGTGACCGCGCACCTGGCCGAGCCGGCCGACACGTCGGTGTTGCGGGGCCCGAAACGCCGGGCCAAGACCGACAAGGCCGACGCGAAACTGCTGCGCGAACTGCTGGCGGCGGGCCGACTGCCGGAGTGTTACATCCCGCCGTCGCAGGTCCTCGAGTGGCGGGCACTGCTCGAGCTCTACCAGGACCTACGGTCCCAGCACACCGGCTGGGCACAACGGATCCAGTCGGTGTGTTTCCACCAGGGCACCACCGCACCACGCCTCCCAGTAGTTTCCGGCCCAGAAACAACAGCAGCGCTCGTCACGAGTGGTGCTGAAGGTGTCGGTCAGCTACCCGTTGCCTGACATCGCGA